>CAWDOO010000012.1:0-451832 GCA_963804035.1 uncultured Gammaproteobacteria bacterium | reverse complement strand
TTTCTATTTCCGTTTCTTGTGGGATAACGCAATTCTTCTTAAAGGCGATACCGATGAAGCCGCCTTTAAAAGGGCGGACGAAGCTTTGTACCGTGCCAAAGAACAAGGGCGCAACCAATGTCATACAGGTTAATACTCCCATTATCACGCAATTCGATCGTAGGCTGTGGTGACTAACAAACCCCAACACAACAATATGTTAAGCGAGGTAGCCTGGACAAAACGAGGTAAAGCCGGGGATTAATCGTGTTTCTTTGTTCCCGTCATACGCTCCGTTCATACAGGCTACCGTTACAAATAGTATTAACTTGAGAAATTAGCTGATGCAAAATCCCAATTAACCAATGCCCAGAATGCCTCCAAATAAGCGGGGCGAGCGTTACGGTAATCGATGTAATAAGCGTGTTCCCAAACATCGCAGGTCAACAAAGGCGTATGACCTTCTGTTAACGGACAACCAGCATTGCTGGTGCTGACCAAAGCTAATTTGCCTTCTGGATTTTTTACTAACCAAGCCCAACCAGAACCGAATGTCGTTACCGCACATTTGGTGAATGCTTCTTTGAAATTCGCGAATGAACCGAATTCAGCATTGATGGCATCGGCTAATGCACCTGAAGGTTCGCCGCCGCCATTGGGCGACAAGCTGTTCCAGTAGAAAGTGTGGTTCCAAACTTGTGCAGCATTATTAAAAATACCGCCTGAAGATTTTAAGATGATTTCTTCTAGGGATAGGTTTTCAAACTCAGTGCCAGGAACTAGGTTATTTAGGTTTGTAACATAAGTTTGATGATGTTTGCCGTAATGGTAATCTAAGGTTTCTTCGGAAATGTGAGGAACCAATTTATTTTTGCTGTAAGGTAATGGGGGTAGTTCAAAAGCCATTTTGTCTCCTGGGTTAAATTAATTGCGCATACAAATTCTTTATCGGGAATTATTATTACTCAGTATTCTACAATGCTTTGTTAGTTGTATTAGCGGTCTTATGAGTAAACACTTAATTTAGCAATCGTTGGCAATAAGATTTCTCAAGCACTCTCTAAAGTATTCCAGCCCAAAATGTTGGGGTTCGCACACTCACCACAACCGACGCAATAATTCGTTATACAATATATTCAACGTAAAAATTATCACTTAAACAATAAGCCGCCCTCATGAGCATCAAATCAGACAAATGGATACGCCGAATGGCGCAACAACACGGCATGATCGAGCCTTTCGAATCAGGCCAAATACGCGACTCGGAAAAGGGGCGGGTTATCTCCTACGGTACGTCTAGCTACGGTTATGATGTGCGCTGCTCAGATGAATTCAAGATTTTCACCAATATCAATTCTGCGGTGGTTGACCCCAAAAATTTTGACCCAAACAGTTTTGTGGATGTAAAAGCCGATGTGTGTATCATCCCACCCAACTCCTTTGCCTTGGCGCGGACGGTAGAATTTTTCCGCATTCCGCGTGATGTACTAACCGTCTGTTTGGGGAAATCGACGTATGCCCGCTGCGGAATTATCGTTAATGTCACCCCGCTGTAACCAGAATGGGAAGGCCACGTCACCCTGGAGTTTTCCAATACTACCACGCTACCTGCAAAAATTTATGCCAATGAAGGCGTTGCCCAAATGCTATTTTTTGGCAGTGATGAAGTTTGCGAAACGTCTTATAAAGACCGAGGAGGCAAATATCAAGGACAGACGGGCGTGACTTTACCCAAAGCCTAATAAGGCTAGTAAGCCTTGAGATAACGCCTAATATTCCCCTCCCTTCTAGGAGTGGGGCATAAAGGGTTTATTCTAAGCCCTTCACCCCAACCTTCCCTCCCTAGGGATAAGGAGCTTTCTTTAATTTTTTGAGATTCCGATGAACAATTCCCCGTTTAATCCTGAACGATTTTTCAAAAGCGCCTGCCGATCTGAAGCCGCGCTGATTTTGGTTGCGGTCGTGTTGGGTTGGTTAAGCGGCATCAACCCTTTTGCCGATTTACACCTCACCGAAAGCGCCATCCTTTATGGGATATTGGGGACGATACCCTTATTTCTGCTGTTTTTATTGCTGGAACATCTCAGTGCGGACTCTGTCGTGACCATCAGGCGTTTTCTGCTGGAAACTTTAGCGCCCGCTTTGCATCGGTATCATTGGGCGGATTTGTTCATCCGCAGCTATCGCGGGAATATCGGAAGAAATTTTGTTTCGCGGCGTAATTCAACCGTGGATGGAATTATCTTGGGGCGTTACTGCAGGGCTTATCGGCAGCAATATTGTCTTTGGTCTAGTGCATGCCATCACCCCGCTTTATACCGTTCTGGCAACCTTGGTAGGTATTTATTTGGGACTTGCCCTGGATATTGGTGGCGACAGGAATTTGATGACCCCGATCATTATCCACGGGCTGTATGATTTTTTGGCGTTTCTTGCGTTGATGCGGAGTTACCGAGCGAGCTTGCTTACGCAGGATCACTTGGACGACCACTAATACTGCGGAAAAACATCGCAACATCATTTTCGTTAACATAAAAGTTATGGTGCTTAATCATTAACTTACCTGCTTAAGAACTGTTAGCGTATAATTTTTGGGCTTAAATAAAGTTTTGGGATTTTTCACATTTTTGGGCATTAACATAATTTAGTAGGTTTCTGTATGAATACATCAAAAAATAAATTACGCGTGCTGATGATGGCGGCAATTTCCGCATTAACGACACACAGCGCGATTGTTTCGGCCGACCACGGTTCTTTGGGCTTTGGTATTGGCACGGCATCGCCTATCCTCACCCAAACGGGCGTGACACTACCGACTGGTATGTGGGCAGGTGGCATCATTACGCAATTCGTCAATTTTGACAGCATTTCTGATGCGCAACTTTTGGGACTGAAAAATAATGCGAAAACAGACGCTGAAGGCGATGTCCACGATGTGGAAACCTTTTTGCAACCTTCGATATTTGCCGCTTACGGGGTTACGGATGATTTGACTTTAGGGCTTAGAATTCCATACGTATTACGTTCCAACGTCCGCTCGCCTGATGAAGACGGGGGTGAGGTAATTAATCTAGGCGATCCCGACGGCTTTGGGGATGTTTCCTTCTTTGGGCAATACCGTTTTTACCATAGCGATGATAATTTAAACCATGCCTCTTTGGTTATAGGACTTAAAACGCCAACTGGGCGGACAGGCGTGCAAACCGATACCCCTGCTGAACACCACGGCGAAGCAGAAGAGGAAGGCGGCCATCATGGCGGCGGCGCTTTTGAAGCCCACCACCAACCCGGCGGCGGCGCGTGGAGTCCATCAGTTCCTATATCTTTCTTTTACCCGTGCTATGGGAAATTTTTCGTTTGATACCAGCATTCTCTATACCGTTGCAACCACAGGCGCGCAAAAAACCGATCTCGGCGACCTATTTGGCTATAACTTTGCATTGTCTTATGCGTTTGGTGCGCCAGCCCGCAATAACTTTTTCTCGTCCAGCAATAATGCACCATTGACGGCGGTTTTAGAGCTTAACGGTGAATGGCAGGATTATCAAAAGACTGCGGGAGAAATCGACCCCAACTCTGGGGGACAGGACGATGTTTATATCCCCCGGCATCCGCTATTCTGGTGGTAAAAACTGGAATACGGCCTTATCTATTGGTGCACCCATCTTAACCGATACCAACGGCTACCAGACCGACCCGGATTACAGGATTACTTACCGGTTCGTAGCAACTTTTTAGAGTTTCTTAAGAAAAGAATTTTTATCGCTTTAAAGATCACCCAATGAAAAAACCAGCCGTTCACCCATTTGTTGATGTCAGCCAAAACAGATTTTTCAATCGACTATCTGATGACAGCGACAATTTGGTGAAACGCTTGTTTTGCACCTGCACTTTGTTGATATTGATCGCTTCTTGTAGCCATTCAAATAAAGTTCACTTAAGTGTTGGATCAGCCACTTACAGCCATTACCCTGACGGCGGTGGCTTGTTTGTTTCTGCTGCGTTCGCCCCTGATGGACGCTTATGGCGAGTAGTGCCAGAAAAGCACCATGTCTATGTTGATGTGTCGAGCGATTTGGGCAAAACCTTTAGCGTTCCGGTGCTTATCAACAATGAGTCGCAACAAATCAAAGTAAGCGGTGAGAACAGGCCTGGCGATAGTCGTTGATCGTTCCGGGCATATCTACATCATTTATGCGGCTGAAAGCACACAGCCAGTATCAATTTTCTACAGCGTATCCAAAGATAATGGCAGTAGTTTTTCAGCACCCGTGCCTTTAAGCGACAAGGCAGCTGATGCCAATACCTTTCAAGGCCGCTTTGGCATAAACCGTGACGGTAAAATTTATGTGTTCTGGCATGACGAACGTAACCGCACCGACTGGAAACAATCAGGCAATGCTATTTATTACACTTCCATCGACGGCAACACTGGGCTAAGTTCAAGCGCACAAAAACTTTCCGAGACCCTTTGCGACTGCTGCCGTATCGCTATAGCTTTTGATAAGAATAACCAAGCCGTATTGTTTACACGTTTTATTTATCCGGTCGGTGTGCGCGACCATGGTATTTTGAAAACGCAAACTGGTGGCAAAGAACCCCAAACCTGGCGCGTCACTTTTGACGATTGGACGATTGAGGGCTGTCCAGAACATGGCCCGGCCATTTCTATCAGCGATGACAATAGATACCACATTGCCTGGTTTACTCAGGGTAAAGTCCGGCAAGGGCTGTTTTATGCTTATTCAGACGATGAAGGGCAACACTTCTCAAAACCTTTAGTTTTTGGTAAGTTGGAACACTTACCTAGCCATCCCGATATTTTGGCTCAAGGAAAGCATATTACCCTAACTTGGACGGAGTTTGACGGCAAGCAAACACAGCTTTTTTTAATGCGTTCAAACGATGGCGGTGAGACTTGGTTATCTCCCAAGCCGATTGCAAAAATCAATGCGGATGCAGATTTCCCTTTTCTGCTGAGTGATAAGCATGGTGTGTTGGTGTCATGGAATAGCAAGACTGAAGGTTATCAATTGATTGCTGTAGAAGAGTAAAGTAACTTCGATGGTGCTTGCGGAAATTCGAGTTTTAGACTTCGATCCCCCCGATTCCGTTACACTTTTTCGAGGCTATTTCCTGTGGGGATAGTGGGAATATAAGCAGCGATACAACTACTGCGTCCTACAACCTCGCTTTAGCTAACGCAACCAAAAATTCGCGACATTTTGCTTGAAAAATCCGCGTGTTTGCAGCCCCCATACGTATCATCTGTTTTTGGACAGGATTAAGCGCTTCCAGCTTCGGGTCGGCAAATTTATAAAGCACAGAAGGTCTAACCAAGGCGATTTGCCCGTCCAATACAGGAGCAGCAACGATTTCCCCTGCCGCTTTTTGGACGATATTTTCTAAGGTAATGTCTTTTGGATACCGGAATTCTGCAAATACCTGTAGCATCAATGGCCTAAGCTTTTGGTAAATCACCACGGCGGCTTTAGCATCAATCGCCTGGATTATTTGAGCCAAATTGTCGTAACGTTTATAGCTTTTAGGTGCAATATATAAGCTATTTTCATCTTGTATTACTGCAAATGGCTCGTCAAATCGAAGAAAACTGAAATGCTTGGATATCCGTTGTCCTTGGGCAAAATCATGTGTAATGACAACATAACGCCTAACCAACTGATCGGTTTTTAGCCATTCGCCAAGTGCTGGCGCAAGCTTGGCAAGCATTTGCCGAACGTAATCATCGCTGCCCAGCAAATCTGGCAAGTCGGATAGTTTGTTTGGGTCTTGATCGCCATTGTTAGCTTCGGCTTCAGGTGCTGCTGGCATCAAGGACTCGCCCTCCCCTCCATCAACCACTGGCTGCTCTTCTGGAAATTGTTCGGAAGATGCGGCTTGACGGCTTGTCTCATCAGTCGTTATTTCTAGGTATTTCAGTTGCTTACGTTTTGCCATAACGTAATATGTACCCGTAATTCCTATCAGCAACGAAACCAAGATCGCAATGCCAAAAGTCGCATTGTCGGTTTTTTTGTTTCTGTTCCTGTCGTAACGACCCATGTTGTATTAAGACCTTCTATCTGTTGTAGGTTACAATTATATATTAGGTAAAAGGTTCAGGATACAAGGTAAAAAACAGTAAACTTTCATCATGAGCCTTGATAAATTTTCGCGCACACGTTACGGTAACTTGCATCCATTAAATTAGTCAATAGCCCAATAAATATCACCCTTGTATAAAGAATACTTTCATTTTAGCGAACCGCCGTTTTCGATAGCACCAGACCCGCACTTCATGTTCATGAGCAACCGCCATCAAGAAGGGTTAGCTCACTTGTTATACGGGATCAATCATGGCGGCGGCTTTGTTGCGTTGACGGGAGAAGTCGGCACAGGTAAGACAACCTTATGCCATTGTTTGTTGCAACAATTGCCAGAAAATATCGATATTGCACTTATTTTGAATCCTAAGCTCAACGCTATCGAATTATTGGCGACGATCTGCGATGAATTGAGGATTGCTTACGACAACATCTCACATACCTTAAAGGATATGGTTGATGCCCTCAATCAGCACCTGCTCACTGCCCATGCCAATGGCAGACGTACAGTTTTAGTCATTGATGAGGCCCAAAACTTGAGCCTGGAAGTGCTGGAACAAGTCCGTCTGCTGACTAACCTTGAAACCACGAAAACTAAATTACTGCAAATCATCCTGGTCGGTCAACCGGAACTGAAAGATTTATTAAATCGCCGTGAATTGCGGCAATTAAATCAACGTATTACCGCCCGTTACCATTTGCTGCCGCTCTCCTTGGATGAAACCCGCACGTACATTCGTCATCGGCTAATGGTGTGTAAAGGCGATCCAGACCTGTTCAAAGGGAGCTCAATCCAAAAAATTTACCAGTACTCAAAAGGTATCCCCAGGATTATCAACATTATTTGCCATTGCGCTTTGCTGGGCGCTTACTCCAGAGATACCCACATCATTACACCGTCCATCATCAAACGTGCCGCCAAGGAAACGCTGGCGTTCACCAATGAAAAACCATCCATGCTAAAGCCTTTGTTGGCGGCGTTGGTATTAAGTGGCTTTGCTGTTGGGCTGTATTACCATAATTATCAAGCAAACGACCCAATCCTGCCTAAAGCCAAGACGATCTTATCCGGCACATTCCCTGAAAGGCTTGCCGCAGAACCGCCAGTACCTGTCAATAAGGTAGTACCAATCGTAGTTAAGCAAAAACCCGTTGCCGAAACCAAGTCTTTTAGTACATGGCTGGAAAATCCAGCTCTTACCTTGAATGCGAGCATAGGCAATGCCCTAAAACTTTGGGGCAAGGCTGCACCTAACAACCAGATTGACTGTGAAATTGCAAACACGGTAGGGGTAAACTGCCTGTTTGATAAAGGCAATTGGAAAGATTTACTGGCCTTCAATCGTCCAGTTGTGCTGGAATTTACCTTATCGCCGGAAACCAAGCGCTATGCCTTGCTGACGAGCTTAAAAGATGGGCAGCCTACCCTCACCTTCGACCACGATGCGACGTTTCCCTTAGCTGATGTGCTGAGTTTTTGGGATGGTTATTACGTATTACTTTGGCAATCGCCAAAACTTGGCATGAACATGATTTTTCCTGGACAATCCTCCGACAACGTTGCTTGGTTACGTCAACAAATGATGAAAATTGACGGGATAAGCCAGGAAGTCAAATATCCCCAGTATTTTGACGCTGCCTTGAAAGCACGGGTGATCGCTTTTCAAAAAGCCCACCACTTGACACAAGACGGTAAAGTGGGGATGCAAACGATTTTTCATCTTGATAATGCAACTGGCGCACAGGGTTCGCCTCACTTGAAACAGGACTGAGCACGATGTCATATATTCTCGATGCCCTACGTAAATCCGAACAACAGCGGCAAGCAATCCAGCCGGATACAGTAACAGACAGAATACTGGTCAATATGCCACAACCCAAGCAGAGACCTACTAGGTGGATAATTGCGCTAGTCATCGGCAATCTGCTGGTAATCGCTTATTTGTTCTTGTTTTTTACTCATAAATCTAACACGGAATCGCAACCTAAGCTTGCAGTCAATGTAGATACGCAGTCTCTAGCATCAACCTCTGCAAAACAGCAATTGCCGCCAGTACCTGCAGAGAGTGAAATCACCCAAAAGCCTGCACAATCGTTAGCTCAGCAGACAGAATCAAAATCGCCATCAATTGCTCAACTTATTGAAGCTAGAAAAGCGGCCGAAAGCGAGCGGCCGATTAAACAAGTTCCAGAAAAAAAATCGCTCGCCACAAAAAAGGAACCTGCCAAACGTAGCGCAATAACCTCAACAATTCGTACTGAAATGCAAGATAGGTTTTCGGAACAGCCGCAGACCTCCACCAAAAGAAAAGGCATGCTTACTTTGGATGATCTGCCTTATGAAGTCCGTAATACTTTGCCCAATCTAAACATCAATGTGTTTAGCTATGCCGAACAACCCGAAGACCGTTTTGTTATCATCGACATGGTCAAATACAAAACTGGGCAACACATCAAAGGATCAGTGGCGCTTAAAGAAATCCGACCTGACAGCATCATCCTGCAATACAACGGCGACACTTTCAGGGTTGAAAGACACTGAGGGTATAATCCTAAAAACACCTTCTCCTTAAGGGAGAAGGTTGGGATGAGAATTTTTAGAAATGCCTATCACTCAATCGTAAGCAGAGAAGCGAATTAACAACTATTTTTAACGATATTTATTCCAGTACTGCTGAATTCATTTTTCGGGAAAGGTTGGCGGAGCAGCCCTGCCATAAACCTACCAGCATTGTAGTAATTTTCCAGTTCTTGCTCAGTTGGCTCGTAACGCCGGTCGCGGCCAGTCCTCTGGTCACCCGGACGCCTCTGACTTTCGGCACGGCGATCCGGTTTTTTCATGCCTTCGATGTAACGGCTTATCTTCATTATTTTCCAGGCATATCCTACTAGCCAATAATAGCCAGCAAACAATAACGTAAATACCACAAACAATGCCCGTTCCGGGACACCAAAGTACCGGCTAGCAGTAATCCCGGTAATAGATAGAGCAAGCGATATAGTGAGTATTATGAGCAGCGTGGCATTGTTGCTGTAACCGGCCACGGCAAATATATGGTGCAAATGTTCCCTGTCTGGGTTGAATGGGGACTTCCCGTTCATTAGTCGGCGCAGCATAATGCAGACAGAATCAAACAACGGCAGGGCTATGATCCATAATACGGTTGATGGCGTAATCAGGCTGTTTTCGCCTTGTGATGCGTCGATGGCCAGCCAACAAACGGTAAATCCAAACATGGTACTCCCGGTATCGCCCAAGAACACTTTGGCATTCGGACGCCCAAATATGCGCAGGTTCAACGACAGGAAGGCCATAATGCACGCGCCGAACATCAGGCAGTAGCTGAACAGGGCATCATCGTGGGACAGCCAGCACACCCCGGCCAGGGAGGCTATGGAAATCAGGGTCAGGCTACCCGCCAAACCGTCCATCCCGTCGATCATGTTGAAGGCGTTGATGCCTCCCACGACGGCAAAAACGGTGAACGGGACGGCAAAAACGCCAAGATGGATAGCGCCAAAGCCAAACAGGTTGCCCAAGTTTTCGATCTTTATGTCGGCATATTGAGCCATGATAAGGGCGGCGGCAACTTGGGCGACCAACCTGACTCTGACGCCCAAATTCCTATAGTCATCGACCAAGCCCACGCAGACCAATATAGTAATGGCCGAAATAAAGGCAATTTGGTTGGGCTGGATGTTGATAGTTGGCAGCAGTGTCACCAAGAGCGCCATATAGATCGCCAAGCCACCGATAAGAGGGGTCGGGGACTTGTGTTGCTTCCTATGGCAAGGCTTGTCGGTGAGACCCAATTTGACGGCGCACGGATATAATCCCGCCATGAAAACAAGGGTGGCAAACATGGGCGTCAAGAAGAAATTTAGGTACATTTGCATGGTGGATATTTTATTACTCCAAATTTTCAGTTTAGTGAATTTATGTATTAAAAGTAGGCGATTGTTCTGCTGATAGAAATTTAATCACAAAAATGTTAAATAAATATTACGGTACGTTATAGTCTGGTTTTTTTTTTGCTTACAGGGCGTACGGGGAAACTCAGACAAATGTTGTTGCATGACCATATCACTCTTCAATAAATATAAATGTAACAATAGCGAAATCTGTATCTGCGGTTTTAGTGACCTTAGCGCCCCTTCCTTAGACTGATGATTATTGATTTACCATGTGCAGCAAGCCCGTTCCACTCGCCTTAAACTTGTCGGTAGAGTAATAGGTTTTGATGAACTCAGACTGAACGGCGGTTCCAAACATAAGGGGTCTTAATCAACAAACCTAAGCTAGCCGCATCACACCAGCAGTCATGATACCGACAAGAAGCAATTTAGTGCGCAGTTCATGCCGTACACCTTCGTCACCATACTGATGTTTAAAATAAAGCAAAAGGATTGTCAGTAAAAACGTATAGCCAGGAACGGTGGTTTCCATAGCGGCTGATAAGGTAGGTGAACCTAAATCGACAGCTCGCTGGCTAAGGTATAAAGCAGTAACATTAGCCATCTCTATACCTAGAAACAGTGGCGCTAAAGGTTTTAGCTTCGGTAGATTGTTTCTAAATGCTTTGCGGACACCAGGTACGAGCAAGAGTGGTAACACACCGCTTAGTACAACACCCATAATAATAAACATGAAACTAATTAAAAATGTGCTGTGTACAAATACATATTTCTCAATCAGGATGGCAGATACTTGAAACGCGGATGCCATCAACATCAAAAAGATTGAATTCCAGTTGCCATGTCGAGACACGTCTATAAGACAAAAACAAATAGAAACAAGCACTAACACGCCAATAGCAATGTAATGCCAAGGCTGTAACACATCACCCATCAGAAAATAACTGGCTACAGGCAAAAGCGTAGGGGTAAAGTTTCCATATGCTGCGACAATGCCTGCTTCGGTTTTTTCTAAGGCCTTAAAATAAAAGCCTTGGCCTAATTGAATAAGCCCTCCTGCAAATAAGGCTAACGCAATGATATGCCACTCAGGTAACTGCCAAGCCACGTAAGGTAAAATATAAATCGCCCCTGTCAATGCTATAACCGCTGTAGCCAATGAGCTTGTGATAACCCCCATCCAGGGCTTATCAAATACATTGCCGACACAATGACTGTCGAGAATATGGACTAACGCCCAAAAAGGAGGCCCCAAAAGTGCATAAAAAAGCCACATCGATTAATTCCTTATATCTAGTCTTCAGTAGGATAAACATGCCGAGTAAATTGGCTATTTCAGGTTTAGTAACAGTATTAATAATTTTTGTAGCTGGAAAATGAAGAAATCCCTAATAATTCAAAAAGCCCTTTCTTACAGAGGAGGATTGAATTATTTAGTGGTTTCCTAAGAACTTAAAGTACTTTTAAGTGCTAAATCTGATTCCATCCAGCACCAGAAGAGTAGACCACGTTCACAAAAAGTTATGCGCTTTATGCGAGATTTGCGAAACGCATCACAAATTAGAAAATGCCTACGCCTTGTCGCTTTACAAAAAACAATACTTCGGCGTACTAATGACTAAAGGAAGCAAATTCTTGTGTGCTGCGGGGGCTTACCGCATGCCAATCCTGAATTATGGAATGAGAATACGGCACTAAAAAAATCTTGCCAAAGCCTATCTGGAAATATCAACTATATTTGATATATCTAACAAAACTGTGCAGCAATGAAGTTTTTACTATTTATTCTATTTAGCCTGATTTACCTGCCCCATAATCCTGTTTTCGCCAAGGATGCTGTGCTTTCATCAGAAGCGTCCTCTATAAGCGGTGACGAATTGTTGTTCCAAGACATCCCCTCGGTTTCCACGGCTTCAAAATATGAACAAAAAGTAAGCAAAGCCCCCGCCTCTATCAGCGTTGTGACTGCAGATGAAATAAAAAAATGGGGTTATCGAAATTTTGGCGACATCATGGCAAGCCTTAAGGGCTTTTACAGCACCAATGACCGTAATTACGGTTACGTTGGTGCCCGTGGCTTCGGCCTGCCTTCCGACTACAACACCCGCATGTTGTTGCTAATAGATGGGCATCGGTACAACGATAATATTTTTGAATCTTTCTATACCGACGAAGGCTTTCCGGTTGACGTAGACATGATTGAACGCGTGGAAGTTGTTCGTGGCCCTAGCTCATCTTTGTATGGAACCAGTGCATTCTTTGGTGTCATCAATGTCATTACCAAGCGCGGGCGGGATCAGGAAGGCGCAAATATCAAAACCTCCTATGGCACCTTCAACGCCACTAAAACAAGTGTAAGTGCTGGTAAACGGTTTAACAATGGCATAGAAGCATTCCTCAGCGGCAGCTTTTATGACAGCGATGGCAACGATCATTTTTTTTCCAAGGAATTTGTTAATCCCTCAGCAAATAATAACTTTCCAACCAATGGCGGCTTTTACGACAATAACGACGGGGAGCAGGCAAAAAAACTGCTTGGCAAACTTTCCTATGGTGACTTTAGCCTGGAAGGCTTATTAGTCAAACGCCAGAAAAACCTGCCAACCGCACCTTTCGATACGTTATTTAATAACCCCAATACCAATACAGTCGATCAAGCGCATTTTTTTGAACTTAAGTACGACCATACCTTTGAAAACCAGCTAAATGTCCAATCCCGGGTTTCTTATAATAACTACCGCTACACAGGCAAATACCCATACTACGATGTAGAAAAAAATAATTTTCCTGAAAACAATGATTTGGTTCGCGGCCAGTGGTGGCGTGGCAGCTTAGAAGCCACCAAAATATTTTGGGATGACCATAAGGTAACTTTTGGGGGGGAAATTCAACATGATTTCGATCAATTCCAGAACAACTGGAATCGATTGCCTAATACAGTAGAAGCGATCAAGGTATCGGACACAAGCAGCTATCGATTGGCACTGTTCGCCCAGGATGAATTTAGTATTACTGATAACCTGACGTTAAATGCAGGTCTCCGTTATGATTATTTCAGTATTTTTGGCGATACGATTAACCCGCGCTTAGCGCTAATCTACAATCCCTGGAAAGCAACCACAATGAAGCTTCTTTATGGCACCGCATTTAGGGCACCTTCCCAATTTGAAATTCATTCACTACTCGCAGGTTTGACACAAAACGAAAGTTTACGGCCTGAGCAACTGGAAACATCAGAGTTCATCCTGGAACATTATTTCAATGAACACCTGCGGGGAGAATTCAATTTTTTCCATACAGAAGTGAATAAAATCATCTCCCAAGCACCAGCACCGGAACCAAACCCAGATGATCTAGCTTCCAATCAAAATGTCGATAATATCCGTTCCAACGGCATCGAATTACAACTGGAAGATAGCTGGAGCAATGGTTTCCAGGCTCGTATCAGCTACTCCTGGCAGGACACCGAATATGTTAGTCAAGATAACCGTTTGCCTAACTCACCAGAACACATGGTCAAGCTCAATTTGATCGCGCCGCTTTGGCAAGATAAAGTATTTCTTGGATTTGAAACCCGCTACATGAGCGGTAGGATAGTCGCCGCAAATTCTAAGCACCCTAAGAGCAAGGTTGGCGACAATGTCATCAGCAACCTGACAATATTTACTAGAAACTGGGTCAAAGGGTTAGAATTATCAGCAGGTGCTTACAACCTATTTGACGAGCGTTATTTTGACCCTGGATCGACCGACCACACACAAATCGGCATACAGCAGGACGGCTTGACGTTTCGGATGAAAGCAAGCATGGATTTCTAATGGAAATCTCCAATACCCCTGCCCTCAGGGAAACCTACAGGTAGGAAATTTTTATGATACGACTAAGAGATGCTTAATCTCTTAGTCGTATCATAAAAAAGCTATTAAAACTTAACCATACAAAAAAAAAGTGTTGTTTAGCATTCAATTGAATATTAACTGCATCCTAAGTATTTGTGCTGATTGCAGAACTAAACAACAAGCACTAAGCTTTGCTGTCCCTGATGAATTACTATGTTTTCGATTTATGCATTTTAGCTTACCAACACTCAAAGGATTGCTAGCAGCCTTAGGCATCATCTTTTGCGTCTGGTCAAACCCACTACTTGCACAAAAAACAGCCCATATCCTGGTCATAACCAGTTCCAATGACAGTCCTTATCAAGAAGCCGCAGCCGGATTTAAAGAGCAAATTGCTGCCCATGCAACGATCAAATTTACGGAACTAACCCTGTTAGAGGCCAAATCAGTAGATGGTAAATATGTAGACCGCATCAAGCCCGACTTGCTCTACACTTTGGGCGGCGAAGCAACGAGATGGGCCAGCCTTCAAACATCGCGAATCCCTATCGTTGCCACCATGGTACTTAAAGACGACATATTCAAGCAGTCGGCCAATATGACAGGGGTGAGCCTCAGTTACTCCTTAAAAACCCAATTTCATTGGTTGAAAAGATTTTTCCCACAGAAAAAAACGGTCGCTATTTTGTATAATCCGAACGAGAATGCGGCTACGTTACGTAACGCCAGGGAAGTCAGCCAACAAACCGGATTTAACCTAATCGAAATATCGGTTAGATCACCCAAAGAATTACCTTATGCCCTAGAACAGTTAGCTAACAATATCGAAATACTTTTGGCTATTCCTGACGAAACCGTGATGTCCGTCAACATCGCAAAGGAAGTGTTGCTGGCAACCTTCAGGAATAAAGTGCCTTTAATTGGCCTGTCTGACAACTGGGTCAAATCCGGAGCTTTTTATGCACTGTCTTGGGATTATAAAGATCTCGGCCAACAATGTGCCGATCAAGTACAAAAGATTTTGGACGGTTCGCCTGTGCAAACAGTCTCCCCCGAACACCCGCGTAAAATTACTTACACTATCAATGCCAAGATTGCTGAACAAATGAATATGGAAATCCCTGAAGACCTGCTTGAAAACGCCAAAACAATATTTAATTAGTGAATTAAGGTATTATGGTGTTTATGTGTAATTGCTTTTGAGACTACCATGCAGAGGCATTTTATGTAACAGAACTAACCACTTGGTTATTGCCGCTTCTCAAACTTGACTTTCAATTTATCCGGCATCATAGTGAAGGAGAAGACCTCTTTAACGGGTTGATCAGCATCAACTCTGGTCACAGTAAAATTTTTGCAGACCATCGCCATCGCCATTTTCATTTCCAACATAGATAAATTACGTCCCGGACATGATCTAGCTCCCCCTCCAAAAGGTATGCTGGCATTGCGATTATGAATGCAGCCACTTGTTTGTGATTCAAGCCAGCGCTCCGGCTTAAATTGAAGTGCATCAGAAAAATTTTTTTCTTGCAGAGCACCGTGGCGATTAATCAACATAATCGGGGTTGCTTTAGGTATCATTAACCCGTCAAGTTCTACATCGATATTAGTTTCTAAGAACAATAATGGTGCTGCACCTTTCAAACGCAAGGTTTCATGAGCAGCAGCTTCTATATAGACCAATTTTTCGATGCCCCCCATATCCTGTGGTAATGTGTCGTTTCCAAGAACAGCATCGGCTTCCTGCTGCATTTTATGTTGCACTTCTGGATGTTCGGTAAGGAAATAAAAAAGCCAGGATAATGTATGAGCAGTGGTATCTTCACCAGCCATAAGAATATTGTATATATTTCCTTGAATTTCCTCATCGGAAAAATGTGTACCGTCTTCGTCTTGCGATAACAACAACGCTTCTAGGAAATTTGATGGTTGATCGTGGAGTTCTGGTTCATGTTCAAGCCTTTGCCGGGCTAATGTAATAAATTCACTTATTACTTTTTTAATTTCAGTTAACGACTTTTCCAAGGCATTGTCACTTGGCAATTTAACAAAGTGCCAATACGGAAAAGGGGCGTTAACACGTCGGTTAAATCCAGGAAGTTGATGTTCTAAGTGTTGCTGAAAGCTGTCACTTTCTTTTTCCAATAGGTTAATGTCATAACCGAATGCAAAATTAGTTGTAATATCGACTGTAAACCGCATCCAGTCACTCTTTACATCTGTTGATTCCCCAGCAACTACATCCTTATTCCAGCGTGTAAACAATCGATTAGTAATTTGCCGCATAGTAGGGAAAAATCGTCGTAGACAGTCCGATTTAAAACCCTGCATGGTTATGTAACGTTGCCTTCGCCAATATTCTCCCTCTGAGGTTAAAAGTCCATTGACCTGAAGTTCCCGCGCCACATTTTCTATAGAGCTTATTCTACGATAGGTTTTGGGACGATCACGAAGGATAGCATGTATTAACTCCGTTTTGCTTATCGCTACAACGGTCTTATTGACAAGTTTAAACTTGTAAACATCGCCATATAAATCAGCCCATTGCTCCATAATTAGATGTAATTTCGGCAACTCAATTTGCAGAAGATTTCCCAAAATAGGCAAGCCTTTCACAGGCAATTGTGAGATTTTATGGCATCTTATTTCAGTAGACATAGGCGAACATCCTTAGTTGAAATTGCAAAAAAATAAGATACTTACAATAAAAAGGTCAGGCCAAGCAAAGTATTGAAAACAAGAAATCGCTTAAACCACCAACAATTCATCGGTAGTCGTTTCTTTCACCACTTCCATAGCGTGAAAATCTTGATAGATTTTTTCTTTGTTGAGCTTGCCTTCATTTTCCAATTCGTTCACAAAGCAAGCTAAAGTCGAAACTGCGTTTTCTATATCCTTAAACGTAAGGTGTGTGGTAATTGACATACGGATTCCCGAATACTTTTGGGGGACAGTCGGATAACCGCAAATATTGACGTAAAAGCCAGCATAAAGCATTTTTTTCGAAATATAACCGGCGTTATCCAAACTACCACAACCAAAATAAAAAATCGGCGAAAAACTATGATTGACCAATGGCAAACCATTTGCATACGCCAGTTCCCGAAAAAGCTTCATCCGGGAATATAAGTTGTTTTGCCTGAATACAATCTCGTCGGTTAAATGCAGTTTTGCAGAAGCAATGCTCGCGCCTAATACTGCTGTGGGTAAGTGGCCGCTATAAATCAACGACGACCCCAAACATCTGATCATGTGCCGTGCTTCTGCTGTTGGAAATACTAAAATACCACCACAACTCCCGAAGCCCTTAGCCATTGACATCACCAGCACCATTTGTGGATGCAAAGGTCTCTTATGTAGCGTCCAACCCTTGCCGTGTTTACCTATCCAGCTGATACCATGGGCATCGTCAACAAAACAGTGAAAATTCGGATAACGATCCATCAGATCATACATCTGTTCAATAGGACATGGGTCGCCTAACATGGAATACATGCCATCGGCCATATACCAGATTTTATCGTAGCTGTTTTGGTGTTTCTTGATGACATCTTCCAATGCAGACATATTGCTATGCCGTATCATCCCCACTTTAGTGCCTTGGGTTTGGGCGATTTTTACAGCGTTTTGAACGCTGGCATGAACTTGATGATCCAGGACAATCAAGTCATTAGGCGACGTTATAATCGGCACTGCCGATATAGAGCCTAATGTGGTAGTTTGCGTTACTAAGGTGTGATAACCGGTAATTTGATCTAACAGGGCTTCAAGTTTTTCATTCAAATCTAGACCGATACACAACCGGGAACTAGCAAAAAGATTACCATAACGAGTGATAGCATCAATGGCTCCTTGCTTCAAGGCCTCGCAGGTATCAAGCCCGACGTAGCTGCAATTTCCAAAATGGACAAGATCCTTGCCTTCCACCCTAACTATTCGTCCGTCATAGGAGTCTGAGTCAACTTTAAGTTGAAGCACCCCTAGATCTCGTGCATAAGTAATGGCTTTTAAACTGCGTGTGTAGCCAGCTGCTGATTTATTCAATCTTCTGTCCGTTAGTTAACAAATTATTAATATTGTAGTCAATAAATGACAGTTTTGTAGATAATTGCCTATTTCCCAACGAGAATTTTATTAAGCAACGCACTTTGCCCAAGTTCGGCCCATCGATTCCGTTACACTGCATCATAATTTCGGCAAGTACATACAAAAAATTCACATAAGCTTCATTTAACCGAAAATTAATCTATATTTGACTTACTATTTGTCATCTATTGTGTAAACACCCATGAAGTATTTTAAAAAACCAAGGGGAATCGATAAAAACACAAAAATCCCATTCGTTTTCCAAGGAAGGAGGAAACCAGTAACCTTGATGCCATGTAACGGAATCGAGGTTACTCGACACGTCGATGACAATGGGCAACATTGGGAAGATTACAGCTTCAGTTTCCCTCGTTTCCACTACATGGCATTTAGACTAATAACCATTGCAATTATGTTAGTGCAGCCGTTGGCTTTTGCGGCGGATGATTTTGCAACATTGGAGTCCCCGGTAAGCGCTGACAATGCCCCGCTGTTTGTAGACATACCCTCGGTTTACAGCGCCTCCAAATACGAGCAAAAAGTGACCAAGGCCCCAGCCTCCATCAGCATTGTGACCGCCGATGAAATAAAAAAATACGGCTACCGTACCTTTGGGCAAGTTCTCTCCAGCCTTAGGGGTTTTTATAACACCCAAGACCGCAACAACGGTTATGCAGGTGCGCGTGGGTTTGGTTTACCCTCAGATGTCAATAGCCGATTGTTGCTGTTGGTAGACGGACACCGTTTTAATGACAGCATTTATGATGCTTTTAACACAACGGAAGGTTTTCCAGTCGATCTGGATATTATCGAGCGGGTGGAGGTGGTACGCGGCCCAGTTCATCACTGTATGGCACCAGTGCGGTGTTTGGTGTTATCAATGTCATTACCAAGCGTGGGCGGGATCAACATGGGGCAAATGTTAAATACGCTTACGGTACAAATGATGCCCATAAAACCAGTGTTAGCTATGGTAACCGCTTTAAAAATGGCGTGGAAGCCTTTGTAAGCGGCACTTATTTTGATAGCGAAGGCTACGACAAGCTTTTTTATAACGAATTTGACAGTCCAACAACTAATAATGGATTGAGCATCAACAATGACGGTGAAAAAGCCAGAAAACTAATGGCGAAAGCCTCTTATGGTGATTTTTCTTTGCAAGGATTGTACGTTAACAGAATAAAAGATATTCCGACGGCCTCATTTGGGGGATTGTTTAACAACCCGAATCAAAGTGGCAAAGATCAATCCACCTTTTTGGAGCTAAAGTACGACCATACCTTTGAAAACCAACTAAATTTACAATCTAGGCTTTCCTATAACAACTACCGATTTACCGGACATTTACCACAAGATATTTCAAGATTTACGGGACGCTCCCCGCCAGATATTTCAAATTTCACATCGCTTGCCGATAATGAATGGTGGCGTTTTGAGATAGAGGCCAGCAAACTGATGTGGCAAGATCATCACATTACAATTGGTGCTCAATATCAGGATAATTTCCGTCAATACCAAACCTTTTTCAGCCCTCAATTTAATAACTTTCCTCCTTCAGATATAAAAAGCTATCAGTGGGCCTGTTTGCCCAGGACGACTATTCAATAACCGACGAGCTTACACTGAATGCAGGGGTGCGGCTTGATTACTACAGTATTTTTGGTAGCACCATCAATCCCCGCGTTGGCCTAATTTACAACCCTTGGAAAAGCACAAACTTTAAACTGCTCTATGGTGAGGCGTTTAGGGCACCAAATCAAAATGAACTGAATTTTAATATTCCGGGGCAGCAAGTTGGGAATCCTGATTTACAACCCGAAAAACTGGATACCCTTGAGTTTATCGTTGAACATTATTTCTTCCAACAACTGCGTGGTGAGTTCAATGTTTTCCACACCAACCTAACGGATAACATTACTTCAACGGCAACCATTGACGGGGTAAAAAACCTGAATAATAGGGATGTGGAATCCTTAGGGGTTGAAGCCCAAATAGAAAACACCTGGGGCAATGGATTTCAAGGGCGGTTTAGTTATTCCTGGCAGAACACTACCAATAAACAAACTGGGGAACGCTTAAGTAACTCACCGGAACACATGGTTAAGCTTAACCTGATAGCCCCACTTTGGCAGGACAAAGTGTTCCTTGGTTTTGAAACACAATTTATGAGTAGCAGGCGGGTTCCACCAAAACCTGGCGTTCTTGGCCCGAGCGGCAGGGTTGGTGATTACGTCATCAGTAATCTCACCGTATTTACCCAAAACTGGGTCAAAGGCTTGGAACTATCGGCGGGCGTTTATAATCTATTCGACGAACGTTATTTTGATCCGGCATCCGCCGATCATACTCAAAACGCCATACAACAGGACGGGTTACAATTCAGGGTTAAAGGCAGTTTGGATTTTTAACCCTGCGCTTTAGTCAAAAAAACCGCCATTACCCAATTACAACCGAAAACGATTCAGTGTTATTTAACAACCGAGCGATTCTTAACCGCGCAGTAAGTGTTCATACTAATTGCAAAACTGAGGGGCAAGCACTAAGCATTGCCTGTACAGATAGATCAATTTGCTCTCGTTTTATACTATCCATCACATCAACACACACAAAATTACTCGCTACCCTTTTCATTTTGTGTGTGTGTTCAAACCCTGTCTTCGCGGAAACAATAGCAAATATTTTGGTCGTATCCAGCTCGGCAGATGCCCCTTACCAAGAAGCGATCCGTGGCTTTAAAGAACAGATTTCTGCACAGACAAAGGTCAAATTTACCGAGCTAGCGCTGGCACAGGCTAAATCAACACCTAAGAAAATAGACGGCATCAAACCTGATCTTATCTATACGTTAGGCGCTGAGGCAACGCAGTGGGTCGGCCTTGAGACACCGCGCATTCCCATCGTTGCAACGATGATGCTGAAAGATGATGTGTTTAAGAAGTCGGCAAATATAACAGGGGTTAGCCTCGGTTATCCCTTAAAAACGCAGTTTCAGTGGTTAAAGAAATTTTTTCCCCAGCAAAAAGCCGTGGCTATCTTGTTTAATCCAAGTGAGAATGCCGCCACAATTAAGGCCGCAGAGAATATTAGCCAGCAAGAGGGCTTTAAGCTGGTTGCCATACCGGTTGGATCGCCCAAGGAATTACCTTATGCCCTCGAGCAACTCGCCAGCAATATTGAAATACTTTTTGCTATTCCTGATGAAACTGTGATGTCTGTTAACACTGCAAAAGAAGTACTCCTGGCATCTTTCAGGAATAAAGTACCTTTGGTTGGCTTGTCTGACAACTGGGTCAAATCCGGGGCATTATACGCGCTGTCCTGGGATTATGAGGATCTGGGACGGCAGTGCGCTGACATGGCAAAAAAATTGTTGGGTGCCGCGACCGTGCAGACTATTCCTCCTGAACATCCGCGTAAAGTCGCCTATACTATCAATGCTAAGATTGCCGAACACATGGATATTGAGATCCCTGACGGCCTTCTTAAAAATGCCAAAGTGGTATTTAATTGAAGGAAACCTTTAAAAACTCTCTCCTTTAGGGAAAAGGAGTTTTGTGAATTTTTAGAAACTCTCTAAATGTTTAAATACTAGCGAGAATTATTGTTTGAGATCAATTGCTTCCAAATTTAATGTACTGACCATTTTCCTGATTGTGTTGACGGCTTTACTCACCGGCGGCTATATAATCCGGCAGCATCAGATCAGCGCGTTCAAAAACTTTACCGCACATGGCGAAGAAATCGCCATCATGCTCTCCAAGAACCTGGATTATGGCATTTACACGGAGAATAAAGAAGTTATCGAGCAATCTCTACAAAGTTTAGAGGACAATAAAGATATCGCTTATATTGTCGTTTATAACAAAGACAGGAAAATCTTAACCGAAAAAAAGTATGGCTTGTCAAAGCTGCCCTTTCTGACCGAAGAAAGTTCATCAATCGAACAGACCAGCACCAGCGAATACAACGACCCCAAAGGCAAAAGTTATATCAATATTGTGACTCCTGTCCGTATCAAGGCAGGAATGCCTAGTTCTAACTTGGATCAGGATTTTACAACGACGCAGCCGAAATCCAATAGTCCCGAAATCATCGGTTACGTTCAACTAGGCATTAGCCAAAGCAGCATTTATAAAAACTCCAGGCAGTTTGCATTGGAAACTTTGATGTTTATCCCTGTTACGACTCTAATAGGGATTTTTCTGACTTTTTGGCAGACGCGCCGTATAACCCAACCCATAAAAAAGCTGGTTGCCGCCACCCATGCAATTGCCAGGGGCGATTTTGGCAAAGAATTAGTGGTTTCCTCTAAAAATGATGAGATTGACGAACTTGCCCAATCTTTCAATAAAATGTCTGGGGATCTGGAACTCTACCAACAACAAATTTTGGCGCATCGCGACATTTTGGAGGAAGAGGTGATCCAGCGAACTCTAGACTTACAAAAAAAGACTGACGAGGCTTTTGAGCTTGCCCACAAAGCGGAAGAAGCCAGTAGAGCCAAAAGCGAATTCCTGGCGACCATGAGCCACGAAATCCGTACACCGATGAACGGTGTTCTGGGTATGTCTGAACTGCTGCTTAGCTCCGAGCTTGGTGTCCGTCAGCGCCAACTGGCAGAAACATCGTACCGTTCGGCCAAATCACTGCTCGGCATTATCAATAACATTCTCGATTTTTCCAAAATTGAATCCGGAAAATTTCAACTAATGCCCAAAGACTTTGATCTCCGCCACCTTCTTGAAGAAATAGCAGAGATATTATCAACCCAAGTCGAGCGAAAAAATATTGAGCTAATTTTAAACCTCCCACACGACCTAAGTGGCATAGTCAAGGCAGACGAAGAAAGGCTCAGGCAGGTCTTGGTTAACTTACTTGGCAACGCCCTGAAATTTACCGAACAAGGCAAAATAGAGCTAAAAGTTAGCTGGCTAAATGCTTCAGCGCCCGGTCAAAGCAAAAACCTGTTATTTGAAGTCATCGATACCGGCCTAGGTATACCGTTAGAGCAACAAGACCAAATATTTGACAGTTTTACTCAAGCTGACAACTCAACCACCCGATCCTACGGGGGCACTGGTTTGGGCTTGACTATTTCGAAAAAATTAGTTGCTCTAATGGGGGGGGATTTGAAAGTAAAGAGCCGTGTTGGACACGGTTCTTGCTTCTTTTTTAACCTTAACATGAATTTCAAGGCTGAAGAACCATCGACCGACTATCCAGATATTAGCGGTTTGAGAGATGTCAGCGTATTACAAAACCAGCCGATCTTGATTGTTGATGATAACAAAACGAATCGAGCCATCCTTTACGGGCAACTTTCATACTGGGGAATGCTCTGCCACTGTGTGGAAAATGGTTCTCTGGCGCTAAAGGCATTAATTGACGCAGCAAAGGCCAATACCCCCTATTCCTGTGTGTTGTTAGATTACCATATGCCCGGCATGGACGGCCTGACAACTGCCCTTGCCATCCGTACGGAAACCCAAATTCCACCTTTATCCGTCATCATATTAGGATCATCAAACGTCGCGCTTGATCCCGCTCAATATAATCAATATGGGATCAGTGCTTTTCTGACTAAACCGATCATTCAAAAAAACCTATTAGACTCGTTATTGAATATTTTTGACCCCGCAGGCACACATGCCTCAATTTCATTAGAAACCGCCACTAATAATGAAGAAGATTTGCAATTGCAAGGAAACATTCTATTAGCCGAAGATAACATTATCAATCAAGAGGTTGCCAAAGGCATACTGAAAGTCATCGGCTGCGAAGTACAGATAGCCCAAAACGGTTTAGAAGCTGTGGATATTTCGGCCAATACAAATTACAACCTTATCCTCATGGACTGTCACATGCCTAAGATGGATGGGTTTGAAGCAGCAATCCAAATAAGGCAACGGGAGGAAGCGGGCAATTTATCGCGTACCCCTATAATTGCTTTAACTGCAGATGTCCAAAAGGGTGTTATCGAACAATGTACGGCTGCTGGGATGGACGGTTACCTCAGTAAGCCTTATACTCGACGGCAATTGCAACAAGTGTTAAAAAAATGGTTGCCCCTCAAGCAAACTACTACATTAGAAAACCCTAGTAGCTCAACAAAATATCTTGAAGAACGGAAGCCTAACGTCATGCTAGACCAGATTGCCCTTGATAATCTACGCCCTTTAACCACTTCTGACGGGGGACGCTTATTGGATAAGGCCATAACTCTTTTCCTAGAATCAGCGCCTCAGGAACTTGATCGGCTAAAAGATGCTGTAGCCAATGACGATGCGGTAAGTCTTGCTAACATCTCACATAATTTTAAATCCTCATGTGGCAATCTAGGGGCACAAACACTGGCAAAAAATGCTGCAATACTGGAAGCAATTGGCAGAAAAGGCAGTACTGAGGGCGCTGAAGAAGTGGTGAACGCCATGATGGCGGAGTTACCTGAGATAATGGAAGCTTTACGTAAAGAAACCACAACTTTTTCCGCTTCAACCTCAGTTGAAACAGAGGCCGTTAAACAAAAAAAAACTGAGTTATATAAGGATCAACCCCGAAATAGGATCCTCCTTATTGACGATGACCCAGGATTTCGCTTAATTACCAGTTCTGTATTACGTGCTGCGACATTTATTGTCGATGAAGTTGGCAATGGCGTTGAAGGCATAAAACAAGTCAAAAAGCAGTTACCGGATATCATTTTACTTGATGCCATCATGACGGATGTTGACGGTTTTGAAACTTGCCGATTATTAAGGCAAGACCCAACCTTAACTGACATTCCCATCATTATGGCGACTGGAATGGATGACCTGGAATCAATCAATAAGGCATTTGCGGCCGGTGCGACTGACTTTATCGCCAAACCCATTAATTATCCGATTCTTATTCAACGCCTCAATTTTGGACTGCGTGCCGGACAAGTAACCGCTGAACTTAGAAGCAGCAAACTTCAATTGAGTGCGGCTCAACGGATTGCCCGTCTCGGCTATTGGACGTGGGATACCCAGCGAGACCAATTTACTATTTCTGATCAACTTGCACAGTTATGTGGTATTGATTTGGATACCTTTGATGGCTCATTGTCTGGCTTTATTCAACTGGTTCATGTCAAAGACCGTGAGTTCGTCAAAGATGTCATTAATGCCGCCGCCCATAGTAACGTCATTCAACATATTGAATACAGAATCAATACAAACCCATCGGAAGTCATTGAAGTTCAGCAAGAAATTGAGTCATTAACCAGTAAAAACATGCTTTTTATCACAGGCATCGTTCAAGACATTTCCCACAAAAAGCAAACGGAAAAGCAAATTCATCGTTTAGCCTATTTTGATCATCTCACAGGCTTGGCAAACAGATCGTATTACCAAGAACGTATGGAAGACATCATCCTGTCAGCCACACAGCGCAAAACCCAGTTCGCCCTTATGTTTATTGATCTGGATGACTTTAAAAGCATTAATGATAATTTTGGGCACCATCATGGCGACGAATTTCTTCAGGAAATTGCCCAACGGCTTAAGCTTGTGGCGCGGGAAATAGATTTTATCGTTCGTTTGGGTGGTGACGAATTTTGTATCATCTTAAACAACATAACTGATGAAGCGAGCGTTACTGAAGTCGCTAAGCGCTGCCAGCAGAAAATCAACCAGCCAATAATGCTGGAAAACCACCAAATCAAACCCAAAGCAAGCATAGGGATCGCTTTATTTCCCAAAGACGGCAAAAGTGAGCCGGAATTATTAAAGGCTGCCGATACTGCAATGTATTTGGCTAAACAGACAGGTAAGCAACGTTACATATTTTATTCTGCACACATGGCAAGCCAAACCCAACAACGCCTGGAAAAAGAAAGTATGTTGCGTGATGCGTCTGCCAAGGAACAATTCGTGTTGTTTTATCAGCCACAAGTATCGTTGGATACTGGAAAAATTGTCGGTGTCGAAGCACTTGTTCGATGGCAACACCCCGAAAAAGGGATTATTTCACCAAACGACTTCATATCCCTTGCCGAACAATTGGGATTAATATCCCAATTGGGGCATTGGACAATTAAAACGGCATGTGAGCAAATTGCTGAATGGCATCGGCTAGGCTTACCTTATATCCAGGTCGGCGTAAATATTTCACCGGCTTATTTTCAGGATCCTAGCTTGCTAGATACGATTAAGGAGCTACTGGAAAAAACTCAAATTCCTGCCCAATTCCTGCAACTGGAAATCACCGAAAACGGCTTACAAAGCTTAGCTCGCATAGATATTTTCAACCAGCTAAGGGAGCTAGGCGTAAAAATAGCGATAGATGATTTTGGTAGCGGATTCTCTAGCTTAGCTTCGTTAAAACAGCTACCCCTAGATGGTCTAAAAATTGACAAAATGTTTATCGAAGACCTTTTAAGTAACCCACATACGCCTTTACTGTTAGGCACAATTATAGGTTTGGCTAACGCCTTGAACTTTACCCTGGTTGCCGAAGGCGTGGAATCTAAAGATCAGGCAACGGTGATGTTAGGACTAGGGTGTCATATCATGCAAGGCTACCTATTCAGCCGCCCCGTTTCTGGTAAAGATATCCCTGCCCTGATGGCAGTTGACTTCTCACTGGACAGTAAACATAGCCAATCCAAAAATACATTAGCTGAATTTACAGAACCCGTAAACGTCTCTAATTAAGCCCCAACCCTGGGCTAAACGTTAAAACGAGTAGAGGCGCAAAATTTACGCCCCTACTTTGCAACATCATTAAGTTACAAGTTATACCAATCCCAATAAGTTGCTATACGAATCCCCTTATCCCAGCTTTCTCCCTCCGGAGAAGGTTTCAATGATAACTTGTTGGGAAGTATTATTTTACAATCAAACTGTTATTAACTTGTTTAACGCCTTTAACTCTCCGCGCCAAATCAACAGCTCTGGTAGCCGCTTGGTTGGAATTGACAAAACCGCTCAATTGCACGACTCCCCTGAAAGTTTCAACGCCGATTTGCAGCACTTTAAGCTTGGAATCGCCCATAATGGATGCTTTGACTTTGGTGGTAATAACAGTGTCATCAAAGTGTTCACCCGTGCTTTCATACGTTTTACCTCCGGCACAACCCTCAATTAAGGAAACCAAGGAAAAACTCACTAACAAAAGAATGATTAATTTTAATTTACGCATGGTATTTGTCTATATGATAAGAATGAACAGGCTAAAAAGTTTAATACTACATCTTATGGGAATTTCTAACCCCGTAGAAGAGGGTATTATTATAAACTCCCTTAAGCTAGGTTTGCGGCACATTCTGGCAATGAATTCTTAACCTTCAATTAAAAAAGCATCAGCCGCATTGGATTCTAGGGCTTTTATCATACAACAATATCGAAACGTTGTAACCACTACCCATTTCGTTGTTTTACTATCCGTTCTAACCTTGGTTGATCGGTGTTTAACCAGAACAATGTTAGAATTCTCGGTTTAATGTAAGACACCTTCCCTGCCTCATGCCAGAAACCTTAAAACTCCAAGCCGAATCCCTGAAATTAACGATAGCTCTAGCGGATTTTGAAATAGACGCCGTACCAAAGCCACAAAAAACTATCTTAGGCCAACCCAGGGCGCAATCAGCATTGGAGTTTGGCGTAGCCATGACCAATCCGGGCTATAATGTCTATGTGATGGGAGAGCCAGGATTAGGCCGTTTATCCATGATAACCAGCCATCTGAATGAATTATCCAAGAACCTGCCGACCCCGGCCTCTTTCTCTTACGTCGATAATTTTGTCAATCCAAGAGAGCCGCTAGCAATCAAGATCCCAGCAGGGCAAGGCCAGCACTTTTGCAATGACATTGAGAACCTGATCGACAATATTCTAGTCACCTTCCCTGCCATCTTCGAAAGCCCCAGTTATCAGCAAAAGAAATCGACCATCGAACGGTCTTTTAACCAATCATATAACACTGCGATTGACTTAGTAGAAAAACGGGCTAGAAAAATTCACGTAGCGCTGTTTCGAGAAAACGAAGCCATTACTTTTGCGCCATTCAAAAACAATAAGTCCCTGGATGAAGACCAATTCGCGGAACTACCCCAAGCTGAACGGGATGCTTTTCATCAACATGTTGAAGAACTTGAGGAATATCTTAGTAATGTGCTTTTGGATCTTCCCCAATGGCGGAGGAATATGGTGGAAAAAACCAAACAACTCGATTATGACACTGTTCAACTTGGCATTACGCCACTATTTACAGCCCTTGAAGAAAAATATCAGGGTATGGATGGCGCCTATCATTACTTGTCAGAAATAAAAAAAAATCTGAATAATACGATTACCGACTATCTGGCACCGACTCGCGCACTGGAGCCCAGCAATAACGCCACCAAACGGTCTGTATTGATCGAGCTTTATGCGCCTAACAATTTAGTCGATCACGAACATGACAGCGGCGCGCCCGTTATTTATGAACCGCACCCCACCTACCAAAACCTGTTTGGGCGCATTGAATACATTAGCGATCAAGGCGCATTAATCACGAATTACCGACGGATTTGCCCAGGCTCGCTACATAAAGCAAATGGCGGTTACCTCATACTCGATGCGGAAAAATTACTGACTTACCCATTTGTTTGGGAAGGCATAAAACGTGCGCTGCAATCGGGTCGTATTGAAATCGAATCGCCTTATTCCGATCTGGGAATCAACACGGTCACCTTAAAACCCCAGAATATACCTTTAGATATCAAGCTTATCCTGGTCGGCTCGCGGGATATTTATTATCTACTTGAAGAATTGGATAGCGAGTTTAATGAGATCTTCAAAGTCCTCGCCGACTTTGATAGTTATATCCCGCTCAGTAATGAATCCACCCAGCAGTTTGCTGCCCTCATGATGAAACACGCGCTGGATTCAGGCACTAAACCGTTGACGAAAGCGGCTATACAACGGCTCATCGAACACAGTTGCCGGCAGTCAGAACATCAGCATCAACTTTCCGCCCACATCAACGATTCACTCGATATCATCTCTGAAGCGCAACTATTCAGCCGCCAAAACAACGGTGATCAAATTGATAAAGTGCATATCGAACAGGCTTTGGCGGCTAGGGAACACCGCAATGGCAGAATTTCACAGATGGTGCTGGAAGAAATGCTCGACGGCACAATCCTTATCGACACCGAGGGCGCGGCGGTAGGAAAAATCAACGGGTTGACCGTGCTTGAAATAGGCGGGAGCAGTTTTGGTGCACCCGCGCGAATTACTACGACCGTATACCCCGGCTCCAGGGGCATTGTCGATATTGAGCGCGAGGCGGAACTCGGTCAAGCCATCCATTCAAAAGGCGTGATGATATTGACCGGCTACCTCGGCCATTGCTACGCACAGCAATTTCCCTTAGCGATCTCGGCCAGCATCGCCATGGAACAGTCTTATGGGCACATAGACGGTGATAGCGCATCCTTAGCTGAGCTGTGTTGTCTGATTTCCGCACTGACCCGCACCCCGATCAAGCAGACTTTTGCAGTGACGGGTTCAATCAATCAATACGGTGAGGTGCAAGCAATTGGCGGCGTTAACGAAAAAATTGAAGGCTTTTTCCGTTTATGTCAGGCAAGAGGCCTTACCACCGACCATGCAGTTATCATCCCTGCCGCCAATAAACGCAACCTGATGTTAAAACAAGAAGTTATAGATGCCGTCGCGCAAGGGTTATTTTCAATTTATGCGGTAGCAACCGTTGACGAAACATTGGAGTTACTGACAGGAAAAGCTGTCGGCTCGCTTGACAATGAAGGCAATTACCCAGAAAACAGCATCAACTTTACAGCCATTTCAAGGTTAAAAGAGATTTCAGATTTGGCAGCGGATGATGATAAAGAAGATAGCTGACATTATCCTGATTTAACCGACACACTTGGAAAGAGAATAATCTCTAAACCCAAGGTCAATTATTAATTGATCCTAAGTAAAGAATAAACCAGAAAAACTGTACTCAACCGAAACATATTCTCGTGCTATTTCTCAAGTCCTATAAAATCCCAGACCTTATGAGACACCGTAGCATTTTCGTATTCTGGTACAGGTGGGCCGTTAGGGAAATTAAGCTTGTATACGTTTTCCGCATCTTTGGCTAATTCCGGCATATCCAACTTAGTGTAAGCTTCCTGCATCACTTGCAGGGCATAAGGTACGGCGGTTGTGCGCTGGTATTTTTCGATCACATAAGAAGCCCGGTTAGCAGCGGCAACATATGCCTTACGCTTCATATAGTATCTGGCGACATGAACTTCATGCATGGCAAGATTGTTTTTTAACGCAACCATTCGTTTACGTGAATCCGGCGCATACTTGCTGTCTGGGTACTTTCGAACCAATTCGGCAAAAATATCGTAGGCGTTACGGGCATTGCCTGGATCGCGTTGCGAAGCATCGGTGGGTATAAAACGCTGGGTGAAACCAATATCGCGGTTGTAATTGACCAAACCTTTCAGGTAGTAGGCGTAATCGACGTTAGGATTGCGCGGATTCATTTTGATAAACCGATCTGCCGCAGCAATAGCCGATTCAGGGTCGGAATTCTTATAATATGCATAAGCAATATCCAATTGCGTCTGCGACGAGTCTGGTCCAAAAGGAAAGCGCGCCTCCAAGGCTTCGTAAATCTTGATGGCTTTTTCGTAATTGCCACCATCGACAGCTTTTTTTGCCTGACTGCGAAATTTGTTGGCATCCCAATCGACACAATCATCCTCGTCATCTTTGGATTCATAATCTTTCCAATCCGTACATTCATTTTTGCTGGAATCTGAATCGCCAGAATACAAACTCTTTAGGGCAGTACAGCCTTGTATTGATACAACTAACGATATGATAACTAATAATTTAAACGAAAATAATCGCATAGGACTAACGACACGTTGTATTATGTTGGGTTTATTCGCCGGACGTTCTCAGGGTTGGAAACGGACGTTTGCAAGCGAGTATAACTTATCGTTGAGTTAATCAGAAGTAGTCTTATGTCAAAATTCACAGAAACAGTGCCTTATGAACTGGCAGGAATGCGCCTGGATCAGGTGCTTGCTGAATTGTTTTCAGATTATTCCCGCAGTAAATTGCAAACCTGGATTAAAGCTGGACGAGTTGAAGTCAATGACTTAACCCAATTAAGTCCAAAAGCCAAATTGGATGGTGGTGAGGAAATCACACTCGATGCGGAAGCCGAGACAGTCATTGAATCCGCACCAGAACCTATTCCGCTGGATATTATCTTTGAAGATGACAGCCTATTAATCGTGAACAAGCCAGCGGGGTTAGTTGTGCATCCGGCAGTTGGCAACTGGCATGGCACTTTGCTGAACGCCTTGCTTAATCACGATCCAAACTTGGAAACCTTACCCAGAGCGGGCATAGTCCATAGAATAGACAAAGAAACCAGCGGCTTGCTAATGGTAGCCAAAACGTTACAAGCCCATAATAGCTTGACGCAACAATTGCAAGAGCGTGAAATCACCCGAGAATACCTAGCCGTATCACGAGGCCGCATGACTGCTGGAGGCACTGTTGATGAGCCTATCGGCAGGCATCCTACCGACCGCAAACGCTATACGGTTAGAGAATCCGGAAAATTTGCCGTTACCCATTACCGGGTCGTACAACGTTTTACCCATCACACTTTGTTGCAATTGATGTTGGAAACGGGGCGTACCCATCAAATTCGGGTACACATGGCGCATATCCGTTATCCCCTCCTGGGTGATCCTGTGTATGGAGGACGCTTTCAAATGCCACCCAATTGCGGTGCCGATCTAGAAAAGGAATTGCGTGGATTTAAGCGGCAGGCTTTACATGCCGCAAAACTGGGACTCCAACATCCAGTGTCGGATGAATATTGCGAATGGGAACAACCGATGCCTGACGATATGATTAGTCTGGTTAAGGCATTGGCAGACAATGAGCAGTAGCCAGCACTTTCTTAAACCTGATTGGCCTTCACCTGCGAATGTACACGCGGCAACGACCTTACGTACTGGTGGTTTTAGTCAAGACGGCTATGCCAGCTTAAATCCCGCCACCCATGTCGGAGATAATGCCGAATCGGTGAGGCGAAATCGGCAAATCATAAAAACGCTAATGGACTTACCTTCCGAACCCGTCTGGTTGAACCAGACCCATAGTAACGTTGCCGTTAAAGCAATCACAACAGAAACAGTGCCGCAAGCCGACGCCAGTTATACCGACCAGCCAAATGTGGTTTGTGCTGTAATGACAGCCGATTGTTTGCCCTTGCTGGTATGTTCCGCCGATGGCAACGAAATAGCGGCAATCCATGCCGGGTGGCGCGGCTTGTTGAATGGCGTAATCAACAATACGATTGCCGCGTTACATAGTAATGATTTTTTAGTTTGGCTTGGCCCTGCTATCGGGCCTGAATCCTTTGAAGTTGGTAAAGATGTCCATTCAGCATTTGTAACCAAATCCAGTGAATACTCGCCGGCATTTAAACAACACAGCGACGGAAAGTGGTTAACCGACATTTACTTACTGGCGCGAATCAATCTGGCCTCATTAGGTATTGACAAGGTTTACGGCGGCGGTCTCTGCACCGTAGCCGACCAAGAACGGTTTTATTCCTATCGCCGGGATAAGCTCACAGGACGTATGGCGACATTAATCTGGAGAGATTGAGCTTGAATTTATTGTTATTAATCATCATCTTTACCGCTGTTGGCGGCGTACTTAGCGTACTTGCAGCGGGTGTATTCCTACTGTTGCCGGATGAACAACGCAATGTGGTGGTGCCTCACGGAATCAGTTTTGCTATCGGCGCATTATTGTCAGTAGCGTTTTGGGGATTGATTCCAGAAGCTTTTGAACACGTTAAACCCGAACAATTTCAAAGCCTATCAGGAACTATTTTAGCCGGAATCCTAGGTTTTTTTGTACTGGAAAAACTGCTGATCTGGCGGCATTGCCACGTCGAAACTTGCGAAGCGCATGGCGATGAAACTCACGATCTAGCGCATGAACATAGTCATGATAACCTTGCCGCACACCACCATCATGGCTTCGACAAATCCGCAGGGGCATTGATTATCTTGGGCGACAGCATCCATAACTTTGTGGATGGCGTGTTGATTGCCGCAGCGTTTTTGACCGATGTTAAACTAGGCATCGTCACTAGCTTGGCGGTAGCCACTCACGAAATACCGCAAGAAGTCGGCGATTTTGCGATTTTACTGCACAGCGGCTATTCCAAAAGCAAAGCGCTGTTTTACAATGTCCTCGCCAGCCTAACCACTGTTATTGGCGGAATTCTGGCTTATTACAGCTTAGAAGACTTGCACGACAGCTTGCCGTACTTCCTGGCGCTGGCGGCTTCAAGCTTTATCTACATCGCCGTCGCCGACTTAATCCCTTCCCTGCATAAAAAAACCGACATAAAAACCTCATTGCAACAAATTGCATTGATTGCGGCTGGGGTTTTGCTGATTTGCTCACTACACGGCGTTGCCCATGGCATTGAAACCGATAGTCATAAAATCGAGTTGAACACAAAGCCTACCGAATACCTGCGGCTCAAGTAATCACATCTGGCTCAATCCTACCCGTGCGCTTTTTAACTTCACAAAACTGTTCAGCCAAATTAATTAAATCAGCCAAGGCAATTTGTGCGTCCTGGTTATGTTTTGCGACATCAGGCTCAAACCGCTCTAGATAGATTCTTAAGGTCGCACCGACCGTACCCGTCCCTGACAAACGAAACACCATCCGCGAACCGTTTACAAAACCAATACGTACGCCTTGATTACTACTGACACTGCCATCGACAGGATCAGTATAGCTAAATTCATCGGCAAATTTGACCTCATATTCGCCGAAAATTTGCCCTGGCAAGGTCGGCAATTGGTTACGTAAATGCTCCACAATTGCTTTGGCAATGGTCGAATCAACGGCCTCATAATCATGGCGGCAATAAATATCACGTCCAAATATTTTCCAATGCTCGTGGACAATTTCAGCAACGGACTGGCGTTTTACGGCGATCAAATTTAGCCAGAACAGCACCGCCCAGACACCATCCTTCTCGCGCACATGATTTGAACCCGTACCAAAACTTTCCTCACCACATAAGGTGATCTTGCCCGCATCCAGCAGATTACCAAAAAATTTCCAGCCCGTCGGGGTCTCGAAACAAGGGATATTGTATTTTGCTGCGACGCGATCGACGGCTTGACTGGTCGGCATAGAACGGGCAACGCCAGCTAAGCCTTTGGCGTAAGCAGGAATCAAATGGGCATTCGCCGCCATAATTGCCAAGCTATCGCTGGGAGTAACAAAGATTTGACGGCCTGTGATCATATTTCGGTCGCCATCACCATCCGAAGCGGCACCAAAAGTCGGCGCGGAATCGCCGAACATGGTTTCCGCAAGCTCGTGGGCATGAGCAAGGTTAGGGTCAGGGTGATGTCCGCCAAAATCTTCCAAAGGTTCGGAATTAATGACGGATTCTGGGCTTGCTCCCAACAGTTCGACCAATATACGTTTCGCATAAGGCCCAGTGATCGCGGACATAGCATCAAATAGCAGGGTAATAGTTCCGCTGCTAATGCTTTGTTTCAACAACGGGAAATCGAACAGGGACTGCATTAATTCGGCGTAATCGGTGACGGGATCAATAATGGTAATGGTAATTCCATCAAATTGCTGCGTACCAATCTGGTCTAAATCGACATCGTCCATCACGGCAATTTTATAATTATCTATGACCTGACTACGCTTAAAAAAAGCATCTGTATATTTTTCGGGAGCGGGACCACCGTTGCTAACATTGTATTTGATGCCAAAATCTTCGTCAGGGCCACCAGGATTATGACTGGCCGATAAAACCAAGCCACCAAAAGCGCTATACTTCCTGATAATGTGCGAGGCTGCTGGGGTTGATAATAAACCACCTTGCCCTATAATTAGCTCACCAAAACCGTTAGCTGCCGCCATTTTAATGATACGTTGGATAGCGGTTCGGTTAAAATAGCGGCCATCACCGCCCAATACCAAAGTTTGACCGGAAAAATCCTCCAGCGAATCAAAAATGGCCTGGACAAAATTTTCTAGATAACCCGGCTGTTGAAAAACTTTTACTTTTTTACGCAGACCAGATGTTCCTGGGTTTTGGTCGCTAAAAGGTTGGGTGGCAACGGTTTCGACTTGCATGCTTGCTCCTGTGCGGTTATTAAACTGTTTAGGTAAAGTACACTAATTTTCTTATCTCGTGTAGACCTTACGAAATGTTACGAATCTTTTTATTTTTAATTTGCAGTTTTTGTGCATTAAATGCCTTTGCTTATGACGGTATTTGGTTGTTAGTTGATACCAATGCACTCAAAATTGAAGTAAAAAATGGCGAAAAAACTATTGATACCATTGATGGTATTGCGATAGGCCAATCAGGCGCAGGGCAAAAAAGCCATCGCGGCGACAATATAACGCCTTATGGTGAGTACAAAATTGGCTGGGTAGGTGAAAAAAGCTCATTTCATCGGTTTTTTGGCCTCAATTACCCATCAATACAAGATGCGGATAATGCGCTACGTAAAGGCACGATTGACCAGTACACTTATAAAAATATTCTCAATGCTCACGTGTACAATCAGGTGCCACCACAAAACACCCCGCTAGGTGGACGTATCGGCATTCACGGATTAGGTAACGCCAGTGAAAAGATACATAAATCAATGAATTGGACACATGGATGTATCGCATTAACCAATAATCAGATCGACCATTTAAGCCAGTGGGTCAATACAGGAACGCTAGTAAAAATAAAATAATGCTGGAAAATATTAAAAACGATGTTAGAATTTCATTGGCTATACGTTTTTTTGTAGCAACAACTTTGAAATAAGGAAAATATACATGAAAAAATTAATTAAAATCTCCATGATTGCTCTGGCGGCTAGCTTAGTAGTTGGCTGTGCTACCAACTCAGATATCGAAAATCTGCAAACTCAAATTGATGGCTTGAAAACATCAGTTACCCAAGCATCTTCTGATGCAGCAAGCGCACAAGCTGCGGCTGCTGATGCTAAAGCTGCTGCTGAACGTGCTGCCCAATATGCACAAGACACAAACAGCAAATTGGACAACATGTTCAAAAAATCAATGATGAAATAAGCATCGTTGATTGCTCTATGTTAGACAAAAAGCCCGACGGCTCAAACCGTCGGGCTTTTTTACGCCCATTGTTATGATTTGGCAACACCACCAAATAACTCGATCAAGCGCGGCAGGAATACGCTCAATTCTGCAGACATGATCGAAAAATCCACATCGAAACGAGTTGCTTCATCCTCTATATCCATATCATTCAATTGATCCTGCACTAAATCAAGAAACCGCAAGCGTTTGATGGAAAAGCTCTTATCCATGATAAAAGACAAGTGGTCAGCCCAACTTATTGCCAACTTAATGACCTCTTTACCTGAATCCAAATGGTTTTGAATTTCCGGCAAAGCTAAATCGTGGCGTTTACAGCGTATAACACTGCCCTCCTCTCCTGGCGAAAGCAGCTCACACTCGTCCTCAACCACAATATCGGTAGGTGTTTGTTGAGTGACTAGCCATTGCGTCATAATTGTAACTGGATTGTCAGTGGTATTAATCGGCACAGCAGGTAATGATCCTAAGCTTTTTCGCAACAAAGTCAGCAAATCTTCAGCCTTATTCGCCGATGCTGCATCCACTACTAACCAACCACCTTTAGGATCAATATAAGCATAGGTTTTTCTGGAAAACGTAAAAGCCTTGGGCAACAAATCAAAAATAAGCTCATCCTTAAGGTTCGTTCGTTCTTTTTTTGATAACTTACGCCCATGTTGCTCTTCCGCCTCAGCCGCTTTCTCCTGAATCATTTCATTGACGACCGCTGTCGGCAGAACTCGCTCCTCTTTTTTGACACACAGCATCATATAGCCATTTGTGGCGTAAACCAGCGCCTGCTCAGCCTTACCCAAAGGCGCAGTCCAACCAAAACTGGATTCTTCATGAGGGTCGCAGGGGCGAAAACGTAATGCTTCAAGTTTGTCAGCTAATTCATCAGCAGGTAAAGTAAACGGTTGTGTAAAACGAAAAAGACTAAGATTTTTAAACCACATAATTATGAAGGTATCCTGTGCAAATTGGAGCGGCATTATTACACAATGCGACATGAGCGCGAACTGCAAATTTGCCACACTTATAAACCCACACAAAACAGCCGTCCAGTCTGTGATAAAGTAAGCGTTATTTTTTTGAGGTACTGATGGAACCCTTATCAACCTGGGAGAACCTGCTATTAGGTGCGCTGGCAATCCTGATGTTTTTCTGGATGAAACCTGGCATTAAAGCTGCTCTAGAGAAAAGCAAGACCACCAAATCAGACTGGCCTGGGCTACTTATACCCTTAGGACTGGTTGTGCTGTTTGTCCTTTTTCTTATCTCTATGGTGAAATCATGATAAACGAATCCGACGATTACGAAGTGACTGGCGAAGATGTTGAATACTACGCTGTCCGCCCGAATAAAACCCAGATTAAAAAAGACATTGCTGAACTTTTCGCGTTAGGTGAAATAATGTCTCAATTATCCCCCATGCATTTGCATAGCTTGGAACTGCCGGAAAACATCCACAAAGCAGTTAGCGAAGTAAGCGATATGCCCCATAAAGGCGCACGCAAGCGCTTGCTAAAATTTATCGCCAGCCAACTCCACAAAATAGACGTTGCCCCAATACAAGAAAAACTTGCCCGCATCCAAAACAAGAGCGCCCACTCCGTCAGGGAACATCATATTACCGAACAATGGCGCGACAAACTGATCCATGAAGGCACTAAAGCCTTGAGCGAATTGTTTGATGAACAACCCACTGTAGATTTACAACATATCAGGCAATTGCTCCGCAACATCAACAAAGAAACTGACACTAACCAGCCACCCAAATCATCGCGCCAGCTTTATCGTTACTTAAAAACCTTATTTCAATTTGAAATTGCTTCTGAGCCAAAGGATGAATAGTGCTGTATATATTCAGCCAGCCTAGATAGGCGTACCAAATAAAAGGCATGTCGTACCACATACTAATTTTTGCGCCTTGATAAATACAAAACCATCCCAATATTTGTTCGTGACGACAGTCGTTACCTGTATTTAATATTTTTGGATTAGTCATCCTAGGAGGCCTTATGGCTATTACACGTTACGAACCTTTTAATGTTTTAACCCAATTACAACGGGAACTTGACCGCTTTCGTGGTGGCGATGAAGGCAGTGGCCAAATTGCTACGGCAGAATGGGCACCCGCTGTGGATATTAAGGAAGAAGAAAATCAGTTTGTGATTCATGCCGATATCCCCGGCGTTAATCCAGAAGACATTGATGTGAGCATGGAAAACGGTGTTTTGACGATTAAAGGTGAAAAAAATACCGAAGCCAAAACTGAAAAAGACAACTATAAGCGTGTGGAACGTATTTATGGTTCATTCTATCGTCGCTTCAGTTTACCCGATACGGCAGATAACGATGCAATCAGTGCAAAATCCAGAAATGGTGTGCTGGACATCGTAATTCCAAAACGGGAAGCCGTCAAACCTAAGAAAATCAGTGTGGCAGTTGAATAAATTTACTGTTTGACTTTAGCCCGTAGAGACGCAAAACCTTGCGTCTCTACTTTTAATTAGATGCCTTCAAATAGATCGAACTGTTCAACGAATGAAAATTGAGCCCGACTGTCAAAGGAAGACAAGGTAACACCCAACAACCGTACATTTCGCTGGCCAACATCCGTATTTTTCAGTAACTCTGTAAACAAATCTTTACTAGGGATTGCTGCAGTAATTGTCCTCGCCATGGTTCGGCTGCGGGTAATCTGGACAAAGTCGTGATATTTAATTTTGATAGTTACCGTATGGGCTGACAGTTGTTTTATCGTTACCTTATTTAAGGCCTTATTAAAAAGTTGTTGCAAGTGCTCGAGTACTGCCCTCTTATCGCTTATGTCCTGCTGAAAGGTTGTTTCGACACCTACCGACTGGCTTTTTCTATAGCTAACCACTGGCCGGTTATCAATTCCTCTGGCAATATTGTAGTAATACAGCCCAGACTTACCAAAATGTTGCTGCAAGTATTCCAGTGACAATCCTTTCAAATCGATACCGGCTTGAATACCTAAATCGTGCATTTTTAGAGTCGTCGCTTTGCCCACGCCATGAAACTTATGGATAGGAAGTTGCTCAATGAATTTAGCGCCTTGCTTGGGTGTTATCAGATATAAACCGTCAGGCTTATCTAAATCGGAAGCAATTTTTGCCAAGAACTTATTATAAGAAATCCCAGCCGAAGCGGTCAGTTGGGTTTGTTGCTTTATGCGGGTTTTGATCGCCTTGGCAATCAATGTTGCTGAACCGTCATTTTTACCTGACTCCGTGACATCCAAATACGCTTCATCCAACGATAATGGCTCAACCAAGTCGGTATAATCGAGAAAAATTTGCCGGATAGCCTGAGAAGCTTCCTTATATGCGTCAAACCGGGGTTTTACAAAAATGGCTTGTGGGCATAGCCGATAAGCATGCGTGGTTGGCATGGCAGAATGAATGCCATATAACCTCGCTTCATAACTACAGGTTGCTACCACGCCACGTGAAAAAGGATTCCCGCCTACGACCAGGGGTTTGTTGCGGTATTCTGGAAAGTCTCGCTGCTCCACTGCCGCAAAAAAAGCATCCATATCAATATGAATGATTTTTCGGACAGCAGGCATAACGCGTTATTTTTTCTGGCGCTTTTTGGGTTCGGGCAGTTGAAGCTCCTCTGTCGCTTCCCATTCTGCAAACGGGTATGGTAGATTGTCAGTATTGAACGTCAAAAAGCTTAATATATGATAGGTATACAAGGAGAGGCTACGCCCAAACTTCAGCACATTGTCGTTTGGTTTCCCCGTAAACAACACCGACGCAATCTGCAACAAGATCACGGCCCACACTAGCATCCTTACCAGTCCACCAATAGCGGCAAAGATCAGCATAAAAAATATGCGCTTCCAGGTACTGATTTTTTTCAAGTTTTCTTCGAGTTGTTCATCCATTAGATTTTACCCTCTATTCATGATGTCACGTAAATCCAATGCAGCAGCATTGGCACGGGCTATGTAGGTTGCCATCGTTAATGAATAATTAGCAGAGAGCCCATAACCACTGCCATTCAAAATCATAGGACTAAGTACGGGTGACAAGGCATTTTCCAAAGCCTTAATCATGATGTCTACAGTATTCATCGCACGTTTATCCAACAAAATATCGTGAAAATCGTATTTGACCGCCCTGAGTATATGTAGCAACGCCCAACTGGCACCACGCGCTTCGTAGAATACATCATCAATCAGTAACCAAGGCGTTTCACTCATTGGTGCAACCTTGGCATTCCGAACCTCAACATTCGGCTCAATAACTGCCATACCCGGTATAAGGGTAGCTCCCTCAGTACTCGCACTTAACCGTGTAGAAAGATTACCCAAGCGCTTGATAACAACCTCGGTATACTGCCAAAGATTGTCTGCACGGGAATAAAATTGTGCGCGCTTGACGTTGCCCCCATATTTTTGCAGACGGGTCATATACTTATGGAGCGAATCAATTCCTTTCTGATATTCCGCTTCGGTAGATGGCAATGCCCAAGAATCATTTTCATAATAAAAATAAGGTTCCGCCACTTTTAAATCGGGGTCTTCATCAGACTGCGACTGATCCCGAGTAAAGTGATTTCGCAACGCGGTCGTGGCATCCCGCAGCATGACCAGTGCTCCGTACTCAAAAGCGGATATGTTGTCCAGAAATACCCCAGGCGGGGCGACATCATTGGTAATGTAACCACCCGATTTATGCAGCAAGACCTCGGCAATATGGGCAAGCGTATTGGTGTAGGTATAACCTAATGGAATTTCTTCGGTTTTGGTTAACTTAGCCCGCTCTTTCGCCTCATCCTGTATGCTGAATTGCTTCGGCTCACTGCCCCACCATGCGCCAAGAAAAAGTAAAATCAGCACAGATAAAAGCACAAGCACACCAAAACCCCAGAGTATGCCCCTGGATTTTTCATCGTCAAGTGAATCGCTTGATGCCATTTGGTTTCCTGAGAACGGGTTGATTGAAGAGAAAAAACGTTTGAATTATGACTACGTACCGGCGCTATATTATCAGATTTTTAAGGCTTTTGTTCAATCCGCTTCGCGATTAAGGCTTTTTTCTAGCGCGTGGATGAGCCTTGTCATAGATTTCCGCCAAATGTTGAAAGTCTAAATGCGTATAAATTTGCGTGGTGCTGATATTACTATGCCCCAACAACTCCTGAACTGCCCTTAAATCCTGACTGGATTCCAGCAAGTGGCTGGCGAACGAATGCCTAAGCATGTGGGGATGAATGTGTTGGTCTAAGCCTTTTTTTTTGCACCATAACGAAAGCCTTAGCTCAATGCTGCGCTGTCCTAAACGACATCCTTTAGTCGTTACAAACACAGGTACATTATCAATGGCACACATTTTTGATCGTTCTTGCAACCAGTTGTTGATTGCAATAACTGCCTTACTGCCTATAGGCAGTATCCGTGACTTACCGCCTTTGCCTGAACGGACAATCAACGAATGGTCAGACAAATCAAGATCGGCCATATCCAGCGCAGTTAATTCACTTAATCGAAGCCCTGACGAATAAAACAACTCAAACATGGCAAGATCGCGTATTTCTAGACGTGAACTCGTCCCTGCTTCTAAAAATCCGTTAATCTGGTCGACATCCAAGGTTTTAGGCAGTTTGCGGTCTTGCTTTGGTGCCTTGATATGTTGCGCCGGATTACTTTCAGCCAAACTGTTTTTCAACAAAAAAGCATAAAAACTGCGGATAGCCGATAACTCTCGTTGCAGGCTTTTGCTACCGAGCCCTTTGCGGTGCCTCGCGGCGATATGGGCGCGTATGTCGTGTTGCTTCAGGTCGACCCAATTAACAATGAGCTTGTCCTTACAATACGCTGATAAGCGCTCCAAATCGCGCTGGTAATTGCTCACGGTATGGACTGACGCGCGTTTTTCAAAGCGTAGCTGATTCAGATAATTTGCCAGCATTTCCTCGGCGGCAGGTGACATTATTGTCCTTGTAACAACGCAATCAACCGAGTGCCAACAATCTCGCTCATTTGAGTCAAGAACAGGCTACCCATGCTGTAATGAAATCGCCCGTCTTCACGGCTACCGACCGCAAGAAACCCTTCCAATTCAGTAAACATCATCGGCATGATGGCATACGATTGAGCCTCAAGTGAAGAATCACCAAACAAGATTTTTGCCTGGGTCAAGGTAGGCCTTCCGCAGGTTGGCTCGCTGCTGGAAAGCTCTTTGCTAAATGGCTTAAGATCTTCACTGTCCGGCTGGATATAGAGATTGGAACTCATCGTACCAGGAGCGTGTTTGATGATACGAATAGCAACGAAGTCGGTCAAGAAATACTCGGAGAGCACGGTTTCAAGATTCGATACTGCTTCTTCAACCGTTTTAGCATCCAGCAATGCCAGAGTAAGTTTGTGCATACGCACATAAGATGTATCGTTTTCCCGGGCAATCTCGATCAACTCTGTTAATTGGCTTTCCAACTCCTGGTGCTTAGTCCTGAATATTTCCAATTGCTTGGAAATCAGTGACACCGCATTGCCGCTGGGGTGCGGAATCCGCATCTGTTCAAGCAGATGCAGGTGTTCGTTGAAAAACTCCGGATGTTGTCGAAGATATTGCTCAACCTGTTTTGAAGTCAGATTCGACTTTTCTTGTTCATTCACAGCGTTATATTTCCTTCAAGCTTATTTTTCCGTCAAAGACGGTGGTTGCAGGCCCTGCCATAAATACGGGCTGTCCACGACCTGACCAGTTAATTGTTAGTTGCCCGCCGGGCAAATCAACAGTGACATCATTATCCAGTAAATTTTGCTCAATACCGACGACCACAGCAGCGCAAGCACCACTACCGCAAGCCAGGGTTTCTGCCGCACCACGTTCGTAAACACGCAACTTGATATGTTCCCGATTAAGCACTTGCATAAAACCAATATTGGCTCGCTTAGGGAATAGCGGGTGGCTTTCCAAGATCCGGCCTGTTTCAGCCACTGGAGCCAGATCGACATTTTCCACTAGAATAACTGCATGGGGATTACCCATCGAAACCGCGCCGAACTCTGTCAGCGTACCGTTAATTTCGACCGAATACATTTGAGCTTCTTGGGCTGTAGTCATAGGAACCTCAGAAGGCGCATGTCTGGGTAAGCCCATGTTGACCGTAACCAAATCGTTGTCAGCTAATTTAAGCACGAGTTGGCCTGAATCAGTATCCACTGTGATTATATTACCGCTAAACAAATTCTTTTCCCTCACAAACCGAGCAAAACAACGCGCGCCATTGCCGCATTGTGCCACTTCACTGCCGTCCGCATTAAAAATGCGGTACTTAAAGTCGGCGTTGGCGTTGTCCGGTTTTTCCACCAGCAACAGTTGGTCGAACCCCACCCCAAAGTGGCGGTCTGCCATGAAACGGATTTGCTCCGGCGATAAATTAACGGATTGATTGATTGCGTCGATGACAACGAAATCATTGCCTAGGCCGTGCATTTTAGTGAAGTTGATTATCATTTTTGCATTGTTTACAACAAAAAAAATTGTAGATGGATATACCAATTAGAATGCCCGGAAATTTGGTTGTGTTTTATAGCCTTGTGTTTCCCAATGTGTTTTGGAAAATAACTGATATATGTTTCCGTAATTTTTCTTCAAATTTACTTTTTCCTGCGATAGTATTTTCGTAAAAAAGCGCTCTGAAACCAGAAATATCAAAAGGTAATTTTTCAATATCTTTATCAACCAAAAGAATAATTGGTTTGTTAATGGCATGTGCATAACCAACTTCATAGTAGACATTTGGGTTTGCTGGTGTAATTTCAGCTATAACAAACTCAGATTCAGTAATTTTTTCAACAATGTCAGCTAGTATTAATCCAGGGCTATATGTTTCATCAGATCTTCGTGCTTCAACACCAAATTCTAGACATACAGTCTTTATGACATCCTCATAAATTTCATTATAAGGGCTACTAAATTGCATCACTACAAATGCTTTACCAGGTGTGGTTTTGACAGAAAAATCGGAAATTTTAATATTGTCGCAATCAATGCATTGAATTCCTGTCTGACTAGGCGGAAGGGAAAATGGCAAGATAACTGAAAGAACGTCAACTTCATTTATTGCCAGTGTTACTTGGCTTCCATGATATGTTATTGCTAAATCGTAATTTTGTTTTGCCAGTAAACTTGATTTACTTCCCCCGCTTGCATGAACCGTCCATTGTCCATCCCAATGACGAATAAAAAACCCTTGCCCTGGAGCACCCCCAAGTCCTGCAGATACAAACCATCTTTTTTCTGGATCAAAATAAAAAAGTATTTCACATGAATTATTTTCTTGGATTTTTGTAAACTCAATTTTTGCATTTATCTTTCCACCAGCAAATTCTTGATTATTAACAGCTAGGCCGATTTTATTTCCCATTCTTTCTTGACCTTGTTTATCGGTGTATGGAGTTTCAGCACCAACAAATACTATCTGTTGTTTTTTAAAATCAAAATCTCCTTCAATCACCATCCATTTTGTTTTTGATCTATCAGTCCTGTTATCTATCGTCACATTAATAACCTGTTCAAATTTGAGTCGAGTAGGATACATTACATGCACGTAATTCGGTGTATAAAACGCACCTTACATATATCTTCACAAAGCCAACAAATGCTCTCCAGCCCACAAATGCGATATGCGTTCCCTATCCCGAATAACCCTGACTTTTGAGCCATCCACCATAATCTCGGCACAGCGGGGCCTGGAATTGTAATTAGAACTCATGCTAAAGCCGTACGCACCGGATGAACGGATCGCCAGTAAATCGCCTTGTTTTATTGATAACGCCCGGTCTTTACCCAGGAAATCCCCGGTCTCGCACACGGGACCGACGATATCCCAATGTTGTTCGGTTACTTCGCCTCCTCTAGTAACCGGAATAATTTCCTGCCATGCTCCATACAGAGAAGGCCGGATCAAATCATTCATCGCCGCATCGACGATCGCAAAGTTTTTATGGGGCGTAGTTTTCAGGTATTCAACCTGGGTAACCAAGATGCCCGCATTGCCGACGATGGCACGTCCTGGCTCGAGCAGGATTTCATACGGTTGATTGCCTAAACGCGCCAACACTGCTTGTATGTATTCGGCTGGTTCGGGTGGATGCTCGTCTTTATAGCAAATACCCAAACCACCGCCTAAGTCGATATGGTGCAGCTGGATACCTTCAATTTCAAGCGCATTGACGAGGGAAAGCACACGATCCAGGGCATCCAAAAATGGCCTGGATTCCGTCAGCTGCGATCCGATGTGGCAATCTATGCCCACAACCTTAACACTAGGCATTACAGCTGCCCGACGGTATTCAGACAATGCCTGATCGAAATCAATGCCAAATTTATTTTCTTTTAAGCCGGTCGAAATATAAGGATGGGTTTTGGCATCCACATCAGGGTTGACCCGAAAAGACACGGGGGCAATAACGCCTAATTGCTCGGCAAGAATGTTAATCCGATCCAACTCGCCGCTGACTTCGATATTAAAGCAACGTATACCCGTTTTCAGGGCGGCTAAAATTTCGTCTTCACGCTTACCAACACCAGAAAAAACAATTTTCTTCGGATCGCCACCCGCTGCGATAACACGCTCCAATTCACCCAAGGAGACAATATCGAAACCGGAACCTAATCGCGCCAACAGGTTTAAAATGGCTATATTGGAATTAGCTTTGACTGCATAGCAGATTAAATGCGGTTGCTCGCCAAAAGCGTCATCGAATGCCTTCCAGTGCCGTTCTAATGTGGCTCGTGAATAAACGTAGCAAGGGCTGCCGTGTTGATAGACGATGTCTTGCACGGAGATATCTTCAATATATAGCTCGTCATTTCGGTAGTTGAAATAATCCATTGTTATTGGTCTTTTGCTGGCTGTTTAGTTTCCTGAGGCGACTCTGGTTTTGTTGTCTGTTTTGGTTCTGCGTTTTTTGTTTCAGGTTCTGGCTCCGGCTCCACATAGATAGGCGGCTTATTGGTCGGCAAATACAAGGGGCCTGGCTGTCCACAGCCCACTAATAGTGAGCATAACAAATACAACGCAAAACGAACATTATTCATGGCATTGATCAATATTTGGAAATAATTCGGGAATGATAAGCTGAAATGCAACAAAAGGCATCAGAAAGCAATAACTGAATTTGATTTAAAACTCACCCAAATTTGCTTACCCAGATCAACGTTTAGTTCACTCAGCGCTTCTTAAGCAATTAATACCTGAAAAACCTCGCGTGCGTCAACCGCAATCCTGACTTTACCCATGTCATGCGAGATCGCCAATACCTTACCCTGAAAACGCATAGCCTGTAGCTGATAAGCATGGCTCATTTAAGAGCTGCCAAGACCGTGTTACGGTTAAGTTCGGGCACTAAAATATGGATAAAATCATAAACATAATCACGCAAGAAAGCGTCCCTCCGCAAAGCCAAATAGGTCGTGCTGGCAGGAAACAGATGGCTGGCATCCAACATATGCAAATGCCCATCGCGTTCCTGATCGTAGGCCATAGTAGCCAGCAAACCGATACCTAGCCCCAGATTGACGTAAGTTTTAATTACATCAGCATCGATAGCAGTCAGCACCACATTCGGCTCAAGCCCCGCCTGATTGAAAACACGTTTAACAAGTGAGCCGCCAGTAAAAGCAAAATCGTAAGTAATCAGTGGATAACGGACGATTTTTTCCAAGGTAAGCGGAGCATCATTAAGCAAAGGGTGACCTTCTGGCGCAACAATACAGCGATTCCATTGATAACAAGGCAAGCACAACAAGTCTTCATAAGTACTAATAGTTTCCGTGGCAATACCAATGTCTGCCTCACCGCTAACAACCTGTTCCGCCACCTGCGTAGGATTGCCCTGGTGTATCGTCAATGCGACTTCTGGATACTCCTGCATGAATTGTTTGACGGCAACCGGCAAAAAATAACGCGCTTGCGTATGGGTAGTCGCAATAGTCAGCGTCCCTTTGTCTTTTTGAGTGAATTCTTCGCCTACACGTTTTATGTTATCCAGCTCACGCAACACCCGCTCGGCGAGTTTTACGATAATCTTGCCCGGCTCGGTAATGCCAATCAACCGCTTACCGTTGCGCTGAAAAACTTGCAGCTTGAGTTCTTCTTCCAATAATTGAATCTGCCTGCTCACGCCTGATTGCGAGGTATGTAAGGCATCGGAAGCATTTGATATGCTGAGATTTTGGCGGACTATTTCACGGACATAACGCAATTGGATCAGATTCATTTTCATCCGAGATAGCATTAGCTATCTAAGTAGCAGGTTATAAAATCATTCTTTATGCTCAAATGGCATAAGATTAGCATATCATATTATTAAACAATGGAATATGTTGCTGATATAGTGACCGACAATTTCAACCATACAAATCAAAGAGGAAAAATTAATCATGGACATAATGTACTCGGCTTCTGGCTTCGCAGTAGGCTTATTGGTCGGTATTACAGGTGTCGGCGGTGGCTCACTGATGACACCGTTGCTGGTGTTTTTATTCGGTTTTAAGGCATCAGTAGCCGTGGGAACTGATCTTTTATATGCCGCCATCACCAAAACGGCTGGGGTTTTCGTCCATCATGGCAAACACCGCTCAGTGGACTGGCCGATTGTCGCTTGGCTGTCGTTAGGCAGCTTACCTTTTGCTGTCTTGACCCTGTTTGCCATTAAGCATTATATGGATATTGGCAAGGAAACCACCGGATTGATTACCTATTCGCTTGGAATCGCCCTCATCCTGACTTCCTGCGCCTTGTTGATTCGTGCGGTTATCTTGCGTAAATCCAAAGCCTTGGGGCAACTCGATGATGACTACAGCAATATGATGAATGCTGGACGTTTCTCACCGCGTTGGCAAATACCTGCAACAGTGCTTACCGGCGCTATCCTGGGAGTACTGGTAACCTTGTCGTCTGTGGGCGCGGGTGCGTTGGGAACTGTCGCCTTGCTATTTCTTTTCCCACGTGAAAGCACACTCAAGATAGTCGGCACTGACCTCGCCCATGCCATCCCGCTTACCGCCGTTGCAGGCTGGGGACACCTTATGCTAGGCAATGTTAACCTGACGTTGCTGGGTAGCTTATTGATTGGATCACTACCTGGGATCTGGATTGGCAGTCATTTAAGTGCAAAAATTCCCGAACACTATTTACGGCCTGTACTGGCTTCGGTATTGCTGCTGATTGGCCTTAAATTTGTTACGCAATGATAACCACTTTAAAAAGGGGCTGAAGGCCAAGTTACCATTGGCAACTTCAAGAAATATGGGGACGTGTTTTCATCCAAGCTTGGCTAAGTGACCGTTCGTTAGAGTTATTTAACAATAGGAACACCAAAACCTTCTCCCGTTGGAGAAGGTTGAGTAATCGGAAATCCTGACAATCTTAATGGTGAACAACTTTAGGTAAAGTTTTAGCTTCTTCAATCCAAGCAGTCACTTGACTTAATGAAGGTGTGGTTTTAGCCAAGTGTTTTTCATCATTGGTTTGAGATAATGCTTTTTGCAGATTTTCCGCATTTCGTTGTGCCAATTCAGTTACGGTATCCACACCCGCTGCTTCCAGTAATTCTGAAAACTGACCGGCAACACCTTTGATGCGAAATAAATCGGCATGATTAACCCAAGTCAGGATCAATTTGGCGTTGATACCCGTCTTTGCAGATAATTCATCGCGGCCTTTTGCGGTTGCGCCGGATTCAAGTAATTTTTCTACCGTATTGATATCCGCTGCTTTGAGTTTCTCAGCATATTGTGGGCCGATGCCTTCAATATCGTCAATTTGTGCCATTAGCACCTCCTTAATTTGATAAGATGTTGGTTAAATAGCCTGAATGGATAACCCACTCTGCTGAGTGCAATAGTATCATCAGTTTAGCCGCTAAGTCGCCAATAAATAAATTCACCTACCCAACCTAAGCCATCTTTGAGATGATACGGATTAGTCTTTTTATCTTGTATTTTACCTGTTATTAAATACCTCAAACCATGACCAAATCAGCAGACATTTTATTTTCAGAAGCAAAAAGTGTAATTCCTGGCGGTGTCAATTCGCCAGTCCGCTCATTTAGCGGTGTCGGTGGAACTCCAGTTTTTATTGACCATGCCCAAGGCGCTTATATCTACGACAGTATGGGCAAGCGTTATATTGATTACGTTGGCTCATGGGGGCCGATGGTTCTCGGTCATGCCCACCCCGAAGTGATCGCAGCAGTAAAAAATGCAGCCGAAAAAGGTTTAAGCTTTGGCGCACCGACAGAAATTGAAACGCTGTTGGCACAAAAAGTATGCGAGATAGTGCCGTCTATTGATCTGGTACGCATGGTTAGCTCAGGAACGGAAGCCACCATGAGCGCGATCCGTCTAGCCCGTGGGTATACCGGCAGGGATAAAATCGTCAAATTTGAGGGCTGCTATCATGGACATGCTGATTCTTTGCTCGTCAAAGCTGGCTCAGGCACATTAACACTGGGCGTACCAAGTTCAGCAGGGGTTTCCGCAGCCGTTGCCGAAAACACCTTGACAATGCCTTATAACGACAACGAGGCAGTAACGAAACTGTTTGCTGAAATGGGCGAACAAATTGCCTGTATCATCGTTGAACCCGTTGCTGGCAATATGAATTGTGTGCCGCCAGCCCCTGGATTTTTACAGACCCTACGCCAAGTGTGTGACAAATACCATGCGGTATTAATTTTTGATGAAGTAATGACCGGATTTCGTGTGGGATTATCAGGTGCACAAGGGCTTTATGGCATCAAACCTGATTTGACCACGCTAGGTAAAGTCTTGGGTGGCGGAATGCCAGTCGGGGCTTTTGGTGGGCAACGTAAAATTATGGAATATCTCGCCCCCTTGGGCCAGTTTACCAAGCTGGTACATTATCGGGCAATCCTGTTGCAATGGCGGCTGGCCTGAAAACGCTTGAATTGATTAGCGCACCTGGTTTTTACGAATCGTTAACGGCAAAAACCGAAAAACTCACTTCTAGTTTGAAAGGACGGGCGGATAAGGTAGGAATTGCATTCACCACCAACAATGTCGGCGGCATGTTCGGCCTGTTTTTCAATAATGAAGAAAAAATCACCCGCTTTGCTCAAGTGATGGCTTGCGACCAATCCTTATTCAAACGCTTCTTTCATGCAATGCTGGCAGAAGGCGTTTATCTTGCCCCTTCCGCATTTGAAGCAGGTTTTGTCTCCGCAGCACATTCCGATGAAGACCTGGAACAAACGCTAGCTATTGCCGAAAAAATCTTTGCCCAGTTAACGTAAGAACGTAAGTAGGAATAACCGTTGGCCGTCACGGAGTTTATTAACAACCTACCACCTTGGACAATCGCACTTGCCGGCCTAATCGTCGGCGCAATACTGATGCGGCTTTTTACCCATAAAGATAAAATCGTCATCCAACAATTGTCGATCAATATCGCCGTTTCCGAAGAAAAAATAAAACATCTGCAAACCGTTGAAAGTGATCTCAAACAATATCAACAACTGCTAACCGCCGCCAAAACTAAAAATGCCGAACTACAAACCCGCATTGCAGAACAGGAAAGAAGTACTTATGAAAAACTCAAATTGTTACAAAATGCTGAGACCCAACTAAAAACCCAATTTGAAAACTTGGCTGGAAAAATCTTTGAAGACCGCAGCAAACAGTTTGCCGAACAAAATAAAACTAGTCTCGACCATATCGTCACACCGCTTAGGGAACAACTGGGCGAATTCAAGCAACGGATAGAAACCGTTTACGACAATGAAAACAAGGACAGGATTACGCTTCGAGAGGAAATCGTATCACTCCGGCGCGATACCGCGAAAATGAACCAGGAAGCGCTCAACCTAACCCGTGCACTGAAAGGAGACAAAAAAAACCAAGGTAATTGGGGTGAGATGATCCTGGAAAAGGTGTTGGAACGTTCAGGCCTGCGGAAAGGCATTGAATACGAAACGCAAGGTGCTTTCAGAGATGAGGATAACCGCTTATTCAAACCTGATGTGATTATCCATCTACCCGAGAACAAAGATGTCATTATCGATTCCAAAGTCTCTTTATTGGCATATGAACGGTATTGTTCATCTGAAGACGACCAAGAACGCATGATCGCAATCAGGCAACATACCGGCGCAGTACGTGAACACATCAAGAGCCTGAGCGACAAGGATTATTCCGGCTTACATGGTATCAAATCTCTGGATTTTGTGCTCCTGTTTATGCCCATTGAAGCCGCATTTGTCGCTGCTTTTCAGGCTGATGAACGCTTATTTACCGATGCGTTCGAGCATAAAATCATCGTCGTCACGCCTACGACCTTACTGGCGACTTTACGGACGATTGAAAATATCTGGCGTTACGAACGGCAAAACGAAAACGCTCGCGCAATCGCCGAAAAAGCGGGGATCGTCTACGACAAGATACGTGGATTTGTGGAAGAACTCGACAAACTAGGCAAACAACTTAGCACCGTCCATACAACTTACGATGGCGTCATGAACAAACTGACCCAGGGCAATGGCAATCTTATCCGGCAAGCCAGCAGTTTTGTTGACCTGGGTGTTAAAGTCAAAAAAACCTTCCCTAAAAACATTAACAATCAGGCGGGAATTGAGACTGATGAGGACAAGTAAAAAATTCTATGGCTATATGCTTTTATTTTTTATAACAATTCTAAAGCAAACATAATAGCATCTTCTCGGCCATTTTCAGCCGGGTAATAGCCTTTTCTAGTTCCGATCTCATTAAATCCTAATTTGCTGTACAGTGCGATTGCGCTTGGATTGGAAGGCCTGACTTCCAAGAACATGGTTTCGGCTTCGCCTTTAGCTACCTCAATGAGATTTTCCATCATTTTGCGACCTATACCCTGCCCTTGCTCGTTAGGAGCGACCGAAATATTCAGAACGTGCGCTTCACCTACGCCCAATGTGAGAATGCTGTAACCCAGGATTTTGCCATTTTCTTCACAAACCCAGCAGCCATAACCGACCTTAAAGCAATCGATAAAAATGTCTTCATCCCACGGGAATTGGTAGTTTTTCCTCTCAATATCTAACACGGCAGGTAAATCACCATAAGTCATGGTACGAAACCGGAGCAGGTCTATCCTAGTCACTGATTCAGGAAATACTCTGGCATAGAACTCCTTGTCGGCATCATAGACCAAAACGCTTTTAATTTTATCCATCCATCCACGCATGATTACCCTTTGTTTTCGTTGGCTGTTCGTACGGCTAAAAGTAAATCCTGCCAAGCTTTGCGTTTTTCCAGCAATGACCTTAACAGATAAGCTGGATGATACACAACCACCAGCGGCACACCATCTAACTCATGTACCTTGCCTCTTAGTTTAGCTAAGGGCGCATCCGTGTTCAACAAGGTTTGGGCAGAAATACGCCCGACCGCAAGAATTATCTTCGGTTTCACCAAAGCCTGTTGTTGCTGTAGATAGCCGTTGCAACTTTTGGCTTCATCCGGTTTGGGGTCACGGTTGCCGGGTGGCCTACATTTGAGAATATTGGTAATGAAAACTTCGTCCCGATCCAACCCCGCCGCCCTTAGCATTTCAGTCAACAACAAACCCGCCTTTCCGACAAACGGTTTGCCTTGTTCATCTTCATGTTGACCGGGTGCTTCACCAATAACCATCCAATCAGCCGTTTTATTGCCTGTGCCAAATACGGTTTGCGTACGGGTTTCACATAACGCACATTTTGTGCAGCCAGCGACTTCGGTTTCCAAATCAGCCCAACCTGTTGGGGTAACATTGTGCAATTCTGGTTCGCGGGTAATATGTTCAGATGCCCACTCGGATGTCACAATAGGCTTGGAGGCAAAGGGCGCAACTATTCTGGGTATCCAGACATCAATGCCCATTGCTTCCAAATATTGCAACCGTAACGAATTATCCAAAATCAATTCCTGGGCGCAAAAAAGCCACCTTTTTAAGGAGGAAGCCATATAACCGTTCCCACAAAATTTTCAATAAACCCGATTTCACCTTAAGCCTCCGCCTATTTCAAACATCCCCTTTCTGGGGATGCCTACGTTCAGGACTGAGCAACTTGTTTACCGCATTGATATAAGCTTTCGCAGAAGCGATCACAATATCGGTATCTGCCCCCAATCCGTTAACTATACGCCCCGCTTTTTCAAGTCGAACGGTAACTTCACCCTGGGAATCAGTGCCGTTGGTGATGTTGTTGACTGAGTAAAGTGCCAAAACTGCATTCGTGACAACCAACTTTTCAATCGCTTTCAAACTGGCATCAACCGCACCGCCACCTTCAGCATTACCGGTCACTTCCTTATTGTCGATACGCAAGGTGACTTTAGCATTGGGTACTTCGCCCGTTTCTGAACAAACCTTTAAGGCAACCAACTTGATATGTTCGTCTTCCGCTTCAAAACCGACTTCTGAAATCAATGCCTGTAAATCTTCATCAAAGATTTCATGCTTTTTATCTGCAAGCTGTTTAAATCTTGAAAAAGCATCGTTTAATTCCTCTTCCGATTGAAATTCAACCCCCAAATCGGTCATGCGATTTTTGAAAGCGTTCCTGCCTGAATGCTTACCTAACACCATTCGGTTAGCAGACCAACCGACATCCTCAGCACGCATGATTTCGTAAGTCTCACGGCTTTTCAATATGCCGTCCTGGTGGATGCCCGCCTCATGGGCGAAAGCGTTTGCACCAACAATGGCTTTATTAGGTTGCACAGGAAAGCCAGTGATAGACGACACCAACTTTGAACAAGTCAAAATTTCCCGTGTATCAATCCTCGTTTGGCAAGCAAATACGTCATGACGGGTACGTATGGACATGACAACCTCTTCCAACGATGCGTTACCCGCACGTTCACCCAAGCCGTTGATGGTACATTCCACCTGCCGTGCGCCATTCATGACGGCAGCCAAGGAATTCGCCACCGCCAAGCCTAAATCATTATGGCAATGCACAGAAAAAATAGCCTTATCGGAATTAGGAATACGCTGGATCAAATTGGCAATTGTCGCGCCAAATTGCTGGGGCACACTGTAACCTACGGTATCTGGAATATTCAACGTCGTCGCACCGGCATCAATAACAGCTTCAAGGATTCGGCACAAAAAGTCTTCATTCGAACGTCCAGCATCTTCCGGCGAAAACTCGACATCATCGGTAAATTGCCGAGCGCGTTTAACGGCTTTTACGGCATACTCGATGACCTGCTCAGGCTGCATGTGCAATTTCATTTGCATGTGGATAGGCGACGTGGCGATAAAGGTGTGGATTCTCGATCTGCTCGCGTCTTTTAACGCTTCTCCGGCTCGATCAATATCTTTATCCAATGCCCTTGCCAAACCGCACACGATGCTGTCTTTAATAACATTGGCGACTGCTTGCACCGCTTCAAAATCGCCAGGACTCGCTGCCGGGAATCCGGCTTCAATCACATCAACTTTCAAGCGTTCCAACGCTTTAGCTATACGTATTTTTTCGTCCCGCGTCATCGACGCGCCCGGGCTTTGCTCACCATCCCGTAAGGTGGTGTCAAAAATAATCAAATGGTCTTTCATTGTAAACTCCATCAAGGGATGGCAATCAGCTATTTAAATAACCGAATATAAAGGAAGAGGGTTTAATTTTGTGAAAAAAGAATTGGATGCCCGCTAGGGCAGGATTCTCAGGCTTAGGGGTAAGCGCAGACATAAACAGGCACTCAACTTTGCTGCCGCGAAGCTGGCTGACAAGCGATGGCATTGGCCTTGTTTGGTGTATTGAGGAAACATGGGTGAAAATATAACTGAATAGTCTGCCAGCGACAAGCGGAATCTACAATTTACGTTCTTGTAACCGGCGCTTACGCATGACTAAGGTAACGACAGGCCCGGAAATGGCGTAAGCTAAAAACAATAGGAACAGCATAGTCTCAGGCTGCGCCATGACAAAAGCGATAGCGAGCATCACGGAAATCGCCACAAAAAACGGCACTTTCCCGCGTAAGTCTATTTCCTTGAAGCTGGAATAACGGAAATTACTCACCATCAACAAACCTGTGCAAATTGTTAACGCGATGGCTGGATATTTAACCACATTAATATCATAGCCATGTTCAATTGACATCCAGATAAATCCTGCGAGCACTGCCGCCGCTGCCGGACTTGGCAAACCTTGAAAATAGCGTTTATCAGCAGTACCTACTTGGGCATTAAACCGCGCCAGCCGCAACGCCCCACCCGCCAAATGGACAAAAGCAGCGAATAATCCTACCTTACCAAAACCAGCAAAAGCCCAAAGATACATCACCAAGGCAGGTGCTGCGCCGAATGAAACCATATCCGATAAGCTATCGTACTGTACGCCAAACTCGCTCTGGGTATTGGTCAACCGAGCCACACGACCATCCAGCCCGTCTAAAATCATGGCGACAAAAATAGCAATCACCGCCGTTTCGTAGCGTCCACCGATGGCCGAAGTAATCGCATAATAGCCGGAAAACAACGCCCCTGTGGTCAATAAATTGGGTAATAAATAAATGCCGCGACGACGGATTGAGCGTTTTTCGGGTTTGTTCATTGTTTATTTTGTGCTTACTTTATGTTCTGAAAGAGTTAAAGGGAAATTATACAACGGGCAGATGTTCCGCACCCAAGTTTAATCAACGCTGGTTACAGGAACATTACCGAACCATCTTGCATAGCAAAAACTTAGTAACAAAAGGAAAGCTATCGATTTTAACTATGGTAAAATTCGCGCACTAAAACGTAGCAAAAAAACGAATCTAGTAGCCAGTTTATCAGCAATAATTCTTACAATTTAACTTTAAAACACACGAAAAATTATCATGAATAAACCAAAAAAAGTCGCAATTCTCACCGCAGGTGGTTTAGCCCCATGCCTTAACTCAGCTATCGGCAGCCTTATCGAGCGTTACAGCGAAATCGACCCCTCTATTGAAATCATTTGCTATCGTAGCGGCTATAAAGGCCTATTGCTTGGTGACTACTACAAAGTCACACCAGCCGTACGGGAAAAAGCAGGGTTGCTACATAAATTCGGCGGTTCTCTCATCGGTAACAGCCGCGTCAAACTGACTAACGTCAAAGACTGCATTAAACGTGGTCTCGTCAAAGAAGGTGAAGATCCACAAAAAGTCGCGGCTGACCAATTAGTCAAAGACGGTGTGGATATCCTGCACACCATCGGCGGCGATGACACCAACACTGCTGCCGCTGATCTCGCCGCATTCCTTGCTAACAACAACTATGGCTTGACCGTTATTGGCTTGCCCAAAACCGTTGATAACGATGTCTTCCCTATCAAACAATCATTAGGTGCTTGGACTGCTGCGGAACAAGGCGCACGTTACTTCATGAATGTAGTCGCTGAAAATAACGCTAATCCGCGTATGTTGATTGTGCATGAAGTCATGGGACGGAGTTGTGGCTGGTTAACAGCAGCAACCGCTCAGGAATACCGCAAATTGTTGGATCGCTGCCGAATGGTTGCCGGAACTGGGCTTGAGCCGAGAATCCTATGAAGTCCACGGCGTATTCATCCCGGAAATGGCGATAGACTTGGCCGCAGAAGCCAAACGCTTACGGGCGGTCATGGATAAAGTGGATTGCGTGAACATATTTGTGTCCGAAGGCGCAGGGGTCGAATCCATCGTCGCGGAAATGCAAGCCAAAGGCCAAGAAGTCCCGCGCGATGCGTTTGGTCACGTCAAACTGGATGCCGTCAATCCCGGCAAATGGTTTGGTGAGCAATTTGCCGAAATGCTAGGTGCGGAAAAAACCTTGATCCAAAAATCCGGTTATTTCGCACGGGCTGCCGCCTCAAATGTTGAAGACATCCGACTTATCAAATCTTGCGCAGATCTTGCTGTTGAATGCGCTTTCCGCCGCGAATCCGGTGTGATCGGCCACGACGAAGACCGTGGTAATATATTGAGAGCAATTGAATTTCCACGGATTAAAGGTGGTAAACCTTTTGATATTGATACTACGTGGTTCAACCAGACCTTGTCTGAAATCGGACAAACAAAAGGTTCTAAAGTAGCAGTCGGGCATTAAACAGCATCATTCTGACTTAACCTTTGGGGTATGAGTCACCCCGAAGGTTAAGTTGGAATAAATTTAGAATTGGTGAATATATTGTATTATCACAAGTTGCATAAGGGACAACACATGAAAAAATTTCGTATTTATATATTAGTGGCTTTGGCAGCTTTGGCGCTATTTTCAATCCCTAATGCTTATGCATATACAGCGGCACAGAAATTTGGAAGGGGCTTAGCGGGGATGACCTGTGGGGTTCTTGAAATACCGGGCAATATTGTCAGGGAAACACATGCAAGAGGGGCGGTCGGTCTTCCTCTAGGTTTAGCTAAGGGTGTCGGGATGACAGTAACCCGTGAGCTGGTCGGCGTTTATGAATTTATTTCCGCACCATTTCCTGCACCATCAGGTTTTCGGCCTATCTTAACGCCCGAGTATCCTTGGGATTATTTTCATTAAGCCTAAGAAAATAACCCTTCTGGCGCAACCCTAAGTACTTCTTCAATTGTGGTTAGCCCCTTAGCTACTTTTTCCGCCCCGCTTAACCGTAAAGGCCGCATTCCTTCTAAGCACGCTTGCTTTTGCAACAGCTCAGTATCGTAGCCTTCAACAATCAACTTTTGTAAAACAGGTGTGCTTTCAAAAATTTCATAGATACCGATGCGCCCAGAATAGCCAGTATTACGACATTCTAAACAGCCTACCGCATGATGCACTTGATCTGGCTTAGTGACTTTAAATGGCGCGACTAGGGATTGCCATTCGGCATTGCTAAGATCGCTGGGTTTTTTACAATGTCGACATAAAGTGCGTATTAAACGCTGCGCCATGACACCCACAATGGTTTGTTGAATCAAATAGGCAGGCAAGCCAATATTAATCAATCGGGTAATGGCTGCTGGTGCGTTATTGGTGTGCAAGGTAGAAAACACTAAGTGTCCTGTCAATGATGCCTGTACTGCCATTTCTGCTGTCTGTAAATCACGAATCTCACCCACCATAATAATATCTGGATCCTGCCGCATCAACGTGCGTATCCCGCTGGCAAAATCCAATCCTATGTTGTGTTGCACCTGCATTTGGTTAAAACTGGGTTCTATCTGTTCGATAGGATCTTCAACCGTGCATAAATTGACTTCTGAAGTGGCCAAGTTTTTCAATGTGGAATAAAGCGTGGTGGTTTTACCCGATCCAGTGGGGCCGGTGACTAAGATAATGCCATGGGACATGGCTGTCATTTTGTTCCATAACTCCAACTCGCGCTTGTTAAAACCCAGCTGCTCATAATTACGCATCAATACTTCTGGGTCGAAAATACGCATAACCAATTTTTCGCCGAATGCCGTCGGCATGGTCGATAAGCGCAGTTCGATTTCTTCTTGTAGATTATTTTGAGTTTTGATACGCCCATCCTGGGGTAAGCGTTTTTCGGCGATATTCATCCGTCCCAGAATTTTTAAGCGGCTTAGCACTGCATTCATAATCTGGGGCGGTAACTTGTAAACCGTATGTAAAATACCGTCAATACGAAAACGTACATTTCCATTGAGGCGGCGTGGCTCTATATGAATGTCACTGGCACGTTGGTCGAAGGCAAATTGCAACAACCAGTTCACTAGATTAACGATATGTTGATTATTGGCATCAAGGTCAGTTGATTTGCTCAGTTCTAGGAGTTGTTCAAAATTTTGAATATTCCCGACACTCTTTTCTTCAGCCCGCGCCAGTGTTGCGCCTTTTAACGATTTGGCGAACGAATAAAACTCACCTAAGTAACGTGAAATCTCATCTGGATTTGAGAATACACGCTTGATAGCGCGGTTATGCATACGCGTTAGGTCAGCCTCCCAGGTACGCACGTAAGGTTGCGCTGTCGCAATCACGATCTCATTCTCGTTGAACATGACCGGCAAAATATTGTAGTTAAATGCGTAGTTTTTGCTATACAGCGCAGTCACTGTAGGGATATCAATTTTTAAGGGGTCGATATAGTAATAAGGCAGCCCCACCTTGTCAGCCAGCCATGCTGTCAAATTTTCCAAAGTCAACAGCTTCCCAAGCTGGGTTTTGTCTTGAACTCCGGCTTCGGCAATAACTTTCAGTGGGTGTTTACCCCTGCTGATATTGCCGGCTGCGAGTTGTCTACATTTCTCTAAATCAGAATCGGACAGGATACCGTCAGTCTGTAACCATAATAAAACCCGATTTATATCGAGTTTTTCATTCGCTTGTTTTTGCTCGTTCATCATCTAATCAAAACGCTCCATTCACATGGGGCTGATAAAAATAAATCTTAAGTATAGCGAATTGCTTGGATTAAATTTTTTGCAACCACCATGTTTAAAACTGCATTCTCGATGCCATTTTCACGTATTGGATCACTACTGGATTAATTTGAGCAAATGACTTTGCCTTACATCCAATGTTTGCGCCAAGGAAATTATAATAAAACCGCCTGGCATAGCATTATGCTTAGGCGTTCAAGCAATAAAAAGCCCGTTTTAACGGGCTTTTTATTTTCGATCAGCTTATGTGCTTATAGCTTATGCTTAGTTCTTAGCTTTATCCACAATCTGATTGGCCTTAATCCACGGCATCATGCTTCGAAGCTTCTCGCCGGTAACTTCAATCGGATGTTCGGCATTCAATCGGCGTTGGGCAGTCATTTCAGGGTAGTTGCTCATGCCTTCCATGATGAAGCGTTTGGCGTAGTTGCCATTTTGGATGTTCGCCAGAGCTTCTTTCATCGCCAAACGGCTTTCTGCATTAATGACTTTAGGGCCGGTGACGTATTCACCGTATTCAGCATTATTTGAGATGGAGTAGTTCATGTTGGCGATGCCTCCTTCGTACATCAGGTCAACAATCAACTTCAGCTCATGTAAGCATTCAAAATACGCCATTTCTGGCGGGTATCCTGCTTCTACCAAGGTTTCAAAGCCGGCTTTGATGAGTTCCACCGCGCCGCCGCACAATACTGCTTGTTCGCCGAACAGGTCGGTTTCTGCTTCATCGCGGAATGTGGTTTCAATAATACCAGAGCGTCCGCCGCCAATGGCTGAGGCATAAGACAAACAGGTCGCTTTGGCTGTGCCGGACACGTCTTTATGGATGGCGATCAGATCAGGAACACCGCCACCGCGAACGAACTCGGAACGCACGGTGTGTCCCGGCGCTTTCGGGGCGATCATGATGACATCCAAATCCGCCCGTGGTACGACTTGGTTGAACAGGATAGAGAAGCCATGTGCAAATGCTAATGCAGCGCCTTGTTTGATGTTTGGCAAGATCTCATCTTTATACAACTGTGCCTGGAACTCGTCCGGTGTCAGGATCATAACAATATCTGCGCCAGCAACCGCTTCCGGCACTTCTTTGACTGTTAATCCGTGGGCTTCAGCTTTCGCAATTGATGGTGAGCCTTTACGTAACCCGACGACAACTTGAACACCGGATTCTTTTAAGTTAAGTGCGTGAGCATGGCCTTGCGAACCATAACCGATAATGGCAACGTTCTTCGCTCTAATAACGGAGAGATCGGCATCTTTGTCGTAATAAACTTGCATGTGTTTTCCTGTGTTTTTTAAAAATTAAACTAATATTTAAATGAAAGTGTGCCGTGCCTATAAATGCAACCCTTTCTCGCCCCTGCTTATACCCGTCGCCCCGGAACGCACGACTTCAATAATACTGTCGGCATCAAGGCCAGCAATAAAAGCATCCAGTTTTTGGGATGGCCCAGTCACTTCGATGACGTAAGTTTCCGGCGAAATATCCAATATCCTGCCACGAAAAATATCCGTCATGCTTTTCACTTCGGCGCGTGTATTTTGGGTGGTCTTGACTTTAATCATCATCAATTCCCGCTCGATATGGGCCGACTCAGCCAAATCAATCAACTTGACCACATCAATCAACTTATTGAGTTGCTTGGTAATTTGCTCAATGACATCATCACTGCCCCTGGTCACCAAGGTCATTCTTGACAAACTGGCATCTTCTGTCGGCGCTACAGTCAACGACTCAATATTATAACCACGCGCAGAAAATAGCCCCGCCACCCGTGACAATGCGCCGGATTCGTTCTCCATTAAAATTGAAATGATATGTCTCATTAGGCTAGTTCCCTATCCGTTGTCGTCCCTGTAGCAGCAATCCGCAGTTTCATATCATGATGACCTTTGCCACCTTCTATCATAGGGTAAACATTTTCGGTCTGGTCAGTGATAATGTCCAAAAAGACAGTGCGATCTTTCATTGCAAACGCTTTTTCCAACGCTGACCTGACTTGCTCAGGTTTGTCGATACGTATACCGACATGACCATACGCCTCGGCGAGCTTAACAAAATCCGGCAACGTATCCAGGTAAGAATGCGAATAGCGGCTTTCATAAGAAAATTCCTGCCACTGGCGCACCATGCCCATAAAACGGTTATTCAGGTTAACAATCTTGATCGGCGTTTTATATTGCAACGCTGTAGACAATTCCTGGATGCACATCTGGATACTGGCTTCGCCGGTAACACAGGCCACATCGGCATCGGGATGGGCGAGTTTAACGCCAATAGCAGCAGGCATACCAAAGCCCATCGTGCCCAAACCACCAGAGTTAATCCACCGACGGGGCTTGTCGAATTTATAATACTGCGCTGCCCACATCTGGTGCTGGCCTACATCCGAGGTAACAAAAGCATCGCCTTTGGTAACTTCATACAATTGTTCAATAACAAATTGCGGCTTAATCAACGAACTTTCGCGGTCATATTCAAGGCAATCAATGCTTTGCCAGTCTTTGATTTGTTTCCACCAAGTCTCTAGCGCTTTTTTATTTGGCGTTTTTTTGCTTTCTTTGATAAGTTCTATCATCTGCTCCAGCACTGGCTTGACTTCACCGACGATGGGAATATCCACCTTAACGGTTTTGGAAATAGAAGCCGGATCGACATCAATATGGATAATCTTGGCATAGGGGCAAAACATGTCCAGCTTGCCCGTCACGCGGTCATCAAACCGTGCGCCAATGGCGATAATCACATCGCTTTCGTGCATCGTCATATTGGCCTCATACGTGCCATGCATTCCCAACATGCCGATAAACTGCTTGTCAGTTGCAGGATACGCACCTAAACCCATCAAGGTATTAGTTACCGGATAACCCAGCATCCTGCTGAATTCCGTCAGTTCTTTACTGGCTTCGCCCAGCACTACGCCACCGCCAGAATAAATCACTGGCCGCTCGGCAGTAAGCAGCAGTTCTACCGCTTTCTTGATCTGACCCTTATGTCCGCTGACCGCAGGATTATAAGAACGGATACTGACCTTCTTGGGGTACTTGTAAGATACCTTGATTTTTGGATCAGTAATATCCTTAGGTATATCGACAACCACAGGGCCAGGACGACCGGTCGTGGCGACATAAAACGCTTTCTTGATGGTTTCAGCAATCAGGTTAACGTCTTTAACCAGGAAATTATGTTTGACGCAGGGGCGGCTAATACCGACCATATCGACTTCCTGGAAGGCATCGCTACCGATCACTGGCGATGGCACTTGTCCAGAAATGACCACCATAGGAATTGAATCCATATAAGCCGTAGCAATACCGGTTATGGCATTGGTCGCACCGGGCCTGAGGTGACTAACACCACGCCGGGTTTCCCAGTTGAACGGGCATAACCATCCGCCGCATGGGTTGCGCCTTGCTCATGACGAACCAGGATGTGTTTGACCCCATCTTGCTGAAAAAGCGCATCATAAATATGCAATACGGCACCACCGGGATAACCGAAAATATATTCAACGCCCTCGTCTTCAAGACTTTGGATCAGTATTTGTCCACCGCTTAACTCCACGCTCACCTCAATAAACTTATGGACTTCTTATATTCAAGAAGATGCTGTTTGACCTGCTATGTAGCATAAACCAGTTGATTTTCTGATTTTGTTTAGCAGGTACGTAACTGGATATTGTACAAGTTTCTGTAATAAATTGGTATGGCGAACGAATTATATCCATTATCGTATTCAACATTTCGTTACGGTTTAACAGGTATCACGTATGATGTGCAAAGTAAAAACGGTGAATTACCATATTTTGCAAGCACCATCTACACTGACAGTTGAAATGGTTTAGCGATGATGAATTTGGCAAATGTTCTCACATTCATTATCGCCACAATTTCAAATCCAGTGTTTTCCAGCAACCGCTTCCACTCGCTTGGCGTACGCTCACGCCCCGTTGTGCCAATCAACATTTGCATGTCGAAAGCGGCTATGGTTGGATTAATATGGGTTTCCTCAGCAACGGCATCAGCAAAAAGTACAGATGATCGGGTATTGCCAATCGCTGATTTCAGGTTGATTAATACGCTTGTGCATTCTTCGTCACTTAAACAATGAAATATGGCAGAAAACACGAAGAGGTCATTATCTGAGTTCGCGGCTGGCAGGGATTCAAACATATTGCCGCCTTGGAAATCAATACGCGCAAGTATGTCGGTGGCTATCTTACCGTTCCAATGGGTTTTGGCGGTTTCGATAATCTGCGGCCTGTCGAAGACAATGGCTTTTAGGCTAGGGTATAACTGAAGAATGGATATGGTTTTGCTGCCTTTGGAACCACCTACATCAATAATCCGCTCAAACTGCCCCCAATTAAAGTCTTCCAAAAATAAGTTACCAGTGAGATTCTCCACACTATCCATTGCTTGGGAGAACAGTAAATCAAAGTCTTTGTGCTGATCCATATAGCCAAATAGGTCAACGCCATGCACTTTGGCAAATGGCAAGCCGCCGTCACGGATACTTTCCTCCAAAGATTCCATCCACGGTTTAGTCATTTCCGGTGAGTTGTGCATCAAGATCATGGCGCGCACATTTTTGGGGTTATCTTGACGCAGAAACGCAGATGTTTTGGAATTCTTGAACACGCGCGGAGCGGTTTCATCGAAAATACCCATTGAACCCAACATCCTCATCAATCGGTACAGATGGTCTTGATGAAGCTGTAAAACCGTGGCGATTTCCTGCGTGCTTTTCTCTGTGTCGCCAAGCACATCAGCCAATTCCAACTTTGTTGCCACATACAATGCACGGGACTGCCAAAACAGCGAGCCAATTTGCATGAGCCTAAAAGTCGGTGGAGTTACTTTTGCAGGTATATTTTGAAGCGCACTGGCAAAACCCATTAATTTATTGAAGAGCTTAACGCGGAATGTGTTTTGGGCTAGTTTTTTCATGTACTTACTCACTCAATCGCAAACGTATTTTTAATGTTAAAACAGTTGTGGGTTAGACGAGCTCTTGGATTCCGCAAGCTCCATCCAGGCTACTCATTGCAATAATTCATCGACCTTATCCGGCGCAGAAAACCCAATATCATACCCAGAGTATTTACGCAGATTAATCACCCCTGTATCCAACAACAAATACTGACCTTTAATGCCTTCCAGAATTCCAGATACTTCTGGATTGGCATCAAGATTGAAGGATTTGACCTTATCGGGATAACGATTGACGGGATAATGAATATCGACTGATTGTTCATCAGGCAAGCATTCAATGACTTGCGCCCCAAATCGTTGGGTGATGTCGGCTAATTCAGTTTTGCAAGTTACCATCAATTCATCCCGCTTTGCGCTCAAATCAAGTGTTTCAACATTATTTTTCAGCATTTGTTGCCAACTGGTTTTGTCGCTGATGTGTTTGGCGATGACGACTTCAACCAAGCCCGAAACATAACGAGATTGCACTTTAAAAATGGGCAATGCCTGCACCGCGCCTTGGTCTATCCAACGGGTTGGAATCTGGCTTTGGCGGGTAATGCCGACCTTGATACCGCTGGAGTTCGCCAAATAAACGTAATGAGTTTGCATACAGAATGCTTCACCCCAAGCGGGTTCGCGACATGTTCCGGCGGCGTAATGGCAGGTTTCCGGTTTCATGATGCACATATCGCACTGGGCGAGCGAGATAAAGCAGGGATAGCAATACCCCTGGTTAAAACTTTTTTTCGTCGCCCGTCCACAATGGACACAAAAAATATTCCCCGTATAAACCAGATTGATGGGCTTGCCGATGAAAGGATTCAAGGGCATAACCTGATCGCTTAACAGCAATTCGTACTGCACTGGCTTGTCCAGCTTGGCACGCATTTTACGTAAATGTCCTTGCATCCGGATTCTCTTGTGGGTTGGTGGTGATTGCTTAAGCTAGTCCTTTTTGATGGTCATTTACATGAATTTCGACTATAAAAGTCAAGTTTGCCAAAACGACTTTAAAGGGAGGGTTTAGAGATACTTTTATGTCTACTGCTTTGAATCACGTTTTTTGGTAACCATCGGTATTTTTTTCCACCCAACGCGTTTGGCCTGTGGCCAATACCTCTTTTTTCCAAAACGGTGCAGTCGATTTCAAGGCTTCCATTATGGCTCGACTAGCATCGAACGCATCGCCACGATGCGATGCCCACACTGCTACCAAAACTATGGCATCGTCAGTTTTAATTTCTCCTACACGATGTACGATATAGGCATCAATGATTTGCCAATGCTGCCATGTATCTTCAAGGATTTTCCCCAATTGCTTTTCCGTCATACCAGGGTAGTAATCCAAAGTCATACTTTGCACAGTTACACCTTCGTTATAATCCCGCATAGTGCCGATGAAAATGCTGGTCGCACCAAACTTAGGTGAACCTTCTGTAAAGTTGGCTTGATAATATTGTATTTCTTGCCAGGGATTGAATGCTTCTGTACAAATCTTAACCTTCACCTTAACCTCCGGTCACGGGCGGAAAAAATGCCACTTCATCACCATCTTGTACTTGGACATCAAGACCGGCATATTCCATATTGACTGCTGCCAGTAGATTTTCTGGAATAGGTTTTCCTGATGTGTCGAGCTGCCAAACATCCTTTACCGTTAGGACTTGGGCAAACTCAAGATCACTCTCTGTGCGACCCACACGCTCGCCTAAACTTGCAAAATAACGGACTTTAATTGACATAAACATTCCCTCAACCACACAATAAACAACCACGTAAATGATGGCTTAACTGTACTAAACCTTAATTCTACCCATAAATGAACTATACACCACATTTTAATCAGGCAGGTGAAGCCCATATCGTTGATATTAGTGAAAAAGCGGTTACCCAGCGAATCGCAATCACTGAAGGTTATATTGAGATGCAGCCTGAAACGCTAAGACTCATTTCAGAGATGGGGCATAAAAAAGGCGATGTCCTTGCCATAGCCCGAATAGCTGGAATTATAGCCTGTAAGAAAACAGCGGAGCTGATCCCGCTTTGTCATCCAATTTTTATAACGCATGTTGAGATTGATCTGACCCCGGAACTTGAGAACAACAGGATTCGATGCCAAGCGACGGTCAAAACCACCGGACAGACGGGCGTAGAAATGGAAGCGTTGACCGCCACCCAAATCGCCCTACTTACTATTTACGATATGTGTAAGGGCGTGGATCGCGGCATGGTGATTCAATCCGTCCGACTATTGGAAAAAGAGGGCGGTAAGTCGGGTCACTGGTTGAATGTGTAATGGCTTATTTCTCCGATGTAATCTCTGTAGCCATCCAACTCATTTTAAAACACACCAGCAAATCGTGCTTATCTTGAGAGAAATACGTTACGTCAAAAGTACAGGAATCATTACACAGGATACGCGCCATCGGCGAAGTCGGCGCTGCAATGGTGCTAGGTGTCAATATACAAGGGGTTACACGCACCATGACTACCGCTATCGCAATGGAAATCGGCAAAGGTGATTTTGAATTGGGCTTGGCCTTGAGCATCCTGCTTCTGCTGATCGCGTTGACCGTCAACTTGCTATTCCACTTACTGAAAAACAAATCCGAATACTAGGACGCACTACACTTGTTGTTTGCTACACTACGAACGAAAAATACTGAATGAGATAAAAATGCCAATTATATTAAAAGAACTTGCGACCTTATGTGATGCCCGGATTGAAGGCGGCGATCCCTCTGCTTTAGTTTATTCCGCTGCTGACATAACCGCCGCCCAAAAAGGCCAGGTCACGCAGCTAACTAACGCCAAATACGCCAAATATATAAGTGGTTCGACCGCTACAGCTTGTTTTATTGCTGAGGGTTTTCACATTGATGGCATTTCAGAAAATACGGCTTTACTTATCTGTGCTGATCCCGAAATGAGCTTCATCAAAGCAGTCGAACTGTTGCACCCAGCCAAGAAATACCACAACCAAGTTGCCAGCCAAGCCATTATCGACGGCACCGTAAAATTAGGCGATGGTTTATTTATTGGCCCGTATGCCGTCATTGGCGAACACACTATTATTGGCGATAACACGGCGATATTGGCTGGCACTTACATTGGCAACAATGTCAGAATAGGCAAAAACAGCCGGATTCATCCCTATGCCGTAATCTATGATGACACCGTTATCGGAAATAATGTAACCATCCATTCTGGCGCAATAATCGGTGCCGATGGTTTTGGCTATAAGTTCAGGAACAATGCTCACTACAAAGTGCCTCAAGTTGGCAATGTGGTAATTGAAGATAATGTTGAAGTGGGTGCCAATACCTGTATTGACAGGGGGGCATTGGGTAGCACTGTTATTGGAATGGGCAGCAAAATAGATAATCTAGTGCAAATCGGCCATAACAATAAAGTCGGCAAGCACGTCATCATGTGCGGGCTAACCGGCGTTTCCGGTTCTTGTAATATTAATGATTATGCAATATTGGCGGGCAGTTCAGGCATTGCCGACCATGTTACTATCGGGCAAGGTGCGGTGGTTATGGCTAGATCAGGTGTGGCTGGTGATGTTCCAGCGGGTTCACAATTTTTTGGCAGCCCCGCGAAAGACAAGAAAACTGCATACAAAGAGCAAATTGCGATTAGCAAATTACCCGAATTAATCAAAAAGGTGAAAGCCTTGGAGGAAGAGATACGTCAGCTTCAGGATCGAAGCTAACTAATTTGATAAGACCCCAAAAATTGGGTGTTGTTTTTTAGCTGTTTCAGGCGGGATATACTGCCCTTCGATTATAAAACCTGAAGGGCAGCACAACCACAAAGACTTACTTTGCGGTATCGTTCGCGCCTTTTAATGAATGTTGTTTTGCTAATTTAGCATCAATTTCAGCGTTACTAGCAGCTACAGCACCACTTTGTAAATGCTTGGTTTCATCTTTCTTCAACATTACAACCAACAAAATGATACAAGCGATAGCGAAACCAACCCATACCCATGTGTTATCTTTTTCTTGTGCTTCAGCCATTTTAAAATCCTCTATAGTTATTAATATTTTTTTATCCCCCTCTTTCGAGGGAACAACTCAACAAGTTCTGTGAGTAGGTTGTCGAAGTATTTTCAACGGTGTAATTTTTAACACGAGATAAGGGGTTGTGTCAAAGCTATATATAAAAAAACCGATGCAGTAATGCTTTTTTTGCAATAACAACCAGTACGCCTTAGGCACTCCATCCGTAATTGGCTAACTTTATGAAAATGTTGCGTGTAAAAAATGGATTCAAGAGCAGAACAGCCCATGCAAAAGTGATAAATCCATCAACCTCGACACTTGCATAATCGCCAATAGCTTTTGAGAATTAGCAATAAGCGTATGATAAAATGATAAAGTCGAAAGTTGAGCATTTAGTTCTGATTGCCTTAGCACTTACATTTACTGCTACCTCCAATTATAACTAAGCGACTTGGTACATTAAGAAAGTCTACGCTTTCTTATTATTGATATTCGGATAAAATAGCCTAGAACTAATTTGTCGCCACCGCTTTCGGGCATTACTAGGCTTAATAGAATGATTTTTCGAGGCAATCTTATGCAACAAAAATTTCCCCGCACTTTCTGGGGTATTGCTCTCCTGCTCCTTGTCCACACTGTAGGTTTTGCAGCCACTGATTTGCCGCCATCGGCCAAAGTTGAGCTAGGGGTCGTAGAGCCTGTCTGTTCAAACTTCATTTCCCCCGAAGCGCGTAAAGCACAGGTTATCGATGGGGTGCAAATTCAAGAATCGCTCTTGTGTGATCCCGATGCGCCGGAAGATATTGCTGCATTTGTTAAGGGCACTAACAATATTTCCATGGAAACCCTCATGGCAACCCAGTTGGCGTCCGATGCCATAACGATGTCTGACGACATGGACAAGGACGGCGATCCGGACAAAATTGTCATCAAACTGGAAGTTGTCGAAATCAATGGCCATTCGCCTGACGTTAAAGAGCCGATAACCACGTTCGATATTGCCCCAGGCATACAGCCAACCTTCTGGGTGTTCGCGCCTAAGACCCGTGACATGTCCACCCGTAGCCTTTATGAACCGATAGCCAACCCCTTGTTGCGGGCACCGTCCCCCGTAATCCGTGTTGAGCAAGACGATGTGGTTTGGATAGTGCTTGAAAACACGCATTACTTACCTCATTCAATACACCTGCATGGCATTGACCATCCCTTTATGGATATGAGCGGCATGGGTAACGACGGTGTTGGCCAGACCAGCAACATGGACACCATGCCCGGCGAAACCAAAACTTATGTGATCAAACCCCGCCAGCCCGGCACCATGTACTACCATTGCCACGTGCAGCCGCATACCCATATTCCCATGGGCTTACAAGGTATCTTTGTTGTCGAGGAAAACCGTCCGGACAACTGGGTGCAAACCTTTAATGTCGGCGGTGGGCAAGTGCGTCATCCTTCTGTAGCGGTCTTGGAGAAGTATGCCAGGGAATACGACCTGCATTATCAATCAGTGGATAAGGAATTGCATGAAGTGGTTGCAAGGTCAGCCAACGATCCGCGCCTGATTGCCAAGCATATGAACATGGAATACGACACCACCGACGCGACGGACGACTATTTCATGCTCAATGGACGGTCGTTCCCCTATACCCTGCGCGAATCGCTTATCCACATGGATAAAGACGAGAAGGTAAAACTGCGTATCCTCAACGGCCATACCGAATCATTCGCCATGCATATCCACGGCCATAAACCGATGATCACCCATTATGACGGCGTTGACAACGGCCCAAGCTCATACCTCAAACGCGATGTCCATGGCATGGTGCCGGCCCAACGTATCGACCTGGAATTGAATGGCACCGATGATGGCTTAAACAGCTTTGGCCAAGGTATCTGGATGTTCCACGACCATGTCGAAAAATCTTTTACAACCGATGGCCGGGGCGAAGGCGGTGATATTAGCCTTGTTGTTTATAAAGGTTTCGTGGATGAAAAAGGCATCCCAAAGTCCCATGGCATGAGCCTCGAACCTTATTTCACGAAGGCATTATGGAAAGGGAAATACCCTATTTGGCAGGATTATGATGCTTGGCACAGCTTAGGATTGCCCGATTTGAAAGCCGCTTATGAACCTGCCAAAGTCGCCGTACAAAAAGCGCCGGTACAACCGGGGGCAAGCAGCGTAACAACCACTCAACAAGATTCTGTAGCGACCAAGTTTTTTTACGGCTTATTGCTCGGCTTAATAAGTTATCTGCTGATTATGAAACGACAGTCAATTTTAGCGATTGCCCAGCAATTAATAACAAAATTGGTTGCATTAATGCCGAAAAAAAGAGGCTAATGTCCATTTGATTTGTCCGGTTGTTTGTTATTCAACCCAACAACCGGACAAACAATGACCACCACGATGATCCCTACCCGCCCAGCCGTCTTGTCATTTTCCGGTCACGACCCTAGCGGCGGTGCAGGTGTTCAAGCGGATATTGAAACATTCGTTAGCCATCAATGCCATGCCGTCAGCGTCATTACGGCGCTGACAGAGCAAGATACGCTTAATGTAAAAAAGCTTATCCCCCAAAACCTCGATAATATTATCAATCAAGCGACAACCCTAATGGCAGACATCCCTGTCAAGGTTATCAAAATCGGTTTACTGGGCCATCCCGATATTGCTTTGGCGGTAAACCGCATTCTGAAACAACACCCCAACATTCCAGTCGTTTTCGATCCGGTACTCGCCGCTGGCGGCGGCGCAGACTTATCAAATGATAGCCTTATAAGCGCAATCAACGAGTTTATTTTGCGGTATACAACCGTATTGACTCCCAATAGCGAGGAAGCCCGTAGGCTAACCGGATTGACTGACCTTACCGAATGCGGTTTGAAACTACTGGAAAAAGGTTGTAAGTATGTATTGATTACCGGCTCCCATGAAAAGACACCAGAAGTCAGCAATCAACTTTTTCACGACGGACGTAGTGTCGAAACTTATTCCTGGAATCGTTTGCCTTACAGTTATCACGGCTCTGGTTGCACCTTAGCCGCCAGCATAGCGGCTTTACTGGCGCAAGGCTTGGATGTCTTAGATGCTATTTCCGAAGCCCAAGAATACACCTGGAATTCATTAAGCGCAGCCTACCAATCCGGCAAAGGTCAGCACAATCCTAACCGTTTTTTCTGGGTGGATGATGAATGAAGCCATTTCCAGCCCGTGGCTTTTATGCCATCACCCAAACTCAGGACAGTAAAACTCAACAACAATCTACAGAAAATCTGTGCGAAGCTGTGGCTGCTGCAATTCGTGGGGGAGCGACCGTCATTCAATACCGGGACAAAAACCCAACTGACCAACTTAAAACCGCCCGTGAGCTGGTCAAAACTTGCCATCAACACAACATTCCGCTCATTATTAATGATGATATCGAACTGGCTATGCTTGCAAAAGCGGACGGCGTACACCTTGGCAAGGACGATGGCGAAATAATCGCCGCCAGGAAACACTTAGGGAATGCAGCTATCATCGGCGTATCCTGCTACAACTCAATCGAACGGGCCTTGACCGCTCAAGCTTTAGGCGCAACTTATGTTGCATTTGGCCGATTCTTTCCCTCATCTTCCAAACCTTTAGCAGCCCCGGCTGATATCGATACCTTACGCCAAGCAAAAACAGTATTGCATCTTCCGATAGTTGCCATCGGCGGAATCCTGCCGGAAAATGGCGGTCAACTGCTGGCGGCAGGCGCTGATCTACTAGCCGTTATTGGGGGTGTGTTTGACTACGAACCGGAACAATCAACATTGGCTTATCAGCATTTATTTGATGAGTGAGCTTTGACGATGCAATTTATCTTTAACCTAACCATTTTGCTGCTTGTATCCTGTGCCACCACGATACCAACAACAAAACAAACATCAGACGCAGGCAAACAAATCGCTTTTAGCCGCGAAAAAGGCAATTGCCTTGCCTGCCATGAAATCGAAAACGGCGAATTTCCTGGCAATATTGGCCCTGCACTGAAAAACTTACCATCCCGATTCAAGAATAAGCAACAACTGCACGAACAAATCTGGGATGCCACCCAATTTAACCCAGAAACCAGCATGCCGCCTTTTGGAAAAAATAAGATTCTTAGCGAAGATGAAATCGACTTACTCGTTGACTATCTTTGGGGGTTAAAATGAACCCTCGACACCCATAAGAAGAACAGTTATGAAAGCTAACCGTAGAAAGTTTCTGATGACAACTATTGCCTTCAGTACAGCAGGAATAGCCTTGTTCAAATCATCCCTGGCAAATGCAGAATGGCTTGCGGCAGACTTTGAGCCAGGCTCTTTTGATGCGACTATGAAGCAATTGCTCAAAGGAAAACCCATTGTTGAAACCGATAAAATTGACATGAACATCCCTGAGATTGCTGAAAATGGTGCATTAGTCCCAGTCACCGTGACCAGCAGCCTAATAGACATCAAAAACCTAGCCATCGTAATCGAGCAAAATCCCGTACCACTCGCCATAGAAGCAGTGCTAATGCCAGAGCTTGAACCTTTTCTGTCGGCTCGCTTAAAACTCGCCAGCTCTTCATTTGTGTTTGCCATCGCTGAGGGCGAAAAAGTCTGCTACAGCGTCAAGAAAAAAGTCAAAGTCACCATCGGCGGCTGCGGGGGTTAACATGTCGAGTATAAAAATACGTACCAAACGGCTGGATGGCAACACCCAAATCCGCACCTTGATTTCGCACCCAATGGAACATGGCAGGAACAAGGACAAAACGACTAACAAACTGATTCCTGCCCATTACATCCAGGTATTGACCGTTACCTATAATGGCAAAACCATCGCAATTTGCAACATGGGGGCGGGTATTTCCAAAGATCCTTACTTTGCATTTCTGCTGAAAGGCGGCAAACCAGGGGATCAAATCATTATCGACTGGGTTGATAACTTGGGGAATAAGGATTCTGAAAAGCATACGATTACTTAATGTCGCCTTATCAGATTTTGTGACCACTGTTTTCCAAATGCTTACTTACCCCAAAAAACCTACCAAATTAATTATAAATATTCCTTTGCTGGGCAAATTATCCTTAATCATCATTAGCTTTTTAATTGCCCTGCCCTTATACGCCACACCCGAACAAGACCAAGCTGCATTCAGGAAACATTACCAAGAGCGTTTTCCCCAATTAAAACTAACCGACTACGCCAACGGGGTTTACGCAATTGACAGCATAGCCAAACAATCCTGGCTATCGATTGAAGAATTTCCGCCTTATGAAACCGCAATCGACCAAGGCAAAAAACTTTTTATGACCGCTTTCACGAATGGTGAGCACTATGCCGATTGCTTCCCGAAAGGTTCGGCTGTAGCTAACGAATACCCTAAATGGAGCAAAATCCAAGGCGAAGTCATTACCTTAACCAAAGCAATTAACAACTGTCGGGTTAGCCAACACGAACCCACCCTACCCTACGAAAAAGGCGATATGATTAGTCTCTTGGCATATCTGACATTCACCTCTCGCGGCAAATCCATCGGCATCGCTATCCCCAAAGACGACCCACGCGCCTTGACCGCTTATGAACAAGGCAAAGCGTTTTATTATCAACGCCACGGCCAGTTAAATTTTTCCTGTGCCACCTGTCATGTACAAAATGCCGGTAAAAAATTACGTTCCGAAATCCTCAGTGCGTCATTGGGGCATACCAGCAACTGGCCGACATATCGTTTAAAATGGGGTGAAATGGGCAGCTTACACCGCCGTTTTTCGGAATGTTTGACGCAGACAAAAGCCGAACCTTTTGCCGAACAAAGCGTTGAGTTCCGTAATTTAGAATATTTTTTAAGTTATATGGGCAATGACGTACCTATTTCCGGGCCAAGTACACGTAAATGATTAGCACAAACCAAACTCCATCGATATTTGAGAAGCCGAAATGATCTAGTCGGCGTATCGGTCGACGGCGTTGATTATTTAAAAAACTGTGTTTTCTTTGGTTTACGCCGCAATCCAGCCATGAGTCTAGCAAATGCCTTCATTATTATCGACCACGGACCAATGTGTGGTCAAAGCAGGCGAGTAAGTTAACGTTCAGCCATTTGCAAATCTAAGGTAATCCGACAAATAGATCGCTAAATTTATAACCTTCCTCATAGCTGTTATTTTAATAGCTGCAAAATAATTTTCTTTTGTGAACCACATATTCAATTTAAATTGACCATAAAGATCAATTGCTCAGTCCCATTTTTCAATAAACTTGCTATAAAACGCAATATCGGTGACAGTTGCACCACGACAGCCCACCAAAGCGCAAGCAAAATCCTGCGCTCTTTCCAGGGTTGTAGCTAAAGGCCATTGCTCGTTTAAACCGAGTAGCAACACTGCTGCAAAAGCGTCGCCCGCTCCCACTGTATCAACCACTGTACCAATTGCTGGAGGTTGACTAGATATAAAATTCAGCTGTTTATCATAAGCGACGGCAGCTTTTTCACCGCGAGTTACGACCAGTGCTTCCAGATCGAACTGCCTGAAAAAAACCGACATGGCAGTTTCCAAGTCGGCGTGTCCTGGGCATAATGCAGCAAGTTCAGCTTCATTAAGTTTGACCCAATCCGCGTCATGGAGCAAAGGCAGCAGCGTTTCCCCATTCCACCAGGGTGGCCGCAAATTGACATCAATAAATATTTTACCTTGATGTCGCGCTTTAATTGCTTGTAACGCTGTACGTGAAACTGGGTTTCTGACCGCCAACGAACCATGATACAAAATGCCTTGAGTATGTTTTTCCTTAAGCGAGTCCTTAGCGATAAAATCGTAAGCGCAATCGGCAACGATTTCGTAATACGGCTCACCGTCCTGTATCAATACTTGAACACTGCCGGTAGGATGATCGCGGTCTATTTGTAATGCGTCACGAACCAGGCCCCAACCATTCATTAATTTGGTGATTTCGTACCCTGCCGGATCGTTACCTATCCTGCTGATAAAACAGGGTGCTAGTCCGAAAGCTTGTGTGTGCCATGCAACATTAAACGGTGCACCACCCAAAACGCGGCTACCATCTGGAAAATGGTCGAAAAGCACTTCGCCAAAAATATGCATAAGCATGCTTATTGTTTATGGTTGAAATCATTATCTTACTCCATATAAAGCCTGAGAAAGGTTTGTAATAGGCAACGTCAAACACTGACAAATAAAAAATTCATATCATTTATGGGGGTTTTTAGGGATTCCTTATTGTGTTTTATCCGTACAGCTTCTTTATTAAGCGGAGCAGCATTTACGGTAATATTTAGACAAAATTCACGCGTTCTTTAAAAAATAATCGCACAATTGCCTGTAAGCCCGTTCTTGCTTGTTGCAGTGTCTATGTTGAAGCTAACGTGCAACAACTATAACCAATTTACCAGCCAAGCGAAGCCTCTATTGGCCTTTACCCAATGGCTTATTAAAATTTGCCTAAGAATTTGCTGTTGAGTGTTTACTTGGGAAAATATGTACTACTACAAGTTGCCTTTTTAGGCGTCATTTCGCCTTAACAAACCCAAATGAATGGGTTTCGCTACTGCGTTACCTAATGAATATTTAAACCAGATGCCTTATTTTTTGATGTAAATATTCCATGCCCGCAGATTATTGCACCCGTCATTGCTTTCGGAAGTCACTTTAAACCATGCTTTCCCCTCCAACATAGGTTCTGGCAACTTTCCGATGACACGGTAATGCCCGCTCGGGCGTGGATCAATCTTCACATCGAGCAATTTGTTATTGACCCACACCTTTATGGTCTTGGCATCAGTATTTTCAGATGTAATAAACTCAAACTCTTGAAATGATGAAACTTGCGAATCCTCGGCCGGCTTTTCTTGAATAAACTTAGGCGGATGACACGTAATAATAAAATCACCATGATGCCCCGTGCGTGCACCCGCAATCACATTGGCCGATATCAGCAAGAACAATAAAAACAGTGTGTTTTTTCATAAGCAAAGACCCTCTTAGATTATTTTTGTTTTCCGTTAAATAGCCGCCGTACATGGATCATTACTTAAATATGCGCTATCTATTCGTTCATCTAATGGCTTAACAAAATATACTTTTATACATAAAACTTGTTGATTTGGATCAAAGATTCGACTACTGAACGTAATTTTCATGCCATCTTGGAAGACCGCTTAAATCAAGTATCGTAGATCCTAAAGAAGGAATTTATTTAGACGGAAAATTACTCAACGTGAAGAATTTATGAAAGTGGTTTGCATAGAAAATCGAATTAATTTGGATCGAAACGTGTGAACACTCCACCGGCTAAAGCCGGTGGCTTCGGGTTACGGCTTAAAGCCGGATTTTATCGACCCAATGGGTCGATTACGCTACCGAAATGAGGTGTGATGGCAATAGTGGAGTCGAAAGCGTTAAACAATATTCATTCAGTTATTATTCCGACCCAAGGTTAGTGATCCGCTGACGACATGAAGGCGGAATCAGGACAACATCACCCGGATTGACTTTTTGCGGCGGTAAATCACCAACTTCCGCCAGGGTCGGCCTGTACCTTCAAGCATAACGTAGCGTTCGGCAATACCATTAACCCGATGCCGTCGCGTCGATACACCCGGCTCAACGCGGGCGAGGATAATCGAAACGTCCGGATCTCGGCTCCGCAATTTGAGAGTTCGTTAATATAACACCGCTCTTTCGTGTAGAACTCTTCAGTTAAACTTATGCGCCGTATTTCTTCATTCATGCGCCTAATGATTATTGATAGGGTTATTTGTTTCGGTTAAGACCATTTAATAACCTATCAAAAATGACTATGACAATAACCGTTTGTTTACATTTATCTCTAGTGGGCTGGCCAAACTTTTTAACGTTGTTTTCTTGGTCGTGGATGAATAACAAAACTGCGCCATCCCGCATTCTTATATTAATTAAGGCGTTAGTTCAACCACTGTTTCTGATATTTTAAGAGTGTAGCCAATGATAAATAATCATTTTGAAATCCCTAGAATTACGGGATAGCCTAAAAATCCACATCAAAATTACGATTTTCCAAAGAATTTATTTTCGATAAGATTATTGTTTGTTCTCTATGTGTTGACAATAAAGCAATATAAGTCTAATTTTGTACTGAACTAAGTAACAATTCTCGTTGTCAGAAAAGCAGTTGGTAATTTTTTACATCATTTTTTACTTTTAAGATTTATCGTAATTGCTATTAAAACGGTTCTAATTGGGCGCATTGGCGCTTGAGGAGAAAGGTAACCCCATGTTAAATGAACTTTTATCTTTAATTAACTTATATCAATTCAATTGGTCGTTGCCGACCTTGTCACCGAGTACTGGCGGTGTCTTAATATTGCTTATTTCATTTGCCGCATTTGCGGCGATGGAGAAACATGCGCCTAGAAATAGGGTCTCAACGCAATTATTACGGCAATCCTATAATGCTAACCTCAGCCTATTCATGTTTAATAGCCTGGTTATGTCATTGCTGTCGGCCTCCATGTTATGGATAGTGGCGAGGCAGCATTTCAGCCAAGGGTTATTGCACGTTATTACGAATCCTGTATGGAAGGTCGCTTTATCATTATTATCGCTCGATTTATTGCTTTATGTCTGGCATAAGGCCTGTCATCGTTACGATGGTTTATGGATGTTCCATAAAGTCCATCACAATGATCCTTACCTGAGTGTTTCAACCGGATTTCGGGTACACATTACAGAGCTTTTTATGAGCTATATCCTGAAAGCGACGGTAATCATTCTTATTGGAATCGATGAACTCACCGTGTTGGTTAACGAAGTCGTTACTACGCTGTTCATTATGTTTCACCATACCAATAGTTCCTTCAAAGGCGAACGTTGGTTAGGCTATCTCTTTACAACACCATCGCTCCACCGGACACACCATTCGGTCGAACGTAAGGAACATGACAGCAACTACGGTGCAATCCTGTCGATTTGGGATCGGTTGTTCGGAACTTTATTGGAAGTCGAGCCAAAGAAAATAGGTATTAACGGCGATTCACCACTGGATTTTATCAATCTGGTTAAGTTTGGCTTTATCGAAAAGTTGCCGCCCGTCCTATTACCTGTCAATCTGGATGTTATGATTGCCGAAGCGGCCTATTACAAAGCCGAAAAACGGAAATTTGAACCAGGACAAGAATGGGACGATTGGCTAGAAGCCAAGCAGGAAATCATGCAAATGGTTTACAGCAATAGCAATGCCCCAATAAATCCGTTCATAGCAATTCAACGCAGCATGGAGAATTGGCTGAATAAGTTGTGTGTCAACTTAGGGTTTTGTGAGGAACAGCGCCATCATTATTCATAGCTAGAAATGGTTGGCTGTATTGTTCAAAGCTAAGGATTTCACTTATGATGCCAGGCTCAATCACGGGATTTGGTTATCATGAACGATACAGCTAACTTAAACGAAAGGGCAAACGCTTTACAGGAATTACTTGGCTCACAGCAAACATTATTGCTATCGACGGCAACATTATCTGGCATTCCTGATATTAGTTATGCTCCCTTTGTCCGGGACGGATCGGGTTGTTTCTATGTATTCATCAGTGAGCTTGCTGCGCATACGGATAATTTGCTCACTAATCCGCAAGTCTCGGTAATGTTTGTTCGCCCTGAATCCGAATCGAACAACCTGTTTGCCCGTGAACGGGCAATATTCGACTGTTCGGTTAAAGAAATAGACAGGATTGATGACTGTTATTCTACCCAGTTGAAGGCTTTGCAAATTCAATTTGGCGAAATTGTCGGGGTATTGCGTACATTGTCCGATTTTCATCTGTTTGCCTTAACCCCAATGAGTGGCCGATATGTTGCCGGGTTCGGGCAAGCCTATACGATTAACGTCAAGGATGGCATCACTTTCCCCTTTGAGGAAAAGCCATAAAAAATCCACTTAAGTAAATGCTTTATCCTATTTCGCTTGAATTAGAAACCCTCGATTACTCCAAGCCCCTGGCTTTCAATCGGCGGTTGACCTGCCAATGATAAATTTTGGCGAGGACTGGCCGTATCAGCGGCAGGCCAATCAACCAAGCGATGGGTTTCAATAGAGGGACTTTCCCCATAAGCAGGATATAAGCGTCCAACTCTGAAACAACGTTGCCATTTTCATCTTTAACGTGCAGCTCGGTTAACGCTTTTTTGGGATCGATTCCAAGATTGCATAATTGCTTATCTTGCCCGGTAATATCAAACCAGCAAACTTGATCTGCCCTGTTTCCTGAAAGCTTTTCATAGTTCTGCCTATCCCGGATACATGCAGGGCAAGCACCGTCATAGTAAACCGTAATCTTATCTTTCTCGGTATCCATAATCGACTTCTATTATGATTAGTTGCGGATCAAGTTTTCAAAGGCAACGAACCACTCCTTAAAACTCATCGCATAGTTATAGCCGCAGACGGTCACTAGGTTTCTAGAAGTTACAATCTCATGTATCCGTTGCGCTTGTCTTATCGTTTCCGGTTGCGAACCGTAGGGATTAAAACTCAATGCCGATTTGTTCACAAATACGTAATCACAGATAAACAAGACATCCTGGTAGATATACAGGGTAAAGCCCGGGGTATGCCCGCCTATTTGGTAGGCATCAATACCATAAAAATTAAAATCTTCGGTGAACCGTTTATCAACATCGAACCTGGCTACCAACGGATGTTTGGCGTCCAGTTCATGCAACCAAATTTCTGAACCCCACAGCTTGCGGTATTGGTTGGAAGCCCCCATAAAATGAAGGTGGGTGAATAAGATGGCGTCGACTGGCTTCATGTGCCGGTTAAAGGCCGATGGCGAATCGATCCAGACATTGCCAGCAGGTGTCTCAATCAGGTAAGCCGCATGTTCCAGCCCCAATTTCGGCACGGACAGCAACTGGCTGACATCCTTGTTAACGTCATGGGCGGTCACCCGATAGGTTTTTTCAACTTCATTCCAAGGCATGAATTGGTCATGGCTTGCCCCGCAGAATGGGCACACATCCGGCATTTGCCCAATCATGTTATAGCCACATTCAAGGCAAACCCACTGGGGCAGTAAATCAAGGTTATGGGTCGGTTCGTTCATTGGGTTTCAAGTTTTGGGCATATTGCTTAATGGTTCAATTTGAGGCTAAGGCTCGCTTTTATCGGCATACACTTTATCAACCAGCTGTTTAAACCAGAGTGGCCGAAAGATCACTACAAACAATCCTATGGTACTGGTAATGGGAAATATCGGTATCAACATGAAGGTAAATAAGACTAGGCCACATTTGATTCTGGCAAGGATGGAGGCCGCTATCATTATTCTTTCCCTTGCCTGATATTTAGAGATGTTAATTCAAGATGAATACCACAAAACAGAAAAGCATCAGGCATTTCACAAAATATGTTGCCGTCTGATTCAAGGCAAACCCTCTGATTCTGCATTTGTTCAAGACTTTGCATTTGGCAGCTTATAAAGTCTGTACCTCTGATAAACAACGACTTCCTCTATAAAAATTAAGACAACGGTGAATTTCAGTAATTCAACATCAATGGATTTTGAGAGAATCTTTTAAAATAATTAAGAACAAACAATAAGCACCTGTAAATCTGTTACATATAAGGAAACTCTGAATTAGTTGATTCCATTCATGGTTCGACACGAACGGAATCAATATCTTACCGTTCGTCCTGAGCCTGTCGAAGGACTTATTCAGAGCTTCCATAAATACAATAAATACAACAAGCTATTGTGTCTGGCATTATATGCGAGGACGAGTGTAGAGCTTTATTTCTCGACAGAATACTTTCATCTTAAGGAACAGTCTTATCGAGGCTTCCCCTTTTTGTACGACAACTCGCTTTGCCTGGTAAAACTGGTTTTTTATTATTTGTTTGTGATAATTTCATTATGTTACATAATTACTCGACTCCTGCTCGAGACACCAACACAATGCTAATCCTGTCCATGTAAGTAAGAAACTATGCGATTTGTAGGCGGTGGACTACCTAATAAGATTTAATGTTTGATTTTGAGAAAAGTTATTTTCTTTCAATAACACTTAGTTTATCCGCTTGAATTCCAAACAACAGCTCACCTTTCAGTAAGCCGACTAATTCTTTTCCTGCCATCGAATAACGCCAGCCGTGCAATAAAGGGCAATCGTCTTCTTCATTGAACAGCAATACTTCAAGATCCTTTCGTGACGCCAATATCGTCGGATTCAATGAGTTTTCTTCGGCTCGGATACGTACCAATGCGGTCAATATATCCAAAATGGCTTCGTGCTGTTGGTTTTTCTTAATGGTACGATCTTTTTCCTTGAGCGGCTGTGGTTCCTTATTTTTTGCGACAGCAATTAATTCACATAGCTTACGGCCATAACGATTTACAGTTCTTTCATTTATGCCACGGATGTTGACCAGCTCGATCACTGTTTCCGGTTGTTGCTTGGCCATATCAAATATCAGTTCATCACGTAATATCCAGGTTTTTGGGCGATCTTCCGCTTGTGCGGTGTTTTCACGCCATTCCGCCAAAACCTGAACTATAGATAACTGCTTAGCTGTCAGTTTATTTTTACCCCTGATTTTATGCCATGCCTTTTCCGGCGATACTTGGTAATTATTGGGGTTTTCAAGCTCCTTGAAATCATTCTTCAGCCAGTCTGCACGACCCAGTGCCGCAAGTTTTTGCAACATTATCTGATAAATTTTGCACAAATATATGACATCATCCGCTGCATATTGTATTTCTTCTTCGGATAATGGCCGTTTGCTCCAATCTGCACGGGTGTGCGCTTTATTAAGATTGATATTCAATAAGCTGGAAACCAACATTGCGTAGCCAGGATTGTCCTGATAACCGAGTAACGGGGCTGCCACTTGAGTATCAAATATCGGACCCGGTACCTTCCCTGTAACTTGATAAAAAATTTCTAAATCCTGGTGACAAGAATGAAATACTTTGACGATAGTTGGGTTACATAAGGCATCAAAAAGGCTGCTTAATTCAGGTAAAGCAATAGGATCTACACAAACCACCCACTCTGGGGTTGCTATCTGCAACAGGCAAAATTTAGGATAATAGGTTCTTTCCCTTAAAAATTCGGTGTCTAATGCCAACCAATCCGCTTTATTTATGCGTTCACAAAGTTCAGTCAGTTGCTCAGCAGTGTTAATGTATTGAATAGTTGTCATTTAGTCCTTTAGTCCTTTATTGAACAGAAATTATCTCTGCATCGGTATCATATGGTTAACACTTGTCGTCAGTCAGTAAAACATCAATCTCAGTTCACTTCCTTAGCGGGGAGTGAATCGATAGATCGGGAACGTCGCTGCATACGATTACCCCGCTTTTTATTGCGGGGCTTAACACGTTTGATGTCTAGCTTCTGTGCATTTATTTCAATCGTCTTCAGGTGTAGAAATATTTCTTGTGGCATTTCATCTGGCAAATCTATCAGGGTGTAACATTCCTGAATACGCAAATTGGTGATATTTTTTATATCAACGCCGGATTCTTCCACCAAAACTTTTTTAAGTTCATCCTGTGTCACTTTATGTTGATGACCCACATCAAGTCGGTAACGAACCAGCCTAATACCCGCCCCAACATTATTAGTTAACGGCTTTCTATCTTGGCTTTGCGGCGGGCTTGTATTGTTCGATTGACTGTTTTTGCTATTGTCTTCATATAGATAGACCAATGCTGCTGAGCAGTCCTGTGCAGATATTCCTAATTCGACCGCCATAGATTCAACTAGATGCCGTTGAGACTCCAGATTTTGCGTGGCAATTATGTTTTGCAGCTTTTCCTTAAGGCATCTCTTCCCATCGTTCTGGCTACTGGTCGAATATGTTGGGTGGTGTTTTTTCATCCTTATTTTGTTATGCAAGACTTTGGACTGCAAAGCAAATCAGAGCCTGTCCTGATAGATTTCTACAGAAGATTCGTCACGTAAGCGGCGCAACCACAGCTCGGTTTCTTCCTCGATTTTTCGTTTTCGGATAATATCCCTGATCTGGTTTTTCTTGAAGTCGCTGGTATCGTCTTTATTTTCGCGTTCTAAAACTTGGATTAAATGCCAACCGAATTGGGTTTGGACAGGCTCGCTGACATCATTAATTGCCAGCTTTTCCATCGCTTCTTGAAACGGTTTGACTAAATCATCAGGACCAACCCAATCAAGCGAACCGCCTTTTAAGGCTGAACCTTTATCATCTGAATGAGCGCGGGCCAATGCTGCAAAATCGTCACCATCAGCTATTCGTTGTTTGAGGTCATAAAGCCGTTTTTGTGCTTCTGCGTCATCTATCAATTCATTGGTTTTGATAAGAATATGCCTAACCTTGGACTTGGTAACAGAATGCGCCCCTACCCCTTTCATCTCGAGTATTTTAACGATGTGAAAACCGCTTGGGCTCCGAATAGGATCAGAAACATCTCCTGCTGACATTTTAGCGACTACATCAACAAATAAAGTCGGCACGTCACTTTTACTACGCCACCCTAAGTCACCGCCTTTCAGTGCGTTGTCATCCTCGGAAACGCTCATTGCAGTTTTGGTGAAATCCTGACCGGAACGCAGCTCTTTAACAAGTTGATCCGCTTTATTTTTGGCTTTTTGAATGACTGCCGCTGAGGCCCCTTCTTTGACGGCAATGAGAATTTGACCTAAATGGTATTGGCCTATGCCCTCACCGGCTTTGTCTTCAGTTTCGATGAAGTGTTCGATTTCCCTGTCCGTAACTTTAATACGTTCGCCTATTTCTTTTCCTCGGAGCTGATTGATGACAATTTCATTACGCATATTGTCTTGAAAGCTTTGATAGGATAGACCTTGCTTTTGAAGTTCTTGTTTGAACTGCTCAAGTGTCATATTGTTTCTTTGGGCAATATCGGTCGCCGAATTGTTGAGCATCTCTTCACTCAGATTTATCCCGGCTTTTTCAGCCAACTGGCGCTGGAGCTTTTCAATAATCATTTTCTCCAGGACTTGTTTTTTAAGTACGTAATCGGGCGGCATCGCTGTGTTACTCGCTTGGATTCTTTGTACAATGGTGGCAATTTCACGTTGCAACTCACTCTCAAGAATCGCTTCACCTTCCACATTAGCGACCATTCTATCCAACACCTCAGCGAGGACATTATGACCACCAAAAATCAAGCCGCACAATAAAACAAGGGGTATGCTTAGTTTCTTTAACAATCTGAAATACGTCATTATTCTGGCTTCCGATAACCATAAATACTTTGTGTGAAGAAATCGCCAATGTCTCCCGCGTTTCCAATACCCGTTAAACCTTTTAGTTCGATTTGGAAAAATATGCCTGTTTGGCTGGTGCCTGGAACAGTGGCTAAACTGATATCTGAGTTAGCATTGACATTGTTGATATTGTTAGTGTATCGCCTCCCTATGACCCTAAACCGCCAGCAACAGTTTTCTTTTTCAAAACCCAAAAAAGCTTCTTGAGTTGAATTGTATAACAAGGAATATTGCCAGCGTCCAACGGCAAACCAGTCATCATATATGGGCCATCGAAAAGAAGCGTCAGTTAGGATAATATCATTGCTCCTATTCAAACGTGTCCTATCATTCGTAAATTTTTTAAAATCGGCATCAGTTGTAATGCCAAGTTCCTCCCTGATTTGAGCATCACTTTTGCTATCAAGCACATCCTTTATCAAAGTATTTTTTCTGTAGGAGTAACCAATGTTCACTAATTCACCAGGGTTGTTAACAAGATGCAGTACGGCCTTACCCCTGACGATATCATTGGTGTTAGGATCCCACTGCACCCCGGTTTCCACGGAAACATGCTCATTAATTTGACTGCTTAGTTCAGCTACCAACGGTGAGTAAGAACTCGTCTGCACGGGACTTTCTAAAAACTTTTTACCGACACGCACGACTGGTGCGGTCACTTCACGGTCTTGAAAATAAAAAATCTCACCTACACTTAACTTTAGCTTTTCAAGTCCGGTTTTTGGATCGACAAGCCGAGAAGTTAAAGCAGCGGTAAGCTGATTGGCATCTTGTATTCTATCGGTACCACTGAAGCGGTTTTCCCTGAACATAGTGCTGTACCAAAAATCGTACAATGCCGAGTCAAATATAGGAATATCACGTTGATTAACCCTAGGAATGTATAAGTAAAACAGCCTGGGTTCCAAGGTATGTAGGAACGAATTTCCGGCAAAATTTAGGTCTTTTTCGAAAAACAGACCGCTGTCTATTGACGCAATCGGCAATGTCCGTCCAATCGAATCACCAACACCCGGTTTTTGGTTATTCAGCAAGTATTGCGTATGCTGTAATGAAAATTTTGGTGTTACGTAAGCGCTTGCAGTCTGCAAGGGAAAGCTGACAGAAGGTTTGATATTAAACCGATGCCCATCGGGTAACGAACTATCGTCGTGTTGAAAATAGACATATTCGCTTTCCAGCTCGGTCGTGGCGGGTACGGATTCAAAAGTATGGTCTAGGTTCAAATTCAGTTGAGGTAAACGCCTGTAAGGTCGTAATCTGCCGGTTAAGGTTTGGTCAATCGTTTGATAGCTTTCGACAATGCCTGTAAGAGCAATGCCTTGGTCGACATAAGAAGCATCTGCGTAACTTCTGACATGACTGAAATTTGGAAAACTTAGTGCATTGCCAAGCTCGGAAAAATATTTTTTGTCCGAAACAATATTCAAATCAACGTTAGATCTGATATTCGGTGTAAATTGGGTATTATTTTTGATCGTGGCCAAATACCTGGGCTTGTTTTCAATTGAATCACTGGGCATGTACTCGGCGCTGACCAAGCCTTTTGATTTCTCACTTAGGTATCGAAAATCACCGGCCAACATAACGCCTCTTTTAGTGTAATAACGCGGCCTCAACGTCGCATCATAATTGGGGGCTATATTCCAGTAAAAAGGTACGGATAAGTTAAACCCACCCTTTTGGGTATTCCCAAAGGAGGGCGCTAGAAAACCACTCTTTCTCCTATCATCCGTAGGAAAAGACAAGTAAGGCGAATAAAAAACAGGTACACCTTTAAACTCAACCCAAGCATTTTTTGCCGCGCCTTGACCGTCTTTTTTGTTCAATTTCAGGTCGGTAGCATGTACAACCCAATCTTGGTTGCCCGGCTCACAGGTTGTATAAGCGGCTTCTTTGTATCGGGATAAGGATTTGCTGTCCCTATAAACAGCACTGGCTTTGCCTCTAATGGGAGTCGTTGGAGAAATAAAAAGGGTATCACGCAAGCGGGCCTCATCACTGGCCAACTTTAATGTTGCGGTATCAGTGAATACGGCCAATTCATCCTCGCTGTAAAAGACGTTACCATGTAAATCGAGGTTTTCTGAAACCGTATCATAATTTGCCGAGTTGGATGAGGCCCGCTGGTCGGCGCGTTTCATCTCGACATTACCTTGATAATTGCCAATTTGATTGTCATATATTTCAGAATAATTGGAATCCATGTCCAAATTTGCCGCATCCCTCTGACTTTTGTCGGGCAGATAATATTTCTGGGTGCCGAGTTGAATAGAGCAATTCCCCCAAGGGTTAGTTTTAAAGCGATCTCTTAAGGTATTGAAAACTTGTTCTTCCTTATTATTGAAAGCGGGATCAAATAACCCTATTCCTTGCTCTTCGGCCTCAACCACTCGGGCTTCGCCTTTGGGATCAGTCCCAACCAACTGACAATTCCAGTTACCGTCCGCACCTTTAGTGTCGCAGTTCCAACCACGCTGCTTTATATCACCGCTTACAGTTGGCTTGGTGTCTGCTGGCACTGGTTTTTGAGAGGCGGGTGCTACAGCTGGTGCTTCGGAAATGACCGGGGATTTGCTTTGACGACTTTCAATAAGATTAGGAACGGTTGCAGGCTGCTCTACATCACTATCCTTAGCGTCTATTTCAATGGGTTGGTTATTTGTACGGGATATATCTGTTACCTTAGGCGCGGAAACTGTAACTGGAGCGGCCGGGGCATTAGGTAGAGCACTTTCGCCAGTTTTAGAAAGGTTGTTAGATTGGTCAAGTGGTTGCTTGCCTTGGGATTCAGGAACGGTTTTTGACGGTTGAACAGGCGCCTCTGCTGAACCCACACAATCCCATTTCTTACTAGCTTTGTCTTGTTGGCAGTTCCAGTTGGCTTCGTTAGCGAAACTTATAGGCGCAAAAAGCGATAAAAAATAGACCAGATACAATCGGACGAGCATGAGTAATGGAAGTTTAGTAGCTTAACGTGTCAAAAATCGAATAGAATGCCAACGCGAATTCTACCTCAATTTGCCTTTGCGTTATAACTAATCTACCCTCACCCTCATGATCTCTGACGACTTCCGAAAAATAACTCTGCTTGATTGGCTGGAGAATGACTTGCTTTTACCTGTCAATTGTTGTGAACCTGCGTCCAGCGACGCCAGTTTTCGGCGTTATTTCAGGATTACGTTACCAGATCAACAATTGATCATTATGGATGCGCCGCCAGATAAGGAAAATATCGGGCAATTTATAAAAGTGGCCGAATTACTTAGCACTTCCAACGTCAATGTGCCAACCATTTACCACCAAAACATCAATGACGGCTTCTTGGTATTGGAAGATTTTGGCTCACTCTCTTTTTTGGATAAATTAACTGTAGGCAATGCGACTGAATTATATAGCAGTGCATTAGACAGCTTGCTAAAGCTACAAGCCAATATTGACATTAACAGTTGCGCCCTGCCCCACTATAATGAAGCCTTACTGCTAAGGGAGTTAGGTATTTTTGAAGACTGGTTTATCAAACAATCATTGGGCATAGCAATTCCTGCCTCAATCTGGGATAACGTCTGTAATATTTTGGTCAGCTCTGCGCTGGAACAGCCTGTCAGCTGTGTACATCGAGACTATCACTCGCGCAACCTGATGGTTTTAAATGATAACACTATTGGTATTATTGATTTTCAAGATGCTGTTATTGGCCCTGTGACATACGATCTGGTGTCATTGTTACGAGATTGCTATATAGATTGGCCGCAAAATCAGGTTAATCTATGGATGTCCCAATATTACCAAAAACTTAAACAAGCTGACATCATAGTCTGTGACTTGCCCCAATTTACGCGCTGGTTTGACCTGATGGGAATGCAGCGGCATTTGAAAGCTATCGGCATCTTTTCTCGGCTTAATCTTAGGGATGGTAAATCTGACTATCTTAAAGATATTCCCCGCACCTTGAATTATGTCATGGCACAAGCGCAGACCTATCCAGAACTGGCTGATTTCCATAATTTTTTGCAACAACACGTCTTGCCCAACTACATAGGAATCAAATGAAAGCCATGATACTGGCCGCAGGGCGCGGCGAACGGATGCGGCCTTTAACCGACCACACCCCAAAACCTCTTTTGTCTGTTGCCGGAAGACCTTTAATCGAACACACCATAAACCAATTAGTATCGGCAGGATTTACCGAGATAGTCATCAACCATGCCCACTTAGGACAACAGATAGAAGACAAACTGGGAAATGGCGCACATTTAGGCGCGAAAATTGACTATTCACCAGAAGGTGAACAAGCACTTGAAACTGCTGGCGGCATCATTAATGCCTTACCGTTACTCGGAAACGAGCCGTTTCTGGTCGTCAACGGCGATATTGCCACTGATTTTCCATTCGCAGAGCTTAAAAATATACCAGTCGATTTAGCCCACATAGTGCTGATTGACAACCCACCTCATCATCCACAAGGTGATTTTGCCTTAGACATCTTAGGCAACGTCATAGGAAACGACAATCAACGGTACACATTTAGCGGTATCGGCCTATACCATCCCGATCTATTCAGCAAAACCCCGCCAGGAAAAAGTAAATTAGCACCTTTGCTGCGTGAAGCTATTGCGGCAAAAAAAGCGACTGGGCAGCATTATTCAGGCTTTTGGATGGATATAGGCACGCCTGAGCGTCTACAGGAACTGGATAGGCATCTACAGAAAAGTTAGGCGGTTCGCTCCCTTAGGAAGCGCTGATTTAATTGTTATTTTGAGTGTAACGAAAAATCTTATTTGCCAAGATTTATGTTATTTCAATGACTTATTAAGATTCCTCCCGATGGTCGGAATGACATAAACAATTATTCAACACTTCCCTTATTTACTAAAAGCTATAAATTTCCGATAAGGCGAATCCTTTTGCCAAGTCAAACCTTCCATGTAATAGTGCATCAACGCCAGATATCCCAGAAAACCGAGCGTAATCACCTTATAAAACTCTGTCTCTAATAGGTGGCGAGTTATCAAATTGACAAGATCATCGCCATAAGCTTGCAAAACAAAAGCTAGGAAAAATGAGATCACAGGCAACACGACAAATATGTGCAAATCACATCGGACAGCGAAACGGTATATAAAATTCTTCGGTTGCCGATTATGTTTATTGTAATCATGCGTCACGTAAAATATATATGCTGTTGCATCATGTACAAAACGCGGCACCAAGATAGCCATAAAATAATGCTGTTGGAGAAATAAATAAAAACTGGTGAGTACCAAAAACACGTTAGACCAATAAAACCATCGTCCAAATTCGGTCGTTACATGATGTTGATTGACAAATGCCGCCAGCAAAAGCAGCAAACAGCCCAAGGCAGCGGCGTATTTGATCCAGTAAAGTTGATCTGCTGCCAAACTGTTCCGCAAGAAAATGCCAATATAGACCGCCACACCTGCAGCCACACTCAGCGTTAACAACAACTTGAATGCCGACTCAGGCAATTGGCAGACACCACGCGCAATGCCGTATTGTTGCTTAAGCACATGATAAACTGTCCAGCTTGCCACAAAGATATACAATAGCCGATAAGGCAACAGCATGTTACCCAAGATATAAGCGGCAGCAATAGCAACCGTCATAAGAATAATATGACGCTTATAATGCTTCAGATAATCTGGGTTACTTACTAGCACAATGTTACTGGCGATAATATGAGGCGTTCCGAATATGATTTGGAACAACACAAAATGATATGGGCTGTTAGGCAGGTTAGTCTTTATAAAATCCTGCCATAGCCAGTGATCAAGCAATTGCAGCAGCAAACACAATGGGATAATGGCATACAGCCCTAACAAAAGGCGAAACGAGACCGCCTGTTTTTGGTCACATAAGGAATCGTGAATGGAAACTGACGACGCGGACATGGAGCTTTACTCGTTATCTACTTTAGTTGTTATTATGATTAAGATAAAGTTGTAAATTAAACCAAAAATAAAGAAAATTTCAAGTGGATTTTAACTCTTTCAAAACTTTTTTTCGCCAAAATAGCTATGTCATTTCACCTCCATCCGCAACTACAAAAAGACTGCATTTTTATTGGAAAACTGACTTTATGTCGTTTGCTGCTGATGAACGACAACCAATTTCCTTGGTTTATCCTGGTGCCTGAAGTTGAAGGGATTACCGAAATTTATCACCTAGATAAGCAACAACAAAGCCTGTTGATAGAAGAGTCGAGCTTTTTTGCCGAACGGTTACATGAGATTTATAAGCCAGATAAGCTCAATATTGCAGCGATTGGTAATTTAGTGCCACAACTTCATGTGCATCATGTCGTGAGGTATCGAACCGATAAGGCTTGGCCTGCGCCGATTTGGGGGAAGTTTCCTGTAATTTCTTATTCCGAACAGAAATTGGCAGAGGTGGTAAACCTAATTACCGATGAACTTGGCTTAGTAGGCTAGATTTTTAGATAAACTTCAATGAAGGCTGGATTGAGGTGCGAAATCCAGCTATAGGCTTCATACAAGTTAAAGTTTTGTGCGCGGCTAATATTCTTTACAATCAATTTCACTTTCTAGCATCTCACAAAGTTTGGCAATCGCCCCCCGGTTCATGTTCACAAACATCTTACCGTTATCAATAATCAAATTTCGATGATCGACATCTGAATACACGGACAAGATTGCTTTAACAATCGCTGCGTTATTTTGGCATTGTATCGCTGCATTATTTGCCAGTACCTTATTAGAAATTTCTTTAAAATTTGCCATGTAAGGTCCAAATAACACCGGGATGCCTAAAACCGAGGCTTCCAGCAGGTTATGCCCGCCGACAGGAACCATACTGCCGCCTACAAACGCCACATTAGCCGCAGCATATAGCATTTTTAGCTCACCCATGGTGTCTGCAAGATAAACGTCCGTGTTTAAGTTGCACGGTTGTTTAGATGTGCGGGTAACAACAGCCAACATGTTTTGGCTGCACAAAGTGCTGACTTCAGCAAAACGTTCGGGATGTCTGGGGACGATTAACAATAATAATTCAGGTATTTTCAGCTTAAGTTGCTTGTAAACATCAAAAAAGACCTGCTCTTCCCCTTTATGGGTGCTGGCTATTATCCAAACAAAACGATCTGCAAATAAATTGGTTTTGAGCTGTTTGCCGTCAAGAATAACTTGTGCAGGTATTTCAAGATCGAATTTAATATTGCCCACAGTTACAACTTGCTCCGATTTCGCGCCAACGGCAATAAACCTTTCCGCATCTTCTTGGGTTTGGGCGGCAACGCATTTTACGTTAGTAAGAACAGGACGAATCAATGAGGGAATTTTCTGATAACCACGCGCTGATTTTTCGGATAATCGGGCATTGATGATGTATAAGGGAATGCCATTTTTGCCGCAATAGGTAAAGAGGTTAGGCCAAATTTCCGTTTCCACAATAACCGCAAGTAATGGCTTGAAACACCGCATAAAACGCCTAACGCTATCGGGCGTATCATAAGGCAGATAAACATGCTCAACCGTTTGCCCCAACACTGTACGGACACGGGTTGATCCGGTCGGTGTCGTTGTGGTTATAAGTAATTTCGCTTGTGGAAGATGCTGTTGTAAGCGGCGAACCAAGGGGAATAAAGCTTCCGCCTCACCAACGGAAACCGCATGGAACCAAATAACATTTTGAGAAAAGGGTCTATCGTAAAAAGCAAAACGTTCGCGCCATCTTAGACGGTATTCTGGGGCTTTGATACTACGCCAGAGCAGGCGGAGCAGTATAAAGGGGATTATTAAGTAAAAAACAGCCGAATAAAAGGTTTTCATAAGACATTTGTCTTAGCTTTTTTGGCATGAAGGGCACAGAGATTGTCTCTCACCTTTTGACCAAGATTTAGGCTAACGTTTTTCCAAACGCTTCGCCTAAACACAATCAGATTGTACTCGAGCCTAATTTAGCCCTCAGCAGCGACCTTAATAGACATCGTTACAGTCACATCAGAATGCAAATTGATATCTACATCGTAATCGCCAACCAATCTTATGGTTCCATGCGGCAAACGTATTTGCTGTTTTTCAACAACCCCGCCAGCTTGATTGATGGCTTCCGCGATGTTGTGAGTACCCACAGAGCCGAATAGCCTGCCTTCATCACCTGCTTTATGTTTGATCACAATTGCAAGCTTGCTCAGCTTTTCACCTTGGGCTTGTGCGGCATTCAATTTGTCAGCGGCGGCTTTTTCAAGTTCGGCGCGGCGTGCTTCAAATTCGGCTATTTTTTTTGCCGTTGCAGGAACAGCTTTACCTTGTGGTACTAGATAATTTCTGCCGTAACCATTTTTAATGCTTACTTTGTCGCCTAAATTACCCAAGTTTACTATTTTTTCAAGAAGTATGACTTCCATTTTTAATCACCTCTCGGCTTTTAACCGACTATTTTCGCCATCAGGCATTCAAGTTTAATTCAATTTTTTTTGCGTATATTTAGCCATGTATCACTGAACCCCACTAAAGCAACGGGGAATAAGCTATAGGGTATCAAGAACATTGTAATGTAAAACATTGCCACTGCATATTGAGCTATCTTCATTCCAGAAAATACAGTATGCAGCACAGCAATGCCAATTAATGTATACAACACAAACATTATAATGGCAGAATTCCAAGCTATTTGGGACACGGCACCAGTACTAAGCAAGGCAATTCCAATGATCGCAAGACTAATTATGGCCAGTCTAGGCTCAGTTGTTAATGACAAAAACTCCTGCCTAAATCCACCAGGATTGTAAAGTAAAGATTGCCACCAGCGCCCCAGAAATAAGCCCAACAACATGCTGAACACAGCACCAGCAGCCGCAATCCCAGTCATATAGGGAGAGATAAAAGCGATCGTCCGCTTAACGTCTTCAACTGGCGCATTAGCTGGCATCATTCTGGGCAAAACCTGCGCCCACATTGACGCAGGATCAGTATTGAATAGATAGTATGCAACAACACCCATAATACCTATCAGCACCGCTATCTCAACTGCTAGCGAAATGTGCCTACCTTCCCTGAGTACAATCGCGATTAACCAGATCGGTAGCCACAAAAAAAGCACATAGATCAGGATAAACTGATAACTAACCTGGATTAGAGTAGCCAGAACCCCTGCCGCTAGGCTTGAGCAAACCAGAATAATCAAGCCTTCGTAAGCGCCTTTCCTGAGCGTGACTAAAGCTACAGCGCCTGAGCTAATAACACTTAATGGCGCTAAGATCAGCGACAACATCGCCAGCGTGGAAGCTAAAAGCATGGCTTCTAACCTTCCGCGCATGATGTATGCCGCCAACCATTTCATACGTTTCTTGCTTGTTATTTATGTGCGTCGCAGTAAGGCAACAACGCGACCATACGCGCCCGCTTTATAGCCACACATAGCGCTCTTTGATGCTTAGCGCTTGTGCCGGTAATACGGCTAGGAATAATCTTACCGGTTTCTGTGATGTAATCTTTCAACAAATCAATGTCTTTGTAGTCAATTTCCGTTCCACCTTCACCGAAGCGGCTTAACTTTTTGCGTCTTATGTTACGTGCCATAATAATTCCTCTTTATCCTCTCAATTAAATGCGTTATTCAGGTTCAATTGCATCTGCATCAAAATCTTCATCTGCTTCCAGATCGTCTACAACAAGATCGTCCAAATCAATATTGCCTTCAATAATAGCCGCTTCTGCCAAGGCCGACGCTTCCGCTTCTTTAGCTAATAAGCCTTTAGCCCGAGCTTCAGAAGCCTTGTTCTCTTCTGCTGTTGCAACAGCAATAGCAGAAACTTCGGTAACCGCAGATTTTTGCACGAGTATCATGCTACGTAAAACCGCATCATTGAAACGAAAGCCACTCTCTAATTCAACGAGGGTTGGCTGATCGCATTCAATATTCATTAAAACATAATGGGCTTTGTGAATCTTCTTGATAGGGTAAGCCAAATGCCTACGTCCCCAATCTTCAAGGCGATGTATTTTGCCGGACGCGGCTTCGATAATCGACTTGTACCGATCAATCATCGCCGGTACCTGTGCACTTTGGTCTGGATGCACTAAAAAAACAATCTCATAATGTCGCATAATTTTCCTTACGGTTAAAAGCCCCCCATCCCCTATGAGCGATGATGGTGAAGCAAGGGCGGCACAATTAAGCACCAATAAAAAACCCAAAATTATAACCTTTTTTAACTATCTTGGAAAGCAATAGAGTTAGATAGCGCTGCCTGCATCGACATAACTATATATCCTACCAAGTGAGTAGGGCATATTTACTGGCATCTATCACATGAATACCGCTCCCTTGCATTGGAATTCAATGGCACTTTTAACGGTTACTCAATTTTTTACACGCGTAAGTGCACAGGTATTTTATTCCGATTTCAACGAAAACACTTTGGCAGTTTTGTTGTTAAGCAAGGTGTGTTTCACGGGCTGCCCATCTTGGCTGAATTCCACCAAACCAATATTGCATACTGATGTAATACGGAGGTTAGTTGTGCCGTCTTCTGGAATGTACTGAGTTTTAGTCTCCCAACGTTGCTCGGGATTGTAAGCCCACCAGTTATTATGCCCTGACTCACCTTTAGCTTGCCCTACCCGGCCAATAAGTTTCCCGTTGTCACTGGGTGTATTGCATAAGGCGGAACTGGTTAGTTGCCAGCAATGTAATGTTTTGCCCATATTGTCGAAATGCGCGTGAGCTGTAAAGGAATAATGGACATCCCCGGACAAAAACACGCATTGTTGAATATCCATACGATGTAATACACAGTTCAGAAAATTACCAAAACCATCGCGGTTACATATCCATCCTTCAGCATCCAGCACATTAGCCAAGTAACCCGTTCCCAGCCCTCTTGCTTGAAGTTGCTTTTCGATCAACCGAATAATCAACGTATCTTCAATTGCACCAACAGCCCACAATGCTAACTGCTGAATACCATCAACTGGCGCAAAGCCCATAACCGGCGTAGTGGCCACGATAATTGGCCAAACCGGAAGCTCACTTATATTGCCCTTTTCAATGTCATGCTCCTTTTTCACCATTATGGTAATCCATTCCATCCTCAACCAGTCCAAGGCATAGCGATCCATTAATTGTGGTGGATAATACGCCCCGTCAGGTTGCCGTTGGGTACGTGAATCCATCACAATTATTGGTGGGTTGGTGGGGACTGAATAGCCCCACCCCCGATGTTTCCAGGTATTTAACTCATACTGTTCAGCAAGATTCATGGAAGGCGTATCTGTGGCTAAATAATCGATCACCGAATGAACCATAGGCCAATCAAAATGTTCCGGCTCATTACCCCAGCCCTGGAATGCCCAATAACCTGCCAAGGCATTCGCCACAACCCTGCGGCCCAAAGGAAGGCTACGCACGTTATCATACCAAGCACCGGTGATATTCCAATCGTCGGTCACATCATGGTCATCAAAGATCATGTAAGTCGGGATATTAGCCAACAAGCGCCTTACATTGGGCAAAGTCTTATGAAAATCTTGCAGCGCTTGCCGCCTATTTGCGTCATCCTCCAGGGCAAAATCAGGAGTCCAGTTCCCAGCGTTACCGAAAACATAAAGATACATCGCGGCAAATTCCCCGAAAGTGAACAAATGGTTTTTCGCCTGATCCGAGCTGAAACCCGCCTCATCATCAGCTAAAGTCTTTCTTCCGTCTGGCTGGGATATTGAGGGATCAAACACGCCACCTTCTTTTTGAGGCAGCATTTCCTGATAACCCAACAAAAGCGGCCCTTTTTGTTTAAGCAGCGCAAGAATCGAATCGGCGACATCATCCGCATAAATCTGGTCTCCCGTCAGTAACAGCACAGAGGGTCTCGTGCTAAGGTCAGCATGATTGACGGCTATCTCCGTATCGCCACAACTTAAAGCATCAAAATTTGGCTCATTTTGTACCACATGTCCATGCGGCTTGCGGCAACTGCCATGCAACAAACGCTTGAGCTGTTTGGGAATAAAAAAAGTGGGGTTGGCATTGTTACCATAGGTCAGTTTTAATGCCTTAAGATTAATGGCTTTTTCTGTTTTATCAGTCACCTGATCTATTCGGTAAGACAGTAATTCATCAAACGGAAACGTATCATTAACGGCAATTGGCTGTGCTACCAATAAATAAACAAACAGGTTGCTACCTAGTTGGCATCGCTCCGTCTCAATTTTCGTTAAATCACTAACACCAATAGCTTGCGTACCCTTCAAAATTATCAGTTTGAAAGAAGCTTTCTTTTCGGTCGCAAACCAAACACAAACTCGGCTCAAAGTGACCCGCCGCAATATCGGCCCTGCAAGTAGTAAATCAGCCATCTCAATCTCCTCATCTATTTATTCAGCTTTTTGATATTTATTGATTTTTTAAAGCGTTTCCCAACTTGGGGGCGCTTTGAATGAATTTCACTATGCAATAAGGGCATAATCTTATCTATTTGAAAAATCGAGTACAATTTTCGAAGTATACTTCAAAAGTAGCGTTATTCTCTGTTAAATAATACCCACCATTAGTGTGTATTTTTACACTGCAATAATTGGTAGAAGCCCTAATAATGTAACTTTTGATTGGAGGAATGAAAATGAAAACAATAAATATACTCCGAGTTTATTTCGGGATCTTGTCCTGGTTGATTTATTCGCTACCTGCATACGCAGAAAGCTGTAACCCTAACAGTTTTGAAGGTTCTTTTTCAGGTGAGGTAACGCTCTGCCAAAACTGGGATGCTCAGGAACAGCAAAAGTTCTGGTTTCTATCGCAAGGCTCAGAGATTATCCCCTATAAATGGTTCTTGTCCCTCGAACAACCGGAGAACACAAAACGGTTTGTCGACGGACAACACTTGGACGGTTTTCGCTATCTTCCCCAACAAAAAACAGCACTGAATCCCGACGGCTTACCCATCGGATTTGCTAAAGATGCTGCAAAAAATAATCTGGCTTATGAAAAAATATCCCAAGATTGGTTAGGATTAACCTGCGCCGCTTGCCATACCGGCCAGATTGAATTCGAGGGACATAAAATGCTTATTGATGGTGCACCCACGATGGCGGATATCGAAAGTTTTCTACGTACCTTGACCAAAGCCATGCAGAAAACTCATGACGACAACCAAAAATTCGACCGTTTTGCAAAAAATGTATTGGTAGAAAATTATGCCAAACAAGATGCAAAAGACACGCTGAAAGCGCAATTGGCACAAGTAATCAAAATCCGGCATGATTGGAATCAAATGAATTCTGGCGAGTCACCTTACGGTTTCGCCCGTCTGGATGCTATCGGTGCCATTTTCAATACCATTACTACAACAGCAATGGGCATTCCAGGCAATCGACACCCCGCTAATGCCCCTGTCAGTTACCCCTTTATCTGGGATACACCACAGCATGACAAAGTGCAGTGGAATGGTAGCGTTGCCAATAAAGGTGGCGGCGCTTTAGGACGCAATGTTGGCGAGGTTTTGGGGGTCTTTGCAAGTCTAAACCTTAATACTAACCCTTTTTTATTAACTGGCCATCGCAGTTCAGCCAATATTCCGCATTTGGGTCAATTGGAAGCTTTACTGTGGAAACTGCAGTCACCACAGTGGCCAGAAACAGTATTGCCGAAAATTGATGCGGCAAAACTGGAAACAGGCCGGAAAGCCTTTGAGCAATACTGTCTTTCCTGCCATGCTGATATTCGCCGTGATGACCCAACCCGGCGAATCAAAGCAGTGTTAACGCCTCTTGATGAACTGAAAACCGATCCGGCAATGACCACCAATTTTTCTAACACTCAGTATGAAAGCGGCAAGCTACGCCACCGTTCAAAGAAATATATTCCTAGTACCGATCTCTTTGGCAAAGCCGGGATCGGTGTTGAATTTTTAAATTATTCCGTGGTTGGCACCATTGCCAAAAATTTCTTTAAAGACCCCGCAGAAACATTAAAAGCAATAAATGCCGGTAGAGCAAATAAGGCTGAACAAATTCAGGAGCTGGTTGGCCCTGAAGCCGTTAGGGAAACACTTAAAAAAATCGCTGAAGATATTCATTTGATCAATGCCACCCCAAACCAATTGGTTTATAAAGGGCGACCCTTGAACGGGATTTGGGCAACAGCACCTTATTTACACAATGGCTCGGTCAGGACCCTAAGGCAGTTATTGTTACCTGCCACCCAACGGCAAAAAACGTTTCAAGTGGGCAGTCGGGAGTATGACCCAAACGATGCAGGATTCAAGGATGCGGGCGGCTTCTTGTTTGATACCTCGCTAAAAGGAAACTCCAATGCAGGCCATGAATACGGTGCTCAAGATTTAGCTGATCACCCAGATAAGCTTAATGCCTTGCTGGAGTATTTAAAATCTTTATGATTTATCAGTTAGAAATACTTCAAGACTGAAGTACAAACCAGGGACGCAAAATTTTGCGTCCCTTTTTATCCATTTTTGGGTTGTCCAATGGGCTTGGGATGAAAACTATACCAAATAAAATTCGGATTCGCCGCTGTAAGTAGCTAATCCGATAGCTCTTTATTGTTGCCGTTTCAAATAATCGACCAACACATCTGGCATCGGTCTTCCGTCTGCCACTTGGTTAACCGATGCCCAGCTAGATACTGGATACGATTTATTTGCGGCTAACGGGATGCCATTACTTAAGCGCATTTGATTTATTCGTTGTCCAAATTCAGCATTCGGTTCGCAATGAAAACTCATCCCCCCCACCCTTACCATATCGCCACCTTGTTGATAGTAAGGGTCTTTATTGAATAAATTATCAGCTGAATCTTCCAAAATTGCTTTTATTTCTTTGCCCGATAGGTTGCGGAGCTGGGTATTTGGATAAGTGATTGCCGTGTGGTTCATGACATCTTCGTAAGTTATCACTTGTCCAGGCAATAAGGTTGTACCCCAGCGAAAACCAGGTGATAAAGCAATCTGACTCTCGTTTATTGTTAGTAAAGCATCCAACAGCAGTTGATCGAACGTGCCTTTATAAGTATCCCTTCGGTACAAAAGCTTATCAGCCAGACCAATTGGCTTCTGTAATTTGGCTAAATAAGGCTTTCTTAGCGTACTGATCAATACCTGCATTTCCGCATCAGGTTCAAGCAGATTGGAAAAGACCGGCAATAAGCGGTAACGCAAATCACGCAAACGATTTTGCCTAACATCCAAATCCAATACCCCCAGAAATTTACCATGACTGCCAGCATTGGTAACGCAGGTTCTACCGTTGCTATTTTCCACCCAAATCGGTTTTGGTATAGCATCGTGTGTGTGCCCCCCTAAGATCACATCAATACCCGAAACTCTGCCAGCCAGCTTTAAGTCAATGTCCATACCATTATGGGAAAGCAGGATAATTACGTCGGCGCTTTTTTGCTGCCTGATTGTATCAACCGTCTGCTGCAATCGCTGTTCTTGTATGCCAAACTGCCAATCCGGAATTAATCGTTTTGGATTAGCGATAGGCGTATAAGGATAAGCCTGACCAATAATGGCGATGCGGGCATTGTTGAATTCTTTGATGATGTATGGCTTAAACACCGAATTCGACTCAACATCAGAAGCAAACTGCGCTTCTTCGGTAAGCAAGACATTTTGGGCAACAAAATCACCCTTAAACTGCTTAATATTATCCCTTACTTGGTCACTTCCATAAGTAAACTCCCAGTGTCCGGTCATCATATCCATGCCCAGTAGATTGCACGCCGCCAGCATATCTGCCCCTTGCGTCCATAACGACGTAGCCGAACCCTGCCAGGTATCGCCGCCATCCAATAAGAGAAAATTTCCGTGAGCACTGGACTGTTTGATTTGCTTGATTAAGGTCGCCAAATGCGCAAATCCGCCCATTTTGCCGTAAACCGCCGCTGCTTCGGCAAAATCTAAGTGGGTAAAGGCATAAGCTTCTTTTGTACCCGCTTTGATGCCGAAAAAATCCAGGAACGCCTGTCCAGTTAAATGCGGAGGTTTCTTATAAAGGGTGTTAGCGCCAATGTTGACAGAAGACTCCCGGTAATAAACCGGCAATAACTGGGCATGGCTATCGGTCATATGCATCAAAGTCACATTACCGAAATCTGGCGCTGGGTAAAGCGTGTGAGGAATGGAAGAAAAGCAGGAACTTAGACCAGGTGAAATACCTAATAAACCTAGAGTTTGCAAAAATTGACGACGAATCATGGTTTTTTGCTAAAGCTATGGTTTATTTTGGGTGGCAAATACATTCTACAATTTAACCGTCGTTAAAAATGTAGGTTGGTGGTGAGGTACGAACCCCAACATACCATGCCACAAAATGTTGGGTTCGTACCTCACCACCAACCTACAAATACCCAACATAGGGGTGGGGCAAAGCGTCCAATTAAGCGTCTTGTTAGGGGTCGGGGTCAATGATGGAGCGGATGTTAATTGGGCGACCATCTTTGAGCACTTGAAGCAAAAAATGCCTTGTTGCTTGTTGCACAAGCTCGTCAGTAACGTAGGCATCGGGGTAATACGAGTTGTCAGTTATTTCGGACTTTGAAAATGGAATTTTTAAATCAATTGCCATTTGATGCAACAGATCAGCAAGCAAATCGTTTGCCTTGCTAAGCCACGCACGACGAACAGCTTCATCTTCGTCGACTGATTCTGGATGTCGCAAATGCTGCCGATATAAACCCCATGCATCTTGAACAGCTATGCAAGATACACGAGGAAATGCAAAGTCGATTTGGTTTATTGCCTCTATATGTTCGATACGAAGCCTTGATGCACGGGTACTCATCAGGGTTCGGAAAACCCATTCCTTGCGCTCCCGAGCGGCGCGACGTTGTTGCCGCCACTCAGAAGCCCAGACGGCCAGGATGGGTCCAGCGAGTGTTGCAAATACTATTGCCCAATCTATTTGGATGTCTGACTCCTTCTGAATTTAGTGCGACGAAAATGTAAAGCTCAAGAATTTCCGGCTTCAACGTAAGTTATACGACATCAAAAAACAAATCAACCACCACGTATAAAACCCTTCTTAATTTCTTTATAAGGCAATCGCTTACGGTATTTCACCCAAACACCTGCCGCCGCCACAAACATCAGCCCACAGGATGCAAGGCTGGCGTAAATGAGGTGTTTAAGGTGGGAGACTTCTTCTGCCAATTGCACGTTGGAAACCACTGCTTCTGATTTTTTGGGAGAATCTGAATAGGAACGCAGGACTTTGATGTCGTTTTTTAAGTCCGCTATCGTTCCCAAAGAATTATCGACAGCGCCTAATTTAACATTTTGCTCCAGCGTCTTTAATTTACTTTCAATCGAGCCACTAACCAAGCCTATAAGCTGACCTTTTAGGAGGTTTACTTCAGCAGATACCGCTGGATTCATGCCCGATGCAGCAATAGTTGAAACGTTGATTTTTTCGTAGCCTGTAACAGCATTCGAGCTGGGTATAAATACAAAACCTAATACCATAACAATAAGCATCAAGAAAAACACAGCACCCATCAGCATTTTATTGACTTTCACCAACTGCTGATGGGAAGGGATAGTTCGCACAAGCCCTTGAATTTTCATAACTTCCGTGCGTTTTTCTTGCATCTCGCTCATTATTATTCATCTCACTATAAACTTGAGTTTACAGTGAGTTATTATTTGATTTAATACATTAATTATTCAACAAACTTTCGTCAAAAAATAGCAACAGGATTATACAAGCATTAGTAACGACTTGTTTATTACTATTTACCAGTCAGGGGACGCTTTGCTGCTGCTATCCGCAAACGCAAGGCATTCAGCTTAATAAATCCCTCAGCATCTTTTTGGTTATATGCGCCGCCATCGTCTTCAAAGGTAGCAATGCTTTCGTCAAACAAGCTATCTGTTGAAGATGAACGGCCAACGACAATCACATTACCTTTGTATAATTTAATGCGTACTTTGCCGTTAACATTGGTTTGTGAGGCATCAATCATGGTTTGCAGCATTTGCCGCTCAGGACTCCACCAATAACCGTTGTAGATAAGTGATGCGTAGCGTGGCATCAGTTCATCTTTCAAATGCGCGACTTCTCGATCTAATGTTAATGATTCAATCGCCCGATGCGCTTTAAGCATCACCGTACCCGCTGGGGTTTCGTAACAACCACGCGATTTCATGCCCACGTAACGGTTTTCAACAATATCCAGACGGCCAATGCCGTTGCTGCCAGCAATCTTGTTTAATTTTTCTATGACCTCGGCAGGAGAATGAACAACGCCATCAATCGCAACGATATCGCCATGGCTATAAGTCAATTCGAGGTAAGTTGCCTTATCAGGCGCGGCTTCAGGTGAAACCGTCCAGCGCCACATATCTTCTTCTGGCTCAGCCCAAGGATCTTCCAGAATGCGACCTTCGTAGGAAATATGCAACAAATTGGCATCCATTGAGTAGGGCGAAGACTTGCCTTTTTTCATTTCCACCGGAATGCTGTGCTTTTCGGCATAAGCCATCAAGGTTTCCCGCGATGTCAAATCCCACTCCCGCCAAGGTGCAATGACCTGAATATCTGGACGTAAGGCATAAGCGCCCAGCTCAAAACGCACCTGGTCATTACCTTTGCCCGTCGCGCCGTGAGAAATGGCTTCGGCTCCGGTTTCATTAGCAATTTCAATCAAGCGTTTGGCAATTAAAGGCCGGGCAATTGACGTACCTAGCAGATATTCGCCTTCATATACTGTATTGGCACGGAACATGGGGAAAACGAAATCACGGGCAAACTCTTCCCGCAAATCGTCAATGTAGATTTCCTTGATACCCATCGCTTGGGCTTTTGCACGAGCCGGCTCGACTTCTTCACCTTGACCCAGATCGGCAGTGAAAGTAACGACTTCACATTGCATAAACATCCTGTAACCATTTGAGAATAACGGAGGTATCCAAGCCTCCAGAATAAGCCAAGACTACCTTATTGATTTTCGACATACTGCTAGACCGCTCCACGTTAAAATAAGCCGGATTATACCCGAAATGTCACCATTCATCAGCAAGGTAACTTGAGATACCACTAACATTGTCGATTAAAAACCAATGATTCCTGTGATATTTTGCCCACAAGCGTAAAGTTACAAAAAAAATTTCTTAGCCTTGCTGCCTGATTTTGAATTATAGTCGTCGCGGTAAAATAACAATAATGACCTGTCCGTGGAGCCAGTACAAATGAACGCACGCATGATGCCGCCAGAAATGAGCCAGAAAAAAGATCGGCGGCAACAAATATACCATCATATCAACCTGCAATTGGCAGCGTTAGGGCAACCAACTTGCGAAATGGATGATGATCGGCAATATCTTGATATTGCTAGTGGTTTATTGAAAAAATATTCCCAACAACGTCGCCTGCTCGCCCAATATCGCTGCCCTGCCGACCAACGTATTGAAGATTTTTTGAACCGCTATTTGTTGAGCAACGGCATCAACGAAACCATCCGCATCCCAGGTGAAACCTTTGTGCTTGAGCAAAAAGGACTGGCTAGGGAACTGTCCTTACCTTATCACGGTGATGTATTCCATTCTGCCTATATTGATTCGTATCGCATACAGCAAGGCGTATTGCATAACCCCAAGAATGACAAGCGCACAACCAAAGGCGTGTTCCATATCGCGGCCGGTGGCTTGCCCGTTCCTGCCGATAAGAACGAAGTTCCTGTAGTGGCTTATGCGGCAATCCTTGCTATTGCCTTATCGCCTCCTGATGAGTTACTTTGCTTACCTTTTACGAGTCATCAAGCCAATCCCGCAAAATTGTGGGTATCTCTGCTGCAACGCCCCATCGTGCGCCCGGAAATATCCTCTGAAACTCCAGCGCAAACGATGGAAGTGCGATTTTTTACGCCCGGTGGGCTGGTTGCCAACCTGGATTTCGTCGAATCCATCTTCGGTAATGCTGGCGACCCGTTCCTACCAGAAAATGACTCCGCCTTGGACATTGACCATTGGACAGGAAATACCGGTTGCATCATCCTTGCCCCACACCTAGTTAAGTGCAATAAAAAAGCCTTGGGATTGCCCCACTATGATGCTGCCACGCCCCGCCAACGTAAAGACGGTATGTGCTGGCAAAATGTAGGTGAATTGTATAACGACGGCAAACCTTTTAAGCTTGTGTGCCGCGATATGCAGGGCATTATCGTGACCATTATTGCCGATAATTATTTCGGTTACAGCAAAAAGGAAATAAAGTCACAAATCAGTTATGCTTCAAACTTGTTTGGTGATTGTGAAGAAGAACATTCAGGCGGTGCGCTGGCTTTTCCCCGTGTGGTACTTGGTGAAACCCATATTCCCAGCACTTCTTATCTGGCGCCAAAACCTACTTTTGAACAGGCCAGTCAATTGCTTGCCCGAGTGGTGGAGCGCAAAGATTCCGGTTACGGCGTGGATAAAAACCATCCTGACATCATATTTGTGCCTACCGATACCCAAATCAATATCCAGGAACAACAAATAAGCTGGTTACAGGACAACCATCAACAATCGCTTAAATTACTCATAAATCACACCTATATCTACCCCAATGGCTTTCGGGTACACATGGAGCGCCACCCTCACGCACCGAGTTGGCGGCTGATTGGCACATATCCAGAAGGTACATTTTGCCATAAACCCAGCACGGTTTCAGGTGGCGGCAAGTCCGAAATATCTAAATCCATTGCTGGGGCAGTTATTTCCGGTGATTTTTTCGTAGAAGATTTCGTCAAGGATATGGATTTTGTCGGAAAAATTTTTGATCATGATTACGCCAATCGTTTTCGTGACCCTAAACTCCACGGTAGCGACCAGCGTAGTTTGCTCAGTAGCAAACGTACGCTGGGTTCAGTCATTAAATTGCTAACACCCTCTGCTACCGATTATTCTGATGCTTACAATCAATGGTTGGAAGAAATTCCACAGCATATTTTGGGTTTGGCATTGATGATTAAACGCTTTTACAAAAAAGAGTGGGGCGTAAACTGGCGGCAACATTTTTCGGTTGACCTGGTCAATGGCCGTCCTGGCAACGAATTGAAATATCACGGCAGGAAGCTAATTGCCAGCTATTTACGGGTGGGTTTTGACGAAAATGGAGCATGGCGGGTGTTCAAATTACGGCAAGATTTTGTCGCCTCAGAAAAACTACAGATGGAAGATGATATTAGCGCATCAACCGTTGTACCTGCACGTCACCTATCCGGGCTTAATCCAGATTATACAAATCCCAGTGTCAAACTGGTCAATAACTGCGAAGAAAGTTTTTTTCAACGCCCAGATGATGCCATTCACCGTGGGACGGATTTGCAAACCGAACTAGATTTCTCTGGAAAAGGCAATTTTATCTCTAATTTTCAACCGCTTAACACAGAAGACGCGAAAGAACTATTGGAAGATGTAATTCACTTTGAGGAATTCAGCCCACCTATGCAGAACGTAATCCGCGAAGCGGCACAAGCCAGGAACGGTAAATTTTTCGTATCTTCCGCTCACCCACGTCTGGTCGATGGCAAACCCAGCCAGAATGTGCGTTATTTACAGATTAGACCAGACATTCTCGATCCTAAGACGCGCTATATTGCTGAATTGTCGACTCGTCTTGCCCGCGGCTTGCGCCATGACCAGCCCGTGTACTTCCCGGTCAATTCAGTATTAACAGGCCGCCGCAACAACCCTATCGACCATGCGGCTGGTATCCGACCGTTAGCGATTTACAATCCGATCCATTACCAGGAGTTGCCAGAACTATTCATGGATATGATTTGCAGCTTGACCGGCAAATCTCCTTCCACGACGGGCGCGGGTTCGGAAGGCGCGCTCACCAAAGGCCCTTTCAATGCTGTATCTGCAACTGCAGACCTCAATACCGCACTCGTGTCTTTTATCTTATGCGGCTATGATGGCTTTTCTACTGCCGCCGGCTACATAGGCTCCTTACGCCGTATTGACCATGACATCAGCTTATTGATACCTGAAATTTGGTCGAGATTGCCAGTGGAACAACGCTGCCCTCACTATATGATAGAAAATGGACAACTGGAGAAACTCGAAGATTTTGAACACCAAGGCAAGACCGTTTATGCCAGCCGATTGGGTTACCGGATCACGGAACGTTTTGTCCATACCGTATTCGGCAAGGTCTTCAATTATCCCACAGCGGTATTCGATGAAGCCATGCTAAAGCCCGAAACACAAGACATGGACAGCTTTATCGATGGTGTCAACAACGTCTACGAGGCGCAACAACGGGTAGCCCAGCAATATTTTGAAGACGACTCCATCCATGATGCCTGCCCTCCCCTTAAGGCTTTACTGCACATCATGGCAAATGGCGATTACCAAGGAAAAAACATCGACGATTCAGCTATCCGTAACTTGTTCACCTGTGATTATTTATTGCAAAGCGACTGGTATCAGGAAAGATTAAAGATCAAACAACAACGTGATAGCGAGCTTTGGCAACGGCATAAGGATCACATTGAGCATTGTCTAATCGACAAAGACCGCTATGATTTAGCTAGTTACACAATATTGACAAGAAAGCTGGAAAAAGCAGAAGAGATGCTAGCAAAGATTTCCGACCCAGATTATCTCAATAACCTGCAAGGGACATTGGGGGCGGATTGGGTGCATAGACCAGCTATTTAAAATTTGAATACTTTTTACTTTGGCCGGGCAAAGAAAAGTATCTCACCTTCGCGAGAACCCAATTAAAAAAACCATAATGCTAGCTAAACGTCATTAATATAAGCATATGATTAAAGCTAGCAACAATTCTCAATATTATCTAAATCATGCCTCTTTCGGCACATCATGCTTTTGGCTTATTTCGGGTTAAATCAATATCGTATATTCCGGCAATCCATGCCGGAATGAAGTTTTCCTTATGCCTTCTTTTGGGTTTTTTAGCATTGCACCCTGACTGCCCCCAAATATGCGCCAATATTCTTATTACCGACAAATCAATAAGTATGGCAAATTGCGACAACCAAACTTTTTTAATCCATTATCATTCCCTATTTGGAGCGAAACAGTAACAGATTGGTCAATTTTTTTATTAAATTTCAAATGCTTTGCCAAAACCGTATAAGTATATTGCCCAGCCACTTTTGTGGGGCTGATTATCATTAGGCTTATGCCTGATTTAGCCTTAATGTCATTAAACAAATAGCTCGATTTACCTAGAAGCTTAAATGATCCAGCAGGTAGGGTTTGATCAAAAAACTTTCCATTTTTGTCGGATATTGAAAGCGTCATCACCTCTGATAATGGACGAATTCCGCCTTTAATGTCGCCTATTTTAAAAGACCCTCTAGCGATAAACCAATCATGATTATTAAACTTTTTTGACAAAATTAATTGTATGTTAAATTTATTAAACGGGATAGTAGCCGTCAAAGATGGCATAACAACCACACCAGAAGGCATATTGCCTGAACCTAAGGCAACATTGCTGAAATCGCTTAGCACGGTACGTTCGCCTGATGATGGGTTTACCCTGAAAACTGCACCAGCACCAGAGCCAAACAAATCATCCACATCTTGGTCTACTACCAAAATAGAACCCGTTGACTCCAAAGCGATGTTTCTTAACAATGTGCCTTTAGGCCCTTGGAGAGAATTGCCAAAATCACTCAATAACGTTCTTTGTCCATCGCCAGGAGTGATCCTGAATAACGCACCGCCACCATCTGTGCCTGCGAAAGGCGCAACCACCAATATCTGCCCAGATGATTCCACCGTAATACCGCCTAACGATTGGGCGGTTCCGCCCTGTTGAACATTTCCGAAATCACTTAATAATTCGCGTACGCCAGATATTGGATCAATTCGGAACAATAAACCGGCAAAAGAAGCGCTTCCGAAATTATCGCAGTCGGTGACGAGTATTTTGCCTGAGGACTCAACGGCTAAACCGAATGCACACTGACCACCTAACAAGCCTTGTGCCGGATTACCAAAATCACTAAGCATAGTCCGTTGACCGGTAACAGGGTCAATCCTAAGAATTGCATCACGTAAATTAATGCCCACCCCCCTTGCGGTAACCAGGATAGCCCCCGATTTCTCGATAGCAATTCCTAAGACACCGTTTCCAGCGGCACTATCTGGCACAGGGCCTTGGGATGGATCGCTAAAATCACTCAATAAGGTACGGTTGCCGGTTGAAGAGTCGACTCGAAATAACTTATTCAGCTGATAGTCAACCACAAGAATATTCTGAGTTGACTCGATAGCCAAGTTGAAAGGCCTGCCACCTGGCTCACCTTGTAAGGCATCACCAAAATCACTCAGTAAAGTACGGACACCTGTTGAAGTATTGATCTGCAATAAGCCGCCCGCATTTTCTGTTCCGGCACTGCCATCTGCAACGACAATATTTCCAGATTTTAGCTGGGCATGCGTAACCTGAGGAAAACCTATTAACTGTAAACTCAGACTTAAAATAATTATTCGTAGCAGCCCATTAGGGGGCGTTCTTTGACAATTCAAATAGAAAATTTGTGTAAACACCATCCATCCTCCTGCTTGATTGTTAGTCATCTCCTTAAATTCAAGGAATAAATCGAATGCTAACACTCCTAATGATTCTTACCTTGATTTATGTCAATAACAGGACAAAAAATGATAATTGTTTTGCCCAATTGATGTTCGGGTTAAAGTTATGACTTTTTGGCAAATTAAATTGAATGGATAACAACCCTATAAACCTATCGCTTCCAAAATATCGCCCTGACATTGACGGCTTACGGGCAATTGCAGTCCTCACTGTAGTGGGATTTCATGCCTTCCCTGACTGGATTAAGGGCGGCTTCATTGGTGTCGATATTTTTTTTGTTATCTCAGGCTTTCTGATTTCAACGATTTTATTTGAGAACCTTGAGAGAAAATCGTTCGTCTTCTTCGAATTTTACGCACGCCGGATCAGACGTATCTTCCCAGCGTTACTTTTAGTATTGATCTCTTGTTATGCATTCGGTTGGTTCATAATGCTTGTTGATGAATATAAGCAATTAGGAAAACACATCGCAGCCGGTGCAGGTTTCTTTTCCAATTTTTCATTATGGCGTGAAGCCGGTTATTTTGATAACGCCGCCGAGACTAAACCCCTGTTACATCTATGGAGCTTAGGTATCGAGGAACAGTTCTATATAGTTTGGCCATTTTTACTTTGGGCTGCCTGGAAGATAAAATTTAATCTATTTTCTTTAACTGTACTTATTGCGCTAGTTTCTTTCTACCTAAATATTAGGGGTGTCCACAATGACGCTGTAGCAACCTTTTATTCTCCTCAAACTCGTTTTTGGGAATTACTCGCTGGAAGCCTGCTGGCATGGCTTACCCTCAAGAAGAACGATTCTTTTGCAAGAATTAAAGATAAATGGGATGGATGGCTTGAAAAATTAATTTTTGGACAAGCACCTAGATATGAAACAAGCTACTTATGCAACCTGATATCATTTTTAGGTTTTGTATTGATCGCTTGCGGAATCCAAACGATTATCAAAGACGTAAATTTTCCAGGCTTTTGGGCGTTGCTCCCAATATTAGGCTCCATACTAATAATAATGGGTGGGGCGAAGGCATGGTTTAACCGTGTCGTCTTATCAAGTCGCATCCTAATAGGGGTTGGGTTAATAAGTTACCCGTTGTACTTGTGGCACTGGCCTTTACTATCGTTTGCACGAATAGTTGAAAGCGAAACACCCAGCATAACTCTTCGTATAGCAGCAGTTTTTCTGGCGCTGATTTTAGCGTGGCTTACTTTTTGGTTTGTTGAAATGCCAATTCGGTTCGGCAATCACTCCAAATCAAAATCAATTATTTTACTTGCGCTAATGATTGCGGTCGGCTTAGGTGGGTACATTACCAATAGACATGATGGGTTTAAATTTAGGATTAAATTGAAAGAGCAACAGGCTTTATTAAATATCATCGCCCATCCTATTCCTCCAGTAAAAGGCATCGATTGCAAAACAATGATACAGGAATTTAAGGACTTAAGTTTTGACGGCGAATGCAAGTTGAATAAAAATTCAATGCCAACGGTTATGTTTGTCGGCGATTCCCATACCATTCATTACCGTAATGCTATCTGGAAAAATTTTTTAACCGAATCCGTACTGATGGTTGCCGAGACTAGCTGCCTCCCTTTTTCCAGCAACCATTTCTTACAAGATAAGTGTAAAGAAAAATACAATGCAGTTATTCGATTTTTGGTGAATAACTCATCAATTAAAACAGTATATTTGTCTGGTTATTGGTCTTACCTGATGGCTGGAGGATACGGGAAGCATGGCGTTAACTGGCGAAATGCTAAAACTTTAACGGACGAAGGCGCAACAAGTTTTAAGGAAAATGGCTTTAACTTTATCTCTAGCATTATGAAAACAAATAAGGAAATTGTGTTCATGAAAGATATTCCGGATCTGAATTTCGACATCCAATCCTGTTTTGCCATCAGACCTTTCAATTTGACGCATAAAGCAAACAAAACAGACGACGAATGTTCTTGGGATTATGAAAGATTTCAAGAAAGAATCCGGCCTTACAACACCGTTGTTAATGAACTTTTAGCTGTTTTTCCGAAAATTAAAATTTATGATCCCCTACCATTATTTTGCAAGCGCGGAAAGTGCTACGCTTCTGATGGCTCGCTTCCTTATTATTTTAATGGAGATCATGTCAACCATTATGGAGCAGACGTGGTTATTAAAAGCCTCTTAGGGTATATCAACGCTTTACATTCTGTTAATAAGGATCGTTAGGGGGCGAGCCATGAACCCAAAATAATAGTCATTTATAAAGTTGGGAATAGCACATTATCCTAAACTGTAAAAAACCATTACATATTATCCAAAATCGCCTTCTTCACCGCATTTAACTCCGGCTCTATCGTCACCATCCGTGCCGAGGCACATTGTTTAATGGCAGTATCGGGATCTTTTATCCCGTTGCCTGTAAGTGTACAAACTATCCGGCTTCCTTCAGGAATCTTGCCGCTTTTAATGTCTTTTACAGCGCCTGAAAGCGATATTGCAGAGGCTGGCTCGCAGAAAATGCCCTCATATTGCGTCAACATTTTTTGTGCCACTAAGATTTCTTCGTCAGTAAACTTGTCGAACCAACCGCCGGACTCGTTATGTGCCGCCCAGGCTAAATCCCAGGATTGCGGATTGCCGATGCGGATGGCGGTGGCAATGGTTTCTGGGTACTCAATAGGATGCCCTGCCAAAAACGGCGCTGCACCTGCCGCCTGATAGCCACACATGACCGGGCGTTTCTTCGTAACCGCCTTATGTGTTGCCGAATCAGTTGAATATTCTTTATAACCCATCCAGTAAGCCGAAATGTTACCCGCATTACCGACCGGGAGACAGTGATAATCGGGGGCATTGCCTAAGTCGTCGATTATCTCGAACGCCGCTGTTTTTTGCCCTTGTAAACGGTAAGGATTGATGGAATTGACGATAGTTACGGGGGCATGGTCAACAATTTCCTTGACCAAATTCATACCTTGGTCGAAATTGCCGTTAATCTGAATAATCGTCGCATCGTACATTAAGGTTTGCGCCAATTTGCCCATTGCAATCTTGCCATCGGGAATTAAGACAAAAGATTTAATACCAGCCCGTGCTGCATAAGCAGCAGCCGAAGCCGAGGTATTTCCGGTGGAAGCGCAGATCACCGCCTTACAACCTTCCGAGACAGCTTGGGTAATCGCCATGGTCATGCCGCGGTCTTTGAATGAACCGGTGGGGTTCAGGCCTTCAAACTTGACGTAAATCTCGACATCCTTTCCGATTAGCTTGGGGATGTTTTCCAGCTTGATTAGCGGCGTATTGCCTTCATTCAACGTGATGACACGGGTATTTTCGTTGACAGGCAAGCGGTCACGGTAGCGGTTGATTAGTCCGGTATAATGTTTGTGGTTTGGCATGGTCATGGTTAAATTAAGGTTATCCTAGGGTTTCCAGGCGAATGCGGTTGACCCGTCCAGTTACGGTCGGTAAGGCTTCCATCTCTGCAATTGCTGCATTCATTTCTTTTTCAAGGGTGATTTGGGTAAGCAAAATGACCGGAATTAAGGCACAATCGTCCAGCGGTTTTTTCTGGATAATGGCATCAATGCTGATCTGGTGTTTAGCTAAAATACGGGTAACGTCTGCCAGAACGCCGGGTTTATCTTCCGCATTTAGCCGTAAGTAATACGCAGTCTTAAATTGCTCTGGCGGCAACACCGGAATATCGTGCAAGGCATCGGCCTGGAACGCCAAATGCGGCACCCGGTTTTCAGGGTCGCTGGTTAATGCACGCACCACATCAATCACATCTGCAACTACCGACGATGCGGTTGGATCGGCACCTGCGCCAGCACCGTAATACAGCGTAGGTCCAACAGCATCGCCTTTAACGACGATAGCATTCATTACGCCGTCCACATTAGCGATTAAGCGACGCTCAGGTATTAACGTTGGGTGTACCCTTAACTCAATACCTTCCGAAGTTTTACGGGCAATGCCCAGATGTTTGATGCGATAGCCCAATTGCTCGGCGTATTCGACATCGGCGCGGGTAATCTGGGTTATGCCTTCGGTAAAAACCTTATCGAACTGCAAGGGAATACCGAAGGCAATGGAGGCCAAAATCGTCAGCTTATGTCCGGCATCAATGCCTTCCACATCGAAAGTGGGATCGGCTTCGGCATAACCCAAAGCTTGGGCTTCTGCCAACACGTCGTAAAAATCGCGGCCTTTGTCGCGCATTTCGGTCAGGATAAAATTGCCCGTGCCGTTGATAATTCCTGCCAACCACTGGATTTGGTTGCCGCTTAAGCCTTCGCGGATCGCTTTAATAATCGGTATACCACCCGCAACAGCCGCTTCAAATGCAACGATCACGCCTTGTTCACTGGCTTTGGCGAATATCTCGTTGCCGTGCAAAGCAATCAGGGATTTATTGGCAGTCACTACGTGCTTATGGTTAGCGATGGCTGCCAATACCATGTCTTTAACTTCCCCTGCCCCACCAATCAACTCCAGGACAATCTCTATCTCAGGGTCATTGATGATTTCATAAGGATCAGTCGTTAGGGCTATCCCTTGGGTATCGCAAATACGTTGCTTACTTAAATCCTTGGCAGAGGCTCGGGTGATGACAATCTGCCGCCCTGCCCTGCGCGCGATCTCCTCCGCGTTGCGCTTGAGCACATTGACCGTGCCGCCGCCGACCGTGCCTAAGCCTATGATGCCTATTTTTACGGGTTTCAAATTTTATCCTTTAATTTACCAATTCATTAATAGCAAGAATCTCTGATTAAGTCCTTCGACAAGCTCAGGACGAACGACAAATTGTTGATTTCGTTCGTGGTGAGCTTGTCGAACCATGAATGAAATCAACTTGTTCAGAGATTCCTACAGTGTTACAACCTATATTTTACGTGGCATCTAGGATTTTGGGGATGTTTTTTATGGAAATTGAAACCTAAGGCAAAACGACCTGACAGTTATCAATATGCTTTGCCGCGTTGATCATTTTCCTGTCGAAAGTAAAAAACGCCTTGTATTGCTGCGAATAAGCGAGATGAAAGGCATCCGCGAAATCCAATCCCTGCGAATGCCATTCAAGGGCCTGTGCCAGCAGTGCAGGATGGTTCAAATGAACGTTGGGCAAACCAAATAAAAGGGTCAAAGCCGTGTCGATTTGTCCGTTATCAAATTGATAGGCAAATCTCAGCACCCATTCGGTTTCAAGAATAACGCTGTCAGCTATAAAAAGCTCGTTATCGCTAAAGAGTTGGCAGGCTTTTTGGTATTGCTCAGCATCGTCCTGGGTTAATAGGCGAACGATAATGTTGGTGTCAACCGCAATCATGAAATTGAGTTTTCAGTCCTTCGGCAACGGCCTTATCCATGTCAGCTATTGATTTAGGTTTTCCTTTGTAAAACAAACAACCTGCCACCTCGTCGAGGGCCGATTCGACAAAAGGGGCTTTCGGTTGCAACAGGATACCGTTGCCGGTGTCGATTAGCGTAAGTTCTTGGCCGTTTTCCCAATGGTAAGCGTCCCGGATAGGTTTGGGAATAATCACCTGCCCTTTGCTGGAAAGTTTGACGAAAGCCATAGCAATAATCGGAAGTAAGAAAAAAGTAAGAATTTACAGGCTGGCTAAGTACTTGTCAATCTCGAAGTAGACGCGTAGGGTGAATAGGCGCACAGCCAGTTTACCGCCAAGAAGTAAAGAGTTTCCGTGCGCCTTAATCCGCCGATTATGGTACACCGCACTCGACGGATTACACATATACAATACGGACAATCTGCATATATGCGCTGCTAATCCGCCCTATGGTCCTATAAAGAAAAATTTAAATAGTATTTTTTTTCTTTTGTGAATGTAAATTTGCCTTCCGTCATATTTTTATCGCTTTCTATTTTACCTGTAATGATACCCCTAATATCTGGCACATAACTTTCAATTCTAAATATAAGCTCAGAAGTTTTTGTATTCTCAAATGGCGATTTTCCTGTACGAACCAGTTTCGTAAAAGTTACTCCTTGGTTTATTTGTGGGTTACCCGTTGACTGATCAATTAAAATCTCTCCACCTCTCACAACAGTAATTAATTGATCATCTGAGTTTTCCGGGTTTTGAATACCATTCCAAAAAACAACTCGACAAATGCGCTCGCCATTTTTTTCCATATCCGACATAATAGCTCCACCTTTCCCAATCCAATGCTCACTTTTTTCGGGCGTTATATTATGTATCTTGGTGTATTTAGCACTAAAATCCCACCGTCCATTGCAGAATTGATTTTTAGAAGTCGAATGATCCCCATCTTTCGTATATTTAACCCCAAAGAATACAACATCAGTACCAGGTTTAGCTGCCGTGTTAACGATAAACCAACAAAGAGCTAATAACCCAAATAGAATGACGCAGAAAAAATATATTTGTCTGGTTTCAATCTTAGCAACTTTCTTTGCTAAAACGTTTACAGCTTCATTTTTGATTTCATCTGTCATAAATCCTAACCTTTCTTTCAATTGTTAAGCCCTTAAACAACCCCATCCTTTTTCATCATACTACGTATCCCGCGAATCGCTTGCCGTGTGCGATGTTCGTTTTCTATGAGTCCAAAGCGGACATGATCGTCGCCATACTGACCAAAGCCAACACCGGGCGCGACCGCCACTTTGGCTTCCAGCAACAGCTTCTTGGAAAACTCCAGCGATCCCATGGCCAGATATGCTTCCGGAATTTTCGCCCAGACAAACATGGTGGCTTTAGGCTTTTTAACTGGCCAGCCCGCCGCGTTTAAGCCTTCACAAAGCACATCGCGCCTTTTGCTGTACATATCGGAAATTTCTCGGACACAATCCTGTGGCCCTTCCAGGGCGGCAATCGCCGCGATCTGTATCGGTGTAAACGTGCCATAATCCAGATAGGATTTAATCCGCGCCAACGCCGAAACCAGCTCTTTATTGCCGCACATGAAACCAACCCGCCAACCGGGCATGTTGTAACTTTTGGACATGGAGAAAAACTCCACGGCAATATCCTTAGCACCTTCTACTTGAAGTATCGACGGCGCAACATAACCATCGAAAACAATATCAACATAAGCAATGTCATGCACGACCCAAATTTTATGTTCTTTGGCTAAGGCTATAATTTTCTCAAAAAATTCCAGCTCAACGCATTGGCTGGTCGGATTGCCTGGAAAATTCAAAATCAGCATCTTCGGTTTCGGCCAACACTCGACAATGGCTTTTTCCAGTTCCTCGAAAAAATCCACACCGGGTATCAATGGCACATGCCTTACGTCCGCTCCGGCAATCACCACGCCGTAAGGATGGATTGGGTAAGCGGGATTAGGTACAAGAACCACATCCCCTGGCCCTAATGTCGCCAACGCCAAATGCGCCAAGCCTTCTTTCGAACCGATGGTGACAATGGCTTCCGTCTCTGGGTCTAAATCCACATCAAAGCGGGTTTTGTACCAATTGGTAATCGCCCGCCTTAACCGTGGAATGCCTTTGGACACTGAATAACGGTGCGTATCAGGCCGCTTGGTCGCTTCCAACAGCTTATTGACGATATGATCCGGCGTAGGCTGGTCAGGATTTCCCATGCCGAAATCGATAATATCCTCACCCGCCGCCCGCGCCTTGGCTTTGAGTTCGTTGACGATATTGAAAACGTAGGGAGGTAAACGGCTTATGCGATGAAATTGTTCCATTAACAGCTCTTGAGAAATGCGGATTATGTGGGGTTAGTAAAAATAGTCTAAGGTACTGTTACCTAAACCAGATGTCAAATTGGTTTAAACTCTCTGTCTAACCTTATGATTGTATCAAAAAAAGGTATCAAAAATCAGGTTCGCCCCATATACCTTTATAAAGTTCTTTTAAATTTTCAGGTATTAACTTCCATCCCCATTGCCAGTTTTTTTCATCCTTTATGTCCCACATCAAAGATTCGACGTAATAAACATCAATGTATTCGAGTTCAATGGTAGATGCGTTCTTTAGCTTTTCAGACATATATGTTAAGTGAGCATGTGCAGACTGCTCGTCATATTCTTTAATTGAATCTGTTGTCGCTTGTGAAAAAGCTTCCATCATGCATGTATACATTTTATCTTCTGGATCACATCCCATACGTTCTATCCATTTGTCTATTCGCACAGCAACGGCTGGAAATTTGTTCTTGATCTCCTTGATAAAATCAGCAATTTCTTGATCTTTATTCACTCGGAAAAATTAACCTGTGCTACAAAGTCATGTTAAGAAGCATATATTAACTCCTCAATCCTCACCAAATCCTCTGTCGTATCAACTCCAGCAGGCGGGGTTTTAGCAACTACTTTAACCTTGACCGCCTCCCCGTGCCAAAGAATGCGAAGCTGTTCTAACGATTCTACCGTTTCTAATACCGATGGCTCCCACTTACAATATCGTTTGAGAAAATCGACGGTATAAGCATACATGCCAATATGTCGGTAATAAGGCATCTTTTCTGAAACGTGCTTGCTCTGCTGGGCAAAGCCGTCCCTATCCCAGGGAATGGGCGCACGGCTAAAATACAGTGCGTAGCCGTCCTTGTTTAACACGACTTTTACGGCATTGGGATTGAAAATTTCTTCATGGTCTAGGATTTTAGCCGCCAAGGTGGCTATGCCCGCTTGCTGCTGCCCTGCAAGTACCGCCGCAAGCTCTTGTATTGTTGCTGGGAGGATGAGCGGCTCGTCACCTTGCACATTAACAATAACATCGCTTCCTGACCAACCGCAAAGCTCGGCAACTTCGTTGATCCTTTCCGTGCCGCTTTGGTGATCCGGTCGCGTCATGATGGCTCTTATACCCAGATCGGTCACGGTTTTCATGATGCGCTCATCGTCTGTTGCAACCACGACCTCTTCTGCACCTGCAAGCTGCGCTCTCTCGCAGACATGGGTAATCATGGGTTTACCCGCAATATTAATCAACGGCTTACCCGGTAAGCGGGTAGACCCGTAACGGGCGGGAATGACGACTTTAAAACGTAGCGTCATTTATATAAGGCATCCACTTCTTCAGCGGATAATTCACGGGCTTCATCTTCCAACATTACGGGAATGTCGTCCTGGATAGGAAATGCCAAGCGGTCAGCCCTGCATATGAGCTCCTGGTTTGCCTTATTGTAGATCAAACGAGCTTTGCAGAGCGGGCAGGCCAAAATATCGAGCAGTTTTTTATCTATCATACTTTTTATGCTTGGATTTTAAGGAGTAAATCTAACAATTGTTGCCCGAAAGCAGGTTCGGGTATGGCTTTTACGGGCAGACACCAATGATTCTGCCCAGCAAACCCATTGCATTTTACCGCATCTTTTTCGGTCATCAGGACGGGTTTGTCATCGGCAAATTCAATATCTTTACGGAAAAAGGGATAATGATCGGGAAAACTATGCGTTGTACATGACAACCCCTTCATTTCGAGTAACTTAAAAAACCGTTCAGGATTGCCGATACCTGCTAAAGCATGGCAGGCTATCCCTTGGAATGCTTGCAATGGTTTTTGTTCGCCCGTTGCCATATTAACAGCCGTGTCACCAACCAGCTGCATGGAAAATTCATGTTCTGAATATTTTTCGCCATTCACCACGACGAAATCGACATTGCTTAATCGATCAATAGGTTCGCGTAAAGGTCCGGCAGGTAAACAATAACCGTTACCGAATCGGCGTTCACCATCAATGACCGCAATTTCTATATCTCGATTCAGCTTATAGTGTTGTAAGCCATCGTCCGATAACACCACATTGCAATCGAATTTATCAAGTAACTTTTTTGCGGCATCCACTCTTGATGGGCTAATAACCACGGGCAATCTAGTTTGTTTAGCTATCAATAAGGCTTCGTCGCCTACTTTACTGACATCGCTATTTTCATTAACAGTTTGCGGCCAGGCCTCAGAATGCCCACCATAACCTCGGCTGATTATGCCTGGCTTGTAACCCGCATTTTTGAGCAATTCGGCTAACCAGATGATTAGTGGCGTTTTACCTGTTCCACCCACCGTTATATTGCCGACGACGATAACCGGAACGGGTAAAGTGTGGCTTTTTAATATGCCACGGAGGTATAAATATCGCCTGAACCTGACGACATCAGAAAAAATATAAGCAAAAGGCAATAACAATATGCCAAGAAATGCATCCTTATACCAAACATCCACCGCCAAACGGGCAAGTGTTTTCTTCATTCTTCCGTTTTCGGCTCTTGCGTCGCAAAGGTTATATGGCTAAAACCAACTTCCCCAGCAGCATCCAGCACTGTCATTACCGATTGATGTGGTGCATTGCCATCGGCACTGATAATAAATGGAATCTCTATTGCTTGACCTGCAAGTCTCGGTAACTCGCGCATTAATGTCTCACGACTTTGATCAGGCAATTTGCGGCTCTCACCATCGCTACCCGTTAAGTAATAAACGCCCTTATCGTCAATGGTTACAGTAACATTTTTATGATCATTTTCAGCTTCGACTCCGTTGGCTTCTGGGAGTTTGATTTTCACTTCGGTATGGCGGTTAAACGTTGTCGAAACCATAAAGAAAAGTAACAATACAAACAATACATCAATCATCGAAATCAATGTAATATCAACTCGTTCCCTTCTTTTACGTTGAAATCTCATCAGGATACCTCTTCACGATCACCGTGTAACACATCGATCAACTTTAAGGCTTCCTCTTCCATGTTGACCACGAATTCATCCACCAAGCGTTCGAAATAACGATGAAAAATCAAACTGGGGATGGCGACAGTCAAACCAGCTGCGGTTGTGATCAATGCGACGGAAATCCCCCCCGCCAAAGAGCTGGGATCGCCTGCACCGTGCTTCATCATGGATGAAAATATTTCTATCATGCCGAATACGGTACCCAATAAGCCTAGTAATGGACCAGACGGCAGCAATCGTACCCAACGCATTGAGAAAACGTTCCAAGTCATGTGCAACTTTGCGGCCAGCTTCTTCCATACAATCTTTCATGATCCTCCTGCCGTGATTGCTATTGGCAAGGCCAGCCGCCAATATATATCCTAACGGTGAACTGGTTTTCAAACGGCGTAGTGTAGGTTCGTCCATTTTATTTTCAACATACAGCCTCCTTACCTGGGGGAGTAAGTCCGGCGGCAAAATCTTCTTCTTTTGTAACGTCCAAAAGCGTTCACCAACGATAGCCATCGCAATAATCGAACTCAAAATGATTGGAAACATCATCCAACCACCACTTTTTATGATTTCAAACACATTAACCCCGAATAATAGAATGTTACATAAGGTACTAGGTGAAAGGATGAAGGTGCAAGTTTTTTTGGGTTTTACTTTAGCCTTTACGTAAGGATAGGCTATCTCCCAGCCCTACCCAAATATAAGCGATAACAAAAGCTATACCACAGCTTAACGCAGCGGCAGCATAAACAACATGCGATCCTATCGACTCCCAATAGTAACCGCTAAGCAGACTGCCCAACATACCGCCCAATCCGAAACTCAAACTATGATACAAGGCCTGCCCCTTAGCCTGATGCTGTTGATCGAAGAATCGATGCACAAAATGGATTGCGGCAATATGTGTCCCACCGAATGTGGCTGCATGGAGCAATTGGGCAAATAGCAGTAAGTAAATATTATCCACATACCCACCGATCAAAACCCAACGCAAAATCGAAAATATAAGACTGCTCAACAGGATGCCACGCAAAGAATAGCACTTCAATAAGCCCTTCATAAGCATGAACAAGATAATTTCAGCGATTACACCCAAAGACCAGAGCAATCCAGTGGTCGTGGTCGTGTAAAAATGGTCTTTCAGATAGACTGAATAAAAGACATAGTATGGGGCATGGGCAAATTGGATCAGCACATACACCATCAAGAAAGCTAACACTTCCGGTTTTTTGATGATGCTGGCTAGTCGAATCGGGCTGTGGTCATGGCTGACAGTGCGACTTTCTGGTGTCGCCAAGGTCGTTAACCAATTCAAAGCCAGTAAGCCAGTGATTACGATGGGTAGCAACACTATAGGCTGGCTATCCAACATCTTGCCTACTCCAACGACCGTCAGTATAAAACCCACCGACCCCCATAAACGGATACGGCTATAGCGGTGCGAGTCTACCTGTAAGTGGGCTAATGTTGTCGCCTCATACAGCGGTAATGGCGCATTCCAGAAAAAGCTAAAGCCAATGGTGAGCCATGCATATTCCATATAGTTATGGATGGCCAGAAACCCGGCAAATAAAAGCACTGCAAAAAACGAAGTCCAGCGGATAATTCGCAGATTTTTACGGGTGTGGTCAGCAATCCAGCCCCAAAGATTTGGCGCAATGATTTTAGTGCCAACCAAGAGCGCAGATAACTGGCCTATTTCAGCAGAATTAAAGCCGTTTTCTTTGAGGTATAAGCTCCAATAGGGAATGAAAGCACCCAGAGTCGCAAAGTAGCAGAGGTAAAAGCTGGATAAGCGCCAATAAGGTACTGCCATAATAATTGGAATGATGTGTCTAAGGGATTATTGTAGGTCACATTGCCGTGAAACGGTTATGTAACATTTGAAATATCACGAATGTCAGATTGTGTTAGGCGTAACCAAACCTACATTACTAAAAGAGAATTATTTGATATATGTCAAAAACATACATAACAGAAATGTTATCGTTATTACTTAATGGTGAAAATACTTTCTAAATTTAACCACTTATTTTGAAGGGAGATAAATCATGAAACAATATACTAAATGGCTTGTTTTATTCATTTCTTTAATGCTTGGCTTAACGTCAGCATTATCGCAAGCAGACACTTTATTTAAACATCAATACCGTTATAAATACATATCCTTAACCAATGTTCCAGTCCCTGCTAGATACGGGCAATTCATTCCTTGGTCAATTGATGATAAAGGTCGAGTGATCGGTCATATCGGTTCAAATGACGGACCGATTGGTAGAATTGCTATCTTCGACTATGGAAAGTTATCAGTTTATCAGCAAGGTGAAGTTACCAGTGGGGCTGTCAATGCACGTGGAACAATAGGGGGTTCAGTAACTGATCCTATAAGCTTCAATGTTCAAGCCGCTCTTTTTCGTGGCAAACATGTGGAAATCATTCCAAACCCTTCTGGTGTAATTTTTTCATATGTTGCATCACTTAATGATTCGGATACGGCATTAATTAATTCTGAAGATAGGATTTACAGAGTAGTCAAGAAAGGTAGAACACTTTTAAATTTTACTTCAACCGCTACGAATCAATGCCAATTCTATCAGATCAACAATATGGGGGTCATAGCAGGTAATTGTTTTGATTCAATTTTGAATCTATGGCGCGCCGTAAGATTTCGGCCTCCTTACAAAGCGCCAGAGTATATTGATCATGCTCAAACAGTAACTGAATCGTCGGCAATTGCCATCAATAATTCTGGATTAATTCTCGGTACAACAACTGCACGCTTAGGTATATGGGATCAAAAAGGAAAGTTTAAAAGTTACTATCAAGACCCACTAGCAGCTAATCTTTTCAATGATAAGAATATGATTATTTTAGGTAGTTTTAATTATCCAGATTTTAATGCGTACATAGTACCAAGTCCTGGCGTAGTGTTGAACGTGCAAGATCTTATAATTAATCCAACCGAAGTTGAATCTCCCTTTCAATGGGTAACCGATGTAAACAATAATGGAGATATGGTGGGAATCGGTCCATATGATGCTGAACATGATATTAACCCAACATTTTTGCTAAAGCGTATTTCTAACCATACTCATTGAACAATATATTTAACTGCCGAGACTTTAGGATGCCGCAAACGAGGGGAGGCCTATCATTTTCGATTGATGCGCTTCCCCTCGCTCATAAAACGTAACGTTATCTATTTCAAAACCGCCAACCCCGAATCCACCCCAAAATTCTGCGCCCGATGCCGTAAAAAATGATCCATGAGGATAATCGCCATCATCGCTTCGGCAATCGGTGTGGCGCGTATGCCAACACAGGGGTCATGGCGGCCTTCGGTAATGACCTCAACGGCTTCGCCGTGGATATTGATACTGCGTCCGGGTAGGCGCAAGCTGGAAGTCGGTTTTAAGGCGATACTTGCCGTAATCGGCTGGCCGCTGGATATACCGCCCAAAATCCCGCCCGCATGGTTGCTTAAAAAACCATCTGGCGTTATTTCGTCCCGAAATTGTGTGCCTTTGGTGTTGATGCAATCGAAGCCGCCGCCGATTTCCACGCCCTTGACCGCATTTATGCTCATTAAAGCATGGGCTAAATCCGCATCCAAACGATCGAAGATTGGCTCGCCCAAGCCGGGTGGTACGTTGGTTGCGACAACTTCTATTCGTGCGCCTATGGATTCACCTTCTTTACGTAAGGCATCCATATAGGCTTCCATTTGGGCGACTTTATCGGCATCGGGACAAAAGAAGGGGTTGCTGTCGATAATATCCCAATCGACGCTTTCAATTTTGATCGGGCCGAGCTGCGATAAATAGCCGCGTATCTCAATTCCAGCGATTTCACGCAGATATTTTTTGGCAATTCCACCCGCCGCCACGCGCATGGCAGTTTCCCGTGCCGAAGAACGCCCGCCACCACGATAATCCCTGAACCCATACTTATGTTGGTAAGTGTAATCCGCATGGCCGGGACGGAACGTTTCGGCAATTTTGGAATAATCCTTGGAGCGTTGGTCGGTATTTTCGATTAGCAAACCAATCGGCGTTCCCGTGGTTTTGCCTTCAAATACGCCGGAGAGAATTTTGACCGTCATCGGCTTCCCGCCGCTGGGTGGTATGCCTTGATGTACCGGGTTTCCTGCGATCCAGGTCATTTTGTAAGTCATCTTCCGATAACGCCATCCCTGGAGGACAACCATCGACGATGCAGCCAATCGCAGGGCCGTGGCTTTCACCAAACGACGTGACGGCGAATAATTTTCCTATGGTGTTTCCAGACATATCAATATGTTGTATTAATTGAGGGCGTTAGCAAAATCTTCATGGTATTCATTAACCTGTTCAGCAGTCAGCAAAAATACACCATCGCCGCCGCGTTCAAAATCCAGCCAGTAAAAAGGTACGTTCGGAAAAGTTTCTTGTAGGGTTTCGGCACTGCTGCCGACTTCCACGACCAATATCCCTTGCGGCGTTAAGTAATTATCGGCTTTCGCCAAGATGCGGATGACAATATCAAGGCCAGAATCTCCGGCGACAAAACCTATTTCCGGTTCGGCATGAAATTCTCGGGTAAGTTGCTGCCATTCCGCAATCGCCACATATGGCGGGTTGCTGACGATAATATCGTATTGGGCATCGGGCAAAGCATCGAACAAATCAGACTGATACAACATAACTTCATTGCCGATTTGATGTTTATCGACATTGATTTCGGCAACAGCCAATGCGTCAGCCGATAAGTCCACTGCATCCACCACCGCTTCCCGAAATGCATAAGCACAGGCAATAGCTATACATCCACTGCCAGTGCATAAGTCCAAAATTCGTCCGACCTGATCTTCTTCCACCCAAGGAGCAAATCGCTGTTCAATGAGTTCCGCAATGGGTGATCTAGGCACTAACACCCGTTCATCCACATAGAAAGACAAGCCAGCAAAAATAGCTTCTTGCGTTAGGTAAGCGGCGGGCTTTCGTTCATTGATGCGTTTTTCGAAAATAGTAACAATCGCGTGCCTTTCTTCTGGCGTTAAAGCAGACTGCAAGTAAAATTCGCTTAAGTTATAAGGTAGATGTAAGGTGTGCAGCACCAGCGCAGCGGCTTCATCTAGCGCGGTTACGGTACCATGACCAAAATTGAGTTTAGCTTCAGCAAACCGGCTTGCACCCCAACGAATATAGTCCCGCAGGGTAGTTAAAGACGACAAAGCCTCGTTTGAAGGTGTGTTCATTATTCGATAAAAACAGGTAAATTCGGACTCATAAAGACGGCAATTTTAAACTAAAGCCGAAAGGGATGCCGGAATATTAACGCTGGTGAAACCTATAGTCTCAATCGTATTTATCAGTAGTAAGCCTGATGGCTTTCGCTTGAAGGCTAGTCATTTTTTCTGATAACTCAGCCATGAAAACCTTTCGGTTGCCTAACCACATGAGCGGTTCGCCAATAAACGCGTCGATAAAAAATGGTATTAAAATGACCTCGCCTTTTGGCAAACTTTTCCCTAAACCATAAAAAAATACCGGAATAACCGGAATTTCCGGGCGTTCGCTAAGAATATGGCCGATGCCATTTTTCAGCTTGCCCATGTTTTCAGGTTCACCACGCGAACCTTCCGGAAAAAGAATTAAAATCGCCTTTCGGTCAAGCGCCTCAATCACAGGTGCTAGAACATCCTGCCCAGCCGTGACTTTTCGTTCGATAGGTATAATGCCGATCACATCCAAGGCAAACCATTTGAGCCAGCGATTTTTGAGAAAATAATCGGCCGCCGCCACGGGCTGGACGTAAGGAATTACTTTTAACGGAAACAGGGACATCAATGCCAAGGCATCCAAATGACTATTATGATTGGCAACGATAATGGCGAGCCTTGCACCGGTAAAAACTCACGGTTTCTGGCATTTATCCCCAAAATGAACAGCACAAGTGGCTTGACTATAATCAAGTAAAACAAATGTCGCAACATGGCATTAATAATGCAGAAAATAGACGTAATGAAATAACAGCGGCGCGGTATAGGTTAAGCTATCTAATCGGTCAAGAATGCCGCCGTGCCCCGGTAGAATACTACCGCTGTCTTTTACGCCTAAATCCCGCTTGAGTGCAGAAATCGTCACATCACCGATGAACCCAGCAACTCCGATTAATGCCCCTGCACCTATCGCTTCATATAATGTTAATGGCGTTAGATAAGGTGCAACGACAGCGGCAAGAATCGTCGTCGTAGTCACTCCACCCAAAAAACCGGCGACTGTTTTACCCGGACTGACTTTGGGGATGATCTTGCGTTTGCCAAAGCTTTTACCCCATATGTACTGACTAACATCATTAATCTCGGTTAAAAATACCAAGTAAATCAGTAAGCCAACCACACCACCGGCGGGATTATTCGCTTCCGGCAAGACCAACAGATAGGCCATGTGGCTCAAACTGAACACGGTAATCATCAGACCCCAATGCAAGGTGCCGATAGCACGGAGAAAACCTTGCGTTTCACCGATCAGTACCATCCGCATCGGTAGTAACAGCAGCATATAGACTGGGATAAAAATGATAAACGTGCCATACCAGGCCATCCATACCCAATAATACTGAACAGGAATCGCAAGATAAGCCCAAAATAACACCCGATGATCGGCACGGCGGGTGGGAATTAGCGATAAGTATTCTTTAAACGCCAGGAAACTGATAAAACCGAAAACAACGACCGAAACCGTCTTATTGAACAGTACAGCAAGCGCAAAAACGGCAACTATCCACCACCAGGTTTTGATGCGTAGGCGTAGCTCCCGATAGTCACGATCAGGACGAGACTTGACTAAGCTAATCGAAACCAGACTGGCGATGACTAACAAGCCGCCCATTACCAGAAAGGCAATCTGCACACTGGTTGGAAAAGTGCGCCAGTTCATGGCTTGATTTCGTCGAGGGCGTGACGGGCACGGTTAACAACCGTCGCTAACGTCAATATTAAAACCAGCCCGAACAACTCGTTTAACCAGTAACCTGACGGCATACCTAAGCCCAAGGCGAGAGCTATCGCACCAAAGACAAAAGCCCGGTCGCTTTTCCCCATCGGCCCGTCGTAACGGCGAGATGCCCCGATTTGTATGGCAATCACGCCTGTCATTTCGCTAATGATGGCGGCAATCACCAATAACACGATAATCCACAGAGATATTTCAGGCAAAAGGGCAAAAGGCAGGTACAAGGCAACGTCTGAGATGACATCGCACAACTCATTTAAAATGGCACCTAATGGGCTTTTCATGTCGTGTTCACGAGCTAACATACCATCGATGGCGTTAAGAGCCATACGTACGAACAATACCATTGGCACTAACAAAAAAATGCCCGTTTGTTTACCCCCGAATATCAATAGAAGCCCTGTTATTAAGGATAATACCAAGGCTGCCAACGTAACTTGATTAGCCGTTACGCCAAAGCTGGCAAGCTTCTTGGTTACAGGTCGCAACAGGTTTTGAAAGGCGGGTTTTATAGCGTATATACTTGGCATCGAGATCCCTTATGAATCAGGCAGTTTTACAATCGACCCATTAATCAACTTCTTCGACAATCGTATTCACAATGGGCACTTGGACATAATGTTTTTTGTCGTCCCAAAAGTAATAATAGCCTTTATCACTTGATGTTACCTTACCGTTCTTAATCGTCCAGGTTTTGGTCGTCGTACCATTGGCATAGGTAACCAGATAATCGCTATCCAATATTTCAACTACTTTCCTGGAAAGTTGATTTTGCTGATCTTGTGTACAACCAGCCAAAAATAGTAGGCTCATCAAATAAATAATTTTCATACTGCAATCCCCAAACAATTTTCTATAAATATTATTACTTAGCTATACCCATGTCGCCATTTACGTGAAATCGCCAATCGGAATTATCGCTGTATGGTAAGAATGATACTTTACGTTAATCACTTTGCGGGGCATTTTTGCATTTTTCCTAACGAAATAATCCAAAAAAGACTACAGGTGAAAAAGTACAATGCTTTAAGAAACGGGGATAAAGATGGTGCCCAGGGGCGGAATCGAACCGTCGACACGAGGATTTTCAGTCCTCTGCTCTACCGACTGAGCTACCTGGGCATTTGAGATGGTGTTGCGCTGGCTTAACTGATTCAAGCCGAATTGAATGGTGCCCAGGGGCGGAATCGAACCGTCGACACGAGGATTTTCAGTCCTCTGCTCTACCGACTGAGCTACCTGGGCGGTCATACAAAAGAGCGCCATTAGACGCGATTACGCCCTTACAGTCAATAGGGAATTCGTTACTGCGGTAGATTAAAATCCGGTGGACTGTCTTCTTTTCTAAACCAACTCAGAATAAAACGAAAAACTTTTTTTACACTCACCCAAATTTTGGGCAAAAGCCAGATCATCAATATCACGAACAACACGAGTGCGATCAAGAATGAAACCGGATGGTTGATGCTCGCCCAAACGCCCGTAACAACGGCAACATCTTCCCCAATTGATGCAACCCAATTGCTAACGGGTTCAGGTGAGGTATTAATCATAAGGCGTGAACCGGCTTTGGTGGCATGTGTTCCCGCCGCAAGACTACCACCCAATAAAGCAGCGGCAATTTCGACAGCAGGATTCAGATCTCCCACCGCACCAGCAGCCAGCATTGCCCCAGCGGGAATGCGGATAAACGTGTGGATGGCATCCCAGCCGGAATCTGCACCTGGCGTTTTATCAACAAAGAATTCAACAAAATACATGATGCCCGCAGCGCCCATAACCAACGGGTTTGCCACAATCTGCAAATCCGTTGGCAAATCGATATTGCCGCTGTTAGCAAGAAAACCCAAGGTCAGCAAAGTAGCGTACAGGTTAATGCCACTAGCCCAAGCCAAGCCCATAGTTAACGCCAAAGTTGCCGTTATTTGATCGAGTGCACCCATTGATTACGTCCCCATCCCCATTGTTGATACTTGCAATAGCGTAACATAGTGATTATGAATAGCGGCTAAATGAAACTGGCTTTCTAGCCAAACAACTCCCACACCGGCTTAACATTTGCAGGCAACGGCGCAAGCCTACCTAATTCGACCCATTGGTTTGCCGGACTGTGAAAATCGGAACCGACAGAACCCACCAATTCAAAATCATTCGCGTATTTAGCCACCATTTTGATTTCATCGGCATTGCACCGGCCAGTCACCACCTCTATGCCCTGCCCCCCGGCCTGTTTGAATGCAGTCAGCAGACGTTTCATCCAACTCGCGGTCAATCGGTAGCGCAATGGATGTGCCATAACCGCTACGCCGCCCGATTGGGTAATCCAGCTAACCGCCAACTCCATTTCTGCCCAAGCCGTCGCCACATAAGCGGGTTTGCCCTTGGCGAGATAACGGTCAAAAGCATCCTGTTGGCTAGACACATGAAAGTGCGACACCAGAAAATCGGCAAAATGTGTACGGGTAATCATGCTGTCCCCTGCGGCCTTAGTTACTGCTTCCAAAGCGCCAGGAATGCGTTTTTTTTCCAACTTGGCGGCAATTTGTTCAGCACGTTCAAAGCGAACCAATTGTAGCTGGCGGGTCGCTTCAAACAGCGGTGGATAATCAGGATTGATACCTAAACCCACAATATGAAAAGTCTTATCCTTCCAGCTTGCAGACAGCTCTATCCCCGCAATCAGCTTAACGCCAGCTTCAGTTGCAGCCGTTTTCGCCTCATCAAGGCCCGCCGTCGTATCGTGATCTGTTAAGGCCAATGCAGTCACGCCTTGTCCATGCGCCCGACGCACCAATTCGGTTGGCGACAGCACACCGTCAGAAACATTAGAATGGCAATGAAGATCGTATTTTTCGGTCATAAGCCCTTATCCGATGCGAGAAGAAGCAAGATGTAACCATGTAAAAGATAAGCCATATCGGCAAAAAAGGTGTAGAACAACTATTATTACCCTGTATTAACCTAGAGGGAATCTTTAAAAACTCAAAAACCCTTCTCCCTTTGGGATACCTACATGGATGTAGGTAGTAGGTGGAAAAATGCTCCTGCATTTTCCACATTCACCACGTCCATGTGGCTTGGCAATGCAGGAGCTATTGCCGAGAAGGTTGGGATGAGGGCATTAAAATCAGCCAGTTACACCCCTCACCCTAGCCCTCTCCCAAAGGGAGAGGGGATATTTAGAGATCCCCTAGATTGTTAGGATTAACCATTACTGTATTATAGCACTTCTATATGACCGTAACCCTTGATGTCAACACCCTTCGCCAACGCGCCGCTGCGTTTGCCAAAGAATTCTCAAAATCGACTTACGAGATGGGAGAGGCGCAGGATTTTATTCGCGGCTTATGCCATATTTTTGAGTTAAACCACCGCCGCGCAGTCCGGTTTGAAGACCGGGTAAAGAAATTGGGTGGTAAAAGCGGGCGGATAGACGGCTTTTTTCCCGGACTGCTTTTGGTTGAAATGAAATCGATAGGCGAAGACCTTGATAAGGCTTATATCCAGGCCACTGGCTATTTTCCTGGCCTGAAAGACGAGGAAATACCCCGCTGCGTCTTAGTCAGCGACTTTGCCAACCTGCATTTGCATAACCTGGAAACCAAAGCGCCGCCGCTTAGGATCAAATTGACCGATCTGCCGGATCACATCGAAAACTTTAAGTTTATCGCGGGCTATGAAACCATCGCCCTTGAACAACAAGCCCACATCAACAAAGAAGCCGCCGAGAAAATAGCGCAACTGCACGATGCGCTGAAAGCCACCGGCTACACCGGCAAAGATTTGGAAACTTATCTGGTGCGTTTGCTGTTCTGCCTGTTTGCCGAAGACACGGGCTTATTTAATGAGAACGGCGTATTCCTCGATTACCTGATTAACCATACCGAAAAAGACGGCTCCGACCTGCATGGCGAATTGGCCGCGCTGTTTGATACGCTCAATCGACCGGATGAAAGCTATTTACGGGCGCACCCCGATTATAAGGGGCAGAAACGCTTGGCAAATTTGCCGGAACACCGCGCCCGTTTTCCGTACGTCAACGGGGCATTATTTGATGGCGGCCTTGGCCATTGCGAATTCGACGAAACCGCACGGAACACGCTGATCGAATGCTCACGCCTGGATTGGAGCGAGATCAGCCCCGCCATTTTCGGCTCGTTATTTCAGGCGATCATGCACTTTGATGATGAAGCAGCCACCGCCAAGACCAAAAAACGCCGCGAACTGGGCGCACATTACACCAGCGAAGAAAACATCCTGAAAGTCATCAACCCGCTGTTTATGGACGACTTACGTAAGGAATTGGGCAAATGCGGCAACAACAAACAAAAGCTGAATGCGTTTCACGACCGGCTCGCCAGCCTTAACTTTTTTGACCCAGCCTGCGGCTGCGGCAATTTTTTGGTGATTGCTTACCGAGAGCTGCGCTTGCTGGAATTGGAGGTCATCCAGAAAATATGGGGTAATAACCTGACCGCCCAACTGGATGTGGAAACCTTGATCCGTTGCAACGTCCACCAGTTCCACGGCATAGAGATCGACCCAAGCGCCGCGCAAATAGCAACCTTGGCGTTGTGGTTGACCGACCATCAAATGAATTTGAAAGTAAAAAGCCTCGGCTTGTATTACCACCGCCTTCCGCTCAAGAAAAAAGCCAACATCGTTTGCGCCAATGCCTTAAGGATTGACTGGGCAGACGTAATAGCACCGGAGCAATGCAGTTACATCATGGGTAATCCGCCGTTTGTGGGCAGCACCTATCAAACCAAAGAGCAAAAAGCAGATTGTGCCGACGTGTTTAAAGGTATGGAAGGCTCTGGCGTATTGGATTTGGTTGCCTCGTGGCATGTTAAGGCGGCGCGTTATATCCAAGCTAATACGGCTATTCCGGTGGCGTTTGTGTCCACCAACAGTCTTACCCAAGGTGGTCAAGTTGCCTTATTGTGGGCAGAACTCTTGAAGCTCAACATCAAACTGCATTTTGCCCACCGCACCTTCCAATGGAGTAACGAAGGCAAAGGTATTGCCGCCGTGCATTGCGTCATCATGGGATTTTTCTGCGACAAGGGTGAAAAATCTTTCTTCCTTACACCCTGCCGATTGTTTGATTACGGCGACGTTAGTGGGCGGAGTGACAAACCTAGGTTTGTCACTCCAAAATACACGCGACTCGCGGGTATGAAGCCAACAAGTTCATCAAAAACACAGGTTTAACCCACTACTACGGCGACAATATCAAAGGCATACCGACAGAAATCCCCGCCAAACAGATCAATCCGTATCTGGTCGATGCGCCAACCGTACTGATTAATAAGCGTAGTAAGCCATTAAATGTAGGCACGCCAGAAATGTTGAATGGAGGTAAACCGACCGAAGGCGGTAATTTACTTTTATCGCAATCCGAAGCAGATAGCATTCGGCAAAATGACCCGATTGCCGCCAAATATATCCGTCCCTTTTTGATGGGTGATGAATTTATAAACAACATACCTCGGTATTGTTTGTGGCTGAAAGACAGTACATCAAGCGACCGCGTTAAATCTCCTGAAATTAAAAAACGGATTGAACACGTAAAACAAATGCGTTTAGCCAGCACCAAAGCAGCCACGCAAAAACTGGCTGAAACACCTTATTTGTTTGGGGAAATTCGTATGTCTGCATCCAAATATCTCGCCATTCCCAAAGTATCGTCTGAAAACCGATTTTACGTACCGATTGGCTATCTGGATGCCAAGGTCATTTGCGGCGATAAGTTATTTTTATACCGAACGCCACCTTATTTCATTTTGGCATTCTAACCAGCCACATGCACAACGCCTGGATGCGAACTGTTTGCGGACGATTAAAAAGCGATTACAGCTACTCCAACACCATCGTCTACAACAATTTCCCCTTCCCGCAAACCGTCAAACCCGAGCAGCAACAAAAAATCGAAACCGCCGCCCAAGCCATACTGGATGCTCGCACCGCCGAAGAAACCCGCTGTGCCGAACAAGATCAACGCTGTTCCTTAGCCCAACTATACGCTCCCAACAACATGCCCGAAGCCTTACGCAAAGCCCACAGCCAACTCGATAAGGCCGTCGATGCCGCTTACAACTACAAAAGCAGCAAAGACGATGCCGCCCGCGTCGCGTTTTTGTTTGAGCGTTATCAAGAACAGCTTGCTCTATAAGTAGGGTACGCATCGCGTACCTTTAGGAAGAGTTTGCTGCGTTAGGAAAGCCTTGTTGTGGACGCGGTGCGTACCCTACATACTGAGAAAACAACCTTATCGTGTTCTAAAGTTTTTTTCGTTCCCACATTTTTTACACGACAAAAAATCAATAAACATTGTATCGGTTAACTTTTTGTCATTTCGACCAACGGGAGAAATCTTAAATCTCAGTGGATTAAGATTTCTCCCGTTGGTCGAAATGACAACGTATATTAGCGTTCGAAATGACACTGGATAGTTTTTGCCATGTACAGAGATTCCCTCGCTCCGGTATGGAAACGATGTGTAAAACTCCTTCTCCCTCGAGGGAGAAGGTCGGGATGAGGGGGATATAACCAGTTGATTTTATTGCTCTCACCCCAGCCCTCTCGGCAACTGCTGAAGTACAGGACGTACTGAATGCAGCAAACGCAGGAGTAGTTTGTTGTCCTGCGTTGCCAAGCCACATGGACGTGGTGAATGTGGTTGTGCAGGAGCATTTTTCCACCTACTACCTACATCCATGGAGGCATCCAGCAGGAGAGGGGACAATTAATCGTTCCCAAGCAGAGGTTGTTATTGGGTAGCAGGTGTTTCCTTTTTTTCCTCAACCGGTTGACCTTGCTGGGCTTCAGCCGCCTTTTTAGCTTCAGCCTCTTTCTGATGTTTTATTCTCTCTTTCCTTTTTGCTATCGCGGCCCTTTGCGTCGCTGCCTTTCCGGCATCTATGCTACCGGAATCCCCTCCCCACGAATTTACACTCTCGGCTAAGGTTAGCTCTGGTAAAACTAAGCCAGAAACCAGGCAAACGCTTAACAGCAATGCCATTTTTTTAGATTTTATAGTCAACATCATCCACCTCCGCTGATAAATTTAAGATCTATTTTACACATCGTTCCAACGCTCCGGAATGGAAACGATATAATTATAACAATCCCAATAAGTTGCTATATGAATCCCCTCATCCTGGCCTTCTCCCTCTGGAGAAGGTTTCAATGAGAACTTATTGGGATTGGTATTATTAAACAACAGCATTATTTACATTGAAACGCTAAAGTCAACCCAACTTATCTTGCTCAATTCCACCCAAAATTTTATCGACTTCTGCCCTGGGCAAATAATCCAAATCCCAGTGGCTGGTGTAGTTTTCTTTTATCCGCCTTTTTCCAGGATGAAGTACCTCCGCTTCTTCAGGAGCGGGGTGGGCGGCTGTGCTGATAGTATGCTCAGAAGGATCGACCACATTTTCGTGTTGATCGCTTTTTATTAAGCGATAAATGCCTTCAAATAGTTGATTCATAGTGTTTTCCTCAATGCTAACCGTTGCCGGAAATACGCGGCTTCAAACGTAAGACAATTAACAATGACATTAATGCCTTTAACTCAGCCTATCCCACCTATTAATTTAAGCAATCTATTTGTAGGGATTGGCAATTCTTAATCTTTAACGCCCCAACTTTCTAAATGACTTATCATATGCGTTAAAGTTTTTGGCTTCAGCACTTACCCGCTCCTAAATTCACACAAGGTTCATCTTAAAAAATGATAATGATCAAGATAAGATCGCGTTTGGCCTTATTCATTTCATTTTTTAATCTGGAAATCCTCATGAAACAATTACTGCTATTGGTAAGTATTTTCTTCCTGGCCTTACAAATGGACGGCGTTTTTGCCGCTCAACACACTAAACAGCATAAGAAACCCGTACAATCTAGCGAAAACAAAGCCATGCAATGTGTGGCTTTTAGCCCTTATGTAGGCGATATTAACCCAAATTATGGACCACAACCTTCCCATGAGTTGATCGACACATTGTTAGATAAGCTAGTGAAAGAAACCCGTTTTCGCTGCATTATGACGTATGGCGTGATGAATGGATTGGACTATACGTTTGCGGCGGCGGAAGCCCGAAAACTTAAGGTCATTGCGATTATCTGGCTGGATAAGGAAATCGCAGTCAATGACCAATCTATCGCCAGTGGCATTGAAGTTGCCAAGGCTTTCCCCAAAACAATTGTCAAACTAAGCTGCGGCTCTGAAGTTAGGACACGGCATGGCAACGTTTTCGATGGCGAGATTGTCAAATGCATTGATGGCCTGCGTAAAGCCGGTGTGAAGCAACCTATCACCACCATTGATACTTGGTGGGAGTGGTGTAACCGGGCAACGCCTTGCCAAAAAACGGGCTTTGAAGCAAAAGTGGATTGGATCGGAGTCAATATTTTTCCTTGGTGGGAAAATAAACATGCCGGCGTACATACCTGCACAACCGCAGAACAAGCGGCTGATTTCCACATTGCCAGGCTTGAAGATATTAGCCGCACTTATCCTGACAAAGAGCTGACTCTTACGGAATTTGGTTGGCCTAATGGACCTGAAGGCGGCACGGAAACCAATACCCGTACGGGTCAAAAATGTGGTATCGCCGGTCAGAAAAACCAGATCACCGTCATTAAATCTACCTTGAAAAAGCTGGCGACAAAGAACTGGGGGGGCAATGTATTTGAAGCCTTTTCAGAGAAATGGAAACCAACTGATGAAGGGAGTTTTGGCGCTCACTGGGGAATCTGTGAAGGCGAACCGCCTTATACGTGCGTAAAAGAGTTTAAATAATCCAGTAACAACCGAGTTTTTTGTACAAAAACCCGCTGAACAGAACTTTCGACAGACTTAGGACGAACGATAAGCTGTTATTACGTTCGTGATGACCTTGCCTAACTAAGATTATTGATTCGGCCTTTTAATGTTTGAACCGTTCGTGCTGAGCTTGTCGAAGCACACAAGCCTTTTGACATACTCAAGGCGAACGGGAGTTAAAACTTCACTAGGCCGAATCTATAAAATCAATCTGTTCAACATAAATAGTTATAAAAAAGCCAGTACTGTTTACTTTTTAAATTGAATTTCGACTATAGTTAGCGTTTTTTGTACGGCAACTGTTGTCAGTCAGCGTTATTAATTTTTTAACACCTCTATTTGAGAACTACGGTAAATGAAGATTGTGAAACATATCCTACTCATCTTGACAGCAACAGGACTGATGCTGGTTTCACAGTTAAGTTATGGTCGCCACGCCGCACTTTTGATTGATGCTGAAAACGGCGATGTGTTGTATGAAATGGAAGCCAATCAATCCTGGTATCCGGCTTCCCTGACAAAATTGATGACGCTATATATGGCGTTTTCCGCCTTGGAATCCGGGCGGCTACGCTTAAGTGACCGGATGAACATCTCCAGCCATGCTGCCCATCAACCGACCAGTAAGCTAGGTTTAAGGGCGTGGGATTCCATCTCCGTTGAGGATGCAATACTTGCAGTCATCACCCGTTCCGCTAATGATGCAGCGGTCGTGCTGGCAGAAAAAATAGCCGGCAGTGAGCAACAGTTTGCGATAAAAATGACTTCCACTGCACATAGTATCGGAATGTACGGTAGCCATTTTATGAATGCGACTGGATTGCCGCACGACTGGCAATCCACAACAGCCCACGATATGGCGCTGCTGGCATTAAAAATACAGAAGAACTTTCCCCAATATTACCCTTATTTTGCTGTCGACAGCCTCTATTACAACGGGAGATATTTACGCAGCACTAACAAGTTTGTCGCCAATTATCCTGGTGCAGAAGGCATGAAAACTGGCTATACCTGCGGTTCCGGCTACAATCTGGTTGCTTCTGCTAACCAGTATGGAAAACGCCTGATCGGTGTCGTGTTAGGTGGAATGACCAGTGGGGAACGCTATCAACATATGTTTACCATGATGGATATCGGTTATTCGAATGAATACGGCTCTTATCACTCAAAAAACATCAATTCGATGAGCAAAAATTCGGTTGGCGTGCCGCCTTATCAGCTTACGTGTGGACATCGGCCTTCATCGCATTACGCATCCCGGCACAATGAAGATGACGATGACCACCATATACGCTACGTGAGAAAACACTCATCCATAAGCCATCTTGCTCTACATAATAGGGACGTAACCCCGAAAGTGCTTACAAAAATCAAGATAGCCGGAAAAACTAAGACTATCGTAAAGCACGTCCCCCAGGCTCAGCATATCGCATATTCAAGTAAGAAGCCGCACAACACGAACAGTAAAGCCAAAGTTGTGCTTACATCGGGTAAATCCAGTAAAAAAGCAGCATCAACAACAAGTAAGAGCAAAAAATCAGAAAAAGTTATCCAAGTCGCTAAAGCTAGTACGCATGGTAAGGGTTATTACACACCTGAAAGTAAAACCAAACAAACAAGCACATCATCCAAAAGCAAAAGCAAAGGTTATTTCAAGCCTGCTAGTGCAAGCAAAACGGTCGCAAAAAGCGCTACTAAAAGCAAAAAAACTGTCAAAAAGAAATCGTGATAGGAATTTCTAACCGCGGTTGGCGGAAACCAGATCGCGGTCTTTTAATGCGTTTGGACAAATATTTTTAACAATTCGGCTGCATTTGCCATGCCTTTGTGCAAATTCTGCTCAATTTCTGCCATGGTAATCTCGCCTTCCATCTTCCCCGCCGCCCAATTAGCGATCACCGCCAAAGCTACATAATTGATACCCAGCTCCCGCGCCAAGCCCGCTTCAGGCATACCGGTCATACCCACCAAATCGCAGCCATCGTTTTCCATACGTTTGATTTCCGCTGCCGTTTCCAATCTTGGGCCTTGCGTACAACCGTAAGTGCCAATCGGGCTTATTCGTATCCCTGCTTTCTTGGCGGCTTGTATTAGTCGAGAACGAAGCGCTTGGCTATACGGAAAGCTAAAGTCTATATGCGTGACCGGATCGTTTCCGTCCTCAAAAAAAGTGTGTTTACGTCCGTAGCTGTAGTCGATGATTTGATCGGGGATGGCAATGTGGGCGGGCACCATTTCCGACGTAATACCACCAACTGCGGCAACAGCAATAATGTTTTCGACACCGAGCTGTTTTAGCCCCCAGATGTTAGCGCAATAATTGATTTTATGCGGAGCAATAGCATGGGGATTACCATGTCTGGCAAGAAAAATGACTTCTTTATGATTTAATTCCCCGATGGTGAAGTCCGCCGACGGTTTGCCATAAGGCGTTGTGAGTGTTTCGCTTTTAATGATTTTAAAATCGGCAAGTTGAGATAAGCCCGTGCCGCCAATAATAGCCAAACGACCCATCACACCACCCCATTACAGGCGTAAATGCCCGCTGCATTTCGTAAATAGCCTTTGTAGTCCATGCCGTAACCGAATAGGTAACGGTTTTCGGTTTGTAAACCGACAAAATCTGCATGTAAAGGCTTTTCACGACCGAGATCCTTATCAACCAGTACGGCAGTAAAAACAGCAACTGCACCTTGTTCCAAGCAATAATCTTTGATTGCCGAAAGCGTAATGCCTTCATCCAGAATATCATCAATAATCAGGACTGCCCTGCCCTTTAGTGGCGTTCCTGGCTTTAACTGCCATTCGATTGTGCCACCAGAAGTCTGGTTTTGATAGCGGGTTGCATTAATGGAATCAATGTTAAGCGGAAAATCCAGCCGTGTCAGTAGCTTACCAGCGACAACAATGCCGCCGTTCAATACACATAACACCAAGGGGTTGCTGTTTGCCAATTCTGCGCTAATTGCAGCCGCCATGTTGTCAAGCGCCGCTTCCACTTGCCGTTCACTGTACAGTAAATCGGCTGTCGCCTGGATGTGTTGAATTTCTTTAAGCATAGCTGGCTACTAACTCCTTGATCCGAGTTGAAGCCTGCTGCCATTTTTCAATCTGCATCAACTGCTCCAGATTCATTCCAGGTTTGCCGCGCATGGCTACCAGGCGCCGCTCTCTTATGGTATCTTTTATAATGGGCAAGGCATCCAATACGGCTTCCGCAGCGGGCGGATTATTGCACACCAACAGCATATCGCAACCGGCTTCCTGCGCGCGCTTTGCCCGTTCTGGATAGCCTCCAGCAAAAGCCGCCCCTTCCATGCTTAAATCGTCACTGAATACCACACCTTTAAAGCCTAATTCACCGCGTAAGATTTGCTGTATCCAAAAAGGCGAAAATCCGGCGGGATTAGGGTCAATATTTTTATAGACGACATGGGCTGGCATCACCGCTTCCAAGCCTTCATTGATTAATGCCTTAAACGGCACTAAATCCTTTGCACGAATGCTATCTAAATCCCGCTCGTCTACAGGCAAAGCATGATGAGAGTCCGCCGCCACCGCTCCATGACCGGGAAAATGCTTGCCCGTAGCCGCCATCCCTGCCGTATTCATGCCTTTTCTAAATGCCCTAGCCAGTTCGGTTGTCCGTTCGCATTCGGTGGAAAATGACCGATTGCCGATTACTTCACTAATACCGCAGTCAATATCCAGCACCGGCGCAAAACTGAAATCCACACCGACTGCAAGTAATTCTGCTGCCATCAACCAACCTGCCGTTTCTGCCAATTCGGGTGTATCACGCACTTCAGCGTAAGAACGAGCTGGCGGTAAGCGCGTAAACCCATTTTGAAAACGTTGCACCCTTCCACCTTCTTGGTCTACAGCAATCAAAATCTGTCCATTTCGGGCTTTACGAATCTCATTATTAAGTTGGGTTACCTGTTCAGGATCATGATAATTACGGGCAAACAGGATCACCGCACCTGTATTAGGGTGATTTATTACATCTTTTTCATGATCGGTTAATGTTAATCCGGCCACATCCAACATAACTGGACCAATAGGTTGTTCAGTCTTCATAGCCCCTCTGCAAGCTCGATTTTTTGCTTAATTCAAATATTGAGATGCCCTTATACTAAAGTATCTGCTGCTTGATTGCAGCTAAAACATGGTTTGTGATAAGTTTTGGCTTATGAATTGGCAAAGTATTGTAGAACAGATTGAAAGCACAACAGGTTCGGTGTTTAAACTGATAACCGTTCGCTCCCTTGCGGGTGGTGACATCAATTCTGCTTATTGTTTACAAGGCATCGATAAATCCTATTTCGTAAAACTAAACCGAGCTGAAACACTTGGCATGTTTGCAGCCGAAGCGACGGGATTGAAGGAATTGGCAACCACGCACACCGTACGCGTCCCCTACCCTGTAGTTTATGGCAAGGCAACGGATCATGCGTTTTTAGTAGTGGAATATATTGAATTTGGCATCTCCAGCAAAGCCACAGACCGTTTGTTCGGACAACAACTTGCCTTATTGCATCAACTACAACAACCTTATTTTGGTTGGCATCAGGAAAATACTATCGGCAGCACACCACAACCTAACGTACGCCATGATGATTGGATAGTATTCTGGCGTACTCAACGTTTGCAACACCAACTAAATTTAGCCGCAGCCAAAGGCTATTGCGGACATTTACAAACCAACGGCGCACAACTCTGCGAAAAAATTGCCCGTTTTTTTGATGGTTATAATCCCCAATCTTCCTTGCTGCATGGTGATTTATGGGGCGGCAACGCTGCTACCGACAAACACGGCAATCCGGTCATGTTTGATCCAGCATGTTACTACGGCGACCGAGAAGCCGATCTCGCCATGACCGAATTATTCGGTGGCTTTAGCCAAGATTTTTATGCAGCTTATCGGGAGACTTATCCAATAGATCAAGGCTATACAGTTAGAAAATCACTTTATAACCTTTACCATATCCTCAATCACCTCAATTTGTTCGGAAGTGGCTACCAAAAACAAGCAGAAAACATGATTGTTAACTTGTTGAACGAAGTCAATTAAGAAAAATCTACATAAATTATACGGCCTATTCAGAAATTAAGATTTTGTCCAGCCACAGTGCTTTCAAAGTAAGTCTTTTTTAAGTTAGCCCGCTTAATATAGCGCAACTATTTAATAAAAATAGTTGGATATGCATTCAAACATTGTTCAGAAAATACAATGCTGAGGATATGTAAAATATATCCTTAAACAGTACAAACCAAGGATGAAATATAGTGATTTTTATCCGGTTAAACACGACGATTTGTCTATACTTTAAATTTTGTGAAGGGTGTCTAATGCGTGGATTGAAAGTCAATGACTTTATGAGGGGAGGTAATATTCATTCTTTTCAAAAGAATGTATTGGTGGACTGGATGATCAGTAATGATAGTGAAAGTTTCGCCACCGAACCAGGCTCTGGAAACTTAATCTATATCCGTGGTAAGCGCATTAATCTGGATGATTTGGTCAATACTCAGCTATATGATAGAAACTTCGTAAAAGCATTACAAAAACAAATGCATAGTGCTAAACCCTATCAACATATCGTTACCCAAGATTGGTTCAACCCTACCCTTCTTGAATTGATACACGAAGAATTTGATCTAATTGAACACGGCGGTTGGAGAAAAGTTTATTACGCTTACCAACATTCTTACCGATCTCAACCCAACCCAATACTGGGTGCTGCTTCAACTTTGTATTTTAACCTTGTCAATTCAGGCTGGTTCTTGGCGCTTCTGTCACAAATCACCAAAGTCAGCGACTTGCTTCCTGATCCTATGCTATACGGTGGCGGACTGCATGAAACTAGAAGAGGCGGTGGTTTTGGTGTGCATACGGATTTCACATGCCATATTAACAACGGTCTACGCAATGAGATGGTATTCATAACCTATCTCAATAAAAATTGGGATCCATCTTGGGCTGGCGCTTTAGAATTGTGGGATTCAGAATCCAAACATTGTGTTAGAAAAGTCGTTCCCGAATTTGGCCGCTCAATTCTCATGCGAAATGGAAAAACTAACTTTCATGGCCATCCTACACCCTTAAATTGTCCGCCCGAATATGCCAGACGATCAGTGGCATCTTATTACTACACTAACCCATTAGCTAGAGAAATGCGCGAACAACGAGTATTAAACCAGTATTTGTCACCAGAACTTTTGATATTTCCTAATGAGTCCACGCCCTTTACTCAAACTAAACAATTTATGAAAATGTTCGTACCCCCAATTCTCTGGGAAGCGGTAAAAAAAATCACCCATAGAGAACCTCGATAGATAGCATACCAAATAAACCTCTAAATAAGTGATCTTGCCCTGATTTCACGGACACTCCACTAAGCGACTTTTTTAGCTTCAAATGCTTCCGGGCTAAGATAGCCCAGTTTTGAATGAAGCCGTTTGCGATTGTAATACACTTCGATATATTCGAACACTTGGTATTTAGCCTCCGAACGGGTTTTAAAGCGTTCACCATGCACCGCTTCGACCTTGAAGCTATGGTTCCAGCTTTCCTTGTCGGCGTTGTCATAACAGTCGCCCTTCTTGCTCATGCTGCAAATCAGCCGGTGTTTTCTGAACAGCTTCTGGTAAACGGCTGAACAATATTGGCTGCCCCGGTCAGAGTGGATTACCACACTCTTTGGCATTTTTCGATTCCATAACGCCATGGTGAGGGCATCGCAGACTAGCGTTGCCGCCATACGTTCTGAGATTGCCCAGCCAATGACCCGCCGTGAATAAAGCTCCAGCACGACCGCCAAGTACAGCCAGCCTTCGTCCGTCCAGAGTAGAGTAAGAAGCAGGGCGTAGTCGAACTATTTCCCTGCTTCTCCTCACCGAACTGCACAGGCACCTTTCAGCGCATACAGCTCTCCATTTAAGAATAGCTCATAGCTATTGCAATTTCGACATAGTGAGAGGTAACGGTATTCCTGTCTTCATCACGTAAAATGTACGGATTCATTTCTGGATTACGCCACCGAAACTGGCTTTTCCGGCTGGTAACTAGCCGTTTTAGCGCTATACCCTCAAGATTACCCCGACTATTTCGACCATACAGAACCCATGTTTTAGCTTGACCTATCTTGGGTCGCCGAAACCATTGCTTTATTAATGACTTAATTGAAACGTTGAATTTCCTTGCCAGCCAGTGTCCGGTTTTCCAGAACAATATTTGATCCAGTTTTCCAAACATGACTGCTGTATAGTCTGTAAATTGATAGAAGTTTGCCCATCCCGTTATCTTTCGGTTTAGGCTGGCTATCAGGTCTATCTTGTTCTCACTATAATTACTGGATAATTCATTCACCAATTTTGCGGCAAAACTTTTGAATTTATCCTTAGGTATTGTTGTTACTACACGCCAATTGCCGAGCGAGCCACGCTTACGAATAATCCTGTGTCCAAGAAAAGTAAAGCCGTCGTTAACATGCGTCACATGGGTTTTATCCATATTAAGTGTTAACTTCAGTTCATCTTCCAGAAAGCTTCGGCATTCTTCACGCATGGCTTCCGCTTGGGCTTTTGTGCCTTTAACAATAACAACAAAGTCATCTGCGTAGCGGCAATAACTAATGGCGGGACGCCATTGCCTGTTTTCTTGCATCGCAATAGGCCGCTTACTATCAATACTGTGATTCCAAGACCATCGGTCTTTCCGCGCTTTATTGTTTAGGTATTTTGCATCCAACCATTGATCAAACTCGTTGAGCATAATATTGGATAGCAACGGTGATATCACACCCCCTTGCGGAACCCCTTCACTTGAAGCGCAAAAGAGACCTTGATCAACATGGCCAGCTTTAATGAACTGCCAAAGCAGGGCTAGGAATCGTTGATCGCAAATTCTTTTCCGTACATATTTCAGTAATAATTTATGATGCACTGTATCAAAATAGCTCGTCAGATCACCTTCGATGACCCATCGGCCTGATGTGTGTGCACTATCTTGCAACTGAAGTTTCACTGTCCTAACAGCGTGATGGACACTACGTTCCGGCCTGAATCCATAGGATAATCGATGAAAGTCGCTTTCCCATATGGGCTCCATAGCCATCAGCATGGCTCTTTGCACAATGCGGTCAGTTAATGTCGGAATACCTAAAGGTCTTTGTTTACCATTCGCCTTAGGAATATAAACACGCCTTGCCGGTAAAGGTTTGTAATTTCCCGTTAGCAGCCGTAACCGAATTTGTTCCAACTGCGAACCAAGGTGACCTTCCAGCATGGCCTTGTTTACGCCATCAATACCCGCTGTATTGGCACCACTGGATGCCAGAGTAATACGGGCGGCTTCATGCAACCAAGACCGATTAGTAATAAGCCGTAACAGCCGATCAAATTTGCGTTGACCATCCGCCTCGGCCCACATTGCAATTTTGTTTTGCATTTCACTGATTATCAAAGGTCTTCACCTCACTAGAGTCAGGTAATTTGCCAAGCAAATTTCTTAAACTGTTTCCCTTCGCCAGGTAATAGGTTTTCCCCATCTCAGACTACTATGGAAACTCCGCCAATCTATTTATCATTGGGGTCACACTCCCTTATCATCTAAATAGACCTTCCCCATTCCACATGCCGGACTCAAACGTATTGGGTAGGCTGCCGATCGCAGTCTTTAGCCTTGCTTGCTGCAAGTTGATACAGATTCTTTGATTTAACTACGCCCTTCTCAAAGCCCATTTCTATTGCCCTACATATGCAATAGAAAGTGAAGAAATAAGTTACCTGTCAACTTTTCTTATCTGTATTCCACCTATTAAACCGTGTAGGTGGAGGCGACATTTCAGCCCATAGATACGGATTAATCGGTTCGTGTTCCTCAGCCTTCCAATACTCAGCCTAGAGGTGCATTTTGGCGTAACGGTTTCGCCTCACACCCCTTTTCCCACGGGCTACGTCACTCTGCCAGTGTACAGCAGATCACCGCCGCTTCGGCTCTCACTTTCCCGTAGCAGAAAGTGGGCATTTGCTCAATTGCATCCGCATTCAAGACAAACGCATTCCAAACATGCTCAAGCTTTGTTAGTGTCTATCCATAACACCTCCAAAGGCTGGGCGCACTATAGGTGATATCCGATACCCACTTTTGGTCGGGCTTGTCTGCACTGAAATCCTGTTCCAACAGGTTAGGGGCGACTGGCAATGCGTGCTTGCTGTTGGTGGTCGCATTGTATTTCCTGGCCGCCTTCGCCCGCCAGCCATTGTCCTTCATAATCCTGGCTATACGGTGGCGGCCTGCCGCCTTACCTTCGTCTTGGAGACGCTTGGCTATCCTGGGTGCGCCAGACCGTCCTTTTTCGTCGTCAAACACCCGTTTGATTTCGTCCGTCAGCAGTTGGTTGGCCCGATCCCTATCTGAAGGTGGGCGCTGTTTCCAACTGTAATAACCGCTGCGCGATACCGAACATCAGGCCGATGCGGAATTGGTTTTCATTGGATTTAATCATGGCGTACTTCACTTGGGCTGTTTCGCGAAGTACGCCGCCGCCTTCCTAAGAAACACACTCAACTGCTTGCAATTCAAATCCAAATTCTGCAGCTCGGCGATGTAATTGTTTGATGACGCGTTCACGATATTTTTGTTCATACTGGTCAGCGCCCGGGTCACTATAGTTCATGCCAAAGCGCATGGCGTTATAAAACAAAATAGCGATTTTGCGTGCAGTCGCCGTGACAGCCTTGGCCTTCCCGATCCGTGCCGCTAATCGGCGATAAAATGCTCCCAATGCCGTGTTGGTTTTGCCAACGGTCACGGCGGCTAGCCGAAGGTGTGCGGTCAGCCGGTTTGTTGATTTACGCGAATGGGCAGACAATACCTTGCCACCGCTGATTTTACACCCCGGTGAAAGCGTAAGCCATGAGGTGAAGTGCTTGGCGGTTCGCCACTTGCTCAAATCAGTGCCGCATTCTGCGATCAGGCGCAATGCCAAAAACGGCCCAATTCCATGGATCTGCGTTAAATCGGTGCCAACCAACTGATAGAGGGCTGACCGCACGTCAAAGTTTACGGCGTTGGCCTGTTTGGTGCGTTGTCGAGTTTTGGGTATCGGTTGGTTGGGTTCTGGCTTGCCCGCATTCAGGACGGCCAATGCCTGTTCGATTTGTTTGTCACATTCATCGACCCGTAGTTGGTAAAAATCATACAATGCCAGGGACTGCGATAACGCAAACACATGTTCTGGCTGATAATTACCAATTAGGGCGTTGCGAATGGTCTCTTCGCTCGCCTTGCAGCAAATATGCCGGAATTTGGTTAATTCTTCAGGGTTGCGTTCACCACCCACTATGGCGCGGATGATCTTTATGCCCGTCATCCCTGTGATGTCTGAAACGACATGGTGCAACTGTAAGTTCATATAGGTTAATGCTTTTTGCATATGCTGGACATGGGCTGCCGAATAATCCAACAGCCGTTCCCGATGCCGAAGATAAGCCCTTAACGCCGCAATATCGCGTCCGGGACGAAAACTCGCACGCAACAGCCCGCAGGCATGAAGACGTTGCAGCCATTGCGCATCGTTGACGTCACTCTTACGTCCAGGGACAGACCGGGTCTCTCTGGCATTGGCGACCATAACGTCTAGCCCGGCGCTTTCCAGGACTTCAAAGACCGGCACCGAATAAACCCCGGTCGACTCCATGACGACCGTCTCAACGCCGACGCTTTTTAGCCAATCGGCCATGCGCTGGATATCAGCGGTAAACGCTTGGAATGTCTGCACGGGTTCAACTGTCAGGGCAGTGGGCACTGCAACAACGTGAAAACGTGAGCCAATATCAATACCGGCAGCACGTTCATGAATAACTGGTAAACCGTTCATTGGGTTAATCGCTTTCGACATGTCCGTCTCCTGTAGGATTGAATGCGTCGGACAGGGACTCGGATGTGTTCACCTTCCTAAACGGGGTCACGTTTAGCGCCACCACAGTTGGTCCGCAGCTTCCCACAGGCCAGGTTTTTTGACGGGGATATTAACCTCCAAAAAGCGGTCGGCCAGTGTCCGCACGCTAAATCAGTCTAAGGGCAAAAGTTTCTTTGCATAGGGGGCTGGTTTGCCAGGGAGGCGGTTTTTTAGGAAGGCCACTTCCTCTTCCAGGCGAGCATTTTCTCGTTTGAGCCTGGCCATTTCAGCTTGCTGGAGCTTTTGGTCTTCAAAGGGTTGCCCTGTTTGCCGACGCTTTGCCCGCCAGGCGTACAAGGTCGCCTCTGCAAACCCTAAATCCTGCACCACCTTGGGGATGCCATCTTTTTCAGCCCGTTCCAATGCCTGTTCTTTAAACGATGCCGTATATTTGCTGCGGACAGTTCGTGTTGATGCTTCTTCTTTCTTGCTTTTCATGATTGACCTCGGTTTCAGAGACTACTCTCTTAGCCAAGTGTCCTCTAGAGTGGGGCAAGATCAATTCTCTGGGAAGCGGTAAAAAAAATCACCCATAGAGAACCTCGATAGATAGCATACCAAATAAACCTCTAAATAAGTGCTTCAATAACCTCAGTATAGACTGCAATGTTTGTATCAAAGCTAGCATAGAAATAATTCATAGTATTCAACATTGTCAATACTCCTGAGTATAATTGGTTAGTTGAAGTAATTGTGCTAATCCGTCATAACGAGAGATAAGGGGCGGTCGGTATAAGAACATACACGATATGCTAATACTTGACGACTGGTATTTTATCAATCATCTATGTTATCAACTATCAGTTTGTCTGAAATCACACCGCCATTTTCGACGCGATTACGACCACTGCGTTTCGCTTGATACAAAGCAGCATCTGCTATTTTGATGAGCCTTCTAGAAATATCGTTTTCAATTGAAAATGAAACCGGAGCGGGTAAGTAAGTTGATGAACCAATTGAAACAGTCACAGAAATAGAACCTTCATCCAATTTAACTTTCAAAAACTGGATAGTTTTACGTATCCGTTCAGCAATCTCCAAAGCCATCACATCATTAATATTGGATAGTAAGATAACGAATTCCTCTCCGCCATAACGAGCCAGCACATCATTGTTGCGCAATTGGGTCTTGATAGTACTGGCTACTTCATATAAGACTTTATCGCCCGCTTGGTGACCCTGCTTGTCATTAACGACTTTGAATAAGTCAATGTCCAAAAAAAGACAGGAGATAGGTTCGGAATTTCTTCTGCTACGATCTAATTCCTCACCTAACCGCTGCTCAAAAAAACGTCTGTTATTGACTCCGGTCAATCCATCAATAAAACTGTGTCGCCTAATTGTTTCGAAGTTAAGGTTGTTTTCCAGGCAGATACCGACGATGGAAGCAAGGTGTTCAACAAAATCGGTTGCCATAGTGTCCGCGAAGCGATTGGCTTGGTAACTACCCAAATTTAAAGCACCTAAATATTTGCCGCGCCGATTTAAAGGTGTAATTGCAACGCTGGCGGGCTTATTTTCAAAATCCGAAAAAAAACCATCGCATTTTGCGCTTTTATATACACCGACATAAGGACGGTCTGCAAAACCAAAAGTAGAAAGCAGCGAATTTTTATTATTGAGCAGGATCAAGCCTTTTTTAGAACTGCAATCGTAACCCTCTTCACTCAAAAAGCTGAAAATTTCGCCTTTTTCGTCGACCACACATAAGCTAATGATATCCAGGTCAAAATAATCCTTGGCATCCTCGAGAAGAAGGTCAATCATTTCAGCTAATGAGTTGAGCTTGAGCAACCGCATTTCAAATGCCTGAAACCTGCGTAATGATGAGCTATTTAATCTGGCACGATCAAGCATACCTTCCAAATGACTTTGCAAAATTGACAAGTCGGTATTTAGATCATTTTCCAATGTGTTCTCTCAGATAGTCCTGTTAAATTACTGTTAGCTTGGAATAATTAGTCGTTTAAATCGATTAAATTCAACAAATAAGCCTAGCAGTTTCTTAAATAAATGCCACAACCTCAACAAGTGATGGACAAATTTAAGGAAAATAAATTCGTAAACGGATATGTTTTGCGTAATTCACAAAACAACAAGAGGAAATCGGGATAAAAAAATACCCCGCATGCGGGGTATTTTTAACGTCTTACTCTAACAGCCGATAGCTTAGTTAGGAGCAAACGGATGTTTTGCAGTCGCTTTAGCTTTTACGACTTCAGCGGCTGTTGGTGAACCAGCAACTGCACGTTTCAATGCTTCTTTAGTTGCATCGTAGTTGTATTTTTGGATTTTTGCGTCATCTTCAGCATGCCAATGTATAAATACACCTACAGATACGAACAAATCATCCGCTTCATCAGCAGGAATTGTGCCGTCTTCTACGCAATCGGCGATGGCCATTGCAACACCGCGTTGCGCTGGGCCAAACATTTGCACAGCTTGTTTTGCGCCTTTGATAGTAACTTTATTGAACATTACAGTCGCTGGTCTAACTATCAAGTTAGGAGCAACTACAGCCAACAAACTAGAAAAACCGTCTTTATTGTTGGTCAAACAATTTGCAAAAGCAGTTTCTGCTGCAGAACCTCTTGGCCCAATGATCAAATCGATGTGAGCGACTTCATTTCCGTCACCTACTAATGATTCGCCAACGCGCATATTATTGATTTTCGCCATGCTTATTTTCCCCTATGAAGGATTTTAAAAAAGAATTAATTGGTTTGAACAAATTGTTGCTGAAGATTTATCAGTTATTATTGCGGCTAATAAACTCCTCAATAAGCACTGATAATATAGTCGCTACAGTCATATCAGCTGTAGTGCCAGGATTAACACCGATTGATTTAAACTCTGTATCCAGGCAAAAAAGCGTTTGCTTTAATTGCGTTGGGTCAGTCGTTTTACCAAACTCCCCTAGAAATTGCTGCATCCTTTTAGCAATCAATTTTGTGTACTTATCCCCATGTTTTCTTTCGATATGACTATCGGGATATTGCGCCAGCAATTCCGCATACACGAACACTGCCGCCCAACTTTTGTCTCTCCATTTACTGAGGCTGGCATTGTACCTTAAAACAGCATAATCGAAAATATCTTTGTAACCACTAACATATTGCAAGGCTATCCGGTCTTTATCACTGGCTATTTGCATCGCTTGGGTCAACGTAACTGTGGGTTGATGATTTACATCTTGCTCATCGGAGTTGCCCAAGCCGCCCGGCGCTGCCAAGGCTATCGCCTTAAAAACCCACTTGGCATCAGTTATAGTGGTTGTACCTAACACTTGATCGAGTGCTTGTCGAAATGACATTTCGGCACTTATTTGGCTTGCAGCCTGAATTATCGGGGCACATAGCAAGATAATGCCTAAATTGGTGTTACACCCTACCGCTTCATGCGTGGCCTTGACTGCATAGAATACCTTTTCGCCTAATGAGTAATCAAGATTACAAAGCGGCCGCGAACTCACTGCGGCACTGATCCGAAAATCACTTACCGTCATATCATGACCATCGGCATAAACGCTGACATTACCCGGTTTGAATGCCTGCAATTCAATTTCACATGCTTGCTGATAAAGCTCGGCAAGTTGTTGTGACCTTAACATGAAGCCGCAGCAATGGTTTCATGGGTTGTACGTTTAATACGCCGATTGACTAAATCTTCTGCCAACGCCTTGGCAATATTGGCCTGGACAACGCTTTCCAAACCTTTCCAGGCCGGAATGCTATTGACTTCAATAATCGTATGATGCCCTGCCCTGTCCTGGATGATATCCACGCCCGCGTAATCCATCGCCAATGCCTTGACTGCTTTGACTGCAATCTCTGCGAGAGCCGGATCTAAGTCCATAGCTTCGCAGGCCGCACCACGTGCGACATTGTTTAACCAGGATTTACCGCGTCGCCGCATAATGGCAACGGCACGGTTGTTGATGACAAAAACGCGGAAATCCGAAAAACCATCACCTGCACAAGGTACAAAGCGCTGAAAATAATAGACTCCGTTACTAGAAGCCAACCAAAACAGGTCGGTCATTTTTTCGATACGACAAATGCCCTCTCCTTGGGAACCGAACAATGGCTTAGTAATTAGAAAATGACCTTTTTTTAATTCATTTTCGGCAATATTGATGGCATCGGTACGGTTTCTCAATACCCACGTCATTGGCGTAGGCAAACCTGCTTGATGCAATAGAAAACTAGTCATTGCCTTATCGACACTGCGTTCTATCGCGCTTGCATCGTTGTAAACCGGAACATTCAACAACTTTAGGGCATGGAGTAAATCCAGATATAAGACGACTTCTTCTAATGAGCCACCCGGAACGCCGCGTACAAATACCGCATCAGGAAGCGCCTGTTCAAATCCAGGAATGACGACCGGAATTTGTCCCGGCTCAATATTCAAATGGCATTCAGTCAAGGAAACAAAGTCACTGCTAAACCCAAGGCTAGTAAAGGCTTGACTAAGCACCTTGCCATGCCAGCCAGGATCATCGGTAAAAATAACAATACGCCCCACAATTTACCTTATTTTTTGTAATCTAACTTCAAATCGACACGCCCATCCGGCGCAGCAGCGGTATCATTAATAAATAACACAAAACAGTCGCAGCACTAGCAAGACTTAAGCTCAGCCAAAACGACATCCCTTGCCTGAGCAGCAACGACAACAGCAAAAACAACACGAGTGACGGAAGCACCAACCAAAAAATTTGCTGTGAGAGTTCGGCAATTTGCGATATTTGACTTCCTTCAATCCGCAACCAAACAATAGCCAGTAACGATGTAAGCGGCAAGGACGCAACTAGCGCTGCAAATCCACTATTACGTTTAGCAATTTCCGAAATTAATACAATAACCAGCGCGGAAACAACTACTTTGCTAAGGTAAAACCACATAACTTGACAAAGCTATTTACTATGCCCCAAATGACTGATCCAATAAGGCATTATCCAATTTACCGGCACGAAAACTGTTGCCGGATTCAACTGCCGTGACGATTACCGAAGCAGGGCTGAACAACATGGCATCAATCTTGAAGAAATCGCATTCATATTGTTTGAAAATCTCGGCAAAGGGTTTGCCGTAATCTTTGGAAGTCGAGCTGGGTAAGTCATTCGCCAGCTTTTGTGCCGCTTCATCTTTACCTTTAACAAACAAATGCACTTGCCCTGCAAACAAGATGGCGTCATTAGTGCGACCCATCGCTTTGACAAATTTGGGATGTGGCGGACAGATCGGCGCACTGCCACTGCCATCAATGATATTTTCCAAGGGAAAATGTAGTGCATGGGCTTTGTGCATGGCGACTTCCAACACCCGCGACACCACTTGCACACATCCTGCCAAACTGCTGGTTGGCGTGACGATGATCGTCAGCTTTGCAGGGGAAACCCCACAAGCAGCGGCCACTTTTTCGATAATTTCTACGGGTGGAACCGCATCATTTTCGATCACTAACACGGCGGTATCGTTGGCATCTTGATAAGCCAACTCCTTATACAATTCTTCTACCGGCTCTTTTTTACCTTCTTTTAACTTTGTCGCCATAGCACGGGCGGGGCCGAACCCAACGCGTAATATTTTTCGTGCGACAAACTCCAGCCGGCATACTGGCTACCCAGGCAACTCAACACCGGGTTACTGGAATAAACATTCACCGATAACGGCCAACTCTCCGTATAAGCACGTTGGCTAATCGACACTTTGCCTAATCCGCCCATGCAAATTTCCGCGATAATGCGCCCCGCTTCCATGCCGCCTAGCACTTTTATCCCGGCATCAATAATGGTGCAGCCGTTTTTTAATTGCTCAACACCAATCCGTAAAGCACCCGCGTTATCAAGCAAATATTTAACTAAAGGTTGGGTTAGTTTATTGACGCTGGCGCTATATTCCATGATTTTGAAACCTTGTTGTGTTGTTAGTGATATGCTCTTGCTGCTTTTGTAGTTGCTCCAGAACCATTTGCGGCTCTTTTCCGTGGGCAATCATACTGCAAATAGGCTGACCTATGCTAATTATGCTACCCGAATTAGGTATATCTACAACTCCTCTTGGCCATTTAAAATGTTCAGGAATTTGTGTATCTTGCCGAGCATAGATAATTTGGTAAGCAGCAAAATCCACCTGCTTTGAATCATTGCTCTGATAATTCAACAATTCACCCTGACATGCCTTGATATGTCTGGCAAATAAATCCTCATCATACAACTGCATACTTGCGGATGGCCTAGGATTAATTTCCAGCACGTAGCTCGTTTGCTCTTTTTGAATAAAATCCAGGGAATTTAAGCCTTTGAGGGATAGCTTAGAGACTAGCTTTCCTGCCCAAGTGCTTACCTGATTTTTTTGCTCATATGTCAACTCAGTGCTATTGATGATTCCAGAAAAAATAAATTCATCCGTATTATTCAATGCAATTGTCCATTGCCTATTAAACCCTACGATTTGGATTCGCTTACCATCGGCAAGAAACAAGACTGAATGCGGCACACCTTCTTGATATTTTTGCCAATAATCAAATGGATCGGCAACTTCGCCAGATCGGCTTCTTCTTATTCCTACACCTCCCTGCCCGTGCATGGGCTTAAGCAGCCAGTTCGTTTTTTGGTCTGGAGTGCAAAATGAAACCTCCGGACAAGGAATCTGCAACTCTGTTAATAATGAAAAAAACGCGGGTTTATCATGCAGCCTGGAAAAGACTTCAGGTTTATTTCCTAGTAATCTCAACCGGCTATTGATGCAAGTCAAACTATTGGGACAATGTTCAAAACCGCTACCATATATTGCGTTAAACACTGGATAGCGTTTAAGAAAACAATCAATTGCCGGTAACAAATATGCCTCTTCCAATGAAAATATTTGTTGAGTTTCTTCTGCGTAAAAACGAGTGTCTTGATCACTCCATAGGTCAATAACTAACGGCTTGAAACCTGATTGATAGGCTGCTTCTGCTAGCATACGCCCGGATTTTGCTACAATAAGAAGGTATTGGTTTTCACGATCCATGTAAATTGTCAGATTGCCTCTAAACGAATTGTTGCATTTATTACAAAATCATACTGAATTATTAAGCATTTTGCTTGCCTAACGTGCATTAACCTATTATGGTTTTTGTTTTCAATGCATTATCTGGAATGCAAAAATCGATGACGCTAATCCGCCGGAATCAACCCATGAAAAATTATTTAGTTGTCGCTTGTTTTATTTTGACTGCTTGCTCCAATTTACCACCTGCTATTGAAGATCCTCCTGCATTCGATCTCAGTTATCAGCAGGCAATAGCCAACATTAAAGGGTATAAGAATGCAACAGTCCGTTGGGGCGGAACAATAGTCGAAGTGGAAAACGAACCCAGTTTTAGCGCGATCCAGGTTTTGCTCTATCCGCTAGGCAGTTATGGCCGTCCAGATACGAGTGAACCCAATCAAGGGCGGTTTCTTATAAAAAGTCCAGAATTCCTAGACCCCGCAGTCTACACTAAAAATAAGGCGATTACGGTCGCTGGCACATTGGACGGGGATACTGAACGAAAAATAGGTAATAAAACCTTACGGTTGCCGCTAGTAGTTGCCAATCAGATTCATTTGTGGGAAGAAGCGGATTATTATCCACATTACGGTGGATATTATGGTGGGTATGGTGGTTTCGGTTATGGCTCCGGCTTTTATCCTTATGGCGGGTTTTATGGCTATAGTCCTTATTATTGGGGTGGGTATTATCGGCCTTATTATCCCCGGCGTTGGTAACAACGAATAATTTTAGAATCTTTGAGAATTCGGCCAGAAAACCAAAGCCATGTTAGTTGGCAACATACCTATCTATGCAAAATAACCTGTAGCTTTGCGGCAAATTTAAACAACACCGTGGGATCTTATTGTCTACCTCTACGTCGCATGCAATATTCCAAATGCATGAAATCATCAAGTCTATTCCAATGAATATTGCGATAATCGACAAAAAATTTGCTCGTACGGCGGACTGCTCTGCCTAAAATAACGAGCCCACCTACTGCTGGCTTTTTTTACGTTTCACCACTTATTTGTAAGCGGGATACGCCCAAAAAACCTAACATGCAAAAGTCAAAATAGAAAGAAAGCTCAATGCATATCAGCCAATTATAAGGATTTTACCGTTAGATAATATTCTGCTATTTATGCCATTAGCACCACAACTAGCCTAAAGCAACAAAAAACATTTTCTCGTGAAATGATATTTCGGATTTAATTCGTTATTTAGCCTACTTAACAGCTACTTAGTCTCAAAATACCCAGAAAGGCAAGGTAATAAGTATCCTACCCAGCTTTACCACAACATTAATGATGACTCCTAACCCAAAAATTTTCGCGATTTGCGTCATTCAACACCCTCGGCTGAATTTTGTATATAATATCGCGGATAATTAACGCATTAAGGATCACCTCGCTTTGGCTCCTACACAAAACCCGTCAGTTTGTAACATTTAAGCAACGTCATATCTTTAATCAAACATGAACATTGCCAGTCCCGCCCCAACAGGAAAAACCATGAATAACAGTTTATTGTCAGAAATTACCGGTCAGGAAGACATTGATCCGGCGGAAACCAAAGAGTGGATTGAAGCCTTACAATCTGTCCTAGAGATAGAAGGTAGTGAACGCGCCCACTTTTTGATTGAACGCCTAGTTGCAGTAACCCGCCGTTCTGGTTTTGACATACCCTTTAGTGCCAATACGGCTTACATCAACACCATCCCAGTCGCCCAACAAGCGCAATTTCCGGGCGATTTTGCCATTGAGCAGCGCATTCGCTCTTATGTGCGTTGGAATGCGATGATGATGGTGCTACGTGCTAATAAAGACACTAATGTTGGCGGGCATATTGCCAGTTTTGCTTCGGCAGCGAGTTTATATGATGTGGGTTACAACCATTTTTGGCGTGCTGCCACCGAACAATTCGCGGGTGACCTGATATTTACCCAAGGACATTCCGCACCAGGTGATTACTCACGGGCTTTTTTGCTGGGACGATTAACAGAAGAACATTTAAATAATTTCCGGCAAGAAGTCGGCGGCAATGGCCTGTCATCTTATCCGCATCCCTGGTTGATGCGTGAATTTTGGCAATTTCCTACCGTTTCTATGGGTTTAGGCCCAATCATGGCGATTTACCAAGCCCGTTTCATGCGCTACATGCAGGGCCGTGGTTTTGCCGAAAGTTCAGACCGCAAGGTTTGGGCGTTTCTGGGGGATGGTGAAACTGACGAACCGGAATCACTTGGTGCTATCGGGATGGCGGGACGTGAAAAGCTGGATAACCTAATTTTCGTCATCAATTGCAATCTCCAACGTTTAGATGGCCCAGTACGCGGCAATGGCAAAATCATCCAGGAACTGGAAAGCGAATTCCGTGGTGCGGGCTGGAACGTCATTAAGCTGATTTGGGGGCAACGTTGGGATGCGCTACTGGCGCGTGATAAGGACGGCCTCTTAGCAGCCAGGATGATGACTTGTGTGGATGGCGATTTCCAGACCTTTAAATCCAAAGATGGCGCTTATGTCCGGGAGCATTTCTTTAACACGCCGGAATTAAAAGCAATGGTCGCCGATTGGTCTGACCGCGACATATGGGAACTTGATCGCGGCGGTCATGATTCTGCCAAAGTTTATGCGGCATTCCACGCTGCGGCAAACTGTAAAGGCCAACCTACCGTTATTCTCGCCAAAACCATCAAAGGTTATGGAATGGGGGCATCTGGGGAAGCCCTGTATACCTCTCATCAACAAAAGAAGATGAGTGATGACTCGTTAAAACATTTTAGAGACCGCTACGAATTACCTGTCACTGACGAACAATTGCACGACCTGCCCTATTTAACCTTCCCCGAAGGCTCAAAAGAACTCAGCTATATGCAGCAACGCCGGAATGAGCTTGGTGGACATCTCCCTTCACGGCGGACAAAATCATACGCCCTGGAAATCCCTTCACTTAGTGAGTTTAAACCGCTACTTGAAGCCAGCGGAGAAGGCCGCGAAATTTCGACCACCATGGCGTTTGTAAGGATGTTGAACATCCTGGCTAAAGACAAAAATATCGGCAAGCGCATCGTGCCTATTGTTCCTGATGAATCAAGGACTTTTGGTATGGAAGGCATGTTTAAGCAATTAGGCATTTGGTCTCAGGTAGGCCAGTTGTATACCCCGCAAGATGCCGGACAGTTGATGTCTTACAAAGAAGACAAACATGGCCAGGTCTTGCAGGAAGGCATTAACGAAGCGGGTGGCTTATGCGATTGGATCGCAGCGGGTACGTCTTATTCCACTAACAATGTGCCAATGATCCCGTTTTTTATCTACTATTCCATGTTTGGTTTTCAGCGGGTCGGGGATTTAATCTGGGCGGCGGCTGACCAACGCACCCGTGGTTTCTTAATGGGCGGTACAGCCGGCAGGACGACACTGAATGGCGAAGGCCTACAGCATGAAGACGGCCATAGCCATTTGATGTCTGCGACTGTACCTAACTGCGTATCCTATGACCCCACTTTCGCTTATGAGTTGGTCGTAATTATCCAAGACGGCATGCGGCGTATGTATGTCGAGCAAGAGGATGTCTTTTATTACATCACGGTAATGAATGAGAATTACAGCCATCCGGCCATGCCAGAAGGAATGGAAGCAGATATACTCAAAGGTATGTATTGCTTCAAAAAAGGCGCTACCAAGAAAACACCGCGCGTTCAACTGTTAGGATCGGGGGTGATTTTTCGTGAAGTTGAATTTGCTGCTGAGTTGTTAAGGAATGATTGGGGCGTAGAGTCCGATCTTTGGAGTTGCCCAAGTTTTACCGAACTTGCAAGGGAAGGTCGGCTCTGTGAACGCTGGAATCGCTTACATCCACTGGAGCCAGCAAAACTATCTCATGTAGCGAAATGTCTTGGCAATGCTGAAGGCCCCATTATCGCCGCAAGCGATTATACCAGGGCATTTGCCGAGCAAATCCGTGCCTATTTGACAGCACCTTACAAGGTGTTGGGTACTGACGGCTTTGGCCGATCAGACACACGCAGCAATCTCCGCAAATTCTTCGAGGTTGACAGGTTTCACGTTACGGTTGCAGCATTAAAAAGCCTGGCTGATCTTGGCAAAATTGATAAAGCCAAAGTTGCCGAAGCCATCGCCAAATATGGCATAGCCACTGACGTAACAGCACCTTGGTTAACCTAAAGGGACGATAATAAAAATGGCTGATTTAATAGAAATAAAAGTACCCGATGTAGGCGGTGTTGCCAGTATTGATGTCGTTGAAGTGTTGATTAAACCCGGCGATACCGTGGCATTGGAGCAAATCATTGCAACACTTGAAACCGACAAGGCCAGTATGGATCTTCCAGCCAGCGCAGGTGGCACCATACAGCAAGTCCATATAAAACCGGGCGATAAAGTTGGCGAAGGTTCATTAGTAGCAACGGTCTTGGTTAATGGTGCAAGTACTGCCCAGGCAGCGGCGACATTGAAACCTGAAGAATCCACCCAAAGCCCGACAACACCCACCCCCACAATTCAAGAACAACCCGCTCCAGTCAAAATTCCAGAACCAGCCAAAGCTGCTATAACTCAAACTGCCCCAACTCCCGTCATTGACCAAAGCGTTTCGGTGACCGCCCACGCATCCCCTTCCATACGGCTATTTGCGCGGGAACTAGGGGTGGACATCACCAAAATAACCGCAGGCAATGGTCGTAAAGGCCGCATCCTAAAGCAGGATGTCCAAAGCTATGTCAAACGCATCATCAGCGAAGGCTTACCTCAAGGCGGCGCAGGGATTCCGCCCATCCCCACCGTCGATTTTTCACAGTTTGGTGAAATAGAAACACAAAAACTCAGCAAGATTAAACGCCTGACCGGACAAAACCTGAGTCGTGTGTGGCTCAACTTGCCTATGGTGACCTATCATGAGGAAGCAGACATTACCGAAATGGAAGCCTTCCGTGTAGCATTGAATGCCGAAAAAACTAAGGATGAGGTAAAAATTACCGGATTGATGTTCATTATCAAGGCGCTAGTTGCTGCAATGAAGCAGTTTCCCAGCTTCAATGCATCCTTATCGAGTGACGGCGAAAACCTTGTACTCAAAAAATACGTTAACATTGGCATTGCCGTAGACACACCCAATGGTTTAGTCGTACCTGTGTTGCGGAATGTCGATAGCAAAAGCGTTAATCAATTGGCTATTGAATTAGCCGAAAAAAGCGATAAGGCTCGGCAAGGTAAGCTCATGCCTAACGAAATGCAGGGTGGTTGTTTGACTATCTCCAGCTTGGGCGGTATCGGAGGCACTGCGTTTACGCCTATCGTCAATGCGCCGGAAGTCGCCATCCTAGGCGTTACCCGCGCAAAAATGCAACCGGTTTGGAATGGCAAAGAGTTTATCCCAAGGTTAATGCTGCCACTGGACTTAACCTATGACCATCGGGTGATTGACGGCGCAGAAGGTGCACGATTTATGGCGCATATCAAACAAAATTTAAGCGATATTAGACGTTTATTACTCTAAAGGAGAACAATCAATGGCAAGCAATCCAGTAAGTAATGAACTAAAAGCAGAAATTGTCGTCCTCGGCGGTGGCCCTGGCGGTTATACCGCCGCCTTCCGCGCAGCGGACTTAGGTAAGCAAGTCGTACTCATCGAGCGTTATCCCGTATTAGGCGGAGTTTGCTTGAATGTGGGCTGTATCCCCTCAAAAGCCTTGCTGCACATAGCGCTTGTAATCCATGAAGCAGAAGAATTTGGACAAAATGGCATCAGCTTTGGCAAGCCAAAAATTGATCTTGATAAGGTTCGTGACTGGAAAGCCAGTGTTACCAAAACCTTGAATGACGGCTTGGCTGGACTGGTTAAACAGCGGAAGATCACTAGGGTTGAAGGCTTTGGTAAATTCACATCCGCCAACACAATCCAGGTTGAAGCTAAAGATGGAAGTATCACGACCGTCCACTTTGACCAAGCGATTATCGCCGCAGGATCGCATCCTACTAAAATCCCATCATTCCCTTATGATGATCCACGCCTTATGGATTCAACAGATGCACTGGAGCTAAAACAAATCCCCAAAAAACTACTGATTGTCGGTGGTGGCATCATTGGCTTGGAAATGGCGACGGTTTATCACGCATTAGGGTCGGAAATCAGTGTTGTTGAGCTGATGGATCAAATCATTCCTGGCTGTGATAAGGACTTGATTACACCATTATTTCGCCGCATCAAAAAACAATACAAGAATATTTGGCTGGAAACCAAAGTCACCTCCATACAGGCGCAAAGCAAAGGCCTAAAGGTGTCTTTCGAGGGAAAAGATGCCCCAGAATCAGAATTGTTCGATTCGGTTTTGGTTGCCGTCGGCAGAAAACCCAATGGCAAGATTATCGCCGCTGAACAGGCAGGTGTGAATGTTGATGATCAAGGGTTCGTAGCAGTTGATAAGCAACAACGGACTAATATTAAAAATATCTTTGCCATCGGTGATATTGTCGGCAATCCGATGCTCGCCCACAAAGCTGCACATGAAGGTAAAGTGGCGGCCGAAGTCGCTGCAGGCCATAAAGCAGGTTTTGATGCCTTGACCATTCCCAACGTTGCTTACACTGACCCCGAAATTGCCTGGATGGGTTTGACCGAAAACCAAGCCAAACAACAGGGCATAGAATACGACAAAGCCGCATTCCCTTGGGCTGCCAGTGGCCGATCTTTAAGCATAGGTCGCAAGGAAGGCATCACCAAACTGATCTGCGAAAAAGGCACTGGACGAGTTCTGGGCGCTGGCATAGTTGGCACTAACGCAGGTGAATTAATTGCCGAAGCGGTTTTGGCCTTGGAAATGGGAGCCGATGCTGAAGACATAGGCTTAACAATACACCCGCACCCAACACTATCAGAAACCCTGGGATTTGCAGCCGAAATGATAACCGGCACCATTACCGACATTTACATCAAGAAAAACTGATTTTTTTGAAATTCAATAAGATATGCTATTTTTCGAATTAAGCGAACGCCACCGAGTAAAACAACGATGATAAGAACGTTAACCATAATCCTTGCTCTTGCCCTGCTGGTTGCCATAAATTTCAATATCTGGAGTTACATCAACAACCCACTCCAATTAGAACCGTGGACAAGTACCACGATGGGAGTCACTTTCGACCCAACTAAGAAAGACGAAACTTCTAAAACCAGAATCACCCTCACCCATAGCGAAGAAGACATTGATAAAGACTTGGCTTTATTGGAAGGTAAATTTCATGCAGTACGTACTTATAGTGTATTACAAGGCCTGCATAAAGTCCCAGAACTAGCAGCAAAACGTAATCTCAATGTCACATTAGGCGCATGGATAGGAGCTGATCTCGAAAAAAACCGTCAGGAAATCGAAACCCTTATCCAATTGAGTCGGGAAGAAAATAAGAGAATAGTACGGCTTACGGTGGGTAATGAGGTGTTGCTCCGCAAAGAAATCCCCAAAGCGCAATTAATTGAATATATTCGAGAAGTCAAAAAACGTACCTGGCGACCTGTCAGCACCTCAGATACCTGGGATCAATGGTTAGCGAACCCTGATCTCGCCAATGAAGTCGATTATATTGGTGCACATATCCTGCCTTATTGGGAAGGCATATCCGTTGATGATGCAGTAGACTATGTTTTTGATCGTTACCACGACTTACAATTGGCTTTCCCCAACAAGCCGATTGTACTGACCGAGGTTGGCTGGCCTTCCGATGGACAGGCCAGAAAACAGGCGAGCGCCTCAAAAACCAACCAAGCCAAATTTCTCCGTGAATTCCTTAACCGCGCCGCCAAAGAAAAATTGGCATACTATGTGATTGAAGCCTTCGACCAACCATGGAAAATGACTGACGAAGGTTCGGCAGGAGCTTATTGGGGCATTTTTGATGCAGACCGTCAGCTAAAATTTCCTATGGATGGCGATGTACTTGCCCTACCGGCCTGGAAACATTGGGCTTATGGTGCCGCTGTTTTCAGTATTGTACTCATGACATTGTTTTTATTTACCCGAAAAACAATGAAGTTGCCTGGAATTCTGTTTTTCGGCCTAATTGCCAACCTTGCCGCTTCGTTTATTTTCTGGACGGTATCCATTGGGGCACAGCAATACCAAACACCTTTGACCATCATATTCTGGGTTTTGCTAATAACCATGCAAATCCTAGCGCTTATAATCTTGCTGATCGAAAGCCTGGAAATTGCCGAGGTGGTCTGGCATCGTAAAACTGCACGGACATTCCAGCCACTTGAGCCATCATCTGATTTCAAATACCCAAAAGTATCGCTGCATCTTCCGATACATAACGAACCGCCAAAAATGGTGCGGAAAACACTGGAAGCATTGGCAAAGGTGGATTACCCGAATCTCGAAGTCCTTGTCATGGACAACAACACCAAAGACCCTGCAGTTTGGCAACCTGTAGAAGAAGATTGCAAACGATTGGGGTCTAAGTTTAGGTTTTTCCATCTGGAAAACTGGCCAGGCTTTAAAGCGGGCGCGATTAACCACGCGCTGGAACAAACTGCCAGCGATGCAGAAATTATCGCCGTTATCGACAGCGATTACATCCTTTCGCCAGACTGGCTGAAGCGCATGGTGCCTTACTTCGATAACGAAAATGTCGGTTTTGTGCAATCCCCCCAAGATTACCGCGACTTACATATCAGCGCGTTCAAATCGTTTTGTTATTGGGAATATGCCGGATTTTTCAATATCGGGATGGTTCAACGCAACGAATACAACGCCATTATCCAGCACGGCACGATGACGATGGTCAGAAAATCGGCCTTAATCGAAGTGGGACAATGGGCGCAGTGGTGTATTTGCGAAGACAGCGAACTGGGGCTAAGGCTTTATGAGGCAGGCTATGATTCCGTTTATTGCAAAGAATCGTTTGGTCGCGGCTTGATGCCAGACACCATGTCTGGCTATATGACCCAGCGTTACCGCTGGGTATACGGGGCAATGCAGATTATCAAGGCACATTGGCGTAGCTTTATACCGACAAAAAAATCACCATTGACCCCAGCGCAACGCTATTACTTTGTTGCAGGATGGCTGCCTTGGTTTTCCGATGCCTTGGCTTTATTATTTACGACTGCCAGCTTAGTACTGACAGGCATGATTTGGTACGATTCGATCGACGGCGACAACAAACTGAATACCGAATTGCCTGTCAGCGTCTTTTTATTGCCAACTATCGGCCTGTTCAGTTTCAAAATCATCCGCAGCTTGTGGTTGTATCAGGCACGTGTTCCTTGCTCTATCTGGCAATCATTCGGCGCATCATTAGCGGGTTTGTCACTTACCCATACCGTTGCCAAAGGCACCATTCAGGGTTTATTCATCAATGGCAAACCGTTCATGCGTACACCCAAATACGAAAAACAAGGCCCTTTGTTTACCGGATTAATGACAATACGAGAAGAACTCATGCTATTGATCTTGTTGGGAGTTGCGATATGGAAAATGTCTACCCTAGAACATTTCGACAACTTGGGCGGTCACTTATGGATGACAGTTTTGTTCGTACAATCAGTGCCGTATATCGCCACATTATTGACATTATTGATTAGCATAGCACCCAATTACCGATGGAATAAAGCCGCCATCGAAATGGAAGAATTGGACGACGCTTAAGCGCTTATGAATATTTAAGTGACACAATCATAAGCATCACCAAAAAACCCAACAAAATGGGGATATACGATACCACTTGTCTGGATCACTTATGAAGCTGGCGGGCCATACATCCAACCGAAATAATTGTTGCCCAAGGGTTCTTGCTAAAGGTAATTGCCAGCCCTTGGACTATTGCACCTAGTATTTGAAGTCGCGTATAGGTGGGTAAACAGTCGAGGTAGCCTGAACATAGCTTTCTTCAGTTACTGTTCGATATTGTAGACTATGGTTACCACGACTTTCGCAAGCTTTTTGATCGTAGTCTTGTCGTACACGCCGCCGTATTCATCGGTGTCTGCATTGCCGCCCGCTGCGTAAATATAGAATGCCCCTTGCGAAGCCGAGCGCATCAAACCGACTTTAACCTTATCCTGCTTGACGAATTCTTCGGCACGCTTCCTGGCATTTTCGGTAGCCACCGCAATCAGGGACATTTTGATATCTTCAAGATTACTGACCAGATACAACGGTGCGCTAGCAGTAACAGGATGACCTTCAGCCTGTAATTCCAGAAAGTTCTTGTTGGCCGCCTCAATCTTAGCTAAATCTTTGGTGTTAACAACTATATTTTGGCTAGCATCGTAACCTTTTTGCTCGGTTTTAGTACCGCCTTGTGGCAAATATACCGTTTCCATATGTGCTGTCACCGTTTCGTCGCCTTCTTGCCAACCAGATTTATCCAAGCCTTCCTTGGTTAAAAAAGCATCCAATATAGGGCGTTCCGCCCGTAACTTAGCTAAGGATTCGGCAAAAGTTGGTTCATTTACCGAAATCGTTACCGTCCATTCGGCGTTATCTGCTTGCACATCTTTGACCGCTAAACCCTTTACCGTAATCGACTGCTGCCCAGAAGCTGCTTTTTTCGCTTGCACACCCAAGATAAATGCTGCGCTGGACATGCCGATTGCCAGCAATACCCCAAGGATTGTCATTGCTAATATTGATTGCTTTTCCATTTGATAATGCCCTACTGGTTATACCAATCCCCATAAGTTCTCGTTGAAACTTTCTCCAGAGGGAGAAGGCCAGGATGAGGGGATTCATATAGCAACTTATTGGGATTGGTATAATTCGATTTGTTATTAACCTGTAGATGCGCCAACCTTATGAATATGTCCTTTGTATGAACTGTATCATTCTGATTGATATATCAAACGTTGTTTGGCGCATCCTTCGGACTAGGTTACGATTTTTGGAAGCTCTTAACAAATTGATTATGCTTATAATCCCAAGAATCGAAGCAAACTACTTTTGGGATAGCGCCTTACTGTTCGTCCTGACCTTGTCAAAAGACTCGTTCAGAGATTATTTAAGAATAGCCTGAAAAATGCTGCACTAAAAAAACCATTACCACGAAGGCAAGGCCTAACCAGATGAACGCCCCTTTAACACGATCATTTACTTCTGGATATATTTCCCGTTTGGGTTGTGGCGGGATTTTAAGCGTCTGTAATTCTTCGTCTTCGGTTTTATTTATCAAGCTGGTAGGTTCTGTCTTCATATCAATGCTCACTTATCATATTAATCTAATTGCGAGGTTATTGTAATTTATCCCGCTATTCAAAAAGTGCAAATACAATTCAATGCCTTACTATGCGTTAAAAAACAAAGCCGATTATTGAAACAAAGATTTTCCTATCAACACCAAGCCGGAAAAAGCTAAAAAGCCGGCGAAAATATGACGATACCTATCGTGTTCGATTTTGCTAAAGAAAGTCGAATCAATTAACTCAAAAATAACAGTGGCAACCAAAATATAAATAATATTGCCAAAAACAGGCATATCGATTTGTTGACGACTAAATACCGCTAACGTTAGCAACTGTACAACTGCAAATGAGCAGTAACATGCCGCGATGGTCACTCTTGCGACATCTTTGGGGTAGTGTTTATGGTGAATTAATGCAGTCAACAACGAGCCACCTAAGTTGCTGGTGCCATGCACAATACCTACGGTCAGTAAATATAGCTTTTCATAGCGCATTAAGCGGTCAAGGATTTGCTCAACGGTTACTGAAATTGACTTAAATGCGATGAACAAGAGAAAAGGGCCGATAACCAAACCTATATTAATTCGGACATGTGTGACCAGAAATAAGAACACGGCAACAGGAGGAAGCGTTAACCACATCACCTTACGCAATAATTCTAGATCGATATGGGCGTGATATTTGGTGATTTGCATCAAGTTCATCGCCAACGATATGGGCAAAAGCACAATCAATACGTCAACAAATTGGTAGCCAAACAAAAGCATGAGCGGCGTACCGATTAGTAAGACACCTGCACCAAATACCGACTGAATCGCAGCTGTAAAAGCGACGATCAGCATGATTTCCAATGACATTAAGTTCTCCTTGATATGGAATATAGGTGCTAAGCGATATACTTAAGTAGTTTCAAAGCTGCTAGATTCGGATTTTATCCGTCTGATTAGCCTCGATTCCATTACGACACATTTAGTATCTGTAAGAAGGACATGCGGCCCATCTGCAAGTGTCGCTTGGTTCAAATAACGTCCCGCGTTGATCTTACGAATAAAGCTCGGGAGGATTCTGCCGAGCAACGATGACTGCACTAATTCGCCATAACCTACCAATTAGTCAGCCAAGCCTCATTTTGATTAATAGCTTTTTTATTAATAGTTTTCCGTTAGTTGGCGGGCAAACTATAAACCAATTTACCCACCTTAATACAGATGCAAGTCGGTTATTGTGCAACAGGTTTTTCCAGTTGATCGTCAGCCGGCTTTTGATCTTCAACCGCTTTTTTCTGTTGAGCATCAGTCGCCTTTTGCTCTTCAGCCTCTTTTTGTTTCTTCGCTGCTTTTTTTGCTAACGCAGCCCTTTGTTCTTCAGCACGTTTCGAAGCTATATTCCCAGTGCCATAGGGTTCTGCCTGTGTTAGTAAAGGAGATAATAGCGCTGATAGCACGGTAAGATATAATGCCAATCTAATTTTTTTTGATATGAAATACAACATAATCACCTCATGAATTATTAATAGTTACTCGAAATTAATACAACTAGCAATATGCTTAAAAAAATGCGGCCTAACAATATAGTTTTATAATGGCTAATAGCATCGCATAATTATCAGTAAAAGCACAAACTGAGTAGTAAGCACCATAAAAGCCACGCATATTCTATGCGATTTGGCCATGCTTTGGATATGCGGCAAATTGTCGCACCTGTTATAGATGCAGTTATTGCAGAGTAGCCCCATTACTATTACAGCCTGGTCAATAATGGCATCCTCATTTAAAACACTTGTAGTGGAGCAACAATACTCCTTCACCCAGTAGTTTTTTTCAGCCGAACGCATTACATCCTCTTGCGTTTAGGCGATAAAATTCAATGCTTCGTTTTTGTTGGTTTTAATTGCATTCAACCCAACTTACGATGCTATCCTCCAAATATAAAAGTGTACTCCTATCGATATTTATGAAAGAATCTTTCCAGCCGTTAAGCTAAAAGTTAACTGCTTTCTTTGTAATAACCTTATTTCTTTTTGATTTTGGTAAATAAAACAATGAAAAAGCCATCTTTTACACAGTTACTTAGTTTTAAAACCTTGAGAGTAATGTGCTCTAACTTCCTTATGTATCCACTCATCATTTTATTGGCAGGGTGTGCGACTGAATCGCATAGAGCATTGACACCAGAAACAGTACCATCTTCCAAAACGGTTTACCAAGGTGTTAAAAATGTTTTGGTAGTAGGTAAGTTTCAGAATCGGTCTGCTTATATGCGAGGCATTTTCTCCGACAGCTTTGATCAATTAGGGAGTCAAGCCAAGACAATATTAAAAACTCATTTGCAGCAATCCGGTCGATTTGATGTCGTTGATCGTGAGAATATGGATGAAATAGCCCTGGAAGCAAAACTTCGCGGCGCTCAACAACAACTACAAGGCGCTCAGGTTGTATTGACCGGCGATGTCACAGAATTCGGAAGGCGCACAACTGGCGATTCTCAACTGTTCGGGATTCTTGGATACGGAAAAAAGCAGGTTGCCTACACGAAAGTCGCTTTGAACTTAGTCGATGTAAAAACCTCACGCATTATTTATTCTGTCCAAGGTGCCGGAGAATATGAACTCAGTAACCGTGAAATCATCGGTTTTGGCTCGACTGCCGGCTACGATGCCACGCTGAACGGAAAAGTACTCAATCTGGCCATTATGGAGGCAGTTAATAATTTAGTTAACGGTTTGGAGCGCGGTGAATGGAATCCATCGCTAGGACACTGATAGTTAATTATTTAAAGATTGGGGTATTGTCCACATCCTGCTCTTTACTGATAGGATGTGCAACATCAGAACCCCTGTATTATTGGGGAAACTATGAAGACCTCATTTATCAGATGTATTTAGAACCTGGCTCGGCCGATACAGGCGCCCAGGTTGCAAAACTAAAGGAAGACATTAATAAAGCGAGTAATGCCGGAAAGCCTGTGCCTCCAGGCCTACACGCTCATCTTGGCTATATGTATTTTTTACAGAGCGATACCCATGCCGCCGCGCTTGAGTTTGAAACTGAAAAGAAACTGTTTCCAGAATCAGCCACTTTTATCGATGGGTTAATGGGCAGGTTAAAAAAATGAAATCGGCAATCCGTATTTTTAAGCTTTTGCTCCCATTCCTTCTCGTAGTTATAAGTGGGTGCGCTACCACGCCTCCCTTCGATTATTCCTCTTTCCGTAACCATCGCCCCCGATCTATTCTGGTGCTACCGCCATTAAATCAAACGACTGATGTCAATGCCTCTTATACCTATTTGTCTACCATTACCCAACCTTTAGCCGAATGTGGCTACTATGTTTTTCCAGTTGCCGTAGTTGATGCTTACCTGAAAGAAAATGGTCTGCCTTCTTCCGAAGAAATGCATGGTGTTGCGCTAAAAAAAATCAGGGACATTATTGGCGCAGATGCCGTTCTTTATGTAATGATTGAAGAATGGGGGCAAAAATACATAGTCATACAGTCGGTAACGACGATAAAAGCAAAGGCACAGCTTGTAGATACCGCATCTGGGAACATTATATGGCAAGGCACACAAGCAGTCAGCCAAGGATCGGGCGGCGGGGGTGACCCTATTGCCATGTTAATTTCTGCGGCTATCACTCAAATCATAAATAAGGCAGCCGATTTTACCCATGGCCTTTCCAGGGGAGCAAATCATGCGATGGTTTATGATGCCAACCAGGGCTTTCTGGCAGGGCCTTACCTTCCACCGCAAGAGAACGATCATTGCGGGAAAAACTAAAACATGAACCTAAATATCTTGGTGCGTTTAAGCTCGTTTCGCGTACAGTGCATAGCCATTATTCTTTAGCATACTCAGGGTATGCACCGCATTCCCCACCGAATGATTTTCAGTTGCATCCAAAAGGTACGCGATGGTATAGCAAGGCGTTTATTCTTGCCGCTATAATGGCATGCAGCTATGGCCAGAAAAATCATCATTAATCGAACGTGATTTACCTAAACCCTCACCGCAGAAATCCATACAACATGAATAATATCCTGATTATCAGCGTTGTTTTCTTTTTATCAGCATGTTCCAGCGCTTATTACGGCGGCCTGGAAAAAATTGGCATCCCCAAACGCGAAGTGATGGTCTATCGTGTTGCCAAAGCGCGGGACACGCAGCAAGAAACCAAAGAACAATTCAAATCCGCCTTAGAACAATTTACCGCCTTAACCCGCTACCAAGGTGGCGACCTTGAAACAATCTACAAACGCCTTAATAACGAATATGATGATAGTGTTAAGCAAGCCGATCTCGTCAAAAAGCGTATTAGCGATATTGAAGATGTATCCGAAGCCTTATTCCGTGAATGGGAAACTGAGATTACCCAATACAACAATGCCTCATTTAAAAGTAGCAGCCAGCAAAGGCTTAACGCCACCAAAGTGCAATACCGGCAAATGATCACCACCATGAAGAACGCAGAAGCCAAACTGCCACCTATTTTATCCGTATTCAAGGATCATGTGATGTTTCTAAAGCATAACCTTAACGCGAACGCCATAGCATCGTTAAAAAACGAGTTAGGCTCCATAAAATCTGATGTTTCCAATTTGATAACCGCAATGGAGAAATCGATCAACGAAGCCGATGCGTTTATCAAAACCATGGACAAAGCCGGTTAACCTGCGAATAAACTTTAAGGAGATTTATGTTAGTGACATTCGAATGCAAAGCATATTCCAATATCACCTATTTTGGCGATATCGCCAAACAGTTATTGCTTATGATGGGACATAGCGGCACCGTTCCCGGTGCCATCTTAGCCGACGATGTGCCAGCGGCATTCGATCGCCTTAAAATAGCGCTGGAACAACATGCTGGTGCACAGCCTGTAAGTGAAAAAAAAGATCAGGAGGATGAAAAAGAAACGCCCGTGGACTTGAGAACTCGTGCGCTGCCATTAATTGAATTGCTTAACGCTGCCGCCAAAGAACATTGTGACGTTATGTGGTGCTGAAAATATACGTTGTAATTCGTTCGACGCAATAATAATTCGTCTATTGGGTCGCCCATTTAATGGGCTTTGATCCAATTTCCTCACTTTACATCAGCACTTTCTATGGTTCTGAGATGCATCAAAGATGCACTTCGCCAGAATACGCTGTTTGTGAGTAGTGGGTACGAATATCACCGGTTCGATAGGTTGCTCATTGATCTTAAAGCTTCCCTTTTGCTCGTAAATCTCAAAGAATTTGACTGCTTTTCTCTGCACTATGGTATTTACTAGCGTGTACTTCAACGCACTTGGGAAAAGAAGACCAAAAGTTACCTCAACTAAATAGAGTTTGCTCAGAAAACATAACTAATTGATATTGATAAAATATACATATATTTTTAGGTATAATAGTGCACGAAAAGTGAGCCTTTTCCCTCAAAACCCGTGCACTTATGATCAGATACCGTAGTTCGAAACAACTAACGCTTGCCGAATTTGATTGGCCTTTTGAAACGGCACTGGACCCAAATAACTGCTGGGTTAAATTAAGCCAATGCCTTCCTTGGAATGAACTTGCCGAAAGCTATTACCAAGGGTTTTCGGCTGACAGAGGTCGTCCCCTAAAAGATGCACGTTTAGTGATCGGGACGGTTATCATCAAACACAAGCAGAAGCTTTCCGATGTTGAGACGGTTCAACAAATCCAGGAAAACCCGTATCTCCAATACTTTGTCGGCCTGCCTGGTTATCAACAGGCTGAACCGTTCGCGCCATCGTTGTTCGTTGAAATCAGAAAACGCATGGGCGAGGCGGTCTTTGAGGCCTTCCATCGCGCTGTTATTGACGCGCATGATGGAAAAAGGGATAAATGCCAGCCCGAATCAGCTGATGGACCGCCGTCTCAAAACCCACCGCCTGAACCCTCGACAGCGGATTCGACTCCGCAAGGTGAGTCGGCTCAGCAACCCGTCGAGCCGACCCATCAAGGCAAATTGATATTAGATGCCACGGTGGTCGAGCAAACCATCCGCTACCCCACTGATTTGGGCTTACTCAATGAAGCCCGCGAGTTCAGTGAACAAATCATCGACACGCTTTGCGTCAACCTGATGATCGTCAAAAAACCGAGGATGTATCGTAAAAAAGCCCGTCAAGTCTATTTGGCTGTCGCCAAACAAAAGCGCCCCGGCAGAAACCAACTGCGCCGTGGCATTAAACAGCAACTCCAGTATCTGCGCCGCAACCTGGGGCATATCGGACAATTACTCTTGCACTTTCCGGAAGCTAAGCCACTGCCCCTGCCAGGCTGGTTGCTCCATCGCTACTGGGTGATACAACACCTGTTCCAACAGCAATGGGCGATGTACCATTCCCAAACCCGCCGCTGTGACGGACGAATCGTGAGCATTAGTCAACCTGATGTGCGGCCTATTGTCCGCGGAAAACTGAACAAGCCCGTTGAGTTTGGGGCTAAACTTAGTGTCAGCCTGACGGGAGACGGATTCGCCCAGGTCGACTATCTGCGCTGGGATGCCTTTCACGAAGGCTTGGACTTGGCTTCCCAAGTTGAAGCCTTCCGCGACCGGCATGGTTATTATCCGGAGCGGGTGTTAGCCGACCCACTGTATGGAACGCGCTACAACCGCGATTATCTCAAGCAACGCGGTATCCATTTTGCCGGCAAGCCGCTAGGGCGTCCGAAACAGGTGACGGACGAAAACCGAGTGCAGTTGATGCAACTCAAGGAGCGGAGAAGACAGGACTATTTACAACGCATACCCATCGAAGGCCTCTTTGGCCGAGGCAAAAATGGTTACCAGCTCAATTATATTCGAGCTAAGCGGGCAAACACCTCATTTGCCTGGATCAACAGCATCTTCTTGGTAATGAACCTAATGATCTTACAAAGGATCTTTTTTGTCACCAGTAAAATGGACAATATCGACTGGGTTGTTTTATTGAAACGCCTTTGGAAACCGCCACGGGTAAATGACCAACTCAATTTCTTTCTTCCCGATGCTCGTTTGGGAACTTATGCATACTGATTTACTGAGTAGACTCTAAATAATAAAACTGAGTTTTGAACGACTCTGCTTCCTAGCGAGAAGCCTAGAAGGAGCTTGCGAAATCCGGGTTTTGTGGCTTCGACCTCCAGTATTTCATTGCATTTCATTTCGGGCTACAAGTTATAAAGGTGAGGTAAAGTTTCACTGTCCAATTAAGCAGATTTTGCCACCAATCCAAGCCTACAGTTTGCTTGATAAATAAAATATGCGGAAAACTTGACCGAAATCAAAGCAAAAAAAGTTGCCGTGGTTAAAGTAGCACTGTTGTAATCGGAGAGACAGGCAATGAAAGCACTAAGTATTTCTTTAATAGTTGTTTTTGCCGTAATGACAAATTTGGCTTACGCCAAAAATGCCAATGTGGTTAATGGAGATCCACCGATTGTAGAGACTCAGTTCAAATCAAAAAACGAATCTGAGGGTTCGAAATATGCGACATACAGCGTTGATGGCATTACTTCGGCATCGAAGCTTGCGGCACAAAGAAGCCATACCGTTGCCGGAAAAGATGAACGGAATTTTTCGATTTTCACTGGCATTACGGTTATCTTTATGGTTTATTTTTTTTCGCAATTTGGATTTTTTGATAAATGAATTTTGAGTTACTTATTGCATCACTCTGCCAAATCAATATGTTTCAAACTATAGAAAAAAATGATATTGCTGTGCTTAGGTTCATTCACTTGACAACGCCAACATTCAATTTTTTAAGCGAGTGTTTGAATAGAGCTTGCGGAAACCGGATTTTTGTAGACTCGATTTTCCATATTACATTGGACTTCAAACGGGATACAGACCTAAAATCACCCGACATGAGGAATTGTAACAATCAATTCCCCTTAACCGTCATATCCAGCTTCAATTCTTTTGCGGTTTGCGCTTTCAGCATTTCGATCAAATCTGTTGCCGCACTGCCATTGGCATTCGCATTACTGCCCATTTGGATGTCCGGCACCCATTTTTGTTTTTCTATGGCTTCAGCGTAGCGCATGTGCACGGCTTGCCAAGCTTCAAGTTTCGCAGTCAAAGCACCGTCCGCACTCATCACCAGGCGTTTGTACTCCCCATCGCCTTCGCCACGCAGGATTTGTTCTTGCTTATAGGCTACCGCCGCCAAGCGTTTTTGCTCAGCTTCCAGCTTGGCTTGTTCCGCCACTAAAACGCCTTGCATGGCTTTAGTGACGGCCACTTCTTTATCTTTTTCAGCATCGACTACAGCCTGGATTTTTTCTTGCTCTTTCGTATATTTATCGACCATGACGTTTTTCTTTCCCTGTTCCTCTGCGGTCAGGGCTTCTTGTCTAGCCCGCTCGGCATCGGCTTTAGCGGTGATAATGCCCATTGTTGCTTCACGTTTGCGGGAAATCTGGTCGAGCGTTTTTTGCTCAAAATCCCAATCGGTAATTTGAAAGCCGCTGACTTTAATACCATAGTTTTTAAAATCGCTGGCATGGTGTAAAGGCAGTCCATCGGCACCAAACTTAATCACTGGAATGTTTCGTATCACCCGTTCCTTAGTGTCTTTTTGTTCTTCGACAACCGATTTTAATTCAGTGAAAAATTTGCCCAGCGCAATCTGCTCTTCAGCCCACTGGGTAAAAATACCGCGCTTTTCGGCGTAAGATTCTTCTGAGGTCATTAGACCAGCTGTTAAATTCATGGATTCTTCGCTCAAGGTTTTAATCAGTTTATGGGCAACAGCATCATTCAAGCGAAAATCTTTATGTAGACGGATCATCTGTTCCTCGGTATCAGGCAGGGCAAACCTGGCTTTACCGAACACTTTGCCCGTACCGCCGTCTTGATACCGTACCGAAATGCCTGAAAAGTTGAGGCTAGATTGAGTAGCCGCATCGTCCTTGTCAAAATCAAAGGTAATGACGTCCTTATAGACTTCAGTACTACCAAAACCTTTGAAATAAATACCCGGCGTAAACTTGACGACTAATTTTCCGGTAGGAAACTGGATCACCGTTCGTTCTCCGGCATCGTTTATGCCAAAGTTTAAGTTCATCAGCACTAACAGCAGAAGCAATCCGCCTATAAATAGCCAATAACGCGAATTAGCAACAGGCAGATGAAAGCGTGAATCCGGATTACCGGCTTTTTTGACTAAATCTTCCAAACTCATATGCACTCCCAACAGTGAATGTTAATGCTTATTTTGTAGCAACGTTCCCATAAAAACAGCCAAAAGGAGTTAGCGCATTGATCGGGGTTGATACACCGTTCGTTTTTTGGCTCATCCCCCGAACCCCTACTTTTCCAGCGGGTTTAATCAACCTTATCCCCAACTCCTTCAACTGCCTTTCCGTAACAACGGCACAAGGCAGCCTGGAGTTAACGGAGCGTAATCCAGGCTATTATTCGTACTGAATCACGCTTTTTTAACGAATTCCGATTTTAGTTTCATTGCGCCAATGCCATCGATTTTGCAATCGATATCGTGATCGCCATCGACTAAACGAATGTTTTTAACCCTAGTCCCGACTTTGACCACAAGCGATGATCCTTTTACCTTGAGGTCTTTGATGACGGTCACAGTATCGCCATCCTGGAGCAGATTACCGTTACTGTCTTTGATTGAACGCACCTCGTCATCACCTTGATTTTCTGTGGCCACTGGCCATTCATGTGCGCATTCAGGGCAGATATAATTGGTTTCATCGGTATAGGTGTATTTCGAACCACATTCCGGACAATCAGGTAGTTGGGTCATCTTATATTTTGTTTCTCATGATTTAATTAAGAATGTTGTTGGGGTGAGCTACCAAACGCCATAATTAGCAAGTTATAAAAATTTTTAGGGTTCGTCACTCACTCCAACCCATACAGTTAAGACTTTTCTTTTCCCGCAGGCTTAATCAACCTTATCCCCAGTTCCTTTAACTGTTCATCCGTGACAACTGCAGGTGCACTGACCAACGGACAAGCCGCTGATTGGGTCTTAGGGAACGCAATCACATCCCGGATGGATGTTGAACCGGTCATTAACATAACCAATCGATCTAAACCAAACGCCAAGCCACCGTGCGGGGGAGCGCCGTATTTAAGCGCATCCAGTAAGAAGCCGAACTTTTCCCGGGCTTCTTCTTCTCCGATGCCTAAAATCTCAAACACTGTCGATTGCATGGCAGGGCGGTTGATACGGATGGAGCCGCCACCCACTTCCGTGCCATTTAATACGAGGTCGTAAGCACGCGACAAGGCTGTTCCAGGATTGGCGACCAGATCATCTACTGAGCAACTAGGCGCAGTGAACGGATGGTGGATGGCATTGTAACGTCCTGATTTTTCGTCCCAGTCGAACATGGGGAAATCGATTACCCAAACGGGCTTCCATTCGCCTTCAAGCAACTTTAAGTCGTGGCCGAGTTTTACACGTAATGCCCCCATCGCTTCATTAACGATAGTCGCCTTATCAGCGCCGAAGAAAATTAAATCGCCGTTTTGTGCTCCAGTTTTAGCCAAAACGCTTGCCCAAACTTCTACTGGGGCAAACTTGACGATGGGCGATTGCAAGCCGTCAATACCGGCACTTAAATTGTTAACTTTGATATAAGCCAAGCCTTTTGCGCCATATATGCTGACATATTTAGTCAAATCATCAATATCCTTACGACTGAGCTTTTCCCCTCCATTCGGCACACGTAAGGCAACGACGCGGCCTTTCGGATCGTTAGCAGGTGCAGAGAACACTTTAAAATCCACCGCTTTCATATCATCGGCTATATCAACCAATTCCAACGGAATCCGCAAATCTGGGCGATCTATGCCATATTTGGAAACTGCTTCCTGATAGCTCATACGCGGAAACTTTGCATCCAGCTCTACGTTAATCACTTTGGCAAACAATTTGCGAATCATTTCCTCCATGATCGTCATGATTTCATCCTCGTTCATAAACGAGGTTTCGATATCAAGCTGGGTGAATTCTGGCTGTCGGTCGGCACGTAAGTCTTCATCGCGGAAACAACGCACCACTTGGTAATAACGATCCATGCCCGCCACCATCAGGATTTGCTTATAAAGCTGGGGAGATTGCGGTAAAGCGAAAAATGAATTTTCATGCGTACGACTAGGTACAATGTAATCGCGTGCGCCTTCGGGCGTTGCTTTGGTTAGATACGGGGTTTCAATCTCGAAAAACTCGTTATCGTCTAAAAAGTTCCGTAACATTCGAGTTACATCTCGACGCACTTTCATCTTTTCCTGCATAGCAACGCGGCGCAAGTCGATATAACGGTACTTTAAACGTAATTCCTCGTTGACTTCGATTTCGCTTTCAACCGGAAAAGGCGGCGTTTCAGACTCGTTCAGCACTTCAATTTGCTTGGCCAAAATTTCAATTTCGCCCGAAATCATATTCGGGTTAACCGTACCTTGGGGGCGGTCACGCACGATACCCGTAATGGACAGCACGTACTCACTGCGGACGTGTTCCGCTGTAGCGAAAGCATCTTTCACATCAGGATCAACGACCACTTGCACCAGACCTGCGCGATCCCTGAGGTCGATAAAAATGACACCACCATGATCGCGCCGTCTATGTACCCACCCGTTGATCGTAACGGTTGCTCCAAGTTGTTGTTTATTGAGTTCGCCGCACTTGTGGGTACGCATAGTGGAAAGTCCCTGATGAAAGTGTTTAATGGAATGTTGTTATCAGCGGAAAACTCCGCATCGATAGAAAATTTAGTCGCTGGTTGACGTTGAACTGGGGCTAGAACTGCCGCCCTCACCTGCGACATTTTTCTTGCTGCCGCTTTTAAAATCGGTTTCATACCAGCCACCACCTTTTAACCGAAATCCTGCTGCGGAAATTTTTTTTGTCAAATCCAGTTTTTTGCAAGCGGGGCATTCCGTTAGTGGCGCATCATTGATTTTCTGTAAGGCTTCGTAAGCGTGTCCACAGGACTGACATTGATATTCGTAAATTGGCATAATGGCTCCGCGAAAAAATCTATTAACCCAAACATATGGGGTTTATATTAGTTTTTTCAATGCTATTGGCTATAAAATGTACCTATTTTACAGACATCCCTTCAAATAATGAAAACATTAACCATCACGCGCCCAGACGACTGGCATGTACACATCCGAAATGGCGAGATATTAAAGACAGTTTTGCCTTACACCGCCAAGCAATTTGCCCGCGCCATCATCATGCCCAACTTAAAACCGCCGATAACGACAGTTGAGCAAGCCTTGTTGTACCGGGATGAAATCTTGAAAGCCGTGCCACCAAGTTTAGACTTTACCCCGTTAATGACACTCTACCTGACCGCAGCAGCTACGGAAAGCGAGATAAAAAAAGCGGCTGAATCGAAACATATCCATGCCTTCAAACTGTATCCAGCAGGTGCAACCACCCATTCTGATTCAGGTGTAGCGGATATTAAAGCCGCTTACCCACTGTTTGCGGTAATGGAAAAACACCAAATCCCGTTGTTGGTTCACGGCGAAGTCACCGATGTAAACTGTGATATTTTTGATCGTGAAAAGGTATTCATAGAGAGGTATTTGACTGACATCATTACAAACTTCCCTAATTTACGCGTCGTACTGGAGCATGTCACGACCACTGAAGCGGTGCAGTTCGTCGAATCTACCAGCAGCAATGTAGCGGCAACCATAACTCCACAGCATTTATTGTATAACCGCAACGCCCTGCTCGTCGGCGGCATCCGACCGCATTATTATTGCTTACCTATATTGAAACGCGAACAACACCGCTTGGTTTTGGTTAAGGCCGCAACCAGCGGCAACCCTAAATTCTTTTTAGGCACCGATAGTGCTCCGCACACGACCGAAACCAAAGAAAACGCTTGCGGTTGCGCCGGTTGTTACACCGCCTATGCGGCATTGGAACTTTATTTGGAAGCATTTGAAGCTGCGGATGCACTTGATAAGTTAGAAGGCTTCGCCAGCTTTTATGGCGCAGATTTCTATCGTTTGCCCAGAAATTCGGGCACTATCACTTTGAAAAAAGCCAATTGGCAAGTTCCGACTAACTTGGGTGAAAATGGCGTTTCAATTACACCGCTTAAGGCCAATGAAACGTTAACCTGGAAATTCCAGAGCAATTAGCGAGACAAACAGCTAAAAACTTCATTGGAATTCCTTAATCCTAAAAAACCAACATTATTGAAATTGATCTAAACCCACCATTCTCAATAACGCTTAATGAAAGTTAAACACTACTGGTCATGAGTTGCAAGATCGCTGATCGAACTTCTACCGATTCAATTTCCGAACGAGAATCGCTGGGTTCAATATTTTTCCCATACAGAAATAATGAGCCATAAGGTTGATGGTAACCTGTGCCTGGATCTCGATTTAACAGCTCAATGCCCAACTCTTGTATTTTTATTTGACGGGAAGCCTTTCCAGGAAAAGTGAATGTAATTTCACCTGCCGTAATTGCATCTTTCGATGCACCCAATCCCAAATTGACCGTGGACAATATCCTCTTTGACCGTTTCCAAATGGACTCCCCCTCAGAATCAGTTAAGCCAGCGACAACTTGTAAAAACTTTTCCGCATCCTCATCTGAATCAAACGAAAAGTTAAAGTCCGGTTGCATTGCCAGCATGTTTTGCACAGGCGCTTGCCATTCTATTGATGACAAAAACTTCGGTACATCTTTAATTCGCCATTCACCAAAATACTCGCCACGATCAATGGCTTCCTGACCCATGCTTGAAGCCAAGATCAACATGCCCTTTACTGAATCAACATATTTCATCAGATAGGCCAACTGTGCATCGGCAACATCCATCGCATACTCAATATTGCCGGCATGAAACTTATCGGTATCAGTGCTTAAGGTGTAACCAAAATCGTCTGGAAAAGTATATTTCCAATAACGGTGCATCATTCCTGCAACATGATTGGTAAAAAAAGTGCAAAACTCTGGCTTTGTTTTGTTTAAAGCATGCTTAAAAATATCAAAAGCAACAATACCTTGAAGCACTGATCTTCTGACGCGATATAAAGGATTAAAACGTTCTTTTAGTATATGTATAGCAAGCGTTATGCAAGCACTGACACTTAAGCCCACCTTCATCATTTTTAGCACATCATTCGCAACGGACGAATCAATTTTTACCGGAGCCGCTTGCGCACCATCTTGCTGGGTTTGTCTTAGATTAAAACGCTGAAAAGCCGAATATTCTTCGGGAAAAGTTTCACATCCAGGAGAAAATGTATCCGGCACATAAAAGGCGTATCCATTCTGAGCTGGGGGATAGGACTGTAAACTTCCAAAAACGCCAACGTTCTTACCTGATTTTTTTAAAGTTTCCCAAATCGGTGGGTAGGCATTCGCCTCGGTCAAATCTTGATTAATAAACCGAATGTTGTGGCGATTGTTATAGACACCCCGGTGTAAAGTTGGCCATGTTGTCCATGGATGCAATTCTCCCTCATCCTTTGTTACTGTGGTAAATGTTTTAGCTGATTTTAATAACTCTGCAAACGCTGAATAAGGTCGTTTTTGAACATACCAGTCTATAACCCGCCAGGGAACCTCATTCAGCTCATAAAGAATTAAAGCTTCATCATGTTTTAAAGAAAGGAGTTTTTCAAAAATAGCCATATTAAATTGCCTTAATGAGTAGTACTGCTATTCAACGCAACGCCTCAGTTAAAATTCGGTACGTTTGGGTTTAAAAAAGGGAAGATACTTTCTGATTCTGTGCCAAAGGCTTTAGCATTAAAGCCTCCTTTAAAAAACGCTATAAAAGATCTTATATTAAATCTTACGCAACTCACTGTAAAAAAGCAACGATAAGTAACGGCTCGAAAGAACGTAAAATTCAGGTAAATTCATTAATGTAAGTTTTACCCGTATTGGCAATGATGCGAACTGGCGAACCCTGATCCACAGTTGATTAAATATTCCGCCTACTTCCCACCCATACGCCCTTGTTGATAGCGATTGCCGACAAACACATTAAGATACGTAGGCAATCCTAGCTAGATTAAAGCCACTTGGCTTAATAATCTAGAGTTTAGAGTAAAAGCAGCCTTTCTATCCCTGAATAGACTGCAACCACGTTCTCTATTTTTGCCCTTATAAGGCTGTATTCCAGGGCTCTCGTTTTAAATCATGCCAGAGTAACAGCTATTGGCGTATCTGGCGGCTTGAATATTCGGGACTTAGGGTTCCACCAGTCCCGAATGCTAACTTGCCATAAAATACGGTGCAACCCCAAGCGTATCCTGCCCGCCGTAATGGGCTGTGTTGTCCGCCATGGCGTCCATTGGCATAATTCGGTCAAGTGCTCTTTCGGCAACAACGCCAGTAACTGGGGCAAGGCGTAAGCCAAGGTGACCATTTGCACCCAGCGATGCAACACCTGTCGCGTCTGTTGCCAGGTTTCCTGCAAGCCCCAGGCATGTTTGAGCTGGTTGAACATCGACTCACAACACCAGCGTTTTTCATAAAAGGTAAGGATGCTCTCGGCACTCAGTTCCGTCAGTGTGCTAAGCAGCAGCCTTGTACCACTTAAGTGGCCTTGTCCGTCTTCAAATTGCACCCAAACCGCTTTGACCCTCTGGCCACCCAAAAACCGTGCCATCACCACGGCACTCCGATAACGGACAATTTGTCGCTTGCCATAGAGGCTCAAGGCAGTCCTTTGCTCAGGCAACGCCACCAACCTGTTGGCCGTATACTTTTCGCCATAGCGCCGGGGGCGACCACGTTGCCGTTGTTCGGACAATACCGGACAGGCATAGAGCGCGGTGTCTTTGCGCACTTGCCCCATCACGCCATAACCTTGCCCTGTGGCATGGCGAATGACTTTCTGCCGCATATACCAACTGTCCAGCAGCACAATGGCATCCAGGACAACCGACCGGACTGCCCGCAACAAGGTCATGGCGATGTCCAGCTTATTCGTGTTTCCCGGCTTACGCGTGAGCCGGTTCAATAGCGGAATCGCCACCGACCGTTGCCCCTGGGTCAGCACCGTGCTCAAGCTGACCCAGCATTGCCCGCGCACATAGTCTGGACGGTTGCACTTGCGCCCGTGCTGGTGGTGGATCGCCACCGAAGGCGCCTTGGTCGAACTGCGCAACACCACGGTGTCATCGATGACCAACAAGGCTTTTGGCATCGGGTGAGCCAGTGCCACCAACCGAGTCAACTGCAACCCCAACGCCAACCACGACCAGCGACCGGTTTGCAGCCACTTGTAATAACCCCCCCAATGCCGGTGCATGGACAAGGCCAAATACGAGTCGGTCACAAAACCGGTCGAGGTCAATAGCGCACCAAACAGCAGTTCCAGAAAAGTCGGGATCGACCTTGTCGGCAGCGCTTCGCACAAATAGGTCGTCCAGAGAAAAAGGGCAGCGGGAATAGAACGGTATCCCTGGGTGGTCATGCCGGCCTCCGTAGAAAGTTTTTCCTACGGAAAACCGCGCTTTAATCACCTTGCTTTAATTGAAAAAAGTTGATTAAAGCGCGATTCCTTTTTTCCGAGACAATGTCAACTTTTTCTTTCTTTTTCTTTAAAATAACCCCGTTCTTAGTTCCTGAAACTCTAAACTCTAGGTATTAAAGTTAACGCAAAGAAAAATCAAGTAGCCGATAGCCAAAACAAGTCAGGCGAAAAAAAACGAGACTAAGATAACAAAAAATCGCCTTTTTAAAATTTCCTGTTACGTTGACACGGCTTGGATCTTTACAATAATAAAAAATACTAAAATATTTAAGGAACTAGTCATGTATAAAAAAGCCATGAAATTTTTTGCTCTTTTACTGCTAATCAACGCAATTACGGTTTTACCAGCCTTTGGAGATAGTCAGCTAACCTTTCCTAATGGCAATACGTTGGTAGGCATGAGCCTAAAAGATATTGCTTCCGTCCTCGACAAAAACCAGTTTTCAGTAAAATCCAATAAACCCTACGATCAATCCAATGACCCAGCATTCATTAAAAGCGGCCCTGCTGACGAAACACCCCAACATGGTTATTTTGCGGTGCCATTGCTCGTAATCGGATTGGCTGCAATTTTGTTGTATTTCACCCGAATGAAGGATTAATATCGAAACCTCTCAAAATAACCAAAAAAAAGGGCAGAAGGCCCTTTTTATTTGACTATAGCATTAGGTCAATTAGCGCGGATGTGGATCTAGCGGAGCTAAACTGCCGTCATCCAAGTTTTCCATAGGGTCACCATCGCCTTCTGGCAGGTTACCATCGTTAACAAGGAAATTGCGCCTTTGGAAATAGGCATTTTTAATAAATTCATAACGGTCAACGGATGCCGCCTCTGAGACGACTTTTTCGGTTGCAAGATTATCTGCGCGTTTATCCACCGCATTTAACACATACATACCGCTGCTAATCCCTGCTTCAACTGCGCTATCAAGACCAGGGAATGCACCAAAACCAACATAGGTAGCTGGATTCAAAGCAGCATCTCCAACCAATCCAGTTACACCCCTAGGAGAACTAGGGCCAAGCAGTGGCAATACGAGATAAGGCCCAGCCGGAACACCCCAAATACCAAGGGTTTGGTCAAAATCTTCATGATGTTTAGGCAGGTCTATCATGGTTGCGACATCGCACAAACCACCCACACCTGCTATAGAGTTAACCAGAAATCGAGAACCATCCATGCCAGTCTGTTCGAGCTTAAACTGCAATAGATCGTTGATGGTGACACCAATATCATTAATATTGCTGAAAAAATTTGACACCCCCTGGTCGGCAAATTCAGGCATAATCCAGTTGTAGCCTTTGGCGACCGGTTTCATGGCGTACTGGTCAAACTTGTCATTGAACGCTTGCGTACCGCGATTCCAGCCTTCCAGTGGATCACTGGAATTGGTTGTCGCACAACCCGACAAACAGGAAAAAAATGCAAGACTAATTACCTGCAACGCCTGTTTTTTCTTTCGCATTTTGAGCCCCTTATTCGCTATCATTTTTGTTTTACTGTAACTACGGTTAACATACCATAAGTTGGAATCTCCAGCGACACCCTAACACACAATATTACATCAATGACTACGCTCACTAACCCCCTCGACAAACGCTTTAGAGGTTACCTACCCGTTGTCATTGATATAGAAACAGGCGGGTTTAACGCCAAAAAACATGCACTGCTGGAGATTGCCGCCATAATTGTCGAGTTTGATGACAACCGCGACCTCATCATCACGGAGCGCTACTCCACCCATGTCGTCCCGTTTAAAAATGCCGAACTCGATGAGGCAGCCTTAAAATTCAACGGGATAGATCCACACCATCCATTCCGCATGGCGGTTGAGGAGCTAGAAGCACTACAAATGCTGTTCAACCCCATCTCAAAAGCCATTAAACGCAACAATTGCAAACGCGCTATCTTGGTCGGACATAATCCCGCCTTTGACATTGCCTTTCTCAATGCTGCGATTCACCGCACTAAAATCAAGCGCAGCCCGTTTCATCCGTTTAGCACTTTCGACACGGCAACCCTAGGTGGCTTGGCGTATCAGCAAACTGTGTTGTCGAAAATCGCACAGTCCGCAGGCATAGAATGGGACGACGTGAAAGCCCATTCCGCTTTATATGATGCCGAAAAAACTGCTGAGCTTTTTTGTCTGATTGTTAATCGCTGGAAACAACTAGAAGCTACAATTGATCTTTCAGCCATCCATACTGACGTCTAATCTAATATGGTTTAAAAATAATCCACCCTCTTCCGAGGAAGAAACTTGTTTAAGGGGCAGTGGCTTTCTTTCACGACAATTAACCCTCCCATGTACTTAGAGAGGACTTTTACTGCTTAGGCTGCGGACATTTATGCACCAACCCCGCCTACTGCACTTAACATTGTTTTCAACTCACCTTTTTGGAACAAATCCGTCACAATATCGCATCCGCCAACTAACTCTCCTCCCACATAAAGCTGAGGATAAGTAGGCCAGTTCGAATAAGCTTTGAGTGCTTCGCGCAATTCTGGATCTTCAAAAATATTAACCGCCTTGTACTTTGCATCACAAGCAGCCAACACTTGCACTGTTTGACCAGAAAAACCGCACTGCGGAAAATCCGGCGTACCTTTCATGTATAAAACCACGGGATTATTATCTAACTGATCTTTGATTCTTTCATTAACATTCATTTCTTATCACTCTCAAAAGGTAAAGTTGCATTAATTGTGCTTGATTCCCTTCATCGCTCGACGAGCTCAGCAGGAACGAAATCAACTATTCATTTAATTTTATCATAAGCAAACAGGATTTCTCAGAAAAATAGGCTTGCTTCATCGCCCCCCTAAAATTATAATCAAAGGTTTTTCCAATAGGCAGCACCTCGCTGCTTTTTTGTATGCAGGTGGATAGTATGAGCAGCAGCGTAATGCCCACATACAACCGTTTAGCCGTCACTTTTGAACGGGGTGAAGGCGCATGGTTATGGGATGATAATGGCAAACAATACCTGGACGCGCTTTCTGGGATAGCTGTTTGCGGCTTGGGGCATGCCCATCCTGCCGTGCATAGTGCAATCTGCAAGCAAAGCGAAAAACTACTGCATACGTCCAACATCTACCGAATTGCGGTGCAAGAACAGTTAGCTGATCGGCTGATTGAAAAAAGCGGCATGGACAATGTTTTTTTCAGCAATTCCGGCGCGGAAGCTAATGAGGCGGCGATTAAACTCGCCCGTAAGTTTGCGCATGAGCGCGGCATCCACAATCCCGCCATCATCGTTACTGATGGCAGCTTTCATGGTCGTACGTTAGCAACACTCAGTGCCACTGGCAATATCAAAATACAAAAAGGCTTTGAACCGTTGGTCGAAGGCTTTATCCGTGTACCATATAATGACATTGCCGCAATCAAAGCGGCTATCGAACTAAATCCAAACATTGTTGCAATTTTAGTTGAGCCTATCCAAGGTGAAGGCGGGATTAACATCCCAGCTAGTGATTATTTGAATAACATCCGTGTACTATGCAATCATCATAACCTGCTGATGATGCTAGATGAGATCCAGACTGGCATAGGGCGCACCGGCAAGTTCTTGGCTTACCAGCATAATGGTATTCTTCCTGACGTCTGCACCTTGGCAAAAGCCCTGGGTAATGGCGTACCTATTGGCGCATGTTTGGCATCTGGCAAGGCTGCAACATTGTTCACGGCGGGTAATCATGGCTCCACTTTTGGTGGTAATCCATTGGCTTGTAGCGCTGCTTTAGCGGTACTGGAAACTTTAGACAAGGATAATCTCATCGCTGCGGCTGAAACTAAAGGCCAAGCCATTTGCTCAGGACTCGCAAAAAAGTTGCTGGATAACAGCCATATTATCGAAATTCGCCATAAAGGTTTGATGATAGGTATAGAACTCGACATGCCTTGTGCTGAACTGGTGCAAAAAGCGCTGGCAAACGGCTTGTTGATTAATGTGACGCAAGAAAAAGTAATACGCTTGTTACCGCCCTTGATAATTGACGATATGCAAATCAAACAGCTCGTAGATACCCTAGCAATGCTGATTGTACAATTCACCGGACAACTTTCACCCGTTAGTGACCATGCAGCCTAGACACTTCACCAGCCTGCTTGATATTAGCGCCAGCGAATTTCGTGGCATTATCAACCGGGCGATTACGCTTAAAAACCATCGTGACCCTGACTACCAGCCCTTGAAAGGACAGGTGTTAGGGATGATCTTTGAAAAATCCTCCACCCGTACCCGTATTTCATTTGAAGCGAGCATGGCGCATTTTGGTGGCAATGCTATCTTCTTGTCACCTAGGGATACGCAACTGGGTCGTGGTGAACCGCTGGAAGACAGCGCCAAAGTCATTTCCAGCATGGTCGATTGCATCATGCTCCGTACCTTCAAGCACGAGACGGTAACCACATTTGCACAGTATTCATCCGTCCCCGTGATAAACGGCCTTACCGATGAACAGCACCCCTGCCAATTGCTTGCCGACATGCAAACCTATTTCGAGCAGCGCGGCGATATTCGGGGCAAAACCGTCGCTTGGATTGGTGACGGCAACAATATGTGCCATTCTTATATCCATGCCGCAACGATACTTGATTTCAAATTACATATCGCCGCTCCGGCTGGCTATCAGCCTGACATGATGATTGCAGATGCAGCAGGCAATCACGTCCAATTTTTTGATACGGTATTAGCCGCCGCAAAAAATGCCGATTTGATTGTCACCGATGTTTGGGCGAGTATGGGGCAGGAAGACGAGCAAAAACAACGTTGTGCTGTCTTTAAGGATTATCAGGTCAATGCTCAAGTTATGGACGCGGCAAACAAAGACGCTTTATTTATGCACTGCTTACCCGCGCATCGTGGCGAGGAAGTCAGCGCAGAAATCATGGATGGCCCACAAAGCATTGTCTTTGCTGAAGCAGAAAATCGCTTACATGCCCAAAAAGCACTCTTGGAATTTCTGTTATGTGCGAAATAAGGCTATATTTAGCCGTATCAAAAACTTAACCCTAGAGGCTCATGTGAAAAGATGCAGCGTTTTTCTTGCCCAATCAATTGTCCTGCTGTTTAGTTTTACAATTGCGCACGCCAAAACGGTTTATGTAACAGATAACCTCGATCTGCCGCTCCGAAGCGAAGAGAGCAATAAAGGCAAAATCATCGGCTTACTGCGAACTGGCACGCCCCTTACCGTATTAAACGAAAATAGCAAAACTGGCTTTTCCCGCGTGCAATTAAAAAGTGGCATGCAAGGCTTTATTTCAACCCGAAATACCATAATAGAACCGCCCAACCGCAGCAAACTGGAAACTACCACAAAAAACCTAGAATCCTTACAAACCGAAAACAATGCCCTTAAAGAAGAATTAACCAAAGTTAAAGCTACCATTATCCCAGGCAGCTCTTTGGAACAGTCCCTAGCTGCGGAACGCAATACATTGGACAGGGAACTAACCGAACTAAAAAGAACCGCTGCAAATCAAATTCAATTAAAAAATGAGCGGGACAAACTCCAGGAAGATGTCGTCAATATTAAACGCGACATGGAACAACTTAAACTTGAAAATACTGCATTGAAAGATGGCGCTAGCCAAGACTGGTTCTTATATGGAGGGTTTTTGGCTCTAGCCGGCGTTATTTTGGGTGTCATCTTACCTAAACTCGGCTGGCGACGTAAAAATAGCTGGGATAGCTTATGATTCAAGCATAATCACGCGCCACGCCACTACACCATCATTTACATTTCATTATCCCCAGGAAATCGACATTCATGTCTAACTCGAACGACAACCCTACCCGCCCCTTTTCTTCACAAGTAGTTGACGGCATGGAACGTGCGCCTAGCCGCGCAATGCTTCATGCGGTGGGCTTTACTTCAGAAGACTTTAACAAACCGCAAATTGGTATTGCTTCAACCTGGAGCATGGTCACTCCCTGTAATATGCACATCAATAAACTAGCGGACGATGCGGCAGCAGGGGTTAACAAAGCCAATGGCAAAGCCGTCGTTTTCAATACCATTACGATTTCCGATGGTATTTCGATGGGCACCGAAGGCATGAAGTATTCGCTGGTCTCCCGTGAAGTCATTGCCGACTCCATTGAAACCGTGGTCGGTTGCCAAGGCTTCGACGGCATTGTTGCCATCGGTGGCTGCGATAAAAATATGCCTGGCTGCATGATGGCTATATCGCGCCTCAATCGTCCGGCTATCTTTGTTTACGGCGGCACGATTATGCCGGGCTGTCATAAAAACCAAAAATTGGATGTCGTATCCGTGTTTGAAGCGGTCGGCGCAAGGGCAAACAACCTTATAGATGACGCCGAATTGGCTGAAATCGAAGCCAAAGCTATCCCAGGGGCGGGTTCGTGCGGCGGAATGTACACAGCAAACACCATGGCCTCGGCAATCGAAGCTTTGGGCATGAGCTTGCCCAACAGTTCTGCACAAGCGGCAATCTCCGAAGATAAGCGCCTAGATTGCCAACGCGCTGGCGCGGCTGTGATGGAGTTGATTAAAAAGGGAATTAAACCCAGCGACATCATGACCAAAGCGGCATTTGAAAACGCCATTACCGTGGTGATTGCACTTGGTGGCTCAACCAATGCTGTTTTACATCTGTTAGCGATGGCTAATGCCAGCCATGTTGATATTACTCTAGATGACTTCACCCGAATCGGAAAAAATGTCCCTATGCTCGCGGATTTAAAGCCCAGTGGCAAATATCAAATGGCGGAATTAATTGAAATCGGTGGCATCCAACCGCTGATGAAAATGTTGCTCGACAAGGGTTTATTGCATGGCGATTGCTTAACTGTGACAGGACTTACGCTGGCGGAAAACTTGGCTGAGGTAAATCCTTATCCCGACCAACAAGACATGATCCATTCAATGGACAATCCCATCAAAAAAGACAGTCATCTGGTTATCTTATATGGCAACTTGGCTTCCGAAGGCGCAGTCGCCAAAATCACCGGGAAGGAAGGCTTAGTATTTACCGGCACAGCCAAAGTGTTCGATGCTGAAGAACAGGCCTTGCAAGCGATCCTGAACGGTGAAATAGTCAAAGGCGATGTTATTGTTATCCGCTACGAAGGACCAAAGGCGGCCCCGGAATGCGCGAAATGCTGTCTCCCACCTCAGCCATTATGGGCAAAGGCTTGGGCAAAGAAGTTGCATTGATTACCGACGGCCGTTTTTCCGGCGGCACCCACGGGTTTGTGGTCGGCCATATCACTCCAGAAGCTTATGTTGGCGGTGCATTAGCCATCGTCCAAAACGGCGACCAAATCACCATTGATGCCGAGACCAATCAATTGACATTGCACGTCAATGAAAATGAAATCGCCCGACGCTTGGAAAAGTGGCAGCAACCTGCTTCGCGTTATACCCGTGGAGTATTAGCGAAATATGCGAAGTTGGTAAGCTCGGCATCGTTGGGGGCGGTAACGGATAACTAGATCGCTTGGAAAATGCTGCCCTCTACCAAGAAGAAGGCAGTTTTTTATTGATGGTTAATTTCTTATCTTCAATGACTACATAACCACCTTTAATCAGATCGTGCATAATCTTGCCAACCATTTCTCTCGATGCACCCACCATAGAAGCCAAGTCTTGTTGAGTCGGCTTGTTCTGTATTACGCCCAGATTCCCATCACCTTCAACAACCGCCAATTCTTGCAAGGCCTTAGCCGTTCTCTCATACACATTTGACAGAGCCATCTGCCTAACTTTTTCAGTCAGATGCCTGACTTCTTCCGATAACGCGCTTAATAAATTCATTGCCATATCAGGGTAGGTTCTCAACCAACTATTAAAATCGTTTTTTGAAATAACCGCACAAACTGTTTTTTCCAGGGTCACTACGGATGCCGATCTCGGTTCATTGGTCAGTAAGGCGATTTCACCAAAATAGGATCCGGATTCCTGGACAGTTAATGTAACATCTTTATTTTTATTATCATCACTTGTAAACACGCGCACTTTGCCTGAAAGTATTATAAACAGAGCATTGGCTACACTGCCCTGTGAAATTACAACTGCCTGCTTCGGGTATTTGACTATCTTGGCTTTTTCCATAAGCGTGGTTAAAGCCTCGTCAGGCACACTCGATAATAAAGAAGCCTTTCTAGTTGTTGGAGAGCTTAACTGCTCGAATTCATTTGATAATAATGGACGCAATCTTTCTTTGGAGATCGCCTTGTTTTCAAACAGTGACATATTATTCATAACTAAATTTTCTCAAAGTTGGAAACGTCGATCAAGTTGCTTAGCAACGCTAAGGATCTTAATTTAAAGTTTTTCAGCTATTTTTATAGTTATAATAATTACCCAATCACCTAGCCTAACGTCCAGGGTATACATACTTTCAGGTTTCGGCAATTATGAATCGACACTTCTTGCAAATAATATCCAAAAACACTTTAATTTTTATAGCAAAATTCGAGCCGAAAGCAAATATTTTTTACACTCCCCATTTTATTAAACTCATTTTCAGTATCAGGAATATTGATTCAAATCAAAAAAACACCCAAACACCTATCTCTTCTGCAAGAATAATGGGCAAAACTGGTTGTTACATAACATATGTATAAGCCCCTATATTTCAAGAGGCACTTACAAAGCTAAAAGAGCGCACTGAATACGTAGCATGGTCAAAAAGTTATACAACCTGCTCATAGATGATAAATCGGGACAAAGGGTTGGATTCCCTTATGTTGTTGCGTAGCTATTTAGCTCCTTTTCGCACGAGGAGAAGGCTTGCAGCATTGACTTAACGCCCCTATCCCGAACGCTTTGACTTTGTCGGCATCGTTGGCATTACAAACTAGCCAATATGTCCCTTCCGGCTTTGAAGCAACATCACACTAGAAAAAACTTAACACGCAGTCACCCTAGATTTTATTAAATCAAGTAAATATTACCTTTTCTTGACATCCATATTCGCAACGGCCTATAAAAAAGCCCGTTATAATTGCCGCTAATCGTTATTTAATCGGCTTAAGGCCTTGTGATTCGCTTCTAATCCCATTTCAATAAACAAAACATGGAACTTCAAAACGCATTTGTAAGCTGGTTTCGGAATTCATCGCCTTATATTCACGCACACCGCAACAAAACTTTTGTGGTTTCTTTTGGTGGTGAGGCGGTACTGGCTGAGGATTTCGACCACCATGTTCATGATTTTGCTTTGCTTAGCAGCCTAGGAATACGTTTGGTACTGGTGCATGGCATACGACCACAAATTGACGAACGTCTATCAAGACTCAATGGCCCTGTCCGTTTCCATCATAACCTCCGCATTACTGACGATTTAGCCTTGCAATGCGCCAAGGAAGCCGCAGGACTAGTCCGCGTAGAAATTGAAGCCTTATTATCGATGGGTTTGGCCAATTCGCCGATGGCAGGTAGCGGCCTTAAAGTTGCTTCAGGAAATTTTGTTACGGCTAAACCTTTGGGCGTAATTGATGGCATTGATTATTGCCATACTGGCGAGGTGCGGCGTATTGACAGCAAAGCGATCCAGCAACAACTTGAACAGAAAAATGTAGTGTTGATTTCGCCAATCGGCTACTCACCAACGGGTGAAGTTTTTAACTTATCAGCTGAACAAGTCGCAACGGCGGTAGCGATTTCACTAAATGCGGAAAAGTTGATTTTACTCACAGAAAAATCCTTTCAAAATCCAGATAATAACCAACAAATCCGTCAGATAACTACAGATGAAGCCACTTTGTTTTTGAATACCCATACAAATACGCCAAATACTATTGCCCTGCCCCTCAAAGCTGCCATTCAAGGCTGCCAGTCAGGGGTAAAGCGTGGGCATTTGATTGATAGAACAGTCGATGGCGCTTTGCTGTTGGAACTTTTCAGCCATGACGGCATTGGTACTCTGGTTAGTTCCACACCCTTTGAAGCGTTGCGTCCAGCCACGATTAACGACATCGGCGGTATTCTTGAGTTGATAAAACCTCTAGAACAGCAAGGCAAACTGGCAAAGCGCTCTCGGGAAAAAATAGAAATGGAAATTTCAGATTATATTGTCCTGGACATAGACGGGCTGATTATCGGCTGCATGGCTTTGCATGTTGATCAGGAAGGTCAATATGGAGCGATTGCTTGTCTTGCGGTTCATCCTGATTATCAAGGATCGGCGCGAGGTCAGCGCTTATTCGATCACGTCTGTCATAAAGCCAAACAACTGAAGCTTAAAAAACTGTTTTTGTTATCAACACAAACGGCGCACTGGTTTATTGAACGGGGCTTTCAAGCTTCGACGATTGCCAGCCTCCCTGAATCGCTAAAAGTGCTTTACAACCCAGAAAGAAACTCTAAGGTGCTGTGTAAAATTAACGAGTGACCGCAAAATATGCCATCACCTTCCAATTATCTTTCAATACTGCAAATTACCGACCCGCATATTTTAGCTACGCCGGAAGCGACGCTATTAGGGGTTAACACGGCCCATTATTTTGATGCAGTACTCAAACATGCTTTTGGCTCAAACAAACAGTTCGATTTGTGTTTACTTACCGGTGATCTGGCACAAGATCCTTGCATGGCAAGTTACCAACACATACTAAACGCACTTCAACCTTATAAGATTCCGTGCTTATGCTTACCTGGCAACCACGATGACTATACCATTATGCAAACGGTATTTTGCACTGAGCAGGTCAATTGCCGTAAGCAAGTTGTATTGGGAAATTGGCAAATAATTAGCCTAAATAGCCAAATACCAGGCTCTGCTGGCGGGGACTTGTCGAATGAAGAATTAGCGTTTATGGAAGCATGTTTATGTGATAATCCCGATCTCTATACCCTTATTGCCGTACACCATCATTGCTTACCCACCAAGAGCTTTTGGATGGATACCATGATGATTACAAACGCCCAAGAATTGTTTGACCTGATCAAGCGTTATCCCAAGGTAAAAACCATCATCAATGGACATATTCATCAAGCTATGGATGTCCAGTTTGATTCTGTGCGGGTACTAACGACACCATCCACCTGCTTCCAGTTCAAACCCAAAAGCGGAGAGTTTAGTTTAGATGATACATCCCCAGGGTATCGCTGGATTAATCTCTATACGGACGGGAGTATAAAATCCAAGATTGTTCGGTTGGCAGAACCTTTAAAAGGTTTGCTAACAAACACTCAAGGGTATTGAAGCTAAGGTTTATTTTTGATGAATTCATTCGTTGATGCCAGATACCCCGTCGCATCCACAGGAACTGAATCAATGGTAAGAATAGCGCCCAGCTCAGCCATCGCCCGCTGATACACCTTGCGCTTGAAATACACGACATCCTTAAGCGGCTCCCAATAATCCACCCAACGCCAACCATCAAATTCAGGCTTTGGACAAAGATCAAAACGCACATTGGATTCATGGCTAACCAAGCGCAGCATATACCATATCTGCTTTTGTCCAATACACAGAGGCATGGAGTTTTTGCGGATGTAACGGTCTGGCAACTGGTATCTCAGCCAATAGCGCGTACGGCCTAGCACTTGGACATGCTGTTGTTGTAGGCCTGTTTCCTCCCACAATTCTCGGTACATCGCTGTCTCAGGATCTTCATTTTGATTGATGCCGCCTTGCGGAAATTGCCACAAGTCCACACCTACCCGCTTTGCCCAAAACACGCGACCCTCGTCATTGCAAAGGATGATGCCGACATTGGGTCGGTATCCTTTTGAGTCGATCATGTTAAAAAAACCTTTGTCTTTTACCTATCCTACCTCTATAGCTTACGTATGATAAAATTATAAGATAGGATGGAATTAAATTAGTTGCTTACATTGTTCCATAAATAAAGCCTAGATGCCATAGCGCATATCCCTTTAATTTTTCAAGACAGGAAAGCAGTGAGTTTAGCGATTTTTGATTTAGACAACACCCTTATTGCGGATGACAGTGACTATCTTTGGGGACAATTTCTGGTAGACCAAGGTATTGTAGACAAAACCTATTATGAGGAAGCCAATGCGAAGTTTTACAGTGACTATAAGCAAGGAACACTCGACATAACCGAGTTCCTGCATTTCTCCCTAAAACCGTTGGCAGACAACAAACCCGACGACCTTTATCAGTGGCGCAACCAATTTGTCGAGGACATCATCCGTCCGTTGCTTTTAAAACCCGCACAACAACTTATAGATAAACATAGAAAGCGCGGCGACACACTGATGGTAATTACTGCCACTAACCGCTTTGTGACCGAACCTATTGTGAAGTTGTACGGCATTGATATTTTACTAGCGACTTCTCCAGAATTTGTAGATGGCGGATATACCGGCAACTTTACTGGAATTCCCTGTTTTCAGGAAGGCAAGGTGAAACAGTTGGAAGAATGGCTGGAACAGTCTTCTGAAACGCTAGAAAATAGCTGGTTCTATAGTGATTCACACAATGACTTACCCTTACTTAAACGGGTGGATAATCCTATTGCCGTCGATCCTGACCAAAAGTTGAGTGCTTACGCGAAAGCAGAAAATTGGCCGATTATTAGCTTAAGGGGAGAAAACTGTCCGAATCAGCATTTTCAGAAATAGGTAATAGCTTCCTCGTTAAGTGAGACCGTAGCAAAGGAGAATGTATTTGGGGTACTGTAACATCGGTACGAAAGTCCTTTTCACCAACAGCAATCTAGGTAATGGTTTTTGTTATCCGCGCAAAAGGTATCTATAAAATTTACTGCCACAATCAATGGACGACTCCCCGCCCATTGAATTAGTCATTCTTACTTATCCCAGAACCGATAATAATTGTGGTGTAATTCAATGCGGTAAACACCCCCCACCCGTTGAGCCTCCATTGGCAAGCCCATAAAGATCACCATCCTTACCAAATAACAGATCTTTCGGTTTTTTACCAGAAGTTAAACCATCAAATTCATGAATTACAGAGTATTTAGCTGCATGACGAGAGGAATAGAGTTTGAATACGAGGCCTTTATCAAAGTTACTTCCATCATAAGTTATGCCATAAATACTGCCATCTCTGGAGGATTGCACCAGTGTTTCTTTTGGGTGCGCGCCATGAAATCCATCGAAGTGATGCAATACTCGATAACGAGGACTAATGTGTAAATCTTACAGCTTATTTTTTTCTAATAAAAAAAACCTGAATATTCATTTGCCTAGTCAACTCAAGAAGCTGATGACCTGTTTGGTCAACATAAACCCCAATATCTAAATGGGCGGCAGGATCGGTGGCTATTATTTTTATCACATCACCACTTTGGACTTCCATCAAGGCTTTTTTTAAACGCAACAATGGTAACGGGCAATTTAAGCCGCTTGCATCCACTTCAAGGTCAAATTCGATTACGGTTAAATCTGTCATTGCTAATTTCTGCCTCGCGGTATTATGGATTGAATATAATAACACCCCCATCCTAATCAAGGTATTGAACTGTAGTGGATTATTTCCCCGTTTTTTTCAACCTAAAAGGACAAGAGTGCCTTGTCGTCGGCGCTGGTGACATCGCCGCCCGTAAAATCGAGTTGTTAGCCCGTGCTGGGGCAAAAATTACCGTGATTGCCAGGGAAATTGGCGAGGTAGTCGCTGCTATGCAGATATCCTGTGCACTAACCATTCAACAAACATCGTTTGCAGACACTGATTTAAGACATTTTAGGTTAATCATTTCCGCTACGGACAATATTGGGACGAACAAACTTGTTGCTAAAGCTGCCATAGATCAGGGAGTTCCAGTGAATGTGGTGGATAACCCTGAACTCAGCAGCTTTATTTTCCCAGCCATCGTTGACCGATCACCAATTATCATAGCGGTGTCTTCCGGTGGCGCAGCGCCAGTTTTGGCAAGATTGCTTAGGGCAAAAATAGAGTCCGTCATTCCGCCCGCTTACGGACGGCTAGCGAGTTTGGCTGAAAAATTCAGGGATAAGGTTAAGCAGCACATCAATATCGTCCCGCAGCGCCGAATATTTTGGGAAAATGTCTTCCAGGGCAATATTGCCGAACAGGTCTTTTCTGGCAATGAACAGACTGCTGAACTACTTTTAAACCAAACACTTAACGCTTACAATGGTATCGTAAATACAGGAGAAGTCTATTTAATAGGCGCAGGCCCAGGCGCGGCAGACTTACTAACTTTCCGTGCCTTACGCTTGCTACAGCAAGCCGATGTCGTTGTCTATGATCGTTTGGTGTCTACTGAAATTATCGACCTCGCGCGTCGAGATGCTGAAAAAATCTACGTCGGTAAACAACGGCAAAATCATGCGTTGCCACAGGTTTCAATCAATCAACTGCTTGCTGATCTGGCAAAAGCTGGAAAACGGGTAGCTCGCTTAAAAGGCGGAGACCCTTTCATCTTTGGTCGCGGTGGTGAAGAAATAGAAACCTTAATGGCCCAAGGCATTCATTTCCAAGTCGTGCCTGGCATCACGGCTGCATCCGGTTGTGCGAGTTATGCCGGTATTCCGCTAACACACCGTGATCATGCACAGTCGTGCGTGTTTGTGACAGGGCATCTAAAAAATGATTGCGTCAATTTAAACTGGACACAATTGGCACTGCCGAATCAGACTGTGGTTATTTACATGGGTTTGATAGGTTTGGTGCAAATTTGCCAATCATTGATTGAACACGGCTCCCCTAAAGAATTGCCTATTGCCTTGATACAGCAAGGCACTACAGACAATCAAAAAGTTATTACGGGCACATTAGAAACGTTGCCTTCATTAGTCGCCAACCAAGCTATTAAAGCACCAACACTCATCATTATAGGCTCAGTGGTAAGCTTGCATGACAAGCTTAAATGGTTTCGGGAGTTTCATTGATTAATCATGGCATTCAGTTCGGATTCATTCTTTATTAGTGATAATAGAACCGCTGGAAATAAAACATTTGAATTATGTTCTTATATTTCTTATCCTTAGTCCGTTATAATAATTAATTGAACTTCAAGGGTTACACACTTGGGTTCTTTTTTATCCACCAAGAGAGGTCAACAATGAAAAAAATAATAGGTACATTAGCAGGTGTGGCGTTAATTACATTGAGTGGTGCAGCGTTCGCTGACGAAGCCACAGATATTGGTAAAAAGATTTATGACCGCGCTTTTGGTCGTGGTTGCGGCACTTGCCATGATATTTCATCTAACCCACAATTAACTGCAAATATCAAAGCGGGCACGCTAACAAGGGCTGGTTTTGAAGAAGTGCTTAAAAATGGAAGAGGTGGCATGCCAAAAGCTATTGACGAAATCATGAAAAATGCAGCAGTAACTAAAGCAAGCTACGGTGAAGATCAAGCCGTTGATGCTTTGTGGAAATACATCAGCACTAAATAAGAGAATACTTATTTCTCGAAAAAACCGCCCTAATCTTTGGATAAAGGCGGTTTTTTTATGCCCGTACATAGGCCGGAAACCTATATCCTGGGCATTTATTATATCTTGCAAGGAAATTCAAAAACTTGCTTATCCCTCGCTTTTAAAAAACCTCCGTAAACCAATCATGCCCTTTTGAGGGTGTGTTGTTCAACAACTTGCACCCGCGGCATCACTCCGCACACCAACGTGTAGGGTATGGTATCTACATAATCGGCGATTTCTTCAACCGGCAGGCCATCTCCCCATAAAGTAACTTTATCACCTAATTTAGCATCAGGTTGTGTCGCTAAATCGACAGTAATCGTATCCATAGATACCCGTCCAATAAGAGGAACGCGCTGCCCGTTAACTAATAGCGGCGTACCTTGTTTGGCGTGGCGTGGGTAGCCGTCACCGTAACCGATTGCCGCAATACCGATGGTGGTATCTTTTTTGCATAACCAGCTATTTCCGTAACCGACAGTTTCACCTTTTATAACGGGTTTGACAGCGATGAGTTTGGAATAAAGGCTCATAACCGGCTCTAAACCCAAGTCTAACCCAATAGTATTGGAAAATGGAGATATTCCATAAAGCATAATCCCTGGGCGTACCCAATCGCTTATAGCATCCCGCCAAGCCAAAATACCCGCCGAGTTACTGATACTGCGCTCGCCTTTAAAATCGGTAACAGCGTTATTAAACAGATTAATTTGTTGTGCGGTAAATATGCTGGTTTTATCATCGGCATTAGCCAGATGGGTGATGAAATTAATGGGTTGTTTGATTTTTCCGCATCGGTTAAGCCTCTGATAAATATTATCTACGTCCTTTATCTTAAAGCCCAACCGATTCATGCCAGTGTCTATTTTTAACCAAATTGTTGGCACATCCCTGCCCTGCGAAGTTTCAATCAAGTCTACTTGATGATGCGAATGGATGATGGTTTCTAGCTGGTAAACTATGATTTGCTGCAATTCTTCAGCATTGGTAAAGCCTTGCAATACCGTTATCCGTTGTTTTACCCCCGCATTACGAAGACGAATCCCTTCATCTACACGGGCAACCGCGTAAGCATCAGCCTTATCTAACGCTTCAGCCATACGCAACAAGCCATGGCCGTAAGCGTTAGCCTTAATGACTGCCATAATCTTTGCTCTTGGCGCACAACTGCGTACTTTTAGTAAATTGTGCCGCGCTGCATCCAAGTTGATTTCCGCATAGGCAGCAGTTTGAATCAATTGATTCAAATATCTTCCTTGCAGTTATTCATAACCCCCATCACCATAAGCGCCTCCCGCATAATTTTCAAACCGGGTATATTGCCCCAAAAAGGTCAGCCTAACAGTCCCTAGAGGCCCGTTCCGTTGCTTGCCGACAATCACCTCGGCAATGCCTTTATCAGGGCTGTCTTCGTTGTAAACTTCATCGCGGTAGACAAAGATTATCAAATCCGCATCCTGCTCAATCGCGCCAGATTCGCGCAAGTCTGACATCATAGGCCGCTTGTTAGGCCGGGATTCAAGATTACGGTTCAACTGCGACAAGGCCACAACAGGGACATTCAGCTCTTTTGCCAAGGCCTTCAAGCCACGGGATATATCGGAAATTTGCTGCACACGGTTCTCACCACTACTGGGCGATTGCATAAGCTGCAAATAGTCGAGGACAATCAAACCCAATTGCCCATGCTCACGGGTCAAACGCCTTGCCCTTGCCCGGACTTCCGTTGGCGATAACGCCGGTGTGTCGTCGATAAACATTTTGGTTTCGCCTAACAGGCTGATTGCTGAAGTCAACCGAGGCCACTCATGGTCTTCCAGCTTACCAGTCCTGACTTTATGCTGGTCGATCCGCCCTAACGACGACATCATCCGCATTGCCAAGGCATCGCCCGGCATTTCCATACTGAATATTGCCACCGGCATTCCACCTTTGATGGCGATGTTTTCAGCCATGTTCATAGCAATAGTGGTTTTACCCATTGACGGGCGGCCCGCCACGATGATTAAGTCAGAGGGCTGTAATCCCGAAGTCAGGTCGTCAAGATCGGTAAAGCCAGTCGCAGCACCGGTGATATTGCCTTCCTGCTCGAACAGCAGTTCAATCTTATCAACCGCTTTGGCAAGTAGCGATTTGATGCCAATAAAACCACCCTGCCCACGTTGCCGTTGTTCAGCAATCTTGAACACTTCTCGTTCCGCATGTTCCAACAGATCCAAAGTTTCACGACCTTCTGTGTTAAAGGCGGAATCGGAAATCTGTGTGCCTACATGGATCAATTGTCGTAATACCGAGCGATCCCTGACAATATTAGCGTAACTGACGATATTTGCCGCACTAGGTGTGTCCCTCGCTAACATGCCTAAATACGGCAATCCACCTACCGTATCCAGCTCCCCTGTTGCATCCAGCATTTCTGAAATGGTGATCACGTCGAAAGGAACCTGTTCCTCCGCCAATTTGGCTATCGTACGGAAAATCAGTTGATGGTCTTTGCGGTAAAAATCACCCGTGTCAATCTTATCGGCAACAGAATCCCAAGTTAGGTTATCCAGCATCAAACCACCCAAAACCGATTGTTCTGCCTGAATGGAATTGGGCGGGACTTTCAGGGATTCATAGGCATAATCACGGTCTAACGAAAAGTTTTCGGACATGGTATCCATAATGTATGGTTTTAAAAATCTCTAATTGCACCCTCCTGTAGCCTAATCTATTCAACTACTATTAGGTCATTGACGGAAAATAGGTATTCCTACGTATGTTAGACTATGCTTTTTAAGGCTATATTATTGCAAATGTCAGAAAGACATAATAACAATAAATTTGAGTAATTAGCCTTAAAATCATTTGTCTTTTTAATTATTTTTCTCAACAAAACTCATCAACCCAGTTAGTTAGGATAAAGCAGTATGCAGCGAATATTTGATATATTTTTTTCCGGAATTGCCTTGCTGGTTTTCACTCCACTTTTGGTTCCAATAGCGATTGCCCTTAAATTCTCTGGAGAGGGCGAGATATTTTATGCTCAACAACGTGTTGGTCGTAGTGGTAAGATGTTTGCATTACTTAAGTTTGCAACTATGCTTAAAGACAGCCCCAACTTAGGCACCGGTACAGTAACAGTTAAAAATGATCCGCGTGTGTTACCTTTGGGAAACTTCTTGCGCAAAACCAAGATAAACGAGTTACCTCAATTGCTGAATATATTTTTTGGCGACATGAGTGTCGTAGGCCCTCGCCCGCAGACATTACGTTGTTTTGAGGCTTTTAACGCAGATGTTAAAGAACAAATTATTAAGGTACGTCCAGGCCTTTCCGGAATTGGTTCGATTATTTTCCGCGACGAAGAAAGCTTGCTCCATAATGCAAGTGATCCAGTAGCCTATTACGACAGCATTATCGCCCCCTATAAGGGCGAGGTTGAAAAGTGGTATATCAATAACCAAAGTTTAACCAACTATTTCTTACTGATATTTATGACCCTTTGGGTTGTAATTTTTTCAAAAAGCCAAATAGCTTGGAAAGTATTTTCTGATTTGCCTAAACCACCAACAGAATTCACAAGGATATAAATAACCAAGCTTAGTACCCAATTCAGTCTATATCCAGACTATTTAGAATTAGACTGCTTCCCTTTTGGAAGACTATGGCATTACTTGTCACATTTATAACGGCATTGTGGCTTCAACAAATTATCTTACTAAAAATGCCTGTCTCATTTAGAAAAATGAGTTGTTTTTAGTTTTTATAGATAAGGAAACTTTGAATAAGTTAAATTCATCCATCGTTCGACAAGCTCCGCCACGAACGGAATCAACACAATACCGTTCGTCGAGCTAGTCGAAGAACTTATATCAGAGTATCCATAACATGCATGCCAACCCTTAAAAAAACAGATATGACGGTATATTTTTCGGCATTTAATGTTCTTCTAATGGAAGGGGGCAATAATATTTGTAGTTTGTAACTGTGTTTAAACAATTCATATGAAGTATGCATTTATAATGGGGATGTGGGCGTGATGGATCGAGATTACTAAAAGAGAAAGATCTTCATTGCAAAATATATCAAACCGTTTTTTTAATTCACGGTTTTTGCAAGCAGTTTTTATAGCAAATTGAATATTTGTTAAAGTCCAATTAAAAAAACACTAAATTTAGAATGTTGATAATTAAAAATCTGATGGGTTACCATGTGAAAAAAGTCGTTTTTTATGCAAATTCAGAGTGGTATTTGTTCAATTTTCGGATTGCTCTAGCCAAACATCTTCAGACACAAGGTGTTGAAGTGGTCATGGTGTCCCCACCCGGCCCATACGGTGAAAAAATTGAAGCAGAGGGCTTTCGTTGGATACCTGTTCCAATGGCTCGGCGCAGCCTTAACCCGTTATGCGAAATTCGGCTTTTATGGCGTCTATTCAGGATTTACAAGACAGAAAAACCCGATATTGCGCATCAATTCACCATTAAGTGCGTGATCTATGGAGGACTTGTCGCGAGGTTAGTTGGAATTAAAGGTATTGTTGGCGCTGTCGCTGGAATGGGATTCGTATTTTCAAATTCTGGCGTATTGGCGAGAATGCTCCGGCCCTGGTAAAAATACTGTTGAAAATAGCACTCAACGGAAACAATAATTGCCTAATCGTACAGAATTCTGACGATTTAAATGCATTTATTTCCGCTGGCGTAGCGGATGTAAACACGGTTCGCTTAATCCCAGGATCCGGAGTAAACACCGATCATTTTTCACCTATTCCAAAACCATTAACGACGGAAAGAAGAAAAAAAGTTCTTTTGGCTGCGCGTTTGCTGTGGGAAAAAGGAATTGCTGAATATATTGAGGCCGCACAACAACTGAAATCACTTGGATATCCGGTCGATTTTTTATTGGCTGGCGAACCCGACTTGGGGAATCCAAATTCAATTAAACAGGAACAAGTTGAATTGTGGCAGCAAAGCGACATTGTTAAATTAATCGGTCATATTGATAATATGGCGGAATTGCTTAAATCCATTGACATCATGGTTCTACCAAGCTTTTATCGCGAAGGTGTTCCACGTAGCCTCATAGAAGCCGCCGCCGCAGGTTTGCCTATAGTTACAACAGATTCACCAGGCTGTCGTGATATTGTCGACGACGGTGTTAATGGATTTTTAGTGTCCGTACGCGACAGTGGTGCGCTTGTTGAAGCCTTACGTAAAATACTTGATGATCCACTACTTGCATCAGAGATGGGTAAAGCGGGTAGAGGCAAGGTTCTTGCAGAATTTGATGAACAGTTGGTATTTGATAAAACCATCGGGGTATATCGTCAATTAGTACCAAGTTTCTTGCCAAACGTGCATCAAAAAAAACTCAACCAAGAATCCTTAGCCAACATCAGTTGATGCCCAAATTCGTTGTCAATTTTAAGCGCTTTGTATACATTGGCAGGAAGTTTTTGTAAAAGTTTCGTTTTTAGAACAGTACATTATAAATTATTATTTAGGAGAATTTGTTTGAGTAACGATATAGTTGCAGTTGTTGGATTGGGTTATGTTGGTTTGCCACTAGCCGTCGAATTTGGCAAAAAACGTGAAACCATCGGGTTTGATTTGTCGAAAAGTAAAATCGAGAGCTATCGGAAATTTTGTGACCCAACGGGTGAAGTTTCCAGTGAAGATTTACGGGCGGCCACTGGTTTGACAGTTTCTGACGACCCAACAAATTTAAAGAAAGCCGATTTTATCGTCATTGCCGTGCCTACACCGGTCGATGCCGCTCATCAGCCTGATTTTTCACCTTTGATTTCGTCGTCGATTACAGTTGGCAAACATTTGAAACGTGGTGCTATTGTCGTCTATGAGTCAACAGTCTATCCAGGCGCAACGGAAGATGTCTGTATACCCATACTGGAACGCGAATCAGGGCTTAAATGGAAACAAGACTTTCATGTCGGTTATTCCCCAGAAAGGGTTAACCCAGGCGACAAGGAAAGAACGATTACAAAAATTACCAAAGTTGTCTCTGGTGATGATGCCGATACTTTAGAGAAAGTAGCCCAGCTATATGAAAGCATAATTACTGCCGGTGTACACAGAGCCAGTTCCATTAAAGTCGCCGAAGCAGCAAAGGTCATCGAAAATACGCAGCGCGATTTGAACATAGCATTGATGAACGAACTGGCGATCATTTTTGATCGGATAGGTATAGATACATTGGAAGTCTTGAAAGCAGCAGGAACCAAGTGGAACTTCTTACCGTTCCGCCCCGGCTTAGTCGGCGGACATTGTATTGGTGTTGATCCTTACTACCTTACCCATAAAGCGGAAATGGTCGGCTATCATCCTGAAGTTATTCTTGCTGGTAGACGGATCAATGACGGCATGGCTGCGTTTATTGCCCGACAAACGGGCATGAAATTAATCCAAGCAGGATACTCAGTCAAGACTGCAAAGATTATCGTTTTGGGCCTTACCTTCAAAGAAAACTGTCCTGATCTACGGAATTCAAAAGTCGCAGATGTCGTGAAAGAATTGCAGAATTTTGGCTGGGATGTGTCAGTCCATGATCCAGTCGCTGAATCCGATGAATCCGTTCATGAATACGGCATCCCATTGGTGAAGTGGGACGACTTACCAAGTGCAGACGCTATTGTTGCTGCGGTTGCACATAGTGAATATATGGAGATGCCCCTAAAGAATTTATTGTCGAAACTTAAGCCCGGTGGCGTATTTATGGATGTTAAGTCTGCTTATAATCCTGCTGATATAGAGTCGGCCGGTTATCAATTGTGGCGCTTGTAATCCATATTCTTAAATTGATTGGACAACAATAGCAAACAAAGTTTCTAATTTTTTATGGTTTCATTTTTTATTATATGCAAATAACTCAAACATCATTAGCCCGATTTTCTGAAAAACCTGCGACATGGTTAATCACCGGGGTTGCTGGTTTCATTGGCTCAAACTTGTTGGAAACCTTACTTACCCACGATCAACTCATAACTGGACTGGATAACTTTGCCACCGGTCATCAACATAATTTAGATCAGGTCAGAGAGATAGTAGGTGAAAAGAAATGGGCCAACTTCAAGTTCATTAATGGGGATATCCGTGACCTCGCCACATGCCATAAAGCTTGCGAAGGAGTTGACTTTGTGTTGCACCAAGCAGCATTAGGTAGCGTTCCCAGATCTCTTGAAGACCCAATTAACACCAATACCGCTAATATTGACGGTTTTCTCAATATGCTGGTGGCTGCACGCGATGCCAAAGTAAAACGCTTTGTATATGCCGCATCCTCTTCTACCTATGGCGATCATCCAGGCTTACCAAAAGTGGAAGACCAAATCGGCAAACCGCTTTCCCCTTATGCGGTAACCAAATATGTTAATGAACTGTACGCGGATGTATTTGCAAGATGTTATGGTTTGCAATCCATTGGCCTACGTTACTTCAATGTATTTGGCCCAAGACAGGATCCTGATGGTGCTTATGCGGCTGTTATACCGAAATGGATAGCGGCAATGGTTCGTAATGAGGATTTATATATCAATGGTGATGGTGAAACCAGCAGGGATTTTTGTTATATCAAAAATGTTGTTCAAGCCAACTTAAATGCTGCGACAACGGAAAATGCTTCTGCCATAAACCAAATCTACAATATTGCCGTCGGTGACCGAACAACCCTCAATCAATTATTAGAATTTATTAGGGAAAACTTGGCAACCCACTTTAAGCACCTTGATGATTTCAAACCCATTTATCGGGATTTTCGTGCTGGGGATGTGCGTCATTCACTTGCGGATATTTCAAAAGCTCAAAATTTGATAGCTTACGCGCCCACTTATCACGTCCGCGAAGGGCTAACGGAAGCTTTGGATTGGTATTTAGCAAATCTTTACCTGAGTTGATTCCCGCTAGTAGTACTAGGTGCAATCTGTAATTTGATTGATAGGGTTCTGCCGGATCTGATTAATCCTCCCTATCCTTCATCTTGCGCCTCTAAATCTGACAATTCTGCCAAGGAATTGATATTGATAAAGATTTCTGGTTCAGCACTAAAATCAGCTTTAACCAATTTATGCTTTTGTATCCAAGTGTCGATTTTACGCTGACCGCTTTGCAAATAATCTTGTAAGCTAGGCATTAATGCCACTTTTATCGCCAAAAAAACCGGATGTAAGCGTTCGCCATCAAAGGCCACCGCAACATCTGCATCAGCCGCTTCCCGTGTCGATAACAATTTTTGCAGATGCTCCGTTTTAACTAAGGGCGAATCGCAAGGCATCACCATCAACACTCCCGTTTCCGCAAATATCATCGCCGTTAACACACCCGCCAAAGGCCCATCAAAGCTGTCTGTTTGGTCACTAACAACCGGCAAACTGAACGCTTGGTATTCAGCGATATTCCGGTTGGCATTGATAATCGTCTGGTCTGCGACTGCATTCATGGCGGCGATGGCATAACTCACCATAGGCTGGCCTTTAAAACCAATCAGCCCTTTGTCACGGTTATTCATACGCCGCGCAAGACCACCGGCAAGAATCACTCCCGTTACTTTTGTTTGTGTGCCCATAATGCTAAGCTCTGCCCTGTATTTAACGATTCGGTCATAAGATGATTACACGATGTATCATTCTCGTAAGCTTACTACTAACTGCAAGTTGTGCAACACAGCCATTGGGTGAATTCGTACCCTATTATCAGGTAGAAACGCACAAACCTTACGATGATGTGTTAGCAGAACTTGAAGTCGCCATCGCCGAGAATAACTTCAGGATAACGGGACATAGCCGCGTCGGTAAAGTTATCCGCGACCGTGGCACAAAAGATTTCCCCGAATACGATACCGTACAATTTTGTAATCTGACCGAAGCCAAGAAAATCCTGCTAATGTCCCCACATACCATCCGGTACATGCCCTGCAATGTGGTCACGTACCAATTCCAAGGTAAGACCATCATTAGATCCCATTTATTACCCACGGACACCGACAATAAGGCATTAAATGAATTTTCGGTTAAAATGAATGATGTGTTAAAAAAGATAGTCGATTTTGCGGCGGAAGAATAATCTTAATAGATTCCCTCTCCCTCAGGGAGAGGGCTAGGGTGAGGGGATTATCCTAAAACCCTCATCCCGACCTTCTCCCTAAGGGAGAAGGAGCGTTTTTGATTAATACCAACCATTCAAAATCCGCCTATTTTGGTTGCATTAGTTACAGCGCAGTTTTTAACTTAATTGGAAAAATATTACCCATGAAAAAAAATAAAACATATCTTCTAATTAGCTTGTTTGCGGTGGTTGCAATGACTGGCTGCGCCACAACTGATAAAGCGACATCAGAAAAAACGCCTGAACAAGCGCAAGTAGCTAAAGTTAACGATTACCCCACCCGAGACCGGGTTGAGTACGTTTTAAACTGTGTCGCCCAGCACGGCGGACTCAGCTATATCACCCAGTACGCCTGCGGCTGCAAAATAGACAAAATCGCCGAAAAACTCAATTTTGCCGAATATGAAGCAGCCAGAACTTTTTCAATGTTAAAAAGTACGCCCGGCGAAGCTGGCGGCGTATTCCGCGACCCCCAACAATCAAAAGACTTACGGAAACAACTGAAAGAAGCTGAAGCTTATGCGGAAAAGCAGTGTTTTGTTAAATAGTGATATTTAGCTATGTTTCAACGAGGAAGTAATCTTGCATCCTTGGGCTTAATGGCTACATTCAGCCTTTTAAAGTTACAGAAGCCGTATGTATTATTGATAATAGGAAATGTGCTTTTTATTATATGCTTGATTTTAAATATTTTTTATCTTCAAATAAACATTTAGGCATCTATTTGACGTAAAGTTTTACGTCTTTTAGGATGGCTAATTACATTTAGACTATTCGCACACAGGAGGGACAGAATATTGTTTAGCCCTATACCCCCAGCAATAATTATCGCGTTCGTAACCTTTCTTTGGTATCGCAAGGGCAGACTGTGGAACTTTTATGATTCACTGTCTTTTAAAGCTGTTGAGCAGATGAAAAAGGACTCATTAGATCGAAAGGCTTGGGAGGCAATAGCAATCGATTTCAGTAATAAGTTGTCTGAAGAGCTAATCAATAGTACATTTCGATTCGAAATACTATATTTAAGGGAAAGGATAAAAAATAATAAATACGATTTCTGGATAAGCGATTCATCCACGACAGACGGGAAGACTAAAAGGTATACCGACAAAGAAAAATACTGCCAGTATGTAATGAAGGAACTGTTTTATTCCGAGTTTAAGCTGTGCGGGCTTTTTCTATTCATCAATGCTCTCAAATTTCGTTTCCGCAGCCCGGTTGCAAATGATCCTGGGTTTTCTGAAACTGATTCAAATTGAAAAAAATCAATGGGGTCAGTGTCGTTGATTTTTTGCTCGTAGTCTGGGGTAAGGAACGAACCCCAGCATTTTAAGTTTTTTTGAATTCAAAAAGTTAACCCAACCCAAGAAATAGGGAGACCGACAAACTCCGTCACCCCACCTAAGCAAATCTAGATATGCCAAATCAATCGAAAATGAAGGTGTATTACAACTCGGCTTGTCCCGTTTGTAAGGCGGGAATCGAAAGCCAGAAGGCCAAGGAAAGCCGGTGTGAAATCCAGTGGAATGACGTTCATCAGAAAAATAACATCGTGACTGAGGTTAATGCCGATCTTGAATTTGTCAGAGAGCGCCTGCATATCATTGACGAAAACGGTGAACTTCAAATCGGTTTTGACGCTTTTTTAGCCATTTGGCGAAATTCACCAAACGAAAGCTGGAAATCGAAGCTTTTTGGACTTCCACTTGTAAAGCCACTTTGCCGTGTTGCATACAATCTATTTGCTGCTGCACTGTACAAATGGAACAAGTCCAATAAACATTGGTAAGGCGGAAAAATGTAGGGCGGTAGCCGCCCTACATAGGTGATCAATTAGTTTTACCTGACTTATGTACGAGACGTAACACCCTACACTTTATTTTTTGCGTCGCTTCCTGATTGTTTTTCCAACAACTTCTGCCTTTTTTACCCCGGTTTTTTTAAGCACCAAATCAAAATCAATTTTTTTATCGTCCAGACTTACTCGCGCGACTTTAACCATCACGTTATCGCCGATACGGAATTTGTTACCGGTACGCTCGCCTATCAGTTGATGGCTGGTGGGGTCAAAGTGGTAATAGTCCTGTCCCAGATTGCTGATATGCACTAAGCCTTCCACATAAATTTCGGCAAGTTCGACAAAAAAACCGAACGAAGTAACTGCCGAAATAATACCGGGAAATTCTTCGCCGATTTTGTCCATCATGTATTCGCATTTGAGCCAACTGACAACATCGCGGGTGGCATCGTCAGCCCTGCGTTCGTTGGCGGAGCAGGATTCGCCCAACGTTATCATGTCTGGGAAACCATAGACGAACGTTTCCGGTTTATTGCCCTGTAAGCAATGCCTGATGGCACGATGCACCAGCAAATCAGGGTAACGCCGTATCGGTGAAGTAAAATGCGCATACGCATCCAGCGCCAAGCCAAAATGGCCTTTTAATTCTGGACTATAAACCGCTTGCGACATGGAACGCAGCAATACGGTCTGTATCAAATGGCAATCCGGCCTGTCTTTAACGGATTCGATCAAATACATGTAATCGAGCGGTGTTGGCTTATCACCACCGCCCAATGTTAATCCTAGCTCACCCAAGAATGTTTTCAGGTTCATGAGCTTATCAGCACTGGGGCCATCATGTACCCTAAGCAGCTTAGGCATTTTTTTAGCATTCAAGAATTTCGCCGCTGCCATGTTGGCGGTAATCATGAATTCTTCGATCAATTTATGGGCATCGTTACGTACGGTAGGCACGATCTTTTCTATTTTGCGGTCTGCGCCGAAAATGATACGGGTTTCCTGGGTATCAAAATCCATCGCTCCACGTTGCTCACGGCTAACGCGCATGACTTTGTATAAGTCATACAGTTGCTTGAGGTGTGGCAGAATGGTTTTGTGTTTGGCGATCAGCTCCTTATCGCCATCGACGAGTATTTTGGCGACTTCCGTATAGGTAAGACGGGCATGGGAACGCATGACGGCTTCAAAAAAACGCGATTTGGTAACTTTGCCTTCCTGGTCGATAAACAGCTCGCAAACCATGCACAGGCGATCAACATCAGGATTGAGCGAACATAAGCCATTAGACAAGATTTCCGGCAACATAGGAATCACTTGCTCAGGGAAATAGACTGAAGTGCTGCGCTTTTGTGCTTCTTTGTCTAGAGCAGAGTTAATCCTGACGTAATGCGACACATCGGCAATGGCAACCAACAGCTTCCAACCTTTGGGAGTTTTCTGGCAAAACACCGCATCATCAAAATCCCGTGCGTCTTCGCCATCAATGGTGACCAGAGCTGTCTTCCTTAAATCGGTGCGAGCTTCTTTTGCCGATTCCGGCACTTCAGCCGTCAGTGGTTTTATTTCTTCCAGTAATTCATCCGGCCATTGGTGCGGCAATTCGTGGGAACGAATCGCCATCTCAATTTCCATACCCGGCGCAAGGTGGTCGCCCAACACTTCGATAATTCGGCCTATGGGCTGACGTTGTTTGGTCGGTTGTTCGAGAATTTCTGCGACGACTATTTGCCCTTGCTTGGCTTTACCAACACCGTCTTGGTGTATTAAAACCGTTTGGGCAATATTTTTTTGTTCTGGGACGACATAGGTAAAACCATCCTCCTTGTACAACCGCCCGACAATCTGGTGCGTGTTCCGTTCCAGGATTTCAACAACCGCCCCTTCCCGTCTGCCTTTCTTGTCTATCCCTACGATGCGAACCATTGCCCGATCATTGTGCAACAAGGGGTTCATCTCTCTCGGCGTTAAAAACAGATCATCCGAGCCGTCATCCGGCTTAACAAAGCCAAAACCATCCGCGTGACCGATAACGCGTCCCACAATTAAGTCTTTGTTGTTGACTACGCAGTATTGCTGCACCCGGTTGAATAACAACTGTCCATCGCGCTCCATCGCCCGCAGTCGGCGGCGCAATGCTTCAAGTTGGTCTTCGTCAGCAATGGAGAACGCCTCGGCTATTTCGGCGCGGCGCAGCGGTTTTCCGGTGTGTTCCAGTAGTTGCAGAATATGCTCACGACTGGCTATGGGCTGTTCGTACTTTTCTGCTTCGCGCTGAATATAAGGGTCTTTTTTTATGCTGAAAGCAGCGTCTTTTTTAGACTTTGATGTCATGTAGTTACCAAACTTGGGAATTCGTGTCAGTTACTCGTGCAGTAAATCTGAAAACGGTTTTAAATGATTAAGCAACTGATTATCTGCTTATTGGATTATTTTTGCACTATATCAGCTTGTTAGTGCAATATACATCAGTATGGATTATGACGTTAAATTAGATGACATAGATTTACCCGATTATGTTTGAAACTGATCGGACAATATACGGACTGAAGACCATTGCCCTTTCAGTAAGTTCAAGATGAACGGATTTAGTACCTCATAAGGTTGATCAACAAATTTGCAAAATAAGATTAGAGAAAAGGGAAGATTTAGTGAACGCTCTCATATCGTTGACAAAATCAGTCCTGACGAGTATATTTCGCGCTCACTTTGCTTACAGCAACCTCTGCCGAGGTGGTGAAATTGGTAGACACGCTAGCTTCAGGTGCTAGTGGGCGAAAGCTCGTGGAGGTTCAAGTCCTCTCCTCGGCACCAGCAAACTCAATGGCTTGATAAATTGTGTAGTTACACAATCAATAAAGCTCAGTTTAGTTAATTCTTTAGACATAAGCTTTCCGTAATTCAGTTGTTCATGTTTAAGGCCGCGTGAAAACCGTTCCGTCGAAGCATTGCTTAGCACGGCTCCGAATGGACTTATGCTGCCCTCGAATACTGTAAACAACGCTAGGAATTCTTACAATTGAACAAACACGACAGCGGATCGACGCGATTTGATAGGTCAAGCATTACAAACTTCTGGCCTGTTTGAACGGTTTTATCCGGGACAGACCAATTTTTTATTAGCTGAACTGGTTAATTATGGCGACGGTTATCAGCTACAAACGCGGTTGGCTGCTTCGCGATTATTGATTCGGGTTTGCGATAATTTTGTAGGGCTGGATAAAAGCCATGTCCGCTTTGCCATAAAAGACGAAAGTGCCATAGCGCCGCTGGCAAGCTGTTTAAGAGATATTCATTTATGAAACCATTAGCTGTATTGGGTACCAGTTCGGATGCCGGTAAAACCACGCTGGTAATGGCTTTGTGCCGTATCCTGGCAGACCGGGGTGTGAAAGTCGCACCGTTTAAAGCACAAAACGTCTCCAATAATTCAGGGGTTACCCAAGAAGGCCGGGAAATTTCCAGGGCGCAATGCCTACAGGCAGAAGCAGCCCGCGTTGAACCGAGTTATCTGTTCAATCCGGTCTTACTTAAATCGCATGGCAACAGCTCCGTGCAGGTGATTGTTAACGGGCTAGTTTATAAAAACCAATCTATTGCTGATTATTATGCTGAGCTAGATCAATTAAAAGAGCAGGTAAAACAGGCATTTTCTTTGCTACAGCAACGCTATGATTTAGTTATTGCAGAAGGTGCGGGGTCACCTGTTGAATTGAATCTGTTGCAAAAAGACCTTTCCAACACATATATCGCCAACACTTTCCATACCCAAAATATTCTTGTGGCTGATATTGAGCGCGGCGGGGTGTTTGCATCGATATATGGCACGCTGGAACTAATGGATCCCGTTATGCGGCGCAATCTAATTGGCGTGGTTGTGAATAAATTCTGGGGTGATCGGCGTTTTTTTGATGACGGAGAAAAAATCATCGCTGAACGGTTTGGTGTGCCGGTTTTAGGCGTTTTACCTTTTATGCCGCTGAACATCGACATGGAAGATTCCCAGTCATTGCGTAATTATCAGCAACGCTTGGGCGAGATCAAAATCCGCGTTGCGGTTATCGTCTATCCGGGGCTCAGTAATTATAATGATCTGGATGCGCTGATGGCTGATGAGGAGCTATATGTTGAATTGATCCACGCTTACCGCCCATTGGAAAGCTTCGATATGGTGCTGTTGCCCGGCAGCAAGACGGTGATACGCGATTTGCGCTGGCTAAAAACGCAAGGCTTATCCAAGGAAATTCAGCAGTTTAAAAAAGCTATTTTCGGGATTTGTGGCGGCTATCAACTGCTATGTAAACACTTACATGACCCTGATGGACTCGAACACGAAACTGCCTGTGTAGAAACAGGGCTGGGTTTTATTGACGATAACGTGGTCTATCAAAATCCTAAGATTCTTACACGCGGACAATATCAACTGTTTTCATATGCCGCCATCAGTGGCTATGAAATCCATTGCGGACGCATGGCTAAATACCCTCTATATTTTCAGAAAGGTTGTATAGCGGGCACCCCTATTCATGGTGTTTTCGATGATGATACGTTTCGCGGCGATTATTTCAAAGACATCAATCCCCATTATCAGGGTTATGCTTATGGTGATTATCGTGAACAGGAAATACAGGGTTTTGCCGATAGGGTCGCAGAAAATTTGGATATAAGCACTATTTTAAAGGCCTTGCAACCATAGGCTCACACAATTCGTCATCCAGACTATTGCGTAATATTTTTTTGCTTCTTTTTTGGCTTTCATGACTGACCTCGGTTTTAGGGATTACAACGTTAACCAAGTGTTCGCTTAGAAAGGGGCTAAGCAAGATCGCTTATCATAGAAACTTATATGCAGTAGGTTATTGTAAATTAAATAGCCTATAGAAATTTGTAGCTGATTGCTTACATACGTCTTCAAAAGACTCTCCGCGCAACTCCGCAATATATTCCGCCACATAGCGAACATAAGTTGGATAATTGGGTTTACCACGCTTTGGAACCGGCGCTAAATAAGGTGAATCGGTTTCAATCAAATACCGGTCAATAGGTACTTTTTTTGCCACTTCTTTTATTTCTTTGGCGTTATTGAATGTCACGATGCCTGAGAAAGAAATATAAAAATTCAGATCCAATGCGCTTTTTGCAAACTCCCAGTCTTCGGTAAAGCAATGGATAATCCCGCCAACTTCGGAAGCATTTTCCTCCTCCAAAATTCGCAGTGTGTCTACTTTGGCATCCCGAGTATGTATGATCAACGGCTTCTTTACTATTTTTGCTGCGCTGATATGGTTCCTAAACCGCTGTTGTTGCCACGTTAAATCTCCGTCACTACGAAAGTAATCAAGACCTGTTTCGCCAATGCCGAGTACTTTTTTAGTGTTGCCTAATGAGATAAGTTCATCAACAGATGGATCTTTTCCATCCCGAACATTTGGATGCACGCCAACTGTTACTGATATTTGTGGATAGTTTGCTACCATAGCCAGCATGTCTGGATAAGATTCCAGGTCGATAGCAATAGTCAATAAATATTCGATTTGGCTATCGCTGACCGCATCCATGAAGTTAGCGAAATTATTCTGATAAGGTGCAAGATCAATGCGATCTAGGTGGCAATGTGAGTCAATCAGCATTAAAGGATATATTTTCTGGCGTTTTTGTTTAGCCTTGAATGTTAAAACTCAAGCCATTGTTACTGCTTACATGGTGTGGGTTGAACGGTCTAAATTTGCACCCGCTAAATAAGTATCTATTTTGGCGCGAGCTAAACCACCATCTTGATCGCTAAATTGAACGCCAATACCGCATACCCGATATCCTGATGATCCCACCGGAGTTTTCCAGATAACTTTACCTGCAATAGGTAATCTTTCCGGTTCTTCCATCAAATTCAACAACATGAATACTTCCTGACCCATATTGTAATCACGGTCAGTTGGAATAAATAACCCACCGTTTGTAATAAACGGCATATAGGCCTGGTATAAAGCATTTTTATCTTTGATAGCCAGCGACAAAATGCCTTGTCTTGGTGCTGCTTCTGCCATTGCTAGGTTCTCCGGTTAAGTTGTTGCCATTGTACTAAAATTTCTTCCAGCATCATCTGGAAATTGACCTGCGTGTTAAGCTGTCGACGACTGACAAGCAAGCGATCATATAGCCCATACACGCCCTTCAAGTTTAGTTGTTCCGCCAAAACTTGCATAGTTTTTGCCATATCTTGATTGCACAGATGCCCCTGATTGGTACGGTAAGCGCATTTGATTAAATCAGTTACCCAAGATAACAGCCAGTTTATCAATTCTGTTGCTGGGAGTTTCTGCCATTTTTCTGAAATTATCGCTGGATGATTACGGTGTTTTGCTATCGCCAACCAATCACTAAAACAATCCGTGCGCTGCTTCAGGAGCGTATCGTTGGTGGCTTGTTGTGTTGTTAATAGTGAACAACGCACTAAATTTAATAGCGTATCTTGATTATCATTGATACCCTGGTCTTTCAACCAATCGTACAACACTTGTTTTTCAGGGGTTGTCACCGACAGCTTTTGGCAACGGCTGACAATGGTTGCTGGTAGCTTGCTCGGACTGTCAGTTATCAATATAAATAAAGTGCGTTCGGTAGGTTCCTCAAGACATTTTAAAAATGCGTTTGCCGCTTGGGTACTCATAACATCAGCGGGATTAATGATAAGCACCCGATGAGTGTCAAACTGTGGCTTTAAGTAAGTGTCTGTAACGAGCTGCCTTATCTGACCAATGGAAATGGTTTTTTTATCTTCGTCGGGTTTTACCAGTGTTAAATCAGGATGCGTATCCGCTTTGATAAGCAAACAACTATTACACATACCGCAAGATGTACCATCATTTTGTACATTGGCACAAAGCAAGGAATAAGCAAATCGGTTTGCTAACGCTTGCTTACCCACCCCGCTAGCCCCTGTTATGAGTAAGGCTTGAGGAATACGCCGTTGCTTGATATAGCTGTAAAGTAAATCCCAGTTTTTCTGCTGCCAAGGGACAACGCTATTGCTTACTGTCATGGGAGTAGGGGCTTTAAATTTTCAACAATGGCTTTCTGCACATCGGCTAAGGGTAGATCTGCCTTGATGATCTTAATCCGTCCTGGATATTGTTGGGCTTGGTTTAAGTAAACTTGCCTTACTCGATTAAAGAATTCGAACTGTTCTGACTCAAACCGGTCTAGCTGCCCTGCCCTATTTTTTGCCCGTGCCATTCCGGTTTCGATTGGAACATCCAGCAATAAGGTTAAATCGGGTCTTAAATCATCCTGTACGAAATTTTCTAGCCAACCGATAGCGTCTAAAGACATGCCGCGACCTCCGCCCTGGTAAGCATAAGTAGCGTCGGTAAAGCGGTCGCACAATACCCATTGCCCTTGAGCCAATGCGGGTTTGATCACATGATTAAGATGCTGCGCCCTGGCAGCAAACATAAGCAGGATTTCGGCATGGCTGGTCACCGCCTCATCATAGCTATGCAACAACAGTTCTCGTATTTTTTCGGCCAATTGGGTTCCGCCAGGTTCCCGCGTGATAACAACAGGAATATGTTGGCTTTGCAGGTATCCTTTGATAAAGGGGACATTGGTTGTCTTCCCTACCCCTTCCCCGCCTTCGAGCGTGATAAATTTTCCTATTGTATCCATCATTTTCTATGTTTCTGAAAGCCGTTAACGGCCTTGTTATGTTCGACTAAAGTAGGTGAAAATTGATGGCTACCATCACCTTTGGCTACAAAATACAGGTTATTGCCCTTATCGGGATGCAAGGCGGCATGAATGGCATCTCGTCCCGGCATGGCGATAGGCGTGGGCGGCAAACCTTGAATGATGTAAGTGTTATAGGGTGTCTTTGTGGTCAGGTCGTTCGCCCTGATGTTGCCTTTGTACTTATCCCCCATGCCGTATATGACCGTGGGATCAGTTTGCAATAACATTCCTTTCGCAAGCCTGCTTGTAAATACACCGGCAATCATTGAACGCTCATGTTTTGCGCCGGTCTCTTTTTCGACTATGGATGCCATGATAAGTGCTTCGTAAGGAGTTTTATAGGGGAGACCGTTTTCTTTTCCTTGCCATTCCTGTGCTAATACTGACTGCATTTTTGCATATGCCACTTTCAATATCGAAACATCTGTAGCATTTTTTTCAAAATGATAAGTATCAGGAAAAAGCCATCCCTCTGGGTTTTTTTCACTTATACCTAATAACGAAGACAACTCTGTAACAGTCTCTTTTTGAATGGTTTTATCGACATCAGGATGTTTTGATATTTCTAGTAGAATTTCTTTTAAAGTCCATCCTTCAGGAAAGGTGATGGTGTATTTTTTTGCCCTGCCCTCGGCAAAAATCACCAAGATTTGCGGCATCGTTAGGCCAGGAGTTAATTCGTATTCACCGGCCTTAAGATTATTGGTTACCCCTTTTTGGAAAGCAATCGCTTTGAACCAGAACGGGTCAATCGTTATATTTTGTGCAAGGAGTTTCTGAATAATTCTTCCAAACGAATCACCTTTTTCTATTTCCACAACCAGTTTGTCAGAAACGGTTGGCTTGTGTAAGGCGTTGTAATAACCTATTCCAAATACAATCAGTAACGCTAAAAAGACAACTAAAAGGCCTTGCAATATTTTACGTCGCATCAACAAGCCCTTGTTTTTTTCTGAGCATTAGCCAAGTTTGGAGTTGGCTAGTTACATTACCAACAGTAAACCTTATATCCTCTATTTGCCTGACTGGCCATATGCCAATAATGGAATTGCAAACGAATATTTCATCGGCATTGAGCAATGTTTCTTTGTCGTATTGATGTTCGATTAAACTGAGATTATGCTCGGCTACCAGCGTTTTAATAAAGCCGCGAATGATACCGGCCACGCCTGCTAATGTCAGCATTGCGGTATAAGTAATGTTGTCTTTTACATAGAAAAGATTGGTCATCGTGCCTTCAATCACATGATTATTGATATCCAGCATTATACCTTCTTGTATCTCAGGATCATCCCATTCGGCACGGGCCATAACTTGCTCAAGTCGATTGAGATGCTTGATACCTGCAAGCGCGGGATTTAAACCTAAGCTAGTGGCACAAAAACGGGCAGTTACGCCTTGCTTAGCATAACTGCTAGGGTATTCGGGAAAAGGATACAGGCTGATCGCCCGAGTTGACTGAATAACTTCTGGCTGTCGATAGCCTCTCCCACCAATGCCACGGGTTATGATTATTTTGAGGACTGCTCGCTCTACTTGCTTACAAACATAGTTAATTTCGTCTGTAAGTTGCTTTATATCGGGTTTTGGAATGTTGAGTCTTGCACAACCTTCAAATAATCGAAGTAAGTGCTGCTCCAGAAATATAGGCCGCCCGAATAAGACCTCAATGGTTTCAAATAAGCCGTCACCATATTGAAATCCTCGGTCAATAACGGAAATACGATCAGTCTCTACGCCATCTACCAGCATCATTAGAGTCGATCACATTGGCTGCGGGATTTAGGCGCTATTCAAAACGCCTGAACACCAAAGAACCGTTAGTCCCACCAAAACCAAAAGAATTAGACATGGCGACATCGATCTTCATATCCCTGGCAATATTCGGGATATAGTCCAGATCGCATTCAGGATCCTGGTTATCAAGATTGATGGTTGCGGGGGCAATTTGGTTTTTGATACTTAATGTCGTTAATACTGCCTCAATACCGCCAGCGGCACCCAGCATGTGGCCAGTCATGGATTTTGTTGAACTGATTGCGACTTTATAAGCATGTCCCGTTAATGCGGTTTTAATCGCCTTGGTCTCGCCAAGATCACCAGCTTGTGTCGAAGTGCCATGTGCGTTGATATAATCGACGGCTTCTGGATTTAATCCGGCATCACGTAAGGCATTCCTCATACACCGTGCAGCACCATCCCCGCCTGGTGATGGCGTGGTCATGTGATAAGCGTCGCCGCTCATACCATAACCAACAAGTTCGGCATATATCTTTGCGCCACGGGCTTTAGCGTGTTCCAACTCCTCAAGGACAACTACTCCCGCACCATCACTTAGCACAAAACCATCCCTATCCCTGTCCCACGGACGACTCGCAAGTTGCGGGGCATCATTGCGGCGTGACAAAGCCTTTGCCGAAATAAAGCCGCCCATAGCTGTGGGTGAAGATGTGCAGCGTTCTGCGCCACCAGCTACCATCACATCAGCATCACCATACTTAATCAATCTGGCCGCATCGCCAATATTATGTGTACCGGTTGTACACGCGGTGACAATCGCAAAATTAGGCCCTTTCAACCCGTATTTGATCGATAGATTGCCGGAAATCATATTAATGATATTGCCAGGAACGAAAAATGGCGATATGCGCCGTGGCCCACTTTTATCGTAGACAGCATAACATTCTTCTATGCCTGTAATCCCACCTATACCTGCACCAATGGCAACACCAATACGTTCGGCATTCGTTTCTGTTACTTCAAGCCCTGAATCTTCAATAGCTTGACAGCCTGCGGCAAGTCCATAATGGATAAATCCGTCCATGCGTTGGGCATCTTTACCGGAAATATATTGAGTAATGTCCAGGTTTCGTATTACACCACCAAAAGTGGTCGCAAATGACGATATATCGAAGGAGTCTATGGCGCTTATACCACTGCGACCATTAATGATGCCTTCCCAAGTTTCTGATACCGTGTTGGCAAGAGGTGTTATCGCACCTAATCCAGTGATGACAACTCGACGACCGCTCAATTTAATAGTCCGTATGAAAAGTGGTTAAGGTAGGGAATAAGAAGGTGGTAAAACATAGTGGATGAACGGTGATCGATCATCCACTGAAAATCGAATTTAGGCGTTTTTTGTCACATAATCAATAGCTTGCTGAACAGTAGTAATTTTTTCAGCTTCATCATCTGGAATTTCGCATTCAAATTCCTCTTCAAGCGCCATAACGAGCTCAACTGTATCCAGAGAATCAGCACCAAGATCATCAACGAATGACGCATCATTGGCTATATCTTCCTTAACACCCAATTGCTCTGCAACAATTTTTTTAACTCGTTCTTCAATATTACTCATAATTATATCCTCAATCAGCACAGTTTAATTTTTTATAATCAGTCGCTTATACTGTGGTGTCATTAATTTTACTGGAATCCCCGTGTCCGGCAATCCCAGACGGCGGGGGAATTATACTTGATATTGTAAAAAACTCACAATATTAAGGCATGAATAGGCCACCGTTTACATGGAGGGTTTCTCCAGTTATGTAAGCGGCACCTTCCGAAGCCAAAAACGCCACGGCATGTGCGACTTCACTGGCCGAACCCAGCCTGGACAAAGGGATAGAAGCCAACAAAGTGCTTTTAATGTCATCACTTAATTCCTTGGTCATATCCGTATCAATAAACCCCGGCGCGACAGTATTGATAGTGATGTTACGCGAACCGACTTCCTTCGCCATCGACTTGGCGAACCCTATCATCCCCGCCTTGGCTGCGGCATAGTTGGCTTGCCCAGCATTGCCTGTTGCACCTACAACGGATGAAATGTTTATGATGCGCCCGGTTTTCGCTTTCATCATGCCGCGCAACACCGCTTTGCTCATACGAAAAACAGAAGTCAAATTAGTGTTGATGATGTCATCCCATTCATCATCTTTCATACGCATCAATAAGTTATCACGTGTAACACCCGCATTGTTGACGAGTACGGTAGGTGCGCCAAAACTATCATTTACCATCTTGATGACTGCGTCTACGGAATCGGAATCGGCAACATTTAGCTTTAAACCTTTGCCATTTTCTGCCAGATAGCTCGAAATAGCTTCCGCACCGTTGTCAGTGGTAGCCGTACCTACGACAAAAAAGCCATCTTCGACCAATTTTTCTGCAATTGCCTTGCCGATACCTCGGCTGGCACCTGTTACCAAAGCGACTGGTTTAGTCATTGAGTTGCTCCAATACTTTATCTAACGTTTCCGGGTCATGCAGTGCCAGATGCTCAGCATCTTTGGCGATGCGTTTATCCAGACCGGTTAACACCTTGCCTGGGCCGCACTCTATAAAAGTAATTACGCCTTTATTGTGCATACGTTCGATGGTTTCTACCCAGCGCACAGGCTTATATAGCTGTTCTTTTAACGCATTGCGGATAACTTCCGGTGCCGTGTGCGATTCCACATCAACATTATGGATCAGTTGCATTTTAGGCATAGCAAGTGCAATGTCCTGCATGTATGCATCAAGTTTGTCCGCAGCCGATTCCATCAATGCACAGTGGGAAGGTACGCTAACAGGCAGCAACAATGCCCTTTTAGCACCAGCCGCCTTTGCTGCCGAAGCCGCACGCTCGACCGCAGCCTTGTGTCCAGCGATAACGACTTGACCTGGCGAGTTAAAATTGACTGCTGAAACAACTTCCGTTCCAGCAACACTGGCGCATATCTCTGTCACTTGATTATCGTCTAACCCCAAAATAGCAGCCATCGCGCCTACACCCGCAGGTACGGCTTCCTGCATGAAACGCGCCCTTGCTTCAACCAGCTTAACGGCATCTTCAAAAAAAAGCGCACCGGAGCAAACTAAGGCAGTGTATTCGCCCAAACTATGCCCAGCCATCCAGGCCGGACGAATTGCGCTATGTTTGCACCAGACCTCCCAAACCGCCACCCCTGCAGCCAACATGGCTGGCTGGGTATTTTGTGTTTGGTTAAGCTCAGTTTCCGGGCCGTCAGTAACAAGCGACCAAAGATCACGCCCTAAAACAAACGAGGCCTTATCAAAAGTTTGTTTGACTTCTGGATAGCTTGCAGCCAATTGGGTAAGCATGCCAACAGACTGTGAACCCTGTCCAGGAAAAACAAATGCCAGATTTTTTTGTTGTCCACTCATGAATATACTGTCGATTAAAATTTGATTAGCGCGGAACCCCAGGTGAATCCTGCGCCAAATGCTTCCAGTAAGACCACTTGTCCGCGTTGTATACGTCCGTCACTGATACCTTCATGCAAGGCGAGCAGCACAGATGCAGAAGATGTATTACCCTGCTCTTCCAATGTGACTATGACTTGATCCATAGACATTTTCAATTTTTTTGCCGTCAATGCAATAATCCTGATATTTGCCTGATGTGGCACCAGCCAATCGACATCCGACTTTTGCATGTTGTTGGCATCAAGGGTTTCATCGACTATGCGCTCCAGGGTATTTACTGCAATCTTAAAAACCTCATTGCCACGCATGTTGATAAAACCAAGCTCATGCTTATCTGCTTCAGTAGCCGCTTGCGGATTGGGGCAATAAAGCATATCTTCATAACCACCATCGGAGTAGATATGCGTTGACAGCACTCCTGCCTCATCAGAAGGGCCCAGCAATAAAGCCCCTGCCCCATCACCAAATAAGATGCACGTACCGCGATCTGTCCAATCAACAATGCGGGAACAGATCTCTGAACCTACAATGAGTGCTTTCTTGACTGCACCAGTCTTAATATATTGATCTGCGATACTCAACGCATAAATTGCGCCGGAACAAGCCGCCTGAACATCAAAAGCCACGCAGTTTTTAATCCCTAAACGATGCTGTAACAAACAGGCAGTACTGGGATAAACACGATCAGGCGTACCTGTGGCGACGATAATTAAATCGATTTCTTCGAGGTCAATTTGGGCAACGCTTATCGCCTGTCTTGCGGCAATTTCGGCCATGCTTGAGGCTGTTTCACTCGCACCCGCTATACGGCGGCTTTTGATGCCTGTGCGTTCATAAATCCAGCTATCAGAGGTATCGACGGTCTTTGATATGTGTTCGTTAGTACGGATTTCTTCAGGCAGGTAACCGCCCGTACCCAAGATTTTTGAAAAATGCATCATACTCCTTTGCTCAAGGTTAAGGACTTTTCGACCTGTTCGCTGATTTTCTTGATGATGTCTTTATTAACCTCAATTACGGCAAGTTGAATAGCGGTCTTGAAAGCCAGAGCATCCGCTCCACCATGACTTTTGATGACCAATCCCCTTAGCCCCAAAAAGCTTGCGCCATTATATAGCCGGGGATCAATACGATCTTTGAATGACTTAAGGACTGGATATGCAACTAATCCTGCCAGTTTAGTGAAACTATTTTTGGAAAATGACCCTTTGAGTAACGTACTAATCATTTTTGCCGCGCCTTCTATAGATTTCAGCGCAACATTGCCGACAAAACCATCGCAAACAATAAGATCAACTTTAACGTTGCCCGCATTCAGTGAATTACCTTCGACATAGCCGATGTAATTTAAATAGGAGTTTTCCAATAGTTTTGCTGCAGCTTTGACTTGCTCGTTACCTTTTACATCTTCCTCGCCTATATTCAACAGGCCGACTTTTGGGCTGTCAATATTCTCAACTGCTTTGACCAATTCATTGCCCATGACGGCAAATTGATAAAGGTGTTCTTCCGTACAATCGACATTTGCCCCAAGATCAAGGACATGCGTGTGCCCATGTATAGATGGTAGAGTCGAAATAATAGCTGGTCGATCGATACCAGGAATCATCTTTAGTACAAATCGAGCAGTTGCCATCAATGCACCGGTATTTCCGGCACTGACACACGCATCTGCGCGGCCTTCATGAACCAGGTTGATAGCCACCCGCATCGACGAATCTTTTTTGTTTTTCAATGCCTTAGATGGAGACTCATGCATTTCCACCTGTTGTGAGGCATGTTGAACAACTAGCCTATCTTGAACGGCAGAGTAATTATTGGCTAAATGCTGATTGAGAACGGTTGAATCGCCAACCAATATCAACTTTAAATCTGGATTGTTTTTTAAACATTCCAAAGATGCAGGCACAGTCACTTCAGGGCCGAAATCACCACCCATCGCATCTATCGAGATCGTCAAACTCACGCTTAAGAAGTGCTCCGAAATAATTAACTTAAATGTAAGTTAACGGAAAACCGCTAACAACATGCCCAAAAAAGCTGTAAATTAATTAATCTTCGCTTTCGGTTGTTACGATTTGACGGCCTTTAAAATAACCTTCCGGTGTTACATGATGACGCAAATGGGTTTCGCCCGTTAATGGATCTTGTGACAATGCCTTTGCGGTTAAGGAATCGTGAGAGCGGCGCTGGCCGCGTCTTGAACGTGATACTTTACTCTTTTGTACTGCCATCGGTGTTCTCCAGTTTTTTTTGGGTTTTTAAATCGGCTAATATGGAAAAAGGGTTTTCTTTTGTTGCTTGGACGGTTTTGAGCAATGGCTTAGGCTTATTATTAGGCACATCGGGTGGAGCACAATCCTCTTGGTGCTTTGGTATGCTCGGTAAAATAAGCAACAACTCATCCTCGACAATACTCACGAGAGGGATTTTGCCCTCCTCAATGAGCAGCAAAGGCTCATAACCTTCAGGTAAATTATTTGCCTGTTCCAATGTGTTAACGATGCCTAACTTAATGTCGCTACTTACAGGCCATTCCAAAGGCTCTAAACACCTTTGGCACTTTAGTGCCAGAACAACAGAAATATGCCCTTCAATCGTAGCCAGCTTACCTTCCCTGCCAAAAAACAACTTAACAGAAACACTCCCGGCATCATTGGACAACAAACCAGCCACCCGCTCTAAGCTACTTACAGGCACTTCCCCTTCGATATTGGCGTTCCTATCGGCCAGTAAGAAAGGGTCTATGAAATTAGGCAAGCGGGCTAACATAACCGTAGAATGATATAGGTAAACGATGAATTCGTCAAATTCGCAATCAAACCCTTAAGAAGATAGATGAGGCCGTCTATAGCAATATCCTACCCGATGCTGGATTTTACTTGGCTGTCCAAGCCTGGGATTTGTAGTTCTTTGATGTGGAGGATTTTTCCACATTTGACTATAAACGAATAGTATTAACTTCCGTTAACCGCTTTCTATCAGGCTGATTTCTTCGGGGGTCAGGTTAAATAAGGCGTAGACGGCGGTGTTGATTTGTTGTTCCAGGGATTTGATGGTTTGGGTATAGGTTTGCCATTGGTGGGTGTTGTCTTTGAGGTAGGTTTCCCAATTATCTTGTTGAGTCGGATTGGTTAAATCCACTTTTAAGGTTTCGGATTTTTTCAGTTTGAAGGATTTTCCGGCTTCCGTTGCCAATTCGGTGACCGTTGCCAGTTGCCACCATTCGCTGAGTTTGGTGTTGAGCGGCTCAAGGTTGTTGGCGGGTCGTAAGTTTTCCAATAAGCGGCGTTGCACTTTCTGTTCTAATTCATAACGGGCTTGGGCGTTGGTTTGGCATTGTTGGGCTAGATCGGCGATTTGCATTTTTTGTTCAGGAGATGCATTAGGAACAGGCAAAGTCTCGATATATTGTGATCGCAGCTCATAAAACCCACCTCTTACCGCTGGACACATCGCTTGAATCAAAAACCAATACAAACGACTGTTCAATAATCCGTAAAGACTCAAATCACTTGTCGGAATAATATAGCTTTTATCGTTTGAGAAATGACTGCTCTCATTGAAATGGAATAATGATTGAGGGCTAAAATGCCCATATTGAATCTTAGGAATTTCAAACTTTTCATAATAAGCGCAAGACCTTAATTCCCACCAAAAATAACCCTTATCTCCCCGCTTACGGCCTTGAGTTGGATAGTGGTTCAAATGTTCGGCTATATTGGGGTAGTGGCGTTGCAAATTGCCCCATGCATCAGCTTCCAATAAGGCTGCATCGCCTTCAGGATAACCCATAAATTGATGCGTCCAGCCTTTGGGGAACAAGATCAAATACAAGCCCCGGCTTTCCGCCCGCCAGCGTTTTAAATCCTTGCCTTCCAAAAATGGTTTTAAAATTTTGCCGTCCGGGTCGTCCTGCTTTAATTGCCCGTATTGCTGTTGGTTGATAACAAAGGCTTCATTCAATCCTGTTTTTATGCCATACAAAGGCGAACCATAAACTTCTTTCAGGGTCTTGTAACCTTTGGTGATTTTTTGCCGCAAGTTGGCAAAGCGTTCATCTTCCAACTGCCAGGCTTCGGCTTTTAGCGTGGCTTGTTTCATGATGCCGAAATCAGAGAGCAATTGCTGCTTTAATGCGTTGTGTTGCGCGTCTTTTTTGGCGGTTATGTTTAAAAACCTAGAGTTTAGAGTTTCAGGAACTAAGAACGGGGTTATTTTAAAGAAAAAGAAAGAAAAAGTTGACATTGTCCCGGAAAAAAGGAATCGCGCTTTAATCAACTTTTTTCAATTAAAGCAAGGTGATTAAAGCGCGGTTTTCCGTAGGAAAAACTTTCTACGGAGGCCGGCATGACCACCCAGGGATACCGTTCTATTCCCGCTGCCCTTTTTCGCTGGACGACCTATTTGTGCGAAGCGCTGCCGACAAGGTCGATCCCGACTTTTCTGGAACTGCTGTTTGGTGCGCTATTGACCTCGACCGGTTTTGTGACCGAGGCTTATTTGGCCTTGTCCATGCACCGGCATTGGGGGGGTTATTACAAGTGGCTGCAAACCGGTCGCTGGTCGTGGTTGGCGTTGGGGTTGCAGTTGACTCGGTTGGTGGCACTGGCTCACCCGATGCCAAAAGCCTTGTTGGTCATCGATGACACCGTGGTGTTGCGCAGTTCGACCAAGGCGCCTTCGGTGGCGATCCACCACCAGCACGGGCGCAAGTGCAACCGTCCAGACTATGTGCGCGGGCAATGCTGGGTCAGCTTGAGCACGGTGCTGACCCAGGGGCAACGGTCGGTGGCGATTCCGCTATTGAACCGGCTCACGCGTAAGCCGGGAAACACGAATAAGCTGGACATCGCCATGACCTTGTTGCGGGCAGTCCGGTCGGTTGTCCTGGATGCCATTGTGCTGCTGGACAGTTGGTATATGCGGCAGAAAGTCATTCGCCATGCCACAGGGCAAGGTTATGGCGTGATGGGGCAAGTGCGCAAAGACACCGCGCTCTATGCCTGTCCGGTATTGTCCGAACAACGGCAACGTGGTCGCCCCCGGCGCTATGGCGAAAAGTATACGGCCAACAGGTTGGTGGCGTTGCCTGAGCAAAGGACTGCCTTGAGCCTCTATGGCAAGCGACAAATTGTCCGTTATCGGAGTGCCGTGGTGATGGCACGGTTTTTGGGTGGCCAGAGGGTCAAAGCGGTTTGGGTGCAATTTGAAGACGGACAAGGCCACTTAAGTGGTACAAGGCTGCTGCTTAGCACACTGACGGAACTGAGTGCCGAGAGCATCCTTACCTTTTATGAAAAACGCTGGTGTTGTGAGTCGATGTTCAACCAGCTCAAACATGCCTGGGGCTTGCAGGAAACCTGGCAACAGACGCGACAGGTGTTGCATCGCTGGGTGCAAATGGTCACCTTGGCTTACGCCTTGCCCCAGTTACTGGCGTTGTTGCCGAAAGAGCACTTGACCGAATTATGCCAATGGACGCCATGGCGGACAACACAGCCCATTACGGCGGGCAGGATACGCTTGGGGTTGCACCGTATTTTATGGCAAGTTAGCATTCGGGACTGGTGGAACCCTAAGTCCCGAATATTCAAGCCGCCAGATACGCCAATAGCTGTTACTCTGGCATGATTTAAAACGAGAGCCCTGGAATACAGCCTTATAAGGGCAAAAATAGAGAACGTGGTTGCAGTCTATTCAGGGATAGAAAGGCTGCTTTTACTCTAAACTCTAGTTTAAAAACGTAAAGTCCGATTTTGGCGCTTGCTTACGTTGCTTGTCCGGTTTTTCCAGGATTAAGATCGCCGGATAGGTGGTTACGCCTGAAAATACCGGGTAGTCGTTAAAATCAATCACGGTTTTTATATTGCTGTGCACTTTTAGGTAGTCGCGCAAGGGCGTACCGCTGTTCGTCCTGAAAAACGTGGACGAGGAGATGTAACCCAAACGACCGCCTTTTTTGAGCAAATCCATGCCCAATTCAAAAAAGTAGGTGTAGAGGTCAGCGACGCCGTGATAAGTTTGATAATGTTCCTGCAAATACGGCTTAATCGCGCCCAAGCGCTCTTGCCGCACATAAGGCGGGTTGCCCAGGATGACATCAAAACCACCCGCATCCATGACTTTTTTAAATTTTTCCTTCCACAAGAACGCCTCCTTGTCGGTGTGCTTGTGATGGATAATGCTGTTGCCTTGCTGGATGTTTTGATCCAGCGGCTTGAGTTTTTTGCCTTGTTCAGCAGTTTCCAGCCATAAGGCAAGCTGGGTGATTTCGATGGATTCCGGGTTAAGGTCAACGCCGAACAGGTTGTTGTTCAAGATGTCTCCATCTAAATCCAGGCCGAACAGGTCGGTATTAGCCCCTTCTCCCTTAGGGAGAAGGCTGGGATGAGGGGAGGAAGGTAAGGACGTGGCTTTATTCTCCTCGGCAACTGCTCCCGGCGTTGCCCTACCTCCTGCATCCATGCAGTCGTCACCCCAACCCTCTCCAGCAGGAGAGGGCTTTATTTGGCGATTGACAAAATCGTACTCGGCTTTCAAATACTTAAACGCACCAATCAAAAACGCGCCGCTGCCGCAAGCGGGGTCGAGTACGCGGGTCTTGGCAAGTATGTCCCGATAAGCCAGCCAATAGGCCGCGCTGTCCTGTTCATGGGTTATGCTGGCTTTCTTGGATTCTAAATAACCGCCCAGTGTGTGCTTGATGATGTAATCGGTGATGAATTCCGGCGTGTATACGATACCGTCCTGTTTACGTTTGCCGGATGTGCCGAGGGTGGTTTTAGCGTTCCCTTGCAGTTCTTGGTCTTCGCTAATAGCATCGTAAATTTCATCCAGATCGGCAATGGATTGTTCAAAAATGTGGCCTAATACGGGCGTACCTATGTCGTTGTCGAAATCATAGTCGTATAAGGTCTTGAATTTTTTCAACAGGCTTGTCCTTACCTTGAGCTTTTCCAATTCGGGATCAGCCGCAAACAAACCGCCGTTGTAAGCAGGGATGCCGTTCTGGGCATTGCCTTTGTCGATATCAACAAACAGTTTTTTAATGACATCCCAAACCGTAAAGCCCGCGCCGGGTTCTTTAAATATGTGGTCGTGCAAGGTATTTCTAGGCAATAAGCCCCTGTCTTCGGCAAAGGCGATGAACAGCATCCGGTCCAGCAGCTTTTGGCTGATCCTGACCATCGCCTTACGGCGGATGGCATTGTTGTCTTTTTTTAGGCCGTTTATAAGGTCAACCCGTAATTGGCGGTAATCACGGTAGAGTTGGTCGGAGATGTCTTTTTCTGTTTGTTGTGAATCGCTATACAGTCGCTCGGTTACGCCGCCCAACAGGTTTGTTTTACTCAGTAACAAGATGAAACGGGCGTATTCGTCAGGTTTTATCAGATCTTCAATCAACCACTGTTCATATTGGCTGGTTGAGCCGGGGAATTTATAAAGCCTAAATTCCAGGCAATTGGACACCAACAGCCATTTTGCCGTGCTTTGGCTAGTAAGTGCGTAGCGGGTTGCCTGTTCTACGGTAGATTCTTTCCTGCCTTTCATGGGCCGGGTGAGGTCGTAGGTGTCAGGGCCTTTCAATTCAAACGGGACAAACACGGTTTTTTTGGCTTTGGAAAACTCGCCGAGGGCGTAATCAATGCCTTTGTATTCGGGTTCTACATCCCAACTTTTTGCATTGCTCAGGTCTCCTGCGGATTTGTAACCCAGCAATTCTTTGAAAAAGACCAAGAAGTCATTATTTAACGTGCGCTCTTTGGTCTTTTTATACAACGCATGATTGCTTATGCGTTTTTCGATGATTTTTTTGTGCTTGTTGGGTATTTCGCCATTGCTAAGAATAGCGTGGGAGGCAACGGCTTTCCGGATAAATTTCCGGTTAAACAACGTGTTGTTATCTTTGTTGCTTGCCAATCGGGTATCGGTCATATTTTTTTCCAGGTGATAACCGTTTTGTCGAGTGTGCGGCGGCGATATAGGACATGTTCAGTAGGTAGGTACATGGGGTGAGTGGCGAACCCCAGCATTTGGGGTTTCGATTTGTTGGGGTTCGTACTTCACCCCGACCTACGACCCTTCGGCTACGCTCAGGAAAGCCTTGCCGAACCATGAGCGAAAGCGATTTATTTAGTGATACATGGGCTAAACAACGTGCAGCCCATCATTCGCTATAGGATCGAATTAGAAAGAACGGTTGTATAAAGCCAAGACCTGCCGCACGTAGTTTTGCGTTTCTGGATAAGGTGGGATGGAGTTGTTGTGTCGTATTACTGCATTTTCACCGGCATTATAAGCGGCTACGGCAAGCCTTAGATTGTAATTGAACATGCCCAATAAATCCTTTAAATACCGCGTACCGCCATCAATGTTCTGGCTTGGGTCAGTCCGGTTAAGCACCCCATAACGCCTGGCGGTACCTGGCATTAGTTGCATTAACCCAACTGCACCGGCTGGGGATATGGCGCCCGCGTTATAAGCCGACTCTGTTTGTATAACGGCATGCACTAACCTCTCTTCAACCCCATTCCTGTTAGCAGCATTGGCAATTAAATCAGAATATCTATTTTTTTTAACACCCCTATTGCTAAAACGATCACCAAAAGTGTGGAATACAGACGGGAAGTGATTACTGAGTTCCCTAGTCCTTAATCGGCTTTCACTAATCATCTTAAGTCGGTATGGACTGGTTTTGATGATACGTTTATAAAGGGAACTCCTGGCCTCATCCGTGTAGTGAACACGCCCATTCAAATCGACATATTTATATATGTCTGCAATCGCTAGATTTGATGCCAATAAGGCCAATAAAAAAAGTATTTTTATCATGTTATGTCTGCTCTATAGAATGAATATTCACTAATTTTGAGGCCTTAAGCGCCTTATTTCTAGCATCATCAACCGTTCCTGAAGAAGCCAGCGCCACGCCCATTCGCCTATTAACCAATGCTTCTGGTTTGCCGAATAGCCTAATGTCACTATCGGATAATGAAAGAGCTTCGTCCAAACCGGTATAAAAAAAATCGTGCGATTTAATATCGGACAGGATTACAGCACTAGCGCCATACTTTTGCAAGCTTGTATCTACCGGAAAACCTAATATTGCACGTACATGCAATTCAAATTCATTTTGCTTTTGCGTCACCATTGTAACCATGCCTGTATCGTGGGGTCTGGGACTTACTTCGCAAAACCAAACATTATCGCCCTTAACAAACAACTCAACACCAAATAAGCCGACCCCACCTAACGCATTTGTTACTTTTTTGGCGATGTCTTTCGCTGTTATCAATGCTACCGGACTCATAGGCTGGGGCTGCCAGCTTTCCCGATAATCACCGCTTTCCTGGACGTGGCCTATGGGTTCGCAGAAATAAGTCTGGATTTGTCCCGTATCATCTACTGCTCTTACCGTTAACAAGGTGATTTCAAAGTCAAAGTCGACCTTGGATTCGACGATGACTTTTTCGGCATCAACCCTGCCACCAAATCTAGCATAATTCCACGCTTCTTCAAGGTGTTCCGCGTTTTTTACCATAGATTGGCCTTTGCCCGAAGACGACATGGTTGGTTTAACAAAACAAGGGTAGCCGATTCCATTATCAACAGCCGTTTTTAATTGCTCGAAATTCTCTGCAAATGCGTATTTTGAAGTGGGTATTTGTAGCGTTTCGGCAACTAATGTACGGATACCTTCGCGGTTCATGGTAAGTTGGATTGCCCTGGCGTTAGGTATTACTCGACAAAGGCCTTCGGCCTCAATGCCAGCCAACACATCTGTTGCTATTGCTTCAATTTCAGGAATAATAATATCGGGCTGTTCTAAGTCAATGATTTTTCTTAACTCATCAGCATTCGTCATGGTAATGACATGACTACGATGAGCGACTTGTTGAGCAGGGGCATTCGGATAACGGTCTACCGCGACAACTTCAACCCCATATCGTTGCAGCGATATGGCTATTTCCTTGCCTAACTCACCCGAACCAAGCAACATGGCTTTGGTTGCGCTGTTGGTTAATGCGCTGCCTAGTTTCATTTTTATTTATCTAATTGATTATCGAAATAATTATCGATGTCTTCCTTAGAGAAGCCAATCTTTTTGGCAACCCGATCCGCATGGCTAACCCTGGAAATACCAGGGATCAAGCGAAAAGTCGGCGCATCTTTGGCAAATTCAACCTGTTTTGCAATGCCAGTGCCAGCTTTGGCAAACTGGTCTACCAGTTGATGGTTATGGGTAATCAGGATCGTACTATTACCTTTGCGGTAAAACCCATTGAGGACGTTAGACGAGGCTTCCATTTTTTCTTCAAATGTTGTGCCTTCGGACAATTCATCCAAAACAACCAAACTTTTTGCCGTGGCCGCCAAAAAGATGTCTTTGGTGCGTTTCAGTTCGGTACCAAAACGTCCTTCCCCATCATCCAGATGACTAATTTCAGGTACTTGATAAAAAATCCTGTCCGCCACAGTTAAGGTTGCTGTTTTAGCTGGAACATAACAACCAATCTGCGCCAGTGCCTGAATTTGCGTCACCGTTTTACAGAACGCCGTCTTTCCACCGCTATTTGGCCCAGTTAACAACACAAGTTTGTCGTCATCCAACACAAAATCATTGCCGACGTAATTGACATTCTCTTTTCCTAACACTGGATTGACCGCCGAGGCGAGACTAATGCGGTGATGCTTTGCATCTTCAAACGTCGGCAACGTGGTGCTGTGTGTAAAATTATCGGCAAATTTCATGAACGACAGCAATTCATCGATTTGCCCGAGCGCATCCAGCAGCTCAGCAATCGACTCTGCTTTTTTATACTCGTTTCTTAATGGCGTTATGCAATTATCGCGGTCATATCCGCCTACAATAGGGAAATACAGCAATAACAAAGGCCCCAAAAAGATGGATGCCGCAGGTAAAGAAGGAACGATATTGACGGGTGAAAAAAGTGAAATCAGAAATAACAACCCTAATATAGCCGCTAGTAATACGGGTTTAAAAATTTGCGGCTTAAAAATGACTGGCACTGGAAAAAGAGCGTCTCCACGTTCTTCCTTGGATGTTATTTTGCCTTCAACAAAATAAACAGGCCCTTCCATCAACGACCAATAGCGCGTTTCTGTAAAGGACTTGACCTTATTAAATATGCCATTCAGGTATTTTCCCTTGGGAGTTTCGGCAGACTGAACCTGCCCTACGAAATCCTGAATAAAGCGGACACCATTTTTGTACTGCTTATAACCATAGCCCTCTATTTCATTTTTTGACCGAGCCTGTGAAAATGCCCCCAGAAACTCACCAAACAGCAATAAATGCAGGTTTTTTTCGTTGCTCGCCGCGCTTGCAACTATTTCATCAAGCTGATCCTTCAATTTCTGGTTTTTTTTAAGTTCTTTGATAGCCTCTTGTTTGGCCTTGATTGCCTTAATATCGCTTAATGGCTGGCACAACGAACGGTACAAAGTCGCTTGACCGACAGTGGTTGACGCATGATTGACCGCCTCAAAAACCTTATCAATTTCAATCGTGTTAAATGCCGTGCTATCAATAACGCCCTCACCCATCGGCAATGGTTTACTTGACTTTATGATTGGCCAGGATTCATCCTGCCAGCTTTGTAATATGGTTTCTTGCATTTAACAACCCTAAATAGACAGGAACGGTTTATTAGTAAGTAACTATAGTCGCTTAAATCCACTCATCAAATAATAAGAAGATGGCAGCCACATGGGTTTCGGAATCGTTCAGCGCAGGCATTTATCGTCAATCCGTACCACCAGCTTCAATAACAACGCCTTTATTCCCCATAGCCATTTCTTCCAATGAAAAAATGTAAAGTCAGTCACCAAAATGGCCTTGGGATATTAAACCACCCCGAGATCCCTGGGAAAATCTTTCAAAAACCTTCTGACGGCGGATGTGGAAGGTGCAATCGGTGATCCTAAATTGGCTAACAACACCCCTGTTTTTGCGTTCACGTTAACTTATCTGCTAATTAAATTCAAAAACTCAGAACGTGTACTGATTTCCTTACGAAAAGCACCAATCATCACAGAAGTTGTCATCACCGAATTTTGCTTCTCAACACCACGCATCATCATACACAAATGTTTGGCTTCTATGACGACCGCAACACCTCTAGCACCTGTCGCTTGCATAATCGCATCCGCAATTTGCTTGGTCAGCCTTTCCTGAATTTGCAGCCGTCTGGCGTACATATCAATTACACGGGCAACTTTAGACAAGCCCATAACTTTCCCCATTGGCAAATAACCAACATGGCATTTACCTATAAAAGGCAGCAAATGATGCTCACATAAGGAATACAATTCGATGTCTTTTACGATGACCATATCCTCAGAATCTGCCGTAAAAATCGCATCATTAAGGACTTCATCTAGCGACTTTTCATAACCATTATTAAGGAATTTAAAGGCCTTAGCCGCACGCTTAGGGGTGTCAATCAAGCCTTCACGGCCTAAATCCTCACCTATAGCCGCGATAATTTTCGAAAACTGTTCTTCCATAGTGCTTGGCTCTACTAAATTTAAGTTTTGGAAGTATACCTCAATGAACCGTAAAAGCTAATGCATCCCGCACCACATTGATACCCGCATTCACACCCGTGGCATTCTCGCTCAAGTGCCGCCGCCACGCCCTTGCGCCGGGTTCGCCATGAAAAAGACCTAGTATATGACGGGTAATACTGTTTAAGCGAACACCATGTTGTAATTGTGCTTCAATATAAGGCATTAATAACGCTATGATTTCATAACGTGATCTGGTTGGCGCCGCAGAATTAAAAACGCGCTTGTCTACCTCAGACAAAACATAAGGGTTATGGTAAGCCTCACGCCCCACCATCACGCCATCAACCCGTTCCAACAGATTGTCAGTGTGTTCCAGGTCAACAATACCGCCATTAACGATAATATCCAATTGTGGAAAATCAGCCTTTAATTGGTAAACAACATCGTAATTTAACGGCGGAATTTCACGATTTTGCTTGGGCGATAAGCCCTTTAACAAGGCTTTTCTGGCATGAATAATAAACGTCTTACAGCCTGCATTGGCGACCTTTTCAACAAACAAGGCCAATTCTTCGTAAGAATCTCGATCATCAACGCCAATTCTCGACTTGACCGTAACCGGAATCGAAACTGTGGCACACATCGCTGAAACGCACTCTGCAACCAGCTCTGGCTCAAGCATCAAGCAAGCACCAAAACGTCCGTTTTGTACACGATCACTGGGGCAACCCACATTCAGATTAACCTCATCATAGCCATAATCCTCAACCATTTTGGCACACAGCGCCAATTCACGCGGATTGCTACCACCCAGTTGAAATGCAAGCGGATGCTCTTCAGGATTAAATTGCAAAAAACGATGGTGATCGCCATGTATCAAAGCCCCCGTCGTCACCATTTCGGTATACAGCAAGGCATATTGCGAAATAAGCCGATGAAAATACCGACAATGCCGATCCGTCCAATCCATCATGGGTGCCACGCAAAATCTTGATGCCTTAAAAATACCGCTTTTATTGAGGCCCCTCACTTTTTCTATCAATTACTTTTATAAATTTTTAGGTTGTTTTTAGACATTTTTCAATATGAGATACCCAACAAAATCCGTGATTGCTCACTTTCCTTTGGGAATCTCTAATATTTCAGTTTGATAAATCAAGTTCACGCGGCTTTTTGTCATGAATGTGACATTAATACGCTAGTCAGGTTGTACCCTTACTTTGCTATATCTCGTTAGAATAAATTGATTCCGCTCATGGTTCGACAAGCCCACCACGAATGGAATCAATACCTTGCCGTTCGTCCTGAGCTTGTCAAAGGACTTGCTCGGAGATCCCTTTAAATTCTAGCGCGTTCTTGGATTTGATCGTTTGGGTTGTTTGCTCATGTTCATCTTTGTTGACATTATAAATCTCCCTTAAGAAAAATCCTTATTTATTAAACTATTTCACCATAAGCCTAAAAATCGAAGCGGTATATGATGAACGCGTTAAAACCAAACCTGATGCCAAGCACCAAATATTCGAGTACATTGAAGCGCATAACTATTGCAAACTGTTGAACTCAAAATTGGATTATCAGCCCGGTTTACGTTTGAAGCAAATAAAGTCGTACCTGGGAAATCGAGACAAAACCAAACATCAAACTTATTGTTGAAATTTGTAGAGGTGTTTCATTCAAAGCCTAGATCAGCTAAGATTCAATTGCTTTTTACCGCTATTAGGTTAATATATGCAGCTCTTGGAGAGGTGGCTGAGCGGTCGAAAGCGGCGGTCTTGAAAACCGTTGAGGGTTTATCCCCTCCCAGGGTTCGAATCCCTGCTTCTCCGCCAAATTTCTTCCTGCTATCTTTAGAACTAGTCATGATTTAGTTCCAATCAGCACTTCTTAACTCGATTGCTCCCTCTCACCAATACCAAAAACCACCGGTAAATATGCCCAACAAGCTATCTTTTAGGTCTTCTTGCCAAAACAAAATATGAGTTTTTGGAAAACCAAAACTTTAGCGGAAATGACCCATGAAGAATGGGAATCGTTATGTGACGGCTGCGGCAAGTGTTGCCTTCATAAGCTCGAAGATGAGGATACGGGCAAGGTTTACTACACCAATGTTGCCTGCCGACTGCTCAACTTGAATACGTGTCGATGCAGCAATTACCCAGAACGCATCAATTTAGTGCCTGAATGTCTTGATTTAAAAAAGCATGACATTTCCCAATTTAGTTGGTTACCCTCAACCTGCGCTTACCGCCTGGTTGCCGAAGGCAAAGAACTTGCCGATTGGCATCCTCTTGTTTCCGGCAAGACAACCAGCGTACTTAATGCTGGAGTTTCCATTAGAAGCTTTGCAGTTGCAGAATCGCAGACCCATGATTTGGAGGATCATGTGATTGAATATTTTGAATAAACGGATTTGACTGACTAAAGCCTCAGACTCTGTTCATGAATGAAACTTAACACTTACTTTTTATTTACCATAAGTTACGACAACACAAAGTTCAAGCATCACTGCATTAACACTTCTAAGCCTGCATTATCATTCACGTTCTTAGCGACCGGCTCGGTTACCCTTAATAAATTTTTAAAATCAAATATTTGTGTGTCTGCCAGTTGCGAAGGCGCGACGTTTTGGAGGCTGGTGAATATGGTTTCTAAGCGACCGGGGAATTGCCTATCCCAGGCTTTTAGCATGACCTTCATGGCCTTTCGTTGCAGATTTTCTTGCGAACCGCACAGGTTACACGGAATGATGGGGTAATTCCTGAATGCGGAAAAACGCTCGATGTCTTTTTCGCGGCAATACGCTAAAGGCCGGATGACAATGTTTTTTTTGTCATCACTGAGCAGCTTTGGCGGCATGGCTTTCAGTTTGCCGCCGTAAAAGATGTTCAGGAAGAAGGTTTCCAAAATATCGTCACGGTGATGCCCCAAGGCAATTTTGGTTATGCCGTTGGCTTCTGCGTAACCATATAACGTGCCACGCCGTAATCTTGAACATAGCCCACAAGTGGTCGCACCTTCCGGTATAACCCGCTTGACCACGCTGTAGGTATCTTTCTCGATGATGTGATAAGGCACACCGATGGATGAAAGGTAGTCGGGCAGGACGTGTTCAGGAAATCCCGGCTGTTTTTGGTCGAGGTTGACGGCGATAAGGTCGAAGTTGACGGGCGCGGTTTTCTGCAAATTAAGCAGGATATCCAGCAAGGTGTAAGAATCCTTACCACCCGACAAGCACACCATGACCTTATCGCCCTCTTCGATCATGTTGTAGTCGGCAATCGCATCACCGACATAATGGCGTAAGCGTTTTTGCAACTTGTTAAATTGGGTGCGGGATTTTTGGGTTGGGTCGGTCATGGTTGGTTTGACGATATTCAATAAATGGTAGGGCGGATTTACTCATAGAGCATAAAAGCCACGCAAAATCACCATATGTCAAGTTAACCACCCCGTTTAAAGCGTGATGTAATCCGCCCTACGTGTATATTCGATTAACGTAATTACAGGCTTTAATGCTCAACAACCCTAGGTAAAACTTTAGCGGCAGCAATCCATTTGCTAATTTGGATCAATGATGGCGTGGTTTTGGATACTTTTTTTACTTCATTAACTTTAACCAATGCAAGTTGTAGATTTTCAGCATTCCTTTGTGCTAATTCAGGCACAGTATCTACTCCAGCCGCCTCGAGCAGTTCTGAGAATTGTCTTGCAACCCCCTTGATACGGAATAAGTCAGCATGGTTTACCCAGGTAAGAATCGTTTTGGAACTGATTCCAATCTTAGCAGCAAGTTCGTCGCGCCCCCTAGCTGTTGCCCCAGATTCAAGTAATTTCTCCACAGAAGTGATGCCAACCACCCTTAGCATTTCTGCATACTTCGAGCCAATACCCTCGATATCTTCAATTTTTGCAATTTTATTTATCACTACGCTGGGCTTAGTTTTTTTTGAATAAAACCGCCCGACGACCGCATTTTCCCAGTTAGTTTGTTCCAGGATGTCACTGGTATCTATGGCTTCATCCGGTAAAAGCGCCAGATAATTGAGTTCTTCAATTTGTTGTTTAGTGAGCTTTTTCATAATAGGCTACCTCTTGCTTAGTCGCCTTTCGCGAAGATATGATTCTAATCAGTTCAACATTATTCTCTTCAAGAATGCTATGGGCAACTAAAATAACAGCGATACCGTTTATCACACCCAATGTTTGCCAGCGTTCTTCTCCGTTTTCATAACGATCTTGTATGCTTTTATGCAACGGATCATCAAAAACCAGTTTGGCGGTTTCAAAACTTATACCGTGTTTGGACTTATTTATTCTGTTTTTGTTTTCATCCCAGGTAAATTTCATTTAAACAATATTTTTGGCGAGAACAAAAAACGCTTTTCTGATCGCTTTAGCCGTCATACCGCTGAAAAATCAAAGTCGCATTAGTCCCTCCAAAGCCAAAACTATTTGACATGATTGTATTTAAGGCCACTTTGTCCTGCCGTTCCCGCACGATGGGAATGCCTGCCGCGCCGGTATCAAGGTCGGTGATGTTGGCGGAAACGCTGAGGAAGTTATTTTCCATCATCAATAAGGAGTAGATTGCCTCGTTAACGCCCGCCGCGCCCAGGGCGTGTCCGGTAAGGGATTTGGTGGAGCTGACCCAGGGCACATTTTCTGCGCCAAAAACCGTACGTAAGGCTTCCAGTTCTTTGGTGTCGCCAACGGGCGTACTGGTACCGTGGGCGTTGATGTAGTCGATCTTGTCATGCACGGTCGCCATGGCTTGCTGCATACAACGTACTGCACCTTCGCCGGAGGGTTGTACCATGTCGTAGCCGTCGGAGGTTGCACCGTAGCCGGTCAATTCAGCGTAGATTTTCGCGCCACGGGCTTTAGCATGTTCCAACTCTTCCATGACCAACACACCGCCGCCTCCGGAAATAACAAAGCCGTCGCGGTTAACATCGTAAGGACGTGATGCAGTATCAGGGGCATCGTTATATTTGGATGATAACGCACCCATCGCATCAAATAATAAGGAAAGCGTCCAATGCAGTTCCTCACCACCGCCGGCAAACACGATATCTTGCTTGCCTAATTGGATTAATTCCGAGGCGTGGCCGATGCAGTGTGCGCTAGTGGAACAAGCTGAAGTAATCGAATAATTGACCCCTTTGATTTTAAAGGGTGTCGCCAGACACGCGGTATTGGTGCTGGACATGCTGCGGGTGACCATATACGGCCCCACTTTTTTGATGCCTTTCTCGCGCAAAATATCCGCAGCTTCCACCTGATTCGAGGTAGAAGGCCCACCTGAACCCATCACCAAGCCGGTACGGACGTTGCTTACGTCATTCTCAGCCAAACCCGCATCATCAATCGCTTGTTGCATGGCGATATAGTTAAATGCCGCACCATCACCCATAAAGCGTTTCACTTTACGGTCGATAAATTCATCCTGGTCGATGTTGATCGCGCCATGAACATGGCTGCGGAAACCCATTTCCTTATAAACATCGACAAACACGATGCCGGAGCGGCCTTGCTTTAGGGAATCGAGGACTTCAGCCTTATTGTTGCCAATGCTGGAGACGATGCCATAGCCTGTTACCACTACCCGTTTCATAACGACTCCTAAAAATCCGACAAGGATGTAAATAAACCAACACGTAAATCAGTGGCTTCGTAGATGACCTTACCATCGACTTCCATCGTGGCATCGGCAATACCCATATAGAGTTTACGCATGATCAGCCGCTTCATATCTAGGCGGTAAGTCACTTTTTTGGCAGTCGGCAAAACTTGGCCCGTAAATTTGACCTCACCCACGCCCAACGCACGACCTTTGCCCGGCCCACCCATCCAGCACAGGAAGAATCCGACCAATTGCCACATGGCATCCAGCCCCAAACAACCGGGCATGACGGGATCGCCTTGAAAATGGCAGGCAAAAAACCACAAATCAGGATGTATATCCAACTCAGCGACCATCTGGCCTTTACCGTACTTGCCGCCTTCATCGGTGATCAGGGTAATCCTGTCCATCATAAGCATGGGCGGCAACGGTAATTGCGCGTTAGCAGGCCCGTATAGCTCTCCCCTGCCCGATTTTAGCAACTCTTCATAGGTTAAACTATGCTGTTTCGACATAACGATATTCCGCACCTTGTTGGCTATAATTTTTATAAAAGCACTGTATTATCGTACAGACACCGGAAAAAATCAGCTCAAATTTTAGCCAGTTGTATTATGGCGTGACATCCCGCAACAAGTTCTTCAACTTGAGACTGCCTTTTTTTAGCCGCTGCTGATAAATAATCGCGTACGAAAGTACCGTAGAAACGTATTTTCGGGTTTCCTTGAAAGGGATAGTTTCGATCCAGATGTCAGCCGGAACTGGAGACGTTATAGGCAACCATTTTTTTGCGCGATTAGGACCTGCATTATAGGCCGCCCCAGCTACGGCAACATGGCCGCCGAAGCGGGTTAACAAATCCTTAAAGTAATAGCCGCCGTAGTTGATATTTAATTCTGGTTTGAATAAATCATTATCAGATTGCCACGGCTCGAGCAATGTTCTAGCCACTGTTCGGGCTGTTTCTGGCATCAGTTGCATCAAGCCTTTTGCCCCGACAGAGGATACCGCATTTTTATCCAACATACTTTCCTGCCGCATCAAGCCGAACAGTAAAGCGGGATCAAGCCCATGTTTATCAGCGCTGGTTTGCACTTCGGTAAGATACAAAACTGGAAACCGTAAAGCCATATCGTCCCAATAATCGGCTTTTACTAAGGTCGTGATGGCGATTTGATCCCACTGCCATTGCTGCGCCAATTTCGCTGCCGTCAGGAGTTTTTCCTTAGGTAAATCCTTTATTGCAAACTGCCATTGGCGACGTGCTTCCAAATCGAAATTCAGGAATTTGAACTCATAACAGGCCTTAAATTCGATCTGTTCCGAAAGTTGCTTTAAGTCTGCTTGTTGCACACTTACGGGCTGGTCAGTGATTTGGTAAGGCACATTGACTGTATCCGCTGCCAGAAAGCCATAATAGCTCCGGTCTTTGGCTAACTCTGCGTACACTTTATTTGATTCTTGCTTCTTTCCGATTTCCTGTAAACCCCTCGCCTGCCAGTATTGCCACTTGGGTTCTTGCTGCTCGTCCAAAGTCAATTCTGTCAACGCACTGTTGACATGCTGCCAATTTTGCTCAAGCAATGCCGCCCTTACTTTTGCCGCTCTGGTTTCATCATCCGCATGTATTACCTTATTCAGGTGATTGTAAGCACGGTTGTCTTTTTTGCCGAGCAAAGCCATCCCAAGCTTACGTTCAACAGCCTGGGCAGTTTGTCCGTCTATAGCAACATCGGATTTTTTGCCGTCCCAAACTGCTAATGCCTTCTCCAAATTGGCATTTGCCAACCGCTTGATGGTATGGGCAAACAGTCGGCCTGTTTGGTCAGTCTTCTCCTGCCAAAATCGACTGTCATCAACCAATTCCGGCTTTTGATGCAATTGCAGCCAGTTCTCGGCATTTTTTCGTGCGGATTCTTTCAGCAAAATTGATGTTGATCGTGCTGTTTCAATATCGTTGCCCTCTATTGCCATCTCAAACCGTTGCCAAATCAAATCAGGCGTAATAAGGGGTGAATTTTGCAGTGCAGAAAACAGTGGCTGACACCGCTTTTCTGCTGCTCGACCAGAAAGCCACAAGCGTTTTGCTTCGACCAATGCTAGTTGTTGCTTGCCAGTTTGGTATTGCGCCCATTGGTACTGGCAATCATCAGCACTGCTCTCATTCACTTCGTAATGCTTAATAAAATCGTCCCAGCGTTCGTGTTCGGCAAGATAATCTAGCCACTTGGAACGCAGCAATCCGGCATAGCGGGTGTCTTTATACGTCGATAAGAATGCCAACACCTGATCTGTTTGATCTGTATGATCTTTCAGCCATTGATATTTTACGTAAGGATACAGCGGATAATCACTCAAACTGGAAGTAACTTCCAGAAATCCAGCTTCATTCTTCTCAGACAGGTATTTCTCGGCTTGTAAGAAAGCCTGGCGCTGATCGTTGAGCTTATCGCTTAGGGCAACAGACGGCAGCAATAATAAGCTGCACATCCAGACAACAATTTTTAAGTAGTTTAGGTTCATAAAGGAATATTTATAAAACTCGTTATTCACGGAAATCCCTGCCGGAATGACGGCGGTAACATTCTCTTAGATTAGTCTATCTTGAAGAAAAATGGACTCAACAACTTATCCGTTCGCCCTAAGCTTGTCGAAAGACTTATTCAAGGATTCAATCCTAATACTGAATTCAACTATGATTTTCGACAATTTCACTCCAAAAACGCCCTAATTCCAGCAATGCCCTGCGCCCCCGCTTTCTGCGCCGCAAGCAAATCATCCGCTGACAATCCACCCAACGCATAAACAGGCAGGTTTGTATTGGCAACCAACTTAGCGAATTGATCCCAACCTAAAACCTCAGCATCTGGATGTGTCGGTGTTGGCAACACCGGGGCTAACACCACAAAATCGACACCTATATTTTCAGCGTGTCGAAGCTCAACAATATTATGGCAGGATGCAGCTATCCAGAGTTTATTTTCAGGCCGTCGCTCACAAGCCAGCAAATCCGCACTAGTTAAATGCAGCCCATCAACATCAAAACCTTCTGCATTATCGACCGAAGAATTCAATAATAACCAAGCATTACCGGCTTTACACAAAGGATAGGCTTGCTCGAGAAACGCTTCTACCGCCCCAACGGATAGGGTTTTCAACCGTGCTTGAATAAGCTTAATGCCTTTATTGAGAATTGTTTCCAGGTTAACTAGCAAAAACGCGGGATCGGCATCATCCAAAATCGCGTAATAGTACGGCAATCGGGCTGCGGCAATAATTGGCTGATTGGCAGCTGGAAAAGCGTAGTTGACCAAATCATCAGCATTCACCCACAAAAACGGTTGGCCTTCGCAGCTTTTTACCTCACCATCAAAACGCTCAACTGTAAATACGTGGAGTTGCACGGCAAAATCGGGGTATTGATGGTTGATAGCAATAAGCGGTGTTATGGACTGGACGGTTATATCCAATTCTTCCTTAAGTTCCCGCGCTAAGGCTTGCTCAACGTTTTCAGACGCTTCAATTTTACCACCGGGAAATTCCCATAAGCCGCCTTGATTAAGGCTTTTATCTCTTAGTGAAATTAAAATTTGACCAGCGGGATTTTTGATTACACCGACGGCGACTTGTAAGGGTTTCTGGCTAGTTTCTTTATTTGGAGCGTTGGATATTTTCACTTAACCGTTTAGTTTCGATATCGAGTTTGCGTAAAATTAGAGGATTTATGATGTGTCGATTATGCGGGGCTTATTTTAATTGGTTCTCGCACCCGATTAAATCTAAGTCCTGTATTCCGCATTAATCTTCACATAATCATATGAAAAATCGCAGGTTAGGACTTCCTGAACCGCTTGCCCACGCCCCAATTTGACGGTAATCGTGATCTCTTCTTGCTTCATCACCCGCTGTCCGGCGGCTTCGGTGTAATCATCAGCGCAGCCACCGTTTCTGACGATGCAAACATCATCCAGAAAAAGCTGCACGTCTTCCAGCACCATGTTTTCCACTCCGGCACGGCCTACCGCTGCCAAAATACGCCCCCAATTAGGGTCGCTGGCAAAAAAAGCTGTCTTCACCAAGGGCGAATGGGCGATGGTTTTACCAACACGCACGGCTTCTTCATTGGTTTGGGCTTGTTCGACGATGATGCGCATCAATTTCGTTGCACCTTCACCGTCGCGTATGATTAATTCCGCTAATTGCTTACAAACCGACATGATGGCATCTGCAAAGACTTGATAATTCTCGCTGCCCGCAGTAATTTCCGATGCAGAGGTGCTACCACTCGCCATCAACACACAAGCATCGTTGGTGGAGGTATCGCCATCGACGGTAATCCGATTAAAGGATTGCTCAACAGCCGCCACCAAACAGCTTTGCAATAAGGGTTGGGCAATCTTGGCATCGGTGGCAATGAACGCCAGCATGGTCGCCATATCGGGTTGGATCATCCCTGCACCTTTGGAAATGCCATTGATAGTAATGGGATGACCGTCCAACATTATCAATTTCGACACGCCTTTGGGAAAGGTGTCAGTGGTCATGATGGCCCCTGCTGCATTAGTCCATCCATCCTGTGTTAACGCCTGATGCGCCGTCGGTAATGCCGCCCTAATCTTATCAACACGCAAAGGTTGCCCAATTACGCCGGTGGAAAAAGGTAAAACTTGATTGGCTTTGCCTCCGGTCTCTACAGCGACATCTTGGCATGTGGCCTTGGCATCTTCATAACCTTGCAGTCCCGTCCCCGCATTGGCATTGCCGGAATTGATCAGCAACCAACGCGGTTGCTGAGAAAGATGGGCTTTCGCTACATGCACCGGAGCGGCACAAAATGCGTTACGCGTGAATACGGCGGCGCAAGTAGCGCCCTCCGCCAAAGCAATCAGCAGCAAATCATCCCTAACAGTTTGTTTGATGCCTGCATTGGTTGTGCCTAGCTTAATTCCAGGGATTTCCGGCATGTTGGGGAAATTGTTTTGTCCTACGGCCATGTGATGATTTCTCTTAAAATGTAAGTCTGTCGTGGATTGATCGCAAGCTAGCTGCCCACTTCGAGCAAGATAATATACTCATGGTCGCCAGAACTGCTCTCCAATACCTTATGCCCGTTGATACGACACCACGCCGGAATATCCTGCATCACGCCGGGATCGGTGCAGATGACTTCCAATTGGTCGCCGGGTTGCAATTGCTTGACTTTATCCTGGGTGCGGATGACGGGTAAAGGGCATAGCAAACGCCGTGCGTTCAGCACTTCCCTAGTCATATTATCCATTCGTCCGGTAGTTTTTCTCCGGCTAAGGGTTTGACTTGGATAGTGCGCTCTGAGCCGTCTTTCTCCATGATCGCCATATCAACCTGCTCAGCATCTCGGCCTTGTCCGTAACGGGCAGTAATGCTCGCCGCCAGATACAAATCTTCTGCTGAAGGTGAACCATCCAGCAGCACTAATGGCCCAGTATGGCTAGTGCAAAACATGCTGATGTAATCTCTTTTGTAGCCTTGCATAAAGCGGCCTTCACCTTCTTCCCTGGCGACAATCAATTTGAAGTGTGGCTTAGGACGAATGTGTCTGCCAACTTTTAGTAACATCACGTCATCCAATTCGTAATCTCTGCTGTCTCGCGCTTTCCAAAGATCGACGAGTTTTGCCGAATAGTATTTATCGGTCAAAAAACAGCAACCTCCGGCTGGCTGTGAATAATCGTCAAACCCGAATTGTTTAGCCATGCTTATTTGCGGCTTGCGCGAACGGCCTGTTATGGAATGCAACTTTTCCCGATCAATCCAACCTTCCCGTTCTGGCAGGGTTGCAGGTAAGTTAAGCGCACACAGGGGACGTAACAGCAAATCGTCAGCACCTGATTGCTCGGATATGATGGGCATAGTCCATTTACGCTGGGACATCGGCCTTTGCCCGATCACTTCACCCGTGATAATGAAATCAAACTTGTTTTCAACCAGCCACTGCTTGGCCTTATTCACCATAAAAATTTTGCAATCCAGGCACGGGTTCATGTTTGCGCCGTAGCCGTGTTTGGGGTTAATCAGGACTTTCTTATATTCTTCGATGACATCGACGATATGCAGCTTGATACCTAATTGCTCGGCAACCCACAAGGAATTATTACGCTTAGGTTTGGCCTTATCCTTTTCACGAATGGCATGGGTATGGCCTTCCACGCAAAATCCGGTGTAGAAGTTGATGCCTTCGACATGGATGCCCTGCTCCATCACGGTCTTCGCCGCCAGCATGGAATCCAATCCACCGGAAATTAATGCGATGGCTTTTCTTTGTTGCTTCATTTCAAATTAATTGTTAACTATTAAGAGTGGGCTTTTAAGACTGCCTTCAAGACATCATTGTTTAAATTGTGATCTTTGAGGGTATGCGGGATAAACCTAGCATACGAACTACATAACAGCGCTAGGCAAAGGGTTTGTAATCATTCGTTCGAATCAAACGGTCTAACAAAATATCTTCAACATTGCGGCGGGAATCTATTACAGCCAAAACATAGACAGTAGCATTGGCTAATCGGTAAATAATCCGCCAAGGCGAAATAATCAGTTCCCGATAATGCCCAATTCCATGTGCCAGTAATTCAGGCACGATGCGACCACGCTCTGGGCATATTACTAAATCAGCTGCTTTATCCCTGATGGTGATGATCGCATTTCTTGCGGCTTGCGGACTGTTAGTGTGAATGTATTGGATGATGGCAATCAAATCGCTTTCTGCCGTTTTGCTCCACTCAACTGAATAGCCTTCCATTACCTAGCTAATAGTGCTTCCACATACTTAAAAACTTGGTCTTGCGGTACGGTATTACCATCGCGCACATCGTTTTCCGCTTGTGTAAGCAACTTTAACAAGCCCAATGTAGCCCGCATCGCCTCGTAACTGTCAGCATCTTGTAAAACCGCCCTAGGCTCACCGTTTTGGGTGATCACGACTGGCCGGTGGGTTTCATTGACCTGATTCAATAAATCCGCAGAATGCAGTTTTAAATAACTAACAGGCTTAATATCGGTAGAAATCTTCATAGCTGACCTTTGTCTATATTTGGTGCTAAGTATAGCACCTATAAAAAAGGTAGCCAAAAAAAGGAGGGCTTTCGCCCCCCTTTGTGTTGATATCCTTATCAAACGATATCCGTATCGTATTCTGTTTCCTTAGAAACCTATACCTAAAGAACCACCAGCGGTGAAACCATTAGTGTTCGTTCCATCAAGCTTGTTAAGCGCCCAGTTGTAACGTACGTCAGCGCCTACATAAATATTTTTCCAGATGTTGTAATCAACACCACCACCGAAATGGATGGCTGGCATCAAATGGCTAATAGTATTAACTTGGCTAGGTGGTGACATGACGTTCAGCGTGAAACCGGCTGGGATAATCCATGGTCTCAGTTTGCTGCCTTTAAAGAACTTGATTTTTGGTGCGGCAGTCAAACGTAATTGGCTTTGGGTAGTTTCCGAAGGCAAGGATAGAGCAGGATTTATAGCGCCTGTGACATTACCAGTGAACGTACCAAATTCGTTATAATCAAACATCAATTCAGCCAACACTTCGGTATTGTTCATCAAGCCAAATAAGTTATCATCCAGGCTGAAGTCAAAACCGGCACCGAATGCCCAACCTTCCCTATCACTACTTGTACAACCAACAGGGCCAAGAAGACCATCCGAGCATGACAAATTCGAGGTTGTGGCAATAGGCCGTTGATCATTTCTAGCATAAGCGCCACGGAAGAAAACCATATTGTCTTTTGGACGATCTGGTTGGTTTTTATGTTCTTGCATCCAAGCATCCAATTCTTGCACTTTTGCAGAATCAGCACCGTTACCTGATGCCGCTCTAATGGCTGCCATTTCATCCTGCATGGCACGAAGTTGTGCTTCCAGCACGTCAACTTTGCTGACCAAAGCTGATTCTGTTGCGTGGTGTTGGGCGTGTTCCCGCCGCCGCTTGTTGGGATACCATAGCGCCCGCTACAGTCAAAGTAGCTGTGGCAATGCCAAGTACCAGTTTAGTTTTATTCATCATCGTTCCCCCTCATGAGGTTGTTATTTTACTAAAATTTGCTTAAATACAACAAAACTTTCCTACGGTGCTAATACTAGCAGCAAAATAGAATCTCTACAAGTTTTTGTATGTTTTTTTTTATATTATAATTATTATATAAATCAATTAATTATAAAATATTCTTAACTATTTTGTTGTATTGTTGGCATTGAACAACAAAAATTACGAAAAAACCACGTAACATTCCTTCGTTATTTTTGTGTTACCCTTAACCTTAATTGAAAATAGCTTTATCGACAAGACAATTCCTTATGGAAATCAATCTCCTTCTCCTTCTGAGGATCTCTTTCTCCTTCTGAGGGATGCCTACTTGGATGTAATTAAGTAGGACAACGCAAGGACAGTTGCCGAGAAGCCTGGGATAAACAGGTATAACTAATTGATTTTAGCCGATCTCTAAAAATCCATTCTCTCTATAAGACATGGGTTTTTTGAATTTTTAGAGATTCCCTTTATCATCCTATCCCTACCCTCCCCAACAGGAGAGGGAGTTAAAAACTTCCTATATATTCACGCGCTCTATTCCATGACAACAAACACTGACATTACATTGATAGGCGGCGGCGTTATGGGTCTGCTGGCCGCCCGTGAATTTTATGCTGCTGGCGCAACGGTGACGATAATCGATAAAGGTTCGCTAGGCAGTGAATCTTCCTGGGCGGGCGGCGGCATTTTACTGCCACTTTATCCTTGGCGACAAAAACCAGCAATTACACAGTTGGTTAAACAAAGCTTAGGATTGTATCCTGCTTTGGCATCCGAACTTTTAGAGGAGACTGGTATTGACCCTGAATGGAATCCTTGTGGATTGCTGATCACCAAAAATCCAGATATTAATGCTGCTCTGGCTTGGTGCAACCATAATAAAATAGCATTTGTGGAAGCTGACAATAAGCTCGATGGCTTAGGAACAACGCCATTACATCCTCTGTATTTGCCACATATCGCCCAAATCCGTAACCCCAGACTGATTAAATCCCTTAAGCAAGATCTCCTGCAAAAAGGAGTGCGGTTATTGGAAAACTGCCAGTTATCCGGCATTCATCTCGACAACAATAAGATAACTTCAATTGACACCAGCTTAGGTAATTTGCCGATTAATGAGCTAATTATTTCTGCTGGCGCATGGACATCTGAGCTTATGGCGCGGTTTTTTCCTAGCATTAGGGATAACAGGCCGCAAATTTCACCCGTAAAAGGCCAAATGCTGTTGTTCGCCGCCAAACCGGACACCTTGCAGACAATAGTGCTGGATGGCGACCATTACCTGATACCAAGATTAGATGGCAATATCCTGGCTGGCAGTACAGTAGAAACGGATACCTTCGACAAAAGCACAACATCGGAAGCTAAAGCGCAGATCAGCGATTTCGCACTGAAATTATTGCCCGCTTTAAAAGCTTTCCCGCTTGTTAAGCATTGGGCAGGGATAAGGCCGGGAACACAAAATGGCGTACCTTATATAGATAAGCACCCTGAAATAACCAATTTAAGCATTAATGCCGGGCATTTCAGGAATGGTCTGGCGATGGCACCCGCTTCTGCACAGTTGCTGGCGGATTTGATATTGGATCGCCCTACTTCTGTTGATCCTGAACCCTATCGGTTAAATAGGCTAGCCTAATCCAGAAATTGAAGCATATGAACCTTTACCCCTTATTGCGTCCCCTACTTTTTGCGCTAGATGCTGAAACCGCCCATGATGTGACGCTTAAGCTCTTAAAAACGGCCTATATTTCCGGGTTAAGTAAACTGCTTTACCCATCTATAAAAAGCAATCAGGTCAATGTCATGGGGCTGGATTTTAAAAACCCCGTTGGCCTAGCCGCTGGTTTAGATAAAAATGGCGATTACATCGACGCATTGGCTGCCTTGGGATTTGGTTTTATTGAAATAGGCACGGTAACGCCCAGGCCGCAGCCGGGTAATCCAAAACCGCGTTTATTCAGGCTGCCTGAATATCAAGCCATCATCAATCGCATGGGCTTTAATAATTTAGGTGTAGATCACTTGCTTACTCAGGTTAGGAAAAGTGCTTACCAGGGGATTTTAGGGATCAACATCGGCAAAAACTTTGATACGCCGATTGAAAAAGCAGCAGACGATTATTTAATCGGCTTACGTAAGGCTTATGCTGCCGCCAGTTACATTACGATTAACATCTCTTCACCCAACACGCAAAACTTACGCCAGTTACAGCAAGGCGACGAGAGCAGGAAGTTGATTGCCGCACTTAAGGAAGAGCAGCTTAAACTGCAAAAAGAACACGGAAAATACGTACCTTTGGCACTGAAAATAGCCCCAGATCTAGTTTCAGAAGACATAAGCCGGATTGCAAAACTGCTTTTAGAATTTGAAATTGACGGCGTTATCGCCACGAACACCACCATAGCCCGCGATATGATCGCCAACCACCCACTTGCTAATGAAGCAGGTGGTTTAAGCGGCAGCCCGGTAATAAATAAGTCAACAGCCGTAGTTAAGGCATTATCGGCAGAATTGAAGGGTAAAATCCCAATTATTGCGGTGGGCGGGATATTAAACAGTGATGATGCCCAGGAAAAATTTGCTGCTGGTGCGAGTTTGGTGCAGATTTATTCTGGACTTATATATAAGGGACCGGAATTGATAGGAGATATTGTTCGAGGTTCAAAACTGTGCCCTTAAACTCAATACCGTCAATTTCAGGAAGCAAACTGCCTCTCCTGCTGGAGAGGGTTGGGGTGAGGGGATTAAAATCAACTGTCATTATATCCCTCTCATCCTAACCTTCTCCCCCAGGGAAAAGGGACTAAACCACTTAACCTAACTATGTCGCGCTTGTACCTAATAAAAACTCATTCCCCCGCAATCGACATCCGTTCAATCAAAATCGAACCCGTCCGGGTATTGCCGCGATAATCCACATCATTTCCCACGGCAACAATGTTTTTAAACATGTCTTTCAAGTTTCCGGCAATGGTGATTTCTTCAACCGGATATTGGATTTCTCCATTTTCCACCCAGAAACCCGCAGCGCCGCGTGAATAATTGCCATTAATCATATTAACGCCCTGCCCTATACATTCAGTCACCAATAATCCCGTATCCAGCAGTTTTAGCATGGCCTGAAAATCATTGTTTCCGGGCGTAATGGTTAAATTATGCACACCCCCAGCATTGCCAGTGCTTTGCATACCTAATTTACGGGCAGAATAGGTACTTAACACGTAGCCACGCAGATATCCTCCACTAACAATATCCCTGGTTTGGGTTGCGACACCATCACCGTCATATGCTGAACTGCCTAATCCGCCTTTTATTAAAGGCTGCTCATGGATGCGGATAAAATCTGGGAAAATTTGCGTATCCAAAGCATCCAACAAAAATGTGGATTTGCGGTATAAATTACCACCGCTAATCGCGCCAACTAAGGAACCTAACAACCCAGAAGCGACTTCCGCCGCATATAAAACGGGGCATTGCTGGGTGGGTAATCTCCGCGCATCCAACCGCTTGATCGTCCGTTCCCCTGCTTTTTTGCCAATTGTTGTAGCAGCTTCCAAATCCTTGGCGTTTCTGGCAACGCTGTACCAATAATCCCGCTGCATTGCGTCACCACGCTGCGCCACTACTGTGCAACTCACGGAATGTCGTGTTGAAAGTCTGCCCTGGAGAAAGCCAAGACTATTTCCCATCACACGAATCCCTTGATGGGTATTGACCGACGCGCCTTCCGAATTAATGATGTCAGGATGAAAAGACAGAGCCGCCGCCTCACATTCAATAGCTAACGCAATCGCTTCATCAGCCGCCAACGACCAGGGATGGTTGAGATCGAGATCAGGAAACTCCGTTGCCAGCAACTCCTTATCCGGCAAACCAGCATATTCATCCTCGCTGGTATAACGCGCGATGCTACATGCTGCGCTGACCGATTCTTTAATTGCACCTGGGGATAAATCTGTCGTACTGGCAGAACCTTTGCGCTGACCGAAATAAACGGTGATTCCCAAACCTTGGTCGCAATGGTGTTCGATTGTTTCAACCTCGCCCATCCGTGCTGTCACCGACAAGCCATTTTCCTGGCTTAACCCCGCTTCTGCCGCACTTGCACCCTGCTGTTTAGCCTCATCCAGCAAATTTTGTACGATGGTTTTTAAACGCTCAATGTCCTGATTTTGCAATGTATCCTCTCTATAAATGGCTAAATATAAACCCAAGATAGCGTTATCGTAACCGGATTCCCGTAAATGTATAGCAAATGAAATAGTAGTGTATGCGCTGTCAGTCGTTTTGCAATGCCAAATGGATTAGCGATGCATTTCAAAATACCGCATATTTGGCTGGTAATCGTGTCAAAAACGTTTCAATCAAACTATCAAAAACAAAGTGTTGAAGTCGTTGTGTAAATTGGAACAGATAACTAATTTTATGGTCTCATAAGTATGGGGGCTATGTTCTATATCTGCTTAATTGGTGTACCCAAATTTTTAACAAGCAATTCAATTGACAGGAGAATGCTCATGAACCGAATTCGATTGGTATTTCACAGTTTCAAAATTGTATTCGTTATAACGTTTTTATTGTTAGGTTCGGCTTCAAGTGCTTATGCCTTGGACAAAGGCTGCTGGGCCGATTTTTTTGAACATTCGGAATATGCTGGCAAACACTTACTGATCGAGGGGCCAGCCAAGTTAGAAAATTTAAACAAAGTAAATGGTGAGGACTGGAATCAGCGTATTCACAGCATAAAAGTTGGTCCAAATGCCAAGGTAACCGTTTACCAAAATCCCCGCTTTGAATTACCCATACCCAAAATGGCTGAAAAACCAGAATTGATGCGTGCCTGGGGTATAACAGAACAAGACATCAAAGAAGATTCTGAACTTATCTTTAATGCGAACGCTGTGGTTCACGATCTTGGGGACTTTGGTTTCCACAAGAAAATCAGGTCATTGAAGGTTGAATGTCCATAGCGATTCTCTTGACGTTAAGTTAAGAGAGTGAGATACCTTCTGTTTCTGGATACCTACACGGATGTTGGAAGTTAGGTGAAAAAATGCACCTGCAGCCACGACAGCGGTTTGGCAATGCAGGTGCAGTGTAGCTAGGTGGCCTAGAGCCGGGGTAAGGAGATTAAATCAAGAATATTGCTTCCTAATAAGTGCGGAAGAACAGAATGTACCGAATGCTGCCAACACAAGAATGTGGTGAATATGAAAACTAAAGCAGCTTGTAATCAGGAGTCCAATCGCGTAAATATAATCTGGTATGATGTCCGCCGTTTTTGAGCAATTAACCATATCAAGGAACATCATGTCAGAATTCAACAATGTATCAGTTGTCAAAAAAGCCAATGTCTATTTTGGCGGCAACGTCAGCAGTCGCACCGTCAAATTTGACGACGGTTCGATGAAAACACTGGGTTTTATGCTACCTGGCGAATACACCTTCAACACCGCCGACAAAGAAATCATGGAAATACTCGAAGGCGCTTTACAAGTCTTGTTGCCCGGCTCAGACCAGTGGCAAAACATCAAAGGCGGCGAATCCTTCGATGTCCCAGCCAATGCCAAATTTACCGTGAAAATAATCACGCCGACGGACTATTGCTGTTCGTTTATTAAGTAATCATTTGATTTACCCTTGAAAATCAGAGAATTTGTGCAATACTTCAATACGCTGACGCGGCTATTCTTAATAATTTTATAGGGTTATGCTATGCGTGCTTTGGATTATAGGGAAAATACAACACTATCAGTGTGTGTTTTACGCTAATTTTTATAGTGTAATTTTTGGAGATTTAGTTATGAATAAGTTACTGGTTGTTTTAACTGTAACGATGGCGGCGTGTTCATTTCAAGCCAGCGCAGCATCTTTGGCTTGGGGATCGATATCTGGTTCTGGAGTTACATCAGGGATTCGTGATTCTGGACAGGTTACGCTTCAGGATTTGTTTGGCAGTGTGATAAAGATAGCTAACCGTGTGTCAATTAGCGATATCTGGAAGTTTGATTTGAGTGCGGATAGCCAAGTCCAGGTTAATATTTCGTCACTTAAAGTAAATCCAACTTGGTTAACTTCCGTAAAACTTGATGGTAATCCATTGACCCAAATTGGCGGCATCAAGAATGGTGGTTGGTTGTTTGATAGCAAACTATTAGCCGGTAGCCATATGATTAGTTTATTAGGTACGACCAATGGCGGTAACAGTGGTTATCAGATAAATGTTGATGCGCCAGCAATAACCACTCAAACACCGATCCCTGCAGCATTTTGGTTGTTTGGCTCGGCTTTGATAGGCATGGTAAGTGCGTCTCGCCGTAAGCTAGCTTAATTATTTGTCAAAGAAAATCAATGTATACCTTACATTGATTTTCTAGCTTTGATCAATTCAGTTCCCACCCAACTTACACCACCTAATTCTAGTGTAAGATCTTTTGCCCGCTCTCTGCATTATTCGACGCAAACACCAACAGCATATATCAACCTTCGTTTCGCTTTTCGGTGTTTTGGTAATTTAATCTAAGGTAACGCAGGACGATAAACCGCTCCTGAGTTTACTGCATTCAATTCAAACCAGCCTTTCAGCAATTGCCGAAAGGCTAGAGTTTGGAGATATTCCCTTAACTAAACGGTATTGGCAACATGCCCCACCCCGCATAAAGTGATATAATTACTGGCTAATTTTATCAATTACCTCGTAATTTCATTCATTTAGATGCAAGAAATAAACCCCATCAAAAACCATATCGCTGACCTTAAAAGCCGTGGCGACGCGCTTAGGAGGTATCTTTGACTTTGATAACAAAAGCGAAAGATTAGTCGAAGTCTTACGGGAACTGGAAAACCCTAAAATCTGGGATAACCCCGAACAAGCGCAAGCCTTAGGCAAAGAGCGCGGACAATTAGAAATTGTCGTCAATACCATCCGTGACCTGGAACAAGGCATGTCTGATGCCGAAGAATTATTGATGATGGCGGTCGAAGAAAACGATGAAGAAACTGTTAATACAATCGTCGATGATTTAGCCGACTTTGAAAAACGCGTTGCTGATCTGGAATTCCGCCGCATGTTTTCCGGCGAAATGGACGCGAATAATGCCTTTTTGGATATCCAGTCCGGCTCCGGCGGCACGGAAGCACAGGATTGGGCTTCCATGATCGAACGCATGTACCTACGCTGGGGTGAAGCAAAAGGCTTTAAAACCGAATTGATCGAAGAATCGCCCGGCGATGTCGCGGGCATCAAAAGCGCCACCATTAAGTTTGAAGGCGATTATGCTTTTGGCTGGTTACGCACGGAAACCGGTGTGCATCGATTGGTAAGGAAATCGCCGTTCGATTCCGGCAACCGCCGCCATACCTCGTTTGCTTCCGTGTTCGTCTCTCCCGAAGTGGATGACGATATTGACATCGACATCAACCCAGCCGATTTACGGATTGATGTTTACCGTGCCAGCGGCGCGGGCGGCCAGCACGTTAACCGAACCGAGTCGGCGGTGCGGATAACCCATATCCCCACCAACACTGTCGTACAGTGCCAAAGCGACCGCTCCCAGCATAAGAACAAGGACACGGCGATGAAGCAGTTGAAATCCAAATTATACGAACTGGAATTGCGTAAACGTAGCGAAATCCAACAGACCTTGGAAGACAGTAAATCCGACATCGGCTGGGGCAGCCAGATTCGCTCTTATGTACTTGACCAATCAAGGATTAAAGATTTACGTACCAATGTTGAAACAGGCAACACCCAAGCCGTATTAGATGGTTCGTTAGATCAGTTCATTGAAGCCAGTTTGAAAAGCGGCTTATAAACGCAAGCCTTCATATTTTTAAGAAAATAAAACAATGTCAGAAGAAATTCAACACGACGAACAAGAACAAATCCGCCAACGCCGTAGCAAACTTAATGAATTGCGCGAAAACGGCGGCATTGCTTTTCCTACCGATTTTCGCCGCAACGTCGTGGCGGGTGAGCTGTTAGCGGAATACGGCGAAAAAACCAAGGAAGAATTGGAGGCCGAACCGTTACGCGTCAAAATTGCCGGACGCATGATGACCCGCCGGGTAATGGGTAAGGCGAGTTTTGTGCATATCCAGGATATGTCCGGCAAAATCCAGCTTTATGTCACCCGCGATGCCCTGCCCGAAGGCTTTTACAACGAACAATTCAAAAAATGGGACATTGGTGACATTATTGGTGCTGAAGGCGTGTTATTTAGAACACAAACGGGCGAACTTAGCATAAAAGTCGATGACTTACGCTTATTGACCAAAGCCCTACGCCCACTGCCGGAAAAATTTCACGGCATTGCCGACCAGGAGATTAAATACCGCCAACGCTATCTGGACTTAATCATGAGCGAAGAAACCCGCAGTACGTTCCTGGTGCGCTCGAAGATTGTCGCTTATATTCGTCAATTCCTGATCGAACGGCAGTTTTTGGAGGTCGAAACCCCAATGATGCAAGTCATTCCTGGTGGCGCTACTGCCCGTCCGTTTATCACCCATCATAACGCGCTGGATATGGACATCTTCCTGCGTATCGCACCGGAATTATATTTAAAGCGCTTGGTGGTGGGTGGCTTTGAACGGGTCTTTGAAATTAACCGTAATTTTCGCAATGAAGGGCTATCAACGCGCCACAACCCTGAATTCACCATGCTGGAATTCTATCAAGCCTATGCCGAATACCACGACTTGATGGACTTGACTGAGGAAATGTTGCGCGGTATCGCCCAGGAAGTCGTCGGACAAACCCTTATTAATTACCAAGGCGAACAGTACGATTTCGGCAAGCCTTTCGATCGGATGACCGTGGTGGAATCCATCCTGCATTTCAATCCTGGCGTTACCGTAGAACAAATCAGTACCCGTGAAGGTGCGGTAAAAATCGCCGAAAGCCTTAAAATTCCGGTAAAAGACAGTTACGGCTTGGGCAAAATCCAAATCGAAATTTTCGAGAAGACCGTCGAAAGCAAATTGATGAACCCCACCTTTATTACTGCTTATCCGGTTGAGGTTTCGCCACTCGCGCGACGCAATGATAACGACCCGCACGTCACCGACCGCTTTGAGTTTTTCGTTGGCGGACGCGAAATCGCCAATGGCTTTACCGAGTTAAACGACGCCGAAGACCAGGCCGCGCGTTTCCAAAAACAGGTAGAAGACAAAGAAGCCGGCGACGACGAGGCCATGCACTTTGATGCCGATTATATCACCGCCCTAGAACACGGCATGCCGCCGACAGCAGGCGAAGGCATCGGCATAGACCGATTGGTGATGCTATTCACCGATGCGCCGTCGATTCGGGATGTGTTGTTGTTTCCGCATATGCGGCCTAAGGGTTAATCGTATACTGACTGTGATAATTGCACGAATGATGTAATTTAAACTTTGCAGCAGAATATACGCTCGCGCTATTCCACCGAGATTTATATCCATTCGTTAAGCTGAATATTAAATAATGAAAAAATTATTTTTATCTTATCTTGCCGTCATAAGACTGATAACGGTCGCAATAATGGGAATAATTGCATTTTTTGTAGACAAGGAAAATAACTTGTTTCATTGGTCTTGGATTATTTATATTGGTTTGCTGATTTTTTATTTATTCATTGAATATATTGATAACCAAATAAAGAATATGACCCCAATTGAAAGGGTTAAATACTACCTTTCGGATTTTGATAATTGGAAAAGAAGTGACGATGTTTCTTACTATGAGCCGTCACCTGAATTCACCATTAGGGTATGTAATGATGAAAGTAATTTTTTAGCTTATACCCAAGAATGGACTCGTGGCGAGATAGGTTATCATTATGATAATGGCAATTGTGCTTATTATGTTTATATTTATTATTATGAAACCTGCTTAAAGAAAATCCACATAGTGACTTTTGATGGCGGACAGAAAACAATAGTTGCGCCTGACTGGGAACCAATAGATGGGGGGCGTATCTACTTCTATGTTAATGAATCTATTGAATACACTTATCAAAAATACCTAACAAATTTGTATGGAAATGACTTTTCGCAAAACTTGAGAAAAAGCGTTAATAATGGTGGCGGAGAATTTTCAATCCCAGTTTTTGAAAGCGAAAATGATAAACAAAAGTTCTTAAAACAATATAAAAATTCAAATTTTCAACCTAGCACTAATGAAGATGAGCAAAATAATTTATTTTATGTTCTTGTTGAACGATACATTGAATACAAAAAAACCACATAGGTCAGGTTGCGCCTAAGCGCTACCTGACATTTTTGTTTGGTATACCAAATTGTCACATAACCGCTTACGCGGCAATGTGACCTACATTTCTAAAACCCTACTCAAACGGATTAATCAACCCAATCCCGCATTGCTCAAAGTCTTTGGTATTTCGGGTTGCCAGATTAAAACGTTTAACCCATGTGATAGCTGCTATTTGGGCATCGGGAAAGCTCATGGGGCTGCCTATCTCTTTTCTGAATGCCATGATCTCGGCATAGGCTTCTGCGGCAGGCCGATCAAAATTATGGATTCTAGAGTCAAATCCAAGCGCAATAAATTGATCGAAACGGCTTTGTAACAGTCTACGACGTTGGCCGTCGGCTAAAATTCGCAACCCATAACCGATTTCTGCAATACTAACGGTCGTTATATAAACTTGGGAGCATTGCTGTTGATTCAGCCATACCAACACAGCCGGACTGGGCTGAGGGCGCATGGCTTCAGAGATAACATTGGTATCCAATACCAACATTAGGATAAATCCAGCGGCTCATGGGCAGGGTATTTAGGTAATTCCAAATCAACGCCTTGCCCTTCACCAAACAACTGCAAAGCCATCTCACCCAACTTGACCTCCTGAGCAACCGCTTGCTTAAGAATTTGGCGCACTTCTTCTTCCATTGACACGCCATGAGCGGACGCTAAACCACGTAATCTTAAGAATACGTCATCATCTAATTTTCTGATGCTGAGATTTGCCATGAAATGAACCTCCATAAACTGTCATTTTTTTAAGCATTTGATGATAGCGTGTGCTAGCGCTTAGCATCAACAGAATGTCCTAATAAACCCATTGGCTTTAACCAGGATTCGCCGCTCCAAAATGGAATCATCTGGCTTTGCATAGTCGCACTCACACTTTTGTGACCTGGAATCTAAAAAGAATTAAAATACTTTAAATTTTTGGAGGAATAACCGTGAGAACTAAAACCCATTATATAAAAGTAATTGTGCTCGCATTGCTATTAAGCCCAATTCTGGCATTCGCCGAACAAGACGAAAATGAATGGAACAACACCCTGAAAAATCAGTATTTTTCCGGAAAAACCATTGAAGAATCGAATAACATTATCGAACTGGATGCGCCAGTCCGGGCTGAAGACCCCGCCTTGGTGCCATTAAAGATCAACACCAAAATCAAGCAAACGAACGACAGCTATATCAAAAAAATCCTGGTGTTGGTCGATAAGAACCCCTTCCCTTTCGTTGGTGAGTTTGAATTCACCCCTTACAGTGGCAAGGCCGATCTAGCCATGCGCATCCGTGTCAACTCTTACAGTTATATCCGTGCGATTGCCGAAATGAATGATGGTAAGTTATACATGAGCAAGAAATACGTTAAAGCCAGCGGAGGTTGTTCAGCACCGGTAGGCGCAGACTTGGATGCGGCCATGCAACGTCTCGGAAAAATGAAATTCCGTCTGGATGACGGCGTTAAATCGAAAGAACCCACTTTGGTGCAGTTGTTAATCAGCCACCCTAACTTAAGCGGTATGCAGATGGATCAAGTGTCGCGATTTATCAAAAAATCGCACTTTGTCCAACAAATGAAAATATCGTTTAATGACAAGCAGATTTTGACCGCAAAAACCGACATTGCCATCAGCTCCGACCCTAACTTCCGGTTTTACTTTGTCCCAGAAACAGCGGGCACTTTAAAAGCAGAAATTACCGATACACAATGCGAAAGCCCAACGGCAAGGGATGTCTGTAAAAAAGGAAGTACTTATACGGAAACTTACGCCATCAACCCTTGATTGTGACTCAAGATTGAGATGATATGCACTCATATTGCACTAATGTGAATCTTTAAAAACCCCGGCATCCTTGCTCCAACCTTCTCCCCAAGGGAGAAGGTATTCTTTGAATTTTTAGCGCTTACCCAATCGCTTTATCTTAAAGCTAATGCGCCAATATTTCTGGAAGAAAAAACTCACTGACTAACATAGGTCGTTTCTGGATAGCATAGACAGTCCTTCGTCCCCAAATTGGCTCGGCTATATTAGCGTTTTGCTGTGCTGTTGATGTCCATGTGCTGGGTTTTATCAAGGTCAAATCCATCGTAATCCGTTCCAGGTCAGGATAGGAAAAAATCACTTCCCCTAAGGGACGAGTGCCCAAATGCGACAGGTTGCGATGGGCGACTTTGATGGTTTCTTCAGGGATGATAGTCCTCGCCAGGAGCAAAGGTTTGCCGTTTTTATGCAGCATCACTTCGCGGGTTAAACCGTGTCTGTGCGGTGGTAATTGAAGCTGTCTGCGTTCGCTTAAAAACGGTGTCCGCCACTGGTGGAAAAGGATGCTTACTGTGACCTCGTTTCCGTAATAATCACGCAACCTTTGGGTAAGTGATCCGGCTTCGTAAGCCCAAGATTGGACAGCTTGAGGTAGGTGGTGGTGGCTTCCTCGCCTGTGTTCATGCCAATCGGGTTCATGGTTAAATAAATAACTTTTGGTGGTCAATGGGGTTTAAACCTCGGAATAATCGGGATTGCGACCTAACCAGCGGTCGATTAATGGCGCTATAGCTTCGGGCGTATCAGCAAAAAGGGAATCGGCGATAGTCGGGATATTATCCAGCAAATCGGCATCCCTGACCAAATCGGCAACCTTAAAATTCACTTGTCCAGTCTGGCGGGTACCCATGACTTCACCTGGACCACGTAACTGCAAATCCTTTTCGGCGATCAAAAAGCCGTCGTTGCTGTCCCGCAGGATACCTAATCGCTGACGGGCATTATCGGACAAGGGCGATTGGTACATTAGCAGGCAAAAACTGTCGTCACTGCCTCGCCCTACTCGTCCTCGTAATTGATGCAGCTGGGACAAACCTAGTCTTTCGGGATTTTCGATAATCATCAAGCTAGCATTAGGCACATCAACGCCCACTTCTATGACGGTGGTGGCGACTAACAGGTCAATTTCATGATTTTTGAAAGCCAGCATGATGGATTCTTTATCGGTAGGTTTCAGCCGTCCATGCAGGAGTGCAACACGCACTTCGGGTAAGGCTACTGTAAGTCGTTCTGCGGTTTTTTCGGCGGCCTCACACTGGAGAAGTTCAGATTCTTCGATCAGCGTACACACCCAATAAGCCTGTTTTTTATTGCCTACCCAATTGTTGATCCGGCTGATGACATTGTCTCGCCGCTCACTGGGAATCACGCTAGTGGTAACTGGCTTTCTGCCAGGAGGTAGTTCATCAATGATAGATATGTCCAGGTCGGAATACTGCAACATCGCTAAGGTGCGCGGAATTGGCGTGGCGGTCATGACCAGTTGATGAGGCCTGATACTGCCTTGCTGGCCTTTAGCCCTTAATGCGAGCCTTTGATGGACACCGAAACGGTGTTGTTCGTCGATGATGATTAAGCCTAAGCGATGAAAATTGACTCCATCCTGGAATAAGGCATGAGTACCGATCACAATGCCTGTTGCGCCATCTTGCAACGCCAGTAAAATTTCCTTGCGTGGATTGCCTTTTACTTGGCCTGTGAGCAACGTGATTTGGGTGGCAAACAGATTAAACCATCCATTGAAATTGCGGTAATGTTGTTCTGCCAATAATTCTGTTGGAGTCATGATGGCGACCTGATAACCAGCAGCCAAAGCCAGCAAGGCTGCATAAGCAGCGACTATGGTTTTGCCGGAGCCAACATCGCCCTGCACCAAACGCATCATAGGATGCGGCTGTGTGCAATCTGCTTCAATTTCTGCCATTACCTTGAGTTGTGCTCCGGTCAATTTGAAAGGCAATGCGTCAATGAATGGTTTTGTGGCAACGGAGTCGGCAGCAAAATGGGGCGATTGCCAAGCTTTGGCCTTGTGTTTGGCGAGTTTGAGACTTAGGTGATGAGCCAACAGTTCTTCAAATGCCAGTCGTTTAAGTGCGGGGACACTGCCTCTTTGCAGGGCTTCGGTGGTTATTGTTGCATCTGGCGCATGTAAGGTCTTAATCGCTTCCTCTAATGACGGGAAATGATGCTGCTTAAGGACGACATCGGGTAACCAGTCCCTTAATGCTGGTGCGTTATCATCGCAAATGGCTAGAGCTTGCTTGACTGCTTTTCTGACAACATTCTGGTTAAGTCCTTCTGTCAGTGGGTATACAGGAGTTAAATAGGATTCGGTGATTGCCTTATCAGATGATGAAATGACCGTGTATTCAGGATGAACCATTTCCAGTCCAGCGTAGCCAAAGCGAACATCCCCAAAACAACTAATTGCTGTTCCCGGCTTGAGCGTATTGTGCTGCTGGGCGGTAAAATGGAAAAACCGTAGGTCGATAAGCCCCGTGCCATCATTAATCCGACAGATTAGGCTTTTGCGGCCTCGTGGTAGCACATCTATAAATTCAACCTTACCGCTGATAAGCGCTGACATTCCAGCCGAAAGTTTATCTATTGGGTAAGTACGGGTTCTGTCTTCGTAACGGATGGGCAGGTGAAACAACAGATCTTGGAGAATTGTTATTCCAAGTTTTTCCAGGTTGGCCGCAGTCCGGCTGCCTACTCCCGTCAAGGTCATCACTGATTGCTTAAGTATGTCGTGATTACTCATGATTAACTACCGACACGACAGGATAAAGGATTTAGCTGGCGTTTTTCAGTATCAGCTAGAGAATCCTACCGGGTAAGAACCATAACCGCATCCATTTCCACTTGTGCGGCTTTAGGTAATGCAGCAACCCCAACGGCGGCACGCGCGGGATAAGGTGATTGAAAAAATCGACCCATAATTTCATTAACGATGGGAAAGTGCGCTAAATCCACCAAAAAAACATTGAGTTTCACAATATCGGATAAATTGCCACCGGCAGCTTCTGCAACTGCTTTCAAATTATTGAATACTTGCGTAATTTGTGCGGAAATATCACCTTCGACTAACACCATGGTTTCAGGAACTAAGGGGATTTGTCCTGACAGATAGACCGTCTCGTTAACCTTAACAGCTTGTGAATACGTGCCTATGGCTTGTGGGGCTTGATCCGTATTGATGATTTCTTTGGTCATTGGCGTGGTAATTTGGTGGAGGGGTATTTCGATTACGCAGCAGGAACTTAAACATGAAAAGGCTTGGTTTTATGCCTTTACCCGGGTGATTTTTATAACAATGGGTAACTCTTTCAGCTTTCGCATAATTTTAGCTAAATGGACTCGATCTTTAACGCTAACGGTTATTAGATCGACGGAGAGGCGGGAATCTTGCTCGATCACCGTGACATTTTCAATATTGGAATTATGCTCTGAGATCGTCGAGGCCACCGTTGCCAGTGAACCACGCTGATTGAGCACTTCAAGACGAAGTTCAGCAGAAAATTCACCTGTAGCATCTTGGCTCCATTCCACATCTAACCAACTGGTTTGTTTTTTTCTGACCTCAGTGCTGTTCCGGCATTCAAGATTATGAACAACGATGCCTTTGCCAGGATTAAAAAAACCGATAATAGGGTCGCCGGGAATAGGACGGCAACACTTAGCCAAAGTAATCACCATCCCTTCTGTACCTTTGATAATCAAGGGTGTTTTCTTGAGTTGGTCGTTGTCATCCAGCCTAACGGCGGCATGTATGTCTTTCTGGGCAAGTTGTTTGGCAATCAAGAATGGCATCTTGTTACCTAAGCCAATATCTTCCAGTAAGTCATCAAGCGATTGTTTACCGACCACTTCAAGCAAAGACTTCATACGTGACTTGTCTATGTTTTCAAGTTGCAAGTTTAGGGATTGCAATTCCTTATCCAATAACCGACGACCCAAGCTTATGGCTTCTAACTGCTTGAAATTCTTCAAATAATTACGAATTCCGGAACGTGCCTTGGCAGTGATGACGTAATTGAGCCACAATGGATTAGGCCGCGCCCAGATAGCGGTAATAACTTCAATCGTAACGCCGTTTTCAAGTTTGGTTTGCAATGGCACCAATTTGCGGTCAACCCGTGCAGAAACACAGGCATTACCAATATCCGTATGCACAGCATAAGCAAAATCTATAATGCTGGCTCCCCTGGGCATTTTGATAATCTCGCCTTTTGGAGTAAAAACGAAAACCTCTTGCGGAAACAGATCTATCTTTAAATTGTCAATAAATTCCAGGGAATCGCCGGCAGTTTGCTGGATCTCCAACAAATCCCGTAGCCATTCATTCGCGCGGTCTTGAAACTTATCGTTGTTGTCATCATCGGATTTATAAAGCCAATGTGCCGCTATGCCAGATTCAGCCATGCGGTGCATTTCATGTGTCCGTATTTGTATTTCGATGGGAAAGCCGTAAGGGCCTATGAGCACTGTATGCAAAGATTGATAACCGTTCGCCTTGGGAAGGGCAATATAATCTTTGAATCGCCCGGGTATGGGCTTATATAAGTTATGGACGACACCCAAAATGCGATAGCAATCATCGACATTGGCGCAAAAAATCCGAAAGGCATATACATCAAAGACATCGTTCAACGATACTTTTTTATGCAACATTTTTTGGTAGATGCTGTAGAGATTTTTTTCCCGCCCTGACACATCGCATGTCAAATTGTCCTGAGTAATACGATTTTTTAGGGTACTCTCTATAACGTCTATGACTTTACGGCGATTGCCTCGGGCTTTTTTTAAGGCATTATCCAGAATATTGTAGCGCCGAGGATACATTGCCTGAAAACTCAACGCCTCGAGTTTATGCCGGATGTTGTTCATGCCTAAGCGATTGGCAATCGGTGCATATATATCGAGGGTTTCACGGGCAATGCGGCGTTTTTTTTCAGCGGGCATAGCGCCTAGAGTTTGCATATTGTGCAGCCTGTCAGCAAGTTTAACCATAATGACACGCAAATCCTTACCCATCGCCAGAAACATCTTGCGGACGTTTTCGGCTTGGGTTTCAGCATGGGATTTGCTGTCGATTTTGGTGAGCTTGGTGACACCATCAACCAGTTCGGAAACTTCAGGGTTGAATGCTTTTGCCAGCTCTTGTTTGCTGACCCCCGTGTCTTCGATAACATCATGCAGTATGGCTGCCATAATGCAGTTGGCATCCATACGCATTTCGGCAAGGCTGATAGCAACTGCGATAGGATGGCAGATATAAGCTTCACCGCTTTTGCGTAACTGGCCTGAATGCGCTTTTGAGCCAAATTCATAGGCACGCACACAGTCGTCAACTTGGGTTTTATCCAGATAACCGGATAATGCTGAACACAAACGTCTTATAAGCTTATCCTGTGGACGCTCAAGCTCGATAGTGTCAGCAACTTCTAACATAGTTACATTTAGAACATAGGAGGAGTATCGTGTGCTTCACCGGTACGGTGCAACAGGTTGATGTTCTCTTCAGTGACATGACCCTCTGCAATTTCACGCAAGGCGAGTACAGTGTCTTTATCTTTGTTGCGCGGCACAAACTCTGTCGCGCCATGGCTGAGTTGCCGCGCACGAGTCCCTGCCAGTAAAACCAATTTAAAGCGGTTTTCTACATGTTCTAAACAATCTTCGATAGTGACTCTAGCCATTTGGTTTCCTTTATATTGTAGGGATGCTTTGTAAGACCACACTTACGGTCAATTGGTTCTAATTTAACACGTTTATCATTAAACCAAATAAAAAACACAAGGTCGTTATTCTTAGCTTTAAATAAAAAATGTAATATTCTGATTATATTACTAACTTCTCGACGCTAATATAGCAACAGCAGGCAATTCCTTACCTTCAAGAAATTCAAGAAATGCTCCGCCTCCGGTCGAGGTATAAGACACCTTGTCCTCAATGCCATACTTGTCGATTGCTGCGAGGGTGTCGCCGCCACCTGCAATCGAAAAAGCAGGGCTTTCAGCAATTGCCATTGATAAAGTTTTAGTGCCATTGCCGAATTGGTCGATTTCAAATACGCCGACCGGGCCATTCCAGACGATAGTTCCGGCAGATTTCAGGATTTCAGCATAATGCTTGGCGGTATCTGGGCCGATGTCGAGGATCAAGTCATCCGCTTCAACGTCGGCAACTTGTTTTACGGTCGCAACTGCGCTATCCGAAAACTCTTTGGCACAGACCACATCGGTAGGTATCGGAATAGTCTGAACCGGCGCTTTTTGCGGCGGCAATTAGCCGTTTGGCTTCTTCAATCAAGTCGGGTTCATACAGGGATTTTCCGACCGGAAACCCCATCGCAGCAATAAAGGTATTGGCAATGCCGCCACCGACAATTAGTTGGTCGACTTTTTCAGACAACGATTTAAGCACCGTCAATTTAGTGCTGACCTTAGATCCGCCGACAATCGCAACCAACGGTTTTGTAGGCGTTTCCAACGCCTTACCCAAGGCATCCAGTTCGTTGCCGAGTAACGGGCCAGCACACGCAATCGGGGCAAATTTGGCGACACTGTGGGTTGATGCTTGTGCTCGATGTGCAGTTCCGAAAGCATCCATAACAAACACGTCACATAAAGCGGCCATTTTTTTGCCTAACTCATCGCTGTTTTTTTCTTCGCCAACATTAAAGCGTACGTTTTCACACAACACGACCTCGCCTGGATTGATGGTGATGCCATCTAGCCAGTCGCGCTCCAGCCGTACAGGCTTACCCAACAAACTGGACAGACGTTCCGCCACTGGTTTCAATGAGGACTCCTCATCAAATTGGCCTTCAACAGGACGGCCTAAATGCGACATCACCATGACCGCCGCGCCAGCTGCCAAGGCTTTTTCAATGGTTGGCACACTGGCTTGGATACGGATATCGCTGGTCACTTTACCATTTTTGACAGGCACGTTCAGGTCTTGGCGGATTAATACTCGCTTGCCAGCCAAATCAAGGTCAACCATTCTTTTTATCGACATATTTCTTACTCTCGTTTTGTGTTGTTTAAATTACGCTTGAAAGACTTCTTCTTTCCATTTAATGGAACAGCCAATACTTGATATTTGGTCTTTGGGGCCATGACCGGTAGTTGCCACAAGTTTCATGGCTTCAAACAGGTCGCGCCTTGTGTCGTCGGGTGCGGTGTCTTTTCGGCTGGCATCCAGACGGCCACGGTATTGCAGTTCATAATCCGTGTTATATCCAAAAAAATCCGGCGTACAAACAGCGCCATAAGCTTTGGCTATTTCTTGTGTTTCATCAATCAGGTAAGGAAACGGATAATTATTTGCTTCGGCGATAAGCTGCATATTTTCATAAGAATCGGCCGGATAATTGACCGTGTCATTGGACATAATAGCAACCGATTCAATGCCATACCCTTTTAAATCACGGGCATCACGGAGAATTCGGTCATGCACGGCTTTGACATAAGGGCAATGATTACAAATAAACATAACGAACAACCCATTTCTGCCCATACAATCTTGTAGTGTCCAGGTTTTTCCGTCAACTCCAAGCAATTTAAAGTCCGGTGCTTTAACGCCAAAATCGCAGACAGGCGGGTTAAGAGATACCATGATCGCTCCTCAATTGTTTATAACAAATTATAATTGGTTTTTTAGCGTTGTTAATATCGATAATGTACAACAAATCGAGGATGTTTTGTACGGATAACAGGATACTAAAAGGTTAGGTATTATCGCAATAAAACCGCCAGACTAATCAAAATAGCCCCAATGTAAATAGACCATAAGGTATTACGGTGCTGCATTTCCATTTGTTGGCGGAGTAACACCAATTCACGTTGTTGCATTTCCGCGCGTTTTTGGGCATTGGCGGCATTGTCCAAGGTTTTAAATAGCAAGGTAGGGATTTCTGGGAAATGTTCGGCAACTTCTGGGAATTGCTTGAACAATTTGGTGATTTTGGCTTTTGGCCTCATGCGTTCCTTAAACCAAAGCTCCAGGAACGGTTTGGCGGTTTGCCATAAGTCCAGGTCGGGATAAAGCTGTCTTCCTAAGCCTTCGATGTTAAGTAAGGTTTTTTGTAACAACACCAGTTGCGGTTGTACGTGCATGTCAAAACGACGGGCGGTTTGGAACAGACGCAGCAATAATTGCCCGAAGCTTATGTCTTTTAGCGGCTTTTCAAAAATCGGTTCGCACACACTGCGGATTGCGGATTCAAACTCTTCAATCCGCGTTGAACTATCCACCCAACCCGATTCAACGTGCATTTGCGCGACTTTACGGTAATCGCGGTTAAAGAAAGCCAGGAAGTTTTCTGCTAGATAATGTTGGTCTGTTAACGACAGCGAACCAACAATACCGAAATCGACGGCGATATATTTGGCGGGCAAATCGACGAAGATATTGCCTGGGTGCATGTCGGCATGGAAAAAATTATCCCGGAATACTTGGGTAAAGAATATCTCCACACCGCGCTCCGCCAATAACTTGAAGTCAGCGCCTTCTTTTCTCAATCGCTCGATTTCGCCGACGGGGATTCCATGAATCCGCTCCATGACCATAACCTTGCGACGGGAAAAATCCCAGTATATTTCAGGCACATAAAGAATGCCTGACTTCTCAAAATTACGACGGAGTTTAGCCGCGTTGGCAGCTTCCCTCAGCAAGTCAAGTTCATCCAGCGTACTGCGTTCAAATTCGGCAACCACTTCCATAGGCCGCAACCGCCTTGCATCTGCCCAAAACTTTTCGGCAATCCGTGCCAATTCGTACAATAGCCCAATATCGGACTGAATACCTTCTTCTATATCTGGGCGTAATACTTTAACGATAACTTGTGTGCCGTCATGTAATTCGGCTGCGTGGACTTGCGCGACCGAAGCCGATGCCATAGGTTCAGGCTCAAACTTGGCGAATGCCTGGGAAATACTCATGCCCAGCTCAGATTCAATGATTTTACGGGCGGTTTCCGCCGCGAACGGAGGCACCCTATCCTGTAACTTGACCAGTTCGTCGGCAATATCTTCTGGTAGTAAGTCTTTCCGTGTCGATAAGGCTTGACCGAATTTTACATAAGATCGGCGCCAAGATCTTCCAATGCCCGCCTGATCCTTACCGCACGCGGTTCGGTTTTGGGCTTAAGCCAATAACCAGGGGAAAATACCGCAAAATAGCGTACTGGGCGGAACAGATGCGTTTTGAAAACGATTTCATCCAGGCCGTGGGAAACCAGCACCCAGTTGATATGGATGAGGCGGAATATGATTCTCGGATAGAACACTTAAGGCCTTTCTTCTGTTTTTGTTGTTATGGAATTAATCAAGCGTTCAACACGGCTGTTAAGTCGGTCAGAAGCGTTTCGTAGCTCGTCAACTTGTTGATAAAAAATATCGATTTCCGGTTTGGCGGGTAAATCACGGGTTTCTTCTTGCAGGAATTCGGCGGTGTTGAGTTTGAATGTCTCGATGGTTTCTTTGCCCCACTCTTGCCCAGAGCGGAAGAATTGGCTGATACGGCTTGCCAAGTCCTCACCTGCGTATTGGGTAAGCAAACCTTCAAGGTCAATATCCAATTTTTTGAACACAGCCTGAAATTGCTTTCCGGTCTGGATGTCGCCTTCGATTTTAATCTCGCCAGAGAACACCGAACGCATCGGTTTTGTGCTTATACCCATCAACCCTAATGCCCACACCGAACCACTGATGGTGGTATCGGGCTGCCCCGTTATTTGGTCGATGATCTGGATGGATTCGCTGCTTGGGCAAAGGTAAAGGGTTTCATTAAAGGGCTGGATAGTCAACGCAATGACTTTGCCTTTTAAGGGGATAAGCAAATTTTCCTTATTGCTGTCCAGCGCCAGATAGCGGTTGAGGGCGGTTTCCAGGGCGGTGATTAGGAGGGGTTTGATGGGCATGTTTGATTTGAAGGCGACAAATAAAGATGCAACCCATGGCTTAGGCTGCATTCAACGAGCGGACAGCAAGAATATCGGAACTTATTGATAAGCCTGACTTCTGTCGATTTTAACGTGACCAAGGCTTGCGTTTTACCTGAACCCGTTACAAACTCCACCTCTAACCCGTCAGGTTCGTATAGTTCGACGACCGCCCCCATATCTCCTTGGCATAAGCCTTTGCTTGGGATGTTTATTTCCAACACAACTGTGTCAAGAAGTTTGATTGTCATAATTTATCTCCTGGATAAGCGGTAATAAATCTTGGATTATATTCACCGTTGAGAATAATCCAAACTGTTACTATTGCAACTGTTTGATTGTCTGATGCCTTTAATAATACCCCGGACTTCATATTTCAGGCCATATTCAGTTTTTTCTCCTACCAATGCATCATAGTCGTTAATAATGCTCCTGATGCCAGCCTCCAATTGCTGCCAGTTATCACTGGTATATCCTAGGTTCTGGAAGAACGCAGCCTTGAATTTACCAACCGGATGTGAAGACGACAAGATGTAATCACGTAATTTTTCTGGCGGAATTATAGCTTTGTCGGCATTGGGTAGTTTCAAGTTTCTCACAGGCTAAAAGGGATTTTCATTGAGATGATAAGCAAGTCAGTTTTTTGGTGCTGCTTTAACAAGTTCAGCCATTTTCGATGAACCTAATTGTTTGTTCCCATTTAAACCATTGATGACACTTTCTCGGTTTTGTATGGGTTGGTTTTGACTAACCTTCCACTTACCAAGGAGTTTAGTGATTTTCATTTCAATTCCGACGATTGATTCAAACAATTTTTCGGTAAACTCTGTGGGTGCATCAGCTACAGCCCATGGTTCTGAAAATTGTGACTCATTTTGATCGGTAAGCGTTTCGAGTTGAGCGCGTAACCATTCCGGTTTATCGACTAACCTGTAAATTACCGTAAGCATGAACGACAACATAATTCCATGTAGGCACTACTTTTCCGTGTTCTTTCTTTGTTTCATACCAAGATGGAGTGATATAAGCATTCGGCCCGTGAAAAATTGCGAGTGATTGATTCTCACCATTAATATCTTCAAGTAACGGATTTGATCGTGCCACATGGCCTTGTAAAGTACCGTAAGGCTCGGGCGTGGCGTTAAGATGTATTGGAATATGGTTTGCGTTTAACCCATTTGCTGACATCGTTACCAACGTGGCTAAAGGATAATCATGAATCAATTCATGCATCACCTTAACATCAGTTATTTCAAAATGTTTTGGGACGTACATAATTACCTAAATCTTATATCCCCGATGCACCGCCACAATCCCCTGCGTCATATTAAAATACTCACAGCGTTCAAACCCTGCGGCTTCCATCATGGCTTTCAGCTCATCTTGCTTAGGATGCATACGGATAGATTCTGCCAGATAACGGTAACTTTCTTCATCTTTTGCCACCCATTTGCCGATTTTCGGCAGCAGGTTGAATGAGTAAAAATCATAGACTTTCTCGGTAATTGGGTCGATGGGATGGGAAAATTCCAGGACGATGGCACGACCACCCGGTTTTAACACCCGGTACATCGAACGCAAGGCCGCATCCTTATCGGTCACGTTGCGTAAGCCAAAGGCAATGCAGACGCAATCGAAGGAATCATCGGCAAACGGCAGGCATTCGGCGTTGACTTGGGTGTATTGCACGTTGCCGACCAAGCCGCGATCAATCAGGCGGTTGCGGCCTGTGCGTAACATCTGCGCGTTAATGTCGGCCAAGGACAACATTGCCTTCTTCGCCTACGCGTTTCTCAAATAAGGTTGTAAGATCGCCAGTACCGCCAGCCAGGTCAAGCACTTGCTCGCCTTTGCGGACGTTGCTCAATTGCACGGCTATGCGTTTCCAGATGCGGTGTACGCCCATCGACATCAGGTCATTCATGATGTCGTAATGTTCCGCAACCGAATCAAATACGCCACGTACCATACTGGCTTTTTCTTCGGCGGCGACGCGTTTAAAACCGAAATGGGTGGTGTTTTCTGTCATGATGTTATCTCATTTTAAATTTGGACACTCCCTCTCCCCTTGGGAGAGGGTTGGGGTGAGGGATATATTTTTAAGCCCCTCACCCCGGCCTTCTCGGCAATTGCTCCTGCATTGCCCTACTACCTACATCCATGCAGGCATCCCTTAGGGAGAAGGAGAGCCTGTGGATTTGCGTTGATGTCCTGCCAATTCAAGCCTGTACAGGTAATCCGCCCAAAGGGTCGCATACTCGGCACCGAGCTTGTAAAGGAGATCCCAACTGTAAATGCCCGTGTTATGCCCGTCGCTAAAGACAAACGCGACTGCATAATTACCGATAGGTTTTATTTCGTTTATCGTAACATTTTCTTTATCGACCTGAAGAATTTCCTGCCCAGGGCCGTGGCCTAAAGCTTCCGCAGACGGTGTGTAGACGCGGAGATATTCGCAGGGCAGTTTGAAAGATTTGCCATTATCAAAGCTGATTTCAAGAATGGCGGATACTTGATGCAGTTTAATGTTGGTTGGCTGGGCGTTGCAAGGGTCAATTTTTAAGCGCATTTCAGATGATTGAGTCAACAGGGTTAAGGCTATTCAAGCAGTTTCTGGTAATGATAACCGATTTTCTCAAAGCCTTCGCGTTCCCAAAAGGCATTGCCCGTATTATTGCTGACGTAACAGTTGAGTTCACTGGCGGTACAGTCTTGGAGCTTGCCATATTCATACACCCATTCCAGTAACCGCTTGCCTAAACCTAGTCGGTGATATTCGGGCAGGATAAAGACGTTATCGGGTTCGATATGTTTGCCGACGTAGAATTTAGTCACTATCCATACTCCGCAAATACCGATCAGTTGGTTATCACTATACAAACCCACGCATTGATAGCCTTGGGCGATCATTTCATCAAGTCGGGTTTTAAGTGTAGCTTCAGTGAGAGAAGGGTTGAGTTGTTTGATAAGGGGAATAATTGAACTCAATTTAGCTCTGGGGATTAATTTAATTTCAGTGTTCATCACTGCAATATTCTAAAGCGTCATCCCAGCGGCATTGAGCAATCCAACCGCTATACTTATAGCGGCCAAAAATATTGCAGAAGCAGGTTTATTATTTTGTATATCTTGGGTAATGTCCTTAAATAACATCCTGAAAAAACTGTAAACACTAACTTGGGCAAGTAATGCCACTCCACCCCAAATTAGCATATCCATTAAACTTGTACTTTGGGCGACTGCGTGGGCAAGTGGGATGGTAAAGCCGAGTATACAACCGCCCAGCGAGATCGCGGCGGACGTATTACCTTGCTTAATAAGGGCGATTTCATGGTAAGGCGTAAGCCTGATAAAAACCGCAACAAATAGCCCTAAAATCAAAACTGATAATGCGAAAGCCAATAAATGAGAGCCAATGCCGGTTATTGAATCGATCAGAATAGCGTTCATATCGAGTTTCCCTTTGGAGTAAAAAAATGCGGTACAAATCGGCTGGCATTACTGGTTATTAATGTATTGTCTTCGCGGATGCCGATACCAGCAGGGAAACCCCCAATAATCCAACTGCCAATAATGGGATAGTTTCCTGAAAACTCAGCCAGTTCAACCCATTGTTGATAAATAACTTTGCCAGTATAAGGGCCTTCCGTTGCCAATCTTTGAGCGCCATTTACAAGAGTAATATTGGCACCTTCGCGGGAGTGCAGCGGTTTGCTTACATAACTAAGCCCCAATCTATCAGGCTGGTGATATGCAGGCAATAAGTTGGGGTGTCCTGGGAATAATTCCCATAAAATCGGCAATAACCCTTTGTTCGCCAGAATCATTTTCCAGGCGGGCTCAATGATGGTTAGATTTGTTTGTGCTAGATAGTTTCCGAATTCGTCTTGTAACAGCCATTCCCAGGGGTACAATTTAAACCAGCTTTTTATTGGATTTTCTGTGAGATCAAGAAAATTATTGCCATCCCAACCAATATCTTCGATATAACAAAACTCTGTTGTTAATCCGGCCTGCATAGCAGTATCCCGGAGGTATTCCGTCGTAACAAAGTCTTCGGCACTGTCCTGTACAGACGAGAAAATAATTTTATGATCAAGCGGCAACCGCTTACCAATAAGCTTCCATTGTTCAATCAATTGCTCATGTAGGGAATTGAATTGATCCGGTTTACCTAGCTCCTCCAACCAATGCCACTGGGCGATAGCAGCCTCAAATATGGAAGTTGGTGTGTCCGCATTGTATTCCAATAATTTAGGCGGGTTGATGCCATCGAAAGCTAGATCAAAACGGCCATAGAGGCTAGGAGCTTGTTCTGCCCAAGATAATTTGATTAGAGGCATAGCTGATTCTGGGATGTCCAATTCGGCGTAGCGCCCTTGGCTAATGACAATATCAACGGCTTCCAGGCAAAGCCCATGTAATTTGGCGGTTGTTTCTTCTAGAAGATCAATTTCAGTTTCGCTGAATTCGTAACAGGCGCTTTCATCCCAATAACAACCGTCGATAGAATGAAAAGAAAAGCCTATGGCCTCAAATTTGGCCTGCCAATTACTCCGAGGTTGCAAACTAATCCGCTGCACACCTAGCCACCACGGCTAAAAAAACTTCTGCCGTAAGCGCCAAATCCACCTCGCGTTACTTTGACTGAAGTAGTGCCTAGTGGTCGGTTGCTATAAGGGTTTAGAGCCGGCGAACCGGGTGAACCGCTCGATATCCTATCCCCTGATGGCAAATTTACTTGGCGGTTATAATAAGGCCCATAGCCATACCCACCTCCCCAACCGAAATTGGGATTAGGCCCGTGTTCACAATTTTCGTTTCCCCAGTCTTGGACGCATTGGTTGTGGGTTTTATAGACGTAACGATCATCTGGCAATTCGGCCCACAACCCGTCAAGATGACACTCCCTAAGGCAATTAATTGAATATGTTGTGATCGGTGGCGCATACTATTGATCCGGCCTTTTGAAGTATTAAGCCGCATATTTAACCCATTGGTCTTGGAAGAAGCGACGGATGCGTTCAGGATTTTGCGCTAAGTTGGCCATGTGCTGTTCTGTGGCGGCACGGAGTTTTGCCTTTGTCCTGACCGGCACTTTTTTGCCAATGGCTTGTTTGAGGTCTGCATTCAAGCGTTCCTCTGGATTGAGTTCAGGGCTATAGCTGGGCAAGTAAAACACTTCGATTTTGTCCTTACGCCCAAGCAGCCAGGCCTTGACCGTCTTGGCATGGTGGACGCGCAGGTTGTCCAGGATCAGGAACACTTTTTTGTCAGTGTCGTTAATCAGGGCCGCCAGGAATTCGATCAGCTTGTCGGCATTGAAGTTGTCGTCGACGACCATCCAGCGGGCCTTTCCTTGGTTGGTGACGGTGGCGATCATGGACAACTTCTCGCGCTTCCCGGCCGGCGCATAGCTGACCGGTGTCCTGCCGGCAGGGGCGTAACCCCGGCCACGGACATCGGTGTTGCTCAACGCGGTCTCGTCGCCCCAGTGGATTTCGCCGCCTTCGGCTTTGGCCTGGGCGGCAATCGCAGGGTAATGTTCGTCCAGCCAGGCCTTGACCGCCTCAGGCCGTTGTTCGTAAGCCTTCTTGATCGGCTTTTGTGGCGTGAAACCCCAGCGCTTAAGGTACTTGCCGACCGTCCGCTCTGACAGCTTAAGGCCGCACTCCTGTTCGATCAGTTGCGCCACCGCCGGGCGGCTCCACAGATAAAAGTCCAGTTTCAACTGCTCGGGACGTTTGTCGATGATGGCGCGCTGAACCAGGCGCTCTTGCTCGTCGCTGAGCAGCCGGCCTTGACCACGCTCCCGGCCACGACTTGCCGGGCGGATAGCAGCCCACCCGCCTTGCCCGAACAGGTCTAGCGTGTCGCGCACCGCTTGGTAGCACAAGCCGCTCATCGCTACGATGGCCATGATCTTGGTGCCCTTAAGATGCATCCGCACAACTTGCTTTCGCCGTTCATGCAGTTGCTCCAATGTTTGATATCTCGCGTCTTCTTTTTCCATGTAATGAAGACTTTTTAAGACAACTAAAGTTCATACTTCTTGAGGCCGTATCTATAGTAGAAGCTATAAACTGTTATTTTTAACTACAAAATATACCGACTCAAATCCTCATCTTCCACGAATTCTGCTAGGTGGTTATCAACATAAGCGGCATCAATCACGATGGTTTTTTCCATAAGGTCTGGGGCATTGTAGGAAATTTCTTCCAGCAAACGCTCAAGGATAGTGTGTAAACGCCTTGCTCCGATATTTTCGGTTTTCTCATTCACTTGCCATCCCATTTCGGCAATTCTTTTAATACCATCTGCCGAAAAACTTAGGTTAACGCCTTCCGTTGCCAATAATGCCGAGTATTGTTCCGTCAATGATGCATCAGGTTCAGTCAGGATACGGACAAAATCATCAGCCGATAACGCGCTAAGTTCAACACGAATAGGAAAACGCCCTTGCAGTTCCGGTATTAAATCGGAAGGTTTGGTTAGGTGGAAAGCGCCGGAAGCGATAAACAGAATATGGTCGGTTTTAATCACGCCATATTTGGTGCTGACCGTACTGCCTTCAACCAATGGTAAAAGGTCTCTTTGTACGCCCTCGCGCGAAACCTCACCACCTCCACCATGATCAGAACGTTTGCAAATTTTGTCGATTTCGTCCAGGAACACGATACCGTTTTGCTCCACGGCTTCCACGGCTTTAACCTTGATATCTTCATCATTGACTAGTTTCCCCGCTTCTTCTTCCTGCAATACTTTCAAGGCTTTTTTAATTTTCATCTTACGGGCTTTAGTACGATTGGAGCCCATATTTTGAAACATGCCTTGCAGTTGACTGGTCATTTCTTCCATGCCTGGAGGTGCCATGATCTCAACACCCATCGGCATCATATTGACATCGACTTCAACTTCTTTGTCATCCAAGTCGCCTTCACGCAATTTTTTACGCATTTTTTGGCGAGTGGATTGTGCGGTATCCGACATCATGCCGCCATCCGCTTCGGGCAGCAGAATGTCGAGGATTCGGTCTTCGGCGGCATCAAAAGCGCGGGTTTGTACCTTTTCCATTTCTGACATCCGCATCATCTTGACGGCGGTATCGGCCAAGTCGCGGATTATCGATTCTACATCGCGGCCCACGTAACCAACTTCAGTAAACTTGGTGGCTTCTATCTTAATGAACGGAGCATTCGCCAAGCGCGCCAAACGACGGGCTATTTCAGTTTTACCCACGCCCGTAGGGCCAATCAGCAGGATATTTTTCGGGGTGATTTCGTCACGTATGATTGGGTCAACATGCTGCCTGCGCCAACGGTTTCTGAGGGCAATCGCCACAGAGCGTTTGGCATCGGCCTGACCAACAATGTGTTTATCCAGTTCGCTAACTATTTCTTTAGGGGTCATTGGGTTCATGCGCTTACTCGTTGGATTCCGTGTCTAATTCTTCAATCCGTAAATTATGATTGGTGTAAATACAGATGTCAGCAGCTATTTTTAAGGATCGTTCGACGATTTCACGTGCGCTAAGATCAGTGTTTTCCAATAACGCCCGTGCAGCAGCTTGGGCAAACGAACCGCCAGAGCCTATCGCCATCAAGTCAAACTCCGGCTCGATAACGTCACCTGTGCCGGATATGATAAGTGAGGTTTTGGCATCGGCAATGGTAAGCAATGCTTCCAGCTTACGTAAGGCACGGTCAGTCCGCCAGTCCTTGGCCATTTCGACAGCGGCACGGGTGAGGTTACCGCGATGTTTTTCCAGCTTGCCTTCAAAGTGCTCAAATAAGGTAAAGGCATCGGCGGTTGCACCCGCAAATCCGGCGATGACCTTGTCATGGTAAAGACGGCGGACTTTACGCGCATTGCCTTTCATCACGGTATTGCCCATTGTGACTTGTCCGTCACCACCGATGACCACCTTATCACCACGGCGCACAGAGAGTATGGTTGTTCCTCTAAACACTTTCGCATCCTAAATTTTTCCGAATAAGCCGTTAATTTTACCTTGTCTGCGATTGCAACGGGGGAAAATATCAAACTACTGGAGCAGAAGCATCATTGACAATGAATACAACCCTTCATTGTTACTGTTATTTATCCTATAAAAACGTGCTGGTTGAAATCAACCGCATTGTTTTGGTTTATTTCAACCAGTGCCTATTAAGTTAATTATAGCTTTACCTCTTCTTACCTAATATTAATTACTGATTTAACTGAAGTTATTTTTTGTTTTTATAATATGGCATGGTAGGTGCTTTATAAACCATAAGCCCCACTGCAATTTAATTTACCTTGGCAGTATAGGGGGTAACAATCACTCAGAACTAACCAGAGGAAAAAATAATGAATAAAAATCAATATCAAAAAAAAATGGCAATCTACGTTTTATTGGCTTCAGGTGCCACTTTTCTTGCCAGTAACAGTTTTGCCAAAACTGAAACTCCCAAAACACACCCTGCAACTACGATTGACCGGGTAGCGGCATCGGCAAAACATAAAGCCCTTACCGAAAAAGCGCAGTCAATTGAAGGTGAAGCGGCGGAAATAGAAGCAGAAACCCAAAAAGCGATACTGGCTTTAGACAAGAAAGACACCAAAGAAGCCACGACTATCTTACAGAGAGTTTCAACCAAGTTGGATAACCTACTGGCTAAAAATCCTGGGCTGGGCTTAGTGCCAGCCAGGGTTGAAGCCGATGTGTATGATTTTAATGGCACTAACAAACAGGTCGCTTATGCCATCGACGAAGCGGAGAACATGCTCAAACACGGCAAGCTGCAAACTGCCAGACATATTGTGGCTGGGATGGCGAGCGAAATTCGAGTCACCACAACCAGCATCCCTTTAGGCACTTATCCCGCTGCGATCAAACAAATCATCCCGCTCATTGAGTCTGGAAAAATCGACCAGGCCGTTGTGGATTTGAGCAATGTTTTAGGCACGTTGGTGGTCGCCACAGAAGTCATGCCGTTGCCAGTGCTCCGCGCTGAGGAATTATTGACCGTTGCTGCCGAGCTAAAACATAGGGATGACCTCTCCAAAGAAGCAAACAGGACTGAGATACAACAATTCACCGATGCCGCCAAAGACCAATTAGAATTGGCACAATTGCTCGGTTACGGGAATAAAGACGACTACAAACCGCTGTATAAGGAAATAGATGCCATCCACAAAACCCTGTTTACTGAGAAATCGGCATCCGCATGGCAAGAAGTGAAAGCTGATATTACACAATTTAAGGACAGGTTAAAAGGCTTGGAAGCATCGGCAGAAAGGATCGGCCATCCCGCTAAATAAGATGTATAAGCAAAAACGCACGGGTATTGCCTATGCGCTGCTTCCCGCCATCTGGAGTAAACATCGTTTCAATAGCTGCCATATTGAAATAACTATCGCTTTATTTTGAGGTTACCGACATGAATAAGCAACTGATAACTATTCTACTAATACTAAGTTTTCCATTAACAACGTTTGCGCTTCAGCCGCAGCAAGGCGATTACAGTTTGCCTTTTAAATAAGGGCCTGCTTACCGAGCGTGTACGTATGGAAAAAGAACTTGATTTGAACGAAGTCACAAAAGCCAAAGTGGAAGCGATTATCAATGATGAAACCATGAACAACATAACTTAACCTTAGCCGCTTGTATGGCATTAGTTGCTGCTTGTTGGCTAGTCTTTTCTAAACACTGAAATACTGAGGCCGCGCAAGGATGCTTTCGATCCCTACTCTTATATTTTTCTCAATCTTCTTTTGTCTATGATCGCTGCCCTTCAGGCTTCCTATCATCATGATGTACCAGAATCAGCAAAGTGCTAAAGACCGACTTGAAACCGAAATCGACTATAGTGTCAATGTCCACGCCGAACTCGCCGTCCGCTACCTGAGTGACCGCCTGGAAATTATTGAACAGAGTCTCCGTAACATCGAGAAACAAACCACGGTTACCGATTGCCCAGGTATCAAACCGGAATCGGATAAAACGAATAGCTAAACAGCGAAGGAGAATCTGGACACATAACCGCTGGGTCAATTTTTAAGATAGTCAAATAGCCGCCGCTGTTTTAAACCTCTGAGGATCATTATTTATGGAATACAAACGCAATTCAAAGCTGATTACAAAAATACTCATAGTCGGTGCGGTCATTGCTGTTCTGAGCTATTTTTTTCATCCTGAAGTGGGGCAATTAAGTGTGATGGTTAACGGGCAGCCTATAGCTGACCCATTAGTCCGCTTTGCCGCCATCCCGACATTTTTGGTGATAGTGGGACTCTCCATTATGCTCACAGTTTTGCTGTTTATGGGTATTGGCGTATTTGTGTTTATAGGTGCCATATTTGTTGCATTGTTGGTCTGCTTAATCATGGCACCTTATTTCTGGCCAGTACTGGCAATTATTTTTCTGGTAATTGCAATAATGTCTTTCGACCATGAAAAACCTAAATGATCAAGGCGCTATCATACCGTTATGCAAATAACTTTCTTCATAGTTGAAGACAATATTGGCATCGGGCAAAATTAACGCCTCATCCTTATCTTTGTAATCAAGCCGAAACAACATATCTTTGATAACGTTGATTCGCGCAGCTTGTTTGTTATCAGCCCTGACGACAGTCCAAGGGGCTGTCAACCGATGGGTTCTAGCAAACATGGTATTGCGGGAAAGACTGTAATCATCCCAATGTTTTTGGGCGACTTTATCAATTGGACTCACTTTCCATTGTTTTAGCGGATTTTGTTGCCGATCTTTTAGGCGTTTCTTTTGCTCGTCGCGGCTTATGTCCAGATAGAATTTCAGTAGTTTGATGCCGGAACGCACGAGCATCTGCTCAAAGTCAGGCACTGTTTCTAAAAATTCATGATATTCCTGTTCGGAACAAAAACCCATCACCCGTTCCACGCCAGCACGGTTGTACCAGCTACGGTTGAATAACACTATCTCGTCATCGGCTGGGAGATGCGGCACATATCGTTGAAAATACCAACTGCTGATATCCCGGTCTGAAGGTTTACTAAGGGCAACAATACGAGTTTCGCGAGGACTTAGGTATTGGGTAATACGTTTGATAGTGCCATCCTTACCCCCCGCGTCGCGGCCTTCAAAAATGACCAACACCCTGTCGTTTTTTTTGATGATGTGTTTTTGCAGTTTAACCAGTTCGATTTGTAATAAACGTAACGTATCTTTATAAGTGGCTGTTTTTATTTTCTTTGGCTGTTTTTTTGGCATATGAACCTCGTTTTAAAGGGTTATTGATCAAATTATACCAATCCCAATAAGTTGCTATATGAATCCCCTCATCCTGGCCTTCTCCAGAGGGAGAAGGTTTCAATGAGATCTTAATTACACTATTACCATGCGGTAAAAAAACTGTTTGTCTAGTTCAGCAGTCATGATGTAAAGCACTACAATCCCGCCGAACACGCCCAGCCAAGAAAGCGGCAAGGTCACAAAACTGACTAACGGAGCGTTGGTGTATACGGTAATGTATCGTTAAGGCAACAATACTTTACGTCTTAAAAACCAGATACTTACCTAGTCGGCTCAATAAAAGCGGTTTACCCTACTTCGTGCCACTTTATTAAAAAAGAAGGACGAGCCGGTGGCGAACCTTAGAATGAGAATAATGGAATTTTTAAATTGGGCGATGTACAGTTATGTGTTACCCGTTTCATTTCTATTGTTCGTTCAGTTAGCTCCATACGTTTTATGCGCCGATTGGGTTCTGCGTCGTTTAATCCTTGGGGTATTGTTGATAGTAGCTTAAGTTGCTCTTGTATCGGAAGACTCTAAAATACATTACTATTTTCTGACTTATTGGTATTGAAATTGTTTATTCATAACAAAAACCTGCTTGAAAATCAGCTTGTATCATACGACAAAACAAACTCAATTTTGTATATGTTTGGGCTGAATTTTGAGAGAGTGAAAAATTAACCAAAATCAACTGACTTAACTTTTTATACAGGAGAGTTTTTTGCCAGATAACCTTATAGAAGTCGATGTGCTTTGTGTCGGCCATGCTTCGTACGATCTCGTTTTTTCCGTGCCACATCACCCTGGAGAGGATGAAAAAATGGTTGCTGACAACTTTATTAGTTGCGGTGGAGGCCCTGCTGCGAATGCAGCGGTAATGGTTGCAAAATTGGAATTAAAATCGGCATTCGTCGGTTATTTGGGAAGTGACCTTTATGGCGAAATGCACAGGCAAGAGCTAATCGACCACAAAGTCATTGTTGACAAGATCGTTCGAGGTTCATCGCCAACTCCGCTATCGATGGTGCTGGTCAAGCCCGATGGTAAACGTGCATTAATCAATTACAAAGGTGAAACCAAACCCTTACCTGAAAACGCAGTTGATGTCTCTGCGATTAAAGCTAAGGTGATCCTGTTCGATGGGCATGAACCACACATTTCCATACCACTTGTTAAGGCCGCTAAAGCACAGGGCGTACTGACAGTATTGGATGCTGGCTCAGTCCATCCGGGGACATTAGCATTAATGAATGTGGTTGACTATCTGATCTGTTCGGAAAAATTTGCCATACAACTGGCAGGCAATGAAGAAACCGCTTTGAGCCATCTAGCAAAAGCTTCACCCAATGTGGGGATTACATTGGGTGAAAGGGGATTAATCTGGCAACAGGGAGAAACGCGTGGGGCTTTATCGATATTTCCTATCAAAGCCATAGATACCACTGGCGCTGGGGATGCCTTTCATGGTGCTTTTGCGGCTGCAATAGCGTTAGGTATGACGTGGCATGAAGTTTTGCATTATGCCAGTGCCGCAGGAGCATTATGTTGTACAAAAGCAGGGGCAAGACTAGGGTTGCCTACTTACCAAGAACATCAGGAACTATTTAAGCAAAGACTGTAAATGCCTGCTTGCTTAAGAATCTCTAGCGTTGTTTACAGCATTCAAGAACGTATGCGCCGATTTCCAAGTCGCGTCATACGCAAACAATGCTTTCATTTTGTTCATCATATGATTCTGGTAAGGCTCAGTATGATACAAATATAAAAAAAATAATTTCTAGTATGAACTTTGTTAGTTGAAATTGGAATTAACAGTTGTGAACAAAATTACAATGTATAAATGTTCGATAGTATGTCACTTAGGAATATTTTCTCAACATCAAGTCTGCTTAGGAGCTAAGAAATGAAAACAACTTTACGCAAAAACGTCAATATGGTGGCACTTGCAATCGCCACTTTGGTTAATGCTCCTGTAATTATGGCCGATGGCCCTTTTGCCGGTTCATTGGGGGCAGGAAATGCCAGCATTGCCCCTACGGATGTATACCGCCTCACTTGTCCGACCGGAACTGCCTCAGTTCGAGCCAGGGTCACCAATCCAAATGGAAATCCAACTGATGAGATTACTGTTCAAGTGATTGCCCCTACCGGGCTTATAAAAAGTGCAATCTCTCTGGAAGGCGTAGCTCCACCAACTGCAGTTAGAACTGGAGGAGCGGGTAAATATCTGGTCAGTGTACACAAGGACTCAACGCTTATTGCCTCGCGTTACAGTATTATCTTGGATTGCTATAGTGCTACACCCGCAGCCTTCCCAGGTAATCAGTCTGCGTTGATACAGAATCAGTAATCCGCTGTAGCCTCAGTGATCTAACTCTGGGCTATTATGACAGCGGCTTGATTATAATTGAGATTTGTCGGCATTACCTGAGATCTGGAGATTTTAATCTCCCCAAAGTAATATTAGGTGGACATAACGGAGTTGCCCCGTTATTTCCACCGCACCATCGGACATCTTGTTTTCCGCATCCAGCGTTTGAACCCAACGACTTAAAGTGCCGTAAAATTTAAAGGCATCCATAAACCCCATTATTTTGGCCTTGTAATGTTCAGCAGAGTTTGTAGCATCGGGCTAAGCATTGGAGATATTTTTTTAAACTGGGCTGAAATTTCTCGAACACAAAACGGTTCTATCCGTCTTTGGGTTCTACCATTTTATTCAAAATCAAACCCTGCTTTTTTCCAAGCGTTAGTTCCGCCTTCAAGATTAAATAAGTTTTGGTAACCTAACTCATGCAGTGTTTTTGCAGCGGCATTTCCCATCGGGCCACCTTCGCAATACAGATAAATCGCCGTATTTTTATCTTGGGGTAGTTTGTCCAGGAATTTCTCGACTTCATTAAAAGGAATAAACAGGTCAGTGCCTTTAATATGCCGTTGTTGAGGCGTGTGCACATCAACAAGTAAAATATCACCATTCTGCATGGTTTGATGCAATTCAGCGGGGGTTACCATTTTCAAATAATCTGGTTTTTGGAATTGACAACCAGTAATCAGGAAAATGATGGTGATGACAGAAAAAGCTATTTTCATAACGATATTTTGGATTTTCTTAAAAAAAGTGCCCTGGTGAATTATAACGGACTCTAAGGCTTAGAACCGAGTTTATCCTAGATTTTAATTGCACAACATTGGCTCGCATCTTGTGGCCAAAAATTAAACAATCTACAGCGACAATATACCAATATTTTATTGGTCAATCCGTAAGTAGTGCCAATTTACGGATTGACCAATAATTGTTTGATCCAAATCAAACCTTGAGCAATTTGCCTCGTTAAAATAAACCATGGCAACCGAAATACAAATTTAAGACGTTGCTTTTCCTTTCGTATAAGAAGCAATATGAAAAAAAACAATAGTTGGGATTGAACGATATGATTGATTATTACGAGATACTTGAAGTTAGCCAAAAAGCGAGTCCAGAAGTAATCAGGGCGGTTTATAAGGTATTGATACACCGTTATAATGTGGAACACGAATCCGAAGATCAGAGTGAAGCCCAGAAATTACACAATCTAAACCTTGCTTATGATGTTTTATCTGACCCTGATAAACGGGAGGCTTATGATCATGAGCTAACCAAAGCAAGAGACGCCCTGAATGAGTTTGCACGGACACATAACCCTGATGAATTGGCGACAGAAAATGTCCCTAAGTTTAGCCAGGTTAATTCAAATCAGGTTTCTAATAACCCCTCAATTTTGTCCCAGTTAAACTGGAATAAATGGGGATGGATTGTATCGATTTTGGCAGTGGTCATTGTTTTATTTTCAATGGTACAGCCAGACCCTGAGCAAGCGTTACGTGGGCAGTTGGCGGTCAAATCTAAAGCCGAACGGGAAAAAATTGAACTTGAGGCTGAATTGAAAAAGACCGAAGCCGATAAACAGAAAACCTATCCTGCCGAAGATAAAGCGAAGTAGGAGGAAGCCATTTATTGGGCTTCCTTACGTACGTCAGCACTAACCGACAAAAGATCCTACATACGAGATTCCTCCAATTAAGTAGGGTATCCGGCTTAATATGTGAAATAAAATTCAGTTTGCGTCGTTGAATGTTGGACACAGATTCCATTCCGCTGTTAAAGGGATATTTTGATAGCAAAATCTGGTTTTATGAGGTTTATTAAAAATATCAGAATATTCAATTACCCCATATACGTAATTTTTCCTTGATTCTACGATAACCTTAGGTTGCTTAGTTAGAAGAGAATGGGCTTCGTTAGTTTCTAAAGTTCCTGCCTTATTCGTATATTCAACTTGTGGAAACAACACAAGTTTACTTATTACTGCGTCGTCTTTTAGGGATATGTCACTTTGTTCTGGGACTGGCGTTTCTCTAGCCTCTACTTTTACTCTTATTTTCCCATCCAAACCAGGAGTTCTTCCCGTGTTAATGAATTTGATATTTAGATCAGCAAGAGAAGAGTTATCAGGATGTTTTATTAGAATACAATCTTTAATTCCAACATAAGCTTTATATTCAAGCTCTCGAGATACTTTTGTCTCATCCAAACTGAGGTTCATAATTTTCATTTGCTCGTAGGTGATATAGGCATAAGTACTTGTTACCAGAACTAGCACAATATTGAATATGTTTGCCATATTATGTAACCAGCGAGATATTTTATTTTCTGGTTCTTGTGTTTGGAGTGGTTGATTTATTTCTTTTTTTGTATTGTCCATCTATATAAGTACCTATGGTGTGTGTAGCGCGTAGGTTGGGGGAGTGTGCGAACCCCAACCTACAATATTAACCTTTCAACGCCTTCAACACTTCCTGCAACATCTTATTCGCATCACCAAACAACATCCGCGTATTGTCCTTCACAAACAAGGGATTGCCGACCCCGGCATAACCCGAAGCCATACTTCGTTTCATAACGATGGTAGTGTCGCCTTTCCAGCATTCCAGTACGGGCATGCCGGCGATGGGGCTGTTGGGGTCATCGAGGGCGGAAGGGTTGACAATGTCGTTGGCGCCGATGACGATACTTACGTCCACCTTACCCCAATCTTCATTGATTTCATCCATTTCATAAACGATATCGTAAGGGACTTTAGCTTCCGCCAGTAATACGTTCATGTGCCCAGGCATACGACCCGCGACGGGATGGATGCCGAAACCGACTTTTTTGCCTTTATCGCGTAAGAATTTGGTGATTTCATTGACGGTGTGTTGTGCTTGCGCGACCGCCATCCCGTAGCCGGGGATAATCATAATGTTTTTGGAGTCTATAAGTAGCCGAGCAGTTTCTTCAGCATCTATCGGATGTACTTCGCCCTCAATCACAGCGGCTTCGCCACCGGAAGCCGTACCGAAACCACCGCCAATCACGCTGAGAAAATGTCGATTCATGGCGCGGCACATGATGTAACTCAAGATTGCACCGCTGCTGCCGACGAGTGCGCCAGTTACAATCAGCAAATCGTTGTTTAACATGAAGCCAGTCGCCGCCGCCGCCCAGCCAGAATAACTGTTGAGCATGGAGACTACTACCGGCATATCAGCACCGCCAATTGCCATCACCATGTGTACGCCGAATAACAAGGCAATGACAGTCATAATACCTAACGGATAAAGGCCGCCACCAGTTTCAGTTTGGTGCAAGAACACACCGCAAAGAACTATTGCACCGATCAGTAAACTCAGATTAAGCCAGTGCCGTGCGGGCAACAACATGGGTTTGCCGCTGATTTTTTCGCTGAGCTTACAAAAAGCGATAACCGATCCGGAAAATGTGACCGCACCAATTAAAATACCTAAGTAAATTTCAACTTCATGGATAGTTTTTTCTACGCCAGTCAATGCTAATGAAGTATCCATAAAATTGGCATAACCAACCAATACCGCCGCCATACCGACCAAGCTGTGCATGATCGCAACCAGCTCCGGCATTTGCGTCATCGCTACTTTTTTTGCTGCAAACAAACCGATGGAACCGCCGATAACGAGCGCACCAATCAAGATACCATAAGACGTTACCGCACCGCTGAGTACAGTGGCTAAGATGGCGATAGCCATGCCTAACATGCCGTAGTAATTGCCGCGACGGGCAGTTTCCTGATTGCTTAATCCACTTAAACTCAAAATGAACAGAATGGTGGCGACGATGTAAGACATCGTAACTAAACTTTGCGACATTACTATTTCCCCTTATTTTCTGAACATTTCTAACATGCGACGGGTGACCAAAAAGCCTCCGGCGATGTTGATTGAAGCGAGCAAAATCCCTAATCCGGCCAGCACCATGACGGTTTGGGTCGGTGAGGAAATTTGCACCAATGCGCCGATGACGATAATGCCGCTAATGGCGTTGGTGACGCTCATTAATGGCGTATGTAATGATGCGGTCACATTCCAGATGACCTGATAACCGACAAAACAGGCCAAGACAAAAACCGTGAAATGCTCCATAAATGCGGCTGGGGCGACTGATCCAATCCCGAACAGGGCGGCTCCGCCAATCAACAAGGGCAACATTTGTTGAAACCAGGAAGCTTCTTTTTTGGGTTCTTCCTTCTTGTGGGCTGGTGCCTCGGTCAGCGGCTTGTGCGAAACAGATAGGGTAGGCGGCGGTGGCGGCCAAGTAATCTTACCTTCTTTGATAACCGTCGTGCCACGGATCACTTCATCTTCCATGTTAACGTTGATAATGCCATTTTTCTCAGGGCATAATTCGGTCAATAGGTGCCTTAAATTGGTAGCGTAAAGTTGGCTGGATTGGTTAGCTAAACGACTTGGCAGGTTGGTATAACCGATAATTGTCACGTCATGCTTTACAACGACCTTATCTTTTTCAGTCAATTCGCAGTTGCCGCCTTGTTCAGCCGCCAAATCGACGATGACGCTGCCGGATTTCATGGAGACAACCATGGCTTCCGTAATTAATTTTGGCGCTGGTTTACCTGGGATTAACGCGGTGGTTACGATAATATCCACTTCCATTGCCTGCTTGGCAAACAAAGCCATTTCCGCTTCGATAAACTCTTTCGACATGGTTTTGGCGTAGCCGCCCACGCCGGAGCCTTCTTCCTTGAATTCCAGCATCAGGAATTCGGCATCCATACTTTCGATTTGTTCTTTAACTTCTGGGCGGGTGTCGAATGAACGCACGATTGCACCCATGCTTTTTGCCGCTCCAATCGCTGCCAATCCGGCAACGCCAGCGCCGATAACCAAAACTTTGGCAGGCGGTATCTTGCCGGCTGCGGTAATCTGTCCGGTAAAAAAACGGCCAAAATGCTGGGCGGCTTCGACGATGGCTCGGTATCCGGCGATATTTGCCATCGAGCTTAACGCATCGCACTTCTGCGCACGGGAAATGCGCGGTACGCTGTCCATAGCCAATACGGTCGCGCCTTTGGCGGCAAGCTCATTCATCAATGCTTCGTTTTGCGCAGGCCAGATAAAGCTGATCAACCTTCCGCCTTGTGGCAGCAAATCAATTTCATTGACACCCAGTTCTGGGTGACGTTCCGGCGCGCGCACCTTCATAACGATGTCGGAATTTTGCCAAAGCGTCTTGGCATCTTTAACAATCTCGACACCGGCTTCTTTGTAAACGTCATCGCCTATGTTGGCATTTACGCCGGCACCACTTTCGATACAGACTGCAAAGCCCAACTTGATAAGCTGTTCTGCGGCCTCCGGCGTTGTAGCTACGCGTTTTTCACCGAGATGAATTTCTTTCGGTACACCAATCTTCATAAGGTTTTCCTGTTGATTATTTAAGGTATGATGGTTGCCTGTATTTTATCGGTCAAAACAGTCTGAGCATAGAAGAATTGTTTTTTCAAGGCGAAAGGCAAAAGTTCAAAGGCTTAAAAACAACAAATCTTGTGCCTTTCGCCTCAATTCTTAAACCCAGAGCTAACATAATCATCGTAACACCCAATGCGCCAGCTAACTGACTTGTATCTCTCCAAAGACCTTATCGAAACCGCAGAAGAGCTGTGCTTTGCGGTTGTCCAAAATGACGCAGAAAGTTGTGGTGATAAGGAGAAAGTACTGTGCTTTTTGCGGTATGTCAGGAATGAGGATGGCCAATGGCATAAGGTTTCTACCGAACAAGCGAACGCTTATCTAAAAACAAATTATCCAGGATACTTGCATTATTCATCGATATTAGATACCCAACTCCATGCGGTAGACACCGACCGCATCATCCAACACCATCAACCTAGACAACGCTTACAGCAGATTTTAAATAGCTTACACCGCGATAAGGTCGAGCAAGATTTGTACGATTTGTGCACGTTATTTCAGCAAAATGGTTTGAAATTAGCACAAGCTGGCGTAACAGGGTCGATATTGATAGGTGTTCAGCAGCAAAGCTCAGATATTGATTTGGTGTTTTATGACCGTGAAAGCTTCCACAAAGCACGGGCAATTACCGCCGACCTTATCGGCAAGCAACAATTGGGTGAATTAGGTGAAAAGGATTGGCAAGAAGCTTATGCACGTCGATCTTGTACGCTTACGTTGGAAGAATACACCTGGCACGAACAGCGTAAATTCAACAAAGCACTGATTAGTAGACGAAAATTTGATTTGAATTTTGTTGATATTCAAACTCCATCCGAACAAATTAATTATCAAAAATGTGGCGCAATTACTTTACGGTGCAAAATCACGGAAGACAAGTACGGCTTTGATTATCCTGCAATTTATTCAATAGACTATGAAAACATCAGCAAAGTTGTCTGCTTTATCGCAACCTATACCGGACAAGCATTGGTAGGTGAAACTGTTGAAATTTCGGGCTTACTGGAACAAGCGGAAGACGGCAGCAAACGCATTGTTGTAGGCTCCAGCCGGGAAGCGCCAGGGGAATATATCAAGGTCATTCAATGTTGAAAAAAATCCTGAGTGAGTTGATTTTGTTAATGGATCGACACGGTTATGCTAATCGCAGTCGAAACATTCACCAAAAACGAAATCAAACTAAAGCTGTTAATCCTGAACTAACCGAAGGGCTTAAGGAGACTTCCCTTAAGTTAGGCCGTTTTCAAGGATTTATCTTTGATATGGACGGTCTGGTGCTGGATACCGAGCCGACCTACTTTGCCGCATGGCAACAAGCGGTAACTACGATGGGTTATAAACTTGAGCCGGACGCTTTCAAAATCGTATCTGGAGCTAACTATCAGCAAGTTGAAACGCAGTTAAAGGCTTGGTTAGGGCAAGACTTTAATTTGCAGGCATTTAAGCAGTTGGGTACGGAATGCTGGCGGAAATACGTGCGTGAACATGGGATTGCCGTCAAACCAGGGGTTATCGCTTTGCTCGATTATGCCGAACAACAAGGCATTCCGGTTTGCTTGGCGACTAATAGCTGGGCAGTTTACGCACGGCACTGCCTTGCTATCGCTGGACTGACAGAGTACTTTCCGTTAATGGTTACAGGTGACGATGTAGAACATGTCAAGCCAGCACCGGATATTTTTCTGAAAGCCGCCGAGCGGATGCAGGTTGATATTCATCAGTGCGTCATATTTGAAGATTCCCATACCGGAATCCTCGCGGCATCAAAATCAGGCGCTTATTCGACATATGTTCCTTCAACTTTCCCTATTAATCCACTGACGATAGAATTGTGTGATTGTCTGCTGGACGATCTTACTCAGGTTTTTGAAACCTTACCTTCTCAAAGGACTATCAGGCTATAATTATCCATAAACCAGCGATTTAAAACCCAGTCATTTAATGTCCTCCTCCACCAAAATATCCGTTACCGCGCCAGCAAGATTACACATGGGCTTTATCGACCTCAGCGGATCGTTAGGCCGTCATTTTGGCAGTATTGGCATCGCGCTAAACGAAATCAACACTCAGTTGACTTTAACAACAGCGGGTAAACGCACAATCACTGGGCCATCCAAAGAACGCGCCGAAAGGTGTTTAAGCCAGTTGTGCGAAGCAATGTCGGTATCTGACCAAGTTTGTATCACTATTGAAAAAGCCATTCCTGAACATGTCGGCTTGGGTTCTGGTACGCAGATGGCCCTGGCTATTGGTACGGCATTGAATGCCTATTATGGTCTAGGGTTAACCGTGCGCGAGATTGCAGCCGTCATGGATAGAGGTTTACGTTCGGGCATCGGCATCGGCGTATTTGAACATGGTGGCTTAGTGGTTGATGGCGGTCGGGGTGAAAAAACGATAACGCCGCCAGTACTGGTGCATTTGCCTGTACCATCGGACTGGCGATTTATCCTGGTTTTTGACCGTGGACAAGGTTTGCACGGTGAACAAGAAATCGCAGCATTTAAAGCCTTGCCAGCTTTCCCTCGGCAAGAAGCTGAAAGTTTATGTTATAAAATAATGATGCAGGCATTACCAGCCATCGCCGAGCATAGTTTAGACCAGTTCGGACAGGTTATATCGCAATTGCAAACAGCCGTAGGCAAACACTTCGCCCCAAGCCAAGGCGGCATTTATGCCAGCAAGGAAGTCGGCAAAGCGATGGGCTGGCTGGCACAACAAGGCGCGGTTGCTATTGGACAAACGTCATGGGGGCCAACTGGATTTTGTGCTGTTGAAGATGCCGCATTGGCGAAAAAAATTGTTCAACACGCTAAAACTCAATTCAAAGCGTTTGAAAATTTAGATTTTGCGGTGGTAAGTGCAAATAACCAGGAAGGATCTTCACGATTGGTATTGTCGAGAAGTTAGGCTAAGATAGCCTACGTATGACTATCAATTTTATTGCAGACAAGCCAGAATGCATTGAAACCCTTATTTCATTGGCAACTGAAAATGGTACAGAAACCTTAGTTGGAACATGTTTCAGCCTTGTGCTTAGTGTGTTCGCGTAAGTGCGACAATCTATTTAAGGCGTTATTGCAAACCTAACATTTTACTCAAAGGGACGCTCCCTTTACCTTAAAACCTGCGGGGGGCTTGATTCAACGTTTGTAACAAGCACATCCTTTAGCAAAAGCAACTAAGTGTTATCGATCTGACAAAGGCCAAATGCGGTTTTGAGCAAATGCCCATGCTACGGTGCTAAGATGAACATTCCAGATAACCATCTATCGCAGCAATTATCAAATCCAGCACAAACTGCCATCCTGCTAATTGGCATTTTGATATTGGTAAGCGTTGGACTTTTGCACTCATTTCCGCCGTCGCCATCTTCACTTTCTGCACCATCATCAGCTTTTTCTTCTGCTCGTGCTATGCCGCATGTCCAGCAAATCGGGGCAAAATCGCATTCAACAGGTAGCCTCCAAAATGTTTATGTTCGCCAGTATTTAGTTGCCCAGTTGAAGGCAATTGGATTGAAACCGCAAATGCAATCGGTATTGGTGGTGAATCCTCAAATAAAACATGCAGGTAAGGTTCACAATGTGCTGGTACGAATTCCTGGGACAAAGCCTAATAAAGCCTTGTTGCTTGCAGCTCATTACGATTCTGTGCATACGGGATCTGGAGCCGCAGACGACGGCGCATCCGTTGCGGCAATCCTAGAAACGCTGCGAGCCATTAAAACGCAACCCACCCTCCAAAATGACTTGATTTGTATTTTTACCGATGGTGAAGAAACAGGGTTGCTCGGTGCAGAAGCATTTATTCAGCAGCATCCCTGGGCAAAAGATATCGGGCTAGTATTGAACTTTGAGTATCGAGGCAATCGAGGTGCTTTCATGATGTTTGAAACCAGTCAAGGCAATGGCAAGCTGATTGAAGGCTTAGCCGCTGCCATCCCTTTTTTATCGGCAACCTCCTTGTTTTATGAGGTTTATAAGCGCTTACCAAACGACACCGACTTAACCGTTTTTAAACAAGCGGGCATTCCGGGAATGAATTTTGCGGCGATTGAAGGCCTTACAAGTTACCACACGCAACTGGATCGTCCTGAACTCTTAGACCAAGGTACTTTACAGAACGAAGGCGACATCATACTGAACTTGGTCAAACATTTTGGTAATGTTCCTTTAACTGATTTGAAAACAAAAGATCGCGTTTATTTTGATTTGCCCGGATTGGGGTTGGTGCATTATCTAGAAAGTTGGATTATTCCACTTAACATACTGTTATTATTTATTTTTTCTGTATTGATAACAGTAGGCTCAAAGAGAAAAATCATAAGAATAAAACATGTACTATTAGGGGCAATCGCATTTATATCTATCATTGCCCTACTTGCAGTATCCAGCCATTTTTTATGGTCTGGTATCCAGCTATTACATCCCGGATACCAGACATTTCTCCAGGGTGACACCTACAACAGCTATTGGTATTTATTGGCGTTCGTTTTTTTAAACATTGGCTTGTTTGGTTTCTTGCAGTTTTATGCCTGTAAATGGCTCAGGCTGGTCGAATTCAACTTTGCAGTCATGGCAGTTTGGCTGACAATTTTGATAGCAGTGGGCGTTTTGTTTCCTGGCGTAAGCTTCTTGTTCTTCTGGCCTTTGGCAGCCGTTCTGATGGTATTAGTGATGATACTGATACTGCGTAAAAATCCCCCCCAATCCGCTTACACCCTGTTAATTTTTCTGGGAAGTGTTCCAGGGATTATTATATTCACACCTTTTATCAGGAATTTATACATTGGCTTAACACCACACATGATCGGCGTGGTGATTATTTCACTGGCATTGTTATTAGGCCTAATAAATCCGCTCTTGGAGAGCATAGGGCAGCGTCCACGGTTTATATGTTCTACGCTGGCACTTGGAATTGCCGCGTTTGCAGCAGGCTCATGGACTTACGGCTTTGATGCTGACCATCCGCGTCAAAATACCTTATTTTACGTGTTCGACAATGCAGAACAGAAAGCCTTCTGGCTATCAACCGATAAACAGCTAGACCAATGGACTTCAAAATATTTCCCAAATATCCCGGCAAAACAATCGGTTTCAACGTTAATGGGCAGCCATTATCCCCTCATGTGGATTTCACCTGCACCCCATTTCCCTATGCAAGCACCTAAGGTAGAAACGTTGGAAGACATTGCCATTACAGAGAACGGCGCAGTTAAAAGAAAGTTGAAGTTAAGCGTTATATCAGCAAATCAGGTATCCAAGCTAAAACTCACTATCGACGATATAAACGTACTTGCTTCATCGGTTGCCGGACAACGTTTTACTGATACGCCGCAATCGCATTGGCAACTTGATAGCGTTGGCTTGAATGAGCAAGCACTTGTTATTGACATCATCGTTCAGGCGGGCACACCTTTTACATTACGCGTTTTGGGTATAGCGTACGGTTTGCCGCCGGGCAAAGGCTATCAAAGGCCATCAAATTTTATAAGCAAGCCTAGCGAATTCAGCGATACCCGATCAACCATTACTGTCGTGCGCTACAACGCACTTTAATGGACTATATCCTATTGTTTTCTGATTTGTTTTGTGTTTAGCTCATTTTCAACCGAAATAGCCAGTTAAAATTTTCAAGCCGATATTTTACTTACTACCAAGAACTGCACCTCATCAATCTCTTCAGCGCAAGATATTTGAAAGTAAAATGTCCCGGCCAGGATATTTTGCTAACACATCGGCCAGATTGGCAAGTTTCGGACTTGAGGGTAAATACGACATAGTTTCCTTCCGATCATACAACAGCATAAAACACGAACAGCGATGTGGTTATTGAACGGATAAGCCACATCGTGTTGTCATCAACTTTTGAAGATACCACAACAAGCTTTATATTCTTTATTCCAAGCCTTTCCCGCCATTATGTCTTACGCTGCTTTTTGCCACGCCTCAAAGCCGCCGGCAATAGAAACGACATTGGTATAACCAAGGGTCTTCAACGTGACCGCCGCCATGGAAGCCCGTCCGCCGGTGCGACAGTAAATCATCAATGGCTTAGTTTTATCGCCAAGTTCAGGAATGCTACCAATTTTAAACTCCAATACGCCGCGCGGCAGTAAAATCGCGTTATCAACGTGGCCTGCGGCATATTCGCTTTCCTCACGGACATCGACCACCGTGATGCCGCCTTCTGCCATCAATTGTTTGGCTTTGTCGACAGTCACTTCGGTAATTTGCTGCTTGGCTGACGCCACCATATCCTGCGCGGTCATGCCGCCGGTTTTATGTGCCGCGCCACCGCAATCGACCACGGGCTGTCCGTCCGCTTTCGCTGCTTCCTTTTCTCGGGCGACTTCCCTCTGGACGATGGCATCCTGCCGTTGGTTTTCTTCCAGGCCGCAAAAACGGTTGGCTGGGACGGCTTCATCAATTAATCTCGGTTTCGGTAGGTTAAGGTTGTTCATGATCTCGATAAACTGCTCGCGGGTTTTACCGGCCAAACGCGGATTGGTGGTTTTCTCCTGTTTGATGTTACTGATCCATTTTTGCTGGTAATCGTGTCCGGGATAAACGATGGTGTCGTCCGGCAGGGCAAACAACTTCTGGATACTGTCGTACTGGGCACCGGCATCGCCACCCTGGAAATCGGTACGGCCACAGCCGCCGATAAACAAAGAGTCGCCGGTGAACACGCGGTCACGCCATAAAAATGAAATGCTGCCTTTGGTATGGCCGGGGGTGGCGATCACCTTGATTTGCTCGCCTTGACCGAAGTTAAAGACATCACCGTCCTTGATCTGGATATCGGCAGTCTCAGCGCCACATAAGGCGCTAACTCAGAGACAGAATGCATAAGCAAGGCATATGCCAACAATAAATTTGCCATATTACTAATTGTTTTAATAATATAAATTAACTAACTAACCTCTATCACGATCCCGATTTAAAGATATTGCCTGCAACAAAAGCAATAACCAAAAAGGAGGCAAATTGGAGGATAGCCATCATGGCGTGAAAGAATAACTGTAAGATAACCATATCAACCCCCTGTGCCTGATAGCCCATAAAGCTTAAGGTAGGTCAACGGGAAATACCCATTGACTCTGAATGAGCAGGCTTCAAGACTGAAATCTGACAAATTCCGGATAAAAAATATCTCCGTGCTGTTTCTACCTTTACTGTCAAACCAAGCTTTATGATAGATAAAACAACAACAAAAAGAAGTTACGTTTTACTGGTTTTATGTGAATTAATACCGATTTTTAATTACCCATAACTGGTTAAAAAAACGTGAACTCTCGCAATACCCACCCCTAATTTTAGTTGCCTACCAATTCACCTGTGATAATTGGGCAGGACGTCACTACGTCGAGCTTATTAAGCCGTATGGTAGAATTTTGTTAACCTAATATTAATAAATAACAATATGTTTTTAAAAGAATTTTATAGGATTCAAGCTGGCAATGTCAGTATTGATGCCAAACAGGCCAGTAAGTTTGCCAAAGAAGTAGCGCATGATTTCAACCCTTTACACGATATTGATGCCAAACGTTTTTGTGTCCCTGGCGATTTGTTGTTTGCGCTGGCATTGGAGAAATATGGCCTTAGCCAAAATATGCACTTTATATTTTCTGGCATGGTCGGACATGATGTCTTGTTGAACTTTCCAGACACCGATGCCGAGCAGATTGATGTGAATGACGATCAGGGCAAAACCTATTTGCCGGTCGAGCGTTCGGGAAACCTTAGCCGGGATTCAGGATTGATTGAAAGCTTCACTCGCTATTATGTGGCATTTTCAGGGCAAAATTTCCCCTATGTACTGGTGCCGTTATTCGCCAAGAAAACGTCATGTTTAACCTCAATCGGCCGCTGGTCATTTACGAAAGCATGACCTTATCATTTCACCGTCTTGATTTTCGACAGGCGTCAGTGGAAATGCTGGAACCGAAGATGGAAGTCAATGGCAAACGCGCATCGGCTTATTTACACTTTCAGATCAAGGCCGATGGGGATAAGGTTGGTGAAGGCGTTAAAAAACTAGCGATTAGTGTGGCAAGTAGTTATGAGCCCGAGCCAATGCAGGCATTTGTCGATGAATATCTAGCGAGGAAAAACGACTATCTCGGTAACTTGGCGGTGGCAGCCAGCCAATTTTATAAATAGCATTGGGCTCTTAGTTTACCGGCTACCTAAGACCAATCGCTTCCAATCGGCGAAAATCGAGCATGCCCCGGCCATACTATATTATGGTTATAAATTTACCACTTCATTGCTTTTGTATTACAGTGCTCTTAAAATTCAATTATACAATCTCACCCTAACCTGATGCTATTTCGGGGTGTACACATACCATGTCGATTTCGATGTACGAAGCCTCGATTGCCCATTTTATCCGTATGTTGGGTAATATATCGTCGATACTTGATAAATCGAGTGTTCACGCTGGAACAAAAAACATCGAAGAGTCTGTTTTTATCAATGCCCGTTTAGCACCGGACATTTACCCGCTAAGCCAACAAATACGGATATATCACCTATATGGCCAAGGCTTGTGTTTCGCGATTGGCTGGGTTGATGGAAGTGCCCGGTTATGAAGAAAAAGAAACCTCATTTGCGGACTTTAAGATATTGATCACCCAAACCATTAAAATGAATGATAAAGAAGTGGTCGATACGAGCCAGGTTTTATTTGCTGGATGTGATTAATCCTAATTTCTATTTCCATGTCACCACGGCTTACGCCATTCTCCGGCATCATGGGGTTGAGCGGGAAAAAGGTTACATTGGCCAGTGAATGATAAGGGACTTCCCTGATATAGGCATTCAGGACTGCTTAATTACGATAGCCCAGATAAGCAATCCTAACGAGTTATTTTTGACAATTGAAGCTGAGTTATTTGACAGACGGCAGGTTTGTTTTGTCAATAACTCAAATACACCAAAAGTAATTACAATCCAGGATAAAAAATCGAAAATACATCGTCGAACTGGTCGTTTACCTTATCAATTATTGTGCTTAATTCATCATCGGTGATGCCCCATCTATTGAGATCAGTGGCTTGATCCGACAATTCCATTTTGCTGATCAGGTTGGCCGACCGAACCAAGTCGGCAACTAAGCAAAAGGGCCGGAGGCTGTCCGGTCGGCAGTGTTGGGCGATGGTTTCGGAAATGATTGCTGGTAAATTCCATAATTTGGCAAGTTCTGCGCCTGCGTCGTAATGATTAAAGCCTAAAAATTTTTGTTCGACATCGGCTTCGGACTCTCCAGTTCCCTCAGCCAAGAGGCCGATCTCCCGAGCCAGTTCCGGGATACGGCGATAAAAAGCCAGCTTGCCTATGTCATGGAGCAATCCGCAGATAAAAACCGATTCCTTGTTATCACTGATTTTACATTGCAAGGCGAGCTCCTTTGCCGTTAACGCGCTGCGCAAGCTCATGGCCCAAAAATCGTGCATAGTCATCATGCCACCAGTTGCTTCCGAGAACTTCGTAATAATAAGCGTTGCCAGGACAAGATTTTGTAGCTCATTCGTACCGATTATGGAAATTGCATGGGTGACTGTTGCAATGCGGCCAGGAAAGCCGTAATAAGCGCTGTTCACCAGCTTCAGCAATCTCATCGTTAGGCTCGGGTCATTGATGATGATATTGCCGGCGTCGGCCAGCGATTTATTGGGGTCTTCGATCACCCTTTTTAACTCCAAGAAAAGGGTGGGCGACGAAGTCAGTTGCAAGTCATCCTTAAATAAATCGGTGATACTTATATTGGCGGTTTCGGTTTTTAACATTGGAAAATTAAATTCTTCATCATATTTAACTGCCATATCGGATAATTATCACGAAATTGGAATGGTTTGTTAGGCATTCAGACGGGGCGGTATTTTTTTCGATATCCCATCAATCAATCTTAGGGGAGCTTAGAAATAATGCAAGTTTTCGATCCAGAACCGGAAAGTGACTTATTCATCGTCACCTTAATTTAACTGCAAGGCCGTGGTATTTTGATCTATGTCATTATTTAAGAAAAGAATTGCCTACTCCTCGTTAGTCCACCACGAATGAACGTTAGAAATAATATTAGTTAAAAAATTGCCAAACAACGCAAAAAATGCTGATCAGTGTAGCAGCACCGCTCGGTGTTTTGCGGTATCGGGCAACTTTTTGGGTATTGGGTGCGTGCAGTCCTGTGGACTAACGATCGTTCGAACACACGCATCAACAGGGGGATTTATAACGTATTCGGCAACTACCAATACGCAGGGCGACGGTGGTGTTCAACTTTATTAGATAGCCACACTGGCTCATATCAACCAACGCAGTGAAGACCGGCAAAGTGCAGACCATCTAAATTTCAATTCAAGCCTGTGAAATCGACAGAAACAGATATTCAATACTAACTAAAAAATATGATGGATAAGCCAAGTTTAATATATTGGTATCAAAATAAAATCCCGCCACACCATTATCTACACATTACTTTTCATTGATCTCGCCTATAGAAAGGGGCATTCGTTCATCCGCGAAGTCTAACTCCCCGGAGAGGTTAAATGCTTCCAGGTGGCAACCGAATCACTTCGATCAATTCTGCCCCGCGTTTATTGTTAATTTTAGTGACAAGCTCCACTATCGAGCTTTTAAAGCTGAATATAATTTGATTTAAATCAATTGGTTTTAAACAAATTGCATGACAATAATCCTATGTCGGTAGTGACGGTGTGTGGCTATGCCCTTTGTGCAGAAGCCAACGGGGATATCCCTTTGCCATTATTAAATCTAAGAACAATAGGACATTACAATGCTACATATTAAGTCAGGTATCTTTTGTAAATTCCGTGTGGTACTGGGCATTATACTCGTGTTTGGTATTTACTCACCTTTGGCTTCAGCCGTCATATCACCGGAGTTTGAGTTGCTAAAATCTTTTGGCAAACAGGAGGGCAACCCAACAGGTAGGCTAGTTCAGGATGCCAATGGCAACATATATGGGACGACCCAGTTTGGTGGAAACAAAGGCGGCCTCGGAACGATTTTTAAAATCAGTGCATCAGGCACATACAGCAACCTCCACTCATTCGATGGTTTCGATGGTATGACCCCTACCGTCCTGATCCAAGGTTTTGATGGCAAGCTATATGGGATCACCGAGGGCGGTGGCAATGGTTTTAGTGCCCATGCCCTCTGGGGCGGATATGGGACGGTCTTCCAGCTCGATATCTCTCGAGAAACACCAGTTTACACCGTCCTGCATAAGTTCGATAGTACCAATGGCGTGCTTCCGACAGGTGTTGTTCAGGGCAGTAATGGTAAGTTATATGGCACCACTTCCGGAGATCATGGAAATACAGGGACAGTATTCCAGCTCGATATCTCCGCAACTACACCCGTTTATTCTGTACTGCACACTTTTCCCTTAGCTAGTGGCCCACAAAACTACGGCGGCGCAAGAAATTTAATTCAAGGCAGTGATGGCAAGTTATATGGACAAGCTATAGTAAGTATGGATCGTACAGTTTCCTCATATTTTTTTAGCCTCGACCTTTCGGGAACGGCTTCGGCTTATACGGTTCTATACGAATTTGTTGATTTTCCGTATTCGTTGATCCAGGGCAGAGATGGCAAGTTTTATGGCACAGGAGTTAATACGCTGTTCCAACTCGACATCTCGGGGGCGATACCAACATATACTGTCCTGTACAATGGCGGTGGCAACGCCGGTATTTTTGGTCATCTGATCCAGGGTAGCGATAGTAAGTTATATGGAACGACCAGTTTAGAAGGCATTGACAACGTTGATACAGTTTTTCAACTCGACATCTTTGGCAAAACACCAACCTATACCGTCCTGCACGCGTTTGATGGAGTCAAGGTCGGTGCTCTTGGCGGTTATTTGATCCAGGGTAACGACAATAAGCTCTATGGGGCGGCCACGTCTGGAAATGACAGCCCCTTTAAAGATATTGTTTTTCAACTTGATATTGCCGGAAAGCCAGCAATTTATAACGTACTGCATAAGTTTAATTCTAATAGTACCGAAATTAGACCAACCGGTGTGATTCAAGGCAGTGACGGTAATTTCTATGGAAACACTGAATATGGCGGCAATTATGATGCCGGGACAGTCTTCAAGTTAGATACCTCCCAGGATTTACCCATATATAATGTCTTGCATGCGTTTAACTTGAACCCTAACTTGGCCAAAGATGGCGGCGGCCTCCCAGGAACCGCCCCTCTCGTCCAAGGTCGTGATGGAAATCTCTATGGGACTACTATTGGTGGCGGCAGTGCTGACAAGGGCACAGTATTCCAGGTCGATATCTCAAGGACGACACCGGCATATAGGGTCTTACACGAGTTTGATAAAAATACCGTTGGCTCTGGTGCCGGTGGCCTTATCCAAGGCAGTGACGGCAAGTTCTATGGGGAAACTGCAGGGACGATTTTTAAGATTGATACGTCTGGGACAACACCGGTTTACACACTTTTGCACGTATTTGACACACCTAATAACAACTCCGGGATCTCTGCCAATCTGTTCCAAAGCAGTGATGGCAAGTTCTATGGAACCGCTAATTATGGAGGTGGCAGCGGCGTTGGGACAGTGTTCCAACTCGATACTTCTGGGGCAGTACCGGTTTATAACGTATTGTATGAGTTTGATGTTCTCCACGGTAGTTACCCAACAGGTTCTCTGATTCAGGGTAGTAATGGCAAGCTTTATGGAACCACTCATTTCGGTGGCAGCTTTGACAGAGGGACAGTGTTCCAGCTCGATATTTCAGGGAGGGCACCTATCTATACCGTTTTGCACGAGTTTGACGGTATCTCAGATGGAACAACATCTGGCCTGACGCAAGGCAGTGACGGCAATCTCTATGGAACTACCGATAATGGGGGTGGCTACTATGCGGGCACAGTATTCCAACTCGATATATCCGGGGTAATACCCATTTTTACTGTTCTGCATGAGTTTACTGGCACCAGCAACGACGGTATGCAAGCAAGCGGTAAAATTATACAGGCCAGCGACGGCAATTTTTATGGAACCACTGCTTATGGTGGCAATTTTGGAGGTGGCGTAATTTATCGGCTACGTATGCCACCATCAAACACCCCGCCGGTTGCCGTAAGTGACTCCTTCGCTTTGCATATCCCCAAACAAAAAGCGCCGGTAACCGTGGCGGTGCCCGGCGTGTTGGGAAACGACAAAGACGCTGAGGGCAATCCATTGACCGTGGTCGGTATCATGGGCACCACTCCAAAGGTTATTGAGTTCCCCCGCGAAGGCGGAAAAGTGGCCTTGTACGCGGATGGGCATTTTGTCTATACCCCTGCCAAGGAGGGTTTCTATGGCGCACACAGCTTTACCTACCAAGCGACCGACGGACAGGCGGCCAGCAACACCGCCACCGTAACCTTGACTATCATACCCCCAAGGCACGAAGGACACGGGCACGACAACAAACACCGTAAGAATGGACATCATTAACACCAATACAGATGAAGATCAATCAACCACATGGTTTGAACTGTAAGTGCCATCAAAATAACTGAGGAGCATTTTCAAATGAAGAATCAATACCTGGGGTTTTTCTAAATGCCCAACAAGAATCCTGGTGCAATACTGTTAACACTCTCGAACATTGCACACGCCTGCAGTGGATGCAAGCGAAATGTATTGTTGCTTTGGAACGATCCCGTGTTACAAGCCAGTTTCTGGTCGTTTATTGAAATTCCATTTTTCGGTTGTTTTTTGTGAATGTCCGTAGACACCAGTACAGTCGAACATTAGGGCAAGATTGCCTAGGGATTCGCCCTTATAACTTAACGAACTGAAGTGATTTCTGAATGTCTGGTAACAGGAAATGTTAGAAATAACTTTAGTCGGCTGCTCAGGGTCTGTTTATCCTAAAATTCTTTAAGCAAAATATGCAATTGCCGAACGTCCGGTATAGAGAACATTTGAATAGGCAATCAAGTCAAACATACTCCCTCAACCAAAATGGAGTATGTACCATGAACATAGAACTTACGCTCGACCCTCAATTCAACCCGCCACAAGCCGAAATCAAGAAACAACAACCCATGGATTGTAAGGAGCCTTGGAACAAAGGCAAGCTGATGGGGCAGAAACCGCCCCTGAAACTTAAGGAAGTCTGGGAAATCCGCATCCGGCTGCAGTTTGGCAAGCGACTACGGGAACTCGCCTTGTTCAACCTCGCCATCGACAGCAAGCTTCGGGGCTGTGACCTGGTGAAGCTCAAAGTCCGGGATGTTGCCCACGGTGACAAAATAACGAAACGGGCGATAGTCATGCAACAGAAAACCCACCAGCCGATGCAATTCGAAATTACTGAGCCAACCCGCACTTCGGTAATGGACTGGATCAAGCAAGCCAAACTGAAAAGCGAAGACTTTTTGTTTCCAAGCCGGATTCATGGCTCGCCCCATATCACCCCACCCGGCAATATGCCCGAATCGCTGAAAAATGGGTGGTGAGCATCGGGTTAAACCCTGCCGAATATGGCAAACACTCCCTCCGGCGCACAAAAGCCTAACTGATTTACCGAAGAACTAAGGACCTACAGGCGGTACAACTGCTGTTCGGGCATACCAAGCTGGAAAGTACGGTGCGTTATTTAGGTATTGAGGTGGATGATGCCTTGGAAATGGCGGAACAGACTGAAGTTTAATTTAACCCCATAGTAAGCAAGATAATATTTAAAGCCCTTGAGAGGGATGAATTGATTTGGTATGATTTAGTCATACCTTTTTTTAACTTTCAGGGGTTTTATTATGGCCAGTGCTGAAAAACGAACTTTTAGTCTACCCTCAGAACACACCGCCTTTATCGATGAGAAAGTGGCTTCCGGTGCGTATGCTTCGGGAAGCGAAGTCATCCGTGCCGGGTTAAGGGCCTTCAAGAACGTGATGCAGCAATTGAACGCTGGTTGCGGGAAGAGGTTGTTCCAGCCTACGATGCCATTAAGGTCGATCCCAGCCGAGGGATTGAAGCCCAAAAAGTTTTCGACGACTTGCGTGTCCATCACGCAACCAAGTTAGCAAGTACTTCGTAAAACGTCGGCGGGTGGTGTTTACGCCGGAAGCCCGAAATGACTTGTTTGAAATTTATGATTGGATTACGGCAAAAGCAGGTTTCCAAATTGCAATCTCTTACATAGAACGGATTGAAACTTATTGTTTGGGGTTTGAATTATCCTAAGAACGTGGGCATCGGCGCGATGATATCAGCCCAGGCCTACGGATCGTAGGTTTCGAGCGGCGAGTGACCATTGCTTTTGCTGTAGACAATGATCGTATAACGATTTTACGTTTATTCTATGGTGGGCAAAATTGGGAAGATAGGCTTACATGAATCCATGAAAAATAATTTATTAATTTTTTCAATAAGATATTAACATATATCCCAGTTTCTCCAAACCAGACTGTGGCTCAAATCAACCAACGCATACATTGTCGGCCAACTACCGCCGTTCAAGCTTTCCGGAAGCTGACTCTCAAAACCACCTTAACAGATCTTCTTTTTTGATCTATAAACAACGTTTTTGACAAAAGCCCGACAACAAAAAAATAAAGAGTTTTGCGCGGCGAGTACCCCTCAATTCAATAAAATTTAGTAAAATATAATAATCAATGCATTGGGTTATTATTCATGGGTTTTTCAGGTTTTTACATCAGCCACCGTACCCGCAAGGGCAACTTCCTAAACCAAATTGACCAGTTGATCGATTGGCAGCCGATAGGGCAAGCGGTTCGTCGGCATTACGCCCCGGTTTCCGATGTCGTTGGGCGGCCTGCCTATCCCGGTTTATTGTTGTTTAAAATGTTGCTGGTAGGGCTTTGGCACGGGGCTTGAGTGACCAAGCGGTTGAAGACATGGCGAATGTTATACCAATCCCAATAAGTTCTCATTGAAATCTTCTCCAGAGGGAGAAGGCCAGGATGAGGGGATTCATATAGCAACTTATTGGGATTGGTATTAATCTGAATGTCCTCTGTTTTCTTGACCTGTCCTTGGAAGATGGCGTACCCGACCATTCGGTGGTGTCGCGGTTCAGGACAAAGCTGACCAAAGCCCAAGCTTGGGACGCATTGTTGTCGGAAACCAACCGGCAAATCGAAGGGCGCAACCTCATGGTCAAGTCGGGCTGCCACGTAAACGGCAGTATTGCCCACAGTCCCAGGAAGCCTAAAGCCAAACCCACCTACGAAATAGTTTGCGACCGTGAGGGACGCGATGACGAGGCGGATGCCCAAGCTGACATGCGCGTTGTCGAGGTCACGCAGCCCGGTGTTGACAGCGAAGCCCGTTGGCTGGAGAAAGCGGGCAAGCCGGTCTTTGGCTACATGTGCCCTTGGGGTATAAACAACACACCGTCGTCGACGGCAATGGCTTGGTTATCGCCGTTGAAACCACCCCGGCCAACCGACATGACAGCCAACCCTTGGTCGACCTCGTTGACAAGGCAGGCATTGGGCCGGGAATCCGGCTCCACGCCGACAAGGCGTATTGCTGCAAGAAACACCAGGATGCCCTGAAAATAAGGGGCATCAAAAACGGCATCCAGGACATGGCCGTCAAGGACAAGCCGCTCAGCCCAAGGCGACTTGCCCGCAACAAGGCCATCAGTAAGGGTACGCTTCGTGGTAGAACGCACGTTTGGCGGTCAACAGCGCGCTGGTTCGGCGGAAAAATCTTGCGTTACCAGGGCTTGGCCAAAGCCCATGCCCGGCACATTCTGCTGGCAGTCGCTTACAACCTGAGAAGGCTACCAAGGCTTAATGTTGAAAGCCAATTGCCTAGGCTGCCACAGGGAAAATCCGCCTAATGCCCGGAAAAAGTGAAAATAGTCCGTAATTTGAGGTTTTTTACCCAACTTCATTTCAATAATTCCTGTTTTTGGCCATGATTTTGGTTTTTACGGTTTAGCCATGAAAATAGGTGTTTCGCAAAAGTCTCGTGTAAACTTCTGTTCGCCTTGTGTTTGTCAAAAGGCTTATGTGCCTTGGTTCGCCCAGGGCAAACGGTTAATGCATTAATGGGTAGAGTCAATAGTATAAAATCCATTGGCAATGTTTGAAAACGCTGCCGAGACTTACGGCCTCGACAGATAAACGATCAATTCCTATCTGATTCTGTTGCTGGCAGGGTTTTGCTAAAGACGGTTGTACCTGCAATATCTTTCAAGTCAACGGTCATCGCCTTTGTATCTCTATTTATATTAACTTCACCAAAGAATTGCAGCCCGGCATAAGGCGACAAATTAGCCTGTCCAGCAGGTGGGACTTTGCTAAATACCACTTGTGGGCCGAAAGTGCCGTCAGTTGTGTTAGGTCCAAAAGTACCTGCATTGAGTGGGCCAGCCACGAATTCCCAAAATGGTGAGAAATCTTTGGTTTGGGCTTTGCTAGGATCATAGAAATGAGCGGCTGCATAATGTACATCCGCGGTTAACCAAACGATATTGTTGATATGCTCATGTTTGATGAAGCTCAACAAGCGGGCAGTTTCCAATTCACGGCCAGCCGCAAGACCATTGTTGCCATTGGCGATGGCTTCCCAGCGAGGCGTACCATTTGGAATATTATCAACAGTACCATCACCTATGTTGAGACCAATCGGCATGTCAGCGGAGATAACTTTCCAAGTGGCTTTAGAATTCTTCATCTCAGCTTTAAGCCAAGCCAGTTGCGTTTCGCCAAGGAAGCTGGTTTCGGTGCTTTCCTGCGTTTGTACATTGGCGGTATTTGGGCCGCGGTAGCTACGCATATCTAACACAAAGACATCCAGCAATTTGCCATAAGAGAGTTTCCGGTAAATACGTTCGGACTCTTCAGCATTATGCGGACGCATTGGAGCATATTCATGAAATGCTTTAGTGGCACGGGCGATTAATGTCGGCACATTCTTTTCGGTATAGCGAGGATCTGCACTCAAGTCTTTGGTGCTAGACCAGTTGTTGACGACTTCATGATCGTCCCATTGCCAGATTTGCGGCACTTCTGCATTAAATCGGCGCAGGTTATTGTCCAGCAAGTTGTATTTGTAACGCCCACGGAATTCATTCAATGTTTCGGCAACCTTGCTCACTTCAGGTGTCACTAGATTAGTCCAAATCTGACCGTTCTCAGCAGGTTTGCTTTCTGGAATAGGACCGTCGGAATATACGCTGTCACCACTTTGGATGAAAAACTGTGGCTCGACTTGTCGCATGGCTTCATAGATCTTCATTCCGCCGAATGCTTCATTGATACCCCAGCCTTGACCTGCCGTATCGCCGCCCCAAACGAAGCGAATATCGTCACGTTTGCCGATGGTATGAAAACGGCCTGTGACGGGTTCACTTTTGCTACGGGCATTGGTTAAATCTTCAAACCAGACTTTGACGTAAACATCCTTGCCATCAGGCAGTCCGATCAAATCTTGACGGGCAGTGAAGTCACTTGCTTCAAGTGCATAAGTACCACGAATAAGTCGGGAATGGGCAAACTTTTCGTTGAATGCGTACTCCACCATCATCCGCGCAGGACGGTCGGCACGACTCCAGACGATTGCACGTCCTGGTGCCAAATCACCGAACTGGATACCTTGTTCCATCACAGGCGCGTCAACACCTGCTACAGCAGTTGAGTAATTGACTGCCAGAAGTAACGACACTATCGGTATGCTCGCTAATAAGTTTAAACTTTGCGGAATATTACTTGAATTTTGATCGAACCTCTTCATAGGGATTGCTCCTTAGATGTTGTTGATGAGATTCAAATGATAAGGATATTAGATGACAGGATGATTAGTGCTTGATGACAATATCGTTAAAGATTGTCTAATTACATTCAGAGGGTTTAGGGATAGTATTTTTTTACTGAAAACCTATTTTTGATTTGTAATGAGTGCATTTTTTGAATTGGCTGGAAGGACAGTATAGCGTCCCATCATACCCGCTTCGATATGGTCGTTGACATGGCAATGATACATCCAGATTCCAGGATTGTCGGGCTGCATTTCGACAGTCACATGGGAAGCGGGGAGTAAACTCAGCACATCAATCCGCTGACCTGCGGAAAGCAGGGTATTCCCATGCCAATGCGGCGTGTGTAGATCAGCTTCAGTCCCAAGTGCCAATTGATACCAGCGGACATTGTCCCCAACCTTCATGTTAAGTCCTGGAACATTATCGTAAACATAACCGTTCATGCTGTGCATGAGATTGCTTTCCTTAAACGATTCATCGTTTTTTTTATCCTTAGATTCGGGGGCGAAAGCATTGATGTTCTTGTCCAAATAATAACTCTTGTTCTCATCGAAAATGGTAAATAGCACGATGAATTCCCTGTCGATACCCTTCAATTTGCCATTGGGCAATAACGTATCTTTTCGGGAGATGATAATCGGGCCGGCCAAACCGGTGTTGGTGTCCATGGTTTCATTGCCGTGGGAATGATAAAGCCATATGATAGAACTTGAGTCATTCTGGCCAGTGAGCGTTCCGGTACTTCCCAAGTGTAGGTATAGGTTGCTCCTGGAGCAACTAGGTCATCCTGTTTGTCTTTTTCTGTTGTGCCGTCACTGTAGTGTGTGCCTTCGCTGTCTTTTTTATAAAAGACACCATGCGGGTGCATGGATGTCGTCATGTTTTGTGTTTTGTTGCGGAAAACAACCTTTATGGTATCACCAACATTGGCTCGAATGACTGGCCCAAGGATACCTAAATGTTCCCATTCAAATCCTCGTGGCTTTATGGCAGTGAAAGAATTGTCCGTATATTCTATAAAACGCGCCTTATAGTATTTATGCCCGATTCGTCGCTTACCGTCACCCTCGACAAACACTTTTTCATTCTCAGAAAATTCGCCTTGGTGCATAGGGTTAATCGGATAGGAGGGGGCATAATCCCAAAGCGTTTCTTCTGCGGCAATGAAATAGATACGGGTCGAAGCGGCAGAAGCGCCAGCCGCTAGGCAAGCAAAAACCAACAATATTGCCATACGTATAAAAAGCAGAATTGAAGTATTAATCACATGGTTTATTTAGATAAATTTCCCAAAAAGTGGGCTAACCGAAATTAGCCCACCGTTTTCAAACTATTATTTCAAATTCTTACAGTTAGCATAATAAGTGACTGTAGCAGGCCAATCAGAAAAAATGCCCATTACACCGACTTCTTTAGCTAATACATCCAACATCACTATGGTGTCTCCATCGGTTTTAATACCGTCAGTAACTGATTGATAATAATAACCACCACCATTTTTCAAAAGTCCAGACCGCTCTAGCGTCCAGGTAATAATTTTTAAGCCACCAGACTTTAATGCTTTGGCATAATCAGATGGAATGATTTTGTTTTGTGCATCCAATGTGACCAATGCCCAAGTTGGTGGGGCGACAATTTGCACTCCCTGAGCAATTAAGGATGGAATTCTTGCCATCGCCGCATCAACATCTTCTGGCGTATTCAAATCTTCCAAAGAAACAGCCTGTTTGCCGAAAGCCGGTTCATGCTTAATCCAGTAAAGAATATCTGCAACTTGAAAAGATTGTGGATAAACCCGGTTAGGGTTAACGCCTGCCGCCTTATATTCATCAATCATTTTTTGTGCATACATTTCTTGGGTAAAGCCATCGAAAGGCATAGGCACAAGCGCTTCTTTCAATTCAGGTGTCATGGAAACATTTAGTTTTTTCGTCAAATTGATGAAATCCTTATGAGTCATGACTGTCCCATTGCCTGCATAAGTATCGGTGCGAAAGCTGGGTGTCCCAGCCATATAAGCTGCAACGGTTTTTGCAACTGGATTTGCACCGTCCATCTTGCCTTTAAGTGTCTTAAACTCGGCTAAGGTAATGTCGCTAGTGCAGCATTGAACATTTGCAAAAGGTGTCGCACTATTCATGTCCGGTTGTATCGAACACTTACTAGCCAATGGTGTTTCCATAATGTTGGTAGTCGTATGCAGATCACATTGAGAATGACGACAGACTAACTCCTTATCCTTGGTAAACGTTACGTCACACTCAAGAACCCCGGCACCCATCCGAGCTGCTGCTTCTAAAGATTGTTTGGTTTCTTCGGGGAATTGTAGGGCTGCTCCGCGATGACCAATCGAAAATTTGGTTTTATAAAAAGGGCCTTCTGAACATTGCTGCAATTCAGTTTTAAGCGCACTATTTTTCATGTCCTCCACCAGGAAAAAAGGCCTTGGCCCTAATTGGACGTTACGTACCCCACGATTATGATTGTTATTATCGTTTTGCCCAGCCGATACCGCCAATGGCGACAGGATGGCTATTGCTCCTGCAATAGCCAGTAGATTGTTAAACAAGCGCATGATATTCTCCAAGAAAAGTTATTTTACTTAGTCGTCCCTGATAATATTTCAACCCATTGATTAAAAAGCATAAAGAATAAATTAATGTGGTTAAAAACTGCAAGAAATTGATAAAATATGGTTTAATTTCTTGCAATTATTTCCCGCCATGCACCCCAAGCGCCAAGAAACTGAGACCCAATACGACCTGTTCAAAATCGTCCTTGCCGATTTCCTGAATCCACGCCATGAACTGTTCTTGCTCGCCAACCAAATTGACTGGGCGGCCTTGGACAAGGCGTTCGGCGAGTTTTTTGTTGACAACAAGGGCGCGCCCGCACTACCGACCCGGTTGATCGCTGGGTTGCATTATTTGAAACACGCCTTTGGCCATTCCGATGAAGAAGTGGTTGCGCTCTGGGTCGAAAATCCCTATTGGCAGTACTTGTGCGGCGAGCGCTTCTTCCAGCACCGTCCGCCTTGCCACCCGACCTCCCTTACCAAGTGGCGCAACCGGATCGGCGAGGCCGGTTGCGAGTGGTTGCTGTCGATGACTATCCAAGCGGGCGTGGCCACCAAAGCCGTCAATTCCAATGACTTCCAGTCGGTCACGGTGGACAGCACCGTGCTGGAAAAGGCTGTGACTTACCCGACTGACGGCAAGCTGTACGAACGCTGCCGCCAGCATCTTGTCCGGCTGTCCCGGCGCTACCGCATCAAGTTACGGCAGAACTACAGCCGTAAGGCACCTTACCTGCTGTTGATGGCCAACCGTTACCACAGTGCCACACAGATGAAGCACAAGCGTAAGGCGCTCAAGCAGTTAAAAACCTTAGTGGGGCGAGTGCAGCGCGATATCGAGCGGCAATTGCAGGCACAACCCGAGGAAGTCAAGTTAGCTTTTGAGGAGACCCTGGAGAAAACCCGGCGTATCTTGAGCCAACAACGACAAGACAAGGACAAGCTGTACAGTTTCCATGCCCCGGAAGTCGAGTGCATTGCCAAGGGTAAGGCCCATAAAAAATATGAATTTGGTGTCAAGGTCGGCATCACCGTCACCAACAAGAGCAACTTCGTGCTGGGCGCGCGCAGCTTTCCCGGCAACCCCTATGACGGGCATACGCTCGAGTCCTGCCTGGAACAGGCCGAGATCCTCAGCGGCACCCGTGCCAAGGAAGTGTTTGTGGATTTGGGATATCGAGGCGTTGGCGTGCCAAACGTCACCATCTACAAAGCCCGGCAAAAACGGGGCATTAACACCCGGCGGCTCAAACGGGCGCTGAAACGGCGCAATGCCATTGAACCCGTCATTGGCCACCTGAAAAACGACGGCCTGCTCCGGCGTAACTACCTTAAAGGCGAGTTGGGCGATGCCATGCACGCCATCCTATGCGGCGCAGGCCACAACATCCGCTTGATCCTCCGGCAGCTCCGGATTTTTTTGCCTTGGCTTCGCCGGGCTTTGTCAGGTTGGTTGGCCTTAGAAATCAACCCTTTTACAACAATGGCAACCTGACAGAAAATCGTTTTTGAAAAAAGCGGTTTTTCAGGGACGACTACTTATAGCTTTCAACCTGCTGAAATATAATCTGGTTGAGCCTAGAACAGTACTCGTTGGGTATTTCTGTTTGATGTCAATTCTGTTAACAATTGATGAAACAAAACGGGAAAGACGGGATTATTCCGGCAGAAACCAAAAGGTTTTGCCGGGTATGTTGACGCTTTTATGATTGAGGTGAAACGATCAACTGGCTGACTATTTCAGGTTTGCGGTTGACTACCTCGGCGCTGTTATTTGCCAGATTTTGTGCCGTATAAGGTTCTATGCCATAGGTCGTGATTTTCAAAGTATGGTTGCCATTCCTTATATCAAACCGCGTCCAACCAAAAGAATATAAGGCTGTATTGCTGCCTTGTTTCAGCGTTGCTTTTATTAGGTTGTTGTCCTGTAAACCCAGTGTCGTGTAGCCTAAGGTGCTTAATTGTTGGTTAATCATGCCTTGCATTGTGGCATTTTTGACTGGCACGGGTAGCTGTTTAAATTCATCGAGATTACCCACATTGGCTGAAGCGAGCAATTGATCCAAGAGGGTTTGGCCGCCTGGCACCAAGGCCAGCAGATTTGTCACCGCATCGCCAAAAGCTGGATCGAATGCGACAGAACCTGTTGTGATTTCAAATGCGGATGTCAATCGTTGAGGTGCTGCCAAGGGATTGCCAGAAGTAGCCAAAGCCTTCAACACGTCTTCACGGCGCTGATACGTCAAATCGTTTATTACTGTGCCATGAATATCCGCTGCAATAAAGACGACATTTTTAATTGCGTATTCGTCGATAAAGCCTAGCAATTCGGAGCGTTCCGAAGCAAAACCTTCATAACGGTCGGCTGCACCCAATGCCCCAAGGTTTTGGATGGGTTCTGGCAACACTATAAATTTCCAGGTGACGTTGTCTCTTTGGGCAGCTATTAAGTCAGCTTTTAATCGCGTAAATTGCTTTTGTCCAAGCATAGTGCGGGTGCTGGATTTTCCTGCGTCGAATGAATGGGCGATAAAACTGCCGATTTGGACAGGATTGCTAATATCACCAATGCCAGGCAGTTCCTGGTCCCTGAAAGAACGCGCATCCAGAATGTAAATGCCAGCAGTAAGGCCGTAACGTTGAGAACGGTATAAATCCGGGCGGCCATCTGTCAAGCCATCTCCGATGATAGGATAATTTTTATTTTTTATGGCATTGTATTCGACAAAAGCTTGTAAGCCGTTTTTGTATAGCTCTGACTGGTTGATCAATCCAGTAGTTGTAGAAAAACGTGGATCATTTACCGCTTTTGCGCCACCCGCAAAATCGTTGATAACCTCATGGTCATCAATGGTTGAAAATACTGAAACATTTCGTTGCAGTTCAGCAAAGCTATTGATGCCAATATGACTTGCATAGACTTCCTGGTGCTTTGCACGGTATTCAGCTAAGGACTTAGCCTGGCCTGTTGGGACAGCAGGACTGGCAATATCCGCATAAATCGTATCGCCCAGCTTGACAAAGAAATCAAGGGATTTGCCGTCGACATTCTTGATGGCTGGATACGGGGCGAGTTCGCCGCGCCAGTCTCCGGATACACCAAAGCTCAAGCCTTCATCTGAGTTTGGTTTCGCCGCCGTCTTAAATGTGCCTTTAATGGATTGCCCATCGGGGGTCGTGACCTTGTAGCGGTATTTTTCGCCAGGTTCTAAGTGGTCAACCACCAATTTAATCGGCTTCAAGGAATTTTCGACTGTTACAGTCTCATCTACGATTACTCTATCATTATCCTTGACTAGAAACCGAACCTCTCCAACTATTGCACTACGAGTCCACAATACGGTTGATGTCTGGGTAGTATCGCCACTGGAAACTCCATTAGGCAGGGATGAAGTTGCACTTTGGTTGTTGGTGTCAGAATTGTCTCCTGCAACAGAAAGCTGGATAGCTAGTGCCAACAATCCAAATCCAGATAATGTTTTGCTCAGTGACATTGTTCAACTCCGATTCGACAGATTGAAGAAACAGTGCAGTCAAGTTATAACAAGATTATGAAGGGATGATGACAGCCGAAAGGTTTAGGTTATTTCGGCACTAGCCCGCTTATCTCATGATTACAGGAAAACTTCTGTTAGAAAGTTGCCGAAGATAGAATTGAGTATGTATTGTTCCTAAATTGAGGCTATAGGTCTGTAATGAATGGCATTTGCCTTTTTTCAGGCACAGCTTCCCCTTACCCCATTCTTTAACGTGCCGGGAACAGCACACTTTAGGATTATTCAGGGCATAGTTTTTGGCAGACCGATAGAAATAACACTTGATAAGGATAACTGCTGCTAAGCAATAGTTTCACCCGCCGGGTGTTCCGGATCACCACCGCTCCGACCTTAAAGAGTTTCAGCCGAATTGTGCCGCAAGTGGCGTGTGCCAGTTCGGTATTGCGTAGGGCTACCCTGCGAATGGCCGCCATTAACGTATAAGCGAGCGTCGATAGCAACAAGCGAAATTGATTCGGCCACCACAGGCTGCAACTGGTGCGGTCGGCAAACAAATCCAACTGTTGTTCTTTGATCCGGTTTTCCATCTCGCCCCGGGCGCAATACACTTTTTCGTAAAGGTGTTGCGGGTCACCCGTTAAATTGGTCACCACATAGCGTGGATTGCTGCCTTGGCTCATGTGTTCGGCTTTGAGGATCACCCGGCGTTGGCGCTTCCATGATCCTGCTTGGTAGTGTAGTTCGGTAAACAGGCGTTGCGTTTGTTGCTGGGCTTCAAATTGACTTTTGGCCTGATCTGCCCAGGGCTGGCTTAACCGGTTGATGCGTGGGTTTTTGGCCAAGCCAACAATATAGTTGACACCGTTGCGCTCGCACCAGCCCAGCATTTTATGCCGGCAAAAGCCGCTGTCCCCGCGTAAGGTAATCGAAACGTCTGGCCAAGCACAGCGTAAGCGTTTAACGAGCAGAGCCAAGATCGCCCAGCTGTGTTTGGCACCGTCAATGTTGCTGGGACGCAGATAACTGACCAGGCACTGGTCGCCACAAAAGACATAGAGCGGCAGGAAACAATAACGCCGGTAGTAACCATGAAAAAACCGGCCTTCCTGCTGACCGTGCACCGGATCGTCGGTGGCGTCAAAGTCCAGGATTAATGACGCCGGCGGTGCCTCAAAAGACGCGATAAACTGTTCCACCATCTGTTCATGAATCCGCCACATGAGCGCCCGATCCGCCTGTTGTTCAAACCGGCATAAAGTGGAACGGCTACCCAGGACCTGATCTTTTTCGACCGCGGTCTGGAAGGCAATGTCGTTGCGCAGGGTATCGTGGTCATTTAAGTCTTCGTAACCGCACGCCAACCCATAAACCCGTTGCCGCAGCAAATCAACCACCTGATGCCGGATCTTGTCCGGATTCCTGGGGTCGGTGATCTGGGCAGCAACCTGCTCGGTTAGTTTTAAACGCTGGTCAATGCTCCTCAACAGCAGCACACCGCCGTCACTGGTGATAGCTCCGCCACTGAATTGAGCTTCAATTTCTCGACGTTTTAAGGCTGGAAATTCTATTTTGGTTGCGGTACAGTTTGTCATGGGCAAGTCCTTGTTCAAATTCAATGTAAGCAACTGAATTTTATCGAACTCTATAGGACTTGTCCGCCTTTTTTATGTGATATTCAGGCTAGTTATACTTTTGCTAAAGCAATTTATATGAATAATCGAACATGCGAATATGTTACGGCCACCATAAATCAGAATTGAAGTTTTAAGCTATGAAACCGGCACTAAATTATTTAAGAACTGGGCAGTGCAATTATGCCAGGAATATTTCAAGGCTTGCTGTCGGCAATCTTGGCTATTCAGCTGTAGTGCACCGTAAAACGCTTCCTGTAAATTTTCCCGCAGGCATCCCGTTTGGTTGTCGATCAAGACATCCAACGTCCCTTGAACCGGATAAGCGGCTACTGGCACACCGCAGGCCAGTGCATCCAGCATCACAATGCCGAACGTGTCCGTCCGACTGGGAAACACAAACACATCCGCTGCTGCCATTGTTTTTGCTAACGATTCGCCTGTCTTAAAGCCATCAAAGATAACTCCAGGTTAGTGTTTTTTTAGTTTGGTCAATTGTGGGCCGTCGCCGACAACAATTTTGGTGCCCGGAATTGATAAGGCTAGAAAGGCATCCAAGTTATTTTCGACGGCAACCCTGCCCACATACATAGAAATGGGCCGTGGGTAAGTTAGATAACCTTTGTCTCTAGGTTTAAAACGGTCGGCATCCACACCGCGTGACCAATGGGCAAATTTTTCTTTGATAAAGCCTCTGTTGGCTAAATCAGATTCTACTTGGGGCGTGGCTATCATGATCCGCCTTGCTGGCTTATGAAACCAATGGAGCAGATGGTAGCCCCAACTAACCGGAATTTTCAATCGCAGATTGATATATTCCGCAAACAAGGTATGGAATGAAGTGGTGAATGCCAGCTTACGTTTCAAACAATATTTCCGAACCGCTAACCCTAACGGACCTTCTGTGGCAATGTGAATCCGACCCGGCTCAAAAGCGTCCAGTAACCGTTCAACCTTCGGATAACAAAATATGGATAATTTGATGGACGGGTAACTTGGGCAGGGAATGGTATTGAACTGGTCAGGTGTAATCATCAACACATTATTGCCCTGTTCCTCAAGCATTTTACAAGTATTGTCAATGGTCGTTACCACACCATTAATTTGTGGATGCCAGGCATCGGTAATGAAGGCGATTTTTAAAGGCATATAAGGTTTTCATGATGATCATTGAAGACCTTGATGTTAAGGGGTAGATATGAACAGATGATTACAATGAAATGAACATTGTATAAGTCAGTCGCAACACAACAGAAGCTTATAGTTCGCATGTCAGTACTTGGGGCGATGTGCTTTGGAAAAAAAATTGTTTCCGTAACCTTTTCCTGCTGAAGTTTAGATGGAATAAAGGTTATCCACGTACATTTTAAGTCTGAGAAAAATAAATTTCGGGCTGTAAAGAGATTGTAATACCCGTCTAGTATAAAAGATTTGACCATCTAAACGGATCTTGGATAACCTCTCGGCTAGCGGATTACGTAAGCTGATGTTTTCGAGAGATCGTGTTATTGAAAACAATTCATCAACCTAAAGACTAGGAAGTGAAACATGAAGAATAAGTACCTGCGCTCAATTTTTACCGTTCGCAAGCTGCCACATTGGACACCGAAATTCTTAAATGTAGCATTGGGAATCAGGATTATGTCGAAAATTGAAACTTACCGACCGGCTCAGCCAGTAAAGAGAGCATACAGCCTACGCAAAGTGTGTCTGGAGTTGCTCGGAGTATCGATCTTAACGGCGGTCGCCGTTAATCCAGCGGTAGCAGAAGAAGGAACTTATGCAATCGGCCTCTGGGGTGATCTGCCTTATAACGATGTGCAAGCACTGAAAGGCGTTCCCAACCTGATTGCGGACATGAACAGCCAACGGCTGGCTTTCACGGTTCAAGACGGCGATTTGAAAGGTGGCAACAGCATAGACAATTCGACTACTATCACAACTTGTGCTGATGGCCTTTACACACAAGCACTCAGTTATTTCAATGCACTACAAGCACCTGCGGCCTTCACACCAGGCGATAACGACTGGACGGATTGTGACCGCCCATAGAACGGGGGATTCAATTCGCTCGAGCGCCTCGATCACGAACGCCAGGTTTTTTTCAACACGCCGTTTTCATTAGGAAAACGCAAAATGCACCAAGAAGTGCAGACATCGCCATTGTGCCTTGGCGTTGCATCCGATGGGACGAAAACCTTTGTGCCTTGCTCAGAGAATCGCCGCTGGACTGTGGGTAGGGTGACTTACGCAACGCTCAACATCCAAGGTTCTTGCAACAACCTCTGCGACACTGCGCCCGACGCTGCCGAATATGCCGCTCGGAATGCGGCCAATATTGCGTGGATGCAAGAGACTTTCGAGGTCGCGTCAGCAAAAAAATCGGCAGCGGTAATGTTTGTAACGCAAGGCAATCCAGGCTGGGATTTGACTGACGGGGCAAGAGCACCATTGCGTGACCCGAAAACGCTAGCCGAAGCCATTTCTGCAACTGATGGTTATCAGGCATTCCTCAGTGCATTGCGCGATGAGGTAATCGCTTTCCATAAGCCCGTCGCTTATGTGCATGGCGATTCACACTATTTCCGTGTTGACAAACCGTTTCTTGATGCCAGTGGCAAACGGCTTGAGAATTTTACGCGTGTCGAAACTTTTGGCGACAATGCAGCAAACGGCACCAATGATGTCAACTGGGTGAAGGTGCTCGTGGATGCAAGTAGCCGTGAGGTTTTCGCTTACCAGCCGCAGATCGTGCCTAGTAACCGCGTGGATCACACGCTCTTTGCGCCATAACGGGTAATAATCTGCAAAAACACAACGGAATCCTGGATATTTTCAAAACCCAGGATTCCGTTTTTTCTGGCTCTAACAGGAATAACCCGATTTGCTGGTTGCTATTTGTCTAAAAGGCGCTTTCAATTTTTAACAAACAAAAGTAAAAACCCCTTCATTTTAATGAAGCTTTTTTACTGCCTTTGGTCGGCCAGTTCTCACGCGTTCGACTTTTTCCACCGCCTGTAACAGGTCAGGCAAATTTAAATTCGTCAATAAATTCAACCCAGCTCGCAGGATCTCACCTTTTTTGACATGCACCCCGGCCGCTAGGCAAATCTTTTTGAGTTCGGTTATCTTGTGATGATCTTGTTCTGGAAACGAAAAGCTGTCCCGAATCACTTTGGGCTTATCATTTTTTTTCTTTTTAACACTAAACGGTGCTATTTGGTTATGGACTGGGAATTCGCCTGAATTCACGGCAGCGGCATTGGGCGCTGCTTCGGGTGTCTTTTTCAAGGCAACTTTATTGGCGTCTGGTTGGACTTTGGCAGCAGAAGTGGCGCGTTTAATCGTTTTTGGCTGTGCTGTTGTCATTATTGACCTCCTAAATAGAAATTTAATACCGTATAAACAGTATATACCGTTTATGGGCGTAGTTTATGCCAAATCATTAAATTATAAAAGGCTCATAGACTATAAGGAGACCAACTGCTGTCCCACAGTTTTAGTTCCCATAACGATATCTGGAAGAAGCATTACTCATCGGGCGGCGGTTCGACCTTAATCAATATAAAGACAAGGTCTATTTGCTGGATATGATCATCCCCCACTTCTATTTACATATCACCACTGCCTACGCCATACTCCGAAATAATGGTGTAGGGCTGGGGAAAAAGGATCACATTGACAATGAATGACTGAGATGTATCAATCAAACGTAATTAAGACAGTTTAACGGCTAAATTTGCAATGTCGCTAAGGGGATTACATCCCAATGGAGAGCCCTACTCATAAGGGCTACAGGCTTTTTAGGTCATTTTTAACCGGTCACTAGAAACCTGTTTATAGGTTATAGTTTTCTCAAATATTTCAATCTTGTTAACGTGTGTCATACCGTTTCATTAAGAAAATGGTATATTGAATGTCCTTGTTAAGTCCAGGTAAGTCAGTCATGTATCAGTCACATGTAAACCATTTGACCCATGATTTTAAAACGCTACGTAACCTGATGGCAAAGGCTTCACCACCGCGTTCGGGCGATTACCTTGCCGGTGTGGCAGCCGCCAATAGCCTTGAGCGGGTTGCTGCCCAATGGGTGTTGGCAGACGTGCCGCTAAAGCAATTCCTGAATGAAGCGCTGGTGCCTTATGAACGGGACGAGATTACCCGGTTGATTATTGACGGGCATGACAGCGTTGCTTTTCAACCGATCAGTCACCTGACGGTTGGTGATTTTCGTAATTGGCTGCTCTCGGATCGAGCAACGACGGAAACTTTAACGGGTATCGCCCCAGGATTGACACCCGAAATGGTGGCGGCAGTTTCCAAGATTATGCGACTCCAGGATTTGATCCTGGTCGCCAAAAAGTGCCGTGCCGTTACCCGCTTCCGCGGCACGATTGGCCTTGAAAACCGCCTGTCGACGCGTTTGCAGCCCAATCACCCTACCGACAGCCCTGCTGGCGTGGCGGCCAGTATATTGGATGGCTTGTTATATGGTTGTGGCGATGCGGTTATCGGAATTAACCCTGCGTCTGACAACCTTGAAGCAACCTTGCGGCTGCTTCACATGCTGCATGACATTATCGAACGTTATCAGATACCCACACAATCCTGTGTGTTGTCACATGTGACAACAACCTTGAAAGCCATCGAACGAGATGCCCCAGTTGACTTAGTGTTTCAATCCATTGCAGGGACCCAGAAGGCCAACGATAGCTTTGGCATCAACCTGAATTTATTACAAGAAGCCTACGATGCTGCACTGGAATTGGGTCGCGGAACGCTTGGCAACAACTGCATGTATTTTGAAACCGGACAAGGCAGTGCACTGTCTGCCAATGCCCATGAAGGCCTAGACCAGCAAACCTGTGAAGCCAGGGCTTATGCTGTCGCACGACAATTCAACCCGCTCTTGGTCAATACCGTAGTCGGTTTCATTGGCCCAGAATACCTTTACGACGGCAAGCAGATAATTCGTGCCGGGCTGGAAGATCATTTCTGCGGTAAATTACTGAACCTTCCTATGGGTTGCGATGTTTGTTACACCAACCATGCCGAAGCCGATCAGGACGACATGGACATCTTGCTGACGCAGCTTGGTGTTGCTGGCTGCACCTTCATTATGGGCGTGCCCGGCGCGGATGATGTGATGCTCAATTATCAATCAACCTCATTCCATGATGCACTGTACCTACGCCAGGTTCTCGGGCTGAAACCAGCGCCAGAATTTGAACAATGGCTGCAAAAACACCAAATCTTTAATGGTAAAAATCAACTGAGACAACAGTTGGAAGTCCCAGCGTTATTTAAACCAGCGCTGCAAAAAATCAGTGGGTAGGGCCATGAATAATGATAACAAACAGTTATTCTCCCAAGACCCTTGGCGAAGTCTTACTCAATTCACACCAGCCAGAATAGGCTTAGGGCATTCTGGGATAAGCCTGTCAACCAAAGCCAGCCTTGAATTCCAATTGGCGCATGCCCTGGCACGGGATGCGGTCAATATCCCCCTGGATTTTGAAAATCTTGAACACCGATTGAATAAGCAAGGCTATCAATGCTCGATGCTACAAGCCCAGGCAGAAAATCAACGTATGTATCTGCAAAGACCCGATTTAGGGCGCTTGTTAAGTGAATCTACTTTGGAATCTTTACAAAATACCCCGCAAATCAATACCGATGTGGTTGTTGTGGTAGCTGATGGCTTGTCGTCTAAAGCCATTGAACATCACGCTGAACCGTTCCTGAAATTATTGCTGCCGGAACTTCGCGCAAAGGGTTTCTCTTTGCCACCTGTGTGCCTCGTAAAACACGGGCGTGTTGCGATAGGGGATGCCATTGCAGAACATTATGCAGCCAGATTATGCATTGTCCTGATCGGTGAACGGCCAGGGTTGAGTTCCCCAGACAGCATGGGTATTTATTTTACCTATGAGGCACGGTCAGGAATAAGCACCGATGCGGATCGCAATTGCATTTCCAAAAAAAAATTGGGATTTATTTTCAATATACTTGCCCCCCTTAAATCAGTGGGAAGCAAAATTAGAAGAAATAGTGCATATCAGAAATAGAATTGCTCACTATAGAAAAGGACATTCTGATGATCTTGATAGATTGTTGCAATTCATGAGAGATATAGACGATGGATTATGGGTATTTTGCACAAGTTATAATGATAAAAGGCCTATCCTCCCTCAAGATAAAGATCCTGTCACCAAAAAATACCTTGAACTAGATCCTTTTGCGCCTAAGCAAATCGGTGAAAATGAGTGGGCAGTTTACGGCAGTGCGCCACAAGATATGCGTTATATGGTATCTGTAAATACAATTAGGCGTGAATGGGCAACGTACTCTGAAATAGTTGATGGCACTGCCGGATACTTGTACGACATAAGAATCTTAATGCGCAAAGAACGACAATATAATTACAAAAATTTTCTAGACCAAACAAAGGCAATCCATTCACATTTCGTGCATATATGTTTGGATCATTTCTCGAATTCGATAAGAGTTACTTTGCCGGCAGTTCTAGGAAGTGAAAAAGTAATTGAAATAATAGATAAACTTATACATGCAACAGAATACTCAATCGAAAGTGGTCATAGAATAAATGCTGATAACTTATTTGTTCAAAATCTATCAGAAAAATACCCAGAATATGTTTTAGGCCCATAAAAATCCTTTAACATTTTTAGACACTAACATGCCTTGCTCATTTTTTAATGTCAGATAGTAATTACATTTTGGCGGGTGCGATTAGCCTAACATGGCGCTCAAGCGGGACGCGCCTTTTCATGGCGGTTTTGAAGGTTTGTTATTTTTCTGGCTTCGGCGGCTTCGTAAATCGTCTGTGATAGGCACGCCCCTTGGCTTTAACTTTAGGCTAATACTAATGCATTGACTCATACCCTATTAAAGGCGTTTATCCCCTTGATTGGGGTGGGTGTGAAAGATTTGTATGATTTTCAATAATACCACTGGATATTGTGCCTTACGGCCTTACGTCGGCAGCAACCTATGTTATAGCGAATATTATGGCTTTGTTGTTTCTGACTTTCTCTCAGTGTTACGCTGATTTAAAATTAAACTCCCTATAACATCATTCGAATATGCTTATCATTCTCGCAATTATTATTTTGCTCATTTTGATTGGGGTCTTATGGTCTAGGCATCAAAACTTGGCACGTATGGAGTACATTCGTCACTATTCTTTCCCTAACGGACTTCTTGAAAAACTGGCCGTACAACAACCCTCACTTGAGTCGAAAGACCGACAACTGGTTGCCCGTGCGTTGCGGCAATTTTTTATCGCGCATTTAAGCAGTGGCCGCAAATTTGTGTCCATGCCTTCGCAAGTGGTTGATGAGTTATGGCACGAATTTATCCTATACACCCATCAATATGATCGGTTTTGTAAGCAAGCATTTGGCCAATTTCTGCATCATACCCCAGCCGTTGCGTTAGGCACGCAACGGCAAAACAATGCAGGTATTCGCCGCACTTGGTGGTATGCCTGTCTGGAAGAAAATATCAATCCCAAAAAAGCCACCCGCTTACCCCTGCTATTTGCAATTGATGCGAAACTAAAAATTGCCAATGGCTTTTATTATGCGCTGGATTGTAAGGGCGTTAGCAGACGGGAGGATAATTCTGGATCAATGGTTTATTGCGGTGCTGACATCTCCAGCACAGATTTTGATGGCAGTTCGGATGGATTCGGTGATGCTGCTACCAGCGATTCTGGAGATTCTGGTGGCTGTGGGGGAGGATGTGGCGGCGATTAGGAAACTCCATCACTTATCCCTCCACAACTTCTGCATCTCCAGGAACATAAAAGAAGATGTCCAACCTATCAATACTAAGCCAGTAAGCGCCTCCAATCCAGCCAAAAACCGGATATCGCCGGTAGGCTCTATATCGCCCACGCCAAGCGAGGTATAGCTTGTGAACGAAAAGTAACTGCAATCCATCAGGCTGTTATCGAAATTGCCCTCCAACGCACCAAAATTACCTGAACGTACCTTGAAATAATAAGCGAAGGCAAATAACCAGATTTCTATAATGTGGGCTAACAAAGCCCCAAAAATGCCAAAGAGTACGCGCAATCGGTGTTCGACCCGCAATCTGGGGATCAGCACAGATAACAAGTTAAGCGCTTCAAAATGAATCAACACCGCAAGAGCAACCAGTATGCTGTTGATTATAAATATTAGAATCATATTATTAGGGATTATTTAGCTGTCAGATGTTTGTAATGCCTGTTTACTTGGCTAAATTATAGGCGTGGTAATGCAATCATGCGATGAAATCCATTTGACAACATTAAGATTGAGCTGCATAAAGTGAACATACCAAATAAGTTATGATTGTTAAGGAAGCTTCGAATAAGTCCTTCGACAGGCTCAGGACGAACGGTAAGATATTGATTCCGTTCGTGGTGAGCTTGTCGAACCATGAATGGAATCAACTTATTCAGATCCGTAGGGAGAAAACCAGGATGAGAAGATTGGTATTAACAACCCCAAAGAATTATTAGGCCGGAGCGCCATAAAAACCCTATACTGCGGGTTAAAAATTTGCACACGAGCGAAGTAAAAAACGGTATGTCAACCTATTATATAGGGCTGTCGGTCACCTACCACGACTCGGCCTTGGCCATTATTAGCGATGGCGGTGAAATTTTGTTTGCCGAAGCGACGGAGCGGTTTTTGCAAAACAAACGTGCGCTCAATTGCGAACCTGACCAGTTGTTTCGAATCCCTGAATTGCTGGCGCAATATTGCCCTAATCCTAAAAGGATTGTTATCGCCAGCAACTGGCGGAAAAAACGCCCGATTTACGAAAATATCATTAAAAAATTAGGTTTTTTGACCGCATCTGGCTTATTAAAAACGGGCATCAAGAAGCTGTACTCGCCACTTACGAATTACCAATTGCACCACATGATGGCCTGCCAACGGAGCAGCATAGATCGTGCTGGACTGAATCTGGTACGAATTCTTCAAGAATATTACCCTAATTGTGAGATAGCGTTTAAGGATTACGACCACCATTTGACCCATGCGGCAATCGCCTGTTATGGCAGTCCTTTTGAGGAAGCCGCCTGTGCCGTAATTGATTCTTACGGTGAGCATGGTTCAATGGCTTTTTACCGCTATCGAAACCGGAAACTCGAACAAATCCACGAAGCCAAAGGTTTAAGCAAAGCCAGTTTGGGTCTCTATTACATGAAAATCACGGAGTTATGCGGGTTTGACTGGCTTAAGGGCGAGGAATGGAAAGTGATGGGCTTGGCTTCTTATGGCAAGATCAACCCAAAACTTTATGGCTTGCTCAATTCCATCATTGTAGTAAACGGCTTTGATTGCACACATCCCACCGAAAATTTTTTTGAGCAACTCGCCAAACTGGACGAGTTTAAGCAACGCCCTGACAGCAAACTGGAAGAATTAGAGGATGTAGCTTATACCGGGCAGGCTTTCTTTGCCAACTTGGCTAGCCAATTGTTGTCCCATTTACGAGAAGTTACCCAAAGCGATAACTTAGCAATGGCGGGCGGTTGTGCCTTGAATTCTTCCTTTAATGGACAAATTACTCAGCGTACTGGATTCAAGCAAGTATATATCCCCCCTGCCCCAGCTGATGACGGCTGTGCTTTGGGTGCGGCGTGGCTGGCTTATCATGAAAGTGCGCCACAACAGCAAAAGCCACCCAAACTTCTGACACCCTATACAGGTTCGACTATTAAGGACGATGCTTTAGAACGCCTGATCCGATTTAATCGGTCTCTAAACATTCGGCATTTACCCGGCAGTATCTCCGCAGCAACCGCCCAGTTACTGGCTGATGGCAAATTGGTAGGCTGGATACAAGGGCGCGCCGAATATGGCCCACGGGCTTTGGGCAACCGATCCATACTCGCTGATCCCAGGGAAGCAAAAATGCAGGACATAATCAATGAAAAGGTTAAATTTCGGGAAATGTTTCGCCCATTTGCGCCTTCTATCCTGCATGAGTTCGCGGATAGTTATTTCGAGAATTACCATGAATCACCTTATATGGACAAAACGCTGAAAATTCGCCAATCCATGCAAAGCAAAATCGCAGCGACCTGCCACGTCGATGGAACTGGACGGCTGCAAACTGTCAAAAAGAAGTGGAATCCGCATTTTTACGAGTTGATCGATCAGTTTTACCAAATTACCCAAGTACCTGTGCTACTCAACACCAGCTTTAATATAATGGGTAAACCTCTGGTGCATAGTCTGGAAGACGCACTTACGGTATTTATGACCACTGGTTTGGATGTGCTGGTGGTCAATGATTATTTAATCACAAAACCCCACAATGAAGTCGACTGAGCTAAATCTTGCATTAGATCCAAGCCTACAGCTGATTTTTTCTAAATCGGCCCATGCGACTGCGCGGGATTATCAAGGCGATGGCCGCGATTTGTTTTATACGTTGATCCATATCAGCGAGCATTACACCGCCCTCCCTAGCGTTTATCTTTATTTAAAGCAACATTTTCAATCCGTTAATCAGGAATATACTGAAAATTTCAGCACAAAATACAGCCCTGCTTCATTGGCGGCCCTACTTAAACACACAACATCCCCGCATCCTTACCCATTGCATGCAGCTGCGCTAAATGGTTGCCTAACGCAATATGCGCCTATTTATTTTACTGAACTAAGTTGGTTAGCGTCGATCATGCAAACGGTTACTAACCAGTCTCCGTTAGTGCTTGACTTGATGGCGATGTACTTACGGTTAACGGAAGGTAATCATGGCATCGCCGATAGCAGGGAAATTTATCACGCTTACTTACTTTCGGAAGGAATTCAGTTGCCTGCCCTGCATACCCTGGCTTTCGTAAAACAGCCTGATGTTGGCGATGAAATTTTCGATTTTGCCGCCATTCAATTGGCGTTGGCGCAGTTTCCTCGCGTGTTTTTACCAGAAATTTTGGGTTTTACCTTATCTTATTGCCAAAGCTTAAGCCTGCCGGAACAATTGTTTCCTGAAACTGAAAGCAAACTCCCCTGTTTTATTACTGCCCAGAATGAAAGACGCAAGCAAGAACTGTCCCATATTACAGCGATTATCAAAGCGTATTTAAACGAATTTAATCGACAAGCCGATGACTTGTGGCGGCGGTTACAAACCGGATTCTGGTTGCATCAACAACAACTAGCAAACTGTAATCACAGGATTACTGCGCTATTACATAACGAGTTATCGCCTCGACAAGCCGTAGAAAAATTGCTTGCACCGCTAATCCTGAATGCCATTGGGCATCACGGCAAAATCCGACTGGGTGGCAAGACACTCGACGCATGGTTTAAGGAATCACCATTCAAAAGCGCAAATTTCCTCGCCAGCTTATTGCATTCGCCTTACATAGACCGGGCAAAGCCCGAACACAGTACGCTACTCCAACTGTTTGAGTTTAACGGCCCGATGTTTGGTGTGCTGGATAAAAATGGAAAAACTGTCTTAAAAAACTGGCTGTTATCCGAATTGAACCCTGGCTTGGTGCAAGGTAAAAAACATAAACCTGCAAACTACAAAGTGGGATTAAAGAGTATCTCCAGCGATACTGCGCCCAAACAGACCGTTACCGACACACAACAAGATCACAGCGACGTAGCTCAAGACAACTACGCCAAACTTAGCAATAGGGAACTCTACTTCTATTTAGTCAACAATGACCTCTACCCTGAAGTTTTGGCAACTGCCAAAGCTAAAGTCTCTGGGCTTTTGTCGATGGCAAAATGGTTTAATCGACTACCTTTTCGCCAATACACACACGAAGCCTTTGAAGGTTATATCAAATCGATTTATCAACACGAAGTCGATACCTATAAGCCCTTAAACAAAAAACCTTCATTATCCAAAAATGCTTACATTTGGGGTATCGAACAGTTTGCACCGACTATCCTGACCGACGGCAGTTGGCTACAAGGCATCCAGCAACTGGATTACTATTCCAGCCATGCAATTGGTGCGTTGCTGCATAAAATTTATGAAGATGAGATCGGTAATGGCATCCTCGTGCAAAATCATCCTTATATTTACCAGGAATTGCTCAACAGCTTAGGTATCAAACTGCCGCCAATTTATGCCAAGGACTTCACCAATCATCCCGGTTTTCTCAGCAGCGCTTTTGATATTCCAGTCTACTTGATGTGCATTTCCAAATTCCCTAGCGCATTTTTGCCCGAGCTATTGGGTTTGAATATGGCTATTGAAATCAGCGGGTTGGGCAGGGTTTATCTGCGCTTGTCTGAGGAACTACGGTTTTGGGGTATTAACCCTGCCATCGTAGATGTCCATACGTCCATTGATAACCTGTCGTCAGGGCATTCGGCATTAGCTATCAAAGCAATACAAGCGTACCTTGATGAAGTGACAACCTGTTACGGCGAGAACATCATGCAAACCCATTGGGGGCGAATTTTTACGGGTTATTGCTCTTTACAAACTGTTAGTATTCGCTTTAAATTTTCACTCATAGGGCGTTATCTGTTGAAACGTCCATGTGCTAATAATGATAACTAGAAGGCACTCCCGTAATGTTGACTATCCATTTCCATAACATTCCAGTGTACCTGTGATGTTCGACCCTTTTAAGCATTTACTGTGCTTTATCTTACCGACCAGCACTTGTTTGTTCCTTATAACTGGACAGCATGACATCGCCAGCACCTTGACCTGGACGATCCCTTTCTGGTTGGTGTTGTTAGCCGATTGGTTCAGCCCTGACTTTAAACCTTCCCCTACCCCAAAATATTCACAGAAATTTTATGACGGCATTTTGTATTCGTTAGCTTTATTGCAATTCGCAAACATCATCCTGATGCTGAATTACGTTAACCAACTGCGCTGGGAATCATATAACGACATCGTGATCAGTTTAGTTAACCTGGTTGCCATACGTTTTCTGGTAGGCACAAGTTCCGGCACCTCCGGAATAGTAGTCGCGCATGAATTAATCCATCGCCCGCAACCCGCATTACAGTTGCTTGGTCGATTACTGTTATGTACGGTATGTTATGACCATTTTGTTATCGCACACAAACGCGGACATCATCTTAACTTGACTATGCCAGATGACATCGCCACTGCAAAGTTAGGCGAACATTTTAAAGATTATTGGCGACGGGTTTACATAGGTTATTTACGCTATGCTTGGCGCTCAGAACAAGATCGACTAAGCCTTAGTAAAAATCGGTATGGCATCATGCATAATCAAGTATTTCAAGGTTTGTTATTCGAGTTTATGCTGTTGATTTTCATAATCTTCAATTATGGTTGGCTAGCAGCTTTGTTATTCCTTTATCAAGCAACCGCTGCTGTGCGTATTCTGGAAACCGTGAATTATTTCCAACATTGGGGATTAGCGGACGGGCAATACGGTAAGACCTATGGTTGGGTAAGCCAGTCTTGGTTAAGCCGGTATGCTTTGATCGGCCTGCCTCATCATATTGGCCACCATGAAGACGAACACAAACATTTTCATGAAATCGCCTATTCTGAACAAGGGCCTAAAATGCCTTACGGTTATTTTGTAATGAATCTTTGGGTCAAACTAGGCAACGCTTCGTATCAAAAAATGGCAATTCAGGAATTGGAAACATTTCAACGCTCTCAACGGCTAGAATACCCTGTTTGATAGATTACAAAGACTGATGCATACTCATTGAGCATTTCTCTACCCTCACCACGCCACTAGGTTTCTGGTTAAGGCAAGAAACATTTAACACCTTGACTTTTTGAATTTTCAGAGGTTTCATTAAAGCGCAACGGTCAAAACCCGCGTTTTTTCCATGGCATAATCTTCCAGTTCTTTTAAAAAACTCTCGTTACCGGAAGTTTCATCGCGCAACCTCGACAATTGAGAAAAATATTCGGCCAGTGTAATTCCGCCACCCTTCTGGTTTCCGGTGATCCGATTCGCGCAGAATTCATTCCATCTCAATATTTCATGGGACGACAATAATTCTGGATAATTACGTGCACGATATCTAAATAGCATTTCAGCCAAGCGTTTGTCGGTAAAGTTGGGCTTAATATTGACCAACTGATCTCGGGGCGTATTTCTGATTTGCGCCATTTTTTGTTTATCCGAATCGGAAAAAAAACCTCCGCTATAAATGGCAAGATCAGGATCGGTTTCTTGACCTGTGTCAGTAAATTTATTTTCAGAAAAAACTGCTGCAATTTTACCTGCCAATCCTTGAGTTGCTTTGATCTTGTCGATATTTGCGTAACACATTGCTATATCGATATTTAACCGTTGTTGATCCCCTTGCTTAAGCACAGATACTGGCGCTAACACCGGACATTTGTTGATGTGTACGGTTTTAAGTGGAATTCTTTCTACGCCTTCCGGCAAATCGACTGTAGCGGTAAAAATCCGTTGCTGAATGTCCGCTATGGACAAAGAAATCAAGGGGTTAGGATCAATCGAAAGGTCATAAACCAAGATTCCATTGGAGTTGGTTGGATGTTTGCAGATGGGCAATACAATTGCCAGACGTTGGTTGGCGCTGGAATACATCCCCGATATATGCACCACAGGCTTGAAACTGCCAAACTGAAGCAATTTAAGGGCTTCGATTTTAGTCCTGTGCTGCCATAAAAACCGGTACAACTTGGGTTGTGCAGATTTAATCAACTTGGCTAAGGCTATCGTAGCATGTACATCAGATAGCGCATCATGTGCCGTTTCGTGGGCGATTCCGTTGGCTTTGGTGAGTTCTTCCAGTTTAAAACTAGGGCGGCCTTCTGCATCGGTTGGCCATGTTATACCATCGGGACGTAAGGCTTTCGTTGCCCTGACGACATCAATTAAATCCCAGCGGGAATTGCCATTTTGCCATTCTCGCGCATAAGGATCATAAAAGTTACGGTATAAACAGTTTCGGGTAAATTCATCATCAAAACGGATGGAGTTGTAACCTAAGCTACAGGTATTGGATTCGGCAAGTTGTTCGTGTATAAGACGACAAAATTCAGCTTCGTTTACGCCTTTGGATTCGGCGAGTTGAGGGCTGATGGCAGTCAGTAAACAGGATTCGGGATGAGGCAGATAATCGGCGGGTGGTTTGCAGTAGACGACTAAAGGATTGTCGATGATATTGAGATCGACATCAGTACGCACCCCAGCAAATTGGGAGGGTCTATCACGCTGGGGATCAATGCCGAAGGTTTCGTAATCGTGCCAGTATAGGCTGGTTTCTGCCACGAGCCGAGCGTATGCAGCTTAGACTTGACCTTCCGCTTCCATTTTTTTGCGTTTTGGGCACTTTTCCACACAGACGCAACTGCCCGTATTTAAGCCGCCGCATGATCCTTTGATGGCACGCCTTCCAAACATTACACCGACTGCCATCAGTGCAATTACGATTAACATCAACGCAAATGTCGCTAAAAAATAATTCATTTTGTCACCTTTGTACTTTGGGCAAAGGCAGACGACATAAGTTCGTCGAAGCCTTTGTCAGATTTAATAATAAAAAATGCCGCAATGTGGTTTTTTTCTGCAAATTGAAAACCTTCATCAGGGCCTAACACCATGATCGAAGTAGCCAAAGCATCGGCTTCCATTGCGGTATCACTTAAGATAGTAACGGATGCCAGCTTATGGTTAATTGGCCTTCCTGTCCTTGGATCGATGGTATGGGAAAACCTTATACCATCTACCTCGAAATAATTTCGGTAATCACCCGATGTCGCCATGCCAGTATCGGTGATTGCTAGTATTTTTTCAATCTCCCGTTTTTCAATGTTGGGTTTTTCAACGGCAATCTGCCAAGGTTGACCTTGATTATTCTTACCTTTTACTCGAATTTCGCCACCTATTTCGACCATGTAATCCATTATACCTAAGCGTTCCAACAGTAATCCAACTTGGTCTACACCATAACCTTTAGCGATGGCAGATAAATCCACGTAAAGGTTAGGGATGTTTTTTTTGACAAACAAGCCTTCATCCTTGAGTTTTAGACGGTGATAGCCAATATGGTTCAATTTGTCCTTGATAACGGTATCATCAGGTTGCGATAAGCTCATTTCTTCGGGCCGAACCCCCATAGGTTGACCAATGGCCCCACCGTAACATCGAAAACACCATTCGATAACTTACTGATTTTGTTTGCTTCTTTCAGAACTTCGTGCAACCCAGGCGAAACAGGTATCCAGTCTGTCGATGCATTCTGGTTGAGTAAGGACAGTTCCGAATCTTTTTGGTAGGTAGACATCTGCCCGTTGATCTTATCAAGCAAGTCGTTGACTTGGGCGGTAATCTCGTTGGGCGTAAGCAAATCCGGTAACCTGCTGGCTTTGATGTTGTAACTAGTCCCCATCGTCATGCCAACCACATTGTAAGGATAATTTTGCGGCTTTTGTTCCGCAGCCTTATCGCAGGCAGACAGCAGAATAACCAGGAACAAGCTGCTGGAATAATATTTAGCTATTTGTAAGAGGTTTGAATTCAATTTTAATACTGGACTTGGTATGCATTAGTTATATGAAAAATTTATGGTTATCTACGCCTTCTTTTACCTAGATTTTCAACTTCAATTAGCCTGCCGTTTTCAAACCGAAGTAATTTCCTCAACTTTGCACTGCCAAAATCATAAGTCCATTCTTCCACCAAGACTTCAATCTCTCGGTAATTCGACTGTCCAAAGTTAAAAGAATTATTGGGGATTCTTCGATTTTGGCCGAAATTGTTCCGTCTTACATCAGCATAGTTCTGATTGCCCCGCCTTTCGTAATGTGAATCGATGTCATCGGGTTCGCCACATATTTCGTAGACATAGCTTTTACGATCACCTGGCTGAACCAAGGAATGACCACATCGCAAGGCGTATAATGGGGCGGAAAATGCTACGCTAGCAGCAAAAACAATCCAGATCAGTCGATTCATAGATATCACCTGTCACCTAATTCTTTCAGATTGAGGTTAGTTTACAACTGACCTCATTGATTCACAAAACATACTGTAATGTTAGCAATATGAATGAGGGCTGAACTTGATTTGAAAGTAGTACAGATCCTATAAAAGAAAAAAGCCCTATACTTAGTATAGGGCTTTACGGTTACATTAACTTCAGTCGGATAATCTGTTATACAAACGTCAATTGACGAAATTTAATCTTATCCGCCAAAATCATCCAGCATGATGTTTTCTGGCTCTACCCCATTATCTAGAAGCATTTTGATAACTGAGGTGTTCATCATGGGTGGGCCGCATAAATAATATTCACAATCTTCAGGTGCTGGGTGGTTTTTTAAGTAATTCTCATAAAGTACATTATGAATAAAACCGGTATAACCTTTCCAATTGTCTTCTGGCAAAGCATCAGATAGACCGACATGCCAGGTAAAATTAGGGTTTTCCTTAGCCAACATATCGAAATCTTCCACATAAAACATTTCGCGCTTACTACGGGCACCGTACCAAAATGACATTTTCCGTTTGGACTTCAACCGACGTAATTGGTCGAAAATATGTGAACGCATAGGAGCCATACCTGCGCCACCACCAACGAAAATCATTTCAGCGTTAGTGTCTTTGGCGAAGAACTCACCGTAAGGTCCTGAAATAATACATTTATCGCCGGGCTTCAAGTTAAAAATATAGGATGACATAATGCCGGGCGGTACGCTTTCGTCAGCACGAGGCGGCGGAGTGGCTATCCGCACGTTCAGCATAATTTCTTTTTCTTCAGGATAGCTTGCCATCGAATATGCACGTAACGCAGGCTCTTTCACCGTGGACACATACCGCCACAAGTTGAACTTATCCCAATCCTCACGATATTCTTTTTCGACATCGAAATCACTAAATTTTGCTACGTGCGGGGGGCATTCGATTTGGATGAAACCACCAGCACGGTAATTGATGGATTCCCCTTTAGGTAATTCCAACACCAATTCTTTAATGAAAGTGGCGACGTTATTATTGGATTTAACCGTACATTCCCACTTTTTTATACCAAACACTTCATCTTCAACTTCAATGTCCATATTGTGTTTGACTGACACTTGGCAAGAAAGGCGTTCGCCTTGGGCTGCCTCACGTTTGGTGATGTGACCCAGCTCAGTCGGGAGAATCTCACCACCACCAGAATGAATCTTGACTTTACATTGTCCGCAGGTACCGCCACCGCCACAAGCAGATGAAACAAACAGGCCATTTTCAGCCAGCGCTCCCAATAATTTAGAGCCTACAGGCACATGAATCTTCTTTTCATGGTTGATTAGAATTTCTACATCACCTTCGGCGACCAATTTACTTTTGGCACCAATGATTCCTAATACCAATGCAATCACGATCCCCGTGAAAATAATAATCCCTAATAAAATTTCCAGCATGTGTAACCTTCTTAAAGTTGGATTCCAGAGAAAGCCATGAAGCCAAGCGACATCAGACCTGCAGTGATAAAAGTAATACCTAAGCCTTGTAAGCCAGCTGGAATATCGCTGTATTTAAGTTTTTCCCGCACACCTGCCATAACGGTGATCGCCAACGCCCAACCAAAGCCGCTGCCCACGCCATAAACAACGCTTTCACCAAAGTTGTAATCACGTTCGATCATGAACAAACTACCACCCAAGATGGCACAGTTAACGGTAATCAAAGGCAGAAATATGCCCAGCGCAAAATATAAAGCAGGAAAGAACTTATCCAACACCATTTCTAAAATTTGCACCAATGCACCGATAATGCCAATACAGCTTAATAAGGCCAAAAAGCTTAGGTCAACGCCGGTAATCCCCATCCATGACAAAGCATCTTCTTTAAGTAAGGCATGATAGACGAAGTTATTGGCCGGTACAGTAATCGCCTGCACCACCATCACGGCAACACCTAAACCCATCGCTGTAGAAATCTTTTTGGAAACGGCAATAAAAGTACACATCCCCAAGAAGAAGGACAGAGCCAGATTTTCAATAAATACGGCTTTAACAAATAAACTGATATACCCTTCCATTAGTGATGCACTCCTTCGCCATGAGATGACACATCGTCACCATGAGCGATTGACATGATTTTAAAATCAACAGTTTCCCTCTGTTCAGGTTTCCATTGGCGTACCGACCAGATAATTATGCCAATAATAAAAAATGCACTAGGTGGCAACAACATCAAGCCATTAGGATCGTACCAACCGCCATCTTTAGTGAGTTTAAAAACTTCGTATCCTAGCAGTTTACCGGAACCCAATGTCTCGCGGAAAAATGCCACAATAATCAATATCAAGCTATAACCCGCACCGTTGCCAATTCCATCCATAAAGCTTTCTAAAGGCGGATTTTGCATCGCATAACCTTCAGCACGCCCCATAACAATACAATTCGTGATAATCAACCCCACGAAAACCGATAATTGCTTGCTGACATCGTAAGCAACGGCTTTAAGTATCTGATCGACAACAATAACCAGTGAAGCAATTATAGTCATCTGCACGATAATGCGGATGCTGCCCGGTATGTGCTTTCTAATGGCACTGATGGCCGCGCTAGAAAACGCAGTAACCAATGTCAAAGCCAGTGCCATAATCAAGGAAGTAGACATCTGGGATGTCACCGCCAAGGCAGAGCAAATACCTAAAACCTGTAAGGTAATGGGGTTGTTATTGACTAATGGGTCGATTATGACCTTTTTAGTCTCTTCATTTAGAATCGTACTTTTTAGTTCATCGCCTAATACTGCACTCATGACTTAGCCCCCTTAACCCTTACTTTACTTAAATAACGAGCGAAACCTTCTTTACTCATCCAGTATCTGACCAAATTTGTAACACCGGTACTGGTTAATGTTGCTCCAGCCAAACCATCCACTTGGTATTGGGAACCTGGCTTTTCATTATCGACAGTGCCTTTGATCAAGGCTAAAGCTGGCTCGCCAATATCCGCTTCTTCGATAGATCCTTTATCCATAGCAGGTTGATCACTTTCGGCATAAACCTTCTTTCCTTTCCATAAAGCGCGCCACTTGGGATTGACTACTTCGCCACCTAACCCTGGGGTTTCTGCCTGGTCATAGAAATTGATGCTTTGTACAGTTTGACCGTCAGCATCTAGCGATAAAAAACCGTACAGCGTTGACCACAAACCATAACCACTGACTGGCAGTATGATTGACTTGATTGCAGCACCTTCTTTGACTAGGAAAACCTTGGCAAATTTTGCTTTTTGCCGGATGTGGGCAATATCCTTGTCTTTAGGGATGGCAACATTCTGAGTCGGGTCTTTAGCAGCTTTACGTTGGTCGTATTCATCAGCATTGACGTTCTCGACGTAATCGCCTGTTTCTAGATCGACTATTTTAGGCTCAATTTGCTCCGAAAAGGCACCATCAATGTCCGTATCAGCTTTCATTAAACCCGCGACTTCAAGAATATTCTTCTTCATGTCCAAGTTTTTGTTGTAGGCTTGCAATGGCCTCAAAGCGACTGCACCAAAGGACACTAACACAGCACACACCAAGCAAAGAGCTACCGCTATAGCAATAGTTTTTTCCAGGCTATCATTGCCTAAAGCAAGAACTTTGTTTTTATAAGCCAGAAATTTTTGGTAGTGTTCACATTTCTCAAGGCGAGCACTAAATTTAACGAAATGCTCGCTTTTTTTGATGACGTTAAGCATGACGTTTTATCCTTCTTCTGATATTGGCTTGTATAACAAAGTAGTCAATCGTGGGAGCAAACATATTGGAAAAGAGAATAGCCAACATTATTCCTTCTGGGAAAGCTGGATTGACCACCCTGATAAGTACCGTCATAATCCCAACCAATGCACCATATACCCAACGACCTGTATCGGTCATCGCCGCACTAACGGGATCGGTTGCCATATAAACCATACCAAATGCAAAACCGCCCATTGTCAAATGCCAGTACCATGGTATCGTGAACATAGGATCAGTATCGCTACCAATCATATTAAACAACAACGATGTGGCCACCATTCCAAGAAAAACACCGCCCATAATCCGGTACGATGCAATTCGGGTATAAAGCAAAAACGCCGCGCCTATCAAACAGGCAAGTGTTGATGTTTCGCCAAGACAACCTGGCTCAAAGCCAAGAAAAGACTGAACCCAACTATAATTTGCCGCATAAACTGCTTCAAGACCACCGTTTGCCGCTAAAGCCAAAGGTGTGGCAGCAGTAAAACCATCGACGGCTACCCAGACTGAATCTCCGGTAATCGAAGCAGGATAAGCAAAATACAAAAATGCCCGCCCGGTTAACGCGGGGTTAAGGAAGTTTTTGCCAGTGCCACCAAACACTTCTTTGCCGATAACAATGCCAAATGAAATGCCCAATGCCACCTGCCACAAAGGCATATCGGGCGGCATAATCAAGGTATAAAGCATGGATGATACGAGAAAGCCTTCGTTGACTTCATGCCCACGCACCGTCGCAAACAGAACTTCCCAGACACCGCCCACTGCCAAAGTGACGATATAGATTGGTAAGAAATACAACGCACCATGTACAAAGTTGGACAATGGATTCGAGGCGTTATAACCAAACAGGGACATGAACATGCCACGCCAGTTAGCAACTTCTTTCGTACCCATGACTTCCATCGCATGGTTGGCCTGATAACCCGTGTTATACATCGCCATCAGCACACATAAGAAAGTCCCTATGACCACAAACGTCATCGTCCTTTTCAGGTCATTACCGTCACGTACATGGGTAGTGCCCCGTGTTACATCGGCTGGGGTGTAGATAAAAGTATCCACCATCTCGTATAACCCGAAATATTTTTCGAGTTTTCCGCCTTTTGTAAAATGCGGCTCTAGCCTATCTAAAAAATCTCTAGCCGACATTACCCTTCCTTCTCAATTTTAGTTAAATTCGCTCTCAGTACCGGACCGAAATCATGCTTGCCTGGATCGACGAAGGTGAATAACGACACATCTTCCTCATCTAATTCTAAGCATCCCAGCAATTGCGCTTGGTCGGTATCGCCAACCACCATAGACTTGAGCAATGGTGTCGGCAAGATGTCCATCGGCATGACCGTTTCATAAATACCGACCGGCACAATTGCACGATTACTGCCATTTTTATCAGTCGTCAGCGGGAATTTCCGGTGCGACTTACGATCTTGACGGCTTTTGATATAGACATCTAACGCGGAATATTTGTCTTTGCCTGGCACTATCCAGCCAAAAAGTTCACGGGCGCGGCCTTCCTGCAATGCAGATACCTGGAGATGATAACAACCTAAATGGGCTGCCCAATCTGATGCCTGATGCCCATATAATACAGAGCCAGAAACCACCCTGTTTTCAACATCGACCAGTTCGCCAGCCACCAAGTCATCTGTATTCGCACCAACGCGGGTACGGACTAATCGGGGATTTTTTACTGTAGGGCCTGCCAACGAAACAACGCGTTCAACATTCAACTTGCCCGTAGTGAATAATGCGCCTATTGCTATAACAGCTTGATAATCAATATACCAAACAAACTTATCAACATTGACCGGATCGATAAAATGGATGTGTGTACTGGGCAATCCGGCAGGATGAGGCCCTGAAAATTCAGCAACCTCAACCGAGCTATTATCGCCTGTTGCAATATCAGCACCTTTTGCCTTGCAGACGTAAACTTTACCTTCGCTTAATCTGGATAAGACCGCCAGGCCATTAGCGAAATCAGCGCTGCGATCTTTAATAATAACCGCTGGATCTGCTGCCAATGGTCGGGTATCAATTGCCGTCACGAAAATAGATTTCGGCTTGCTATCAACCGCTGGAATTTTACCGTAAGGCCTTGCGCGTAAAGTTGTCCACAAACCAGACTTCAAAAGATTCGCTTTGATCTTTTCAATATCCAGTTTTGAAAGCTCGGCTTCCTTGTATTTATCGAACGATTCTTGCTCAGAACCTTTTAATTCGATAACAACGGACTGCAAAACGCGCTTCTCACCGCGATTAATACTTTTGACGACACCTGCCCCAGGCGATGTAAACATAACGCCAAGGTTTTTTTTGTCCTCGAAAAGAACCTGCCCTAACTTGACCGTATCGCCTTCATTGACCAGCATCGTAGGCTTCATCCCTACGTAATCCATGCCCAAAATCGCAACCGATTTAACTTTGTTGCCATTCTCGATAACCTGTTTAGGCTCACCCGTTATCGGTATGTCCAAACCTTTTTTAATAAGAAATTGCATTAGATAAGTCCGCTCTCCAGACGCGTTGCACCGAAACCATTCCTAGCTACATTATAATAGCGAGGCACATAAATAATGAGGAAATAAACGTTGGTATTACACCACAATAAATCCTTTTTCTCAACCAGGGACGAGCCAAAAATGCTCAACTTAAACAAGCTCTAGCGGTTTCCAAGGCTTTCACGCGCACTTATTGGACAAAATATTAAGGCACAAAAAACCAGCTTACAAAGCTGGTTTTTTGTGCCTTCCTGACTCTCTATATGGTACCGATGGCCGGTACTAAACTATCCTTATTTTTCAATAAGTTATTTTATCTATGATGCAATTCTGATGCATTTCAAAAAACTGTCAGCTCAATTCCCAGATCGCAAATCACATGGAACTCGGTCATTATTTATTTAGGGTCTGGTTCAATTCCGGTGTTTTGCCCAGAAAGAGCTGATGGTGATAGACATCGCCAATACTATTTTCAGTCTGCAGTAAATGCCTAGATATTAAAAAATTTCAAATCCAAAGCCCTAATTATTAGGTTGAAATATCAAGTTTCGTTTCTGAAATTGGGGGACTATCCCATCGAAAGGCTACGAAAAAATTAATCAGATCTTTATCTCGTTTATTACATTATATCTTGCCTCCATCAGCGTGTACATACTGCGAGGTAATAGCAATGCTACTATGCCCGAGATTGTCCTTGACTAACCACAGCTAAGGGAATATCCAAGTTGACAGCATGCGTACCGTGCATATGTTTGAGCCAATGGGTGCTTTCTCTTGCCACAATTATCTTGAATTTAGCATTCTCGATATTCAATGATTCAGCCACTTCTAACGCATCGCCCTCTAATGCCTGCCAAGTGGGAAAGAACGGGATTATGATTTTATAGGGGAAAGTATAGAGCAAATCGCAACCGCTGCGATAGTATAAGTTCACGGAATTGTAAGAATTTCTCACGGTTACTTTGCAGATATTGTTGATAAAGTCACGTTTACTAGAATAACCAGTTAAACCTATTCCTTTATGGCTATTTTAGTCAGTAGTAAGGTTAAAACCACCGACCTTTAGGCGGTCAGATTTATCTATGATTTTTTGCCGTATGATATTGCCCTGGACTAAAAAGGGGGAAGCTTATGGATTACCGTTACGGAAGCCATACTGTTTTTAAGATTCAATATCATTTTGTATCTGTCACGAAATACCGTTACAAGGTGTTGAAAGGTGACGTTGGCCTGAAAGTCCGTGAACTGATTAGGCAAGGCAGACGTACGAAGCGTTTGAGATAGAAATCCTGAAGGGCGTTGTCAGCCAGGATCATGTCCATGTTTTGGTGTCTGCACCTCCGGACATGGCACCGAGCGAAATCATGAGGCGTTATAAAGGCAGGAGTTCGATGAAATTGTTCGAGAGTTTCCCTAACTTGAAAAAGCGCTATTGGGGGCGACATTTCTGGGCACAAAGTTATTTTTGTGTGACTTCGGGCGAATTGACGGAAGAGATGATAAAAAATTACTTGGAACATCATTTTGAACCCAAGGGGATTACAATTTTAGGACAGAAACCTGAACGGGTCTTGTGACCCGTATCCGGACTTTAGTCCATTTTACGAATCCTCCAGGTGGTTGTTTAGTTGGTGGTTCAAGCATGTGCTCGCTGGAGGGTATAGGCTACACTGAAAGACGCATACCCATTGCCGCAAATATGATGATTCCCAGGTCAGAAACATTAAGTTCGAGCAACAAATAAAGCTATGGTATAAATGCTTGCAGTACAGATACAGAAATTTAGTGCATACCACGTCCCATCGCTGAAAGTTCTGACCATTATCTGTCCTGCCCAATCCCGTTTTAACTCATCATCATTAACGAGAAAGGTTAATAATTTGGATAATTCGCTATTGCCAAACTGATAACAAAGCTGACCAGGACTACAACTGTCGGAATGATGGACAATGGAATCGGGATTGGGCAAATCAGCCATAACAGCAACATGCAGGTGAACGCCAATAACAGGTGTGCTGCGGTATTATAGATTGGCGGGATCGGTGGGGTGAACGTTTCAAATTTCAATTTTCGATCCAATAGGCCAACCGCTACGCCCATTGCCAATGGCAGCGCCAACCAAGTTCCCCACAACGATAAGATCACCAGGCGTAGAGCCATACTGTAAGCCTGCAACTCTACCGATTCCGCCCAATCGTGCGGTATATCCGCTATGGCCTCGCCAATTTGGTCGCCGCTTTTCCTGAATTTGTCGGAATCGTCATGAAGGTCACGGAATTCGTTGGCAAAGCGGGCAATAGTTGAGAGGTTTTTTTTGTAGATTGCGATTAAATCATGGTCAATCTGCTCCTTGTCGCCAAACAAGGCGATGGCTGAGGCGTAATCTTGTCCAATAAACCCTGATATTGTCCTGGGGCTTACCAATGCCGGGTACGCCATTGGCAAAAAAACCAACGCCATTAGCCAAACCAGGAAATGTTTTCCCACTAGCTTAATCCAGCGGGTCGGCTAATTTCAATTTGTCCAAAGTGAATATTCTCAATACTCAGATTAGCTTGCTTTGCGGATTGGCAAATGAACTTTGTGGTTTGTTGTCCGACATGTGTCCTATCCTAATGCGTAATAATAGGCAGCCGTCCTTTGACGACCCTTCCTCCGGCTATTGAGGCGATGTAATGGAAGTTAGGCAAATGCCCAAGCAAGTGCTGCGGAAATAACTCGTGTTCGGCATACGACAGCCGTTGCCCGTTGTTGCCTGAGTAATGCACGATGTTTTCCGAGGAATTCACGCCGCTTGATATATTCTGCTCAACAGTCCTTATAAAGGTCTGCCCAAACGCTTCCACCACGAACTTTTGTGTCTCCCCGTCCTTAATCCGAAGCGTGATAAGGTTGTTGCAGTTGCCGACGACCTGCCTTGCCCTGGCTTCGTCCCCGAGCCTTGCCACGATATCCGGCAATGTCTGCGTGGCCATGACGACCTGGAACCCTGCGCCGCGGCCTTTATTTAAAATCTGGATGAACGGCAAGTTGACGACTTCGGCGGCTTCATCGACAAACAACGAGATACGCCCCATTTTTTTGCCGCTGTTGTAAATCATCCCCGCCACCGATGCGAAATCGGCCAACACAATAGAGCCAATAGCTGAGGAAACAATGGAATCCGACAAGGAATCCAGGCCTACGTACAGCGCATGCTTGCCGGCAATGATGTTGGACGTGTCAAGGATGGGCCTCTTATCAGTGGAATCCATCTCGTTCGGTGACAACAAGTCGCCCAATTCACCGGAAGTCAGCATGTTCAACACCGGAATCAACGAGGCGATCATTTTTGAGAAGTGCATCCGGTTATGTTCCACCAACGACAACAAACCATCTATCCCTTCTGCGCCATTTGGGCCATTGCTCCATTTAGTCCTGTACCATTCTATGACCGCCAACCAATCAGGGTTGGTAATAGTTTCCATTTTTTTAACTTTCCCTGCTTTAGCCTTAATAAAGAAGGGTTCGGCACTGGATTTCCAGTTGGGATCCACACGGTCAGCATGGGCTTCGATAGCATGCACCAAAAGCGCTTCAGCGCCGCCCTCGATGTAATAACGCAGTTGCTTGATTGACGGGCGCTTGCCGGTTTCCAGCAAGCCTTGGGCGACCAGGTTGAGGGCACGGAACGCAAACGCCGTAAACGCGTCAGACCCGCCCGTTTGGGACGGGAGCAAGGCCGCGATCCTTGAGGCAATTTCGGTTGTCCGGGTGAAATTCCGCATAGGGTCCAGGCGGATTGATGTTTTGGGAAAGGCCGGATGAAAGAACAGGAAAGCATCTTCCCGCCCTGCCCGGCTACATTCCATTTCCATCCTGTCCCGCAGCTCCTTGTCCCCTTTCGGGTCAATCACAATCACCGTGTCCCCACGGTGAATGGATTGTGTGATCAGCACTTCAAATGCCCGTGTTTTGCCAGATCCCGTGGTGCCGAACATGATGGTATGGCCTTCCAGGGATTTCAGCGGGATAAATATCCCGTCTTCCTTGCCCCTGTTCAGCCCGTGTATCCATGGGCTACCCGGATGCTCCTTATCATGATCCATCTTGATGCCCGACAGCATGTAATCGACGGCCCGTTGGGTGTGGACAGGTGTCCAGTCGAAGCCCCATCCAAACCACATTCGTTCCGGCTTGACCAATTTCAAAAGCTTGTTGACATCCAAAAATGACACCAATGCGCCCGGGTTACTGCGGCCTACCAGGGCAACGCCCCTTATTGCCGACCAAAGCGTCAAAAAACCGAAACACACTACCGGGAATAACACAGCGCCTCCGCCAGGAAGCGTCAAATAGGCCGCAAACATGGATGCCATTGCCACGAACCATGCACAGGCAATGTACAGTTCATAGGGCTTTCGAAGGTAGGGGTCGTAACCGTTACTTATCATTCAACAAATCAGCCTTGACCAGAAAATAGCGGGATTTCGGTTTAGCAGTGCTGTCCAGCCCTGATTCGTAGCCATCGACCAAGATCAGCAGACCGTCCGCTTTCAACACGGACACACAATCCTTTAGTTCCAGGTTTATGGCTTTAAGCCCTTTGCTGATGACCTTGGTTATGCCGCCAGGCCTTGCTTCAAGGTACTCTTCTGGCAACTTTTTCAATCGGCTTAATATCATTGTGGACCGTCCCTGGTCGCTGCCATATTGTTCTGGCTTTTTTTCTTTGGGCAATCCGTGGGGTTTTACCTGACCGGTTTCAGGTTTGATTCTCGATGAACCGATCAATGACCCCAATAAATCTTCCTGGGTGTTTTGTCCTACACCTGTCCCTGGGCCATCCATTTGTGTGCATGGCGATCTTGCAGGGATCCATGTTGATCCAGATGGATGTTTCTGTGCTTTTTCATGCCTGTATTCGGCAGCATAATCATCGTCGTATAAGTTAATGTTTGATGAAACAGCATCATCGCTGAATGGCGTTTCAAGCCCTGGGTTTTCTTTGGTACCACCCGGTTTTTCTTTCGTAGCTTTATGCCCCATGACGGGAGTCGCTTGTTTATCGAAAAGGATATTCATGTCCACAGGTTCAATGTCAATTTTCGGTGTTTCGGTAACTGATACCGGATTTATCGCTTCCTGAGGGTTAGGACTGGATTCGGTTAATCCGTGTATAGCTACACCTTGCCTATCTTCCTCATCAGTGACTTCGACCAGCAAATCAAAGCCCAAGGACTGATGGTCGGTTTTAATGAACAGGATTTCATGACGGGTTAATTTAATCGCATCGACATGTTTTTTCTCCGAGCTATCGGCCACCGGAACAGCAATTTCGAACAGGTAGCGATTCATTCCATTGCTGGAAGCGATAATCCCTGCATCCAACAGGATTTCCGCCAAAATTTCATCTGTACTGGGCACAAAAGGACATTCAGATTCCCTTAGCTGGTATTGCATATCGCTGGCCGCCAAAGGCCATAGCAGAAAAATACCATCCTGACCCTGCCAAACCCGACCGTTGTCCTCGTTTGGCACCCATCGCTTCTTTTGTACCAAATAGCGCATGGCATCGATCAACCAAGGCTCAAGATGCATACCCGCCAATGGTTTGCCATAGCGGCCAGCATGGCTCCACTCGTCACGCTCCATGATCTTGTACTTCACCTGTTCGTTGATTTTGGCCAGCGGGTTGTTCCTAACGTCGGACTGGTCGATTAATGCCCTTATTAGGGTTGTATAAATGGCTGTCTCGCCCTGTGCCAGAAGTTCCGATTGCTCCTTGCTGATGGCCTTGCCCGACAGGATATATATCATCGAGCGGTCTTCCTTGTTGCTCCAGCGAATGTGGTAGCGCTCCAATTGGTTCAGGCGTAACCAACCGTACAATGACTCCGCCCCAGGATGCCACTCGTTGCTGCCATCGTGAGCATACACCGATATTTTCGAAATGGCCGTGATGGCTTCACTAAACAACCCATTCAGAAAAGCCGCCTGGGTCCACAGCGCTTCGTATTCCTTGCGGATTTCAGGCGTGGCTCGGGTCAGGATTCTGCGTTCGGCGTATCGGATCGAAATGAGCGACACCTCAAGACAGAACGCGAACAAACCGCCCGGCAATTTGAAATGCCTTTTCTCTGAGGCTGGCAGCAGGTGTGTCATTTCGGCAAGATGTCTTATCGGCACCATGACCTTGGTTTCTACTTCACCCTTGTTATGTACGCCTGACAGCCCTCTCGCCAATATGATTTGTTTGATTAGCCCGTCGTTTTTCTTGATGAGCAGTTCAACTGGGATAACGGGTATCCCCTGTGAAAACCCAGGTAACCGTTCAAAATACTCATCAAGGACATTTTCATCGGCAAGGTAAAACACGTCTTTACCCAGCTTCACCTCGCCCTGTTTACCAGTATTCTTCCTGAATAAGGAAGTTATTTTTTTGAACATGGTTTACCCGCACCACCCATGTGCAGGTCGATCAACAGTTGAATTTGGTTTCGCATTCTTAGGTTAACAGGATCGCTTTGTCTCATACCGAACCCTTTATTGTTAAATTTCTTATACAATTTGGTTAAATTCCAAACGCATTAGGCTTTTAAGGCAGCCGCGAGAATGTTGGGTTCATCCCGCCATCCAGCACTTCTGCCGGAGTCAGCCCTGCCGCATAGCACTGTAGGCACACACTTTCATTCACTGTTGAACTACGGCTTATTGCATAATGACAAAGTACCGCATACCACTCCGTGTAATCGGAATTGCAGTTGGTTAATTCGTTTTCCAGGACAATGTCTGGACACATACTGCTATTTGACTGCGTCATGGCTAGATGACCGTGAATTCTGTATCCTGACCATCGTGAACCGCGAGCGTGTATCCCCTTTATTGCTCATCTGTACGCCGATGACCTGGAAGGGCTTGACGTATTGGAGCGTTTTGGTTTCGATTTTCATCTTCCGCACCAGATTGTCCCAGTACATTTGGTCTACGCCCAGCACAACCTTGGTGGCGACGTTGGAAAAGAAGTCTTCTGAAAAGTGTGTCGGTGACTGGCTGGCACAGACCAATCCAAGGCCAAACTTTCGGCCTTCCTTAGCGATGGTGTTAAGGATGTTGTTTTGGTCGTCCCGGAAGAACAAATGCGCCTCGTCAATGACCATGATGTCGCGCAACAGCCCTTCTGTTTCCCGACGCACCGGGCCTTTTTCCATGGCGGTTGAGAACAACTCCTGAAGCCTGAACTCGACAAACATGCGCTTTTCGTCTTCACGCAAGGCGGTGATGTCGTAATGCCATACCGGGTTGGCAGGGTCAAACGGTGCCGCCTGGTTTTTGAATATGCCGCTGGCCTTGAGGTTTTCAAAGCGTTCGACAACCGACCGCAGCACTTCCTTGGACTCATACTTGATGAAGCCTTCGAGCTCTTTGCCGGTTTCCAGGTTTTCGATGTAGTCCCTATAGGCCTGCAAAGCCCTGGTGCGCAATTCCATCGCTTTTTCGCCTAAACTCTCGTCCACCACACACCCTGGTTGGCCAAATTGCTTGGAAATTTTGTAAAGCTTGGAGGTGACCCTGTTCAATTCTTCGAGTGCCCTGCCCGATACCGTGTCGCTACCTATAATAAGTTGCTTGAGCTTGCCAAACGCAAATCGGCAGGCATCCTCCATGGTTGGGTAGCGTTTTGGATATCTCCGTTGAGCCCCGTCATTCAACCCCCAGGAATTGTAATTGTCCGCAAAAAAACCGTTGGCGGCATACAGGTCGGTAATCAAATGCCGCATGACAGCCTCCTGCCTAGCACCTGTGGGGTGGCAGCCGTTGATGGTGGCAATAAAATCCTGCACCCGCTTCCTGATGCCGCCGAAATGTGGGTCAGCGCTCACCACGAAAGGGTTCAAGCCATATTCAGTCGATTCCGAAAACCGTATAGACGAGGCACCATTGAGGTTGATATCGCCATGTACATCCATGATGTGGATGCGTGGTGTTGGAAAGAAGTGTTGCATCTGCTGTATTGCCATCCTCAAGAAAGAGGTTTTCCCCATACCTGTCTTCCCCATGATAAGGATGTGGGCGTTGACCAACTTATCAAAGTCGCAATAGACCAGGGATTCCTGGTTTTTTGATAACAAGTAGTCGTCGTGGCCTAGGGCAATCTTCATTTGTTGGCTTTCAACTATTGAAGTGGCTATTTTAGGATGGTGGTTTAATTTCCGTCTGGTTGAAAGACGGGCATAAAATGACTCTTTTGATATGGCTAAGCACAGCAATAGGGCATTGCACGATTTAAGCTTCGTATCCAAATAAAACAGGTTTAAACTTTTTTGCTAATATATCCCCATAAATATCCCGTAATTAACGTCGGCACTGGCCAAAACCCTGATCGTAGTTAACAGATGACAAAATCCGAATTGATTGCCCTAATAGCCAGCAGGCAACCGCAATTGCCCCAACGGGATGTTGAGTTGGCCGTTAACTGTATCGTAGAACACTTGGCCGACACGGCGGCAAAAGGTGAACGTATCGAGATCCGGGGATTTGGCGGTTTTTCAATGCGAATCCTGGGGGCACGCAATGGCCGCAACCCCAAAACCGGCGAATCGGTCAATATTCCTAACCGCCGTGCCTTGCACTTCAAGCCCGGCAAAGATCTCCGTGATCGGGTAAATGCGTCCAAACTGGTGATCCCAATTCAATATGACGATTGATCAACTGTAGTTGTATACAGGCCATCTAATCAATTTTTGCCAATTCATAATCGGTTCGAGTCGTTATTTCACTGAGTCTGATACAAGTCATCGAGTGCGTTAGCCAACTCCCTTTTCTTGAATGAACCGAAGGATGGGACTTCAGTTTTCTTTTCACCTGCCCTGCCTGGCAATTGTTTTTCCGTTCCATTTTTTGTTCCGTGAACCGGGTTTGTTTGCGGCGCAAGGCCTAAATGACTTTCGCCGCTAATGTGTTCGGACGCGATCAACCTTAGATAAGTTGCCCGTCGCCTTAAGGGGATATTTATCATGTATTCAAAAAGAACCTTGTCATCCTCCGAGTCGATCACAAAATTGATTTTAATTTTAGCCATTATTAACCACCAATTTTTCTCATCCGTTCGCTGCCAGCCCAATAGAACCCCCTGACATTTGAGTAAATGCTTTCCTCTGGGACAATAATCTCACGATTGTCCAGCAGTTTTTTCGCGGTATCATAGTAAAATTTAGCGCCACCACCCACTAACACGATCACATCGATATCGTCCAACGAACCGACACTGCTAATGACTGATTGAATGGCAGTGATGATGAAGGCCTCCATTTTCGGGATGAAATGCGAAAAATCATATTCTTTCCCCTGAATACGGGTTTTAAACCCATTCCGAATGCCAGCATCAACCATATTTATATCTGAAAATGGGGCTTGGCGATCCTCGGAAATCAATTGGGCCAGCTTCCCCATAACCATCGACATTCCACCTGCCGCACTTCCGCTACGCTCGTCCTGCAACTTAAGCCCCCGGCATACCAGCCAATCCACTGTGAAATAGCCGACATCAATTGTCAGGCTTTTGATATCGGCAAGCCGGTCTAGCTGGTTAGTGGACATGAAATAGCTAATGAACCCACCAACGGGTTGTGGCACAACCCATGCGTCCTTTACCAGCACTGACCTTCCGTCAGGATAAGGGTGGACACCCTTCAGCTTATCAGCCATACGTTCCCGATCCTTTGCAAAATGATTGATGGGCAGCCCAGAAACAAGCAGGTCAATCCTGGATTCACCTATATAGGCCAGCGCACCCCGTAATAACGCAAGGTGTTGGGGAGTCTCGACATAGTTGGCGAGCAAGCTCCTCCCCCTGTCGTCCCGTGCGGACAAGGTATCCATGCAATCTCGCCCTACGATATACCGGTCGCCATTACTTTCAACCTCGACCAAATCCCTTTTTGCCATTACGTTGGCACCGCGATCTATTCCGGTTGGCAATGTTGCGATTGAGGGGAAATGTCCCCAAAACATTTCGCCGCCGTTATCGCCACAAAATTTTGTGTTCCCATATCCGACATCAACAGAACATACCACCATTGCACACCCACCAATTGCCTGAAAATAACTTATAACAACTTGAAATGGGCTTATAAACTCTTCAGGACACCCTTGAATCGTCCCAATGTGCCAGCCTATAAGGCAATTGACGGTTCAGGGAGTTTATCTGACACCTGATCGCCCTTCAATGACGATGCTTCAGACCCACTCAACTCATTTTCGATAGGATGCCCTAAATTATCCGCCTCCAAAGGATCGAAAGACCGCCTAAAAACTACCCTTTATGATTTGGGGGAAATCTGGCTTGACGGGGCAATTGTGCTTTGCTAGCATCCGAAGCCTGATAGATGGGGAAGTGAATACTAGGACGCACGAACCCGATAAAGTTGAGCGCAGCGACAACAAGCGTACAGCTGCAAGCTTGGTATGCCCATGACGGGCGAGACGGAAATCCCCAGGCACTAGATATATTGATTTATAATCCATTTTAGGATTTGTTACAGCCCGTCCTGATACAGGGTCGGCCATCAGGATGCCAATGAGGGTATCCATCCCGCCATGCGTCGGAACCACTCCCCGGGCAAACGTACCAGGACTATAACGTCGTAGTTGCGCCCGCGATCCCGAAAATACTTTTCGAAGGTCACTTAGCCGTCCTCGGTATTAACCCCGAGAATTTCGGCCTCCAATCCAGCCGGGCATCCCTGAACATAATCATGTTCCGAGTACAGCCAGCCTTATTGTCATAACCTATAAAATTTTTCGTCCAACCCGTAGGAAGAGGAAAAGTTTTTAAAACTAGTCCAACGCGATAGATTTACCACGCGTCTTGAACCATGTATCCCGCGTTCGCGGAGCTTCCACAAAAAGTCGTTTTAAGGGGGCAAAAAATTTTCCGCCACCTGAAAACATAGACACTTTATTTCATGACACATTAAAGAAATATAAAACAATAAGTTATTTCCCATTTTCGTTCGGTTTTCCCGGAGGAAAACCTGGGATTTTTTATTGTTTTGAATGTTCACGTTGGAAACCCTTGCGATGCCGTAGCGCCTGCCGTCGATTTTGGACGTACAGCCCGCCTGACACCCACGGATAGAGGAAACCCCAACACCCAGATCTCGCTTCGCGCCGCGAGTACCAAAATGTGCAACCGATGTCTGCTTTTTCTGCACCCCGCTGGGAGGTTTGTCCCGTGCATTCTACGCTCACCATTGCGAGAACGTGTCCGCAGAAAACAAGAATCATCCTGTGAGTCGGCCTTTGCCTGCTCGCAACATTAATTATTTTGGACAAGACCGGCCGGCTCCATCCCAAAGTTGCTTGTTATGGCTGTTATGGGATGGGGCTGATTCATTCATTACTTTTTAGGATTGAATTATGGATACGGAATGGCAAAACCCGATTGGAAAATTAATGACAGTTTCCGTAACGGAAATTGGAATTGGAACAACGCTTGTTAGGGGAGCGATGCGATGACATGTAATTTCGGAATCGGTTCGCGGAGCATGATTGATGCGGGCCGGATGGCCATCAGGAAACGATCATCCACCGGTTTTAAAACACAAGACGACTATATCGACAGGTGGCGGCTTTTTTGCCTCTGGGCATCTGGACAAGGAGTGACAAAAATGGAGGGGATCAATAATGCACTGGTTGTCGAGTACGGACAATACCTGCAACAACAACTTGAAGCAGGCGAACACAAAAGCGCCTCTGCACCAAAGAACTACGTCAGTGCGGTAAATTGCATCATGAAATTGGCTACCCACGGAAAATGGATTTCGGTCAGGCCAGGTTCAGATTGTGGCATCCAACGGAGAAACTATATTCCGAAAACCTCCAAAGCCATGACCGACAGCAGGCACATGGCTATCCAAACGGACATTGATGAACGCATCGGCCACCTGCTTGCACTTCAACGAACGTTTGGCCTGCGGTTTAAGGAAAGCTGCCTTCTGAATCCAAAGTCCGCCTTGAAGCAGGCGCAAAAATTTGGCTTAATTTCCGTCACTGCCGGCACAAAAGGAGGTAGGCCAAGACGGATTCCCTGTGGTGCTGACGGATTGGCCGTTCTCGGACAGGCCATTACCGTTCAGGATGGAAAATCTATGGTTCCAAAGACGCTGACCTATATTAAATTCCGCCAACAATGTTACGCAGAAGCAACAGCGAAAAATTTTAATTTCCACGGCGAACGCCACGCTTACGCGCAAAACCGTTACCGGGAAATAACCAATGCGCCCTCGCCGCTTGAGGCTGGCTGGGGACACCGAGGGCGAATTGCCAGGCTCGCTGAACAATTAAACATATCGGAAATTGAAGCCAAAGAACTGGACAGAAGGGCCAGGCTTCGTATAGCCATTGAATTAGGGCATTCAAGAATGGAGATATCCAATGCGTACTTGGGCTAACGAGTTGTTGGAACATACCCATAATTATGTTCGTCGCGGTGGAAAACACAACCGGCAAAAGCAGGTTGCGCTCATTGTTGATTTCCTTGAGTACACGGATTCACACGAGAAAATCACTTCGTTGCACCGGCTGGGTACCCGTCATGTAGTGAACTTTTGGAAAGTGCATCGCAACCTGTCCGAGAAAACGGCCTACGATTATTGGTTGGGCTTGTGCAAGTTATGGGGATGGTTGGGAAAGCCAGGCAAGCCGCCCAAACCGCATAAACAATTCGAAGCCCAGGAAAAACCACGGCAGCAACACCCAGTTTTCCCGGATATCGCTACGGCACTCCGTTCGGCCAGGGAATCCCAGAGCCTTACGGTATTCAAACTAGCAAACATGGCCGGCTGTGAAGTGGCGTTAATCGAGCGCCTAGAGGCAGGCGAATCCGATTCGCTGTTTCCTGAAATTCAAGGTCTCTTAAGGGCTTTGAATATTAAATTCTACGTGGGACAACAATAAGATAAAACCCCTGTCGTTTATTTTCCTATTTGGAATTACAGATTGACTGTCGTTTTGGAAAGCGGATTATAGGGAGCGGTATGACGACAAATTGACACGGGTTGGCCGTCAATACGGGACAATCACAGGCTTGAGATGCCCTGCCCTGTAGATAGCTTGACATGATAAGGGCCGTCCTAATGGTCAAACCATCCGAATGTGTTTCTCAATAAGATGGCCAGTGGCGATTACTGCCGACCCTTTTCCTGGAAGGTAAAGAAGCCAAACTCGAAATGGCCTCCACGGACGGCTTGGTTAGTATTATAGCCAAAACCCGTGAGTCTACGACCAGATTTGTTGCCAGAACTTGAAAAAAGCTCCAGTGTTGATTTCGACGGACGATAGTTAGCATCCCTTATAGCATTGGCGGCAGGCGAAGTATGATGAAACGAGTAATAATACGACTTTAGTCCTGCTTGCCGTTTCGGTAAATGCCTGAGCAAAAAACTGCGTAATTTCCCCTGGACAGGGACATTATGAGGCTCCTGCTGATCGATAAACCTAATGAAATTAGTTGGATAGAAAGGGTGATTTATTACATTGGCTCAAATATTGACAATAATAGCCACCCACCACCTCCATATCAAAGTCCGCCAGACATATCCAAACGCCAGTCAGTTAACTGACTGGTCATCAGCCCTAAGGATGATTCCGCTACAGACTTTGCAATTGCCAGCCGGTGCTTGGGGCATTTCTTTGCATCTATTTTTTGCAATTCCGAGTTATGGGGTCGATGTCTCCTTTTGCCATCGAACTGCACACCTAGTTCTTAGCATCGTCCGCATCTTCGAGGACTGAAGGTAGTTTCTCAAGCAACTCAGGCAAGGCGGTTAGCACGGTTTCCCATACCACTTCGAGGTTGATGTCGAAGTAGCCATGAGCGATACGGTTGCGCATCCCGCGCATGTTATGCCACGGGACTTCCGAATGCTGGGAGGTAAAATCGGAATAGTAATCCATCACTTTGCTGGCCGCTTCACCGATAATGACGAGGCTCATGACTACCGCGTTTTGTGTGCGCTTGTCGGTTAGAAATTCATCCATGCCCATACCCTCGATAAAGCCGCATGCGTTCGAGGCCGCTTGTTGCATATGGTCGAGGTAGTCGGAAAGTCGGTTCTCGATCATATCGGTATGGCCTCCGAAAGTACCCGCTCTCGGAACTTCGGAGGCAAATCGCCTGGCGTGAGTAGATCTACTTGAACACCAAGCAGGCCTTCCAGTTCGACTTGTAGCCCACCAAGGTCGAATAGTGTTGCACCAGGTAACGCATCTACTAATAGGTCGAGGTCGCTGCCGTCCTGATCGGTGCCATACAGCACTGAGCCGAAAATGCGCGGGTTCGTTGTGCGAAAGCGTATTACCGCTTCACGTACAGCGTCTCTCTTAAGTTCAAGAGCGGTGGATGGCTTCAAGTTCTTCTCCTTCGGCAGACATCGCGCAAATTAGCAAATCTGTCCTATGATACCATTTAACAAATCTAGCTTCCCACAAAGAGACTGGCACGTTTCCGGCCTCCATCCTTGTCCAATGTAAAAAATGTACTGAAGACACTTAAAATGTCCCTCTGTCCATACAAATATCCGCCCAGTTTAGATTGAATCTTGTTCACATTACAGATGAATGGCAGTGTTTAAAAATGCTCTTTATTTCAAATAGTTGAAATGAGCCTCTTGAGAGGCATTTAATTTTGCCCTGACTCCAATTATTCTTTCGTACAAGTACAATTATTTATTGACTGAGCTTTTTAATAACGCTCATCTTAATAAGATTCTAGCAAAAAAACCAATTAGCAAAATAAAGAAGCCCCCTATTTCTGCAACTGCCAAGGCTCCCATAATCATTTTGTCAGCAGCGGGATTCTCAGAATCGCGCAGTTGGTTATTCGTCGTATTTTTGATGCCCAGCTTGATGTAATTAAAAATGGCAATAGCAAAGAACAGTAACGGTGCAATTGTTGCCGGGATATTTACCCAATCTGCAAAGATGCTGAAATAGGCAAACACAGCAATCAACATGGCTGCATAGGAATACAGCAATGCCGACCGGTGGGCGATGTCCACATAGTAAGGGGCCACAAAATCTTTGCTCTTCATCATACATGAAAACTTCCATGCGCCCGTCAATAAGCCTGTCATAAAAAAGAGCCCAGCACATGAAATAGCGATCACCGGCGCGGTTTGGTTTAATATTACATCCATCGTTCTTCTCCTAAGTAAGTTAAAGACTTTCAGTTCATTCCATAGCTATTTTAACCATGTCGAATAACAATAAATTGTACAAACCGGCTATCCCTGAATTGCAATATCGTTTCCGGCCTAATCTTTTTATGTGGCCGAACCGCACCTTGTTTTTGGGGTCGTTACAAGAATTGGAATTCCATGCCATGGGATCGGTAGCTATCAACGTGGGACTCTACCAACCATTTTTAATGAAGACGATGAACGGGGCTTATAAAGCCTATCGTTGTGCCGTTATCCCGGCAGGATGCAAGCATGAATTGAATGCATACGGGAATATCGTTGCTTGTTTGACGATTGAAAAAAACTCAACTGATTTTATTGATTTCAGGAAACGCATTCCCTTTCAAGCGTCAACTATTACAAACATAATCGATACGGAGTGGATCGGATGTTTTCAAAAAATTTACGAAGAAAAGCCCTCAAAAATAGAAATTAACCATATTATCAATCAGTTACTAAATGCCGATAGAACCGCTGAAAGCGAAGTCGATCCGCGCATTGCCAGCATCATGCACACTATTAAGTTTGACCCAGGAAATGATTTTAGCCAGGAATATCTGGCATCTTCCGTAGGGATTTCTGCTTCCAGGTTCAGGCATTTATTTAAGGAACACTCAGACATTCCCTTCCGCCGCTATAGAGTGTGGCGGCGAATAGTCTCGGCAATGGACACACTCCATAAAGTAGATAATTTGACTTATGCCGCTATGGAAGCTGGATTTACGGATTCTGCCCATTTTAATCGCTGTTTTCGCGATACTTTTGGAGTGAATCCGTCACTTGTTTTTAGGAACATCGACAGATTCGAGGTTTAGATGCCTGACATTAAGTTATCCCTAACTCAAACTGAGGAACGATATTGATGGGGGTCATAGTCCCTTTCCGAATATCCACATAAGCTCCCTGGTGGTTTAATCCGCCATGCCGCAGCAGCGCCCAGACCAACTGCATCACAATATTGGCAACCGTCCGGTTGATCGGCAAGTCCTGATGCGCTAACGCTTCTTCCATGCTGCATGAGGGTGCATTGTCTTCCTGCATCCCATCCAGCCCTGGATAGAAATCAAATACGTTCGGCAATTCAACCTGGCTTTTCAACAACTGTCCTAGCCGTCCAAGAATGACCTGCCCTGTATGGGAACCATTGCCGGTGTCTAGCCAAAGCACCCTTGATCTCAGGCAGTTTTGGCTTTTGGCGAGGTCTGCCCGAAATTGTGCCACGTCAACACAGGTAATGATCAGGTCACAATAGCTTCCGAGACTTTCGTCAACGTCGAACATGGACGGTATCGCTATCCAGTCAAGTCCGAACAGGTAATTGATTCGCTGGACGGTGACGACAGCCTTGTTGTGTCCTAGATCAGCCGGATAGAACGCTTGCCTTCCGATATTGGGGCGTTCTACCACATCGCCATCCCAGGCAGTCACTTTTAGTCCTGGGTGTCCAAGTTCGCGTATCGCATAATCGATACGGGCAAGACTGGCAAGGACTTCCGAGCCTGTGCCGCCAACGCCAATCACCTGGATATTCACGGGATGGTCAAACCAATGGGACGGGGTGCAGAATTTGAATGGTTTGGGTTGTGGTTCCATAGCTTTCTCTATTGAGTATCTTCGTTATTAATACCTTATAACAGGTGCTTTAATACGCAATAGGGAAAATGGATCATGAGAAAATTATTAAAATTTCATGTTTTTTTACAGTTACGCGCATTATGGCCAAACCAGCTTTAGCCTTGACCTTCAAAAAACATCACCAAATCAGGACACAGCAAAAACTGCCCATTGACCACCATCCTAGTTACCGTGCTTGGCTTAGGTGATGCACAATGCCCTAGCACAGCTGCAACATAAAACCCGCCCAAGTCCGATTCGTTGTCCGTCGCGGAAAAAAAGGCTACACCATTGCCATGCGAGTGCAAATCCATGACCGGCATTAAGCTGACCAGCAGTGACGACAGGTAACTGACTCGTCCAGGCGTTGCCACCACAACAACAGGCTCAAACAATTGGTATTCGCTGAGTTTTCCGTTCCAGACGACCAAACCAGCCCATTCATTGGGTACGGCTGCGGCAGCTTTCTTAAGCACATCCCCAAGAATTCGCCCTGGTATTTTCCCGTTGCGAAGTTGTATTCCGGTATATTCTATTTTCCCATACGGAAGCTGCAAATCAGATTCGGCGACGCGCTGTCTAATCGCGATAACGCTGTTTTGCGCTTCTATGTACAGTCCGTCTTGCCCAACCACGAAACGGTGCTTGTATGCTTCCGGCTCCGGCAGCTTTTCACCGAATAGTGGTTGCATTAAAGTAGGCGTTTCCCCGAAGACAACACAGTCACGAATGTCGGTTAAGTAGCCTGTATTCATCGGGAATGCTCCTGGATAAAACCTTCCAAAGACCTTGACATTGGCACTAACTGCCCAGTGGGGAAGGCTAAAATCCCTTTCTTGGACAGGGCTTGCCAAAAACGCTAATGCGCCTTGGTGTCCACTTCCTTCTTTTTCCTGCCAAGCTCTAAGGTTGACTGGGTTGTTGACGTGGGAAAAGGCGGTGTCGAACATCACCGATTCCCATTGTTTCAAGTCTTCAATGCCGCATTCAATCGGCACGGTTGCCGAACCCGTACAGACAGCCCCGTTATTGCTGACGTTCATCAAGGGCGCATGGAACAACCTGGTTTTGGCAGACAGTCTATTGCGCCCTTTAACAGCCGATATTGCCAGTTTTCCGTTGCGGTTGGCAACCATCAACAGTCTAGGCCAGGGGACGGTCATTTTTTGCATGGGCATCCCGATGATATTGAACAGCATGGGGCGTACTTTTTCCGGCACTGTCCAGGCAATATGATTATCCGACAACGACACGATATTGTTTGGCATTAGGTTTACCGTGTTTTACGCATTTGTAGCAGCGAACGCAATATCGCCTCAACATCTTCCTTTCGCAACAACCTTCCCGCACCAATAACGGTTTCGTGTTTGCTATCGTCAACAAAGAAATCATGGAGAGATGCCACAAAATCCTGCCCACCATAACTATTGTCCGAAAGCCCTTTTGCCTGGTGGAACAGGATTGCACACTTGGGAAGTATTGACAGTTCATTACCGCCATTAAAGGTAAAAAAATCGTTTGGTTTCATTTTTCGTTCTCCGCACCATAATTAATGGCTTCTGCCAGCCGTATCAGCCCCCTAGCTTTAGCCAACATGACAAGTGTCCCAGCAGCCTTTGGAATGGCATCAGGGTGCAACTTGACTTTCCCCATCGGCTGCTCCCCTGCTTCACACATGCCCTGGAAACTCGCGTCAACCACAGCATCTTCCCAAGGCAAGCCAATCCCTATGGCATGTCCGTAATCGAGCGGCATATCATTCATATTGCCTTCACAGGTTTCAACAATTGCCCCATTACACCCTTTGGCCCATTTCCATGCCTTGATGGTCTGTTTGATAAACCCAACCCAGGGGTCGTTGTAGCATTCCCTGTTTGACCGCCGCCATCCAGCCACGGCAGACCTTATTTCGTCCATCTTTGGCACTTGCCCAAAATGGGATTCAACCTTGTTGTCCAGGATACATGCCAGCAACGCAAAGCGTCCGATCAAGCCTTCATCGTCGTAGCCGTATTCGGTGAAGGGGTACATGTCCGCTTCAACCACAAGTTTCGCCATGTCCCCGTAATCAAGATCTGGATATTTTTGCCTAAACTCAAGGAAAGCCTCCAGTTCTTCATCCAGTAGCACCGAACAGTCGAGCACATCCTTTGCCAGAAGACCAAATCCGAGTTCCCTAACAATCCAGAACAGGCAACCGTAAATCATCCTCCCTAGCTCGACATCCAATTCCGTAAGGGTAAATTGTGTATACCGTAGCTCGGTGCTGATGTAGAGGGAAAAATGACCGTACTCATTGTCCATGACCAGATATAACGGTTCAAAGCTGTCGTGCTTAAGTCCCTTGCCAGCGACAGTCCTTGCGATATTGCCTAGATAGCTCACAATGGCTGTCATGGACGACTGGTAAAGCCTGTAAATATCCTGCCCCCCAGATGCTACACACTGGTCAATGCCTTGTTCGGACACCAGTCCCAAGTGGTGCGCCAGCAAAATCAGCGACGCAATGCCTGGGCGGTTGTCGTCAAAATCCGCCTTGTCGCGGTGACAACGGATGTTATCCAGCAAGCCGTCCAAGGCAAACCCAAGACGGGGCTGCATGAACAGGTCTAAACTATTGGCAGATGGGCTGGATTGGTATTGGCTATCGCCCGTCTTGGCAGCTTCGGCAAGGTTAGCCTGAACTTGTAGCATGGGTTGGTTTCCTTTACATTGTCATCACTAGGCCCAAGGGGAAGCATACTCCCCCATTCGTTCAGTACGGCTATCCCTTGCCCATTAGCCTTTGGTCTTGACATCGGGAAGCCTCACGGAATAATGCAGTTCCTCCCCGACCAGTTGCGGTTCGTCCAACGCGGCATTGGACAAATGCGGATACGAAGCGGCATACAGTTTCACTGCTTCCTGTGGCGACATATCGGGGGCGGGGTCTGCCAAGCGCACCGCCCCCATCTTGAAAACCCTGGTGGGTCGAATAACGGTTGTTTCAGTCATGGCTACTCCTTAAAAAAGCGAATTGTTGGTGACGGTCAAGCCAATATCATTTTTGGTGATTTCGGGTTCTTTTTCCGCACCAACCGCAAGGGTTTCGTTCTTCCCTGTATTGGCAGAAGGCGTGGAGGTTTTAACCTCGGCACGGGCTTGTTTCCCTGCTTCCTTAATCCTCCCCATCGCCGCCAACAGGTCACCCTGCACCTGCTCCTGCATTCCGGCAAATTCAGCCAGGGAGTGCGGGAAGTCTTTGTCCAGCACTTCCGGCGTTGTGGTCACGTACAGGGGCATAGACAGGGCAGCGCGTAAGTTCTGTATGTCCTCTGGCGCAAAGTTGTCGATACCACCGCTCATAGCTGGTTGCACTAACACATTTAATTGGTCGCCCTTGCGGGTGATGGTGAACTGGATGCGTTCGTCGTGTTTCAGCAAATTGGCAAAAGTTTTAAAGATCATCGTTTTCATCCTCTGGGTCTGCGGTAAATTCAAACTGGCTAAAGTTGTGGCTAAAAGGGCTGTCGGTATCACCATCCAAACCCAGGTAGCCGTTATTTACGTCCGTGCTTAATTGCACCTGATTTGTCTGCGCGAGGCCATCCGGTTCTTCCGCAAGCTGTCCTGTCCCTTGGGCATCACCAATGGCAACAACCTGTTCCGGTTGGTTACTGCCCCGACCTGATCCTGGGTGTCCAGAAGGTAAAGCCGTTGCTCCTGCGAGGGTCGAAACCGATTCCAACTGGTCAACCTTCGCAGTTACCTTATCTTCCCCCATGAAGTTAAAAACGCAAGCAGGTACAAAACCCGTAAAGTCGTAGCCGCAGCCAAAGGCTTCATCCAGGATCTCGCCGTTCTTTTTCTTGACCAGGCTGGAAAACTTTTTGCCCTCGCCTTGGGCTTCATACTGGGCGACAAATCCTTGCCCCTTGCCGTTGACGGCTTCAAGCAAAATGGATTCGATGCCGGACTTGGTGAACGCGCCAAGAAATTCCCTGTCGATCAGGAAATGTCCGCTCAGGTTTATATTTAGCTGATTGACTGCCTCGCTTGCGCCCTTAGCCCATGTTTTGGTGCTGATGGGTACGGACTTTTCATGCTCGGCTAGAAAATGCCTGACCAGGCGTTGATTGAATGCCTTGATTTCTTGGGTGTCCAACGTGGACAACCGCTTTAGAAACCGATCCAACTCCAGGGTGACAGACGCATTTTTCCTGATCGAATCAGGCCATAATTCATCAACAAAACTGGATTTCACAAAACGCAACAGGGTATACGTGTTCAAGCACAGCATTAACCGCTGGTTTTCTGCCACGGTTTTTGCCGCCAAGCCACGGTAGAATGTTTCGATTTTCTCAGTGACCTTGCCTGGTATCATTGCCGCGCTTGCGCCCGTCCCTTCATTGCTTGGTTTCTTGGGGTCGCCGCTGGCAAGTGTTCCTTTATTAACGGTATCCGTCGTTTTGTTGGCTGGTTTTCCGGTGGTGGTTACTGGCCCTGGTTTTATGGAAGCCTGATAAGTTGCAACCTTCTCTTTGTGGCACTCCAGGTTGAAGCAGCAGTCTTCGGTGACTTTGCCTAGCTGGTCGGGTGACGTGTTCAACAATGCCCCAAAATGGGCGCATTGGCGACACCCTTGCTCAAACTGGGCCTTGCCCACGCCGTTCTGCCCAAGCTGGCAGTTGATGGCGTAACTGCCTTTGGTGCGTTCCGTGTTGAGGAATACGACCGCGTATTGCTCGGATAGCCCAACCTTCTTGATTTCGATTGCCGCCTTGGTCTTGACCCCATAACAGTCATGGTTGGCGCACTTTCCGCCCTCTATATGGTCATCGAACACGCTGGCTTGCAGCGATTGAGTTATGGGGGCAGGTCTTGGCACTCGGTCATGTCGAAATAGGCTTTCGATAAGTCCAGTGAAAACAGTGCCAGTTTGCCCTTGAGGTCGCTGACTGAGAAACCTTCCGAAATAATCTTAGCCAATGTGTTAACCTGGAAATCAGAAGGCAGCTGAGACAGCAGTTCAGCATGTCCGAGCTTGATCTTCCGCTCTGTCAAGGCATCAAGCACTGCTTGGTCGGCATGGAGCAACAGCATCCTGGAATCGAACTTCGATTGGCTCCATCCGAGCAACCGGATTGCTTCCTGACGGTCGTTTCCGCACCCCATCAGTACGTCACGGGCGGATTGGGCTTCTTCCGCTGGCGTTATGTTGGCCCGTTGTGCGTTCTCTATTATGGCAATGACCATTGCAGACGCTTCACCCAGTTCCCGCACCATCACAGGTACATGTGACAATCCGGCATCTTTAGCAGCCCTAAATCGCCTCTCCCCGCAGACTACCCAAAAACCGCCAGTTCCCTTTGTGACTGGACGAACGACAATAGGTTGGACAATGCCGTTTTCTTTGATCGAGCCGACCAACTCCAGGTGTTCTGTGGGGTCAAAATATTTTCTAGGGTTAAACCCTTCCTTGACGAAAATATCGCCAATGGGCAGGTTATCGGAATAACCGTTTTGATTGGTTTCCATAAGATCTCCTGATTGTAGTGCCAGTTTCTAAATTGCTTTAAATTCTGGTGGTTGTTGACAAAACACTCAGGATTACGATCTCATGGGGTGATGGATATGCAAGGGGGTTTTTGCGTCTTTTTGAATAAAAGTTAGCACCAGCAAAAGCGGCTTCCATCGCAATACCATTGAGGCTACTTGTGTCCTTAACGGACGATACGAACCAATTCCTTGCCTGTGTCCCTTCAAGAAATTACTGGCGACATCTCCAGGTATTTCTAGCCAATTTAAGATGAGATCGTAAGGGGAAATCCCTGTATTACACAGGGTTCTCCTATACGCTGTTCTTCATTGTGCAACCGGAATTCCCACCTCATCCTGGACAGGGAAAAATAGTTGGACAGAAGGATTTATGGATATGTACCCACTCAATCTTCACCGTTTTATGGCAACAGGATCGGTTTCCAGGAACAACAAGGGCGGGAATCTTTTTAGCGCTCAAGGCCATGCCGGATACCAACACGGTATTTTATGTGATTAAAGCCCATCCGATTGAGGTATTACAGATGGTTATGCGGTGCCGATGCTATTTTGTGTGTTCCTTCTGGCGCTTCAAAGGCTTCCATGCCAAAAAACAAAAAATGGAACATCGTGGTGATGGTTGACAACATTGTCTTTACCGACCCAGGTGAGAGTTGGCATGGACGATTATTTCCTTAAGTTAAACTCGAATTGGCAATGAAACTTGAGGCTGGATAGGCATCAAAATGGATTGGTAGCTTCGCAAAATTTCGTTGTACAGGTCTTCGTGCTTAGGAGCTTCCACAGTAATCACCAAGGCATACTTGATTTTGTCAGCCCTTGTTGTTGCTGCGCCAGATTCCCTGGCATTGTAATGAATATCGAATACTGGCGCATTTAGCGACGATCCCAACATGCTTTTTTCTTGATGCAACACAGTTTCCCATTTGCCCATGTCCGCTCGCCTTTCTTCCTCTGTGGCATACTTTTTCATATCGAAAAAACCTTTCGACTGAGCTTGGCTCTTCTTGTCTTTAATACGAGAAGCGTTAGGCCGGAAAACAATATCAAGGCCTGCTCGGGTATAAGCCGAAGCATCTTGTGGATCGACGGGTGATGCATAAGAAAAAGTGGCCTTGAGTCTAATACGGCCAATCAGGCCGTCTTTTGGAATTGGCAGTGGGGCGCGAAGATATTTTCCTGGTTTAAGTTCACCTTGATAAACAACCCTGGCAACACCGGATGGGCAAGTTATGATGTCCATCAGGTTTTCGGGTATCTTTCCCCAACCAACCTCAAGTTTATTTTGGTTTGCATGGTCGGCACCGTGTACAAGCAATGCTTTAATTGCCAATGGCGACAACTCCGATCCTAGAATTGCGCGAATGCCCACTGCGCTCCTTAAAAGATAGGGTGATGCAAAGCTGGTTTCCAATTGCGGCACAAGAGACGGCTTTTTTTCAGCAGACAATACATGAAAATAGTGCAGCGCATCCCCGCCGAAGGCCATTAAATCCGGTTTTACAATTCCAGGGCTTCTACCAGGGCCAAAAGCGCTGTATGAAGCTCGAACCCAGGACGATTCCGTAGTAGTTGCAGCCCCAACGGCAACCGCGTTAACACTGTCAGCGGGCACCTGAATCCTGGCATTTCCTGATTGCCTGTCCCTTTCGCCGTTGTTGCCAACCGCAATGGACATAAAGGTTTCGCCGTCACTTAACAGGTCATCTATCACGGATGTCCAGGCATGAACATCGGTATCTTCGACCGGCAAGTCTGGCCCCAAGCTCAGGTTGATAAACTCATACTGGCGTGACAATAAAACCTGCTCAATAAGCCCGAGAGTTCGATAAAGTTCCAGCGGGTCTTCCGTGTCAGCATCGTTGTCAAGGACACGGATATGATCCACGTAGGAAAAAGGTCGTTGGGCGACATTATCTGGCTGTATGGGCCGAACAAAAATGCTGAAGTCACCGCTAATCCGTGATCGGGCCCATTCGGATCGTCCAGGGCATTTGGATCAAGAACCTTGTAAGAATGAACCCATTGCTCAATCGGATGGTCTTTTGAGACTGTGAAAGAATTCAGCCCAGAATTTTGATAAAATATAGTCATATACGATTGAATACAAAGGGGAAATGCTTTGAGAAAGTACAAGTCAGGCACAAATCGTCAGCAAACGGCGTTGTTGCCGCCGAGCGTTGACGAGTATGTTTCCCAAAGCAATCCGGTGCGGGCGATAGATGCCTATGTGGACACATTGGATTTGGTGTGCATGGGCGTTAAAAACAGCCAGGCCGGTAACCCTGCAGGGCAACCTGCCTACCATCCTGGGCTATTGATCAAGCTCTATCTCTATGGCTACTTGAACGGTATCCGCAGCAGCCGTAAATTGGAGCGGGAAGCCAGCCGAAACTTGGAAGTCATTTGGTTAGTGGAAGGCTTACACCCGGTTTACAAAACGATAGCCAATTTCCGTAAGGACAACAGCCAGGCGTTAACGGCGGTCAACAAAGATTTTATTTTGTTGTGCAAACAACTCGGGCTGTATGCGGGTGAAACCGTCGCGGTCGACGGCAGTTTTTTTAAGGGCAATGCCAGTAAGGGCAGCATCTACACCGAAAAGACCTTGGCACGTGACTTGTTAGGGCTGGATAAGAAAATAGCCGCGTACCAAGCGGAACTCAATGCCCAAGACCGGCGGGACGACCAAAGCGGCCTGGGCAGCTTGGTTGAAGACAGCCAGCTACAGGAGAAAATCAACAAGCTTAAAGACCGGCAAGCAGGGAAACAAGCCTTGCAACAACAATTGGCAAATTCATCCGACAGCCAATTGTCAACGGTTGACAAGGACGCACGGTTGCTCAGCAAAAACGGCAAATCAGTGGCTGGCTACAATGTGCAGATCGTCGTGGACAGCCACCACAAACTGATCGTGGCGCAGGAGGTCACCCAGGACAGCAGCGACATCAAGCAGCTTAGCCCGATGCTGGAAAAGGCGCAGGCGGTTTTGCAGTCCGGCCAGCTTAGTGGGTTGGCCGATGCGGGATATTATAGTTTCGAGCAGTTGAAGCAGGCCGACGACAAAGGCATAGCGATTTATGTGCCTGTCCCCAAAAGCGATGGCAGGGCTGTCAACAAAGGCGTGTTTGCCCGCGAACGGTTCAGTTACGACCCAGACACCGACAGCTACCGATGCCCAAATGGCGGGCAGTTGCACCGTAGCGGCGGCCTGAAGGAACGCCAGGGGCGATGGGTATGGACATACCGAAGTAGAGCGTCAATGTGTAACGGTTGCCCGATCCGTGGCCAATGCCTGGGCGAGAAAACAACGCGCAGGGCCATAGAACGCTGGGAGCACGAACACTTGGTAGAGCAGCACAAACTACGTATGCAAGGTGCGCGTGGCATCATGAAACAACGGAGCGGGATGGTCGAACATCCTTTCGGCACCTTAAAGCACCGGGCGGGCATGCACCATTTCCTGATGCGGGGGCTTGAAAAATGCCGGGGTGAATTTGGCCTGATGACGCTGTGTTACAACTTTACGAGAGTGCTTAACGTACTTGGGGCGGAGGCGTTTAGGGACTATTGCGACCAGCGGCTTAAAAAGACCACCCAAAGCCCTGTTATGGCGTAATGGGGGCATATTTTTGAGATTTTTCGTGCAATCGGGCTAAACAACTATGGAAATACTAAATGGGATGTTTCTTAAAAACGAATGCGCTTTTTTCAAGATCGTTTTTTGGATTCTTTCACAGTCTCTTTTGGTAACCCACCATCAAGAATTGCTACTTTAGGAATGGCAGATAAGGGTTGTGCATCCGGCAGCTGGCATTTTACCGAAACTTCTTTGGCTCGTTGCATCGGTCGTAACCCACGAAACTGGGGGACAGGCCGAATAATACGGACAAACGAAAAGTCTGCCAGTTTTATGACGTTATCTCTTTTGCCCTCAACCGGAACAAACCAAAGCGTACCTGCTTGAAAGCTGAGGCTTCGGTGGACTATTAGATGATTTTTATTTGCATACCCCTCAAACCCGTCCCTGATAAATGCGTTATCCTCATCAGGAAGCAGGTGTATCCCAACCTCGAAAAATCGCTCACTCTTTTTATCATTATCACGGATTCGATCAGACGATGATAGGCCCGAAAATTTTTCTATGTGCGCCAGATCAAGCGCTTCATCAGACCCTTGTTCAACTTGGTTCACCCACTGAGCCATACGTCGAAACGAATTGCGTTTGCCTGCCACAAACAGTTCTGTCGTGGTGCATTTGAGTGGTGCATCTTTTTTTGACCAGCGTTCGGGGATTATCTCTACCGTTCGGCTACCGATCGACTCCAACCCAACTGACCTCAACAGATTTTTAGGGAAATACGATTTGGCGATATACGATGGGTTTAGTGTGAGCCGCGCGACCGCAAAATCACGAGGACACGCTTCAGATGGTAATTCGTCCAATATGGTCGATGCATTTGAAATCTGTGGAACCATTCGGCTTTTCGCTTCATCGAACGAGTACAATTCTGCCTTTTCGCCGCCACGCTTGGGTGCCTTGATATCAAACGTCAACAATTCACCGCGGCCAATCAAGAAATTTGTTTGGGTCATTATTTAACCTTATCTTTTGAAGAAATTTTAGTCCCTGCATATTTCCGAATCGTATCTCGGCTAACACCGGTTATTTCAGAGATCTTATGCTGTGAAAGCCTGGTTTCATTGGCAAGCAGTACCGCGACATCAATGCGCTGTTGATGCTCAAGTGTAAGTGCCTTGGATTTAACAAGATCCTCAATAACGTCTGAATCTGAGGCTGCGCTAAGTGCCAATGTCCGTCTAAATCGTTGTATTGACCTTTCTATGTCACTGAATGATTCACCGCTGAAAACTAATGCCAATATGTCTAACCAACGCTTGAACACAGGAAGGTCTTGGCCAAGGAATTGGATGACAGCTTCTTTGATTTGTATGGGTTCTGGTAGCTTGAATTCAATGACAAGATCAAACCGCCTCCAAAGGGCAGGATCGATAAGCTCTGGATGATTCGTTGCAGCCAGCAATAATCCAGACGGTGGCCATTCGTCAACTTCTTGAAGCATTACGGTCACTAACCTTTTTAATTCGCCAATATCAGAATCGTCATTACGTTTCTTTGCGACAGCATCAATTTCATCCAGCAGGAGAACGCATTGTGCCTGCTTGGCATAGTCCAGGGCAGCACGAAGATTTGAGCCGGTTTTCCCCAACAAGCTGCTCATTACGGTTGTCAAATCCAATATATAAAGCGGTAGTCCCAATTTGGATGCCAGCCAACGGGCAGTCAACGTTTTGCCAACGCCTGGTTTGCCAACAAAAATAGCAGATCGGGTCGGCAGCAAACCTAAAGATGCCAGACGATCAGATTGTTTGCGTTCTTGTATGATTTGGTTGAAACTGTCTTCCAGTTCCGGAGACAATAGCGGTTGCACGGTTCCAACGTCATCCCTGAATATCTTTAACAATGACATCCGCGACTCGTTATCGACAGGCATAGGACGTGTCGGTTCTTCCGTAAGAATGGCTTTACGCATGACAGATCCGCCTCTTGACGGTTTGCTTCGCAAAAATTCATCCATCTGCTCAGCAAGATCTGGCTTGATGCCACGGTACTTGCGTACCAAGCGGGCAACAAACAAACGGACATCTTCCGTTTGCTCGTTCACGGCCAGCCTAGCTAGCTGGACTAAGTCTTTATCAATCTCTATTAAGTCGCCCATTTAATTTGTAAGTTATTTATTTTAAATATTTTTAATTATAATAAATCGGACTACTTATTATTGCATATTTCTATTGATTAAAAAAGATGCTGGTTTCGCCAGTGTTAAAAACCCAATCCATGATGGGTTGATAGCCGAAGAGATTTTGCCGTAGATGAATTTAGGGATACCGTTCATTTATCAGGCGCAAATGTAATGGGATCAGCTTATCGGCAGCGAAAACCTTCTTGTTCGACATCAAGGGATATCCTTTGCTTGATGGAGGCCTTGGTTAATTAACTACCGCTGCCAAAATACGGTAAAGGGAAACAATCGAATTAAATAAAGAGCGGCCTCATTCGATTGTTTAAACCCGAATCAGAATTAAGCTCTTTGGGCTGATTATAAAATTTCGGGTGATGACCCGTAATTAGCCATAGTGTTAGATTTTTTTACCGCTAACCCATTAAATTCAACTTCCGATAATATAGTGTTAACCTTATATAAGATAACCCACTGTCCTGAGTGTTGAGTTTTTACGAAATCGCTATTTTTATCCTATCCAGGACAGGCAACATCTTTATCAATAGCTGCAAGAAACTCAGCAATGACATTTGATCCTTCCTTTACCTCTTCTTATCTGGTCGCTTTTGCAATGGGACTTGCCACCAGCTTGCACTGTATGGGCATGTGTGGCTCTATCATTGGCACGCTCACCCTTAGCTTAAGCCCAGACATAGGAACAGCAAAAGGCTGCTAATCCCGTTCGTGTTCAACTACAATTTTGGCCGGATTACCAGTTATACCTTGGCGGGCGCTTTAGCCGGAATTGTTGAATCCTTCATCCCTGCCCCTGCCACTGAGATCAACGGCTACCGCATATTGCAGTTATTGTCGGCAGTCATTATGGCTAGTGCAGGTTTCTATATTGCGGGCTGGCTGCCGCGCTTTGCTTATATTGAGAAAGCTGGCGCTCATTTCTGGAAAAGGATAGAACCTTTTGGACGCAAACTTATCCCCGTTAAATATCGTACCCAGGCTTTTCTGTTCGGCATGGTTTGGGGATGGCTACCGTGCGGGCTGGTCTATACCGCGCTGGCGCTCGCCTTGACCACAGACGATGTCACAAAAAGCGCCCTGACCATGCTGTCATTTGGATTAGGCACTTTACCTGCCGTGATGGGCGTAGGTATAATGACCAGTGTGTTAACAGAAATATCAAGAATTCAACGCTTCAAACAGGCCGTTGGCCTGTTTATGATACTGCTTGCATTGCTAGCCGCAGCGCCATGGCTAAATCCCATGGCAATAACAGCACATTCAATACACTAGAGAGGTAGTCGTCGTGGATCATTTCAAAGCGATCATAGGTCAATCCCCCGCATTGGATGCGTTAATCCGTAGCGCCAGGATAGCCGCAGCTACAAATGTAACCATCTTACTGAATGGTGAGACAGGCACCGGCAAAGAAGTTCTTGCCAATGCCATCCAAAAATCGAGCCCCCGGGCTAGAAAGCCCTTTATTACCTTAAACTGTGCTGCACTGCCCGAAAGCCTTATCGAATCGGAACTGTTCGGCCACAGGAAGGGTTCGTTTACGGGCGCGACAAGCAACACGGATGGCCTGTTTCAGGCGGCGCATGGCGGCACTTTATTTCTCGACGAGATCAACTCCTTACCGGTTTCAATCCAGGCAAAGCTGTTGCGTTTTATTGAGTCGGGCGAGTGCCTTGCCGTCGGCGACACCTCCCCCTACATGGCTGATGTGCGCATCATTGCCGCCTCAAATGCTGACTTGAGCAAGCAAATTACGGACGGCACTTTCCGGCGCGACCTGTATTTCAGGCTTAATGTTGTGCCTTTAAACCTGCCGCCGTTAGCCCAACGTGTTAGCGATATAGAACTGTTGATTAAGCATTTTATGAAGCAGTTTGAACGAGAACATGAGATGCTTGCTCCCCAATTCAGCAATAGATCGCTAAAAGTACTGAAAACGTATGACTGGCCGGGCAATATTCGTGAGTTAAGGAACTTGTGTGAAAGGCTTTGCATCTTATTGGCCGGAAAAATCATAGAACCGGAAAACCTGCCATCCGAGTACAATGCAAACCTTCCAATCCTTAGCCTACCACAATTTACCCTCCCCACCGCAGGGGTGGATTTAAACAACCTGGAAGCCAGTTTAATCCAGCAAGCCTTGGCTCTGGCTGAGGGCAACCGCAGCAAATCGGCAAGATTGCTTGGCCTGACCAAGGATACACTGCATTATCGTATGCAAAAGCATGGATATATTGTGCATTAATATCGATGTCTAAATTTTCCCAAAAAAACCGGACTATACGTTTAGCTTCCCATTGCTTTCTTCTGCAGAAATATTTACCGTAATTCGCCTGCTTTATCGGCGACCTAAAGGCGCTGTATTTGTTGGGCTTACGCCAGCACCCTAAATTTAGATAAAAAAGAGCAGTTTTTTATAAGACTAACGATTTCTGTGCATGTCACTTCAGTTGTTACTAAACATCTAAAAAACTGTGTCATATCACACACCTACTGTGTCATATCACACGGTTTCTTCTGAAAGCCTTGCCACATGCGGGTTTCAGAGCCTCATAATAATTTATCAAGTGTGTCATATCACACGATTTTCAAGATAGATGGGATTTTATTCGACAAAACCAAGCATTGCCTCGAGCACCCGCAGTTATCCGACTGAGATAAGAAGGCATTAGTTTTTTTATAATGACTTCAATATGTTAAGTATTAATATTGGAAAAAATCACTGTCCAATTGAAACGGTAAAACAGCCATAAATCAATAAAAAATATTGGCATGGTATTTGCTTAACTTATAATATCTTAATCGTTACGGTAGCTGCCATTTCTGCATCAGTAACTGTTAAGACATAGCAGTATTGCTTTAATCGGCTTATGTAAGGCTTCATCACCCCATAAGTTAGCACCCTTCCTCATCTTATGCGGATTATTGGCATATATAAATTTATGCCTTTAGTCCGCATCTTTTTTCTCGGAAGTTATGCCGTAAGCTTTGTAAGCCTAAAATTAAACATAGACCGGAGATATACCTATGAAAATAAGTAACCTACTATCCATACCCATGGCAAATAGAATCGAACCCATTATTCGGTTTAACTGGCTACCATCCAATTTAACATCTATAGTCGCCATAGCGATTATTTTGACATCAGGTGTCGTGGCTATGCAAAAATTCCAAGAAGGAAAAATGCCGGAAATTAAATCCGTTGCCTGGTACATGGCGAACCCGCAAGAAGCCCTCGCAAAAAACAAAGAGTGCTACGACAATCCGCAATTAAAAACAACGGAAAACTGCCTCTATTCATTACAGGCATTGGAAGTTATCCATAAAGGCCCAAACTCTTGAGTTGAAACAATAACCGTAGCTCGTAGGTTTTTCGATAGTGAACCGTCACCACCTTCAAAGCTACGGGGGTTATCGCCCATCAGTTAGCATCCTTCCTCTCTAATGTGGATTAATGGCGTATAGGAATATACCCTTAGTCCGCATCTTTTTAACGAGGCCGTCATGAACTACAACCACGCTGCAATCAATCTCCAAGCAAATACTCCTATCCAAATTGGCAGGAGAAATGCTTATCACCAGGCAGGCCATGCCGCCGCCATTTATCTTGGCAACCAGCAAAAGCAATTGCCCGCCGTGCATTTTCAGATCACCATCAAACCGCAAGAACGCGATGCCCGACAAACCGCTCGAATCACGCGCATGCCTGGCAAACACACTGCTAAAGTTGAAGGCGGTAGGTTACTGCAAAGTTTGCCTTTGTCCTTTGCTGACGCGACAAGGCACCTGTCACCCACCGAACAAAACCTATGCCGCTCGGCAATAGAGGCGGACATCATCAATCTATTGGCCGGGCCGCTGGCAGAGGCCAAACATGTGGCCCTGCGCGATGGCAAAGTTTTCAATGCCAATCTGGTTTACTTGGGTGCGCTACAGTTTTATGGCGGCAAGGCAGAATTGGAGATCATCAATGAGATCATGGTCTGCTATCTGCCCGACAAGGCAGAACGCAAACAGAAACTCGCAGAACTATTTTTGGCGGCTTACAGTTTCATCAACAAGCAGTCTAACTGGAGCGCAATTACCGCACTGGCAGAATTTGTTCGGACTGAATCCCAAAGAATCATCCCCTGCGAGGACTTGATTTCCTTACTGGAGTCCCTTAGCATTCAAGCCACTGGTCATCATTCAACGAATCAAGCCAACACCATTTCGATTTAAGACATATCACCTATGAGGTAACCGGCAGTTGAAAAACTAAGAGCGAGGAAAACCAAAAGCGCCGCTATGGGGTCCTGCCTAGTTGTTTTGAATCTGGCATCTTGGAACTAAGAAGTTGAATAAGCGAACGTTGAAAGAAAGTCAGTGCTTATGTAAGTTAAGTTTATCAAACAAGATTCGGTTTCTTCGCTCCGCATCTTTGATTAATTTGTCGTAGGAAATGATCTCGATAAAGCCATTTCCGGCAGCCAAATTAAAGAAATAACCTTCGTTATCCGCAGCCAGGTGATAGCGTCCATAAACCTGCTTGTGGAGGGAAGGTTTCAGGTCGGATATCAGATAACCTGTAAACCGTAGATTATTTGGATTTATCTGGCGACCATCTATGTCATTAACATTTCCAACGCTAATTTCCCGAAAACGTTGAATAATCTGATCAGCGGGGTCTTTATCGTAATTGTCTCTTCCGGGTCTCTTAAACTCAATTATGATGATTCCACCACTTTGCAAATTATCTGATTCTGCGACACCAATAGGGGTGTCATAGAAGAATGCAAAGATGTCAGGCTCTTTACCTGATGTGCCTTCAAGCCCAGATATGCTATTTAGCTTTTTGTCAGACGTTAGAAGAGTATGGTAGCAAAGCCGTTCATCAATGATCCAGAGATTCTGTTGTTCGAAAAAAATGTCCTTTGATGTTACGCCCATGGGGAAAATCATCTTATGCAGCACTTTTTCAAATGGGTACTTATCATCCGTACGTACTTTTTTCAGGCTTTGGTTCACCAGATCAAGAATTGTGCGACGGTGTGCAACGTAGGCAGCAAGTTGAGCTTTCCCTATTTCGTTGGCCTGTTCGGCTACAAGCTGAAAACGAACTTGATAATGCTCAAATGTCTCTGTCTCAAACAGGGCTGCAACATGGCGAACCTCCTTGCGTACAGAGTCCTCAACATCCCGTTTTACATGAAGCAATGCCTCATCAAGTTTTTCCGCTGTCAGTCCCGGCTGAATACGTTGCTCAATTAATTCCTTGTAACGTGGATGGGTCAACGCTCGGTATTCGGGAGCTTGTTCCACGAACTTTTCAATTTGTGAGCGTTTTTCATCGTTAGTCGATTTTAGATCGTCCGCCAGTAAGGGGCGTAGCGTTTCCACAATGCCGCGATTGAGTGCCTGGCGCGACACAAGCTTTTCCTCTAAATCATGTTCATCTTCAGACTGAAAAAAAATTCTGGTCCGTTCTTGATTAGCGTGATTATCAAGATATTCTCCAGTAACGACCACAATCAACGTATAGGGTTCTTGGTCAACGTCTATTAACCGTTCTGGCAACTCAGGTAGCAAGTCTCTCAATTTGCTTGGAATAACTTCTCGTCCGTTTGCACATAAGCGTAGAACATGACGAGATCTGCCATCACGGTGGCGATATGCTTGAAGAGTAAATATGCGCTCTAATATCTCAAAATTTCGTTCTTCAATGTGGGGTGATACTGTTGATTGAAAGAGCGAATGAAGATCAATTGGCGTATGCCCCGGCGACTCCAGTACCATCGGTGGGCACGACCGTGCGGCGAATCGAATTAAAAAATGAGCAAGGATACGCTCAGCAATGATGGCTGGATCATGCGGCCATCCGCTTTTGAACGTGGAGTCCATACCTCGCACCGAAAGCGTTGTGCCTTGAGATTCTTTGGTAGGGCTTAAATCATCAGCGCTCTTACAGTCGTCTGTAAATGAAAAATCAAATTCTCGAAGGTATGTTTCATTTTGTCGTTTAAATACGCTACGAATGTGAACATTCGAAAACACTTTTAAGAACGTAAAGCGCCCCACGCCTTTGCCACCAAGCTTAACCTTTGATAGCGTGTGTGCCTCTTTGAAGCAGGCTAAATTTTTATCATCAAAACCAATTCCATCATCGATGACATCAAAACCGTCAATAACCAAATTTTCATCGCCCCCTTGATAAGCAAGGTCGTCAGATGCAACTAACCGTATGAGAACTTTGTGGCTTGTTAAGCCATCTTTGTGATCATTTATGGCATCTACCGCATTAGATATTGCCTCGAAAAGAGGCATCATCGCTTTAGCTTGGGACAATTCTAACCGATCAACCAATCCCTTTATGCTTGCAAGCATGATTTCATCCTTGATTAACTTTTTGTTTTTGCAACATGCGTAATTACCTTGGGATCAATATCAAAATGACCAACAAAATATATATCGTAGATTCTATGATAAAAAATCTAATTTTCGTATATTCTGCTGTTTTAAACGAATTATTGGAATACGCCTGACATACATTAACGCACTTTTTCGTACTGTTGGACTTCAAACCTTAGCTATCAGATGATAAGTGTAGTGCTATCAGCTCTTGATTTTCATGCAATCGACTATTGAAAACAATAACTCCTGCCATCATGCGAATAATTGTAGAAATAACTAAGATTGACCGGCATTATTCGGCCTGCAATGGCACGCAGTGCCAAGCTGCTAAATGAATTAAACCCATTACCAAAAACGGTTAATTAAAGGGTAATAATTAAGGTTAAAAGGTTAAGCACAAAAATAACGCCGTTTATTATTTATAAATCAATTATCTATTAAAATGATCCGCGAGCTATACCTACCGAAAACAGCCAGTTATTACTGATAAATTGTCGACGTGCGACCTATTCCTACCTACGCCGCGACCTAAACCTACCGGAAATGTGGCCACCCGCGAGCCAAACCTACCGGAAATTTGTCCACCTGCGACCTAAACCTCCCGTCAAAGCTGTCGATTTTGACCAATTCTCGGTGGAAACCACCATGCCGCGGCCTATTCCTCCTTATTGGTGCGACCTATACCTACCGAAAACTTGCCTGTCACGCGACCCATTCCTCCCTATGCCCAGGGTTTAACTGATTTTTGACGAATCTATCCGCTTGTTAGCAGCCCTTACCTCTGCGGAAAACTGCACAGTAGGTGATATTGAAAACAAAATATCTTCCACCCTGCCCTTAGTCCCTATGATTATGTTTTTCTTTACCGTTAACAGCAGACCCTTTTTCTGTAATTCACCCAATGCATTACCCATAGCGCTGGTCGCATCCCGGTTACGGCTAAAGCCATCAAGTAACGCGCTGTCCCGCTTTACCGTGCTGTACCGGATTTCAAAAACTTTCCCGACTTGAGCGTAAGTAAACTTAATCACCAGATATTTATGAAGCCATCGGGCCAGTTGGGTTGTATGGCTCATCATCAGCGCATAATTGAACTGGCGGTAGTCAATGGAGTTTATGGCCTGGGTGATTAACGGGTGAAACTCGACATACCACCTGGCGTTTGGATCTTCAATAAGATCGGCCCTTGATACGGATGATAATCGCTGAAAATACGGGCTCACCTCAAACGCACGGTTTTTTTTAGCTTCACATTTGATTTCAATGATGCTCCGTGCAAGAACTTGAAGGCTCAACACAATTTCTTTATACGATTTGGTGTGCCCTTGTTTTTTAAGCTCTTCCCTTAGCTGGTAGATAGTAAAGCTTACTCCGCTTCTAGGCTTTGATGCCTCATAAAATCCTTGATTCTGTAGAGTGGCTATTTTTCGTAGCGCGTCTTCCGTGATTTCTTCCGCTGAACTCGGAAAATACTCAATCACACGCCCATCTCTCTCTAAAATGCGGGCAGGCTGAATTTCCAACGTATACTTTTGGCCAAGATGCTGGCATTTGATGCTCAGTAAGGGCGGAAGATTGTTGTTTTTCCTAAGCCTGTCCGCTGTCTGCCGTGACAAGGAATAGCGCGGAAGACAGTCCCAAAGAGGGAATGCATTGGATAACTCAGCACGCTGGTCTTCGTTGTTGCATAAAAAAAATTGAAACAAATCGATCTGTCTGCAACTGAAAGCCTCTATCGGTGGAGGGTTGCCTCTAATTTGATTTTCAGGTTTCTCAGTGAGTGGCATGATAGTGTGTGAACGCTACGCGAGCCACCTATCGTAAGCCGACCATAAAGCTTGCATCGCCTCGAAAGACATGCAAAAAACGCCTCTTTTGATTTGGTAAATCGTTTTATTTTATGCCACAGTGTCCATGATTTTGTCGTTCTCTAAGAGAACCCAAAGACAGTGCCAGTTCAGCACTTAAAATAAGGAACCAGTCAAGCGCTACGGCGTGATTTTTTAAAAACGGCCCTGCCGTTGTTTATTTAACCCTCATGGGAGGCCTTTTTCCCATTAGGGGAGCGGTCTCCCTTTTTTTGTCTATTAGGAGACTACCATGTACAACAATTCAACCATTATTGGCCGGTTGGGCAATGATCCTGAAGTTCGTTTCATGCAGAATCAAACGCCTGTGGCTACCTTGTCAGTTGCGACAACTGAATCCTGGAAGGATAAAACATCCGGCGAACGCAAAGAACGGACAGAATGGCACCGTGTAGTGGTGTTCGGGAAGCTTGCCGAAATCGCTGGGGAATACTTGAAAAAAGGGGCTTTAGCCCTGTTTGAAGGCCCTATCAGGAACCGCAAATGGAAAGGCCAGGATGGTCAAGAGCGGTACACAACCGAACTCCATGCGTCTGGGATGAAAATGTTGCCTTCTGGTTCTTCCAAAAACGGAGTGTCAACGCCATCGAATACGGCAGAAAACACATCGTCAGCCTCAAGTGCTGCAATGCCGCCTGCGGCAAATTATCCAGAAATGGATGATTATGTCGATGGGGAAGATATTCCGTTCTGACGATTGAAAACAACATGACCTAGTCTTGCTTTTTTAACCATCAATCCCAAGGGGACACTATTTGTCCCTTGGGGCGCATAGTGCCCTTTCCATTTACTGGAGAAACACTATGACTGCCAACAAAAAACAGTCCATTTTTGAGAAGTTCGCCGAACGGTTCAATTTTGCCGATGAAGCTAAATTAATCTCCACCTTAAAGGCAACCGCTTTTAAGGTTAAGGACGGTGAAGTGACCGATGAACAGATGATGGCGTTATTGGTCGTAGCTGACCAATATGGCCTGAACCCGTTCACCAAGGAAATCTTTGCTTATCCAGACAAACAGAACGGCATCGTCCCGGTCGTGAGCGTTGACGGATGGTCACGTATCATCAACCAGCACCCCGATATGGACGGCCTGGAATTTGTCTATGATCAACACTGGATAAACGATTTAGCGGATGCCAAGCCCTGCCCTGCTTCAATTGAATGCGTAATCTACCGTAAAGGCAGGACGCACCCGATTCGGGTCAAGGAGTTTCTGGATGAGGTTTTCCGAGGACACTTTTCAAGGGACTGGCAACAACAATCAACCCTATACTGTTAACGGCCCGTGGCAAACGCATACCAAACGGATGCTGCGCCATAAAGCCTTGATACAGTGTTCACGGATCGCGTTTGGTTTCGTCGGCATTTATGACGAGGATGAAGCCCAACGTATTATTGAAGGCCAGGCTGTTTTGGTCAATGGGGACACCTGTACGACAGAACCAAGCGCCATGGCAAAATCCTATTTGCCAAAACTTGTCAATCGTGCCCAAAAAGACGGCTCATGGCAAGCGGCGCTCGACTATTCGGCGCAGATGTTTTCTGGGTTCGATGCAGTTTTCATGGCGGCTGAACTCAAAAAGGCCAAGGCAACCGCCGAAGTGCTGTTACCCAATAAGTCAGGAGCCGCAACGGCTACACCTGGAAATGCAATGCCTCAAAGCCATGATGCCGCAAATCCTGTCAACAACAAACGACTTTCGCCGTTAGCAGACGCTATACGGTAAGGCCATTATTCAACTAACCCACATGGGCATCCTTTATGCCCGTTGGGTGTCCATGATGCCCATTATTTTGGAGAGCATCATGAATATACTTAAAGGGCTTTTGAGTTATATCGGGATTAGCCTCGTTTACTTTTCCGTGGCGTGGATTCTATTGGTGTCCTTATTAGGGCGCCCATTCTTCCCCGAAGGAAACTTGATCGACATCATCCCGACTGCATTCAAGTAGCCATGCTATCACCTTCCAGGAGTTAGCCATGAAAGTCATTGATTTGCAGCAAAGGACATCTAAGTGGCATCAATGGCGTAATTCAGGTGTTTCGGCATCAGAAGCCATTGTGGTTCTTGGGCTATGTCCACATAAGACACCCTATCGACTGTACACGGAAAAAAAAGGCCTCACCCTGCCGGACAACCTGGATGCAAATCCATTTGTCCAGCGCGGTATCAGGCTAGAAATAGCCGCTAGGCGGTCTTTTGAAAAACGGCACGATACCCTGCTTTTGCCGGTGTGCGCCGAGTCCGAAGAATTCCCTTTTCTAAGGGCCTCGTTTGATGGCCTCGATGACGATGGGATTCCAACGGAACTGAAAGTGCCGATGGAAGTGAATTTTCGTGAAGCGCAGCAATTGGGTGTCGACTCGAAGGTGTATAAACGCTATTACTACCAGGTGCAGCAACAGATTTTGGTTGCAGACACCGACAGGGGCTACCTTTCGTTTTACCTTGACGGGAAAGAACCGCCGTTGGATTTCTTGATAGAAAGGGATGAACAGGTTATCGACGGACTGGTTTTCAAGGCACGCGAATTTTTTGAATGCCTGGAAAAAAACCAGCCTCCGGTAACAGACCCTGACCGAGATATCTACATACCGGATGGGCTCGACAGCGACAAATGGAACAGGCTGGCAGTTGACTACCGACGGCTTGCGGAAATGATTGAGGATTATAAGGCCAAAATCGCTCCCCTGTTGGAAGAACAGTCCAGTATTGAAAAGGCTCTTATGGATCTGATGGGTAATTTTGCCCAAGCTGAAAGCGCTGGCCTTCGGGTTAGCCGTTATCTCCAGCAAGGTGGTGTTGACTACAAGGCGGCGTTAATGTCTGCCAACCCTTTTGTCGACCCGGCCTTTTTGGAAACTTTCCGTAAAAAACCTTCTGAGCGCTCACGCATTACGCTCAAAGGAGAAGAAAAGGCAACAGTCCCATTCTCCATGTATGTGATTATGTCATCGAAAGGAAGTGATTTTTGGTTTTAAGCCAATAATTGCTTTCTCAACATTAACCCACTGGGGGACATAGACCCCTGTGGGTGCATGTGCCCCTTCTTTTATAGGAGGCATCATGCAAATGCGGTTTGACCGTAATTTAACTTACGATATTTTCGACGACCAATGGCTATGGCTGCACAGCACAGCGCCATTGCAGGAAGAAGTTCCGCCGTGGACAGAGGGGGAAATCCTGTATCTCTACGACCGTCTGCTCGAAGATTCCTTAAAGAACCTGTTCGACGGGCGTTGTTCCAGGAGAACCGCTGTTGAAATATACCGGTGGATGACCAAACCCATAGACAATAACCCATTCAGCTTCAACAGATGCTGCGAGGTTTGTGGGCTTGATCCAGAGACGATACGCGATGCTGTACTCAACCGCATCGGATCGTCCCGCCGGAAACTACACTAACCCAACAGGGGAGGCACTTTTCCCCTATGGGCTATCCCTAAGGATTGGTGTTTCCCTCATTTTACTTGGAGAAACACCATGGCTCATGAATATGAAACAAAAAAATTTGCCGTCACTTACACCATTGATTACAAACATCGCGTGGTTGTCGGAGTAACTGCACAGGATGCTGCGTCTGCTGAGGAATTCACTGTCAGTGCCTTCAATGAAGGCACCATTTGGGATGACACTACGGATATGCCATTGCTGTTTGACGATTACGAAGAAATTGAAGCCGAAACCTTATCTTTCAGTTCTGAAGAAGTGCCTGGGTTCCCTGAACCCGATTCTTCAGTAATCGATATTAAGAAAAAGGAATTCGCTTTTTTGGCGTGCCAGCTGTTGTTGTCTGGGGATATTGAACCTGCGCAGGATTTTGCCAAAAAGGCATTGCCGAATTTCGTCCAATCGGGTCGAGAACGGGAATGCTGGCAATGTGGACGTATCTTCGACGATGCTGACCATTGCTTATCCGATGATTGCCCTTCACTGGGTGGATCTAAACCGTTTGTTGCCGTTACGCCAAAATCGGAAATGGTCTGGGAAGTGCGAAGCGACAACGGCTGCGACCCTTTTGAAATCATCGCCACAAATAGCGAAGATGCCAAACGGGATGCCCTGTTCGCACTGGGCTGGACTGTTTCGCCGAGACAGGACTAAACCCGGACAACAACTACCGCTAACGCGGCCTGTCAACTAACCCTGCAGGGAAATCATTCCCTTTGGGGGCTTGTTTTCCCTGCATTTTTTAATAACAATGAGGGGGAATAACAATGAACGCAATCATTGCAACTGATTTACCGGAGAATAAGGCAATGGCTTTTTAACCAAAATTAGAACCTGAAGGCATTAGCATGACCGAGGAAGAGTACTTAAAAACAGAACCGGCTTCTGAGGTTAAGCGCGAGTTTATCGACGGTCACGCGTATGCGATGTCCGGGGCAAGCAACAACCATGCCCGGATAACCGCCAATATCCTTGGAGAATTCAGGAATCATCTGAAAGGCCAGCCCTGCGAGGCTTTTATGTCGGATATCAAGGTGAAATCAGGGCAGAATTACTTTTACCCTGATATTACTGTCGATTGCAGTAATCCGTCTGGCGTGGATTACTTTGCAAATTCACCGGTGATTATTGTTGAGGTGTTGTCAAAATCGACGCGGAAATTTGACACCTCAATAAAGCTGCTCAAGTACATTAACATACCGACCTTGAAGGAATATGTCCTTGTCGAGCAGGATGTTGTTTCGATTGAAGTCCTCCGCAAGAGCAATGAATGGCGGACAGAGTATTATTCCCTGGGTGATTCAATCACGTTTGAAGCTATTGAATTAACCCTTACGGTCGAAGAAATTTATGATCGGGTTGACAATCGTGAGATCAATGAATTCAGGCAAGCAAAACTTGACCTGGAAAACCCTGGTCTCACAAAAAGCTAAGGCGCACTATTCCAAGTGTCTTTCGAATTTATCATTTAGACGGTATAGGCATCATGCCTACCGTCTTTCCAGAATATTTAGCCACGGTCGTAACATAATTGTTTAACTTTCTTGATCGCAGCATGAACATGAACAAAAAATGCTTCGTTTTTTATTGGGGCAATATGGCTTGCCTAGGATAATAAAAAAGTCTATATTCAGACCTGAATTCCGAGCTACCAGGAGCATTAACCATGTCTAATTTGCAAATTTCCGAAGATATACTGCCATTGGGCCATTTCAAGACCCATGCCTCCCAGCTATTAAAAAGCCTCAACAGTAACAATCGCGCAATTGTCATTACCCAAAACGGCAAACCAGCTGCGGTGGTGTTGTCGCCTAATGAGTTTGACCGCCTCAATGCCCAGGCTCGGTTCATCTCTGCCGTACAACAAGGCCTAAATGACGAACAGGCTGGTCGGGTGATCGATGATGACGAATTGGATGCCATTCTGGAACGCGAATTGCCAACGACATGAAGCTACGTTGGAGCGAACGGGCGGTTAACGACCTTATCGCCATTCAAAGATACATTACCCAGGATAGCCCGCAAACAGCAAAAAAATGGGTCGCAAAACTCAGGCAACGTGCCAGAAGTGCTACGGATGCTCCGCTGGCTGGACGCGTCGTACCCGAATTTAATCAAAATGACATACGCGAAGTATTTCAGGGCAATTATCGTATCGTCTACCACGTTCACGACGACGGTATACTGATATTGACAGTATTTGAAGGCCATCAATTGCTTAGACTGTAGGTTCGGGCTGCGTGATCATAAATTTGCGCCTGCAATATCCTTTCGTACCATCCGAGTAAGATAATCTTGCTCATGCTAATGTATTTCCTTTAAGCCATGCCGCCCGCCGCTTCTTCCACCATATATAAACCCCAGTAACCGACAACATAGTAATCACCAACCCCAAAATACAAACGAAAATCCTGTAGGGCAATCCCCAAATAGTAACCAAATGCAAGTTAAGTAACCAAGCAGTTATAGTGTCCCCCGATTTTTCACCGGTACTCACGCTCAAGCCTTTGAAAGCTCCTTTGGTCGCATCAAACCATAGCGCTGTAGTCACTCTACTAATTTCTGATGGGTCGCGGTCACTGTATACCGAGTAGCTATATAACCCTTTCGCGGGGTCATATTCTAAAGTCAAGTCTTTCAATACGGTAAAGCCTTTGTGAAGGGCTTGCCCTGCCATCAGGTGCTTACCGATGGCATAAGCGTTCCTAAAATCTATGGGCGGATGGTAAAGCGGTTGAGGAAGGTTAGGATATCGGGATCGGCATCGCTGACTTCAAACAGTAAGTTCATGACTGGGTTGTAGACCTCATCCCGCAAGTTGAACATGACCGATGACCAAGCGAAGATAAACAGGAAAGGCCAAAACCATAAGCCGCCCGCCCGGTGCAAGTCAAAGTTAAGTCGTTGGGTGGAACTTGGCCATTTGATCTTCCAGGCCACTTGCCAGCGTTGCCAGAAACTCTCTTAAATCCCTTCTCCTTTTGTTAAGTCATGGGGGCTCAACCTTAATTGTCTAATATACGCTCCACCCCGATGCTTCAGTACTGGGAAAGGGCGGTTTTGATCTAACGCCTCGGCAACGTCAAATAAAATCCGACAAAACAATCCACTGTCCAAATTAGTGCGGCAATGCCAAAAATTTTCGCGCCTATATCATCAAGAAGCAACGAGTAATGCAAAAACAAAATACAGGGCATAATGTTTTTTCTAGTCACTGGCCAAAGGCTTAATCCGTTAAAAGCACTCGGTAGGCTTATGGGAATACGTTCGCCGGTATAGGGGTTTAAGCTAATTTTCCTGATTTCATAAGCTTTAGCTTGCCCTTTATGCGTCGGTATCTCGCAAATCAAAGCAAAGATTTTGCCGGCTACAGTGCGTACCGGAATGTTGTTACATTGTGCGCCAGGTTCAAGCTACCAGTGTCCGCTCCCGTAGCTCGAACGGGTCAAGCAGAGGTTTTACCTGGACGGGGACGGTATAATGATCTTCATAGTCTTCTGGGTTTAACCAATGCCCAATTTGGGGTTCAAACGCCAGAATACTGCCGGTTAACCCTGCCACAATCAGGAAAAAGGCCATGTAAAGGCCGGCATAGCGGTGGATGTATACGAATGTTTTACGCATGGTTATGTTTGTTGATTCAGATATAACTTGTAGGGACTTTATAAGATCATTTCTGCAACCATCTCGTTATCTTCGTCTAAACCTACCTCAATAAACCCAAGCTTTTTATAAAAGCATTTGGCAATTTCATTACGCGGGTCATAGTTAACAATCACCTTTTCTGCATTTTCAATTTGCCGGATTTCTTCAATGGCCTTCAACAACGCCAAACGGCCTATACCTTTTCGCTGATGCCGGTATTCAATCATAAAGCGGAAGATTAGATAATTTTTCGGCTTTTGAAAATTTGACAAGGATGTATACATAAAAAACCCTACGACCAAACTATCGCAATAGATGGCTCGTGGCTGGTATTGCGGGAAGTATTTGGAAGTGGCAATCGAATAGACATTGGAAGCAAGATTTCGCTTTGCCCCTTTTGGCAGTTTCAAGTTCACCACTTGATCAAAATTTTCTAAGTTTACTTCCCTTAACTCGATTAACATTTATTTAGGTAGCTTATTAATTTCATTAGGTTTTCTCAGACAAGATCATTGCTAAGGTGGATTTTGTGCAGTAAACACAAAATTTTAATACTGCACACTCACCTGTCCCATAAACGTCCGTGGCTGGCCAAAATCAACAAAGAGGCTTGCTCGGAAGGTAGGGCTGATAAGCTGGTGATATAGTGCTTGTCCAGCAGATTGTCGACATTCAACTGGACGGAGACCTTGGCATCGCCCACTTGGCGGCTATAGCCCGCCATCAGGTCGAAGGTGGCATAGCCCGGGACTTTATAAGGTATCTGCGCCTTCACCGAACTCATCAGCAGGCAATTGGCTGGTCACGCAGATTTACGCCGCCGCCGAAAATTAAGCCTTTGTAATCGCCATCCTGGACTTCGTAGGTACTCCAAAGCCTGCCGATATTGCGGGGTACGTTAGGTAAGCGGCTGCCGGTTTTTAAAAGAACCACCAGTCACTGGCTCATCAAAATCACTCGAAGTCACGATAATATCCGTGTTCGCCCAAGTCGCGATCACATTCCAGCCCGGCAGGATTTCCCCGGTGATGTCCAATTCCGGCCCTCGGCTACGTACTGCGCCGAGCGCCAGGGAACAAGAACCTGGGCCTAAGCCACAATCTGCGTTGAAATCCAGTCGTTGGATCAATAGTCAGATCGCCTACCGCCACATTGGTCTTGGTCAGGTCGTAATAAGCCAGGTTGGCGCGCAGCTTGCCATCAAAGAATTCGGCCTTGATGCCACCTTCATACTGGTTTGCGCTGGTGGGCGCAATCGAAGTGAATACGCCTGTGCGAACAAATGCAAGTGCATTGCTAGTATTTGCCCCAAAGCTCTCTGCGTAATTGGCGTACAGGCTCAGCCATTTTTTTGGTTGCCACAACAGGCCGACACGGGGTGTCACCGCATCCTGGGTCAAAGATGAACTCGTTGTGGCGCTATCGAATAATTACGCTATTTTTTTGATGGATATATTGATAACGAATGCCGCCCATGACCTGAAAGCCATACGGCAGCTTGATCTGGTCTTGAATATACAGACCATATTGATCCGTGGAATTGTTGAATTTTCCAGACAGAATGATCGAGGGGCAAACGGTGTGCCGGGATGTACCGGATTGTTGAGCGAAATATAGGAGAACGGCGAAGTGCTTGGCTCTATTGCATCTGAATTTTGAGTCAAGCCGATAATAATCACCGCCGAACAGCAAGGTGTGTTTCAGGCCGACCGTATCAAAGTGGCCGATCAGGTCAAGGTTGGTGGAATAGGTGTTGTTCTGGGTAAAAGAAGGGGAATGGTCAGTCCGACTAACAACAAATCATCCGGCAGTAAGCCCAGAGTTCGGGTCATCGCCAAGTACGCAGTCTGCAAGTATCCCTTTGTACCTGCCAATAGAGGTCGTGTTGAAAAAGGCGAGGTGACTGAATTGTGGTTGGCCGAAAAGCTGTGCTTGACAGACCAGTCGTCGTTGAACTGGTGCGACCAGTTGAAGCCGCCGAAAATGGTTTCCGTGGTCGCGGGGGAATAGTCCCCGTAGTTACGGTTAAGCGGCACATTCATAGGCTGTAACACGGTGCGTTCGGATTATTTCCATTTGAGAACGGGATAAAGCCGTTGTCCGTACCCTGATGTTGATGGTTATATTCCATCTCGAAGGTCACCTGGGTTTGTGGGCTGATGTTCCATTTCAGGACCGGCGCGAAGAAATACATCTTCCTTATCGACCAAATCTCGGAACGATCCGCTGTTTTCATATGACATATTGACCCGGTACAACAAATCCTTGTTTTTAGTGATCGGGCCGCTGGCATCCAATGTGGTGCGGTACAGGTCGTAAGAACCGAATTGCTGGGTAAAGCCGTAATAAGGTGTCGCCAGTGGTTGTTTGGTGATGACATTGACCATGCCGCCGGGTTCGACCTGCCATACAGGATGGCCGCCGGGCCTTTCAGCACTTCGACCGACTCCACGTTGGCCAAGCCCTTGCTGGCCGACGCCTTGTTGCAGCCTGAAAGCCGTTGCGGAAAAAGGTCTGGGATTCAAAACCGCGTAAAAATATGCTTTGTTGAGTTCCGCCCAAAATCTGGCTACGTACCTGCTGTGCATTGGTTCTTGTGACACGCCGCTGACATTCTTCAAAGCCAATCCGACAGCCTGATCACCTGCTGATCCTTCAACACCTGCTTGGAGATCACCTGCACGTTCAACGGCGTTTCCATGATCGGCGTGTCGGTCTTGGTGCCTGCGGTGGCGTTGGGGATGACGTAATCCTTGTTGTAAGGGTCGGCGTAGTATTCCGGGTCGTAAGCCGAGTCGGCTTCTACGGTGACTTTTTCCAGCATCACGCCGTCATCCGGGCTGGGTGTTGGGTTTGTTACTGCCGCTGGTTTAACATTGCCCGTTTCGGGCTGACCCCTGGCGTTATGGGTTTTCTCAATGGTGATGGCGTTGGTCGAGGTTATCCTGGGGGTCAGGCCACTGCCTGCCAACAGCTTATTGAGCGCTTCCTTGGCGGTGTAATGCCCGGACAATCCCGGTGTGGCGATGCCTTTGGTCAGTTCGGCAGGATAGCTGATTTGCAGGTCTGCCTGTTCGGACAGTTGGCTGATTGCCGATTGCAGCGGTTGCGGCGGGATGTGGTATTGCTCCTCGCCGGAATCTTCTGCGGCAGCGGTGTGGGTAAAAAGTATTACGCAAGTTGTCAATAGCATCCCCAGTTGCAGCCTGGTGGACTTGGTGACGGCGAAGGTATTGGATTGTGGCATGGGCAAACTCCCTTGTTGTTATAAATCCCACAGGTTTAGGCTATGCGGCGGCTTTACCTGTGGCTTACAAGGAAGACAATTGAGGGAGAAAAATCCGCACCTCAATAATTAGATTTTTGTAATTATTCCCCTCACCCCAGCCCTCTCCCGCAAGGAGAGGGGCTTTCTTTCTTAACTTAATGGCAGTGACCCTCTCCCTCTGGAGAGGGATGTTGCGTTAACGCGGCCTGATCACCGTTACCCAATCGCTGACGTGGGTTATTTGGATGGGCAGGGTTTGTTCCAGGGTGGCGAGCGCCAGTTTGGGCTGGGTGATGTCAAAGCGGGCATTGATCCGGTAGGCTTTCAAGGTGTTGTCGCTGAACAGGACTACGCCGGGAAGATACCGCCCCATTTCGTTTACCACTTGTTCGAGGGTCTCATCTTGAAATGACAAGCGGCCTTTGAGCCAGGCGGAATCCCTGTTATTGACAATGTGCCGAACCGCAGTCAAACCGGAGTTGGTATTAGTCACTTGTTCATTGGGGTGTAATAAGACGCTTTGGTGCTGTGCAAGATTGCTCACTTTGACGAGCCCCTTTATTACAGTGACCTTATCTTCCGCCTGGGCATCCTGCACTATAAAGCGGGTGCCTAAAACGTTGGTTTCGGTTTCTCCGCTGTCGATCACAAACGGTTTGCTGGCATCGGGTTGGACATCAAAGTAAGCTTCGCCTTTGAGTAGGCGAATGCGCCGCTCATCGTTATTAAAAGCGACGGCGATTGCCGTATCGGTATTGAGCGTAACGCTGGAACCGTCACGTAGTTGGACGGTTTGATTGCCGCCCACGGGTGTGCAGTAGTCGGCATGAAAGCGGGTAACGGGATCGAATAAGGCCAGCCATAAGGCGGCACTCGCCGCTAACCCTAATGGAATCCATGTTTTCTGTAGCTTGTTGGGATAATGGTGTGTACGTTTTTCCCTGTTTTTGGTGGGGTTATAGGATAGGCTGCTCAGTTTTAATGCTTGATTAAAATCAGCGTCATCCCAAAGCTGCGAGACTTCGTTATAAGCCTGCTCATGCACTGGGCTTTGTGCTTTCCAGGTTTGAAAGCGGATTTTTTCTTGAGGCGACAAGTCTGCTGATTGCAGCCGGGTAAACCAGACAATCGCTTCCTCTGCAATCAGGTTGTCCTGCTCGCTGGCTGGTTTGGGAAAAAGCGGTTTCTTTGGTTTGCCCATCGTAGGTATTTTATTATATTTTATACATGAGACACTTTACCAAGGCAAAAACCTCACTCCTCTTCCAGTGCCAAAAATTTCTGACGGCAAAAACTCAGGCCTTTTGCAATGTGTTTTTCCACCCCGCTCACGGTAATCCCCAATTCTTCGGCGATTTCCTTGTGGCTCATGCCATGCACCTTATAGAGTATAAATACATCACGGCGGCGGGGCGGCAATTCATCGATTATCTTGAGAAAGCGTTCCAGGCGTTGTTGCTGGGCAACCAGATGTTCGGCGGACGGCGTTTCAAGGTCATCAGTTAATAAATACGGCGCGTTCGCTTCGACCATCTTATTGCGACGGAGATGATTGAACGCCAGATTGCCTGCAACCCGGAACAAAAAACCGCGTGGATGCTGAATGGTTTGCGTTTGCGCGGCCTGGGAAAGGATCAGGTAACTTTCCTGGGTAAGATCGGCGGCGGTTTCCTTGCATTTCACAATCTTAGCCACATGCCGGATTAGTTCGACTTGATGGGAGCTAAATAAGGCTTGAAGATTAAAGTGTTCCGGCGGCATTATTTCGGTCATGGCGGTTTTCCTTAGAAGTATTTAACCACAGGGTTCACAAAGGACGCTAAGATTTTGTTGATGAAATGGAAGCCGGGGGTTACGCCAGTCTCGTATCCCTGCGTGGTGACGATTTACGAGAACAAGGATGACAAATCTACAATTGATTTCGAAGGCCAGGCAGAAGTTATTCCACACGCTGTCGAGTAAATCCAAAGCACTTACTTGAATGGCGATATTGAAGCTCAAGTGTCTGCCCGCTAACTTGGCTAAATCTTTACCACCGAAAGGCACGCTATTACAGGTGCCTTTCGGAATTAACTTTTAGGCAGTTTTAAGCATAATAGGACTACCGTCTTTCCAGAATACTTAGGGAATCTCTGAACAAGTTGATTCCATTCATGGTTCGACAAGCTCAGGACGAACGGAATCAACCACTTACCGTTCGTCCTGAGCTTGTCGAAGGGCTTAATCAGAGTTTCCATAGCCTTAGAGTATTGTGGCAAGACGGATTTTTTGCAGCCCTCTTAGAAGGCTCAAATAAAGTGCCAGTTCAGCACTCAAAATAAGGAACCAGTTAAGCGCTATGGCGTGATTATTTAACGGCCCTGCCGTTGTTTATTTATTAACCCACCAGGGAAATTCATGTTTCCCTGTGGGGATCTGTGTGTTTTCCCTGGCCTGACCAAAGGAAATACACCATGAATGCACAAACGAAAAGATTCCTGATTGGCCAAACCTTTGGCATTGCCGCACCTGCGACAATGGCAGTTGAGGGTTTTGAGGATGTCAACCATCCTTCAATTCCGGCCATGAAAGGATACCTGTTCAGGAATGAACATTTAAGGGATGTATTGGCGTTCATTGCCAATCCCTACGGCGATGCGCTGTATTTGACGGGGCCTACGGGTTCCGGCAAGACTTCGCTGATTTGCCAAACCGCAGCCCGCCTGAACTGGCCTGTCCAGCAAGTCACCTGTCATGGGCGGCTTGAACTGAACGACCTGATCGGGCAATTTATGCTGGTCAACGGCTCCATGTCTTTTGTGCATGGGCCATTGTCTTTGGCTGTCCGTGACGGACACCTGTTGGTCTTGAATGAGATCGACCTGATGGACCCGTCCGAACTTGCCGGCTTGAACGACATTATCGAAGGGCAACCTTTGGTCATCCCCCAAAACGGCGGCGAAATCATCAAGCCGCACCCTAAATTCCGTGTCATCGCCACCGGCAACTCAGCCGGGCAAGGTGACCAGAGCGGACTTTACCAAGGGGTTATGCAGCAAAACCTGGCGTTTCTCGACAGGTTCCGGTTGATGGAAATTGATTATCCAGACGCTGTAGTTGAGAAGTCCATCTTGAACGCTGTTCTCGTTGGCATGGGTGTCCCTGTCGATTCCGTCATGGAAACCCTGACTGAAAAGATGATCCAGGTCGCCAATGAGATCCGACGGCTTTTTGTGGGCGGCGCTGATGGCTCTGGAGAGTTGAGTGTGACGATGTCCACCCGGACGCTGGTGCGCTGGACGAACCTCATGATTGCCTATAAACGTGCGCCCAATGCGCTGGCCTATTCGCTGGAACGCGCCCTCACCTTGCGTGCGGAACCGTCCCAGCGTGAAGCCATCCACCGTATCGCCCAAGATGTTTTTGGCGATGCCTGGGGTGAATAGCCATGGACAGCATGTATGACCTTTACCGTTACTTTAACCCTGACGGCACGTCGAAAGATTGGGCTATCCGCAACAATGGTAATGGAACTTATACCAAGCGCTGGGGGAAAACTGGGACGCGCTTGCAATCCAAGGAATTCCCGTATAAATCCGGGAATGAAACCCTCAAAGATACCGACTCAAAAGTAAGGAAGGGCTATAAACATATTGGTAGGTGCTACATTGATGATGACGGAAACATGAGCACCGTTCCACCGGCATCGTCAACGCCAACTGCCAATAAACCCAACCAAACCCAGGAAGACCCGCGCATTTATTGGCGGATCAAAATTCCTGATTTCCTACCTGTACAACCAGTCCTTGAGTATTTTAAGGATAAGGCGACAGCTTACGCCCAATCGATTTTGGAGTTTTACCCTGACTGTGAATGGGTAATTGCACTAAAAAGTCGATATAGGGATATGGCTTTTGTGAAATCTGAGGCTGGTTTCTTCAAGAAAGAAGACGGCATAGCCCCTTTGTTGCTACTTTTGGCGCTGAAGAAGGCCGCACCGGATGGCATTACGGTTTCCCTGTCCCATGACGATCAAGTGGAAATCAGTGCACAATTGAAAAAGGAGGCCGAGGCATTGTCGTTTTTCGGCACCGACCTGGAATCCATTCGTTCAATTGCGGAAATAATTGGCTTGCTCGAAAAAAAGCTCGACCTATCACTGGTTACGGCTGAAATCGACGACTATTACTTCTGATTTTTTACATTAACCCAGAAGGGACATATTACGTCCCTTTGGGTCGTGGCATGCCCCTGCTCTTTTTGGAGAAGCAACTATGTCACGTAATACAGAGATTATCCTAGACCAAATTGTTGTCATCAAGCTCGACATCAACCTTTGGACCAGTTCTAAAAAGCTGAGGAAAGAGGATCTTGTCCTGGGGACAGGCTCCAAACTACCGCCAGAAGACCTGGCATTTTTAGGGGCAGGAAAAACCATCAACCCTGAAAACCTGAAAGAATTCCAACGCATCAAAAAAGAGGCGGAACGGATTTGCCTAGAAAAAGGCACACGGTTTTTGGGCGGGTTTGCCAATCCAAGGGATGAAATACCAAGGATTACGCAACAGCTTGATGACTTGGCCAAGACATTCCGTAACGAACGGGACATTTTTTTGGCCAATTACGAAGCTGAAACAAAAGCCTGGATACAGCAACACGCAGAGTTCGGCGATGCGATCCGTCGTGCTGTTGAACCTGTGGAATCAGTCGCTGCCAAGCTACGTTTTGACTACGTGGTTTTCCGCGTGTCGAAAGCCGATTCAGATGACTTAACAGTCAGTGATGACTCAATGGATCGCCGTACCCATTCAATGAGCGACCAGTTGTTCCATGAGATTGCACAAGATGCAAACGATGTGGTCACCCGGTCATTCGTTGGCAAGGAATCGGTTACAGGCAGGGTATTGAATGCTTTCCGCAGGATGCGGAACAAACTCAACAGCCTTGGTTTTCTCGATCACCGGTGTATGCCAGTGGTGGATGAAATCGATGCTGTCCTTGAGACCTTGCCCAAAGCTGGCCCTTATAGTGCTTCCGCTTTCCATGATTTGTTTCGTTTGGGAATGCTGTTGTCTGACCCGTACAAAATTAAGCAGCATGGTGGTGGTTTATTGCAGTTGGACTGCTTGGCTCCAGAGGAAGAAGAAACCGACAACGAAGACAATAGCAATATCGGCAGCGCTGTTGAACCTGCCCCTACCAATGGGAATGAAGTCGTTCAAATGGCTTTGCCGGATATTGTCGTATCGAGTCCAGATGAAAGCACAACGGGCGAACAACCCGTGCTGCAACCTGACAGTGATGACGACCTACCGGATTTTGATGTGTTCTTGTCAAACTATGGAGCGTCAAAAGAAGTGTCGTTAGGACAGCCGTCAGAAACGGATTCCGAACAATCCAACCAAACCAATGCAGCATCTGGTTTTATGGATAAAGTAAAGGAAACTGTTAAAACGGCCGCTGCTCGACCTCCCGCTACCACACCAGCCTATCCTGTAGAAGACGGCCCGGATACTGGTAGTGATGATCGTGCAGAAGAACTGGAACCCAACGCTGAAAAGGCCGAGGATTTTTGGTTTTAATATTTTTTCACACCCGGCGGGTTGTATTTCGACCCGCAAGGGTTGTCTTGCCCCGCCTCTTTTTATATTTTGGAGGCACTATGGCTGACTATTTCGACAAATCCACCGTCGAACCCTTCTTCCCGACCCAAGCAGTTTCTGGATTTGAGAGGGTGTTGATGAAGGAATATGGCTTTAACCATGAAATTACGAAAAACACTGAAGGTGATACTGTCTATTTCTATGCACCTGATGGCTTAAATGAAGAAATCGAAGACTTCGATATCGACATAGTCACTCAGTTTGCCAATATTGATGACCCTATTGCCGTTGACCTGATGCGTTTTGCCCATGAACAGGATGCCAGCAAATTGGATGCCTATATCTCTTCGCAGTATTCTTGGGAGTTGATCATCCAAGGCATACTGAACAAGCCTGAATGCAATGGCATAGAGGATGTTTGTGTCATGGGGGCTTACACTTGCAGCAAAATGCGCCCCGGTGCGTTTGGCGGCTGGGTAACAAGGATTACCCGCGACAATCTCCAATATGCCGGAACTTCTTCGGCATTTCGGGACATGCGGGATGAGGACAGTTTCTTGGCCGCCCTTGATATCGTATATCAATTGGCTGACGGCAATTGTTTGGATCAGGAAAATGACCCGGACGATCCTGACGATGATATCGACGATGAAATTGCCGTTGAATGCCGCAGGCAACGCAATGCGCTTAACTTGATCCATGATTATATGACGAACCATCCTTCGGTCAGGTAACTGGCTTGATCAACCCTTGGGGTAATCCATTACCCATAAGGGTTGATGGTTTATCCTTTTTTGGAGAAAACCATGAAAACAAAAACATTATTGGCTAAGGCCAAAAGATGTAAGACAGCAGGTGATGCAGAAAAATTGCTCAACACCCTTGAACGTGCCTTTGGTAAATTACGTCCGGTCAACCACCTGGATCAAGCGAATAGCGAAGCTTATCTCGAAGCTGAGGGAAAACCATTTGTACGCTTCGAAATGAACCGTGTAATCAGCGATGATTACATCACCATGATCCGCCCTGAGATTCGGGATGAAGAACTTGTGGTGACGGTTGCGACCAACCGTATATTGGATGGCCGTGGCATGATGGGCAAATCCTGGGAAACTGTGGAAGGAATGGATGACCTGGTTGAATCATACCCAGGCCGAACCGTCCGGGACATGGTGGAACGTGCGGTTCAACTCGCCATTTCACACCATCGTTTGCTGATTGAAAAAGTCGGTGTGCCGCAACAGGCTGCGGAAACCGCTGCAAAAGAATGTTGGTGAATTAGTACCGACCTTTAGTTAATTTAACCCTTGGGGTAAGCCATTACCCCGACAAGGTGCATGGTTTGCCCCATATTTTGGAGCATACCATGAACAACCAAACCTTGAACAACGCCTTCCCGATTGTTGCCGCCGCACTGGGCAACAAGTTTGGTGTCAATGTCAGGATAGGCGGCGAAGATGCGTTCACTGACGGAAGCACGATCAATCTTCCGGCGTACAACCTTGAAGACCCGTCTTATAAGGATGTCGCTTGGGGCTATCTGGCGCATGAAGCCGCCCATGTCCGGTTCACCGAATTTGTGGACTTTGGGAATGCGGCCACCAGCATCATAAGGAAAGATATTGTCAATACCCTGGAAGATATCCGCATCGAAAAAGCCATGCAGGCATTTTATCCAGGGACAAAACGGACGATAGAAAAAGTCGTCGGACATTTGGTCCAAACTGGCGGATTTGACGTTGTTGACACAAACGGGCAAGTCCATCCAGCCACTGTTTTGGGCCAATTCTTGTTGTTCCGGCTACGTACTGATGTACTGGGTCAAACTGCCCTTTCCGCCTATGCGGACACCGCTGAAGCCCTGTTGGAAGCTACATTCCCAACAGGCGCGGTAACACGGTTGATGGGCTTGTTGTCAGAAGCCCCTGCCCTTGCCTCAACCCGCGATTGCGTCCGGCTTGCCGACCGCATCCTGCGGATGATTGAGGAAGAGCAAGAAGAGGAACAGGAAAAGTTTCGGCAGTCACAGCAACAGGAAGATGAAGGTTTACCTTCACAACCGCAAGACGGGGCAGACGATTCCGGTAACGATGACAATCCTGCCAATAAGGGCAATGGTGATCCCCAACAGGACAGCCAGCCCCAAGGCAACGACCCTCAAAGCGACCAGGATGCCGAAAGCAATCCGTCTGGACTACAGGCAGATTCCGCCCAGGATGTAGAAATTCAGGCACAGCAGCAACCCGCTCTACAGGGTAATGCTGGAGAAGACTATCAAGCCCAACCCTCTGGAAAGGGGCAAGGCCCGTCAACGGACAGTGTCGATCAACGAGAAAACCTGGATAGCGGGCAACTGGCGCAAGTCCTGACTTCGGTGTTGTCAGCTAGTGAAGACGATGTGGCACAGGATGTATTTGAAGTGGTACGGCAGCTATTGGGCAACCAACCGAGCAATTGTTATGACTCGGAGTTACACATGCCGATTGCCGTGAAACCTAAAACACATCCTGGAACCGGGAACAAGCTGTTGAATGAAGTCTTGAACGAGTCCGGGAAAATTCGGGCTTCGCTGCAAGGCCTTGTCCAGTCCAACCGGCTCGACCGTCCAGTAAACAAACGCTCGGGCAATCGTATTGATGGACGCAAGTTGTCTAGGCTGGCACAAGGTGATGCGCGCGTTTTCGAACGCAGGCACCACCGTCAGGCACCGAACTCCGCAGTCCACCTGTTGCTGGACGGTTCCGGTTCTATGATGGAGGAGTATGACCCTAATAAAAAAGGGTTGCGTCTCATAGGGCTGGCGACGAAAGCCGCAGTGGCACTGGCCTTGGCACTTGAGGGTATTCAGGGCGTTAATCCTGCCATAACGCGGTTTCCGTTTGACGATACTGAAAACGTCGAACCGTTGTTACGGCATGGGCAAAAGGTGCGGCCCAATGCTGCACTTTTTTCACCCATTGCCGATGGCGATAGCACGCCGCTACATTCTGCCCTTTGGTATGCAGCGGCTTCCGTCCTCGCCACGCGTGAGGAACGGAAGGTCATTATGGTGTTGACTGATGGCCAGCCCGACGATGAAGCTGCCGCCAGTTCCATTATCAGGCGCTGCGAAGCGACCGGCATTGAACTGGTGGGCATTGGTATTTGTTGTGAAACGCCCCATTTGTTTAAGCGATCAATAGTGATTGGCAATGTATCCGAGTTGCGTTCTGAACTATTCAGGATCAGCAAGGAACTGTTGCTGGCGCTTGATAACTAATCGGCGAGTCCTTTTGGGGTTCGCCATTTTCTGACCCAGACAGGGGACATTCCCCATCTGGGATGCTCCCTGTCTGTTTTCCTTTGGAGAAACACAATGAGCAATATAGAAACACTGAAACTGGCCTTGGCTAAAACCTCACAAGGCAACTGGGATGTTCGCCCAACCCGGCGACCAAACCTTGATGATGATCCCATGTGCGAATACGTCATAGCCAGCCATCAGGCGGGCATGACCGACCGATATCATGAGTCTGAGACCGAAAGCGAGGAACTTGAAGCTGTCCACAACGAGAACTCAGCGAATGCCGAGTTCATCAGGTTGGCGCATAATTTGATTCCTGATATTTTGGCAGAGATTGAACGTCTTTATGGGATGGAAGCTGAATTGGATCGCGTCAAGAACCGATCCAGCCTTCTTGAGAACATACTCATTGAAACATCGGGTATCCTCTGCGAACTGCGCGAACAAATCGAGCAAATGCGCGGGCTATTTGATGATGAGGATGGCGCTATTCAAGCCGCTTGTTTGAGACATGACATGGCATCCAAAATGATTGGTCAGGTTCTTATCCACTGAACCAAGATCATTTTTTCTTAACCCGACCGGGGAATCACATTTCCTTGTCGGGAATAAAGAAAAGCCTTGATTGCCTACGGCAATATACGCTCTGAGCTGGAACGTGAAGGGCGAGTAATTGGCGCAAATGACCTTTGGATTGCGGCACACGCTTTCGCAAAAGGGTTAACCTTGGTAACCAACAATACCCGCGAATACACCCGCATTTCAAAGTTATCCGTTGAAAACTGGGTACATGATTTATGTGCCTTTCGGATTTAACTTTTGACGGTTTAAGGCTTAAAAAGCCACCGTCTTTCCAGAATGTTTTAACCAAGAGCATTGTGGCAAGGCGGATTTTGTGGCTCCCTACGGGAACCCAAAGACAGTGCCAGTTCAGCACTCAAAATAAAGAATCAGTTAAGCGCTATGGCGTGATTTTTATACGGCCTTGCCGTTATTTTAACCCCTTAAGGGAACTAAATTTGTTCCCTTAAGGGGTCATTTGGTTTCCTTTTTTTAGGAGACCTTTATGCAAGACCCAACCGAAATAAACGATTACACCGATTTGCTGGCATCGCAAGCAAGTGAGTACACGGTGGTAGAAATACACGGCGTTTGCGAAACCGGCGACGAATGTTTTGTAGACGATGATAATCCGCAATTCTATTCGGCCTATGCCCGCCATCAGGACGGGACAGGCGTTGTCATTGTCGATGCAGGCAAAAACAGGCTGGACACCATTCGGTCAGTAGTGGTGACAATATGTGCCAAGCGGGGGTGGACAAGCCTAGATTTTACCCAGGTCTGGCTGACGACTTACGAAATACTGCAAGCGGCGAAACTATACTCGCTAGAAGTGTCGTTGGCGTTGGCGGGCGGTTTTAAGTCTACCCACTTCATCACAAGCAACGGGATGGATTTGTTTACCGATGAAGGTTGTGACGGTAACCAGATGGAGTACACCGAGGAAGCGTTCCTCGAACAGTACCCTGATAGGTTAGGCAAAATCTGGATGATAACCCAGAAAACCTTGTGGGTAAGCACGGTCATTGCTAAAGCCGACATCACCGAAAACGGCTTCAACTTGAGCCAGGAAAAGGAATTGTCATTCAAACGGCTTTTCCCATATCCCAACAAAAAACTGCCTGCCTCTTTCTTTGATGCGGTCAGGTTATTGACAAGGCCGTATTATCCGATTACTGACGAATTGTTTAAAGAAATAATGTCCGTCACTAAGTCGTTTAATACTGATATTGTGGTTGACGAGAACGGAAGGCAAATGACATTTGGAAATGCCGATGGCGTTTATCAACTCATGCCTTTAATGAAAAAGCTATAACTATCGGCATTTCCGACATTACCTTAATCTAATATTTGACAGCTAAAAGTAACATTTGACCCGCTGGGGAAACCTCCCCAAATGGGCATGGTTTCCCCGGCTTTTTGGAGAAAACCATGAGCAAACATAACGCAAGAAACCTTACATTCGTGTTCTATGCAGACCCCGGCCACGCCTGGCTAGGCATAAAAAGGCAGCTTTTGCTGCAATACCCAAAAGCAGCCTTGGCAATCAGCAATCATTCTTACCAACGTGGACAGACCGTCTACCTGGAGGAAGACTGTGATGCCGGTCTTTTCCTTGCGGCCTTGCGGGCTGCAAACGAGCGATTCATGGTTGTTGCCAAACACGACGGCAACCAACGATCACCCATAAGGTCATATGACGTGTTCGCCTTGACTGAAGATGAAATGACATCAATTTCAAGGAGGGCAAGCGCATGAGAACAGCTACCTTACTTAACCTTCCGTCCGGAACCCAGGTTTTGTCCATTCAGGGGGAAAGAGGCGATACGGTTGCTGGACGTGATATTTCGACTGGGGCTTATGCCACTGGCGTCATTTCACAAGTCCTTAACCAGGAGCATTGCTATGCAGTCGATTTCCCATCGGGATTTAGTATTTTCCTGAGTCCGGCTGAGTTATCAGACCGCACACGCTATCAGGTCATTCGCCGCGTCATCGCCCATTTCCAGCCACAGGCCTGGATTAAGGATTATGCGTTAGATGTGGATGGCGACTGTGATATTGATGTCACCGACCGTCTCCTTGCAATGTCACTAGCTGACATCCATGACCTGGACGATGACAATTACCAAAGCGATGAACTCGTTTACGGAATGACTGACCATGTCGGCCCACATTACGTCACCGTCAAGGATTCGGCCCTCGATTTTTTTGGCGTGGATGAATTGGTCGAAATCACGGAAATCATGCTCATGGAAAAACGGCTGGAATATGCCCCTAAACCAAGCAACCCTAACGGAAAACTGCATAACGTCCATATTTATGCGGTCGTTCGCGTAGAAGTCCGAAATGTTGAAGCCGAAAACCATCCTGAAGCCATCAAGAAGGCAGAGGAAAAGGCTGGGCTACACCACCGTTTGAGCCGAGGCAATGACCAGGAATACGCCGAAGATATCGACTGTTTTCTGGTTGATGAGCATGGCGATGAAGGATTTGCCAATAGCTGTTGGTACGGGAAAGATGGGCTGACCCCTTTGCATAAAAACAAAGGAAATTCATTGGAATTGTACCCGACCGTTGTCACGATCATCGAAAACAAGGATAACAATTCCACCCTTATTTTCGAGTGCCAAGCTGAGGACATATCACATGCCATCGAGCAAGCCCAAAACGCTTACCCGAACGGCAATATCGTAGCCGCCATGTTGAAGAACCAATAGTTTCTTCAACTTTGACTTGACCCAACACGGGAACATTATTTCCCGACTTGGGCAAATGGTGTTTCCATTTTTTACCTTTGGAGAAATACCATGAAGTGCGACTTGAAGTCGTTTAAGAAATTGTTTCAATTAAGCTTTATTCTTAAAAGAAACCGAGTATTTCCTTACTCCGAGCCTATAGGTACATGCGTTTCTGGCAACGGAAAGGTGTGAAGCTACCCAGACAATGAAGCTTGACTGCAAAGTCTAGGTGAATCCGTGAGGATAACCGAACTCTCCCAGCATTAGGGGGTATAAGCTCTAGGCTAAGGATGTCATGGCTAACATATGTGAACTATCGTTTAAATCTCGTTAATTTCAATAAGCTAAAGATGCTGAAAAGCTTAAACCAAAATGGTACTTGGATAGGTAATAAAATTTCATTAGTTATTACAGGAACAATACATCCAACGGGAAAGAGATAGAGCCTAAAACATCTGTATTATTTCTTAAATGGAACAAGGTAAGCCCCACGAATTGCCAGCAATGGCAGGAGAACCGCAAGGCGATCTGTTGACTTAGGGGGTAGAAGAGAGTGAGAGAAAGCGAACGGTCAAGTCGTAATGGCATGGACATAGAAATTGAGCACAAATGCAACATCATTTCACGGGAAACCGGGCAGACTTCTCACATGGTCTTTCTTCACAAGAAAGTTTGATCTTACTCTTTAAAGGGGAATAGTTATGAAAGCGACAGCACTTAAAACTGAAGAAGCTATGGCATCCTCTGACACGATTGAACATTGGCACGATATTGACTGGGCCGAATGTCACAAAAATGTTAAGAGTCTGCAAGCGCGTATTGTGAAAGCTACTGCGGAAGGACGTTGGAGAAGGGTAAGAAAACTTCAACAATTACTAACGCGCTCGTTTTCTGCAAAAGCAATCGCAGTAAAACGAGTAACCGAGAATAAAGGCAAAAGAACTGCTGGTATAGACAGGGAAACCTGGGGCACACCGGCAACCAAAATCAAAGCTATAGATAGTCTGAAAAGTAGAGGCTACAAATCATCTCCCCTGAGACGAGTTGAAATACCAAAGAAAAACGGTAAGAAGAGAAAGCTGGGGATCCCGACTTTGAAGGACAGGGCTATGCAAGCATTATACTTGTTAGCCCTTGAACCCGTGTCCGAAACTACAGCTGATCCAAACTCTTATGGTTTTCGGCCTGAAAGAGCCACGGCGGACGCTAGAGAACAAGGCTTTATCGCCTTAGCAAAAGCAGCAAGTCCACAGTGGATACTAGAAGCCGACGTAAAAGGTTGTTTCGACAACATTTCTCATGAATGGCTATTAGAAAACATTCCATTAGACCGCAAGGTCTTGAGGGAATGGCTAAAAGCAGGTGTTATCTACAACGGTGAATTCACTAAAACGGAAACAGGGACGCCACAAGGGGGGATTATCACTCCACTTACACAAAGCATAACTTTTGTCTGACTGTGCCGTTTTGGAGTCATCGGATGCTTTTGATGGTATTAACTTGTTAGCTGTTGGCTTTGAATTCCCTGGAATTGAATGCTTGATCGTAATCAAATCTTTTCCCACAATAACCTCCTTAACCAAAAGTCTCATAATTCGTTGGCGTTGGCCAATATCTAAGGTTTGAGCTTTTGAGCGCAAGCGTTCCAGAAAGGCGGTAAGCGTTTCCGCAAGCCGCAGATAAGCCGCCCTATCTGCCGTCTGGCAATTAATTGCTTGAAGTTCTGCCAACATGGCTTGTTCCCGTTGTCGTAATGGCGGCATTCTGACACGAAGTTCATCCAACGACAGCAATTCTTCCTGGTATGCAGTTAATAACCGCTCCATACTTTTGCGCACACGAATCAAATCGCGGTTCAGTATTTCAAGCCGCCGTTGGGTTGGGCTGGAATCACGGGCTGCTTCCAGGCGGCGATTCAACTCGTTCTGGATGAGAGCGGGGTCTTCTAACAAGCGTAGAATTTCGTCCCAAACCAACTGATCGAGTAAATCTTGACGGATAGGTTTTTGATCACAGAGTGCTTTTCCTGCATGACGATAGGCATCGGAGCCTAAACATCGGTAGTAGTAGATTTTACGTGCCGACGTTCGTGCCGAGCTTCGATAGAGGGCATAACTGCACTGGCGACAATGCACCAAGCCTTGAAGAATACTGGGCTCAATGGTCCGACGTGGCCCATACTGTTTGTTATATTCCAAATTTTCTTGTGCCAGAGCGAATGTTTCCTCGCTAACCAAAGCTGGCACAGGAATCTCTATCCATTCCGTACGCGGACGCTCATGGCTAGCACTTTCACGTGTGACCAAACCGCCGCGTAATCGCAGAGGACGGGTAATGCGCTGGCGGGCCGCTATGGCTGTTTTTCCGAAACAGGCACGACCTTGATAAGCCGGGTTACGTAATATCGCCCAAATGACAGATCGTTCCCAGCGGGGCTTTTGTTTACGGGTGGGCACACCCAGCTCGTTTAAATGACGGGTAATTGCACCGATACTGAGCCCAGCCACCGTATAGAGCGTGAAAACCTGGCGAACCACGTCTGCTTCAGCTTCAATGATTTCGTAGTAGGCTGCCGATTCATCGGTCTTACGGGTATAACGATAACCATAGGGCGCACCACTCAAGACGCTGACTTCACCTTGTTTTGCCCGATGACGCTTGCCACGCCGTGAGCGTTCCAAAATTTGCGCCCGCTCATATTCGGCAATCATACCCTGAAACTGCAACAGCAATTGGTCTTCTGGAGTACCTGAGTGCGGCGCTTTGATGAATACCATATCAACGCCATGCCGGGCTAATTCCTCCGTCAGCAAGACCTGATAGGCATACTTCCGGCTCAGCCGGTCAGGGGACAGTGCTAAAACCGCTTGGATTTGACCTTCTGCGGCTAAGTCCCTGACCCGCTCAAGCCCTGGCCTGATTAAATAGGCCCCACTATAACCTTCATCTTCGAAAATCCATTCATCCGGTACCTGGTAATTTTCTTGATGGGCAAATTCGATCAGTGCCGCTGTCTGGCTGGCTATGGTCTTCTCCTCCTTCTGTTGATCCGAAGAAACACGGGCGTAGATGGCGGCTATTTTCATGGCTATCTCCTTTCAGTCCTGTGGATTCATCAACTCGGCGTTCCCGGTTCGGAACCAATATGGCAAAGACTTGCTCCAGTTTAGTAGCATGCAAGCGATCAAAAACGTAGTCCAATTCGATTTCATGACATCGCCGATGGCGATTAGCCATGGCGGTGTAACTTGTCGAGGAAGCTGATGATGGCCTGCGCCACAAGCTCGCCAATGGCCATACCACTGGTCTGCGCATGCGACCGAAGTCGAATCACAACATCCTCGGGTATTTTGATGGTAATCGGGACAGAGGGTGAAGCCACCAAGACGGGCGCATCGATTTCCTGAGCGTCCTGAAGATACCGATATGCCTGTCGTCGAGATAATCCAAACTGATGCGCTAAGGCCTCGGCGGCTTCGGCCAAGGTGTAACCTTTGGCCAGTAAATTGAAGGCAGCATTGAGCCGGTGGGTTTTGTCGGTAATTGAGGATCGCGTCATGAGACATATATTTATTACCTTTTACGTCTCATGTCAACCAAAGAATGTGAACGGCAGAAGGCAATTTGCCGTTCAAACTCAAAGTTATCTTTTGTGTCTATGGCGTGATTTCCCCTACGTTAGCTAACTTGGCTTTGGATGGCATTGAAAAAGTGCTAAAGAAAAACTTCAAACTCCAGCCCTACAAAGAGAATGGGGAATGGAAAACCAAGTATCCAAAAGTGAATTATATCAGATACGCAGACGATTTTATTATTACTGGCACTTCGAGAGAAATGCTAGAAAATGAAGTCAAACCGTTGGTTGAAAACTTCCTCAAGGAACGAGGTTTGGAACTATCACCCGAAAAAACAAAAATCACTCACATAAACGATGGTTTTAACTTCTTAGGTTGGAATTTCAGAAAATACGACTCCAAACTGCTTATTAAGCCCTCCAAAGACAGTATTAAAACTGTTCTGGGAAAGGTAAAAGCAATATTGGATAGTAACAAAACCGCTAAAACCGAAAACGTTATATGCCTATTGAACCCTGTCATTACAGGATGGGCGAATTACCATAAAGGGGCAGTGGCAAAGGAAGTTTTTAGCTACATAGATAGCCAAGTTTGGAAAAAGACTTGGAAATGGGCAATAAGAAGACACCCCAATAAAGGCAGGAAATGGATTAAAGAGAAATACTTTAAAACCATTGGAAACCAAAATTGGAACTTCTTTGGGAATTTTGAAGGGGGACAATCAATAATACTGGAAAATATGTCTTCAGTAGCTATTGTTCGCCATGTCAAAATTCAAGCGGACGCCAATCCTTATGACCCAAAATACGAACAGTATTTTGAAAAACGACTTTATGTCAAAATGACGAAAGGTCAGGTTGGAAAGACGAAACTCGCTAGGCTATGGGTACAACAGAAAGGTATATGTCCAGTTTGCAAGACGCGAATTGAGGATGTGGTGAATATAAATATTCATCGCATATTAGAAAAAGCGAAAGGCGGCAAAGATATAAACCCTAATCTAGTTATACTCCATCCCAATTGCCACAGAAAAGTTCATAGCCGCAATTTGAAAGTTAGTAAGCTGGATTGGGAAACTAGTCTTTGAAAGGCTTGAGCCGTGTGAAGGGAAACTTTCACGCACGGTTCTTAGGGGAGGGAGAGACGGTAACGTCTTTTCCTTACCCGATCAAGAAAGCATTGATAATTGTAAAAGGTGGCATCCCTAGCGTGTTTGCTGAGAATGGGATTAATGTCGTTTGTGTTGACCTTGACGATAGCAAAGTCATGGTTGAGAGCGACATGGTACCTATCCATAGCAGCTACGGCCCGTTGATGGAACTAGCTGAAGTCGTTGATGCCTGGCCAATGTCCGATGACGGGCGGATAGATGATGCCGACCATCTTGAGATTTCAGGTCAGCAACATGATCCTCATCATCACGACAGGAATTTTCCATCACCAATCCGCATCGTTGTGGAAGTTGAATGCGGCCTTGTACAGACCGTGTATTCGGAATCTTTTACGGATGTCCGGGTTGCGGTCAAGGACATGGATGTTGAGGGTGCTGACGGCGATGAAATAGCGGAACTTGATGACGGTACCGAATTTGTTGGGCGCATCGAATCTGCTTATCGTAATGATACGCTGGTAGAACGTGTTTTTGCTGCCTTCGGAGAAGAAATCAGAACCATAGACAAGCAACAGAAAAATTATATTGCCCGAAAAGGACGATATTGTCCAAATTGTGGAAGTGCCAATATCGCTGGTGGCACCCATTGAAGCTGATGGTGACGAAGGAATCTCGGAAACACATTGCTTTAACTGCAAATCTACCTGGAAAGACCAGTTCATGCTTGTTGGATTCGCTGGCCTTGAGGCAACGCCCTTAAAGGTCATTAAATCAGTGTCTGAGCGTGGATATTTGTCCAGTGCAGACGGATGGGTTTTTGATGTGGCTTCTGCTATCAAGTATCCTGAAACCAACCTGAATACTTTGCCAACCTCTTCAGGGAATGATGCAGAGTATGTCCGCCTTGAATCCGCAGAGGACTTTTTGGCATCGGAATTTGATGTTGGCGATGAAGTTTATTGGGACGACCCAGATCAAGGCCAAAATAGCGGCATTTAGACTATTGCGGCCATCTTCACTGAAAACGGAAAACTGCTCCATGGCAGCGATGTTTGCATCCTGAAGAATAAAGCCGGTTCAGAAGTTCAAGTGTTTGCCCGCGAACTTGGCTAAACCCAAACCCGTATCACCGAAAGGCACGTTATTATAGGTGTCTTTCGGATTTAACTTTTAGGCGGTTTTAATCATAATAGGCCTCTGCCGTCTTTCCAGAATGCTTGCTTGAGTATTGTGGCAAGACAATGGCAACATCGGGACACCGTTCGTTCTTATTGGGACGAATGATGCCAGTGGATTGACAAATTAAGCAAGAATCAACCGACCTTTGCTTTTAAGCGATTAAATTGCCCTGTAAATTACCAATGTCTATCAATCAGTTACTTTTTGGCGTACACATCAGAAAAAACAGGTAAATAGCGGTTTTATGGCTGGCACAAGTCCCTATTGGGGGATAGACCAGTCCGCTAACTTAAGTTCAGAAACACGTTGGAACTCGCGGGTGTTATTCGTCACCAAGGTTGCTTATAACGCGATGGCATGGGATATTCCAATAGAGCTTATGGAGAAACGTCGCTTAGGAAATAGGGGGCGGTATTCTGAAATAATTCTTTGCCAAACAAAAGCAGCTGTTTGAAATTTTATACTACTTGTATTTATCGATCCATTGCAGCCTGTGAATAATCAGCCCGTTCAATTTTTCATAGTCATTTTTTAACAAAAACAGCAAGAGCCAGTGCCGGTTGCAAATTATCCCGAAGAGCTGTGACGATATCAGTCAACGGCATCCGCTCTAAATCATTCTTCTTCAGAAACGCCAACCACAGCGTCTGTCGTGACACGTCGGTGGCAAATTCGTCAGTCAGACCTATCGGTAATTCAGTAGGAACAACCATTCCTCGCCTGACAAAGGTAGCTGCGATGGCTTTAGCCAATGTATCTATGTCCAATGATTCTCGATCAACCAACACCGAGAGATCGAAGTAATCCTTTAACCGGCTATTGGTCATGCCCAGTAATGCAATCGCATGCAGCTTTTCTGAAACGACTGTGTAGACCGGGTAGGTTTGTAAATGCGGCGCCGGCAACTCGTCGATCAAAACCGGGTACTTGGCGTTGACCGAACCGGGGGTGACGGCATCACCAAAACCAATATCTATTTGCGTTTTGCAGCGTGCTTTGGAAAGTTCCGCCCTTATTAGTACCCGAGCTCCGGTATAGCCAGCCTCTTTACGTATCTCTTCAACCTTGACACTGGCTGGATCGAAAACGATTCCATCGTTTACAACAACTGAAGCAATGTCTCGGAAACTCCTTGCGATCGACTCCAGATCACTCGCCCCGAAACCAAGCAAGTCAGCATCTCGTGTTGGACGATGCGGCATGTCGTACCAGAGCGTAAAAAGCAAAGCGCCCTTAAGCAGATAGAGCCCGGCATGCTCAGATTGTCCCAGCCGATACAACAAACGCTCCAACGTAAAGCGCATCAGAATCTGGTTAAAATCGACCCCTTGATTTTTAGCAATATTCAGCAGTCGAGCCCGCACCGATGCGGCAAAATCTTGGCTCATTCAATAACCTCAAGATAAGGGCGCATCACGTTGGCTACCCGGCAAATCTTGGCGTAATGCCACAACTCGTCGGCACCTGCCTTTTTCTGCGCCCGTGCATCTTTAAGTGCTTCAAGGGCTACATCAAGCCCAATCTTATTTCTGTGCTTAAAGCAATCTGCAATGGTTTTAGCCACGCCATAGATTCGTAGCTGAATTTGGTCTCTCACATGAGTCTCAATACCCTCACTATAGGCCTCGCCGCTGAATTGGATCATTTTAATGGGCGGATAGTCGATCTTGGGGACATGACTTCCCCTTGGCATGGCGATCCATACTTGCCTGGGTAATTGGGTGGTCAACTCATGAAATTGCAAGGCAGTGAATAAGCAGAATACTGACTGCGGAATCTTCGTCGCCACAGTCGCCAGGCTTTCGTTTTCAGTCAGTTGACTGCCCGGCAAACGGTAAAGGCCGCGACCCAGTTTTTCAAGTTGACCGTTTTCCGTCAGACGAGCCAGAACTACCCGTGGAGCCCCAATTTCCTGTAGATCACTGGGCCGCACCATTCCCTTTCGGTGAGCCAGATCAAGAACGCGCTGTATGTGAGTTATATTTTTCATGGAGACTGAAGTATGTTCCATTTATTCGTCGATTGCAAATAAATGGAGCGTATTAGTAACAGAAGAATGATGGGGCTGCTGAGATAACTTAAGCGGTTAGTGCCGGTTAAAATTTAACCCAGAAGATATAAAAAACTTCTGTAATGTTAGTGCGCCAAGCCAAAGTTTGGGCATTCAGAATGTCTTTTGGGGGTGTAGTAAGCCCTAAATGCCCGGAACACTTGCATAATAGCGATATCCTGGCGGCCCTAAGTTTCTTAAGCCAGATGTAAATGCCGGTAATCACCAGCATGGTAATCACCAAACCCATGAAGCAGACTAATAGTCTTGTATGGCAGTCCCCATATTGATGACATATGTTAGTAAAACAACCAGGTGTTGATCGTTACACCACTGTAATCGCCAGTAGGCATTGGTTCTCGCCACAATAACTTGCCCGTTGTGGCATCGAATTTGACTGACGTTTGCTTCCTGAAAAACCAAGCCGGTTCAGAAGTTCAAGTGCTTGCCCACGAACTTGGCTATACCCAAATCCATACCCATACCACCGAAAGGCACGCTATTACAGGTGCCTTTCGGATTTAACATTTAGACGGTTTTAAGCATAATAGGACTACCGTCTTCCCAGAATGCTTTCTTGAGTATTGTGGCAAGACGGATTTTTGTAGTTCTCTAAGAGAACCCAAAAACAGTGCCAGTTCAGCACTCAAAATAAGGAACCAGTTAAACGCTTCGGCGTGATTTTGACGGCCTTGCCGTATTTTTAACCCACCTGGGAAATTCATGTTTCCCTAGTGGGCGCATGTGTTTTCCCTGGCTTTTATAAGGAGAAAACACAAGTGAACAGAAATGACAAAAAATCGTTTTACCGCTATTCAGATAGCGCTTCCGAGCGCGAGCTGGAATCAAAACTGATCCAACTACAGTCCCTGTTCCTTAAGCTCAAGCAACCGGAAACGATTGCCGATGCCGAATGGATGGTACGGGAAATCAGCCTGGAACTCGATGCCAGACGGCCTACAAATTAAACTGATTTGATCCCCTTACCCTGGGCATCAAGCAAACACTCAAGGTGTTTAATTTCATCTTCATTGCTTTCAGCCATGGCGATGAGCAACCGTCTTTCCAGCGTTTTTTCACCTTTTTTGACTTTTGCCGTCAGGTGCTCGTCGAAAAACGGTGACGCGGCTTGCCTTGCTTTCTTAAAACCTTCCACAGACTTGATAGTCCGTATATCGATGCCGGCCTTGCCGAAATAACTTCGGTATTCAGCTATCCCCTGTTCAGTAAAAGCCAACAAGCCTTTGCTGTCTACGGAAAAATAAGCGTTGTCTTTGGCATCTGCTTCCATTGATCGCCCCATGGTTGTTGTATTGCACATGGTAAGCGATTGTTTTGTTTTTACAACCCCGCCGGGAACAAACTTCCCTGTGGGATACGTTTGTCTCCGGCTTTTTTACCATTGGAGATACAGCGATGAAAAATAATACTGTCGCCATGAAAGTCAACCAGGCCAACCTGGTTAAAGGCCTCAAGTACAGCTTCACCAACCGGACAACCGTATTGGGCGAGCTGATGCAGAATGCCAGGCGTGCAGGGGCAACCCAAGTCAATTTTGAGTATGCTTCCGACACCCAAATCCTGAAGGTGACTGATGACGGTTGCGGGATCGAGTCCATCGAAACCCTGTTGACCGTTGCGGAATCCGGATGGGATGCTGACGTAGCGGCCCAAGAACATCCCTTTGGCATTGGTTTCCTTTCTGCCTTGTTTACCTGCAATCAACTGTCAGTAATCAGTAAAAGCGGGAAGATCAGTGTTGATACTGACGATGTGCTGTCATTCAAGCCAGTCACGGTGTCACCTGTGGAAGATTGGGATGGCATTACCAGCATCATTATGGTGGGTTATGACATCCAAGCCACAAACCTTGCAGAAGCGATCCAGCGGCTTGCCAAAGGCTTCACCATACCAGTGACCCTCAATGGCGAAACGGTCGAAAGGCCACATGCCCTGGATTCTGGGCTGGCCTTTATTGAAACCGACATCGGTTTTATGTATTTGGACGCTTTAGAAACACCCAAACATCCAGCCACTGGCTACGAAGTCTATCTGCAAGGTTTGCCTATATACAAATCGCATAGTTATCGTTCCGATGAACACGTCATTCACCTGGACTCATCCAGGTTCTATGCACGTTTGCCTGACCGTGACAAACTGATAGACCAAAGCGAAGCCGTATTGCTGATCCTTGGCGCTTTGCAGTCTGAGGCGGAAAAATGCCTCAAACTGTTCAAAAAAACACTGTCCGCTCAGGATTTTGTCAAATATTTTGAAACCTTAAAGCACTGGGATTTGCTGGCTTTGCTAAATGACGTGGATGCCGTCCCTACTGAGGCAATCACCGTGATCACTTCTTATCCGGTTTGCTCTAACGAAGCCTATGGCAATTTTGAAGAGCATCCAGAAAAGCCAGTAAGCCGTTCAGCGATTGAAAATCGTCAAGTCGAAGTGGTTGATATTGATGATGACATCCAATATGACGGGGCAGCCCGCTACATGTTCGCTTGGATACGGGATTCCCTGATTTACCGGGGCAACCTGGACGAAGGCCATTGGATCAATTCGTATGTTCGGACGCTCTCGAAAGAAGGGGTGACGGTTGAACATGTAAACGAGTCCCATTATGCCCATTTTGAAGGCAGTTGGGTCTATGTTGGCGTGACTTTCTGCGATGCCTACCGGATCAAAATCGGCGTTGATGTCGTAGAACTCAACAACCACGCCTTTTTTGAAGGGTTGGACAATGGAAATGTTGTAATCATGCCAAAAGGTGGCCTCTCAGATGATGTTATTGAGCAGGTCGCAACTTTTAAGTCGGAGTATGACGAATACCAGGAATCCACCCACGATGACGATTGCGGCAAGTTCTTTTCTTTTTTGGTGGCCAACACCGCCAAAGACCCTGCCGATGCCGTACGACAATTGTTGCCGGAATTTACCGGCTGCCCGTCGTTGTTTGGCAAGTCGTTTGTGGTGACTATTGATGATGTCGGGAAAGTGGCTTCAACAACTGCCGTTTGACCAATAAATTTTTTAACCCCACCGGGAAACACCTTCCCGTTGGGATCATGGTGTTTCCCTTTAACCAAGGAATAACCATGAGTACAGAAAGTACTTTATGCCAACAACCGACCGTCCACAAAATGACGGTGGCGCTGGATGGCAATGAAATAGACGACTTAAGAATGGCTTTGGAAGAAGTGCTGCGTCTTTTGGATGGCGGCTTCACATCCGGGTTTAACCGGAATGACACCGGCTCTTTCTCTTTTGTCATTATTGAAAAATAAACAACCTAACCCACGCGGGAATTTCATTTTCCCGCACGGGAGGACTGATTGTTCCCGCTTTCGCTTTATAAGCAGGAGAACATCATGTCCAACGTATTTTTTCAAAAGAAGGTAGACCGCCGCAGCCGTGCTGCCATGAGGGCTTTTTTAGCAAGGCATTTCCGCTATGACACGATGAATTCGTGGAATGGCCTTACGTCATACGCCAATAACATCAAGACCCATCGTCTTGGCTTGACCCCTGAGCAATCAGGTAAAGCCGATGAGGTGCTGGAGACGGATTATTGGGACGAAATCAGGGATCCAATTGATGATTTTACCGAATCCCAAGGTTATGAGTACACAATCGGCACCAATGGTCGCTCTGGAGGTTATCTGGTCCTTTACCAGTCCCGCCGCGAACAGACGGGGCACTTGAGTTACTGTCCATCCTGTGGCCAACGGAACTTCAAAAAAGTGCCGCCAGCCTTTCAGGATGATAACGAAAAAGTCATTTCCAAGGAAATCCTCAAAAGCCAGGGTTCTTGGCATCCGGGGAATTATTTAGGGCTATCCTCAATCCAGGAGCTTTCTATTCCTGAAGATGAAAAATTGAAGTTGATTGACTCCCTCAAAGTCAGGTTGGCCGACTGTTCAGAAACGGACGCTTGCGGTGTTTGCAGGAAGCCACGTCGAAATTACGATGTCCCACCAAGCCGGATAATGGCTTCCTATAAAAGCATAGACCAGGGCGAGGATTTTTTTGCCGACGACTGGCCGATGGGGAGCTTACGTGACCGCGTTGACTTGGTTTGTGCATTTGATGCAGCCTGCGATGAAATTCGCAGCAACTTCATTAGTCTGCTTGAAGATTATGATGTCGTCCAAGTAACCCGATGGCGTCCGTTCAAAGTCAAACAACGTGTCGTCCACGCTGTTTAGGAGGGTTTATGTCTAATGAAGACGACGATGTTTTAAATGATGACCTGGAAGCTACGTCAGATTATTTCCAGCGGCTATTGAATGAAACACTTCCTCACCAGCAAGCAGGACCGATTGCATTAGGACAGTTTGGCGTTGTCCTTGACGGCAAAATGCTAAACCGGATATTGCAAGCCTTTGCTTGTTCCTGCGTTTCCATGGAACAGTGTGTGCAAGAAATCTGCACAAGGCGGGTTTGATATGAACTTGCCTATTGGAAAGCATTTGCCGCACCGTTAATCTTTAACACACCCATCCGGGAGAACCGTCTCCCGTCATGGGCATTGGTTTTCTTGGATGGCTTCCATCCTGTCCGCTTTCCGGGACTTACTGGATGTTCCCGGTATACGGGCATCAAGTGAGCCTCGATTGTCGGGACTATTACTAGGAGAAAACGATGTACCAAACGATTGAATCTGATGTTGTCAGGAACAAGGCCCGTGGTGCCTGGCTGTCCGTATTGGGCTGCTTGGCGCCGGAATTGGGAAAGGCCATCGAGAAACCAGGCAGGCATATTGGCTGCCCTGTCCATGGCGGTAAAGATGGATTTAAACTCTTCCGCGATGCGGATATATCTGGTGGAGGCATTTGCAATACCTGCGGTGCCAAACCAGACGGTTTTTCGGTGTTGATGTGGCTGAAAGGATGGGGGTTTCCAGATGCTTTGACCGAAGTGGCCAATGTCCTTGGGATTTCATCTGATCCTGCCTATCGCAAACCGAGTGTGTTAAAACCCACCGTTGCGAGGCCAAAACCTAATCCGGATAATAGGAAGGTCAAGGCGATTATGCGGTCAGTATGGCATGCGTCCAAGTCGATCCGCCATCCTGATGCGAAACCTGTAAGGCTATATTTACAGTCCCGTGGACTGGATATCGCTATGCCGGATTGGCAAACCTTACGTTTCCATCCCAACATGAAGTACCTGGACAAAGACGGCAAGCGGGTCGGCCACTTTCCGGCAATGCTCGCACTTGTTGAAAAGGACAGCATGCCTATTAACATCCATCGCACGTTCTTGACGGCTGATGGACAAAAAGCACCGGTATTATCGCCCAGAAAACTGTTTCCGGCACAACCGGGTCACTTGACTGGCTCGGCAATTCGCTTGGGAAATCCTGGGCGAATTTTGTCGGTGACGGAAGGCATTGAGACGGCCTTGGCTGTTGTTGAAGCGACTAGCATGGTGACGTGGCCATTGCTCAATACGGCGTTGATGTCCAGCTTTCTCATCCCTCCGGGTATTGAAAAGCTGGTCATTTGGGCTGATCTTGACCGAAAAAACGCAGGGATGGAAGCGGCATCAACCCTCGCTACGCGTGCAATAGCACAAGGTGTCGAAGTTGATATCCGCAAGCCCGAAGGCACAATACCGGACAATGCGAAAAGCATTGACTGGCTGGATGTCCTGAACCAACAAGGCACGAATGCGTTTGCAGTCCGGTCTTGTTCTTGAAGGCGGTGGTTATGGGCAAATACGTGTTTAACGCTTATTGCATCGACACCACCCCTGGCAATCTGTCGTCTCCCTTCTCTCCTGCATCGGATTGGCAGGGAGATGATGATACCTATCTTGGCTGGCTAAGGGAGCAATTCCAGGCCAACCCGGCAGTCAGGCAGCGGCTTGCCATTGCGGCGAGGGCAAGGGACAGGGGCGATATTATTACTGTCACCGGACATTACAGGAAGCCTTTGCTCGATGAAATCGCCAAGTTTGGCAAAACCAAAACGGAAAGTCAGTGATTTTCGGTTTCTAACCATAAAACCGAACCTTCTATTTGAGGGTTCGGTTTTTTTGCCTTAGCTATTTAAAATGGCGCTTATTTCCGCGTTCTTTCTCAAATTTGAAATGATAAGAAATTTCTGCTTGCAAAATTGTGGCAGTGGGATTACGCAAGAATCGCCCGTGAAGTAATTGACCATTGGGTTACCCCAACAGGAACAGCTCAGTGTGGCACATTCTGGTGCATTTGAGAAAATCTCGTCCTTTAGGGCGGTCAAGCAAGCTATTGACAACGAATTTAACAATAATCCTGCTTACCTATTGAAGTCCGAGAACATAATAGGCTGCCGTGATTACTTTGCTGTTAATCAAGCTCGGCCAAAATTGATCGAACCGTTTTTATCGTCATGAGCAGGGTCATCGGCTGCAAAGGCGATTCCACAAAGCCACGTGAAAGATAGAACTGTTTGGCTTGGACAGAAAGAGCATGAACCAATATGGCGAATACACCGGCATCACCGGCGACATTGACTGCCCGCATCATCGCATCACGCAGCAGTGCTTGCCCAATCCCCTGATTGTGGTAGCGTTTATCGACGGCGAGCCGACCGAGCAGAAGCACTGGTAACGGGTTTGGCATGCTGCGCCGCATCACCCTGGGTGTCGTCTCATGCCTGATAGCACCAGCCACATGGTTCTTGAACGCACGCTTTTTGAGCCATTCGTTCAGGGACGGTTCGCCACTGTCAAAATTCGCCAGATCTTGATCAGCAGTGATCGGCGCGGGAGGTGTGAAGTCTGGCGCGGTCATTTCTCCCAGGAGCTTTCGTCTTGAGCAACCGACATAGCTTGTCAGTCGGTGGCAATGGGTGATCGAGCAGCACCTGAAATTTAGCAAAAGTACCCTCATCGACTGTGAAGAATGCTTGGTCGAGCAGTACGTTTTCCGCCTCACGACAGGCGGCATCAAGCATGAAATCAGACCTGCTGCGTCCTAGACGATCTGCGGCTTGGTCGATTAGATCGCGCTGCCTGGCTTTGGCGCGGATGTTGATGGAAGCGGAAACCGCTTCTCCGGTTTGTGCATGTGTCATGACTATACTCCTATGTATACATGTTAAGCATACATAATTGCATAGAAGTATGCTACACAGACAATAGACTAACGCCTAACCACTTTCATTGCCTTTCCTAGTTGTGAAAATTGTACTTATCACATTCATACAAACTAAAATAAAGTCAACGTAAAACCGGAATATAAGCCCCGTTAAGGATTTTTAAGATAGAGATCACCTCATGAAACGGGAAAATGGTAGCTAAAAATTTCAAAATAATTGTAAAGCCAAAATTTGTCGCGCAACAACGGCATCCGTATAACCACCTTCACTAATACTATATATAGATATATGTTGAATAAGAATATCAATATATAGTGAATTCTGTTGACAAACTCACATTACCGATGTAGCCTTAACCACCATACGGTTCTCATGCTAATTTCTTAAGCTGAGATAAAAGGGAATCCGGTGACAGATTGACTGACAAGGTTATCTCAAAGCCGGAGCTGCCCCCGCAACTGTAATCGGAGAGTGTGTGGTCAACCATTCGCCACTGAGTCGGAATCAATTCTGACTTGGGAAGGCCGACCACATGCAACGACCCGAAAGCCAGGAGACCTGCCGTATATTTTTTCAATAACGTTTGAGGCGGGGTGTCCTCGGCAGATGGAAGGTATGCGTTGCGACTTTGCATCAACTCATTACTTTCCGCCATGCTGGTCTTTTAGACTGGCGCTCAGTTCAGTGAAAAATCACCGGTAAGTTTTGAAAACCGAGTTTTAAAAGCACTTGAAATGTCGCGTCTTTTTTGAAGTCATTCCCGCTCCTAATTTAAGGAGCTATCCATGTACGATACTGATACCACTGCGTCTTTCGACGCATTGTCACAACCACGGCAACATCCTGTCACAAGCCCCACCTTACAAGTGATCCGGCGTAATGGTGCCGCTGTACCATTTAATCCTGAAAAAATATCTATTGCCATGAGCAAGGCGTTTTTGGCCGTAGAGCATGGTCAAACCGCCCTGCACCCTCAAGGGCATAAATCCAGTCGGATGCGCAAACAGGTAACGGTATTGACGCAAACGGTTGTCACCGCCCTCCTGCGTCGCTTGCCATCAGGCGGTTCGGTGCATATTGAAGATATTCAGGATCAGGTTGAATTGGCCCTGATGCGTTCCGGCGAACATGACGTGGCTAAAGCTTACGTACTGTACCGAGAAAAACGTACTGCCGAGCGTGCCAGCCAGCCACACGATGCGCCGCCATTACATACTATCATTGATGGCATCAAGCAGCCATTAGATGTCGCCAAGCTGGTCGAAATGGTGGCCGAAGCCTGCCTGGATTTGGGTAGTGAAGTCAATCCCAAGGTTGTCGTCGAGCAAACCGTGCGCGACTGTTATGACGGTATTTCCTTTAACGAAGTGCGCCGTGCCTTGATCCTTTCTGCCCGCAGCCTGATTGAGCGTGAACCGGCTTACAATTATGTCACCGCGCGTTTGCTGCTGGATATGATTCGTGCCGAAGTGCTGGGCGAAAGCGTCAACCACGCTGCGATGACTTGTGCCCCAGAGGGTAAAACCCGTTATGCCGACTATTTTCCGCACTATATCAAGTCAGGTATAGATGCAGGTTTACTCGATAAGCACTTGGCACAGTTTGATTTGGCCAAACTTTCGAATGCATTTGTAGCAGACCGTGATTTCAAGTTCGGTTATCTCGGTTTGCAAACCCTGTATGACCGCTACTTTTTACATATTGAGGAGCGGCGTATCGAATTGCCGCAGATTTTTTTCATGCGCGTGGCGATGGGGCTGGCAATTAACGAGATTGACCGCGAAGAACGTGCTATCGAGTTTTATAACGTGTTGTCCAGCTTCGATTTCATGAGTTCCACACCGACGCTGTTCAACAGCGGCACCGTGCATTCCCAGCTTTCGTCATGTTATCTCAGCACGGTTAGCGATGATCTGGACGGTATTTATCAGGCAATCAAGGAAAATGCCTTGTTGCAGAAATATGCCGGCGGCATCGGCAACGACTGGACACCGGTGCGGGCTCTGGGTTCGCGCATTAAAGGCACCAACGGCAAAAGCCAGGGGGTGATTCCCTTCCTGAAGGTCGCCAACGATACCGCTGTGGCGGTCAACCAGGGTGGCAAGCGCAAGGGGGCGGTCTGCGGCTACCTGGAAACTTGGCACCTGGACATTGAAGAATTCCTCGACTTACGCAAAAACACCGGTGACGACCGCCGCCGCACCCACGACATGAACACCGCGCACTGGATTCCCGACCTGTTCATGCAGCGGGTTAGCGAAAACGGTGAGTGGACATTATTTTCACCATCGGATGTGCCGGACTTGCATGATAAGTTTGGACGGGCATTTGCTTTAGCTTATAGCGAATACGAACGCCGTGCCGATCGGGGTGACATCAAGCAGTTCAAGCGTGTTTCCGCACTGCAACTGTGGCGCAAGATGCTGTCGATGCTGTTTGAAACCGGCCATCCCTGGATTACGTTTAAGGATGCCTGCAATATTCGTTCACCGCAACAACATGTTGGCGTGGTACATAGCTCTAATTTGTGTACCGAGATTACGCTGAATACTTCCGCGACTGAAATTGCCGTGTGCAATCTGGGGTCGGTGAACCTGATGGCGCATTTGACAGAAGAAAATGGCAAACTGGCACTGGATCAAACCAAGCTCAAAACCACTATCACTAGCGCGATGCGGATGCTGGACAATGTCATCGACATCAATTTCTATGCCGTCGGCAGTGCGCGCAATTCCAATTACCGCCATCGCCCAGTAGGTTTGGGTATCATGGGTTTTCAGGATTGCTTACATGCCCTGAGAATTCCTTACGCCTCAATGGCCGCGGTTGAATTCGCCGATAGCACGATGGAAACTGTGTGTTATCACGCTTATTCGGCCTCAAGCCGGTTAGCGCAGGAGCGCGGCGCTTATTCCAGCTTTAAGGGCAGTTTGTGGGATCAGGGAATCTTGCCATTGGATACGCTGAACCTGTTGAGCGAAGCGCGCGGCGGACAGGTGGAAATAGACCGGAGTAGCGCTCTGGATTGGGATGCCTTAAGAACGCGCATCCAACAACACGGAATGCGCAACTCCAATTGTGTGGCGATTGCGCCGACAGCCACCATTGCCAATATTATTGGCGTTTCCGCCAGCATTGAACCGGACTACCAAAACCTGTACGTGAAATCCAATTTGTCCGGCGAGTTTACCGTGGTTAATGAAGCCTTGGTCAATGAGCTTAAGGCGTTGGATTTGTGGGATGAAGTGATGGTGGCGGACATCAAATATTACGATGGCTCGTTAACCAGAATTGACCGCATCCCAGCCGAACTGAAAGCGCTTTATGCCACGGCCTTTGAGGTTGATCCATCCTGGTTAGTCGAAGCCGCCGCCCGGCGGCAAAAATGGATAGACCAGGCGCAATCGCTGAATCTCTACTTTGAAGTTCCGTCCGGTAAAAAGCTGCATGACACTTATATGTTGGCATGGCAACGTGGGCTAAAAACCACCTATTACCTGCGTTCGTTAGGGGCAACTTCGGCGGAGAAATCAACGGGAACTGGCGGTGAATTGAATGCAGTGGCGGCGCACTTACCGTCTATGGATCAGCCAAAACAATGCCTGATTGATGATCCCGGCTGCGAAGCCTGTCAATAACACACACTAAAAGGAAATACCATGTTGTCATTTGAAGAAGATATTGTTGCGGAAAAAGCAACTTCTACGCCAAAGCCAGTCCCAGAGACAAGCATTGCAAAACCCGTTTTAGAACGGCCTGCCGCCAATCAGTCTGCCTTATCCAGTCGCGTCAACGCCCAGGATAAGCGCGTAATCAACGGCCAAACTGATGTCAACCAACTGGTGCCGCTCAAATACCATTGGGCTTGGGATAAATATCTGGCAGGCTGCGCGAACCATTGGATGCCGCAGGAAGTCCCGATGAACCGCGATATAGCCCAATGGAAAGACAGCACGGCGCTGACCGAAGACGAACGCCTGATCGTCAAGCGCAACCTGGGCTTCTTCACCACGGCGGATTCCTTGGCCGCCAACAATATCGTGCTGGGTACTTACCGCCACATCACCGCGCCGGAATGCCGCCAATACCTGTTGCGGCAAGGCTTTGAGGAAGCCATCCATACCCATGCCTATCAATATATTGTCGAGAGCCTGGGCTTAGATGAAAGCGAAATCTTTAATGCCTACCGGGAAATCCCCAGCATCCGCGATAAGGACTTGTTCCTGATCCCCTTCATTAATACCTTGACCAACCCCAAATTCAAGACCGGAACGTTGGAAGCCGACCAGCAACTGCTACGCTCGCTGATCGTCTTCGCTTGCATCATGGAAGGACTGTTTTTCTACGTGGGTTTTGTGCAGATTCTGGCATTAGGAAGGCAGAACAAAATGCCAGGCTCGGCGGAACAGTATCAATACATCCTGCGTGACGAGTCGCTGCATTGCAATTTTGGTGTCGATCTCATTAATACCATCAAACTCGAAAATCCACAGTTGTGGACGACTGAGTTCCGTGATGAAATTACAACACTGATGCAGCAAGCGGTGGAGCTCGAATACCGTTATGCCGAAGACACCATGCCACGCGGCGTATTGGGACTGAACGCAGCCATGTTCAAAGAATACCTGCGTTTTATTGCTAACCGTCGCTGCCAGCAAATCGGCCTGGATACGCTTTATCCCGTAGCCAACAATCCTTTCCCGTGGATGAGCGAGATGATCGACCTCAAAAAGGAGAAAAACTTTTTTGAGTCGCGGGTCACGGAATACCAGACGGGTGGTGCGTTGAGTTGGGATTAATTTAAATAATCGGACCGACTAGACCGCAATGTTAGCTATAACACGCCGCGCTCTATTTCTTGCAAATAGATGAAGTCTGGCGCTTTTACGCCAGCGTTTCTCCTGATTTCCACCAACTCTGGAGACTCGAAGAAGCGCCGGGCGTTGTCCAGCGAAGACCACGACGAGAAGTGGACGATGTTGTTTGCGTCGTTGTCGTATCGCAGTAACTGGTAGCTGATTTCTCCAGCATTTTTTCTGATGTCTGCGGCTTGGTCAAAAACGGCTTTCCATGCCGGATAAGATTCGACCTCATGAATGATTAAAACGTGCTGCATGTAAGTTTCCTTGATGAATGGCCCTAAAGTAAAGTTAAGGGAAGCCGCGCTTTTGCGGTGTCCCTTTCGAACGCAGTGTTATGTAATTTACTTGTTGCTACTTCTATGGAGCACATAACCGATTGCAGCTATGTACAAGAAATACACACCGCCTATAACCATAAGAACTATTTTATTGTTCTCGGCGATTGCTTGTTGGTTGCCTCTACCTTTTTGAATATATATTTCTGTGCGTTCACCAGCCATCGGAGGATTTACCAATGTCGGATTGTATGCGCTTGTTTCGATAGATGTGCCTACCGTTTCTGTTGTTTTTAATATTTGCGGCAAAGGACTAATACCAAAAATAGCAACTGTTGCGATTAATACTGCGATAATGCCAGATCTTACATTTTTCAATAAAGCAGCAATAGCGGCGACAACTATAGCCAATAATGCCACTACAACGCCCAGTGAATCGAAACATAATGGGAGTGATAACATTGCCAACAATATTGCGATAGCACCTACAATCTTTGATGTCATGAGACTATTCAGTAGGGTTGACACAATTGTTTCAACTCTTTCTTGAGGTCAATTTTTTCCATAAATTCTCTTAATCAGAGTTAACGATAGAATGAAGTGGAGCTATGTTCCGTTGCTAACGGCAAAATTTCATCAATCAAAGCTTGAATGAATTTTTCGGGTTCTTCAAAGGGTGGGTTATGTGCCGATTCCTCGAACCATACCAGCCGCTTGCAGGGCGCATCGATTATATTGAAATACCTCTCGGCGAGGACTGATGGGATGTGCCAATCGTGGCGGCCCAAGAAAAAAACTATCGGAACCTTAAAAGACCGGTAACGGGTAAGATCGACTTTGGCGTATTCTGGTCTTAAGCTTTCGAGGGAAAATCGGTTTCCTTGCCCAAATTTCATCAGATCGACAAGGTTGGTTTCATCGGTACTTAAGGCCGCTTGGATTAACTTCCAAGTGGAGAGGCCGTGGTGAAACACACCGCCGAATTTTTCTACCCACTTGCCTTTGGTCAGTTCATCATCAACCGACCGAGGTTGAGGACTCATGGCTTGCAGGTCAGCGATAGCGTCACTATTATTCCGCCCAGACGCTTCTGCCAGTGCCCATTCATAGGATAACCGTTCGCCTTCGCTGAAGTTTGCAATTTGTGCCACGCCGATGTAGGCAGCGACTTTTTCAGGATGCTGGTAAGCGTAGATCGTGCCGAGTACGGTTCCCCAGGAATGCGCCAGCAGTATGACTTTGTTTTTACCGAAGCGGTACTTGACGAGATCGACAACCTGGTCGAGGTCACTCTCGAATTGGTCGATGCTCATGGAGTCGCGGGAGATGCCGGAATGATACGAACGTCCAGCCCCACGTTGCTCCCAATACACCATCAAAAAGTGTTTTTCTAGTGCCTCATCATAGTGGCGAAATAAGGCCGATTCGCTGACGCCTGGGCCGCCATGCAACAGGATGATGGTGGGCTTTTGTGTATCCACGCCGCGAAACCAGATGCTTTGTGGTATACCCCCGATGCTCACGGTTTCCATAGTCGCGATGCTGCCTGGAATTACGCGACCATCCCCATCGACAAAAGGACTTGTAAAAGTGCCGCAACCGGACAGGGAAAGCAGTAAAATCACCTTTAAGATGAACCCTCGGCTAAAAAGCACAAATCTTGTTTTCATGTAGCCGCTAAATTGGAGCGATAGCATCTTCAGAATAGCATGCAAGAGTCTAATTCAGCGAACTATTCCTTGGTGGCAAACATTGCGTCGCAACGCTTCTGCATCTCGTCAAAGGTGACATCCTCAATGTGCGCCATGATATGCCACTTGTGGCCAAATGGATCGTGGAACACGCCAACACGTAAGCCATAAAACTCATCTTTTACCGGCATAATTTCCGTTGCGCCAGCGTCCAGCGCAAGCTGATAAGTGGCATCCACATCATCCACGTACAATGCGATGGTCACAGGTGTTCCGCCTAATGTCGTCGGGCTTTTGTTACCCCAAGCAGGGTTTTCTTCCGCCAACATGATTTTAGAATCGCCAATCTGCAACTCAGCATGCCCAATTGCACCGTCCATCAACAAGCGTCCGATTTCTTTGGCGCCGAATACCCGTTGATAAAACTGAATGGCCGAGTCTGCGCCTTTGACTGCAAGGTAAGGGGTGACAGCGTGCTCACCTTTGGGAATTGGCTTAAATGTACTCATGGTTTTCTCCTTTACGTTTGTGATCTTATTTTTTATTTATAAACCTTGCTCTGTTTAATTGCCCCTGACTTATCATAAACATTTCATGCACCAACCTTCTTGCCGTCCTCGTACATCCCTTCGTCCAAAAGTTGGCTGTTATCGTAGTAGCGTTTCCAGAGGCCAACTTGAACACCAGTGGCAAAAACGCCTACTTGTAGCAGTTGTCCGTTTTCGCGCCACCACTCCCAATAGCCATCCAATTCGCCCCGATGGCTTTCACGCCACCGCTCTTGTAGCAAAATTTCCATTTGCCATGGCGCTTGCCATTGTTGAGTTGACCTTCGCCTGATAGCCCACCATCAGCGAAAAGTTCCTAGTGTGACCGTTAAGTAGTCCTGTGCTTGGCGGCTTCATCATTACTCCTTATCTGAAACGATGAAAATTCAAAATTCGGCAATGGTAGGCCAGTTCCCAATAACGTTTTAAGGCTGTTCATAAGCCCGCTGCAAAGCTGCAATGTCGATTTTAGTCATTTGCATCATGGCCTGCATCACCCGTCCCGCTTTTGCCGGATCAGGATCGCTCAATAATTCAATGAGGGCATTGGGAACAATCTGCCAGGACACGCCGAATTTGTCGTCCAGCCAAGCGCATTGATTTGTTTTTCCGCCTGCGGAAAGTTTCGCCCAATACTCATCGACTTCTGCTTGTGTCTCGCAATGCACCACAAATGAGATGGCGGGTGAGAACTTGAACATCGGGCCGCCATTGAGTGCCGTGAACTCTTGCCCATCAAGCAGAAAATTGGCTGTCATCACCGTACCTTTCGGCGCGGGCGCGCCCTCTCCATAACGATTGACACTTAAAACTTTCGAGTTTTTGAAAATAGAAACATAAAAATTCATCGCCTCTTCAGCTTGGTTATCGAACCATAAAAATGGGGTGATTTTTTGCATGATGTTTACTCCTAAATTTAAAGTGGCTAGGTTCAGCTAAGCTCAGCGTAATGCGCTGAATAACGAAGACAATTTATATTGCTTTCAGTGTCCATCTGGAAAACGATCCGCGATGAGATTCAAGTTGATGTTATGCTCAAGCTATGCCTTCGCTCCAGCCAGCACCAGCGCAAATCCTCCCGTTGAATCGAGTGCTTGGCTTATGAGCTCATCGCCATCGCCGCTAAAGCCAGAGTTGGTGACACTAACAAAAGTGGTGTTATCGGATCGAGCCGTGAAAACCCACTCCACCGTTGTAGGCTTTTCACCAGCCGACCCCCATTCGATCAGTATTCGCTGATTGTCTTCAATCGCTTTCACATTCACCTGCACTGAAACATTGTACATTTCCCAATCCCAGCGGATTTGTTGACCCACTTGAAGCCTAGCGCTGCCTTGAGTGAACCAGAACTTGGACGTGATGGCTGGGTTCACAAAAGCTTCAAATACGTCTGAAACGGGTTTGCGGATTAGCATTGCTGTTGTTGCAATGGGTACGTTTTGAATATTCATAAATCCCTCCAGTGAGTGCAGGTACTGTTGTTTATTGCTCAGCGATAGCTTTCAGATTTGCCAGTCCTTCCTCATACTTTGATCCGACCATTTTATCCATACTGAAAAATAGGCACATTACTTTCGACAGATAAGGACTCGAACCATACATGGCTTGGGTGACAGTTGTCGTGTCACCCTGCGGGGCTAATGTGAATTCGATGGTATTGTGGCCTTCAAACGGCTTGATAAAATCAATTTTGAGTAGAACTTTGGATGAAGGTAAAGATTCGATGATTTCCATACGACCTTGACCTACTTCATTGTTACCATTCCACTCATATACCGCACCAACGCCGTTATTAGCCCCGCTGTGGTTGGTTTTAGCCGCAGGGTCAATTTTTTCCCACGGTGACCACGCCTGCCATTGGTGAAAATCATTGATATGGGGAAATATCTTCTCGGGCGGCGCTTTGATGCTGAGCGAACGTTCAACCCGAAAGGTGTCGGGTCGGGTGGCGGCATAAATAAGGATCGCGGCTATCAGCACGGCGACTATGATAATGATGATTTTAAACATGTTGATTCTCCTATTAATGCATTAATGCTATTTTTGCTAACACCCAAGTTGGCGCTTGGGCGTTAGCAAAACAGGGGCGAGCGTTCGGTTGCCATTTCCCTGATTTTACATACGGTTCTCCAATTTCGATCAGTCATTGGAACACCAAGCAATTTTTCACTACTAGCAGCGAGCTTGGATCTACCCACACCCTCTGGTGCGTGCAGATAAAACACGCTACCCCTCAGATGAAACCGCTCGCTTTCCTTCTTAAGGCTTTCAAGCTTCTTTAAATCGGGATTTTCAGGCGTGCAAGCCAGAAAGCCCAGGTGTAAAGTACTGGGGTCGGTTTCCGCTTCTGGAAAAGGGTTTTCCGCAATCGTTTTTTCTATTTCATCAAGCCCCAAGACGAGAACGCAGGGATCGAAACCGCAGCGCGCCTTAATTTCGGCGCCTATCTTTTGGGAAAGATGTGAGTGGTGTCTTTTTCAGTGCTTTGAAATATTGCATTGCCACTCTGCATGTAAGTCTTGACGTTTCTAGCACCGAGGCCATTAAGCAGCGCAACGAGTTCTTTCATAGGAGGGAGTTTTTCCCACCAACGTTGATACCCCTGAAAAGTGCAATATAAGTACTCATTAGAATTACCGTTTTGAGATTCAGCCACATTAATGCCCAACGGGGCGCGAGTTCGACGGCACTACGCGGCGAATGCAGCGACCGCAGCCGCTGAAAGTCGGGTAAGCTTGGACTAATAGGTTTGGCATGTTGACTCCTTCAGAACAGGGTTGGTTAGGTGAACAGCTTTTTATTCTTCAACCATCATTTCAAACCCGCCGTAAATCATGCGCTTGGCATCAAATGGCATGTCATGCTGGCAACGCGGATCAGCCATGACTTTTTCCATGCCCTGATTACGCACTTCACGCGACGGCCAAATTATCCAGGAGAAAACCACCGTTTCATCAGGTTCGCACTTGACAGCCATTGGGAAAGACGTAACTTTACCCTCCGGCACATCATCTCCCCAACACTCCACTATTTTTAGCGCACCGTGTTCTTTAAACATTACAACCGCCTCCTCAGCAAGCGTTTTGTAGAGGTCTTTATTTTTTGTGGGTACTGCAAGAACAAATCCATCAACATAATTCATGATATTTCTCCTGTAAGTTTAAGTATTTTTATAACACGCAAATTGTTTCATTTATATTGTTACCAGTGCGTAGCCCGTATGAAGTGCAAGTGAAATACGGGACATCAAAGCCTCAAAACCCCGGATTCCGCAAGCTCCATCCAGACTACTCGCTATTGCGACTTTTACTCTGGGGCGATGGTTCATACAGCTTGGACAATGATGTCAGATGGAGCAAAACTGAAACCGGTACAAGGAACACCGGAATCAGCACTAGCGGAAATACGGTGATCAGTTCGTTGGGTTGATCGAAGGCAAAAAGTTGTACTGGGGACGGCGAGGTGAGGACCCCGGTCGAAACCGCCACGACAAGATCAACAAGACCAAAAATGTTCCATAGAGAAACCAAGTCGGCGTTTACGTGCGGCGCGCGTGCGTATGCGAGCGCGACAACCGGTGCGAGCACACCCACCAATACATCGCCGAGCCCGGCAGGCCAAGCGAACAGTCCCGGCAACCTGTCCGTCGCATAGAGAATCAGAAAAATAACCCCCAGTGCCCGATAGGCCTGAACACCCACGATCCATTGCTGGGGTACTGCATCGATTACCCGTCTTACGGACGGTGATCGCCAGACCAGGAATCCGCCAATCAGGATTGGCACAAAAATCCCGTATTGGATAGTGGGAATACGATCAGCTTCGGCATGGTAGGCTTCCAACACGGCGAGCACGATGGCTAAAGCGAACCAGCCAATTAGAACAATGGCTGTCGTTCGCACGACGAATATACGGTCATGTGTCGGCCAATCAGCTTTCACCAGTCCGTTGTGTAACCCAAAAAGGATTGCGGCGATAATGCCCACACTCCCTGTGAGAACATAATAGGGTAGATAGGTTGGAATAGTCATGATAGTGTCTCCTTATCAATCAATTGGTTTTCAGTGAGCCGATAGAAAATGCCCCTTCATGATTAACCTGTGGTTGCACTAGTTAACCTTGGTTTACTGCGTCAGGCTCCATATAAATCAGTTCCCAAATATGCCCGTCCAAGTCCTGAAATCCATGTGCATACATAAAACCGTGGTCTTGTGGTTCGTTGTAAGTTGTACCGCCAGCAGCAACGGCTTTACTCACCATGCCATCGACATCAGCCCTGCTTTCGCAAGATAAGCACACCAGCACTTCCGTGCTTTTTGTGGCATCGCAAATCACTTTGGGGGTAAAGGTTTGGAATTTGGCCTCTGTCAACAACATGACGCTTATGTCTTCGCTCACGATCATGCAAGTGGCGGTTTCGTCGGTGAATTGGGGATTAAACGTATAGCCAAGCTGGGTAAAGAATTCGATAGCTTTAATAAGGTTCTTTACCGGTAGATTCACGAAAATTTTAGTAGCCATGTTTTCTCCTTTTGATAGTGATTGCACAATGGAGCATTTGCAATTACGGCGCTAACGAACTATGCAATACGCTTCACGCCGCTTTTGCCGCGAAGCAAGCCTCCATTCGGCTTTGAAATTCACTTGGATCAACATCTTCGACGTGCGTGGCGATCATCCAGCTATGGCCGAAAGGATCGACCACGCCGCCCATGCGATCTCCCCAAAACTGATTGGCGAGAGGCATGGTTTCTTTGGCACCCGCCTTGATAGCGTCGGCAAAGGTAGCATCGGCATCGGTCACATAGAGATGCAGTGTGACCGGGCTACCGCCGAGTGCTTCGGGAGATTGATACTGGCATCCTGGACTTTCATCCGAGATCATGAATATTGAATCGCCAATTTTGAATTCCCCGTGGGCAATTTTTCCGTCGGGCATGTTGAGCCGCATTAACTCCGTCGCACCAAAGGCCTTTTTGTAGAATTCCAGCGCATCGGATGCGCCACGGACGGTCAGATAGGCGCTATGCGTGTGGTAGCCGTCGGGTATGGGTTTGATTTTCGTGGTCATGATTGTTCTCCTGTTTAAGATTTAGTCATTGGATGTGTTGCTTACACTGTTAGTCGAACGGCAATTATCCGAATCGACATCTCTGTTGAAAATTTTCGATTGCGCTACGCTCCATCTTGACTAAAATTTTAGTAGCCATGATGGCATCTCCTTTTCATCTTTGATTGAATCCACCATGTAAATGTCTTCACACCCATTTTCATTGCCAAGCATTTGTATGTGATAATAAAATCACATCTGGCTTTTGAAAAGAGCCACATTGCAGAGATATTATGGATCCAATTTTTGAGTTGTCCTTAGTCTTGCCGACGCGTGATTCGCGCAATCTGCTCCGTGCGCTACACCATCAGTTACGTGCGGCGATTGTGAATGGCAAATTACAAGCGGGTTTGCGATTACCGGCAACACGTAAACTTGCTGCGTTGGCTGGCGTATCGCGCAACACGGCTGTGGCGGCCTATGATTTATTGCAAAGCCAGGGCTATATCACTATCCATCCCGGCGCGGGCGCATTCGTGGCTGACAATATTTCCAGACCGGCACACCACAACACAGCAATCAGTCATTCCAGGGCTGATTTTTGTCTCAACGCATTTTGGCGCAATCCTCCGGCATTGTCGGCACCCTTCCAGCCCCCTTACCGTTTTGATTTCAGGATCGGCCTTTGCGATAAATCGGCTTTTCCTTTTCAAGTCTGGCAACGCTTATTGTTGCGTTCGCAACGGTCATTATCGAAAGCCCCCACTGCTTATTCCGACCCGCAAGGCCAATCGACTTTACGGAATATGATCGCCACGCATGTCTCGACTATACGCGCTGTTGCGGTTCTGGCGGACGACATTGTGGTCACGGCAGGGACTCAGCAGGCCTTGGACATACTGGCCCGGATTCTGGTTACGGCTGGACAAACCACTGTTGCTTTTGAAGACCCCGGGTATAGCCCGGCACGTATTGCTTTTGCTGCTGCCGGTGCTAATGTTGTTACCGTTCCGGTTGATAAAAACGGCATCATCGTTGAGAAAATTCCACCAGGCACACACATTGTTTATGTAACGCCAACTCACCAATTTCCACTGGGTTATACGATGTCCATAGCGCGGCGCGTGGCGCTGCTCAACTTTGCACACACCATGGTGCTGTCATCATAGAAGATGACTACGATAGCGAATTCCGCTATAAAGGCAGGCCGCACGATGCACTGCAAAACCTCGACCATAACGGGTCAGTGTTCTACCTGGGCACTTTTTCAAAAAGTTTATTCCCCTCGCTTCGGCTTGGCTTCGTGTTGACTCCACCCTGGGCCCGTCACGCCGTCGTCGCAGCCAAGCGGTTTAGTGATTGGCATAGTCCCATTCTCGAACAGGAAACCTTAGCGGCTTTTATTGCGGAAGGGCATTTAGCCCGCCATATCCGCAAGATGCGCAAAATCTATGAAGAGCGGCGTACCCTCCTGACAACTGCCATTAATCGCCATTGTGGCGATCTTTTGGAACCGATCCCTGCCGTTTGTGGCTTGCATCTTACGGCACTGGTCAAAGGTAATATTCAGGCAACGGCGATTGCTGCCCAAGCTGATAAAATTGGGATGGGGCTTTACACCCTGGATCGGTATCCGATTGCTGGAAACGGGCAGAATGGTTTTGCCTTTGGTTTAGGCTTGATCAAGGATGAACAGATTGACGAAGCAGTCAGGTGTCTTGCCGGACTGATGTTTGATGCAAAAGCAATAAGCAAACGTTAGTATACAATCATGTTTTAGATTGCGCATGCCCGATCAACCATTGGATATAGTCCAGTTGCACGTCTTCGTGGCGAGTTGCCAGATACATGGTTTTGGTTAGCGGCAGGTTTTTAAACCTTAAACTGACCACATCCGGATTTTTGACTTTATCGGCCAGCAACCAAGACGGCAGCAGGCAAACGCCGCGTTGGCTGGCGGCTAACAGCAGCATGATGTCGGTTTCTTCGACGGTGATATGGTCGAGCGGTTCAATCCCGGCGGGTTGCAGGACTTTCCTGAACATATCCAGGCGTTCCCGTTCGACGGGGTAAGTCAGGATGGTCTCTTGTTGCAAGTCGGCGGGTTCAATCACCTTAAATCCGGCGAGCCGGTGTTGCTTGGCGACGATCAGTACCAACTCAAAATTGAACAGCGGCTGGTAATGCAGCACCCCGTTAAATACGGGGTCGGAAGTCAACACCGCGTCAAGTTTGTATTGTTGAATAGCTTCGAAAGAATTGAAGCGGTAGCGGGAGGTGACTTCGATAGCCAACTCTGGCCAGGCTTGCAAATAGGGTTGGAGTATCGTACGAAACCATTCATAACAGGCATGGCAATCGATGCCGATAGTGAGCTTGCCAGTTTTGCCTGCTGCCAGTAAGGTTAAGTGCTGCTCGGCGGAATTAACCGTGGCAATCACTGATTCAGCAACTTCAGACAAATAGTGTCCCGTCTGCGTCAATACTAAAGTGCGGCCTTGTTTGCGCCAAAGGACAATGCCCAGTCGTTGTTCCAGGTTTTTCATCTGATGAGATAAGGCCGATTGCGTTAAATGCAGTGTCTGTGAAGCGGCATTCAAGGTGCCGTATCGTTTAAGCGCCAACAGGATACGAAAATGGATGAGTTCCATATTGATGAATATTCCTCATGAAATAGTGAGAAACTATCAATATTACTCACAAATAACAAGCCTTACAATGTCGCTTTCATTTTTAACCCGATGGAGCTGCATTCATGATTAAAATCCACAACCTGGGATTTCCGCGCCTAGGCGAAAACCGCGAACTAAAATTTGCCCTGGAACGTTATTGGCGCGGCGAAACCGATCAGCGCGAATTAGAGCGCGTCGCCCATGAACTTCGGCAGCGGCATTGGCAACTGCAAGCCGGCAGCGGCCTGGATTATATCCCGGTTGGCGATTTTTCCTATTACGACCATGTTTTGGATAACAGCGTCATGTTAGGCGTTATCCCTGAACGGTTCGGGCCAGCAACCGGCCTTGACACTTATTTCAGGATGGCTCGCGGTCAGTCAAACGATGGCGTGCCTTTTCGTGCCTGTGAAATGACCAAATGGTTTGATACCAATTACCATTATCTGGTGCCGGAAGTGACCCCAAACCAGGAATTCCTGTTATCAAGCACAAAATTGTTCGATGAAACCCGAGAGTTGCAAGCCCTGGGTTATCAGCCAAAACCCGTTTTACTGGGGCCTTTGACGTGGTTGTGGCTGGCTAAGACAACCAGTGAGTTCAATAAGTTGGATTTACTTGACCGTTTAATTCCTGTTTACGGGGAAATCCTGCACCACTTGGCAGGCCAAGGCGTGCAATGGGTACAAATCGACGAGCCAATCCTGGTGCTAGATTTGCCGTCGGACTGGAAAAACGCATTTGAAGCAATTTATAACCGGTTGCAAAGCTCACCGGTTAAAATCATGCTTGCCACTTATTTTGGTGAATTGGGCGAGCTTACCTCGTTCGCCTGTAAGCTACCGGTTGCAGGGCTTCATATTGACTTGGTACGGGCGCCGGGACAATTGACGGGGGTATTGGATAACTTCACCAGCCATAAAGTGTTGTCATTGGGTTTGATCGACGGCCGTAACATTTGGCGCACAGACTTAGACATTGCACTCAACATTATTGCAAATGTCCGGGAACGTTTTAAATGCGAGCTTTGGTTGGCGCCCTCCTGTTCACTGCCGCTGCGAGGCGGGAAGCCGAGTAGTCCCCAGAAGCGATAGGGCTGGGCGATTTCACGAAGCGCTGTTTGCGTAGTGAAATTGCAAAGCAATACGAAATCGCGTCGAGTCATTGCGCAACAAGTTTTATACCCCTTGTTGGGTATAAAACGAGAGTAGCAGGACGGCTGGGCGCCGCAGGCATGAGCGGTCGCGTTAAGTTTTTGCTGCTTGCTTGGGCTGGGATGCCCAAAACAAGCTTTCGCAAAAATAGCGACTCCCCGCTGCATGTACCCATCGACCTGGAACCGGAAGCCGCTTTAAACCCAACCATCAAATCCTGGCTGGCGTTTGCAAGGCAAAAACTGACGGAACTGGAAATTTTGCGGTTGGGGATAGAAGAACCGACAGCAGCGGAACCGGATTTAATTGTTTCTGCGAATGCCATCCGTTCCCGTCAGGAATCTACCTTGATCCATAATCCTGCCGTGCAAGCTGAACTTGCGAAGATCGACAGCTCGCTGGCACAACGCCAAAATCCCTTTCCAGCACGGCGTGAGCAACAACGAGCTAAACTGAACCTGCCCAGCTATCCGACTACGACCATCGGATCGTTCCCGCAAACGTCGGAAATCCGCAAAGTGCGTGCTGATTTTAAACGCGGCTTGATCAGCGAAACCGACTACATCAAACACATGGAACAAACGATTGAGTTCTGCGTCAGGGAACAGGAAAAGCTAGGATTGGATGTGTTGGTGCATGGCGAAGCGGAACGCAATGACATGGTGGAGTATTTCGGCGAGCAATTGGACGGATTTCTGTTTACTGCCAATGGCTGGGTGCAATCTTATGGCTCGCGCTGCGTCAAACCGCCGATCATTTACGGTGATGTGAGCCGTCCCAAAGCGATGACAGTGCACTGGAGCCAATATGCCCAATCGCTGACCGACAAACCCATGAAAGGCATGTTGACCGGCCCCGTTACGATACTCAATTGGTCGTTTGTCCGCGACGACCAGCCGCGATCAACCACCGCGTATCAACTAGCTTTGGCGATACGTGAAGAAGTGAACGATTTGGAACGTGCCGGTATCCCGATCATTCAAATCGATGAGGCGGCTTTCAGGGAAGGCTTGCCGCCACGCCAATCACGCTGGCAGGGTTACCTGGATTGGGCGGTACGCGCTTTCCGTCTGTGTTCCAGCGGAGTCAAAGACAGTACGCAAATCCACACCCACATGTGTTACTCCGAGTTCAATGACATCATAACGTCCATCGCAGACATGGATGCCGATGTCATAACCATCGAAACCTCACGTTCCAATATGGAACTGCTGGAAGCCTTTATCGATTTTAATTACCCGAACGAAATCGGCCCCGGTGTCTACGACATCCATAGCCCCAATGTGCCGACCACTGACGACATGGTTACATTGCTGAAAAAAGCAGGGGAACGGATCGAACCCGGCCAGTTATGGGTCAATCCCGATTGCGGACTGAAAACGCGGCAGTGGAAGGATGTTAGTGTTGCTTTGACCAATATGACCGAGGCGGCCAAGGCTTTGAGATCAGCGACAGGATAACTTGGAATTAGGTCGCTTTTTTTATCTATAAAGATCAGTCGGGAAGTTACACCGGTGTAATTAAAAATGAAAGTATTAAGATTAATTATCTTGATGTAACACCAATATTTTTCCGATTGATTTAAGGTGTACCTGCTCTTCCAGTACCAATCCAGCTTGATCGAATAGGTTTGTCCACTCTGCGAGCGTCCTTTCCTTGCCGCGGGTTGCCATGAACATCTGCATGTCGAAAGCGGCACTGGAAATGTCGGCCTTCAATTCCGGCACAACTAATTCCATGAGGGCAATGCGAGCGCCGGTATCGGTCATGGCGGTGACTAGGTTACAAAGTACCTTTAGACAACTTTCATCATCGAATCCATGTAATACAGCACTAAGTAAGTAGATGTCTTTGTCGTCTTTCGCGGTGGGAACCGATTCAAGCAAGTTTCCGGCCTGGTAGGTTATTCGGGAAAGTAGTTCTGATGATTCCTTTCCAGCCCAGTAGGTTGCCGCCGTATTAGTGACCTGTTTGCGGTCGAACACTATTGCCGTAAGATGGGGATATTGTTTCAAGATAGCCAGAGATTTACTGCCTTTAGAACCGCCAACATCGATAATGCGATTAAAAGCGCCCCAATTGAAGTCGGTTGCAAAACTGTTGCCTGTTAATGCTTCTACGCTGTCCATTGCACGAGAAAACAACGCATCAAATTCAGCATGGTTATCCATATAAGCATAGAGATCTTTACCATGAGAATGCTGAAAGGGAACTTCGCCTGATTGTATTCCGTTATCCAACTGTTCATACCAGGGCTTGCTCATTTCCATCGAGTTGTGCATCAAGATCATGGCCTTGACATTTTTTGGATGGTCATCCCTCAAATAGCTGGAAAGATGATTGTTTTTATAAATACGGGGTGACACTTCTTCAAATATATCCATAGCAGCCAGCATGCGCATTAAACGGTAAATGGCATCCGGTTTTGCCAGCAATTGCTCGGCGATAGTTTCTGCCGTAAGCAGTTCATCGCCAAGGTGTGTGGCGATATTCAATTGTGTAGCAACATACAATGCCCGGGATTGCCAAAACGCTGAACCAATCTGGAGCAGCCGGAAGGGGGGCGGGGTTAACTTATGGGGAATGGCCTGAAGCCAAACGACAAACTTCAACAGTATTGTGAACAAGTAGACCGAAGCTGAATTTTTTTGGAATGTCATCTCAACCCCTAAACCGGTTTATTGCTTGCTAAACCCGCCGAAAATAAATGACCATTGAACGCGGCCAATTTCTGGAAGAAGTTTTCATCCATCTTTCGTCCCAATTGCTCTTCAAAAACATCTTTGAGTAACATGGGCATCATTGCCAAACTGACAAACGCCATCCTCACGATGTCGGGGTCTAATGTGACAGGTAATTGACCAGCGGACTTTAAGCTTTCTACTTTCTGAGCGGCGCGTGTACGACCACGTTCCAGCAACTGTTGGATAAAGCGCCGACCTGGACCTTGGTTGAGCGCCAGGACTTTCAGGATCAGCTTTGGAAATTCAGGTTGTTTAGACATCGTGTCGTAGTACAACAGAAAAAAATCCTTGAAACCATCCGCTGAATCCAGCATCTGTCCATCCAGAACCTTTAATAGCGGGTTAAGGGTCTCGCGTATCATTTCCTCGTACAAGCCTTCCTTATTTCCAAAGTAGTAACGGATCATGGAGATATTGGTATCAGCTTGTTCTGCGATTAGGCGAGTTGTGACTCTGTGATAGTCATCGGACAGGAAATTATCAAGCGCTGCCTTGAGCAGCCTTTTACGCACGGAATCGTCAGGCTGGTTGGAATCGCTTGTCATCCTAAGCTCCATTAGAAAAGGGTTAATGTAGTTTAACAAGCGCACTGGCAGGTTTCTAAACGTTTCGTCAATCAATTTTCACGGATTGATTGAATGGGTAACTCTTACCTTTACGGTTAACATGGAAATACTTAAGCTCCTGATGTCCTAACGGTACCTGCAATGATAAGAAGTAATTGTTTTAATATGCAATTTTACCTCCTAGCCGATAGCGACGATTTAATTCTTTTGGCGAGTTCTTTGGTAGCCCGTTCGGTGACTTTGACATGGTTGCCTTTCAGGTCCACAACGATTTCGGCGATTTGACGGCCTGTGCTTACCTTGACAACATCTACGATTAACGAGGATTCAAGAAAACTTGGTTTGCTATGTTGCCCGACGACAACCGAATCGGCACCCAATTTTTTACCTAGTCTCCCCGCCTCGTCCGGAAAGCGGAACAGATAACCGAAACCAGCATTGGCCAATTGTTGCTCTTTCAGGTCAAAAGGAATGATCTCAAATTCCGTGCTTTCACTGATTGCTCGCTCCAACAACGGTTTGATCGAAGCAGTACGTGCCAACTCGTCCGGCGTATTGGGCAAAGAAGTAATATCGTTCAATTCAAAATCCAATACGGCGATTTTTTCCTTGGCGACCGCAATATGACTATTGGCTAGGAAAACGATGGTGACGAACAAAAGCACAAATCCGCGACGAGCGTTCATTATTGTCTTCATAGATATGAGTGCCATGGTCTACTTATTTTGCTCGTATAAGCCAATCAAGTCGGCCATAGTAATCGTACCGATAAGGCTTCCCTGGTCGTCGAGCAGTTCATAGAGGACATCCTTTTTGCTTTTGCAACGGATACTAAAGAAAACCACCGCTCCCTCATCGCCGCCGCATTCGCGGTGCGGATCAGGACTGGCAGGGCTTGAGGTGTACCTGCCAACGGGGCGGATTTCCTTTAAATCGCCGTTTGGTTCATAAAGCCTGTGTTCGCCTTGAATGACCAACATTTTATTGAGCGCCTTATGCTGGTGCAAGACAATCGGTTGATGCGCTTCGAATTTAAAGAGGACATCGGCGATAGTGTTTTCCAAGTCGATGTCGAGGATGGCGTAGACGAAGCGTTTAAACTCGCCGAGTTGATGCCACTGGATGTTACGGTCGTCAAATTGATAGGCGTTCACGAAGCTGATCTCCTAGTTAGGGTTGATAAAAATTGAGTTTGGATTGAATTGGTATACAGCTTAATCAAATCTACCTGACTGGTAATCGGTTTTTTGCCCACAAATAACGGGCAATTTGCCCGATAGGTTGAGGAAGGCTTTTTTCTATCTGACTTGGGGCATAGAATGCAATCGGTACTTGATAACCTTCTGTTTTATCGTCTTGTGAACCTTCGCCTATGAACTTGAAAATCCACTTGCTACTGCAAATTATCTTGATCGCCACGATGTGTTTGCTGGCGACTGGCAGTTATGTGCTGTTTCAGGTTAACCTGGAAGTCAAACAACAAACCGCCACCACCTTGGAGGCCGTCGGTAGGTATCTGCAAGTCCAGCTTTCGGGGATTAGTCCTAACGTACAAAAACCCGGTCGTTTTCCTGATTTTGATCTGTGGAAACAGGCTTATCCGGTTTCCGGTGTTTGCTTGCGTTATACTCCGTACGACCAGAAAATATCCACCTATATGCTTTGCCAGGGTGAAGCCATGCCGATTAAACATTGGTCAAAAGCATTTGAAACTATCTATCAATCTATTTTCAGTACGGGTATCGAATTAACCCGCCCAGTCATCTTCAAAGGTACGGAGGTTGGTTCGATCACCGTCATCCCCAGTGCGGACAACGAACTGGCGAAAGCCTGGGATAGCGTCAAAGGCTTATTGGGGCTTGCCGCCAGCACAACGCTTGCCGTGTGTGCGTGGGTTTATTTCGCCATTTACCGTGCCTTGCGACCTGCTCAAACAATCGTTAATCGTTTGGAACAGATGCAACATGATGATTCGCCATCGCCCTTACCTGATTTTAAGTTGCTCGAATGGCAACGGATCGGCTCAGCTATCAATCTTTTTGCCGCGACTCAAAAACAACTGCTTTCCGACCGGAAAAAGCTGGTATTGCAACTTATGTCTGTGCAGGAGGAAGAACGCGCCTTTCTAGCGCAGGAACTGCACGATGAACTGGGCCAATGCCTGACGGGGATCAGCGCTCTCTCGACATCCATAAGGCAAACCGCCAAGCAGGATTGCCCCCAAATCGTGACGGAGGTAGAAAGTATTGCTCGGGTTAACCGGCGTATTATGGAAACCGTACGAACCTTGCTGGTGCGATTGCGCCCAGCCGAATTGGATGAATTAGGTCTTGAGGCCTGTGTGCATACGATGGTAGAGGAATGGAACAGGCAACACCAAGGCCGTACCGTTTGTCGCCTGACTATTCATGGCAATAGCCAATCATTACAGCCTCCGCTGCCGATTGTTTTGTTCCGCATTGTGCAGGAAGGTTTAACAAACATAACTAAACATACCAATGCGACAGAAGCGATAATTAAACTGGAAATCGTTCAGTGCAACACAAGCTTAACGATTGAAGATAACGGTAAGCTAGACGTATTTCCCTTCCTCAATACAAAAGGATTGGGTTTGTTGGGTATTCGCGAGCGGGTGACGGGTTTAGGTGGAAGCTTCGAATTAAGTAAAAGTCCGCTGGGTGGCCTGAGGCTTCAGGTAAACTTGCCTGTCTCTGCTGATGAGAGCCTGAAAACATGACGAAAGCAAAGATCGCCATTCTGTTGGCGGACGACCATGCCATCGTCCGGGAAGGTTATCGAGCCCTACTGAGTAAACAGCCCGGAATGGAAGTGGGTGCCGAAGCATCCGATGGCAACCAAGCTTATCAGTTATATAAAATTCATCTGCCAGATGTCACCATCCTGGATATTTCCATGCCCGCCATAAGCGGTATCGAGACCATCCATCGCATCAAACAACGCGATCCGGCGGCAAAAATCCTGGTGTTTACCATGCACCAGAATCCCCGTTTTGCCGAACAAGCCCTAAAAGCAGGTGCCTTAGGTTACGTGACCAAAAGCAGCCCACCGGAAGAACTGTTGTATGCCATCAGCGAAGTCTATTCGGGTCGTCGCGTGTTGAGCCCGGATATAGCCCAGGCAATAGCGCTGGATAAAACCAGCGGTGATTATCAAGAAGCCTTGACCCCTCGGGAATTTGAAATCCTGCGCTTGCTGGTGGCTGCCAAATCGAAAGAAGAGGTTGCTAATATATTGAATATAAGCCCAAAGACCGTCGCCAATTGCCATTACTTGATAAAAAACAAATTAGGGGTTACCAGCGACGTTGAATTAACGCATTGGGCGATTAGAATGAGTTTAATTGATCCGAATGAAATTTCCGGACACGACAATTAATTGTCATAATGCCTTCTGAAAACTATGGTAGCTTATACAAAATTTACATCAAAATCCGTGGCTTAAAATTGAATTTAATCTGTCCTGATTAAATCCAAGAGGAGTATCAAGAATGAATGCAGAATTAATCCTTTACCCCATTTTTGCCATGGTACTACTGACCTTCGGTATCGGGATTTTGATGCTTAAACTCCGGTTCAAGGCAGTGCGGGAAGACGGGTTTAATCCCGCTTATTTCCTGCTGAACCGAGGGGCGAAACTCCCCGATTACCTGGCGAAAGCGACCAACCATTATGCCAATCTCTTTGAATTGCCGGTATTGTTTTATGTCGCCAGCCTGATTCTTTATATCGGAAATAAAGCGGATATATTTTACCTTACACTCCTTTGGCTCTTTGTCGGTTTCCGATATGTACATGCGTATATCCATACGACTTATAACAACTTGAAACACCGGAGGCTGGCATTTTTGGGCGGCACGGTCGTTCTTGCCATCTTATGGTTAAGAATGATGATACAAACTATCTGGGCGTAATTTAGGCTTTTTATTGCAGCCCAGCTTCAAGTTGTTTATTAACGGCAGCTAAATTCAATAGATTAAAAGGAGTATCCATGCTTACCATCCTTCAGTTTATAGCAGTATTGAGCGGCGCAATTTTCACCGGCGCGGCGATTTACATCAACCTTGTCGAACATCCAGCCCGCCTAAGTTGCGGAACAAAAATCGCGGCCACGGTGTGGACGCCGAGTTACAAGCGTGCGACGATCATGCAAGCGTCCCTGGCGATCATAAGTTTTAGCTCTGGGGTTTCGGCTTGGTTTTCCGGCGGCGGCATTTTATGGCTGCTTGGTGCAGTATTGATTGGCCTGGTCGTGCCTTTTACCTTTATCGCCATCATGCCCACTAACCATAAATTGCTCGAAGAAGGCCGGGATCTGTCTTCCGATGAAACGCGGATGCTGCTGGAAAAATGGGGGCGGCTACATGCCGTGCGAAGCATGCTGAGTTTGGCGGCATTAATTGTTTATTTGTCGATATTACTGAACGCTTGATTCACGGAGAATCTTGACTTAAAAAATTTTCATCGATCAACTTTATTAAACCATGCTGAAAAAACTAACCTTATTTTTAATCGTCACGACGATAGTAGCGTTGAACGCGATTTTGCTTATCGGAGCGGGCACGGGTGGCCAAGTCGTGGGCACAAATGTTTATTTCGGACTATTGGTTGAAGCTATGTATGCCGGATTGATCAGTTCAAGCTTATTGCTCGGTTATTTGAGTTGACGGCGGAAACAATTCATTTGGGAGGTAGTGTTCCTGGTCAATATCTTCTTGGTCATAATCCCGTCCGCCTTAAAACTCCTTGGCCTTATTAACTTAACTCCAATGTTCCTTTCGGATTGGATTTATACTGGCTGAATCTTTGAAGGAGTACACGGAAGCGTAACGCTAGTGGAGCGGTGTACGACGACCCCCGCGTAGCCGTAGGGCCGGGCGTGTTGACGGAGTTGGAGCGCGAGCGGAAGCGTAGTCAACATGCAAGGCCATCCGACACGGCGTCAAGTCATTTGGGCAGTCGTGATGCACAGCGTACCGAAGGGGAGTTGTGCATCGTGACGAACCGAGGACGAACGCGGGCAGCCGAAGGCATTAATCGCCACGTGATTTTTCGCCGCTAAAATCGGATGGATCCCATTTTAGCTTTCGCGAAAAATAGTGGCGCGCTTAATATTGTTTATTTGGCGTTGAATTGGAACGGCTTGACCGATAATACAATCAACGGATTACGATAAAAGGTACTGCTAAAAACCAACGTTAGGCGTTAAATGGAACATTCCCTAAAATTTTGCCAATTCGGCGCCGAAAACGGAAAGCCGGTCATCTACTTTCATGGTGTTCCCGGTGCGCCGGAAGAGTGTGCTATTTTCGACCGTTACGCCAAACAGCAAGGCATTACCCTGATAAGTTTCGACCGCTTTACTATTGATGCGTCTATTCAAGGAAAAACTTACTTTCGTTATTTGGCTGATGAAATCACTAAACTGACCAATGGAAAACCGGTGGACTTTATTGGCTTCTCAATCGGTGCTTTTATCGCGCTCCAGACTTGCCGGTATATGAATAACAGCGTTAGAGACGTGCATTTGATTTCGGCGGCTGCACCACTGGAAGCTGGGGATTTTTTAGAAACCATGGCCGGTAAACGGATATTCCAACTGGCCAAGGCAAGACTAAGCTTGCTGGCGTTGTTAACTTATTGCCAAGGAATGCTGGCTTGGCTGTCACCCAAGCTATTGTTACGGCTGTTATTCGCCAATGCGGTGGCTGAAGATAAAAAATTGGCTGTCGATCCTGATTTTCAGTTCCTGATGATTCAAATATTACGGTCATGTTTTCACCAAAACCGCAGGCAAGGTTACCTGAGGGATATCGAAACTTATGTACAACCTTGGGCGACGACGCTTTCTGGGATTTCGGCTAAGACATACATCTGGCACGGCGCGGAAGACAACTGGTCACCGAAGGCGATGGCGGAATATTTACATTCGGCGCTTCCGGGTTCGCAAATCGAGATAACAGGAGGCTTATCCCATTATTCCTGCTTATACGAAGTTGCGCCCAAAATATGTCAGCAACTGAGCAAGACTTAACGATGAAAAAGATATAGTTGGCCGTCTATGATTTAATTACGGAAACCTTGATAATTCGTTAAAACTTAGTATCCCTCAAAAATCTTCATATATGCAGACAATAATGGAAAGCAATTCATATCAAAACATCTGGGAGACCTACACGCAATCGTGGTCTGAGATAGACGCGTCGAAGCGGCTGCAATTATTTGAGCAAAGCTTGAATCCTGATTGCGTGTACACCGATCCACTCATCCAGACGACAGGATACGACCAATTGTCTGGATACATGGCGGAACTTCACAAGAACGTGCCGGGAGTAAGGTTTGTGACTACCGATTTCAAAAGCCACCATGACCACAGCCTTACTCATTGGAATATGGTGGACGGTAATGGCAACATACTCTCCCAAGGCGCAAGCTGTGGCTTGTACGGGGTTGATGGCCGATTAATGCAAATGACCGGATTTTTCGAATTATCTAGCGCGGACTGAAGGCCATGACGACTCCCAGCGCCGAATACGTAGACTATGTTTTAGAACATTTGGAACCCATCGGCCCGATACAGACAGGCCGGTTTTTTGGCGGCGTGGGAATTTCCAACGGCTTCGTCCAGTTTGCCATGATGATGGGAAACAGCTTGTATTTTGTGGTCGATGACGGCTCGCGGAAGAAATACGAACAAGCGGGGATGCAGCCGTTTTCGTATATGACCAAGAAAGGACGTGTCCAAGTGCGCCGGTATTTTGAAGTTCCCGAAGAGGTGCTTACTGATTCTGAACAACTGCGGCAATGGGCAAATGAAGCGATGCTTGTGGCTGACAAAACCAAGAAACCCAGTAAGACGGTTAAGAGCCGGTAAAAGCATCAGATCTAGCCGCCGGGCAATTAGGCGTTTAAACCTCGAACCTGTCGATGTTCCTGAAAACAAGAGACGGGTTCACGCCAAAAGTATCGCGAAAACAGCGGTTAAAATGGGCAGAATCGGTAAATCCCGCTTGCATTGCGGCATAAGTTAAATTATCTACTTTGTGGAGTGTGTTCATCGCCGAGACTATTCGCCGCCACATTCTATAGCGGCGGAAAGGGATATCGGAATGTTCCATAAACAAATGCCTGAACCTGGAGGCAGAAAGCCCTACAGCTGCTGCTAAATATTCCTGGCTAAAACCATTCTCCGGATCAAGCTTAATTGAGTGCATGATGCTTGCAATACGTGGGTCGATTTTGATTTCTGCGTCTATCTCATCGGTATTCAGTAGCTGGGTGATCATCCGGTATATTTCAGCTTTTGCAGGCTTTTCTTCGTAAATCTTTTGAAAACATCCGATCCACTCCGTATCGATTATGTTTGTAATAGTTGACGCTTGAAAGGGAATGCGTTTCCTGAAATCAATAAAATCAGTTGAGTTTTTTTCAATCGTCAAACAAGCAACGATATTCCCGTATGCATTCAATTCATGCTTGCATCCTGCCGGGATAACGGCACAACGATAGGCTTTATAAGCCCCGTTCATCGTCTTCATTAAAAATGGTTGGTAGAGTCCCACGTTGATAGCTACCGATCCCATGGCATGGAATTCCAATTCTTGTAACGGCCCAAAAACAAGGTGCGGTTCGGCCACATAAAAAGATTAGGTCGGAAACGATATTGCAATTCAGGGATAGCCGGTTTGTACAATTTATTGTTATTCGACATGGTTAAAATGGCGATGGAATGAGTTGAAAGTCTTTAACTTACTTGCTTAGGAGAAGAACGATGGATGTAATATTAAACCAAACAGCGCCCATGATCGCTATTTCATGCGCAGGCGTATTTTTTATGACAGGCTTATTGACGGGCGCATGGAAGTTTTCATGTATGATGAAGAGCAAAGAATTTGTAGCGCCTTACTATGTTGATATAGCGCACCGATCAGCATTGCTTTATTCCTATGCGGCCATGTTGATTGCTGTGTTTGCCTATTTCAGCATTTTTGCAGATTGGGTAAATATCCCAGCAACAATTGCACCGTTACTATTCTTTGCTATTGCCATTTTTAATTACATCAAGCTGGGAATCAAAAATACGACGAATAACCAACTGCGTGATTCTGAAAATCCCGCTGCTGATAAAATGATCATGGGGGCTTTGGCAGTTGCAGAAATAGGCGGCTTTTTTGTTTTGCTCAGTGGCTTTTTCGTTAGGGTTTTATTATGATGAAAGTTATTTAATGCCCCGCAAAAAATAAATGGCTAAAATTTCGCTCAACCAGAGAAGAGTGCTTAGGTTTTATATCTATGCTGTCCATGTTGCGGCCGTTTAGCATTACATTTGAACTTAAAAGGTGGTTTTTTGAAAAGACTCCATTTGGCAATTTCTACCAATAAAATTGAGGAAACCATTAATGATTACAGCCTTCGGTTTGGTATGGAGCCATGCGCCTATGTGATCGGCGAGTATGCGCTGTGGCGCACAGAAACCCTTAACGTATCTATTCGACAAGATAGCTTGTGCACTCCAGGTTCGCTTCGGCATTTGGGTTGGGAAGACTCCTCTGCAACTGAGTTCTCAAAAGAGATTGATGTAAATGGTGTTGTTTGGGAAAGATTTGCCGCACAGCACCAAGCGGATGAAATCAATGAAATTTGGCCAGAAACTAATTACCATCCGGAGTAATAAATTCTGACGGCTTATCCTGGATGCATTAATTCAATAATTCATCTACGCTGGAACGTTAAATACAACATTTCTACTCTATATTGAATTTTTTGAGAATGGTATGTTAGAGGTTGCTGTGCTTGATATTATCCCAGGTAAGGAAATGGAATTCGAGGCTGCATTCCGGGATGCTTCGACAATTATTTCCAGCATGACGGGTTATATATCGCATCAACTCCAACGTTGCGTGGAAAACCAAAACCGTTATCTTCTACTGGTTAATTGGCAAAACCTTGAAGACCATACCGTTGGCTTTCGCACCTCACCTGAGTATCAGGAATGGAAAAAGTTGCTGCATCATTTTTATAGCCCATTTCCTACCGTAGAGCATTACGAGTTGGTTTTTGACCATAAAATCTAACCTTATTCGTTATGTGAATGTGAAAAGGAAATTATGACCAACTACAATTGGAATGCCCAAGATTATGAACGAAACTCCCAAGCCCAACAAAAATGGGCAAGAGAGCTGATTGCAAATCTAAACTTAAAAGGTGTGGAAGATATTCTTGATTTAGGTTGTGGCGATGGCAAAGTAACAGCCGAAATCGCGCAATTAGTCGGTGACGGATCGGTTGTCGGTATTGATAACTCGATGCAAATGATAGAGTTGGCAAAGGAAAAATATCCACAAAACAAGCATCCAAACCTTTCATTTCACATTATGGATGCCAGCGACTTAAACTTTGAGGGTTGTTTTGATGTGGTTTTCTCAAATGCAGTGCTGCATTGGGTTAAGGATCATAAACCGGTTGTTGAAGGGCTTTACAAAAGTCTCAGAGTTGGCGGGAAAATTCTTCTTCGTATGGGCGGGAAAAGCGATGCAGCCGGTATCCTTTCGGTTATGAACGACCTTAAAGCATCCAATAAATGGGAGCAATACTTTAACGAATTTGAATTTCCGTTTACTTTTCTGGGTGTCGAAGACTATCAAGTGTTATTGAGAGCTGCCGGATTTTCTGAAAAACGTGTCGAACTTATACCTAAAGATATGACGCATGATGGCAAATCAGGCCTGGAAGGATGGATTCGAACCACATGGTTACCCTACACCTTGCGAATTCCAACAGAAAAACGAGAAGCTTTTATCGAAGAGGTTTCTTCAAACTATCTAGGCAAAGTGCCGCTAGACGCAGAGGGTAAAGCGCATGTGGCTATGGTACAAATCGAAGTTGAAGCTGAGAAAATCACATAGCCAACTGGTTTATTGACGCGTGCATTGGGCATATCAAAACACAGGACATGAGCGGATTAATTTTTTGTCGTGAAGCATCTAAGGAAGACCTTGAGGAAGTTCTTGGCCTGTATGCGCAACCTGACTTCGATGATGGCAATATACTTTCTATTTCCGAGGCTGAGCGTCTTTTTGAACGTATGGCGCATTATCCCAATTACAAAATCTACGTTGCCCTCTGTGAAGAGCAGATTGTCGGAACCTTCGCTCTACTTGTCATGGATAATTTAGGTCATCTGGGCACACCTTCCGCGATCATTGAAGATGTAGCTGTTGATCCGCGATGGCAGGGTCATGGAATCGGAAAAAAGATGATGCAACATGCGCTAGAGTTATGTAGGGAGAAAGGTTGCTATAAAGCTGTACTTTCATCTAACCTCAAGCGTGAAAGAGCTCATGCTTTTTACGAATCGTTAGACTTTGAGCGCCACGGATACAGTTATCGTGTTTTGCTTTAATTGACTATTTGTGGTTCTAAATTTGAAACGCTTATTCAAAACCGCAAATCAGGTAATTTGTACTTTTTATTTAAAGAGAAATGATCATGCTTGAAAATAACTTCGCTGAGCATTTTGCGGCTGACTGGATTGATTCCTGGAACAGTAATGACCTTGGTCGCATTTTGTCGCACTATACCGACGATTTTGAAATGACATCGCCCGTCATTATAACTGCCTACCCATTGGCCACCCGCGCTAGATGCAAAGTCGAGAGCAACGCAAGGCTCATTGCCAAACACCCACGCATCACTTTCGAGCCCGATTTCAAAGGCACCCCCTGGACTAATCATGGCCTGATTCCCTGATGGATCTTCGACCATCATTGATCCTGAAACAATGTAGCCAATGTGCCTCTCAGAAGTTTTTCCGGTCAGTGGCTTGGCGTGCAAAGACCATTTCCAGCCGGGAAGATACGTTCCTATTCCAATCACTGCGGTGTGAAGATCGGTATAAGAGCGCGTGCTGCCATCAAGAAACGTGCGAACATCTCCAGCGCTCGGATTGCCGAACTCGATACTATCGAAGTGCTTCATTTCTCTCCCATCATCGAGACTAGATTTAGCGGCTAATGTTACGGTAAGGGGCGTGCCGCTAAATAAAACCAAACGAAGTCAACCAAACATTGATAAAAACAAAGCTCTAAAACCGCCACTGGGCGGCGCGTCCCTTTGACTGACTTGTTGGGCTAAGTAGCACATCCAAGGCCAAGCCATCAATCATTGGTAATTTTTAAGGAGTACTACTGGAAAGAATACCGAAAAATAATCACAGCTCCTTTGCCAAAGCCATAGCTGGTTGTGATGAGGCTGGCAAAAAGATAGGTTTTGAATGCCAGCGCCCAGATGCCGACCGAGGCCACTTGGTCAGCCATAGTCGGGTCAAGCACGGGGAAAATGGCTTGCAGCAGAAATAGACTGGAATTAGTGAAAGCACCCACCACCATAGCCCAGCGCACATGCCAAGGCAGTGGCACTTTGGCGGCATAGAAGCCCAAAGTCAGCGCACTCATCAGTAGAAAATCAATGTGGGCCTGCAACAATCTCGTAAATTTACCAGCGAATACCAGATCAAGGTAGGGTACTTTGTTATACAGTCCCACCATGCACCATGCACCACGCCAGCAACAGCGCCATCACTATCCATAATGTAGCGCCACGGAGTAATAAGACGTTTCCTGCATGCTTTGTATCCTGCATATTGCTCTCCATTGTAAAAACAAACTTTCAAAACCGATAGATAGGTGGCGAAACCTAATTCAGGACAGGAAAGCCCAAAAAACTGACCGTAAATACCGAGTTCTACGCAGTTAAATCAAAACCAACTCCGCCGCGCATACTGCCTAACATTACGGTAAGGGGCGTGCCGCTCACTGAGCTTTAGCGAAGCCGCCGAACCTTGATAAAAATCAATCTTCAAAACCGCCACCGGGCAGCGCGTCCCTTTAACCGATTTGTTAGGCCAAGAAGAACAGCCAAGGCCAAACCACATAGAATGGAAATATGACTTTGATGCAATACCATCAGACAGTTATATTGCTCTGAAACTGCGGCATAAAAGGTATGTCTGTGCTACCCACATCAAGCCCTATTTGTGACAGCAGTGTAGTTACTTGGCCTCGATGGTGAGTTTGGTGATTAAACATCTGAGTGACCAAAATCCATTTTGGAACTGTGCGGAACTTGCCATCTACCTTGCTTTGATATGTAAGCGGTTCTACAAGCCAGCTTTCGGTCAATGATTCAGACCAGTTAATGATGCGTGCATCAAGAGTTTTGCGATTCTCATACAGCACCAGAAAACTGGAGAAAAGATCTTTATTTAACTCTGGAACTACGTCAGGGTCTCCCGTGAAGCGGGACATAAAAGCAAGATCACCGTAAGCAATATGATTAAGAGTTAGATATATAGACTTGAAAAAGGCTCCGCGATCTTTTTTTAGTTCATCGTCTGAGAGAGAAGCGCATAAAGAATACAGGCGGGTATTCATCCATTCGTTGTATTCGGCCATTACTCTGTAATGAGTGTTATTAATCATTGGCTACTCCATAAACGCCTAACAAGAGACTGATTATATAGTTTCAGTACATTTACCATATTTCAGGAGGGTCTACAATTAGGATTGTGATTTAGATGGATTATTTGCTTCTGTATATCATCTAAAATTTAGCCAACCATTAGGGGATTTGCTGTGCTTAGGGTTTCTAAAGTGACTGGAGAACCGTCAGGTACATTAAAGGGTAAAGAAAACGTAGGGCGCTATTGGGCTAAAGCCTTGCAATTAGTACCCGAACTGCATTTTGAATTGGTGACTACGCTGATTGGGGTAAACAGCATAACCTTGTATTACCAAGGTGTGCGTGGCTTGTCGGGAGAGGTTTTTCATTTCAACCAAGAAGGAAAGGTTACCAAAGCCTATGCCCACTATACCGACAATGGCTAAAATACTGGCTCTATCCGGTAGCCTGCGTGCCGTATCCATCAATTCCACGTTACTTCGCGCGGCAGCAAGGCTTGCGCCTCCAGGTGTGTCGGTAACAGTGTTCTCTGGCCTAGGAGAGCTCCCGTTGTCCAATCCCGATTTTGAAGACTGTCCTCCCAACATCGTCACAAACTTTCGTACTAAAGTGGCGGAAGCCGATGCCCTGCTTATCGCTAGCCCTGAATACGCTCACGGCGTCACGGGAACAATCAAGAATGCTTTGGATTGGCTCGTGAGTTTTGAATCATTCGCCAATAAACCGGTTGCTGTAATCAATACGTCCCCGCGTGCTTATCACTCCGATGCTGCTTTACGTGAAACCTTAAAAACGATGGCTGCCGAGATAGTAGAACCAGCGTCACTCAAAATTCCACTTCTAGGTGCGAAGCTTGATGAAGACAGCATAATATCAACTCCATCTATTGCAACGCCCATTCGGGAAGCGCTTGTTGCGCTTTACCAAGCGGCCAGTCTGTACAAAACATCAACGAATGCATCATTTCCAATTCGGTGAGCAGCAAATGAACTTCAAAATCCAGCTAACTGCTGAAAAGCCATGACCTTGCAGCAAGTAATATCACACTTACATGCTTTGGCCGACCCAGAGAAAATAGCGATCAAAGAACGTAAATTTGGCATAAAAGCCAAGAATGCATTAGGCATCTACCAAAAGGATTTAAAGGGGCTCGCTAAGAAAATGGGTTGTGATAATAAATTAGCCATCGAGCTTTTTGATACCGGTATTTATGAAGCAAGAATACTGTGTAGCAAAATTTATGATCCACAGAGCATTACGGAAGCGCAAATGGATCAATGGGCGATGACCTTTGAAAACTGGGAAATCTGCGATTCATTCTGTATGGGGCTTTTCACCAAAAGCAAACATGGCTTAGCCAAAGCCTTTGAATGGTCAGAGAATGAACAAGAATTCATAAAACGGGCTGGTTTTGTCATCATGGCAGCTTATGGCTTTGCTGACAAAACAGCGAGCAACGAAGTGTTTGAGTCATTCTTTCCAGCAATTGAGCGGGAAGTTAACGACGAGCGAATTTATGTTAAAAAAGCCATAAATTGGGCGCTTCGCAATATCGGCAAAAGAAATGTTGATCTCAATAAGCTGGCTATAGTCGTGGCTAGGCGCATTCTTGCCAACGATAGCAAGTCAGCAAAATGGATTGCTGGCAATGCAATCGCCGAGCTTGAGAACCCGGAGGTCACTCTGTTGGACTATCCAAGGCATATTTATAGACCCAGGGGCTAACGTTGCATTGAAGCGGATAGGTCTTTGATTAAAGTATTAGCACATAAAAGAGGATTCCATGTCAGAACAAACCACTCCAATTGCGGTTATTGCCGCAGAAACCCCGCCGAAAAACAAGCTATCCAACTACCCTGAACCGTTTGCTTCTCGTATGGTAGGGAGAACAAAATATCCACTTGGCGATCTTTTCGGACTGACAAACTTTGGTGTTAATTTGACAAGATTAGCGCCAAAGGCCATATCAGCGCTTCGTCATGCCCATACTAAACAGGATGAGTTTGTCTATATTTTGGAAGGGCATCCGACGCTACATACTGACGAGGGTCGTACCCTGATGTCTCCCGGTATGTGCGCTGGTTTCAAGGCCGGAACGGGTAATGGGCATTGTCTGATTAACGAAACAACAGAAGATGTTGTCTACCTCGAAGTCGGCGACAGGACACCTGGCGATGAAGGGCACTATCCCGATGAAGATCTAAAGGCTTTGTTGATTGAGGGTAAATGGCAGTTTGTTCATAAAGATGGCACGCCGTATTTATGACATTAGACTTGCTGGCTATTAAGAAAAAATGGAAAAGTGTAGACTGGTTATGAATATTGATATATTCCGCACTGCTGACAACCTAGACATTAATGCAATTGTTCAACTCGTCAACAGGGCGTATCGCCCAGAAGCTGATGTTTCCGGCTGGACACATGAAGCTAATCTGGTGTCAGGAAACAGGATAAGTGCCTGTCAAGTTGCAGCAATATTGGCAAGGCCAAATTCCGCAATTATGGTTGGGCTTAAAGACTCAGAAATGGTTGCTTGTGTTCATGTCGAAAAAAATGGCAATCATAGCCATATTGGCATGTTAGCGGTTAATCCAATGCAACAAGGAACTTGCGTTGGAAAGCAAATGCTTGCCCATGCTGAGAGATATGCAAAAGAAGAATTCGGTTCAGTAAAATTTGTCATGTTTGTTTTGTCATTAAGGCGTGAACTGATAGCTTTTTACCTGAGACGCGGGTATCAGAAAACAGGTGTCATATTAGACTATCCGTTGTCGGCAGGTGCGGGTACACCCAAACATGCTGACCTTAAAATCGAAGCTTTGGAAAAACCGTTTAATAAGCGTCAATCAGAATAGCCTTAGCGATGAAAATAAAACAATACCAAATAGATGCCTTTGCAAACCGCGTGTTCGAGGGAAACCCGGCGGCGGTATGTCCCCTGAAAAACTGGCTGGATGATGATTTGCTGCAAGCCATCGCAGAGGAAAATAATTTATCTGAGACTGCTTTTTTTGTGCCCTCGGAAACAGGCTTCAAGCTACGCTGGTTTACGCCAATAAAGGAAGTTGACCTTTGTGGTCACGCAACCCTAGCTACGGCTCATGTGATCTTCGAGATTCTGGGTTACCCGAAACACGTCATTACTTTTGAATCACGTAGCGGCGATTTAATGGTAGAAAAAAAGGGGCGATTATTGGAAATGGATTTTCCGGCCTGTCCGCCTTCACCTTGTCAGATACCGGAAAACCTGATTCAAGCCCTCGGCCACCAACCTATTGAAGTGTTTGCCGCAGACGATTACATGGCAGTATTCGGCAATGAAGAAATAATTCGTTCTATCACGCCTAACCAAACGCTGCTAAGTCAATTGGATTTGCGGGGTGTTATCATCACCGCACAGGGAGTGGAAGTTGATTTTGTCAGCCGTTTCTTTGCCCCTAAGTACGGCATTCCTGAAGATCCTGTTACAGGCTCTGCCCATTGCATACTTGCGCCTTATTGGGCGAAAAAATTGGGTAAGAACATCCTAACAGCCAAACAGCTTTCCAAACGGGGCGGCAGTATTACTTGTGAGCTTAAAGACAACCGTGTGCTGCTTTCAGGCCGTGCGGTTACGTTTATGGCGGCGGAAATTTCCGTCTAATTGGGGAAATATTGATGAATCCGATTAAAGGTGTGGCCACTGTGGTGCGATTAGCTATGAGTTAACAAGCGATCCGCAGCTATCATTTATATGCCAATGCAGGCAATGCCAAAGAATTACCGGCACAGGTCATTCGGCTGAGTTTGTTATGCCGAGTCAAAAGGCCACCATTTCTGGTGAACTTAAGTTTTACGAAGTGGTTTCAGATGATGGCAATACCGTTAGTAGTGGCTTTTGCCCTACTTGCGGGAACCCAGTTTTAAAAAAGTCATCCGGTTATCCAGGGCTGTTGTTTTTTCATGCCGCAACCTTGGATAACCCCAGTTTGTTTAAGCCCCAGAAAGTTTTTTGGCATGCAAGCCGTCAACCGTGGGATTATGTTGATCCTGGTCTTGAAGTGAAGGATAAAACGTAATCATGCTCTCCATGATAAGACTTCAACCTTATCCAGAAGTTGTTGGTTAGCGATCTCTTAACAGTGAAATACACCTATGTATATCCCAACCCATTTTGAACAGCCCAATATCGAAGCCCTGCACGAACTGATTCGTAGTCGTCCGTTGGCTACTTTGGTTACGCTGTCGTCAACGGGTATTAATGCAAATCATATTCCCTTGCATCTTTCAGAACAGCCTGCGCCGTTTGGTAAATTACAAGGCCATGTCGCCCGTGCCAATCCAATCTTGAACGACCTAAGTCCTGAGATCGAGGTGTTGGCTATATTCCACCGAACCGGACGCTTACATTAGCCCGTCTTGGTATGCGACCAAGCAGGAGACGGGGAAAGTTGTGCCCACTTGGAATTACACGGTTGTGCATGCTTACGGTTCCCTTCGCATCATTGATGATGCTGCTTGGGTTCGTCACCAACTTGAAGCGCTTACCAACCATAACGAAGCGGCTTTTCCTAAGCCGTGGGCGGTTTCAGATGCGCCACATGACTTTACCGAAAAGCTGATCGAAGCCATTGTGGGTATTGAAATATTGATTACGCGACTCGATGGCAAGTGGAAGGTAAGCCAAAACCAACCGGATAAAAATCAGGCTAGCGTGATACAAGGGCTGAGTGCAAGTGGACAAAGTGACGGGTTAACAATGGCCGAATTGGTTAAAACAGGGGTAAAACCTACAAGTTCAATTTGAGTGTCGATTACTCACAAATAGGGGATTTCAATTGAAAACTTTAGAATCTATAGATGCTAAAAATGCTTATCAAGTATTTGATTGGCTTTGGACTTCCGGGCAATTATCGGAGCGGGATATTCTCGGCTTATCGGCGTTGGATATTGACGTGGTAATCAATCTTGCCTTGCCCACCTCATCCCCGGCCTTACCGGGAGAAGCTGAACTAGTCACTCAGCAAGGTCTGGTCTATATACAAATTCCCGTTGAATGGGAAAAGCCTAAGCCTGAACAGTTTGCCCAATTCGTCGGAACGCTTAAGGCTTTCGAGGGGCATAACATTTGGGTGCATTGCGCCAAAAATATGCGGGTGTCTGCTTTTATCTATCTGTATCGCAAGCTCATTCTGTCCGAGATCGAGGAGGAAGCATCCTTGCCAATGCGTGAGATCTGGACTCCTAATGAAACGTGGCAGGCTTTTATCAAAAATATTTGTGATGTAGCATGAACACGATAGCTATTCGCCAAGCTATTCTTTCTGACCTTGACGCACTGGCCTGTCTTTTTGACGGCTATAGGCAGTTCTATGGGCGTACCAGCGACGTGCCGACTGCACGTCAATTTTTGCTGGATCGGTTCAATAATGGCGAGTCCACTGTGTTTGTTGCGCTTATAGATGGAAAGCCAGCAGGATTTACTCAGCTATATCCCAGTTTTTCGTCAGTTTCTATGGCAAGGACTTTCATATTGAATGATTTATTCGTAATGCCAACGGCAAGACGGCTGGGATTAGCCAGCACATTGCTTCAAAAAGTGGCTGAATATACCAAACAACATGGGATAATTCGCCTAACGCTATCAACGGCAACTACTAATGAATCCGCTCAGGCTTTGTACGAATCTCAAGGTTGGCAGAAGGATGATCAATTTTTTGTTTACCACTTTGCTATCTAAGTGGAATAAAACAAAGTCCTTTCTGTAACTTCAAAATATAAATTGAAAACTGATTTTCAAAGCCTCCTTATTTCGATACCTTCAAAACTGCCTCACCAAACTTCCCCAAATGGGCGGACTTCAATTTCAGGCGACCATGTTGAAGGTTGTTGTTGGAAATACCACCTCTGCCAAGTCATCTGGCTTAATGAAGTGGTTGTTAAGCTTGTCCGGCATCATCTACGCGTACTAGCAGGATCAACTACACCGTCAATAATAAGCCTAGCAGTCAGAATAGAGAAAGACCAAAGCATTCGAGAGATAGTTATGTAACCTTTTCTCGGAAAAAATAAATTTGTTTCTTCTGCTACAATAAAATGTAGCAGCGCAACAATTGCTCTAGATAAATCTTTTGTTTTTGATGCAACAATAGCCTAGGAGAATAAGTGGCAGAAACGGCAGATATTGCAGTAAAAATATCGAAAGACATCTTCAAGCAACGGGTCGCGGAAGGTGGACATAATGTCCTTGCCGAAAAGGTAACAAGCCGAATACCCAGAATGCTCAACCATATCAAGCAGACATTGCCGCTGTGCGATTTTGTGAGCATTTTGGATAATTCCCGTGCAGATAATCCGTTTCAGCAGGCGGCAACACTCCGTATTGGGCAACTGAGGTGCCTACAGAACCCATTACCACACTGGGCAATTTCATTACTGGTAGGCTATTTACCTTGACCTATTCTTTGTTTGGTACAAAATGTCCCCGCTAGTCTATACAGTCTTAATCCGCCCTTGCTAGACCCACAAAAAAGTATATACTTATGGATATACTTTTCAAATCGAGCAGGGGCATCATGATGAAAGAGACACGTATTGCGAAACTTTTCAAAAATGGGTCCAGCCAGGCTGTCCGTCTTCCGGTTGAGTTCCGTTTCGAGGGTGATGAAGTGTATGTCACGCGAGACGATGCGACAGGTGACGTTGTGCTGTCGAATCGACCCGGTGCCAAAACCTGGAACGAGTTTTTCGAATTGTTGCACGCAACTGACGTACCCGCCGATTTTATGGCTGAGCGCCCCCTGAATGCGTCGCCGCAAGAACAGGGCATCTTTGATGACGAACTTACTCCGCACGACAACGTGAGTCGTTTGTGATGCTGCACATGCTGGATACTGACACGGCAAGCTACCTTATCAAAGGAAAGTCACCCGCGATAGAATCTAAACTGACGGAACTCATGCCGGCTATGGTCTGCATCTCGGTGATGACCCGGGCCGAGTTGCAATACGGCCTGAAACGTTTGCCCGCTGACCATCGTCTGCATTTGGCGGTGCGCCAGTTTCTCAAGATTGTCCGCGTGTTGCCGTGGGATAGCGATGCGGCCGACTGGTATGCTGGGATTCGCCATCAACTGGTCAGCACGGGGCAACCGATTGGCGAATTAGACATGATGATCGCGGCACACTCATTGTCTGCCGGTGCTGTGCTAGTCACCAACAACAACCGCCATTACGAACGGATCGAAGCACCGTTAATCCTGGCGAATTGGGTATAGGGATTTGGTGTATTTGCCTAACGCACACCAGAACATCGCTTCCAATTTTATGCCCGCCCCTTCTGTAGTCGCGGGCGGATTACGCCGCGCCCACAGAGGGATAGGTCGCGTATGTTACGCGGCTAATCCGTCCAATTTATCCATCGTATGGCCGTTACAGAACCCATTGCCAAACTGGGCAATTTCATTACTGGAATGACTATTTACCTTTGACCTATTCTTTGTTTGGTACACAATTGCGCTTTCGGCATGTGTGACCGAAAAACGCAAAAAAGTCCGCATTTATTCTGCGGTTACTCGAAGGTAGGTTCATTCCTCAAATGCATTAGGGTTGGCGATATTAAAAACCATACTGTCCATATCCATAAGACGCTCTTGATGGCTGAATCGGAATCCAGTTTTTTCCAATACACGTATTGAAGCCAGATTTTTTGGATGCGTAAAAGCCATTAAATTTTTTAGGCCTAATAATTGAAAGGAATACCGAATCCAGGCAGATGTTACTTCGGTTGCTAAACCCTGATTCCAGAAGAGCTGGTTGACAATCTATAGCCTAACTCGAAACTTTGACATTCTGGAAAATACATGGGCCAGAGTCACCAATCGGTTTCATGGAATAACGATCAAGAATTATCCATTTTGCATATCCATATTGCTCTTGGTGTTCAAGATAATATGCTATCCTCGAAATGGTGGGCTCCAGTGTAATATCTGTGCCACGAAATGTGAACTTCATGACCTCTGGACGCTAAACCAGGAAAATCCCTGTATTGCATTATCCTCGCTAAATGGCCTAAGGATCGTGCGTAACGTATGCAACTCCGTTAATTGCATCAAAACCCCTCTCAACTAAGGTCAGAATAATAAT
>CAWDOO010000011.1:0-517743 GCA_963804035.1 uncultured Gammaproteobacteria bacterium | reverse complement strand
AGAACCTTACCTACCCTTGACATCCAGAGAATCTGTTAGAGATAGTGGAGTGCCTTCGGGAACTCTGAGACAGGTGCTGCATGGCTGTCGTCAGCTCGTGTCGTGAGATGTTGGGTTAAGTCCCGTAACGAGCGCAACCCTTGCCCTTAGTTGCCAGCGGGTCATGCCGGGAACTCTAGGGGGACTGCCGGTGATAAACCGGAGGAAGGTGGGGACGACGTCAAGTCATCATGGCCCTTATGGGTAGGGCTACACACGTGCTACAATGGCCGGTACAGAGGGCTGCGAACTTGCAAAAGTAAGCCAATCCCACAAAGCCGGTCCCAGTCCGGATCGGAGTCTGCAACTCGACTCCGTGAAGTCGGAATCGCTAGTAATCGCGAATCAGAATGTCGCGGTGAATACGTTCCCGGGCCTTGTACACACCGCCCGTCACACCATGGGAGTGGGTTGCAAAAGAAGTAGGTAGTCTAACCGCAAGGAGGGCGCTTACCACTTTGTGATTCATGACTGGGGTGAAGTCGTAACAAGGTAGCCCTAGGGGAACCTGGGGCTGGATCACCTCCTTACAAAGACGGCAGGGGCCGCACACGTGCCCACACTCATTATTTTGGCCGAAGCGACATGAGCCTAGGGCCTGTAGCTCAGTTGGTTAGAGCGCACCCCTGATAAGGGTGAGGTCGGAGGTTCAAATCCTCCCAGGCCCACCACGCCGCATAGCACTTGCAATCTTCGGCACGAACGCGTGTCGGTTATCGCAGCTATGCAAACGCACGGTGAAGGCTAGGGAACTCAGCAGTGACACTGGGGCCATAGCTCAGCTGGGAGAGCGCCTGCCTTGCACGCAGGAGGTCAGGAGTTCGATCCTCCTTGGCTCCACCACCAATCCTATAGCGTCTTGACGCATTAAAGCCAGCAACACAGCGCACCGGATGCCCAAGCGGCATCCTTTCAGGAAGCCAATGCCCTTCCCGCGTTGATTGTCAGCTTTAAGCCGCCTCATCCCAAGACCTTATAGGATTGCTGGGCAAAACCCAACAATAGCTCTTTAACAACATGGAAATCTGTACAAAAAAACCCGTAGGGCGACCTGCGTGTTTAAAAGTGCGCCCGAATGGATGGCGGCCAAATTGCGTTTGACTTAAGCGCAGGCTGGCCTCCAGGCATAAGGGCGTGCACTCAAGCAAAAAGCGATAGCGTCAAGCTGGCGTATGGCCACAACAAGGCATGTGGCCGCCTTCCTCCTCTTTCCCTAAGGGCAAGCCCTTATCGGAAGGCCAACGGAAGGCGGCCAAGACAGGCCCATTGGGGTTATATGGTCAAGTGAACAAGCGCATACGGTGGATGCCTAGGCAGTAAGAGGCGACGAAGGACGTTGTAGCATGCGATAAGCCGCGGGGAGCCTGCAAACTGGCCCTGATCCGCGGATTTCCGAATGGGGAAACCCGGCCAGCATAAGCTGGTCATCCTGGGGTGAATACATAGCCCCAGAGAAGCGAACCCGGAGAACTGAAACATCTAAGTACCCGGAGGAAAAGAAATCAACCGAGATTCCCTTAGTAGCGGCGAGCGAACGGGGACTAGCCCTTAAGCTAGGATAAAGTTAGTGGAACGGTCTGGAAAGTCCGGCGATACAGGGTGATAGCCCCGTACACGAAAACTTTACCTTAGTGAAAACGAGTAGGACGGGGCACGTGAAACCTTGTCTGAACATGGGCTGACCATCCTCCAAGGCTAAATACTCCTTACTGACCGATAGTGAACCAGTACCGTGAGGGAAAGGCGAAAAGAACCGCGGAGAGCGGAGTGAAATAGACCCTGAAACCGTATGCGTACAAGCAGTGGGAGCGGACTTGTTCCGTGACTGCGTACCTTTTGTATAATGGGTCAGCGAGTTAATCTCAGTGGCAAGCTTAACCGAATAGGGGAGGCGTAGCGAAAGCGAGTCTGAACAGGGCGTTCAGTCGCTGGGATTAGACCCGAAACTGGGCGATCTATCCATGGCCAGGCTGAAGGTTGGGTAATACTAACTGGATGGGCCGAACCCACGTCTGTTGAAAAATACGGGGATGAGCTGTGGATAGGAGTGAAAGGCTAATCAAGCCCAGAGATAGCTGGTTCTCCTCGAAAGCTATTTAGGTAGCGCCTCGTGTATAACTGTCGGGGGTAGAGCACTGTTTCGGCTAGGGGGTCGTCTAGACTTACCAACCCGATGCAAACTCCGAATACCGACAAGTTCCAGCACGGGAGACACACGGCGGGTGATAAGGTCCGTCGTGGAAAGGGAAACAGCCCAGACCGTCAGCTAAGGGCCCAAAATCTATGCTCAGTGGGAAACGATGTGGGAAGGCACAGACAGCCAGGAGGTTGGCTTAGAAGCAGCCATCCTTTAAAGAAAGCGTAATAGCTCACTGGTCGAGTCGGCCTGCGCGGAAGATTTACCGGGGCTAAGCATAGTACCGAAGCTACGGGTTCGTCCTATGGGCGAGCGGTAGAGGAGCGTTCCGTACGCCTGCGAAGGTGCATTGAGAAGTGTGCTGGAGGTATCGGAAGTGCGAATGCTGACATGAGTAACGATAATGCGGGTGAAAAACCCGCACGCCGAAAACCCAAGGGTTCCTGCGCAACGCTAATCGACGCAGGGTTAGTCGGTACCTAAGGCGAGGCCGAGAGGCGTAGTCGATGGAGAACAGGTTAATATTCCTGTACCGGTGGTGACTGCGATGGGGTGACGGAGAAGGCTATATCGGCCGGCGGTTGGAAGTGCCGGTTTAAGCGTGTAGGGAGGCCCCTTAGGCAAATCCGGGGCGCGAATCCTGAGGCGTGACGACGGATTTTAGCTTCGGCTAAGATGAAGTGATAGATGCCATGCTTCCAAGAAAAACCTCTAAGCACCAGGTTACCAGTGGCCGTACCGTAAACCGACACAGGTGGGTGGGATGAGAATTCTAAGGCGCTTGAGAGAACTCGGCTGAAGGAACTAGGCAAAATGATACCGTAACTTCGGGAGAAGGTATGCCCCTGGTAGGTGAAGCGGCTTGCCCGTGGAGCCGGAGGGGGTTGCAAAAAATTGGTGGCTGCGACTGTTTAGCAAAAACATAGCACTCTGCGAACTCGAAAGAGGAAGTATAGGGTGTGACGCCTGCCCGGTGCTGGAAGGTTAATTGATGGGGTCATCTTCGGAGAAGCTCTTGATCGAAGCCCCAGTAAACGGCGGCCGTAACTATAACGGTCCTAAGGTAGCGAAATTCCTTGTCGGGTAAGTTCCGACCTGCACGAATGGCGTAACGATGGCCACACTGTCTCCAGCCGAGACTCAGTGAAATTGAAATTGCGGTGAAGATGCCGTATACCCGTGGCTAGACGGAAAGACCCCGTGAACCTTTACTATAGCTTGACACTGGACTTTGAACCGATTTGTGTAGGATAGGTGGGAGGCTTTGAAGCGTGGACGCCAGTCCATGTGGAGCCGACCTTGAAATACCACCCTGGTTTGTTCGGAGTTCTAACCTCGGCCCGTTATCCGGGCTAGGGACAGTGTCTGGTGGGTAGTTTGACTGGGGCGGTCTCCTCCTAAAGAGTAACGGAGGAGCACGAAGGTACCCTCAGCCTGGTCGGAAATCAGGCGATGAGTGCAATGGCATAAGGGTGCTTGACTGCGAGACGTACAAGTCGAGCAGGTACGAAAGTAGGTCATAGTGATCCGGTGGTTCTGTATGGAAGGGCCATCGCTCAACGGATAAAAGGTACTCCGGGGATAACAGGCTGATACCGCCCAAGAGTTCATATCGACGGCGGTGTTTGGCACCTCGATGTCGGCTCATCACATCCTGGGGCTGAAGCAGGTCCCAAGGGTATGGCTGTTCGCCATTTAAAGTGGTACGCGAGCTGGGTTCAGAACGTCGTGAGACAGTTCGGTCCCTATCTGCCATGGGCGTTTGAGAATTGAGGGAAGCTGCTCCTAGTACGAGAGGACCGGAGTGGACGCACCGCTGGTGTTCCAGTTGTCGTGCCAACGGCATTGCTGGGTAGCTACGTGCGGACAGGATAACCGCTGAAAGCATCTAAGCGGGAAGCCCCTCCCAAGATGAGTTCTCACTGGGGCTTGAAGCCCCCTGAAGGGCCGTCGGAGACTACGACGTTGATAGGCACGGTGTGGAAGCGCAGCAATGCGTGTAGCTAACGTGTACTAATTGCCCGTGAGGCTTGACCATATAACACCCAATAGGCTTGGTGTGTGACACAAGCCGGACAAAGGCAAGCGCAAGGTGGGCGGCCGGAAGGCCCGAACCCAGGCGTAACCTGTCCGGGCGCAGTTGGCGGTGCCGGAGCGAGAGGACAAAAGTCGTACAGATTTCCATGGGTGCAGCAAAGGGGCAAGGCAAACTGCCCGACCTGAGCTGCCCGAAGGCGGTGGGGGGAAGCCCCCACCACACCAGTTTGCTTGGTGACCATAGCGAGCGTGAACCACCCGATCCCATCCCGAACTCGGAAGTGAAACCGCTTAGCGCCGATGATAGTGTGGCAGTTTGCCATGCGAAAGTAGGGAATTGCCAAGCGCCAAAAACCAAGCCCCGGGACGGCCACGCCGCCCCGGGGTTTTTTTTGCCCACGGGGGACGGATGCCGGGGCCGACGGCGGCTGGCCATCGGCGGGGACTTTGCCCGACCGAATGCCGGGCCACCCGCACCCAGCCACCCCGTTCAACCCATGGGCCTCTTCGCTTTTATGCGGCAATGTAGACAGAGCTGGTACACTACCGACTCCTATTTCAGCTTATAAAAAAATCATGACCATCCAATGGTATCCAGGCCACATGCACAAAGCCGGTCGAGAGATTAAAGACACTCTTGTTCAGGTTGATGTAACGATTGAAATATTGGATGCACGAATTCCATTTAGCAGCGAAAATCCTATGCTTGCGACATTGCGAGGCGACAAACCCTGCATCAAAGTTTTAAACAAAAGTGACCTTGCCGATCCTGATGTTACGCAACGTTGGCAGACTTATCTTGAACAAGAGAAGGGTGTAAAAACCTTAGCATTGTCCATGGAGCAAACAGATAAAATCAAACAGCTAACTGAGCTATGTCGTAAACTTGCACCGGCGGATAAAAGCGAAGGTAAACTGATAAATGCCTTAATTATGGGTATTCCAAACGTTGGTAAATCTACGTTAATCAATGCCTTGGCAGGTAGAACCATCGCAAAAACCGGGGATGAGCCAGCCGTTACCAAAAGAAAGCAGCGCATCGCTATTGGAGATGATGTAGTATTGCTGGATACGCCAGGCATGCTCTGGCCGAATGTTGAAAATAAGAACAGCGGTTACCGCCTGGCATCTACAGGTGCAATTAAAGATACGGCTATTAGCCATGACGATATTGCCTTTTTCTTATTGGATTACTTATTAGATAATTATCATGAACATCTAAAGAGCCGCTTCCAACTTGACGCACTGCCTTCCACTGCGCAAGAATTGATGGATGTAATCGGAAGGCAACGAGGATGTCTACGCTCAGGTGGGCTGATTGATGTGGACAGGGTTGCTAAAATTCTATTGAACGAATTGCGCTCGGGAACACTTGGGCGCATCAGTTTGGAAACACCAGAAATGATGAAGGCTGAATTGGTAGAACTTGCGGTTATCAAACAGTTGAAAGCCGAAAAAAAGCAAGGTCGTAAAGCGAAGCGTGGGCTGTCTAATAACCCTAACCTGTAACCTCGCGGAAATAAAGTAGTGGAGGCTGCATTGCAGATAGCTAACTACTTGTTCAATCTTGCTGTTATAAACAAAATGCTTATAATCAACTCAGTTAAAAATCTTTGGATACCATGCTATGACTGAAGCGGAACGACGAAAGTACCCACGGTTTAATCCAGAAGGGTTAAAAGCCAATATTATGCTAGAACCACCGCATGATCCAACCCATTTGGAAGGAGAGGTTGTCGATATTAGTTATACGGGCATCAAAATAAAACTGAATGCTCCCGCAGCTTCAAATTTGGACGGTAAGATCAAAATAAGGCTTTTCTTGCCGGAATCAGGTATTCCGTTTTCCATAAGCGGAATCTTAAAGCATCAAATGAATTCGACAGAATTAGGTCTCCATTATGTAGAGAGTCCGGGCGTAAAAGCCTTGGATGGTTTTATGTTCGAGTGCATTAAGCTATCTAAGCACTGATAGCTTAATCCATGAGATCCGGATCAATGCGACTTTAGCGGATATTTGCAATGATACCTGTTATGCAACAAATAGGAGTTCCTTAGTTTTTTGGCGCAGGTTTTAGCAAACAGATGTATTTTTTACGATAAGTTGTTCTTATTGATATAGGAGAGTATGCTTAATCCGTTGTATTTGGAAGTCGAACTTCACTTATGAATCTTCAAAGAACTCGCATAATCCTGTCATTTGCTTGAATTTTCAAAACCACTCACTTAATTGGAGAAAATGCCATGAGCAAAGAACAAAAAAGCAATAAAGAAGACAAGAAAAAACCAGTCTTGAGTCCGAAAGAAAAGAAAGCAGCTAAGAAATCCAAAAAAGATTCTAAGGGTTAATGTAATGATTGCGAAAACTGTTGGGTGTTGATCGCCAAATGTCTGAACGCGGCTAAAGGAGGCTTTCGACTTACGAGTAGCTGAACTATAAGCGAAATCCTCTTTTGTTCAGAAATGATGAATCTTGCATATTTTTGATAAGTTCCCTAGTTTAATTCGTCTCTCAGGATAACTACTGGATTGAATTTTCCGATGTTCACCTATTGGCACGAATTTGGTTTCAACGTTGTAAACATCGAACGCTCCATTTACTGCAAATGCGATTCGATATTCATTTTGCCATGAAAATGACGATAGCTTAGAAAGCGCAATCCTCTCAGGTAATGCCCAATCAATAATCGGCGGTTCATGTGATTCATAATACTTCACTAGGTTATGTTCTAAGTGCTTATTTTTTATGGATGGCCTTCGATTTAAAGCATTTTGGATTAAACCAATAAACAACATTGGTTTCAGTATTTCAATACAAGATTTTGCTTCAAATTTCTCGGCAAGAATTCCGCTACAGGTTGTGCTTAAGCAGTAGACGAATATGTCATCTTCTTTTGCAGTCGATTCGAAAGTATGTGCTAATGGTATTTCTTCACCAGTATCAACTTTTGTGATTTTCAAGCCATCAATTGGCAGATGTATTTTGGTTCCTTCGTATTCATCTCTTCGCACATTTTTGTCCTCAAAGTCTCGGTAGTAAGACAATGGCCGAAATAATATTTCTCCACGTTTTATAAACGATTCGACGTATTCTTCAGGTATATAGCGAAAGAGACTTTGTTCCACTGTGCTTTAACGTGTTTGCTTAAAACGGCTTCACCACCGCCAAAATAACAATCGCAATCAAAAACAACACCGGCACTTCATTCATCCAACGGTAATAAACATGCCCGTGCTGGTTGCGGTCGTATTTGAAATCCAGTAGCCACTTGCCGCAGATAACATGGTAAATAAATAGTACAGCCAATAAACCCAGCTTGGCATGTAGCCAGCCACTGCTGCCATAAACATCCCAGGCATAACTGGCGAGCATCCAGATGCCGAAGACAAAGGTCAAGATCATGCCCGGTGTCATGATGCCAAAATACAGCTTACGTTCCATAATCTTGAAGCGTTCGATGCTGATGGCATCGTCGCTCATGGCGTGATAGACGAATAAACGCGGCAGGTAAAACAACCCGGCAAACCAGGTCACCATAAAAATCAAATGTAAGGCTTTTAACCAGAGCATGTCTATCCTTTAAGTAGTTGTTGAATTCGGGTTTGCATAGCCGTTAGATCGAATGCGCCAATGATGCTTTTACTAACCGTGCCATCCGGGCCGATTAACACGGTGGTTGGCGTAGCCCAAACGCGACCGAACGCTTTGGCGTGTTTTCCGTTTATATCCAGCACGACGCGATAAGGCAACTTGTTTTCTTTCGTCATGGCGACGACATGGTTCGGTTTATCATAAGCCATTGCAACGGCAATAACTTCAAAGCCTTGCGGGTGGAATTGGTTATATAACGCAATCAAGGTCAGGGATTTCTTTTACACAACTAGCACAACTGGTCGCCCAAAAGGTGACGAGCACTGGCTTGCCGTGTAAGGCTTTTAGCGTAATGTGCTCGCCGGTAATGGTGGTGAAGGTGGTATCTGGGGTAAAACTGTATTTCTTGTTGCTGCCTAGCCATAGTGCGGCAGCAAGCAAAATTAGCATCAACAAGCCTTTAAGCCATGAAGTTGGTTTTCATTCGCAAGTTCAGTGCATCTAACATATCCCGATTATATCAAAGCTGGTAAACTATTGGATTTTTAGCGCGTTTTCTCGAGTTCTAACATTCATGAAAAAAATCCTTATTTCCGACAAATTATCCGAAGCGGGTATCAATTATCTAAACCAACAATCTGGTATCCAGATTCATATCGAAACCGGTCTTGACGAAGAAGGTCTGTGCAAGATTATCGGCGAGTATGATGCCTTGCTGATCCGCAGCGATACCAAAGTGACTAAAAAAGTGCTGGAAGCCGCCAAAAACCTTAAGTTGATTGGTCGTGCCGGGATTGGTGTAGATAACGTGGATATTCCGATGGCGACCGAAATGGGTGTAATCGTAATGAATACGCCTGATGCCAATGCCACGACCACGGCGGAACTGGCGATTGCCCACATGATGTCATTAAGCCGCCAATTACCCACCGCAGACCGTTCTGTCCGTGCCGGCAAGTGGGAGCGTTCCAAGTTGGTCGGTGCGGAAATCGCGCACAAAACTTTAGGTATTGCCGGTTTTGGCACAATAGGCCGGATTGTCTCGCAACGGGCTTTAGGCCTGCGAATGGATGTGATCGCTTATGATCCATTTGTTGCGCCAGAAATCTACGAAGAATACGGCGTAGAATCTGTTAGTCTCGACGATTTAGTGATTCGCTCGGATTACATCACTTTACATTGCCCACTTATCGAAAAAACCCGTAACCTGATTGGTGCACCGCAGTTTGCCAAGATGAAAAAAGGCGCGATGCTTATCAATTGCGCACGTGGTGGGTTGATTGATGAAAAAGCCTTATACGATGCTTTAAAGAATGGCCAATGTGCGGGTGCAGCACTGGACGTTTATGAAAATGAGCCTCCGAAAGATTCGCCTTTGCTGGAGTTGGATAACATCGTGTTCACCCCGCATTTGGGTGCATCCACCACGGAAGCCCAAGTTGCGGTGAGCGTGGAAATCGCAAGGCAAGCCGTGTTGTTTTTAAAGACGGGCGAAGCAGTCAACGCATTGAACTTGCCAAGAGTATCAGCCGAAGAGTTGAACAAGTCGCATGATTTCATGAATTTGGCGACAACCTTAGGCAAAATACTAGCGGGTTTAGCTAACCAACCTATCACTAAAGTTGAAGTCGCACTTTATGGTAGGGCAGCAGATGCGGCGGTGCGTCCGGTATCGGTATCTGCGTTGGTCGGTATTTTAAGCGGACAGGTGTCCACGCCGGTTAACCGCGTTAATGCCGAAAATATAGCCAAACGTCAAGGTTTGGCATTGGTAGAATCAGTTAGCAAAGATTCACCGGATTACGTGTCGCTTATTAAAGTTACCGGGCATTGCGCCGATCAAACTATCGCTTTATCCGGTGCTTTACTCGGTGGCCGTCAGCCGCGTCTGGTGTGCATCAACCATTTCGATATTGAGGTCGTACCGGAAGGTACATTGATTGTGACCCGCCACGATGATAGGCCGGGCGTTATTTCCGCAATCAGCTCTGTATTAGGCAATGCCAACATCAATATCACCCGTATGCAAGTGAGTACGGCGGACGTCAAAGATCAGGCAATGGCTGTTATCAGCGTGTCAGAACCGGTGCCGGAAGCCATCATGCAACAAATTTGCAATCTAACCCCGGTTTGCAATGCCAAGCAAATCCTACTATGAGCTATGAGGTCATCTGTTTTGACTGCGACAGCACGTTAAGCAAAATAGAAGGCATCGACGAACTGGCACGGTGGGCAGGTGTGGGCGAGGCCATGGCCAAGCTTACCGATGCGGCTATGAATGGCGAACTGCCGCTGGAAGCGATCTATGGCTTACGTCTGGAAACTATAAAACCAGACAGGGCAAGTATCGAAAAACTGGCTGATGTGTACATTCAGGAAATGGTTGATGGTGTTAAAGAGGTTTTTGCCGCCTTGCTAGGGCAGGGCAAGGAAGTCCACATAATCAGCGGCGGCTTGCGACAAGCGATCCTGCCGCTGGCAGAGGTCTTGGGTGTGGGAGATGGTCATGTCCATGCGGTCGGTATCAATTTCAACGCCGATGGCAGTTACCTTAACTTTGACGAAAACTCCCCATTGGCCAAATCAGGCGGCAAAGCGGAAGTATGTAGGCAATTGCTGCAGGGAAAATCATCGCTCGTCATGATTGGTGATGGCAAGACAGATATGGAAGCCAAGCAACCAGGCGTAACCGTAATTGGCTTTGGTGGGGTTTGTGATCGGACTGTCGTTAGGGAGTTGGCGGATGAGTTTGTAGGCAGTGCTGATTTAACCGCAGTATTACCTTTGATTAATGCGAGGTTAGGTTGAGTTGCGAATCCCAAATTAAAGTTGGTCATCCATTATTCAAGTTACCAAGCTCAATCCAAGGGCTAAGGTAGCTAAAATTTCTCTGCCTAATACTTATCTATAAAATTCCCCCTTTATTTTTACTGCTGGAGCAACAAGCAAATGGGAAGAGCCTATCAAAACCGTAAAGTGTCCATGGCAAAAACCTCGGACATGAAGGCCAAGGTCTATAGCAAATATGGCCGAGAGATATACGTAAGTGCCAAATCGGGCGGTGTAGACCCGAACGGCAACTTGGCGTTGCGCGGCTTGCTTGTTCGTGCCAAAAAAGACCAAGTGCCTGCGCATGTCATCGATAAAGCCCTCGACAAAGCCAAAACAGGCGGTGGTGAAGATTTTTACCCAGTGCGTTACGAAGGTTACGGTCCTGGCAATTGCATGGTGATGATCGATTGCCTGACTGATAATCCTAACCGTACCTTCGGCGACGTTCGACTGTGTTTTACCAAAACCAAATGTAAGATCGGCACCCAAGGCACGGTAAGCCACATGTTTGACCATGTCGCCATCCTGGCATTTAACCATGATGACGAGGATGCCGTGCTTGAATCGTTACTTGCTGCCGACGTGGACGTAAGCGATATTGAAAACGAAGCGGGAAAAATCACGGTTTTCACCGCGCCAGCTTCTTATGCCAAGGCTAAACAAGCCTTAACAGATAACTTTGGTGAGCTTGATTTTGAGGTCGACGAAATTCAATTCCTACCCAAAAGCGTGACATCCGTCACCGGTGACGACGTGGTATTGTTAGAAAAGTTTTTGGATATGTTGAATGACTTGGATGACGTGCAGAATGTTTATCATGATGCGGAGTATTGAAAGACGGTTTCTTAGCTTAGTTTGAATGAAGTGTAACGAAATATAGGGCAACCGGAACACGAATTGCTGGTTTCCGTAAGCTCCAGCCAGACTAGAGCTGAAACAAATGTACAAACTATCTTTATGATTTAGCATAGATGTTTTTGGGTTCAACGCATGCTGCCGTTATACAGTAAAGTGATCCTTATATCCTTCAATGGACTTTTATCGGCTCCTGAACATTGCGAGCCTAAAGAAAACTATTGGGTTTTAATCGGCGAGAGCGGAACAGTGATTGAAACAATCAACGACAGAAATCGAGTTCTTGTCAGGTTCGACAACTCTATATCAGACAGAGGACTCTATTGTCACAATTCGATTGCAAACAGTTTGTATATACTTGAAACTGATCTAAAAAATATAAACCATACAAATTAAAATACGCATTTTCAGAGAGACACAATGGCTGGGCACAGTAAATGGGCTAACATCAAACACAGGAAAGCCGGACAAGATGCCAAACGCGGCAAAATTTTTACCAAAATGCTACGTGAAATATCCGTAGCCGTAAAAACCAGCGGGCCGGATGCGGCCAGCAATCCAAGTTTACGCACCGCGATTGATAAGGCATTAGGCGCTAATATGCGCCGTGACACCATCGACACCGCCATCAAAAAAGCCTCCGGAGCATTGGAAGGTGCAAATTACGAAAACATCCGCTATGAAGGCTACGGTCCCGGCGGCACGGCGGTGATTGTCGATTGCCTGACCGATAACCGCAACCGCACCGTCGGCGAAGTACGCCATGCTTTTACCAAAGCCGGCGGCAACTTGGGCACGGACGGCTCCGTTGCTTATCTCTTTAACAAGCTAGGTATACTCAGCTATGCTCCAGGTATAGATGAAGATGCCCTGATGGAAGCCGCACTGGAAGCAGGCGCGGAAGATGTCGTTACTTTCGACGACGGCGTGGTGGATGTCATGACCACGCCGGAAAGTTATCTTGCGGTCAAAGAAGCATTAGTTACGGCAGGATACGAACCGGATAACGCCGAAGTCACGATGCAAGCCTCAACCCAGGCAGAACTGGATGCCGAAACCGCCGAGAAAATGCTGCGCCTGATCGACCGCCTGGAAGACCTGGACGATGTGCAGAATGTCTATTCCAATGCGGATATTAGTGATGAAATTATGGAGAATTTGGGTTCTTAAGCTAAGGATACATAAGACACGGAGTGAGCCGATGACAGAAATAGAAAATATTAATGAACAATTGTTTATGCTTGTTATGCGTGGCAATGTAAATGGGAAAGCATCCACTATAATAGATACGTTTTCAGGTTGGTTAATAAGTGGCTTCGCTGCAGCATCTACCTTATTTGTATCCCAATACAAATCTATTCAAGAGAATATTTCGATTTGCGGTATTCGATGGTTTTTATATCTATTTATTGCCGCTCTTATTCTTGCAATTATCCAAAAGTTTATTGCAGTTTTGGTTGCCAGTCACTCTATGGGTAGCTTGGTTGGTTACGAGTTAGGCAAAGGGGTTAAAGAAAAAAATATTATTTTAGATCGTGAATTTATTTTTAACGAAACTGAAAAAGGAATGTTGCCTTTTTTAAAATGGTACGCTTCTGATATCCTTAACGCGGCAAGAAAGGGAGATTTTGTTTCAAGTTCGCGTAACTTTACACGGTTATGCCAAGTTCAAAGCTTGTTAACTTTATTGCAAGCAATTGTTACGCTTTTAGCTATTGTCATAATTGCTGTGAACTTTCATGCTTAACAGCAAATGCTAATTTTAGGAATAGACCCCGGCTCTCGATTGACTGGTTACGGAATCATTGAAGAATCGCCGCGCGGTTTTCAATACATCGCCAGCGGGAGTATTCGGGTGACGGCGGAGTATTTTCCCGACCGGCTTAAGCAGATATTCAAAGGTTTGCTGGAAGTGGTGGAACGCTATCAGCCGGAGCAAATGGCTATCGAACAGGTATTTATGCACATTAATGCCGATTCCGCCCTTAAGCTGGGGCAAGCGCGCGGGGCGGCGATCTGTGCGGTGCAGGCGGCAGGTCTGCCGGTATTTGAATATTCCGCCAAACAGGTTAAGCAAGCGGTGGTAGGGAAGGGCAATGCCGCTAAAACGCAAGTTCAGCACATGGTGAAAATTTTGTTAAATATTCAAGGCGAGATGCAGATTGATGCCAGCGATGCGCTGGGTATTTGTATTTGCCATGTCCATCATCAACAAACTGTAATGCGTATACAGAAAGGTTGGGGTAAATGATCGGCTTCCTGCGAGGTAAACTGATTCATAAAGCGCCGCCGCTATTATTGCTGGATGTGCAAGGCGTGGGTTACGAGGTGGAAGCGCCGATGACGACGTTTTATAACCTGCCCGCTATAGGCGTTGAAATCTTGTTGCATACGCATTTGGTGGTAAGGGAAGATGCCCACATCCTGTTTGGTTTTTCAACCGAAGCCGACCGGACGATGTTCCGTACCTTAATCAAGGTCAATGGAGTCGGCCCAAAATTGGCTTTAACAATCTTGTCCGGCCAAACCGCCGAAGAATTCCATCGCTGCATCCATAACAACGACACCCAAGCCTTGGTTCGTTTGCCGGGTGTCGGCAAAAAAACCGCCGAACGTTTGGTAATCGAAATGCGTGACCGCTTGCCGGATTTGGGGGAATCGTCATTATCTAATATCGAAACGGTCAGTTCGGTAATGACAATGGGCAATGCAAATCCCAAACAGGAAGCCATCAGCGCCTTATGTTCGTTGGGTTATAAACCGTTGGATGCGGCTAAGATGGTGCAAAATATCGGTATCGAAGGCAAAAGTTGTGAGGATATTATCCGATTTGCCTTGCAGGGTGCGATAAGATAATAAAACCATCTGAAAAAGTAGTTTTTAACTATTTTCAGCTTTCTTTAATTCTCCAATCTGGTATTGTTGAACTACCCATTTTAAGATTAAGGCATCTCACCTTGATTTACCTAAATTAGTTTATTTAGGTATTTGTACATTAACGAGAAAAATAAATTTAAAATTCCAAAGCGGATGCAGTATCATTTAAAATCCGTACTTTAATAATAAGAACGATTGATGAGGAGCTTGAAAGATGATCAATAGATATTTGGTAATGTTGCCCGTTGTGGCAATCTTTTTTGCACTTTCAGCCCATGCTGATGTCGTATTGAAAGATAAATCTGAGATTTTAGGTAAGTGGAAAGTGACTGCCGAAGCCGCCAAGCTGGACGGCGAGAAAAAAAACGTTATAGTTGAATGGGAATTCCAGAGTGACGGTGTTCTACAAACTATAGCAACCGATGCGGGCGGGCGTACAAACGAGATGCATATTCCCGTAAAGTATAGTGTTGAGAATGGGGTTATAAAAAAACAGGTGTCCCCAGGGCGTGAAAAATTTGAGGATTGCAAGGTTATCGAAAAAAATGGTTCAGAGATGATCTTGAAATGTCCGTTTCTTTACTTCTTTTTAACTAAAATATAACAATAAAGGGTGCAACTATGATTGGTGGAATAGTCGGTCTTCTTGCGTTGGTCTGGGTCTATCAGACAACCACAAAGGCGAATGTGAATAATGGTGTTGTTTGGGTAATGATTTGTGCTGCCGCATATATGGCTTCCCAGTTTATAATGATTGGGGCAGCGAATTATGTCATTGAAGCAATGAGAGTGGATCAAGGCGAAGGTTATGAACGAGACCTCCTGAGCGTTGGTGACAGAAAGAATCTGGGCGGTTTTCAAGGTTCTAAAGGAACTTTCGTTTCTGTGTTTTTTGAGTTATTTCCGCCAATAGCTGGGTTTTTATTGGTTGCGTTTATCCGTACTAAATTTGTGTTGAAAGAATCTTTGACCAAATCGAACTTGTTCAGCGGAATTGGTGAGATGTTCAAAAGTATCAAAGAAAGCTTCAAAAATCCAGACCAGCAATAATAGTCTACAGACAAAAAGCCCAAGCAGAAACGCTTGGGCTTTTTTGTGTTTGGAATAAAGAGAGTTTGTTGGAATTTATGTTAGCAAATACATAATGACTAACCACTTATAACTTTGGACACCACAAAAATCAAAGCTGAGACGAATAAGACGGTGAAAATTAAGCCAGCGATTACATAAGTCATAAGGGAGCCTTGCTCGAAGTCCAATTTTCGGTTTTTGTCGCTCTGTACGCCCACAAAAGCTGCTAAAATGCTCTTGATAGTTTGAATAATAGTTGGCTTTGACACGTTAATCTCCTTGGTTACTGACAAAAATAATAGAGCTTGATCGGTTTTAAAGCAATAATAATCAGGCGAATTAACCCCTCCATAAATATAAATGAGCAAATCAGCACTTCTTAAGCAAGAATTATCCAAAAGAATCTTATTTCTTGATGGCGCAATGGGTACGATGATCCAGGGCTACAAGCTGGAAGAAAAAGATTTTAGGGGCGACCGCTTTGCCCAGTGGGAAGTTGACCTCAAAGGCAATAATGACTTATTGTCGATAACCCAGCCGGATATTATCAAAGCTATCCATAGTGCTTATTTTGAGGCGGGCTCGGATATTGTTGAAACCAACACCTTCAATTCGACCAGTATTTCCATGGCGGATTACCGCATGGAAGCGTTGGCTTACGAGCTTAATCTTGAATCGGCACGTGTTGCCAAGCAAGCTGCCGATGAATACACGGCAAAAACACCGGAAAAACCGCGTTTTGTAGCGGGTGTTCTTGGTCCTACCGCTCGCACCGCCTCAATGTCACCGGATGTCAATGATCCAGGCTTTCGCAATATATCATTTGACGAACTGGTTGAGGCCTATACAGAAGCCACCCGCGGATTGATAGACGGAGGCGCGGACATTATCCTGATCGAAACTGTTTTCGATACCTTAAATGCCAAAGCCGCCATTTTTGCAGTTGATCAGTATTTTGAGCAAATGGGCACTAAATTACCGGTGATGATTTCCGGTACGATCACTGATGCATCCGGTCGAACCTTGTCAGGGCAAACCGTGGGCGCGTTTTGGCATTCTTTAAAACATATTGAACCGATTTCTTTCGGTTTTAACTGCGCGTTAGGTGCTACCGAGCTGCGTCAATATATCGCGGAATTATCGGCTATTGCTGATACCCACGTTTCGGCTCATCCTAATGCCGGCTTACCTAATGAATTCGGTGAGTATGATGAAACCCCCGAACAAATGGCTGATGAGCTGGCCAATTGGGCGGAAAGCGGCTACCTGAATATTATAGGCGGATGTTGCGGAACGTCGCCTACCACAATTAAAGCCATCGTCAACGCAGTGCAACATTATGCCCCGCGCAGAATCCCCGACATCCCCAAACAATGCCGCCTCTCAGGGCTAGAGCCGATGTCGATAGGCTCAGGCAGCTTGTTTGTAAATGTCGGCGAACGTACCAACGTCACGGGTTCAGCAGCCTTCAAACGACTAATTATCGAAGGCAATTTTGAAGCGGCGCTAGATGTCGCTAAGCAACAAGTCGAAAACGGCGCGCAAATTATCGACATCAATATGGACGAAGGCATGTTGGAGTCCAAGGAAGCAATGGTACGCTTCCTTATGTTGATTGCATCCGAGCCGGACATTGCCAAAGTACCTATTATGCTGGATTCTTCCAAATGGGACATTCTGGAAGCCGGGCTTAAATGTATCCAAGGTAAAGGCGTTGTCAACTCCATCTCGCTCAAAGAAGGCGAAGAGGCTTTTATCAAACATGCCAAGTTGGTACGTCGTTATGGCGCGGCAGTTATTGTCATGGCGTTTGATGAAGAAGGCCAAGCCGACACCAAAGCCAGAAAAGTCGAAATTTGCCAGCGTGCTTATAAGATCCTTGTCGAACAAGTTGGCTTTCCGCCCGAAGACATTATTTTTGACCCCAATATTTTCGCTATAGCTACAGGCATAGATGAACACAATAACTATGGCCTGGATTTTATTGAAGCCACTCGTGAAATCAAGCAAACCCTGCCTTACGCGTTAATTTCCGGCGGCGTATCCAACGTTTCGTTTTCGTTTCGGGGCAATAATCCGGTGCGTGAAGCCATCCATGCGGTATTTTTATACCATGCCATTCAGGCCGGTATGTCGATGGGGATCGTCAACGCCGGACAGTTAGCGATTTATGAAGACATTCCCCGTGATTTACGTGATGCGGTTGAAGCCGTGGTCTTAAACACCCACGATGGCAGCGGCACGGACAAATTGCTGGAACTGGCGGCGAAATATCGTGGCGATGGCAGCAGCAGCGAAGCCAAACAGGAAAATCTGGAATGGCGCGAGTGGCCAGTAAGCAAACGCTTGGAACATGCACTGGTCAAAGGTATTACCGATTACATCGACGAAGATACCGAACAGGCGAGGCAGGAAGCAGAAAGGCCACTACATGTCATTGAAGGCGCATTGATGGACGGTATGAACGTGGTTGGCGACTTGTTTGGCGCGGGTAAAATGTTTTTGCCACAAGTAGTGAAATCCGCACGAGTCATGAAAAAAGCCGTGGCGTATTTGATGCCGTTCATGGAAGCCGATAAATCCGCCGAAGACCGCCAGACCAACGGAAAAATCCTTATGGCTACCGTTAAAGGCGACGTACACGACATCGGTAAAAATATCGTCGGAGTGGTGTTGCAATGCAATAACTACGAAGTCATAGACTTGGGCGTGATGGTGCCAGCCGAAAAAATCCTGCAAACCGCGCGTTTGGAAAATGTCGATATTATCGGCTTAAGCGGGCTGATTACCCCGTCATTGGATGAAATGGTGCATGTCGCCAAAGAAATGCAGCGCCAAGGCTTTACTATTCCGCTTATGATCGGCGGTGCAACTACTTCCCGCGCCCATACCGCTGTCAAGATTGAACCTCATTATAAAGGTGCGACGGTTTATGTGACAGATGCCTCACGAGGTGTTGGTGTTGCCAGTAATCTATTAAGTGCCGAGCTAAAAGATGAATTTGTCCAAAGCACACGCGAAGAATACGCAGAAGTCAGGGAACGTCATAAAGGCCGTGAAGCGAAAACCAAACAACATTCACTTGAAGCGGCCAGACAAAACAAATTCAACTGGGGACGTTATGAGCCGATCAAGCCGAAATTTTTAGGCACAAAAGTCATCGACGATATTTCTTTGGCTACATTGGTCGAGTATATTGACTGGACACCGTTTTTCCAGACCTGGGAAATGGCGGGAAGTTACCCCAATATCCTCAAAGATAAGATAGTGGGCGAAGAAGCCAGAAAGCTGTTCGACGATGCCAATCGCATGTTAAAGCAAATAGTCAACGGTCAATGGCTGACTGCGCGGGCAACCATAGGGTTTTTCCCTGCGGCTAGTGAAGGTGATGATGTTATTTTATTTGCCGATGAAACGCGTACCCAAAAATGTGAGACATTACATCATTTACGTCAGCAAAACATGAAAGCCCCTGGTAGGCCGAACTATTGCTTAGCCGATTTTATTGCGCCAGTCGATTCAGGTAAGCACGATTACATCGGTGCGTTTGCCGTGACGACAGGGATAGGCATCGAAGCCAAACTTGAAGAATTTGAACGCGATCACGACGATTACAGTTCGATCATGCTTAAAGCTTTGGCAGATCGCTTAGCAGAAGCCTTGGCGGAATATATGCACCAAGTCGTCAGAAAAGACTTCTGGGGCTATGCAGAAGACGAAACGCACGATAACAACCAGTTAATTAATGAAGCTTATCAGGGCATACGCCCAGCGCCAGGTTATCCAGCTTGTCCAGACCATACCGAAAAAGCCAAATTATTTGAATTGCTTAACGCAACTGAAACCACGGGCATTGAACTGACCGAGAGTTTTGCTATGTACCCTGCCTCGGCGGTAAGTGGATGGTATTTCTCGCATCCCGAATCGCAATATTTTAATGTCGGCAAGATTGATCAAGATCAATTGAGCGATTATGCAAGACGCAAAGGTATCGCGGAGGAAGTTGCCGCTCGTTGGCTTGCAGCGCATCTGCATCATTAGTCTTTAGTGATGCCTCTTAATATCGCCCTACAGTTTTCAAGGTCGGTTACAAATATTGAGCCTCTGGGCAATGGGTTGATTAATGACACCTATCTAGTTGCCACAGAGGCAAAACCGTTTGTCTTACAACGCATAAACAAGCAGGTATTTCCCCAGCCAGAGCAGATCATGGCTAATTTGATGGTGCTAAACGAGTACGTCGAGCAGATCAATGATGAGCAAATAACCTTAAAAATTCCGCAGCTTTTACAAACTGAAGCCAACAATACTTTTTACTGTGACGAACAAGGTCATGTTTGGCGGGCGTTGAGCTATATCAACAATACCGAAAGCCTGGAAACCATTAGCAATCTCGCACAAGCATGGCAGGTGGGGTATGCGCTGGGACAGTTTCATCGCCTTACGTACGGCTTGGATTCTGTAAAATTGCACGATACCTTACCGGGATTCCACATTACACCTGGCTATTTGCAGCATTACCAACAAGTAAAAACCAGCACTAAAATACCTGAAGACAGCTACTGTGCGGATTTTATAACCCGGCACCAACATATTGCTAACGACCTAGAAAGGGCAAAAGCGCAAGGCTTGTTATCCCAACGTATTATTCATGGCGACCCTAAGCTTAATAACTTCTTGTTCGATAAAACCAGCCAATATATTGTTAGTTTGATTGATCTGGATACCGTCAAACCTGGGCTAATCCATTATGATTTAGGGGATTGTTTGCGGTCATGTTGCCATAACATGGAAACGAACGCGTTTAATCTTGATCTGTGCCAAGAGTTATTAACAAGTTATCTAAAAGAAATGGGGACATTGTTTTCAGACAACGATTATCAATTCCTTTACCCCGCCATACGCCTGATTCCATTTGAGCTGGGTATTCGATTTTATACCGATTATCTGGAAGGTAATCGCTATTTTAAAGTGATCGATCCAGAAGAAAATTTACGTCGTGCTTCTGGGCAATTTCGCTTGTGTGCAAGCGTCATGGCTAAGGAAAGTGAAATTCAAAATATAATTGAACGGGGGTAAATACTTAGGGCTTTCCAAACGAGTTGGTTTCGCGGATGCTTTGAACCTTTGTCAAGTTCCAGGCGAACGGTTTCAAGAATTAAAAATGGCTTCGTATATATCGCTTTAGGCCAGACTATTGCCAAAACTAGTAGAAAAGGTAACTACCTATTGCATAAGCACAAAAACCTGTTACGAGGGCGAAGGTCAACAAAATTGACACGGGTGTTACTTCATTCAAGGGTTCATCATCCGCCCAATTATCCAATTCACAAAAATTAAATTCAACAACCAAATCAAGGTCAGCGGAATTTGGAATGCGGATTCGTTTGCGTCTTTCAATAATCATATCCGTTCCAGAAAAAATTTAACGTTCTGTAAAAAACTTTTAAGCGCAGCAATCGCAATCAATTTTAGCCCCCGCTTTCATGTTAATCGCGCATTCTGGGCGTGTTCACGTCCTGCTGTAATAATTTGTTGAGACCAGTTGCTCTGTGAATTATGGACACCAAAAACTTGTTCAGTAGCCCCTTAAAGGGGAATCAACAATAGACCATTTTGCTAATTGCTTACCCCATGGCACACCATAAATGGAATCAACTACAAAACGTTAGTCTTCTACTTATCAGCTTATCCAGAATACTTCAACGGATCATCTTTGACTAAAGTGTATTGCTAAATTGCAATGATGAATATACGTATAAATACTTATCGCTCACACTCTTTCTTTGCCACCTTATTTCGTAAATAAACTGGCGTAGCCTGTTCAGCAGCAACTGCTACGCCTTGTTTAAAGCCTTCAACACCTAACCGTGCGACTGCCCTGGCTCTGGGTAGGGTATCGGTTTCATAACGGGTGAGATGACCTGATAAGTGTTTCAATAAATCCTGATGATAGGCTTTCCAACCCGAACCAATGCCCACCCCTGAAATATCAGGAAATTCAACCTCAATTGCTGAAATTACGGCTTCTTTTCCTAATAATTCTGCAAAACCTAAAGCATTGCGCTGATAAACGCCCCAGTAAATCTCATTCATCCTTGCATCCATTGCCACGAAAGCAAGGTTTTCGTCGGAATGGTCGAAAAAATCCTGCGCGACTGCCGCTAGATTAGACACCGGTACTACGGGTAGGTCGAGCGCAAACGCGATGCCTTGGATAATGCCCGTTGCTATTCGTACGCCCGTAAAAGAACCCGGGCCGCAACCAAATGCCAAACCATCAAGATCGGCTGGTTTTAAGCCAGCATCAGCCAATAATGAATCAACCATCGGCAAGATCAATTTGCTGTGTCCGTTCGTGGTTATACAGAATTGTTCGATGATGTTACCGTCGATCATTAGTGCTGCCGAACAGGCTTCTGTGGCGGTTTCCACGGCTAACAGCTTCATTTATGTCCTTTTTCATTCAGGAGAAGATATTTAGAGCCAAGCATTTTAATATCCCTCACCCTAGCCCTCTCCCACTGAGAGAAGGGATTTTTTGATGTTTTCGTTATTTTTATCAATGGGGTGTTCCATTTGAAAGAAGGCTCGGACATCTTCAATATCGCGCGTACGTTTCATAGCTGGCACACTGTCCAAAAATTGTTGTCCATAAGTGCGTTTTAATAAGCGAGGGTCGCACACCATCAATACGCCACGGTCTGTTTCATCACGGATCAAGCGGCCTATGCCTTGCCGTAAGGCGATGACGGCGGTGGGTAACTGGTGTTCAAAGAAAGGGTTGCCGCCGTGTTTGGTGATGGCATCCAATCGCGCTTTGAGCACCGGATCGCCCGGGGATGAAAACGGAAGTTTGTCGATGATTACGCAGGATAAGGCTTCACCCCTGACATCGACACCTTCCCAAAAACTGGCTGTGCCGAGCAATACCGCATTACCCAAGCGTTTAAATTGGTCTAATAATTGGGCTTTAGGCTTGCTGCCTTGAATAAGTAAGGGAAAATTTATGCGGTTTTCCAGCAATTCCGCCGCCAATTTAAGCGCACGGTGGCTGGTAAACAGAAAAAACGCCCGGCCTCGGCTGGCCTCCAATACCGGAATGACAAATTCGACAATCGTTGGGATAAAATTGGTATCATCGGGCTTAGGTAAGCCTTTCGGATGATAAAACAGGGAATGGTTGGCATAATCGAACGGGCTGCCCCATTGTTTGCCATAGGTATCGGTTAAGCCCAGGTTTTTGGCAAAATGGTCGAACTTATCCGACACACTCAAGGTCGCCGAGGTAAAAATCCACGTCGCCTTATGTTGCTGCATGAACGCCTTGAATTCTTTGGCAATATCGAGCGGGGTGCGGCTTAAGGTAAAGGTTTTCCGATGTGTTTCGTACCAGCGTATCCACTGGCCTGATTTATCATCAACAATATCCTGTAATTGTTGTGATACTTCATCAGCCCGTTTGTAACATAAATCCAGTTCCTTGGTTTTGACCGATGCCAGTTTTAGTTGTCCGCATAAGCGTTGTAACTGTTCCTTTATGGCATTCAGGCCAGCCATTACCTTCGGGTTATTTTTGATCTCCTTCCAGTCACCACGTTTAAGCTCAAGCCCAAACGCTAACCGTAAGTCTTTAACTTCATGTTCCAAATTTTCGCAGGCCGTCCTGAGTTCCGGCAAGTCAGTGGCATCCTTGAAATACTCGATTAAAGTATCTTTAGCCAAATCAACCAACTGTTTGCCTCCGATATGGAGGCCGAGAAAGTTGGAAGCTGTTTCAGCCAATTGATGCGCTTCATCGACGATAACCACTTCGGCATGGGGTAATAATTCACCAAAACCACTCTCGCGGATAGACCAATCCGCGCATAGCAAGTGGTGGTTGACCACCAATAAATCGCATTCCTGGGCTTTTTTTCGGGCTTTCATCAGAAAGCATTCACTGTAATCTGGGCAATCCTGACCGAGACAGTTGTCCACCGTGGAGGTTGCCAAATACCAAGCCGGATCACCCTCTGTGAGTTCGGTCATTTCGGCAATGTCGCCGATTTTGGTGCGCTTGGACCACGACTTAATCTTTGTTAATGCTGCGGCTTCTTCCTTATTGAACCCAAAACTTGAATCCAGTGAATTTTGCAACCGGTACTTGCATAAATAATTGCTCCTGCCTTTCAACAATGCAGCGATGAACGGCGTTTTAAGGGCTTTACGGATAATCAGCAAATCCTTATTGAATAACTGATCTTGCAAGTTTTTGGTGCCTGTCGAAATGACTACTTTTTTGCCTGATAAAATAGCAGGTAACAAATAAGCAAAGGTCTTGCCTGTACCTGTTCCTGCTTCTGCAATTAAATTTTGGTTTCCATTAATTGCGTTAGCAATAGCTTCCGCCATTTCAGTTTGTGCTTCCCGGGGCTGGTAGCCTTCCAAAATATCGGCTAATGCGCCATCACCACTAAAAAAAGACTTTAATTCGGTCACTTAAGGGTTTTGCTCGGAAAAAAAACGATAGTAGCCATGCAGAGTGTGCATAGCGGAATCAGATGTGCTTATTCTAACCGGATTTTAAGGTAACAGGGGGTTAGCGATTTTTAAGCTAAGCTAACGACAATATATAACTGTCTGCAACGCTATTAACGCTTAGATATTGGGTCTTTGCCCTTTAGAAAAGGTAGGGCGAAGACCACCAGGATGAGGGTAAGTTCAGGGGGTTAAAAGTTGTTCAATGGCCTGTTTCATAGCAGGGGAATCAGGAGTGACCTGGCTGTCGAAATATTGCACGACCTTACCGTCTGCTTTCACAAAATATTTGTTGAAATTCCACACGGGCTCTCTTGTTTGTGTAGCCAAGGCTTTGAATAAAGGGTGTGCAGATTCGCCAGTGACTTTGATGGGCGCAAACATATCAAAGGTAACGCCATAATTAATAAAGCAAACATTGGAAATTTCTTGCTCATCCTTGGCTTCTTGATTGAAATCATTGCTGGCAAAGCCCAGTACCACCAGGCCCTTATCTTTATATTGTTTGTACAGCTTTTCAAGCCCACTAAATTGCGGGGTAAAACCACAATGACTGGCGGTGTTGACAATCAAAAGAGGTTTTCCTGCATACGCCTCGCAAATATTAAGGGCTTTTGTAGAATGTAGTTTCTGGATGTTTTGGTTTAAATATTCGGGACATTGACCCGCTTCTACAGGAGCAGATAAACCAAACATTGAAACCAGCGAAAGTGCAAAAACTAGTTGATTGACCATTACAACTCCTCTTAAAAAAGTGCTTACAAAATTAGTTTATCCTTCAATTCTGTAAACACAACCAACAACGCTGAAAATACTAGGATTGAGTTAATAAGCTCAACAAACCCCTTGATACGTTAGTTTTGATAAAATTCCTGCTTTGAAAAGTTGATTTGGAACAATCTATGAAAAAAATCTTGTTGTTATCTTTATTCCTAATGTTTTCGTCTGGCATTCGCGCCAGTGATGACTGGGGTACGTGGATCAGCAATACCTATCAAACCGATTTTGGTGGCAGCAAATACTTGGCGTTTCTGGAATTGGCGCCGCGTTTTAAGCATGATAGCGGCGATTTTCAACAATTTATCATCAGGCCGTTACTTGGCTATAAGCTGAGCAAGGAGTTGTCATTATGGCTGGGCTACACTTGGCAAGGGGAATACACCAAAGGCCATCATGATGAATTTGATAATGCTACTAATGACATTGTAGAGCAGTTGCAATGGGTGCATGACCTTACCCCAGACCTAAATTTCCAATACCGTTTCCGTGTTGAACAACGATTTTTTGCCGATGCCGATGTGGCGCACCGTTTACGTCAACGGTTTCGTTTCCAGTATTCCATTCCAGATACGAAAGCTTATCTGATTGCATTCGACGAGTTGTTTATCTATTTCAATGACTTGAATTACAGCCCACGCGAGGGCTCTGTGCAACAAGGCATTAACCAAAACCGTTCATATGTGGGGGTCGGTTATAAAGTAACGCCAAATATCAATGTGGATACCGGCTATCAACTGCAATATGTAAATAACTACGGCAAACAAGATTTGTTCAATCACGTTTGGTTGACGAATATCAATGTTAAGTTTTAATGGGAATTTGGTAAAAGTGTGGTTCATGCTCCTGAGACTGTGGAAGAATTGTAAAAAATTACTGGAAAACAGATTTGTATTTTTTCATACCATTGATTTTAATGACGTAGCTGGAATACAAACCTAGGTTTGTATTCCCAATATTTAATTCTTTTACAGTCTATCATTGATGTTCTGCGCTCACAGTATCTCAACTAGCCTTTGAAAAAACAGCTAATCCCCGTTTTCTGCTTATTGCATATGGTCGCCATTTTCTGGTGGACGTTACCGCACAGTTTTGGCGAAACGGTGCTGGCAAGCAATGAGCAAAACACTATTGAAGCTAAGTTGCTTAAATGGTTAATGATGAATGATAATCCTCGCGTTACTGCACTGTTGAATAGCTATATTGATGTTACTGGTAGTCAACAATATTGGGATTTTTTTGCGCCACAAAGCCCCAGATTCCATCAATACTTGTCTGTTTGCAATGGCATTAGTACTTATCCTGAACAGGAAAGAATAAGCTGTGAGGGTAAGCCTTTGTTCAGCAATCTTGAAGAAAATATTAAGGGTTTCAAACACTTTGGCAATGATCGTAGTCGATTATATCGCTTGAGCGAAAACCTGATTAATCTGGAAGAACCGTTATTGTTGCAAAAATTTACGCAATATTATCAAACGCATCATCGTAAAAAAATCACTGAAAATACACCCGCTCAGCTAATTAAGCACCAGTTTGAGCTGCATCCCGAACTGAGAGACTTGCCCAGTGTAGGTTATCGCATGGATAAGCTCCTATGGGATAGCCGATGATGCAAGATGCTTGGGACAGATTTTGGTTCAAGCCGATAGACGCAAGGCAATATGCTGCGTTGCGTATTGCTTTCGGCGGGTTGACCGTTATTTATTTTGTGCAGTTGTTACCGTATGTGGAAGCGCAGTTTAGCGGCTTAGGTTGGTTGGGCGATACTCAGCAAATAGCCATACAAAATGGGGGTAGTTGGTCGTTTTTTTTCTTGCGGGCGGACGGTCATGCTGCAACACTGGCTTATGCAATCGTCATCTCAGGCATAATAACCGCTTTTTTGATGATGATAGGCTGGCAAAGCCGGTTAACTACTTGTATCACTTGGCTGGTGTGGGTTTCCCTGTGGAATCGCAATCCGCTGTTATTAGATGGGGACGATGCCGTGCTGAAAATGATGTGTTTTTACCTGATGTTGTCTCCCTGCGGAAATTGCTGGTCAATTGATGCTTTTTTACACAGCAAGCCGCAAACTATTGCCATCTGGCCGTTACGGCTAGTGCAATTTCAGATTGCCTTAATCTATTTTGTGTCCGGTTGGGTTAAGTTTGATAGCCCAGAATGGCTGGATGGCACGATATTGCAATATGTTTTGATCCATCCGCAGTATTCGCGCTGGGATGGTTGGGGAATCATCGGTTATCCGATAATAACTGGTCTGTTGGCAGGGTTTGTTGGACTAATAAGGTGGTGGGAGTTACTGTTTCCCGTATTGTTGCTAAACACTTACACTCGCAAGGTAAGTATTTTGCTAGGCATTTTGTTTCATATAGGATTGCTGTTGACCATGAATTTGCGCTGGTTTGCCGTCATTATGCTGATGCTTTATATGTCCTTGATTCAGAATGACTGTTTTATTCGCTTTGAGCAAAAGTTATTGAAGTGCTTTCGGTCAGAGGGTAGGACGCAATAGCCGTTAGACGTATTGCGCCGGTTTTAGTTAGCAAGAAGTGTTGCCAAGACCTTACTCAGCGATTTTCACTAACCAACCACCTGAACCTTTGCAATTGCTTTGTGCATCGGCGTTAATTGCTATTCTGGCAAAACCGCCATTTGCGGATGCAGGTAGCTTGCCAGTAACTGTAAAAGTACCGTCACTTTTTTTATCTACTTTTGTAGGCGCTTCTTGTCCTTTTACAGTGACCTTGATGGTCGTGGGGTATGTATTCTTAGATGCAGTGAACGAAAAGGCTGCGCCCGCTGTGACTTCGGCATTTTCAGCAGGAACAAGATTGGTAAACTTGGGTTTGTCACAGGCTTTTGAACTGCTACTGCCCCCCCCGTAAGCCCAACAAGTACCGGTAAATATCATTAAAGCAAAAACCCACAAGCATTTAGTTAGTTTCATGATTATGCCTCATCGTATTGTTATAGTGGTTTTGTATATACACTATACAAATTAACTGATTTCGTATAATTGTCAAACAGGTGACCCATCAGTATCTACCAATCCTTAGAATTCAGACCTCAGGAATAATCTGTAATAAAGTTTCTAATTAAGATGCTTGGTAATATAGGCTTAAAAAAATTTTATTCGGCGGTGATATCCAACGTATTTATTTTTTTGGGGCATTTTCATACATAGATCAAAAATGTTTCTCAAAATATCAGGGCTACGTCAGTAGACACGGTATTTAGTGTGTGCATTATCATGCACAGGAAGGGGGGTAAGAGGTTTTACGCCCTAAAACAATAAAAAACCCAGCTTATGCTGGGTTTTTACTTATTTAAAATATACCTAAATAAGCCCACGAATTAAAGATAGCCCTATTAAAGTACTAAAATTAACTGCATAGGGTAGAGTCACCCTAAATTGGCGATTTTATTCTTTACCAAACATTGTGTCACGTCCGCCGCCTTCAGTAGTGCCACCGAAAGTTGGTTTAATGTCAGGTTTTTTCATTTCCGTTACAGCTTCATCAGTCAACGAAGTAGCTAACGTAAAATCGCCAGCTTTTGCAGCCTTCTTCGCTTGTTTGATCTTGGTGCTGATGCGTTGTAAGCGTGGAGAATTACCTTTATTACCTTGATCTTTTGCGACATCAGATGCCTCAGAAGCAGCGGCGGTAAAAGCGGTTACGTCATTAGCTTTAGCGGCTTCTAACATCTTATCCGAAATAGCTAAAAGAGCTGTGTAATCTTCATGCAGAGGTGAACCCGCTGCTTGTGCAACACCAATTGAAAACAAAGACAGCAACAAAGCCGCCATTATGTGTCTAAAATTCATTAAATTTCCTCATGTACCTATTTGCCATAAAAGACAAATACAAAAAAATGACCGTTCGTTCCTGAAAAAACAAATTCGCCAAGTCATCATAATAATCAAAATAAAAGTTTTGTGTTCCTAAGAGCCAAACCACTCACTTAGGTTATTTTAGAATAACCTTTTTTTAACTAATAGTCCATCTTTAGCGGTATCACAAAATGCTGTAAGGCAGTTTGATTTAAATCAAAATAATTAGAAATATTTTTTACAGTGCAAAGACACAAATGGCAGCCCTTTATCTTAACAATAAGCTGTTGTATAAATTGAGAATAATGAATAGGTAAAGCGCTGCCTTATTTGTAGCTACTTTATTGATTGCTGATGTTCTACTGTTAAAGTAGATATAGCTTTGAAAAAACTTTCAGGGAATGTGTCAATCCACAGAGTCAAGAAGATCTGTTGTGACAAATTGGAAGAAGGTTGGGTTATATGAAAGACAATCGCATGCCAGGGAAGGCAAATGGTTGTATCTAAAAAAGGGTGGGTAGCGTGAGCTTTATAAAAACAAAAACCCAGCACTTAGTCTGGGTTTTTTACTTCGTAACGATAGGTGAATGGTTAAGTTTTAACCACAAGTGCCTATAGCTTATTCACCACCAGCTGTTGTGCCGCCCCAAGTGGGCTTGCCATTGGTTTTCTTCATTTCTGTGAGAGCTTCTTCGGTCAGCGTGGAAGCTAGACCAAAATCCCCAGCCTTTACAGCTTTCTTGGCCATTTTTATTTTGGTGCTGATCCGTTGTAAACGGGGAGAATTTCCTTTGTTCCCTTGATCTTTCGCTACGTCGGACGCTTCACTAGCGATAGTCGAAAAAGCGGTTGCGTCAGAGGCTTTGCTGGCTTCTAACATTTTTTCACCAAGTCCTATTAGAGTAGTGTAGTCTTCATTGATTGGCGAACCCGCCGCATAGACTATGCTGCTTGATGTGAACAAAGACAACAGCAAAACTACCAATACATACTTAAAATTCATGTGTTTCCTCAACTATATTTGCTAATCGGCAAATACAAAAAACGAGAATGCGGGTTTCAGTCCTGAAAAACGCACCATCATCCATTGATTACCAAAAAAACGCCTTATAACCTTAAAAGAGTCGAAAAAGCGTTCTGTGTGTTTAAAGTTCCTTTTTTCCTAACGCTCCAACGCTTAAATATAACCGATAATAATTGCTGGCAATTTGATCTAGATCAAGAACCACACAAAAAAATCAAGAATTCAAAACCGCTGCATCAACTTGGCTGACAACACCACTTGACGCAAGCTCCAAGCCTTGCTTGTAAGCCGAGTTAGCCTTATGTTCCTCGCCTTGGACAGAATATAAGTCACCCAACAGGCGGTACGCCTGTACGGTGGGATCTATAGCTAAACTCTTTGATAAATAGTCTTCGGCTTTTTCGTAGTTTTGGCACTTGACACTCAACTTGCCAAGAATTGTCAGCAAGACACCGTCATTTTTATGATGTAGTAGCAAGGATTCTGCAATGTCCAGTTGTTTGGAAATATCATTAGATTGCAAACTGCCAAATAACAACAATAGTGTTTCATCCCAATTGATCGTCAAAGTTTCGACCAGTTCGTTCTCAATCTCAGTTCCGAGTCCAGCGTTAATCATGGCGGCAAAATATACTGCTGCAACATCAGGGCTCTTTTTTATGTGAGGCGGAATTTCAGTCCATAACAAGCGCATTTCATCATTGTTGCCTTGTTTGATGGTTTGCTTCAGCAACCCACCAAAAGCGTCGATTTCCAGCTTTTTTATCTCTGTTTCCATTAGCACCTTATTTTTATTCAAGGTGGGCAGCAATTTGCGTAAACCTTGCCAGTCGCCCAAGCGTTGGTAGGTTTGGTGCAATAGCTTAAGTACACTGGCATGCGTTGCGTCGATGGAATGGAGCTTTGTTAGCGTTTCCAATGCCTGCTCAAACTGGTTTGCCGAAAAATGCAGTTCAGCCTGGGTCAAACCGATCGCCACATCCGATTGGGGAGCATGGGTGGCGGCTTTCTTAAGGTATTCATCCCTTTTGTCGTAAGCCCCACGGGATTGCGCGGCCTTAGCCGCAGTCAAATAATGGAGTAATGGCGCGCCACTGTTTGAGGCATGTTTAATCAAGACTTTTTCGGCCTGTTCCCATTTGCCTTCTGCAGATCCGACCAAGCCAGCAATCAAGGCATCTTGTGAGCGGTTAAATTTAATGTTGCGGCTGCGATTTTTCAATCGCCAGGGCAGCCTGAGTAACCAACCAACCCATCTGAAAAACATATAAAGGACAAAAAAACCGACAATCAGGCTAACCAGAAAAACAATAAGCGAAGTTTCCATTGACCAATTGCCAATGCCTATCAGCACATAACCGGGGTTCTCAAACGACCCCAGCCATTGTTTAGCAAAAAATACTGCCGCTAATGTGACAATCAGCGCACAAAAGAAAAAAAGCCCGTTTTTCATTATGTGCTCACTCTGCTTGCTTTGGGGGAACTGTTTGGGTTGGTTGTCCAGGCGCTACAGGGTTTACAGATTCTATAGGTTTTGTTACTGGCTCTTTAGGATTCGAAGGCATTGCCGGATTTTCTTTTTGCACTGATTCATCACCTTCTGTGGACAAAGCCTTATCGGTTTCTAGCCTCAATTTAGACACATCACGGAGCATCTTTAATGACAAACTGATGTCTGGCAATTGGCTACGCAACTTAATAGCCTGTAAGCGCGACAGCTCACTGATAAATCCTTTTGCATTTTCATTGGAAGTGAAATGCTGGTTAATCTCGTCCTTTATATCCGCCAATGTCGCTTGAAACAAGGCATCGTTTTGCTGGACTAACGCCATTTTTGCCATTTCCAGCTTAATCTTAAGCTGTTCGCGGATGAATTCAGCTTGTTCTTGGGTCAGGATTTCCTTAACAGGCTTGTCGGAGTGCTTGATAGTGACAATTCCTTCTAACTCCTGAATGGCACTATTAAGCAAGTCATTAGAATCTTCGCTGATCGCGCTGGAATTCGTAGCTTCCTCTTTTGGAGTCAACGGTTTGCCAGAATAAGGCAACACTAAAGTTAGCTTAGCGACCTCGCTTGCCAATGTCTGTATCGATGTATACAGTCCTACCACATCAGGGACATTAACGCGTTGGATTTGAGAAAGTTCTTTTGCGATCTGTTCACGTATTTTGATGGTGCCTGTGTCGCCGCTTTCCCTAAGCCGCTGGTCTGCCGCCTCCAGTGCGACGCGGGTCGTGTTGATATCACCCACTAAATGCAACCTTTCATTGGCGACACTCAACAGATATTCAGCATCTGCAACCAACCAATCGCCCCTGGTTTTGCCCAGTTGCCGCTGCACTTGTAGGACTTTGTCGGTAAGTTCTTTGCGGGTAATTTCGGTTTTTTGGGTATTCAGGTCAGAAAAACCGGCAAGCGTTTTGTTGAAGTGTTCTTCCTTACCTGCAATTTCGGATTGTAGAGCCGCCACTTGCGATTGTATGGCAGTAAGTTGGGCTTGATAATCATTGATTTGCTGGGTCAGTTGGCTTTTTACTTCACCGCCCAAACCCTCTTGTTTGTCACGCAGTTGCGTAAAAAAATAAAACCCGGCACCTGCAAGTCCCAAAATAAGGCACAAAATGATGATAACAAACAAAAGTCCGCTACTTGACCGAGGCGTTGCCTTCAGTTTTTCGTCATTTTGACTAATGACGGGTTCTTTCTCTGGTGCTGGTTGTTCAGTCAATTCTGCCACTCTATTCCCCGTTTCTTACCACACTCATTAGTTAATGCACATACCGCATCAAGAATTGCCTGATCCGAAGGGCTTTCAGTCACAGCGATCTGCGTAAATCCCAGTTCGGCGGCAAGTTTGCTGATCCTTTCGCTAATTACCACTATCGGTATTATTGCCAGCTTTTTTTTATATTTTGCGCCCAGTATGGTGAGCAAATTCTGCAAGGATTCAAAGCTGGTGACAATGATGACATCCAACAGGCCCTGTCCCAGCAAACTAACGACCTGGGCTGTATCAATATCCGGTATTACCCGCTTATATACTTCCCAATAGCTGACATTTGAACCCCTGTTACGAAGAACATTAGCCAGTTCTTCACGTCCGCCTTGCCCTCGAACGATTAATATGTCCTGACCATTGACTTGCTGCAATTCGGGTGTTGCAAGTATTGCCTCACTGTCAAACCCCGTCTTTGGTATCAAATCAACACATAAGCCAGATAATTCTAACTCTCTGGCTGTTGCTTGCCCAATTGCTGCTATTTGCATTGCTTTAAACTGCGCTATTTTGCCACCATTCGCTTTAAGCGCAAAATTTACTGCATTCACACTGGTAAAAATCAACCATCGATACTTTGACAAATTGTTTAAAGGATTGGTTGCAGCTGGCTGGTTATCAATTCCCACTATTTCTAACGTAGGAAAACGGATAGCTAATCCACCTTGTTGGTCGATGAGCTGACATAAGTTATCCGCCTGATGCGCTGGGCGCATTACCAATATATTGATCCCTATTAATGGATTGTTCACAGATTGAGAGCCTGCAAAACTTTATCCGCACCTTGTGACAGTAAATCCTCGGCAATTGTTTTGCCAATAAAATCAGCCTGTTCCGGCTTACCACTGCTTTCGCTACGATAAATAACGCACCCATCAGGGCTGCCAACCAAGCCACGCATGAAAAGTTGGTTATCGTGGATTTCGGCAAAACCCGCAATAGGGACTTGGCAGCCGCCGCTTAACCTTGCATTCATTGCCCGTTCTGCCCGCACACAAATACCCGTTTCGTTATCGTGCAATTTGCTCAACATGTCATTGAGTTCCTTGTTATCAACCCGGCATTCAATGCCAATCGCACCTTGACCAATGGCAGGTAAACTTAGTTTAGTATCAAGGCATTGGGCTATACGTTCTGCAAAACCCAACCGTTTCAAACCAGCCGATGCCAAAATAATGGCATCGTAGTCACCTGCATCCAGCTTAGCTAAGCGCGTATTGACATTGCCCCGTAAGGTCAAAATTTCCGCATTAGGGTATAACGCCTTGATTTGACATTGCCTACGTAAACTGGACGTGCCTATCCTGGCATTAGGGGGTAAATCCGTTAATGAAGCGTAACGGTTGGAAACAAAGGCATCCGTGGGATCTTCCCTGCTCAGTATCGCTCCTAAATGTAATCCTTCCGGAAATTCAACGGGCACATCTTTCATGGAATGCACGGCAATATCCGCCGTTCCTTCCAGCATACCAACCTCTAATTCCTTTACAAACAATCCCTTGCCGCCAATCTTGGCAAGCGGGGCATCAAGGATTTTGTCACCTTGTGTGGTCATTTTCACCAATTCGGTTTTTACGCCAGGGAAAGCTGTTTCTAGTAATTTCGCAACATGTTCGGCTTGCCATAAGGCCAGCGGGCTTTTGCGGGTGGCGATGCGGATGGTTTGTTTGTTCAAAATGTTGCCTATCAAAATCTAATTGGTTTTGGTAATGGAAAAATAATAAGCCTAACACGCTAATCTTAAGACCGCATCTAACCAGCCAAGAATCGCCTTGAGTTCGTTGGAATCATTTTGCTCAAAATCAGTATCGGTTAGTACTGAAAATTTTGTTGCCGCCTTGCTTAACCGATCATTCACGGCTTGCCATAGTTCACTTTGCGGCGGCTGTTCGACCAAAATCATATCAATCCCCAGCTTATCCAGATCACGTAATTTACCATACAGATCATGGGCGTAACGTTCTTGATTTGCCGACATCCTGACTAACTCGGAATTTTCGTCTGGCTTTACCGCATCACTGTAAGCCATAACCCCAAGTTTATGCACATGCTTAAATGCAAAGCCCTTCTGTATGACTTTTATTTGTTCAGCGCTGCAAAGATACGTGGCGGTAATCGGCGCATAATGCACCTCCATTCGACCTGGGGCATGGATTTGTGCGTCTTTTTCGGGTGTCTCCAGTGAAATCTGCAGTACTTGTTCAATTTCGGTTTTGCTGATTTGCCCTGACCTTAATAATCTTGGCTGGTTGCCACTTAAATCCACAATCGTCGATTCCAAGCCGACTACACAGGCACCACCGTCCAGAATCATATCGACCTTATCGCCCAATTCTTCTTCAACATGACTGGCCTGGGTGGGACTGATCCGGCAAAATCGGTTTGCCGATGGTGCGGCAATACCACCGCCAAATGCCTTTAATACGTTTAATGCAACCGGGTGGTTAGGGACGCGCAAGGCAATCGTGTTTTGTCCGCCCGTGACTTCCATCGGCACGTCAGGGTGTTTTATTAGCACGAGGGTCAACGGCCCAGGCCAGTAACGTTCCGCCAATTTCCAGGCAATATCAGGGATTTCAATCGCCCAATCGGTAAGCGCAGCCTTATCGGGAATGTGGACGATCAACGGATGGTCGGCAGGACGGCCTTTGGCGGCAAAAATCCGCTTTACGGCTTCAGGGTTTTTGGCATCCGCTCCTAAGCCATAAACCGTTTCAGTCGGTAAAGCGACGAGGTGACCTTGCTGTAATAAATCGGCTGCTTTATTGATTGCCGCTTGATCCGCAGTTACAGGTTTCATTTTGCCGAGGACAATTAGACCAGCGGGTCGATTTCAATCAGCACTTCATCAGGGTTTGCAGGTTCACCCTTGACAACATGCACGGCTTTCACCACTCCGCCAATAGGTGCGGTAATCTCGGTTTCCATTTTCATCGCCTCGGTAATCATGACTGCTTGCCCCGCCACCACCGATTGCCCTACTTTAACCAGCACTTCCAGCACGTTACACGGCATACTGACGACCACATCGCCGGGTGCGGTGGGCTTGCGGCGTTTGCTGGAAATAGTACCTTTGACCGCGCCTTGGGTACCGCCTTCCAACACGATTTCGTCCAGGGTTTCAACGACAATTTCTTCCGGTACACCATCCACCATAAAGTAGAAATGCCTAAGCATCTGATTTTTTGGCCCGCACCCGTGACTTTGACGTGGTAACTTTCGCCATGCAGGGCGACATTGAATTCGGTGGGCGCTTTTTTGATAAGGTCGTCGTCCGCCCTGGATTCAATCGCCAGAGGCTCCGGCACTAAGCTTCCTGCGGCTCTTTGCTCCAGAAATAACTTACCGACTTCGGGAAACATGGCATAACTCAACACATCTTCGTCATTGCGAGCCAGTCCACCGATTTCTACCCGTAGCTTATTTAACTCAGGCTTCAAGAGATCGGCAGGGCGGCAATCCATCACGTCTTCTTTTCCAATAGCCTTATTTTGCAACGCCGCGCTCACAGGCGCAGGCGCTTTGCCGTATCCGCCTTGCAGGTAGCGCTTCACCTCATTGGTGATGGTTTCATAGCGTTTGCCCGTCAACACATTGAGCACAGCTTGCGTGCCGACAATCTGTGATGTCGGTGTAACCAAGGGGGGATAACCTAAATCTTTGCGGACTTCAGGGATTTCCTTATAAACCTCGCCAATGCGATCCAACGCATTGCGCTCCTTTAGCTGGTTTGCCAAGTTGGAAATCATGCCACCGGGAACTTGAAACACATGCACTTGGGTATCAATGCCGGTAAATTCGCTTTCAAAGCGGCGGTATTTTTTCCTGACTTCGGCAAAATAGTGGTTTGCAGCCTGTAGCTTATCCAAATCCAAGCCGGTATCGAATTCCGTTCCCTTCAGCGCAATAACCTGTGCTTCTGTCGGCGGATGGCTGGTGCCGCCCGACCAGGACGACAACGCCGTATCAATATGCTGGCAACCCGCTTCAATCGCCTTCAATTGGCACATTTCCGCTAAGCCTGATGTCGCATGACAGTGTAAGTGCAAGGGCAAATCGACCGCATCCTTTAAGGCTTTGACCAACTCGCTGGTGGCATAAGGCGTAAGCAATCCTGCCATATCCTTAATGGCGATGGAATCGCAACCCAGCTTCGCCAATTCCTTACCTAAGGTGACAAAACTTTGCACATCATGCACGGGGCTGGTGGTGTAGCAGATCGTGCCTTGGGCATGTTTGCCGCTTTCCTTGGTGGCTTCGATAGCCGTCCGTAAATTGCGGACATCGTTAAGGGCATCGAAAATACGGAATACATCCATGCCGTTTTCTGCCGCCTTATGGATAAAAGCGCGTACTACATCGTCGGAATAATGCCGATAACCTAATAGGTTTTGCCCACGTACCAACATTTGTAAGCGGGTTTTCGGCAACGCGGCCTTGAGTTTGCTCAAGCGCTCCCACGGGTCTTCCTTCAAAAACCGCAAACACGCATCAAACGTCGCACCACCCCAGCACTCCAGCGACCAATAGCCGATGTCGTCGAGCATGGCGCAACCGGGTAGCATATCCTCCGTGCGTAAGCGGGTTGCAATCAGGGATTGGTGGGCATCGCGGAGGATAACGTCGGTGATTTTGACTTGTTGGTTAGGCATTTACTTAATTGGGTTTCTTTAAGATGGGGTTATTTTAACCGAAGTGAAGGGAATTGGGGTGGGATGATAATTTGTAGAAACCAAAGATTATTAAAATGACCGTTCGTGGTGAGCTTGTCGAACCATGAATCAACATCCCTTCTCCCTTTGTGGGAGAGGGTTAGGGTGAGGGGTATTAATAAAGTGTCGCTACCGCGACGATTGATTAAATGCCAATTCCCGCACTGGCGGGCGGGCTACTTTTCTTTGCGCGGACAAAGAAAAGTAGCCAAAAGAAATCCGCCCGATGCCGCTTGTTTCCTGCGTTCCTCAGTTTTATGGGGGTTGCCGGAAGGGGCTTCCTGTCCCTTCGGCAACGTGCGGCTTCCCTGCCGCACCCCTTCGGGCTATTCCCGTCAAAACTTCCGGTCCTAGCCGCGGCATAACGGGAATGGGCGATAGTCGAAGGTTGTAAGGTGGATTAGACGCGCAAAACAACCAGCTTTAAAGATAAGTAAAGTATTTCCGCGCGTCGTAATCCACCATATCTAAGTCAATAACATTCGGCGGGTTACGCCGCGCATAAGCACCAATAGTGATTTCAGCATGGTGGATTTGCGCGGCTAACCACGCCCTACAACTAACCCACCGTACGAGGTAAAGGATTGTTATATAAAGCCGGTCGTGGTGAGCTTGTCGAACCATGAATCAACATCCCCTCTCCCTTTGTGGGAGAGGGTTAGGGTGAGGGGTGTTTTTAAAGTGTCGCTACCGCGACGATTATTTGAATGCCAGTTCCCGCACTGGCAGGCGGGATACTTTCTTTTGCTTCGCCAAGCCACATGTACGTGGTGAATGCGGAAAATGCAGGAGCAATTTTCCGCAAAAGAAAGTATCCAAAGAAAAGGCGACCCGTATGCCGCTTGCTTCCTGCGTTCCTCAGTTTTGACGGGGGTTGCCGGAAGGGACTTCCTGTCCCTCCGGCAACGTGCGGCATCCCTGCCGCACCCCTTCGGGCTATTCCCGCCAAAACTTCCGGTACTCGGCGCGGCATACGGGAATGGTGCGTTTATCGCACTGTAAGGTGGATTAGACGCGCAAAACGACTTAATTCTCCATAAAAGTAAAGCGTTCCCGCGTGTCGTAATCCACCATATCGAAGTTCATCACATTCGGCGGGTTACGCCGCGCATGAACACAAGCAATTGTTTAGGTACAGTGAGATTGCGCGGCTAACCGCGCCCTACAACGAACCCACCGTACGAGGTTAATCTATCAATTGAGAAATATTTTTAGCGTTAGACAAAATGAGATAAATAAACCATATTTATCCGGGGAGTCTGGACGAATTAATTTTCCGCTGTCTATCTGCGGCGGCCATTTAAAAGTGACTCTTATACCCTTTCGTAATCCTGTAGTAGCTTTATTACGTCAGCGCTCATGTTATAAAAGAGAAATTGCCAGACTCCCTTTTGCCGAATTAATGAAAGAAAAGTTTCTCAGCCTTGACGACCACAACGATTTGGCTAATTTTTTTGGGTTATCTTATGCCGAACTTTCAAAAATAATTTATATAACTCATCCAACTTACGTATACCATCAATTTCAGATACCAAAAAAGAACGGTGGTGAACGCCAAATAAGCTCGCCTTCAAAAAAACTAAAAGCAATTCAGCTTAAATTAAAGGATGTGCTTTACGAAATATACCCTAGCAAATCGGCAGTTCATGGTTTTGCTAAAAACAAAAGCATTGTAACTAACGCTGCAAATCATTTAGATAAAAGATATATTTTCAATTTGGACTTATCCGATTTCTTTGGTTCTATCCATTTTGGTAGAGTCAGAAATCTATTTAAATCAAGGCCTTTTAATTTTAACCATAGTGTTGCAACTATCCTTGCCCAGATTTGTTGCCTTAATAACTCATTACCTCAAGGCGCACCAACTTCTCCAATCATTTCAAACATGATTGCGTGGAAATTAGATACCCAGCTTCAACATCTAGCTAAAAGAACCAATAGTACTTATACCCGTTATGCTGACGATATTAGTTTTTCATTTACATGTAACAAAATCAGGCTACCTGAAGATATTGTTGTTTTTAAGGATGACAAAGCATATCCAGGCTATAAGCTAATTCGTATTATCGAAGAGAACGGATTTAAAATTAACGATGATAAAGTTCGCTTATGTAACAAGTTAACGAGAATGGAAGTTACAGGTCTAACTATAAATGAATTTCTTAATGTTGATCGCCAATACATAAAGCAAATATCCTCAATGTTATATGCATGGAAGAAACATGGCTATGAAGCTGCTGAACAAGAATATAATCAGAAATACAATCAACGGAAAAGAGCTTCAAGTAAGCCTAAATCATATCTGCATGTTATAAAGGGAAAATTGGCTTTTTTACGAAGTGTAAGAACTGGTCGCGACCCGTTATTTAACAAATTGGCAACTCAATTTAATGCACTTGTAGAAGAAAGGTATAAATTTAAGATTATCAAAATTTCGGACTCAGAACAAAACGCTATAAATTCTTTATGGGTTATCGAAACTTGTTATGACGATGAAAAAGGAGAATGTAAAGTTACACAAGGGACTGGATTTCAATTAAAAGGCGTCGGCATTGTGACGTGTGCGCATGTTGTTATGAATGATGGCAAACCTTATGAAAATCTTGAAGCTTATAAATACTCAGATACTAATAAATATAAACTCGAGGTAGAAAGAATTTGTTTACATCGAGATGTCGCTATTTGCTCAATTTTGAAAACAACAAGCACACCAGCAACACCAAGTTCAAATATTGATAAAGCTGAAAAACCTGTGAAGATTAATGATAGCGTTCAATTATTAGGTTTTCCTGCTTATGCGCCAGGGCATAGTTACTCAATTTTTGATTCCAAAATATCAAAAACTTACGTAGCAAGTACAGTTGAAAAATTTGAAATCGCTACACAAATAAGAGAAGGCAATAGTGGTGGGCCTATTATTAACTCAGAGTCAAAAGTTGTTGGTATTGCATTGGAAGGTGTCACAAAAGATAAAGGCCATAATGGATGCTTATTAATTACAGAAATTGATGAAGTGCTGAGTTCCGATGATTACAAACTTACAGAATTACGGTAGACACCAACCCCCAGTAAGTGCGATAAGCGCAGGAAGCAAGCGTCATCCGGGTTGCCTTTTCTTTGGATACTTTCTTTTGGCAACGCAAATGAAAGTATCTCGTTCGTGGGTACGAGAACCCACACTAAAACAATCGTCGCGTTAGCGACAGAATATTAATACCCATCACCCTCTCCCACAAGGGGAGAGGGATGTTTCTTACGTCCTTTATTCATACATTCCCCCTTATCCAATCTGCAAATCCATTTTCGTCAATTTCACCTGCAGCCAATTGCAATATGGTTGTTACGCAGTCTTCGTCTGTGGCGGTCAACATAACGCCATTAAGCACCAAAAATGTTTCCGTCACGGCAAAGGCAACCCGCTTGTTGCCATCGACAAAAGGATGGTTTTTTGCCAAACCAAAACCATAAGCGGCGGCCAGTTGTGCTATGTCGGCATTGCCGTAATGTGCCGATTGTTGCGGGCGCATCAACGCAGACTCCAACAACCCGTGGTCACGGACACCCGTGCCGCCGCCATGTTCGCTTAATTGTTCTTCGTGCATAGCCAGCACGGTTTCATGCAAAAGCCAGACAACTTCTGTCATTTAGCCAGTTCGCGCAGGACGTTACGGCGTTTTTTCATCACTTCCTTGGCAACTGTCATTTGACGCTCAAATTCTGAGTCGTAAGGTGTTATACGGAATCCGTCCGGCGTTTCGGTCAAATAAATCACGTCGCCTTTGCTGACACGCAATTTTTCAAGGGCTTCTTTGGGCAGGACAACGCCCGTTGAGTTGCCGATTTGGGTAAGTTTTAAAGCAATCATCTGGATTCCCGGTTAATTTTACGGATGTAATAACGATAAGGCGTTATAACGAATGTGTCAACACACTTCGGCGAGTATGCGCGGAAAATTACGAACGACTCAGCCTATCGGCTACCCCAAAATAACCGTAGTTTCCAATGCTTACGATTATCCTATTGGCCGTCAGAGATAGTGCGTTGTGTAGGGTGATGAACGAACGGAATCAACTAACGCTATAACAAACTTACAAACCCGTATGCGCCGCCATCACCGCCGCAATCACACTTGCCAAGACTTCCGGCCTGGGCTTATTAGAATAATTGACCAATTCTGGGTGCTGCTCAATAAATCCGGTATTAAAACGTCCGGCACGAAATTCAGGATGGCGCAATATTTCCAAGTAATAAGGTATGGTCGTCTTAATCCCAAACAAGCCCATATCCTTTAAGGCTCGTTCGCCGCGCTTGATGGTATCCTCCCAGGTAGTCGCGCTGACGATCAATTTAGCTAGCATGGAATCATAATAGGGGGGAATATCATAACCGGTATAAATGGCGGTATCGGTGCGAACACCGGGGCCACCGGGGGCATAATAACGGGAAATATGACCAAAACTGGGTAAAAAACCATTTTTGGGATCTTCGGCATTGATACGGAACTGAATAGCGTAGCCACGCCGGCTGATGTCCTCCTGTTTGCAACCTAAGGGCAATCCGGCAGCGATGCGAATTTGCTCCTCGACGATATCCACACCTGTTATCGTCTCGGTAATGGTGTGTTCAACCTGCACCCGCGTATTCATTTCCATGAAATAAAAGCGGTCGTTGCTGTCCAGCAAAAACTCAACCGTTCCGGCATTGGTATATTTGACTGCCTTGGCGGCAAGCACTGCAAGCCCGCCGATATATTGGCGTTGCGCTTCATCCAGTTGCGGAGAAGGCGCAATTTCGATCAGCTTTTGGTTACGTCGTTGGATGGAGCAATCGCGTTCGTATAAATGAATGGTATTGCCGTGATGATCCGCCAATACTTGCACTTCGATATGGCGCGGATTGATGACGCATTTTTCCATGAAGACTTCGGCTTTGCCGAATGCCTTGGTTGCTTCGGAAATAACGCGGTCATAATTGCGTTGTAAGTCATCGGCATTATCACAACGCCGGATACCACGGCCACCGCCACCAGAGGTCGCTTTCAGCATAATCGGATAACCGATTTTTTCCGCAGCGGTAAGTGCGTCTTCAACGGAAGCGAGATTTTCTGTTCCCGGAGTGACTGGAATCCCGGCGTTAATCATGGCATTTCGGGCTTCGGTTTTGTCACCCATGCGCTGGATAACATCCGCTTCCGGGCCGATAAAAATCAAGCCGCGTTCCTTACAAGCACGTGCAAACTGGGCGTTTTCAGACAAAAAACCATAACCCGGATGCACGGCATCGCAACCTGTCGCTGCCGCCAAATCTACCAAGGCATAAATATTGAGATAACCGGCCAAAGGTTCGCTACCGATACAATAAGACTCATCCGCCTTTTTGACGTGCAGGGCAAAACGATCTACCTCGGAGTAAATCGCCACCGACCGTATGCCCATTTCCGCACAAGCACGGATAATACGGACAGCGATTTCACCACGATTTGCAATTAATATTTTACGTAGCATTGGTTTCCCTCTGATTTGACCAGGGCTTCATTCTACCAAAATTTCAGCTAACGATACGTCCCCTGTCGCTTAGTACATCTATAGAAAGTTGACAGATCGCTTATAAATTTGTCCGAAAATGAGGGATTATTGTCATTGTGTCTGCAAAATAAAAGCGCAAAATAGCTGCTAAGTCCAACCAGTTGGAGCTTGATATGAATCACGTTAAGCCTATATACATTCAACAGCATCGACATATTGCGATGCTAGCTTTTCCAGACTGCATGTTAATTGATGTTTGCGGCCCGATGGATGTGTTTAATTTTGCCAATTACGCATTACAAATCATGGGTCGAGTCCCACCACCTGAGTCGAGCTATACCTTGACTATTGTTGCTGAAAATAGCGGCCCCGTTAAGACATCATCAGGAATTCGTATTGTTGCCGATAAAGGCTACGAGGATATGGATGAAGCTATTGATACCCTATTGGTAACTGGATCGGCTTCTATCGAAGCAGCGACGCAGGATATCAAAATGCGGGATTGGTTAATTTACATGATGCCTAGGGTAAGACGGATGGGTTCGATCTGTTCAGGAGCCTTGGTGCTTGCGGAAAGCGGCCTGCTAAATGGGCGTAAAGCCACTACCCATTGGATGTATTGCGAACAAATGGCCAAGCAGCACCAAGATATCCGGGTTGAACCGGATAAGATATTTGTACGTGATGGCAATATGTACACATCCGGTGGAGTAACTGCGGGCATTGATTTAGCCTTGAGTTTGGTCGAAGAAGATTGGGGTTGGGAGGTCGCCTCTGGCGTGGCGCGTGCCATGTTAATTTTTATGCGCCGCCCCGGTGGGCAATCGCAGTTTAGTAGCTATGTGTTCAATGAAGCCAAAACCCGTAAAGATTTCCGTGAATTACAAGCCTGGATTGTCAGTAATCCCGATAAAGACCTAAGTATTGATCATCTGGCTGAGCGGATGGCAATGAGTCCGCGTAATTTTTCCAGGTTGTTTTGCCAGGAAATTGGTATGACACCGGCAAAGTTTGTGGAACGGATTCGCCTAGAAGCCGCCAGGAATATGATGTTACAAACCGATCAGCCAGTAGAAAGCGTCGCTGCAAACTGTGGATTTAATAACGCAGAACAGATGCGACGGTCATTTCAAAGGTTGTTAAAGACTACGCCACAGGAGCATCGGTTGTATTTTAAATAGCTGATGTAACGAAGGGTGAAATGTGTTGGTGTACTTCGCCAATAAACACTGCTACCACAGGGTACAGGAGTTAGGAAGTGAAATATTCACATATTATTAAGTGAACTAGTTCATAGATACGAATTATGAAAAAATCTTACCCTGTCAAGGAAAGTCCCTGAAGTAAAGAACAACATCATAAAAATGAAATTATTTTCCGCTTTTTTTAAGGGCAAATGTAACCCCAATTACAACGGAACTGTTGAATTAAGTATTAACGATATTGATTTGATTGAGTGTTCAATCAAGTCTCAAATTTGCCGGTTCTTCCGGTTAAATGCTACCGGATCGAAAAATGGTTTCACAGATAACCATAAGCGGTTTTTTGAGTTAATGCATGTGATGGGAACGGTGCATAATCACAAGATTTGGTATGGTCAGGTGCATAACACTGGCGTAACGCTTGGTTAATTATGCCTTTACCAAAATTGAAGAAGGAAAACTATTTGTAACAATCCAGTATAACAACATCGCCTGAAGGCGAAGAGTAGAGCTTATTATGAAAATATTATTATTATCATCGGCTTACAACGGCTTAACTCAGCGGGTTCACGTTGAGTTGTTGCAGCGTCAGCATACGGTGTCTATTGAAGTCGCCATTAATGAGCGCACTATGCTTGAAGGTGTGCAACTGTTTAACCCTGATATCATAATTTGCCCATTCTTAAAGCATCGAATCCCTGAAAGTATTTGGCGGCATTACGTTTGTATTGTCGTCCATCCAGGAATTAAAGGTGATCGTGGCGCATCTTCGCTTGATTGGGCGATACAAAACAAAGAGCCGGAATGGGGCGTAACTGCCTTGCAGGCGGCAGAAGAAATGGATGCAGGTGATATTTGGGCAACCACAAAATTTAAAATGCGTCCTGGTACGAAAAGCAGCATCTACTCAATAGAAGTTACCGAGGCTGCGGTTGAGGTAGTTCTGCAAACCCTGGAACGTTTTCAGGACGGCAGCTTTAAACCAGAACCGTTAGATTATAACAAGCCGGATGTGTACGGGCAGTTAATGCCCAACATGACCCAGGCAGATCGCCGCATTAATTGGAAGACCGATTCCACTGCCACTATCCTGGATAAAATCTACGCGGCTGATGGCAGCCCTGGGATTGTTGATACCATTCTTGGTGATGAATATTACCTCTATGGGGCGACCAGGGAAATTGCCCTCGGGGAAGGCCGTCTTTTGGGCGATCCTGGTGAATTGATCGCCACCCGTTTAGGCGCGGTATGTCGTGCGACGGTTGATGGTGCAATCTGGCTGTCGCATCTTAAACGCAAGGCCAATAATGGCGCTAAACCGTTTTTTAAATTGCCTGCTGTAATGGTTTTGGGCGAGAAGGTTGTTGCACTGCCGGAAATTCCGGCCAGTATGTATCACAGCACACCTCATACTTTCAGGGAAATCTGGTATGAAGAAAAAAATGAGGTCGGGTACTTGCATTTTGATTTTCATAATGGAGCGATGAATACTCAGCAATGCTTACGCTTACGCGATGCGGTCATTGATGTATGCAATCGGCCAACCCGTGTTCTGGTGTTGGTTGGGGCGAGGGCGACTTGGTCAAATGGTGTCCATTTAAACATCATCGAGGCGGCTTGCAACCCTGCCGAGGAATCTTGGCATAATATCAATGCGATTGATGACCTTATCTTGGCTATTCTCAATACCACTAACAAAATAACCGTTGCAGCAGTACACGGTAACGCCGGGGCTGGAGGCGTACCCTTTGCTCTGGCTTGTGATAAGGTCTGCGTACGTGCAGGTGTGGTATTTAATCCACATTATAAAAGCATGGGCTTGTACGGTTCTGAATACTGGACTTACACATTACCTAAACGTGTCGGCTATGATAAAGCTTTAGATATAACCGAAGGATGTATGCCGATGGGCATGAATGAAGCCAAACAAATTGGTTTAGTTGATTTCATTATCCCGGAAATGTTTACAGCGTTTGATAACAGGGTGGAAATAATGGCCGAAACTCTTGCGCAGAGTAACCATTACGAAAAAATACTAGAGAGCAAAGTGCTAAAATGTAGCCATGACGAGTTTGTTAAGCCACTGAAATATTATCGCCAAGAAGAATTAAAGCACATGCGGGAAGATTTCTATAAACCCAATACGCCTTATCATCCCGCACGTAAGCAATTTGTATACAAAACGCCTGCGAACGGAACCCCTGAACGACTGGCTCATCATCGCCGTTCCTCCAATCATAATGGTGACGTGGTCTTGCCTTTGAGAGAAATACATAGCAATCAGGGCACTTAATTCAAAATGTGAACAAAAATGAATTTGGGAAACAAAAAAACTCCTACTGCTTTATAAGCACTAGGAGTGTTGAGTCAAACACATCAGGAGGATTCAATGTTTGTGGATGATGCCAGAACTGGCATGTTTCCGGTTAAGCGGACGGTTCAAGCCGATCACATGGATGGCAGGCAGTAACGCGGCGGCAAAACCAAAAACATACTGAAATAAAAGTTTTGATAATCTATAAACGAAGACCAAAAAAATTTGCATTCAGATCAAGTCGCTTGTTAAGTAATAATTTAGGAGGTAATAACAATAATAAACAACTTAGCGAACATTATATAGAAGACATTATTTGTTAACAATACGTAAATTAATTAACTTATAATTTCATATAAGGAAACTATTGGTTTTGATACCTGCGTTTGTTGTGCAACAACTAAGAAACCGTGCAAAGCCTTTGTTGTCCATAAAACAGTTTAATTGTTATACTCGCAAGGGAGTAATCTACTATTTAACCTTCGTCGCAATTATGGAGCTTATGCATAATTGATATTGGCATGAGAAATGTAGACTTGGGCAACAATACTAACCTATGCGGGAAAATATGACGGCTAAACATTCCAGACCCACATCACCTCATCTACAAGTCTATAAATTGCCGCTTACCGGCCTTATTTCAATTTCACACCGTATTACCGGTGTTCTGTTGTCGGCAGGATTGCTCTTAGTTGTTTTGCTCTTTTATGCGCTTTCACAAGGTGCGGATGCTTATGCTGCCATGCAAAGTATGTTTAACTTCTGGTTGGTAAAGTTAGTTTATTGGGGCTTTGTTTACGCGCTATTCTTTCATTTATGTCATGGTGTTCGTCATCTGTTTTGGGATTTCGGTGAAAGCTTTGAATCAGACAAGTTGAATAAATATGCCAAAATTGAACTAGTGGCGGCATTTGCACTCACTTTAGCGACGTGGATTTTCATTTAATTTAGCTTATGATGAATAAACTAGCGGTATTTGGTAACAGCGCTGCAAAATCGGCAACTCGGCACTGGTTGATGCAACGTATTACAGCGATAATCCTGATTCCTTTGTCTTTCCAGCTGATTGTTTTCCTTAACCTATGCATGACTGCGCCTTATCAGCAGACTGTTACGTGGTTAAAATCTCCGTTAAATACGATCTGTATCGAAGTTTGGTTGCTTGCCGTTTTCTATCATTCGGCGATTGGCTTGCAGGTTGTCATTGAGGACTATGTTGCCAATCAAGAGCTTCAAGTTAAGTTAATTAGAGTGATCAATTTGAGCTTCCTATTTTTGGCGGTTGCGGCATTATTTTTTATCTTTCGCATTATGTAACCCATAATACTTATCAGGACGAGGCATGGCTGGAGATTATAAGATTACCGAACACGAATATGATGTCATCGTGGTCGGGGCAGGTGGTTCGGGGCTACGTGCGACACTAGGGATGGCTGAGAAAGGCCTACGCACGGCTTGCATCAGCAAAGTCTTTCCCACCCGGAGCCATACAGTGGCTGCGCAGGGGGGTATAAGCGCAGCGCTTGGCAATATGGGCGAAGACGACTGGCGTTTTCACATGTACGATACGGTTAAAGGTTCAGATTGGTTAGGTGATCAGGACGCTATTGAATACATGTGCAAGGAAGCCATTCCGGCCATTATCGAACTCGAACATTATGGCGTCCCGTTTTCCAGGACGGAAGATGGCAAAATCTATCAACGCGCTTTTGGCGGTATGACAACCCATTATGGTCAAGGCCAAGCCCAGCGCACTTGTGCGGCCGCAGATAAGACCGGTCATGCGATATTGCATACTTTGTACCAGCAATCACTAAAACACGACGCGCTGTTTTTTATCGAGTACATCGTTTTGGACTTGATTATGGAAAATGGCGAATGCCGTGGCGTGTTGGCATGGTGCCTGGATGATGGTTCGATACACTTATTCAAAGCCCACATGACCGTTTTGGCAACGGGCGGTTATGGGCGCACTTACTTTTCTTGCACATCCGCGCATACGGTTACTGGTGATGGTAACGGAATGGTATTGCGTGCAGGCTTACCCTTGCAAGATATGGAATTTATTCAATTTCACCCAACTGGGATTTATGGCTCAGGATGTTTAATCACCGAAGGTGCAAGGGGTGAAGGTGGATACCTGACTAACTCCGAAGGCGAAAAATTTATGGCGCGTTATGCGCCTCACGCGAAAGATTTGGCTTCACGCGATGTCGTCAGCCGTGCCATTCAGATTGAAATTAACGAAGGTCGTGGCATCGGCGAACATAAAGATTATGTGCACTTACACATAGAGCACCTCGATCCCGCAGTAATCCACGAGCGTTTGCCTGGCATTGCCGAAACCTCAAAGATTTTTGCTGGGGTTGATGTTACTAAAGAACCTATTCCGGTGCTGCCCACAGTGCATTACAACATGGGCGGAATTCCAACTAATTACAAGGCTGAGGTCGTAACACTTGCCGATGGCAACCCTGATAAAGTTGTGCCTGGACTCATGTCCATAGGCGAGGCGGCGTGTGTTTCCGTACATGGTGCAAACCGTCTGGGATCCAATTCGCTGTTAGACCTTATTGTGTTTGGCCGTTCTGCTGCGATACGTTGTGCTGAACTTATCAAGCCCGATACAAAAAAACACAAGCCCTTGTCCAAAGGTGCTTGCGATAAGGCATTGGCTCGTTTTGATAAGTTTCGTCACGCCAATGGCAATCATTCAACAGCAGAAATTCGGCTGAACATGCAAAAAACCATGCAAAGCAAGGCAGCTGTGTTCCGAACACAAAAGACCATGGACGAAGGCATATCAGCCATGAAGGATGTCGTGCAATCATTGAACGATGTTAAGGTTATGGACAAGTCGTTGATTTGGAACACCGATCTGGTCGAAACCCTGGAGCTTGACAATTTGTTGAGTCAAGCAATGGTGTCTATCTCTGCCGCCGGCAATCGCCAGGAAAGCAGGGGCGGACATGCGCGGGAGGACTACCCTAAACGCGATGATGTCAACTGGATGAAACACACCTTGACGTGGTTAGATAAAGATAAAGTCACATTCGGTTACCGCCCCGTGCATTTATATACGTTAACCGACGAAGTGGAAGTGGTCATGCCCAAAGAGAGGGTCTACTAATGGCTGAATTTACCTTACCTAAAAACTCCGTATTGACTAAAGGTAAAATGTTTAAAGCGCCAGAAGGCACAGTTAATATATGTCGTGTTGAAGTTTACCGCTGGGATCCAGACACGGGCGATAATCCACGCATTGACACTTACGAACTGGATGCCGACCTATGCGGAACCAAAGTGCTGGATGCGATCATCTATATCAAAAATGAAATCGACAGCACATTGACGTTCCGGCGTTCCTGCCGTGAAGGCGTATGTGGGTCTTGCGCCATGAATGTCAATGGCAAGAACACGCTGGCTTGCACCAAGGCAATTAGCGATTATCCCGACACCATCAAAATTTACCCGCTTCCGCATTTGGACGTAGTCAAAGATTTAGTGCCGGACATGACTCATTTCTACGCCCAATATGCGGAAATTAAGCCGTGGTTGACTACCAAGACTGCACCGCCTGCAACAGAGCGCTTACAAAAAAAAGAAGATCGCGACAAGCTGGATGGCCTTTATGACTGCGTATTATGCGCTTGCTGCTCGACCAGTTGCCCAAGCTATTGGTGGAATTCTGATAAGTATTTAGGCCCTGCGGTGTTATTGCAAGCCTATCGCTGGTTGGCTGATAGCCGTGACGAAGCCACTGATGAACGGCTAACCCAGCTAGACGATGCCTTTAAGCTTTACCGCTGCCATACCATCATGAATTGCACCGATACCTGTCCCAAGGGATTAAACCCAGCCAAAGCCATCGCAGAAACCAAAAAACTTCTGGTCAAGCGAAAAGCGTGATCGCTTTTTTCTATGAATGAATTGGCTAAATTAAGGTGGCAATGCCGACGGGGTTCTCGAGAACTGGATTTACTACTGAATAATTATCTTGAAACCCGCTATCCAGTCGCCGACGACGAAGAAAAAGCCCGTTTTGTAGAATTGCTTAAACTGGATGATGACGAGTTAATGGCTCAGGGTTTTGATATGCAAGGTGTTACTGCATACCAATAAAACTATCTTTGGTAAGGCTGTAGCAATGGCAAGGAATAGATTAGTAGGGATGGTGTTTTTTGATTTTCGCTTCTGGATTAATTCTGTTTGGTGCGCCCAGCGAGCTTACTCTGCCCAGCTTTTTGCCCTGTTAACGGCCTTCTGCCAATAGTGTCTCAGTGAATTAACCTGGTCAGTTGGTAGATTAGGCATAAACGCTTGGTTGATGCGCCATGACTGATTGAGTTCTTCAAGCTTCCAAAAACCGACGGCAATTCCTGCCAGATAAGCTGCACCTAGGGCGGTCGTTTCTAGGTTATCGGGTCGGGCAATGTTGATATTGGAAATGTCCGCCTGAAATTGCACCATCAGATTGTTATTGGCTGCCCCGCCGTCTATCCGTAATTTAGTGATAGGTTCGCCACAGTCCAGCGCCATAGTCTGCAACAATTCATCGACTTGAAAAGCGATGCTTTCCAATGCCGCCCGCGCTAAGTGTGCGTGGGTAGTTCCTCGGCTAATCCCGAAGATAGCGCCACGGGCATGGGGATCCCAATGCGGTGCACCAAGTCCAGTCAATGCCGGAACAAAGTAAACTCCGCCATTATCACTGACGCTATTGGCCAGAGCTTCGGAATCGGATGCCTGTTTAAATACCATCAGGCCATCACGCAACCATTGCATAACCGCGCCGCCCATGAACACGCTACCTTCTAGGGAATAGGTGACTTCATCGCCAATTTGCCAAGCAATGGTGGTAAGTAAGCGGTGTTTTGAAACTATCCGTTTGTTGCCCGTGTTCATGTTCAAAAAACAACCAGTCCCGTAAGTACATTTAGCCATGCCAGGTTGAGTGCAAAGTTGCCCGAATAGAGCAGCTTGTTGATCGCCAGCTATAGACGCTATGGGTATACCTGCACCAATTTCGGGATGTTGCGTTAGCCCGTAGATTTCGCTGGATGTTTTTACAATGGGCAGTAAGGATGGCGGTATATCAAATAACGCCAGCAAGTCCTCATCCCAGCGAAGTTCTTCGATGTTGTATAACAGGGTGCGGGAAGCATTGGTTACATCGGTAATATGCAATTTGCCCTGAGTAAGATTCCAAATCAGCCAGGAATCAATAGTGCCAAATGCCAATTCGCCCCGCTCTGCCTTGGCTCTAGCTCCTTCGATGTTATCTAACAACCATCCAATTTTGGTTGCGGAAAAGTAGGCATCGAGTAGCAGTCCGGTTTTGGCCTGGATTATGGGTTCAAAACCCTCATCTTTAAGTCGAGTACATTCATCTGCGGTTCTTCTGTCTTGCCAGACGATGGCGTTATAAATAGGTTTGCCTGTTTTTCGATCCCACAGTACAGTGGTTTCTCGTTGGTTGGTGATGCCAATGCCAGCTATGTCGGACGGGTTCAGGTTTTGTTTTTTCAGTACTTGTTGAAAAACATCAACCTGAGATTGCCAGATTTCCTCGGCATCATGCTCCACCCAACCGGGTTGTGGATAATGCTGGCTGAATTCCCGCTGGGAAACGGCAACAGGCTGAGTTTCCTGATTATAAAGGATACAACGTGAACTGCTAGTGCCCTGGTCTATGGCGAGGATGTATTTCATAAGGCTCTAGACTATCAGGAGAGATTAAAATTTCTGACGAGTAGCCATAATTCAGCGGCCAGTTCGTCAGGTTGTTTTTTCCACCGCCACTCGGACTCTTTCAGGTGGAGTCCGAAGTTTACCGATACGCCATTGAACTTGGCAAGCCGCCGTTTGGTAAAGCTCCAAAACGACTCGATGCCGTTAATGTGGCAATGGCCGTCACGGGCAAATTCGTGTTTGCCATGATTCACCCGGAAATGGCGCGAATAACCGACATCCACCAAGCCGTTGTAACCCCGCCAGCCATCACTGTAAATGACGCTTTCAATTGACACCTTGCCCAGGATAACAGCCCGTAACGTCAAGCGCTTACAGTCCGGAACGATCTCCGTATAAACCCGCCCGTCACGTTCAAACACGCCAAATACCGGTTGCTTCAGCGTCCCCGCTGCCGCTTAGCGCCCGCCTAAACAGGCCGTACCAGCGGTTGATCGTGTTACGGTTCAATCCCAATAACAAGGCCGTTTTGCTGGCAGGTATATCAATACAAAAACAAGAAATTATTTTTTTAATATAATAATCACTTAGCTTACTGTTTCTTATCATCTTTCTAGGCTATCATCGCGTCTCCTGATAGTCTAGAGCCTTCATAATTAGCCTTTCATAAATACAGCGAGTCCTACTGTTCGGCTTTGCTAAGGGTAAATCCAAATTTACCAATCTTAGATTGAATTTTATGCCTATGGCATCAGTTTTACAAAACACTACTCAATTCGTACTGCTAGATAACGTGCGGATAAGCTAAAAACCTTGATAGCTTTGTTATAATTGGCGGTACACTTTCAGATCTTAATCCATGCCTGCCTCATTGTTGTCTTTTTAGGCGCTAAGTGATTTATAGTGGGAGAATGTTTTAGGTCTGTAACACATGTTGATGCAAAAGTAAATGCCCGTTCGTCCTGAGCTTGTCGAAGGATGGACGGGCTTAATTTGAGCCAAGCGCAACTTTATGGTTAGTCATCATCTATCAACATCCTTTTTATATTTCATCAATATATTGATATGAAAACACTTTTATTTATAAAGCTGATATTTTGACAGCCATAAGGATGTCACGTTGTATCGAACTTATTCTTCAATTGGAGGGCTTGTGGATTTTTCCGTTCGTCCTTCGACAAGCTCAGGACGAACGGAAAAATCCACAAGCCCTAATGTTATTTACCCACTCGAATTCACATAAAACGTCTTTTTAATAGTGTCATACACTACTCATTTAACTTCAGAGACATTTTGCGATGGCATCACCCACTAAAGAAAAAGCCTTCCCACAGGATGCTAAGCAAGCGCTAAACGAAATTCTAAGACGCATCAGCTTCCGAGCTGAGGTTTTTTACCGCGGCCAGTTATGTGATTCCTGGGGTCTTGATACGTCAGGTACAGGCAATGTCAATTTCCATATCGTGTGTCATGGTGAATGTTGGCTGCATCTGCCGGATTCACAGACTCCCACTCGTTTGCAAGGCGGCGACATCTTAGTTTTCCCGCATGATGCCGCACATATCATTGACTCCTCAGAGGAAAAACCCAGTGCATTTGGTATACAAAATGTTACCCGTGAAGTACGCTTGGATCGCACCAATCCAGGCACTGCCTTAATTTGCGGCTTTCTGGAAATCGACCATTCAGTGCGTCGGCTACTTATGGGGGGCTTGCCGGAGTTTTTAGTAATTGCCTCCCAGTCGGGAGACACCAATATTGCCGTACGTACCTTGCTTGACTTGCTGTTTGCTGAAGCGGGTGCTACGGCCATTCTGGATCGACTTGCTGACGCCCTGTTATTTTATATAGTGCGTGATCTCGTGGAAAAAAATCTACCCGTTCCGGGTTTGCTGGGCGCTTTTGGTGATGCCCAGATTTGTAAAGCGGTTTTGGCGATTAACGCAAATCCTGGTGAACATTGGACGTTAGATAATCTGGCAGAAACAGCGCATCTATCGCGCTCTGCTTTTGCTGAACGCTTTTTATTGGCTTGCAGGATGCCACCGATTGAGTTTTTGACGATCTGGCGCATGTATTTTGCGCGCCGTTGGCTTGAGCAAGATAAAGCAACAGTTATGAATGTTACGGAACGCTGCGGATACGAGTCAGCAGCGGCATTCAGCAAAGCGTTCAAAAGAGTGATGGGCGCAGGGCCTGGACAATTTAGAAAAATCGGTGGGGTTCGAAAATAAAATAAAGGTATTTTGCGGACTTTGGTAAAAAAATCCGCTAAATTTCATTTCGTTATTATCTGGCAATTAATCCATTAGCACCGTCAGGCAAGCCTGTTAAGGTAGTTAGCGGTGCAAGTTCGCCGTCTAAGCCTACGGAAAAACTGGAAATTGATTCGTTACCTGAATTTAGAGTATAAAGAAACTGGCTTTCAGGGCCGATAGCCAGATCGATTGGGGCGGTAGCCTTTCCAGTAATACCGGCTTTACTGTCGGCAACGGTAAGTTTGCCGTTAAAGCCGATTTCAAATGAGGACAGCGTTCCACTCGCGGTATTGGTAGTAAATGCGTAACGACCATCAGGTGTTAATGCTACCCAGCAAGCCGCCTTTTCGCCTGTGCCAACTTTTGGGCTAATACTGGCTAATTTACCGGATGATAGTAGGCTATATGAAGACAATGATGAAACACCAGCCGCACCGCCTTCAGCATTTGATACGAAAAATTGATTGCACTTATTACTTGAAACCGCGATTCATAGAGTAAGTCAGGATTAGATTAGTCGCTTTTTCAGTCACAATAAGCTGTCTTCCGTTGTCACTAAAATTAATTTGAGCTGCACCGGTAGTCGCTGTTTTGCTGCTTAAAGGGCGAGAAGTGTAGGGCATTGACCACAAATCACCATTATGTTCAACACGAAAGCCATAGATGTTGCCACCTTTTGAGCTGTCACCCGCATTGAGTACAAACAGCCGGCCATTATCTTCTGTGATGCTGACTGGACTTATACCGCCGGATGAGCGAGTATCAATTAAAGCTAAGCCTTCTTCCGTAATACGAAATGATGAGATTGAATTGCTGCCTGCATTGACGGCAAAAAGAAAACATCCATCACCGCTAAGTTTTAAAGCACTCTGATTGCCCAACCCGCCGCCGCTGCCCTTACCATTAGTTGGCACATGTCCATTCTGGGACAGGCTTCCATTGGAAAGACGGTTATAAATCAATATCTCATTTCCGGTAGTCGCATTACTCATCGTGTATAATTTGCCTATCGAAGTAGTCGCAAATGCCGACATCAAAGGTAGAGCTGTTAGCGCGAGTACGTATACAAAATAGCGTAAATATTTTTTCATTAGAATTCTCCAAAACATTTTGAGGGATGATAGGGTACACCGTTATATTTGGCGTCCCGGTTGTATATTACGTTTGATGACTTGATGGCACTATGTGCATTCATCCTGATAATGTGTCCGAACGTACGTAAATGCTTACATCATGAATAACACAATTATTTTTTCTCCGAAAGTTTCCCAAACAAAAAATCAAACAGTCACCTGGACAGGCTTAACTGGTTGTGGTGATTCATTGGCTTTGGCTACGGCTATCCAAAATGAAAACCGCCTGTTTGTGGTGGTTACGCCAGATAACCAGACGGCTTTAAGGTTAGAGCATGAGCTGGCGTTTTTTTTGCACGACGAATACCCCATTTTGCATTTTCCCGATTGGGAAACGCTGCCTTACGATGTTTTTTCGCCATTGCCGGAGATTATTTCCGAACGGCTGAAAACCTTGGCGTTATTACCGCAAGTTAAACGCGGCGCGTTGGTGGTTTCGGTGACGACCTTAATGCATCGCTTGGCACCGAGAGAGCATGTCCTTGCTAACAGTTTTGCGGTGAAGGTCGGTGAGGATTTCAATCTGGAATTGAACCGCATTAAGCTGGAAAGTGTGGGTTATCAATGTGTGTCGCAAGTTTATCAACATGGTGAATTTGCCGTTAGAGGTTCGATTGTCGATCTATTCCCGATGGGCAGTAAAGTGCCTTTCCGTATTGAATTATTTGACGAGGAAATCGAATCCATCCGCACGTTCGACCCAGAAACCCAACGGTCATTGGAACTTTGTAAGGAGATCCAGTTATTTCCAGCCCGCGAATTTCCGTTTACCGATGAAGCTATCAAACATTTTCGGCAAGCCTTCAGGGAGTATTTTCCGGAAACGTCACCTAAAAACGTGTTGTATGTCGATGTCAGTAAAGGTATTACACCGAGCGGGATTGAATACTATTTGCCGTTGTTTGTAGAGCAAACTGCAACTTTATTCGATTACCTGCCTGCCTCTGCGGTAATGGTGACATCCGAGATTTTTGGTCAGACCGCGCAGGCGTTTTATGGCGAAGCAGAAGACCGTTTTCAGCAACGAAAATATGATGTTGACCGGCCATTGCTTGCACCCAATCTGTTGTTTTTATCGGCAAAAGAGGTAGCGCAAAGAACGGCAAATTTTGCCCGAATTACATTCGATAACACAAAAACGAATGATAGCCGTGTGTTTAATTGTCTGGATTTGCCCGACTTAACCATTGATGCAAAACTACCCGAGCCAGCCCAACGCTTACAACAGTTTGTAAAAGAATCTACCGGCAAAATCTTGTTCGTTGCTGAGTCTGCTGGGCGCAGGGAAGCCTTAATCGACAAATTAAGGCAAATCAAAATCTCAGTTAAGCCGATAGATAGTTGGCAGGCTTTTTTAGCTGATGACATTGTACTCGGTATTACCGTGGCGCCCATGGATCATGGGGTCTGGGTAGAGAATCCTACCATTGCCATCATCACCGAAAGTTTGCTTTCCGGTGAAAAAATCCAGCAACGACGTAGGCGGCGGAGGTCAGCCGCACACGAACTTGAAAATATCGTCAATAACCTGAATGAGTTGACAATAGGATCGCCTGTTGTCCATCAGGAACATGGTGTAGGGCGCTATTTAGGATTGCATACTTTGAAAATCGGCGGTATAGATGCCGAGTTTTTAGCATTGGGATATGCCAACAACGATAAGCTGTACGTGCCGGTTTCATCTTTGCATGTGATCGGGCGATACACCGGCGTAAGTCCTGAAAACGCGCCACTGCATAAGCTGGGCGGCGACCAATGGACAAAAGCCAAGAAAAAGGCTATCGCGCGAATCCGTGATGTTGCTGCCGAATTACTTGAAATTCAGGCAAAACGTGCCGTGCAAAAAGGTCATGCATTTTTAGTTAAAGATGCCGATTATATGGCTTTTGCCGATGCTTTTCCGTTTGAGGAAACGCCAGATCAGCAAACCGCCATTGAAGTGATTTTGGAAGATATGGCAAGTCCGCAGCCGATGGACAGGGTGGTATGCGGTGATGTCGGTTTCGGGAAAACTGAAGTGGCCATGCGCGCTGCGTTTATTGCCGTGCAAAGCGGTAAGCAGGTTGCGGTATTAGTGCCGACGACTTTATTGGCACAACAGCATTACCAAAACTTTCGTGACCGTTTTGCCGATTGGCCGGTGCGGGTTGAAGTACTGTCACGGTTTGTGTCGGCCAAACAGCAAAAAGAAATTACCGAAGATTTGGAACAGGGTAAAGTTGATATTGTTATTGGTACCCATAAGCTGTTGTCCAAAGAACTGCGCTACAAAGCGCTGGGCTTGGTGATTATTGATGAGGAACATCGGTTTGGCGTTACCCAAAAGGAACACTTCAAAAAGCTGCGACATACGCTGGATATGTTGACGTTGACGGCAACGCCGATTCCCAGGACGCTCAATATGGCCTTGTCGGGTTTGCGGGATATTTCGATTATCGCCAGTCCGCCGCCTAACCGCCATGCCATCAAAACCTTCATCAGTGAGTGGGTCGACGCACAAATCAAGGAAGCCTGTCAGCGGGAAATAAAGCGCGGAGGGCAAGTGTTTTTCCTACATAATGATGTTAAATCCATGGCGAAAATGGCCGGTGATCTGGAAAATCTTTTGCCTGAAGCCAGGATAGCGATTGCTCATGGTCAGATGGCAGAACGGGAGCTGGAGCGGATCATGATGGATTTTTATCATCAGCGCTTTAACTTGTTGTTGTGTTCCACCATTATCGAAAGCGGAATCGATGTTCCCAGCGCTAACACTATAATTATCAACCGTGCCGATAAACTCGGTTTGGCGCAATTGCACCAATTGCGTGGCAGGGTAGGGCGCTCGCATCATCGGGCTTATGCCTACTTTGTCGTGCCACCTAAAACTTTGATGACTACCGATGCTGTCAAACGCCTGGAAGCTGTCGAAAAATCAGGCGATTTAGGCGCAGGTTTTGTGCTGTCTTCACATGATATGGAAATACGTGGGGCAGGGGAATTGTTAGGCGATGAGCAAAGTGGGCAAATTCAAGAAATCGGCTTTACCTTATACACCGAGCTGCTGGAGCGAGCAGTTGATGCGCTGAAATCAGGCAAGATTCCAGAGCTTGATGCGCCGATGGATAATGGCCCAGAAGTCGATTTGCAAGCCTCCGCGCTGATCCCAGAAGATTACTTGCCCGATATTCACGCCCGACTGGTATTGTACAAACGTATCGCTAATACCGAAACCCAAGAAGATTTACGCGAATTGCAGATTGAGATGATAGACCGTTTTGGTCTATTGCCGGAAGCGGTCAAAACTCTGTTCAGCATCACGGAATTAAAACAACAGGCCGCAAAATTGGGAGCTAAAAAGATAGATGCCAATGACAATGGCGGCCGCATCGTGTTTAATGCCACGCCCAGCATAAACACCGAAGTATTGATTAAGCTAATCCAAACCGAAGCCCAATGTTATAAGTTTGACGGTGTGGATAAGCTAAGATTTATCAAACCGTTTGCCGACATAGAACAAAAGCTTCAGTTTATAAGCGAATTACTGCGAAAATTAATGCCACAAACAGATAACGACCCAGAGCGTGCAAAATGATAAAAATAATGCTATTTAGCGTTAGCCTAATAATCCTTCTTTTAAGTCCCTTGGCTAAGGCCGAAAGCAGGTATCAAATTGAAATGCTGGTGTTTACGCAGAGCTTACCTACGAGCGAAGTATTTGATAAAACGGAGAGCAAAATCCAATGGCCTTCGGCCCTGACAGAGTTGTCCGCTTACCAACAAACTGATAATAAGGCACTTAAAGATGGCATAGCAAAATTATTAAAGGATGGGGACTATCGGTTGATTTCAAATTTCGCTTGGACGCAATCGACCGGGCCTGGGAGTGTAATTTTACCCGTGCATATACAAAGCACCGACGGCAAACTGGATGGTTTTATGCACATACGGAATACACAACAACTTGAATTAATTGTCGATTTGGAGCAGAAGTCAGCTCAAACAGACAATTTAGGCAAGCCATACCTCTATCATTTGAACGATAAACGTCCCATAAAGCTTAATGACATTCAATATTTTGACCATCCTAAGGTTGGGGTGTTGGTGCGAGTTAGCGCTGTCTGACTAGATGGAATATTGATATTATCTTATTGATTTATCGTTGATATTGTTATTGATGATTGTTCTGTTCGAGAAACCTGCATCAGGGAAAAGTACCCTGCGCCATATAGGGATCGTCTGTTTTCTGCTTATGGCCTATTCAGGTTATAATGAGCGCTGAAATACTTTAATATGAACAATACCAGGCAAAACAAGAGGATTAACCCGAACACAATATGACGCAAAAATTATATATTCAGACTAACGGCTGTCAGATGAATGAGTACGATTCTGACAAAATGCGTGATGTCTTGCATGTCTCACATGGTTTTGAATTGATTGATGATCCCAAACAGGCCGATGTATTGCTACTCAATACCTGTTCCATCAGGGAGAAGGCGCAGGAAAAAGTGTTTTCGGCATTGGGTAAGTGGCGTAAGATTAAAGCGTTACGTCCTGATGTAATCATTGGTGTCGGTGGTTGTGTTGCCAGCCAGGAAGGCTCTGCTATCCAAAAGCGTGCGCCTTACGTGGATATTGTTTTTGGTCCTCAAACCCTACACCGGTTGCCACAATTGTTGGACGAAGTTCGCAGTCAGAGCAAGCCTGTAGTCGATATTTCTTTCCCTGAAATTGAAAAATTCGATAATCTGCCGGAACCCAGGGCAGAAGGGCCGAAAGCCTTTGTATCGGTAATGGAAGGGTGCAGCAAATATTGTACGTTTTGCGTGGTGCCTTATACCCGTGGCGAAGAAATCAGTCGTCCCCTGAATGATGTGATTGCCGAAATTACGGCGCTGGCAAAACAAGGCGTTAGGGAAATCAACTTGTTAGGCCAGAATGTAAATGCTTATCGCGGTGAAATGGACGACGGAGAACTTGCTGATTTCGCTTTGCTCCTGCATTATGTGGCCGCAGTTAAAGGCATAGACCGGATTCGTTTTACCACCTCACACCCCGTCGAATTTACCGACAACTTGATTGAGGCATTTGCCGAAATTCCGCAGTTGGTCGATCACTTGCATTTACCTGTGCAAAGCGGCAGCGATCATGTCCTTAAGATGATGAAGCGCGGACATACCCGTGCTGACTATATTGAAAAGATTCGGAAGCTAAGGCTAATTAGACCCAATATCAGCCTATCTTCAGATTTCATTATCGGTTTTCCAGGTGAAACCGACCAGGAGTTTGAAGAAACGATGGCATTTATCAATGAAATCGGTTTTGATTTGTCATTTAGCTTTATTTATAGCACGCGACCTGGCACACCCGCTGCCGATTTACCGGATGAGGTGCCTTTTGAAGTAAAAAAACAACGTTTGGAACGCTTCCAAAATCGTATTAACGAAATGGCGATGGTGATTTCACAAAATATGATCGGTACTGTGCAAACTGTTTTAGTCGAAGGGCAGTCTAAGAAGAACCCTCTGCAGATACAGGGCAGGACTGAAAACAACCGCGTTGTAAACTTCATCGGGCATCCAAGATTAGCCGGACAATTTGTCGATGTGCTGATTGCTGAAGCCTTACCCAATTCTTTACGAGGCCGCATGGTTGAAGCCTCTGCCAACAAGCAAACTGCTTATGCGTAATTCATGATATCCGAAGAAATTTCCCTGTTACCGGCAGACAATGCCAGGCTGTCCAATTTTTGTGGACATTTAGATAACCACTTAAGACAGATCGAACACCGCCTTCAAGTCGAAATTGCCAATCGCGGCAACCAGTTTAAAGTTACGGGATTGGAAAACTCCGTCAAAGCAGCCTGTGCCGTCATGCAGAAATTATTTGAAAATACTGAGAAAGAAGAATTGACAGCCGAGCTGATTCATTTAGCTATGCAGGACGCTACGATTGATGATTTGATAGACGGACAAAAACCAGCAGATCAACAACAGCCTGTTTCTATAAAAACCAAGTATGGTTTGATTAGGGGCAGGGGAGCAAATCAACAGGATTATCTTAAAAAAATAGTCTCACATGATATCAATTTCGGCGTTGGCCCTGCGGGAACGGGGAAAACATTTTTGGCCGTTGCCTGCGCTGTTGATGCGCTTCAGTCTGAAAAAGTAAGGAAAATCATCCTAGTGCGCCCTGCAGTTGAGGCGGGTGAAAAGCTGGGATTTTTGCCGGGCGATATGGCGCAAAAAGTTGACCCTTACCTACGGCCTTTGTACGATGCCTTATACGATATGGTGGGGCTAGAGCGGGTTGAGAAAATGATTGACCGTGGCATTATAGAGGTAGCACCACTGGCGTTTATGCGCGGTAGAACCTTGAATGATGCGTTTATCATTCTGGATGAAGCGCAAAATACCACTGTAGAACAAATCAAAATGTTCCTTACCCGCGTAGGGTTCGGTTCCACAGCGGTGGTGACGGGGGACGTTACCCAAATCGATTTGCCCTCCGAAAAAATGTCTGGCTTACGTCATGTTCTTGAGGTGTTGAAAGATGTTGAAGGCATTAGCTTTACCTTTTTCACCTCCCGCGATGTTGTCAGGCATCCGTTAGTGCAACGTATTGTTAATGCCTATGAAGTCTACGAAAAAAAGGCTAAGATCGAGCAATGAATTTGATAGAAGTACAGGCGGTATTTAATTCGCCAAATCAACCGGAATCGGAACAAATCCAACGATGGGTTGATGCTGCATTACAAGATTATGGTAGAGATACTGAAATAGTTGTGCGTATTGTTGACGAGTCGGAGAGCGCTCAATTGAATCAACAGTACCGCCATAAAAAAGGGCCGACCAATATCTTGAGTTTTCCTGTGGAAATACCAGAAGGAATTAATCTCAATTTATTGGGCGACTTGGTGGTTTGTGCTCCTGTTGTCGAAAAAGAGGCGCTGGAACAACAAAAGCCGTTAGTCAATCATTGGGCGCATATTGTGATCCACGGTGTACTTCATTTGCTCGGTTATGATCACATTGATGATGAAGAAGCCGAAGAAATGGAGGATAGGGAAATCAATATCTTACAAACACTAAATATTAGTAACCCTTACCAACAGGCACACATCTCATGAACGAAGACAAACCTCCCAGTAGCAGCTCTCAACGGAGACGTTGGGTAGACAGGATCAGTCAACTGTTTTCCGGTGAGCCACAGGATTTAGAAGATTTGCTTGAAATATTAAGGGAAGCGCGGACGAATAGGTTGCTTGATACTGATGCTTTGACCATGATTGAAGGGGTTTTGCAGGTTAACCAGATGCGGGTCAGGGATATTATGATCCCACGGGTACAAATGATAGTCGTCCCCAATGATGCTGAATTGGATACTATCATTCCTCTGGTCACAGAATCCAATCACTCCCGTTATCCCGTTATAGATGGCGACCGCAGCAAAGTAGTTGGCATATTGTTAGCTAAAGATTTATTGGCCCACCTTTCAAAGAATAATAGTTTTTTGGTAAAGGATATTATGCGGCCTGCTTATGTCGTACCCGAAAGCAAGCGGCTAAATGTTTTGTTAAAAGAATTGCGTACTAACGGCAATCACATGGCAATTGTGGTCGATGAATATGGGCAGACAGGTGGTTTGGTTTCTATCGAAGATGTGCTTGAACAGATTGTCGGCGAGATCGAAGACGAACATGACGATCAGGAAGATGAAGGTTATATTTTCCGGCGCAACGACAATGAGTACATGATCAAGGCATTAACGCCGATGGATGAGTTTGATGACTATTTTACTACCCAGTTAGCAACCGATGAATACGATACGGTAGGTGGTTTTATTGTCAGCCAATTGGAACATATGCCCAAGAAAGGCGAGACCTTAGTGGTCGATAACATGCGTTTTGAAATCATTCGGGCAGACACCCGTAGGGTACATCTTGTTAAATTGAAGATCATTGAATAATTGGGGGTTGTTATAGTGGATACCGTATTGGTGACGGGCGGTGCAGGCTATATTGGTAGCCACGCTTGCATGGAATTATTGCAATTGGGTTACAAAGTTGTAGTCGTTGATAATTTGGTGAACAGTAAAACCGAGTCATTAAAACGGGTGCAAGAAATTACCGGTAAGTCGCTGACATTTTATGAAGTCGATATTCGTGATAAACAGGCTCTAACGGATATTTTTGCTAATGAGACCATATCTACGGTCATACACTTTGCGGGTTTAAAGGCAGTGGGCGAGTCCTGTGAGCAACCGCTGAATTATTATCATAATAATATTTACGGAACCTTGGTGCTTATTGAAGTGATGCGCGAGGCCAACGTAAAGCAATTGGTTTTTAGTTCTTCCGCGACTGTTTATGGCGAATCCGTCCACGCCCAATATTCTGAAGACTTTCCGCTGGGTGCCATCAATCCCTATGGTCGCTCAAAAGCAATGATTGAAGATATTTTACGGGATCTTTCATCTGCCGATAAAATCACTCAAACTAAGGCTCCCTGGAAAATTGCCTTGCTACGCTATTTTAACCCCATCGGCGCTCATGAGAGCGGCATGATAGGTGAAGATCCTAACGGCATTCCCAATAACCTGATGCCTTATGTTTCCCAAGTCGCAATCGGCAAGCTGGCGCAATTATCGGTGTTTGGTAATGATTATCCGACCCGGGATGGGACAGGAATCCGAGACTATATTCATGTTGTTGACTTGGTCAAAGGGCACATCAAAGCCATCGTGGCAATGGATGAGAGTGAGAAATTCAAATCTGGCGGATGCCACGCCTACAATTTGGGTACAGGCAGGGGGTTTAGTGTCCTTGAAATTATAGAAACTTTCGAAAAAGTTACTGGTAAAAAAGTAAATTATAAGTTTTCGCCCAGAAGGGCGGGCGATCTTGCCGAGTGTTTCGCCAATCCTCAACTAGCGTTTGATGAACTAAACTGGAAAGCCGAAAAAAATCTCGATGATATGATTGATGATACTTGGCGGTGGCAACTTAAGAATCCCCGGGGCTACAATTAAAGTGTACGACGAGCTATTGGAAGGGATATAGAGCACAGTGAGCCAGAACCGAATGATGGTTGCAGGTTTGCTATTGGTCGATATTAGGGTATGTTATAATGGGATTTTTAATTAATTAGGTAATATGTATGGCAAAAGAAGATCAAATCGAAATGGAAGGCAAGGTGATTGACACCTTGCCTAATACGATGTTTCGGGTTCAGTTGGAAAATGGACACATTGTGACAGCCCACATCTCTGGCAAAATGCGTAAACATTATATCCGCATCCTTACTGGAGATAGCGTTAAGGTGGAAATGACCCCTTATGATTTAACCAAAGGGCGTATTTCGTTCCGTATGCGCTAAGATTTCAAGCCCTTATCGCAACAAACATGCCCCTCTCAGTTATTTTCAGTAACCGTCAATTCCTTACTTTCAATCGCAAAGCGCAGCTCGTTGTCCTCCAGATAAATTCGGACGTTGCCCCCGTGTGCCAATTCGCCAAACAATAAGTCATTTGCCAGTGGCTTCTTGATTTTTTCCTGGATCAGTCTCGCCATTGGTCTTGCACCCATCTTGGGGTCGCAGCCATTTTCGGCCAGCCACAAACGAGCTTCCGCGTCCAGCGACAAGGTCACTTGTTTGTCTGCAAGCAAGGCTTCCAGCTCGAAGATAAACTTGTCAACAACGTGTCCGACTATAGATATATCGAGCGGTTTGAATTGGATAATCGCATCCAGACGGTTACGGAACTCAGGTGAAAAGCCTTTCTCGATAACTTTCATGCTGTCTGTAGCATGATCTTGATGCGTAAAACCGATAGATGCCCTACTGCTTTCCTCTGCCCCCGCGTTGGTGGTCATAACCATAATAATGTTACGGAAATCTGCTTTCCGACCATTTGTGTCGGTAAGTGAGCCATGATCCATCACTTGCAATAACAGGTTGAAAACATCTGGATGGGCTTTTTCGATTTCATCGAGTAGCAACACAGCATGTGGGTGTTTACTTATTTGCTCGGTTAGCAATCCGCCTTGATCGAAACCAACATAACCCGGCGGTGCGCCGATCAGTCTGGATACCGTGTGCCGTTCCATGTATTCAGACATATCAAAGCGGATCAGTTCAATTCCCAAAACCTTAGCTAACTGACGGGTCACTTCTGTCTTGCCAACACCTGTAGGTCCAGAAAAAAGGAATGAGCCGATGGTTTTTTGGGATTCTCGTAATCCAGCGCGGGATAATTTTATTGCTGTCGCCAATGCTGCAATTGCCTCGTCCTGACCAAAAACCAGCATCTTGAGATTCTTCTCCAAATTGCCAAGTTTATCGATGTCATTCGTTGAAACCGATTTGGCCGGAACCCTTGCGATTTTTGAGACGATTTCCTCAATTTCGGCAGCTTCAATTAAGGCCTTACGATTGGCTGCGGAAGCCATGCGTTGCTTAGCCCCCGCTTCATCAATCACATCTATGGCTTTGTCAGGTAAGTGACGGTCAGTGATGTAACGGTCAGACAACTCCGCCGCCAAACGCAATGCTTCTGCCGAGTATTTGACGTCATGATGCTCTTCAAACCGAGATTTAAGTCCTTTTAAGATCAATACCGTATCTTCTACAGAGGGTTCGAGTATGTCGATTTTTTGAAATCTTCTGGCTAAAGCATGATCCTTCTCGAATACGCCACGGTATTCCTGGTATGTAGTGGATCCTATACAGCGTAATTGTCCATTAGCCAGCATCGGTTTGATTAAATTGGACGCATCCATCGTGCCACCGGATGCTGAGCCTGCGCCGATAATGGTGTGGATTTCATCAATAAAAAGGATAGCCTCTGGCTTGATTTTGAGGTGACTTATTAACGCTTTCAAGCGTTTTTCAAAATCGCCACGATATTTAGTGCCAGCTACCAGGGCACCCAAATCCAAAGAATAGATGACATTGTCCATAAGTATTTCAGGGACATTTTCTTCTACTATCCGCTTTGCCAAACCTTCGGCAATCGCAGTTTTTCCTACTCCAGCCTCTCCAACTAACAAGGGGTTGTTTTTCCGGCGACGGCACAACACTTGGATTGTCCTTTCAACCTCTGAATCCCTGCCAATTAAGGGGTCAATCCTGCCTTTAAGAGCTTCTTCGTTAAGGTTGACGGTATATTTTTCTAAAGGGCTACCGGCTGACTCTGCATCGTGTGCACTGGTGTCTGCTGCCGAATCATCTAGAGAAGAATTGTCCTGGTCAAGCTTGGAGATTCCATGAGCCAAGTAGTTAACTACATCTAGCCTTGAAACATCTTGTTTATTCAATAAATAAACCGCATGGGAATCCTGCTCGCTAAACAATGCGACGAATAAATTGGAGCCGGAGACTTCTTTCTTATCAGAAGCCTGGACATGAAATACCGCACGTTGCAGTACTCGTTGGAAGCCCAGCGTGGGTTGAGTGTCACGTTGTACACCCTCGGGAATCAGGGAAATTGTTTCATCTATAAACTGTGTCAGTTGACCGCGAAGCGAACTGATGTCACAGCCACAAGCTACCATGACGGCACCTGCCGAAGCGTTATCAAGTAAAGCCAGCAACAAATGCTCTACGGTGATAAATTCATGGCGTTTATCATGGGCATTTTTAAACGCATTGTTTAATGTCACTTCAAGTTCTTTACCTAACATACATTCTCCAAACTACATTTCTTCCATTGAGCATAGCAAAGGATGCTGATTTTCGCGCGAATATTCATTAACGATGCACACTTTGGTTTCGGCAACGTCTTTAGTGTAAGTGCCGCATACGCCGATACCCTGGGTATGTATTTGTAACATCACCCGCGTTGCCATATCTTCAGACATACTAAAAAAGTGCATTAATATGTCAATCACAAAAGCCATTGGCGTAAAATCATCGTTCAACAAAATGACCTTATACAAAGGCGGTTTTTTCAGTTTTGGTTTGGCCGTTTGTATGGCTAAACCGTCGTCGTTATCTTTATAAGGCTCAAATTCAGCCATAGAAACTCATCATTAAATTCATAATTACTAACATAGTGCGGGCATCGGCACAATCGACCTAATTATAACAATAAAATTCAAAGTACCATGAATAGGTAATAACACAATTGAAATAAATCGTTTGATTGGACATATTTGTTACGTTAAGTTCAAATCTTTGCATATCCCGCTAGGTAAATCTTGTAAAATGTACGTTTATATTTTTTGGATAAAATGATGGTGTGGAAACCACACGTTACGGTTGCTGCGATAATTGAGCGGGAAGGCCGGTTTTTGCTGGTTGAGGAACATACGTCCAATGGCCTACAGTTCAACCAACCTGCAGGGCATCTTGAGGAAAATGAAAGCCTGATAGCAGCAGTAAAACGTGAGGTTTTTGAGGAAACGGCTTGGCAGTTTGAACCAGAATACTTGGTTTCTATTCAGCTTTGGCGAAAAAAGCCCCGCGCACCCAGTTTCCTGAGATGTTGCTTTGTTGGTCATTGCCACAGTCATGATCCTAATCAGACATTAGACGAAGGTGTCGTCGCAACCCACTGGTTAACGCCTGAGGAAATCCGACTGCAAAAACATCGCTTGCGTAGCCCCTTGGTGTCGATTTCTGTGGACGAATACCTGAGCGGACAGCGTTATCCGTTGGAATTGCTCAAGTCCTTCATTGATATCGAACATGGTTAAAAACATTGTCTTAGGTATGTCGGGCGGAGTCGATTCTTCAGTCACCGCGCTGTTATTGCTTGAACAGGGCCATCAAGTGACTGGATTGTTCATGAAGAACTGGGAAGAGGACGATGGCACGGAATACTGTACCGCCATGCAAGACCTCGCCGATGCCCAGCAAGTTTGTGATAAGCTCGGTATCGAATTAAAAACCGTCAATTTTGCCAGTGAATATTGGGATGATGTGTTTGAGGTTTTCCTGTCTGAATTCAAGGCAGGACGTACGCCAAATCCCGACATCCTGTGCAATAAATACGTCAAGTTTAAGGCGTTTCTGGATTACGCTATTCAGGATTTGGGTGCTGATTACATTGCGACAGGACACTATGCTCGTGTTAGCGAAAAAGACGGCGAATATTACTTGTTGAAGGGGCTTGATCCAGATAAGGAGCAAAGTTATTTCTTGTACACCCTGAAACAACACGAACTGGCGCATACCTTGTTTCCAATTGGCCATTTGCATAAAAAAGAAATCCGTAAATTAGCTCAACAAGCAGGGTTTGATAATTGCCGGAAAAAAGACAGTACGGGGATATGTTTTATCGGTGAACGCAAATTTAAGGAATTTCTGCAACGCTACTTACCTGCCCAGCCTGGAGATATGCGGTCACCAGAAGGTCGGCGGATTGGCACTCATCAAGGCTTGATGTACTACACATTAGGTCAACGTCAGGGGTTGGGTATCGGCGGCGTTAAAGATGCACCGGATGAGCCGTGGTACGTGCTGGATAAAGATCTGGAAGACAATATCCTTATTGTTGGGCAAGGCCACAACCATCCCTTGATGCTGCATAATACCCTTGAAGCCAGCCGATTGGACTGGTGCAATAACAAACCGCTAACACAAACTATCATATGCGCTGCAAAAACCCGTTACCGACAACAAGACCAGGCTTGCCGGGTTGAGCCATTGGGCGAAGACCGCTTTAGGGTAAGCTTCGACGAACCACAACGTGCGATAACGCCCGGACAATCCGTGGTGTTTTATCAAGGCGAAATTTGCTTGGGTGGCGGCATTATTGAATCCAGGACTAACACCTAATTACCACTTACTACAACCGGATAAAGCCATGAGCTACTTTACGTTAACCGCCATTTCTCCAATTGACGGACGCTACGCCAACAAGGTTGAAGATTTGCGCCCTATATTCAGCGAATTTGGCCTGATTCGTTACCGTGTATTGGTTGAAATCCGTTGGCTGCAAGCTTTGGCGAAGCATCCCAAAATTGTGGAAGTCAGTCCATTTAGCGACAACAGCAACCAGATTTTGGAACACATCATCAGCCATTTTGCTGAACCTGATGCCCAGCGTATTAAAGACATCGAAAAAACCACCAACCACGATGTCAAGGCGGTCGAATATTTCCTGAAAGAAAAGATTGCTGGGAACGATGAGCTAGAACAAGTCAGCGAATTTATCCATTTTGCTTGCACATCCGAAGACATCAACAACTTATCTTACGCGCTCATGTTAAGGGAAGGGCGAGAAGTGATGCTCGCTCAAATGCAAGCCTGCATCGAAGCCATCCAGCAATGCGCCTTGGGGTTTGCAAACCAGCCGATGTTATCCCGTACCCACGGGCAGTCGGCAACTCCAACGACTGTAGGCAAAGAATTTGCCAATGTTGCCGTGCGTTTGCAACGGCAAAAAACGCAACTGGAAGCCGTGCAATTGTTGGGTAAAATCAATGGCGCTGTCGGCAATTATAATGCCCACGTTGTAGCGTATCCTGAAGTCGATTGGCCTGAATTTGCCAAACAATTCGTCGAATCACTTGGCTTACAGTTTAACCCCTATACCATTCAGATCGAGCCGCATGACTACATGGCGGAATATTTTCATGCCTTACTACGATTCAACACGGTGCTACTTGATTTTGACCGCGACGTGTGGGGTTATATCTCCCTGGGTTATTTCAAGCAGAAAACGAAAGCGGGGGAAGTCGGTTCATCCACCATGCCGCATAAAGTCAACCCAATTGATTTTGAAAACTCCGAAGGCAATTTAGGTCTCGCCAACGCCATGTTTACATTTTTAGCAGAGAAACTGCCCATTTCCCGCTGGCAGCGAGACCTAACGGATTCCACTGTACTCCGCAATATCGGCGTAGGCATTGCCCATACCAGCATTGCCATCCAAGCCAGCTTAAAAGGCATTTCAAAATTGCAGATTAACCCAGAAGCCATAGAAGCCGACCTCAATGCCAACTGGGAAGTCCTGGCAGAACCCATACAAACCGTCATGCGCCGCTACGGTATCGAAAATCCTTACGAAAAGCTTAAGGAACTCACCCGAGGCCAACGCATAACACCTGAACAACTTAGGGTATTCATAGGGAAACTGGAAATTCCAGATACAGCGAAAGCCGCTTTGCTGGAGTTAACGCCAAGGAGTTATACTGGATATGCTGAGACGTTAGTAAAATCAATTGACTTGAATTTTTGAGCATTTAACGAAAGCAGGGCAGGGTATGTTGCCAATATCGTTAAGTTAACAAAGAAAACTTCCTCTCTTGCTGGAGGGGGCTACTAATTATTACACCGTCATCCCGGCTTTCTCTGCATGATTGTATTTGTTCCTGTTGGACACGAAAAAGATGTGCACACCTTGCGTAGTTTTTTTCATAGAAAAAATGCCCTGGCAAATGCTTAAATGACTTGCACCACCTATCGTTGCGGTAGAGGCAAATTCAAAGCCTTCAGAGGGGCATCGGCTTAGAGGTTATTGTCTCCATCCTTTTGAAGGCTAGTTCATTTGAAACTAAACTGCTATCTAAATTTGCGGCCAAATATGGGTAGGACTTAATATTTCTCATGCTGAATCAACAATAAAGCTTGGTGATTTATCCTTAGTTTGGTTTTAGATAAAAAATCTTTTTATATCGTTTATAATACCCGCTTTGGGGTGTTAGCTCAGTTGGTAGAGCAGTGGACTCTTAATCCATAGGTCTAGGGTTCGAATCCCTAACGCCCCACCATATTTTAAACAAAAGGACTTAGGTGATTTACCAAGTCCTTTTGTTTTTTCTGGGTTAAACCGATGTTACATCGCGTGAAAAATTCCGGCGTTTATTTGGCATTACCACCAACAAAGAAATGTTTCTATCAATCAAAAAATGTATGGTTAGCTGTCTTGTGTGGAGAATTGTCACTCTTGATTATTCCCTGGCGTTAGTCGCCTACATGCAATGTCAGCGAAAGTTTCGGCATATTCATCAACTAGGTTGAGTTCGGTAGCTTCAGCGAAAGACCGGAAATTGCTGTTGCAAGTTAAAGCTTATCTTAGCAATCTTAAAGGCTTTCGTTTCTAGCAACCTCGATTGATCCAAGACGTTTAAAAAGCTCATCTTCAAGATGAACAGTTGAATTGCCAAAAGTTCAGGGATAAAGAATTGGCAATATTAAGTTTCTGATTTCCTGGTTTTTATGACGGCAGTTGTACGCATACAGCGCTAAACCATCAATTCCTGCGGGAATTTGAGCGGGATTCTAATCGTAAATATGACAGGATGTACCCTAATTCAGTTGACCATTACTTGTAAAACTATCTGAGTGGGGACGCGGTTTTGAAATACGTCGGCATAGACAAGAAGTATTGCGGAATGCGGTTCTAGGAAGTTTTCAAAATTGCCCAACCGAACCCTATGAATCAAATTATTGGCTCAGTTCCGGCTGATTGGATGGTATACATTATTTTATGCAGCGATAACTCGCTATATACAGGCATAACCAATAATCTTCCAAGACGATTCAGACAGCATTTTGTGTCACGGGGGGCTAAATATTTCCGTGGTAGGAGTCCAGTAAAAGTGGTGTATGTCGAAGATGGATACAGTCGAAGTTCAGCAAGCAAACGGGAATTTGTAATTAAACAACTCAAGCATGCCGAAAAAGTATTGTTAATTAAGTCGGTTACAAACAACATCGAACGCTATTTCTGACTTCTTGGAATATCTACCGAATCGGCGGGGAGAGCAGCTAACAATCTGTGGTAATAATAAAGATGCTTTTTCTTAGGTACTTAAAAGCATCCTCATATATAATGTTGTAGAAAATTAACAAACTGTCGCTTTATTGCGTAACAACAACATGCCGAAAAAGAAAACCACGCCTTCGTTTGAGGAAACGCTTACAGAATTAGAGCAACTCGTTAGCCGCTTGGAACGTGGCGATATTTCTTTGGAAGAGTCATTGCAGTCTTTTGAGCGCGGGGTAAATCTTACCCGTTCGTGCCAAAAAGCGCTCCAAGAGGCTGAGCAAAAGATCCAGATTTTAATCGACAAAAACGGCAGCCAAACACTGGAGTCTTTTGCTGATGAGTAATGCGCTAAAAGAATATCTTTCGTTCTGCCAGCATCGGGTAGAGAAAGCCTTGGAAATAAGGCTTCCAAGCGAAAACATACTGCCACAAAAATTGCATGGTGCGATGCGTTATTGTGTATTGGATGGTGGTAAAAGAATGCGCCCTATGCTGGCGTATTGCACAAGTAAGACACTGGGCATGAGTCCTGATGCCATTGATGGCATTGCTTGTGCGGTTGAGTTTATCCATGTTTATTCATTGATCCACGACGATCTTCCAGCGATGGATGACGATGATCTCAGGCGAGGTAGGCCGACCTGTCATGTTGCGTTTGATGAAGCGACTGCAATTTTGACAGGCGATGCCTTACAAGCGTTGGCTTTTGAAGTACTGGCTCACGATACCAGCATTTCCGCTTCTGCGGAAAACCGTTTGAAAATGATTACTACCTTAGCCAAAGCAAGCGGCTCTCAAGGAATGGTAGGTGGCCAAGCTATTGATCTAGAGTCTGTTGGTACACAGTTGAATTTGCCGGAACTGGAAAATATGCACATCCATAAAACAGGAGCCCTGATTCGGGCAAGCGTGACGATGGCAACCTTGGCAAAGGCAGATATTGATCCTGCTGTGGCAATAAAATTGGATCATTATGCCAAATGTATTGGGCTATCTTTCCAGGTCAAAGACGACATTCTTGACGAAGAAAGCGACACGGCGACTTTAGGTAAAACCCAAGGGAAAGATAAAGAAAACGCCAAACCGACTTATCCAGCCTTACTTGGAATGGCAGGCGCCAAGCAAAAAGCGCAAGAATTACATGAGAAAGCTATCGACAGTTTAAGCGTGTTTGGTGAAGAAGCAGATTTGTTGCGTGACCTGTCGCTTTATATTATTCAACGCGATCATTGATTTCTGTATTTATTCATGTCGACGTTGTTATTGAGATATTAACTTTTTTGAGAAAATCTTATGAGACAATCACCTAAACGTAGAGAAACGGATGCTGTTTTGGCCGCCGAAGTGATTGCTGAAATAAAGCTCCCGCCGCTAAAGACGCTTCCATTGCAAGGAGTTAGCACAATCATGAATGATTCTGGAAATTTTCCCTTATTAAATGCCATCACTTATCCTTCAGATGTTAAGAAGCTAAAGAGAGGGCAACTAAAAGCCCTTGCGAAGGAATTGCGTGAATACCTGACGCAAACCGTCAGCGTCTCCGGGGGGCATTTCTCGGCGGGCCTGGGCACGGTTGAACTGACCGTTGCTTTGCACTACGTCTTCAACACCCCCGAAGACCAACTCGTCTGGGACGTTGGGCATCAGGCCTACCCCCACAAGATACTGACAGGCCGCAAGGACAGGATGACCACCATCCGAACCAAGGACGGCGTGTGCGCCTTCCCCAGCCGTTTTGAAAGCGAATACGACGCCTTCGGCGTCGGCCACTCCAGCACCTCCATCAGCGCGGCCTTAGGCATGGCAATCGCCTCCCAACTCAAAGGCGAAAACAAACACATGGTCGCCATAATCGGCGACGGCAGCATCACCGGCGGCATGGCCTTCGAGGCCATGAACCACGCCGGTGCGATAGACGCCAACTTGTTGGTCATCCTCAACGACAACGACATGTCCATCTCGCCCAACGTCGGCGCCATGAACAACTACCTGACCAAGATTTTATCGAGCAGGCTGTACTCCTCCGTCCGCCAAGAAAGCAAGAAAGTCCTCAGCAAGATGCCCAGCGTCTGGGAACTGGCAAGACGTACTGAAGAACACATGAAAGGCATGATCGTCCCCGGCACCCTGTTTGAAGAACTTGGCTTCAACTACATCGGCCCCATTGACGGCCACGATGTCGACATGCTCGTCGAAACCCTCGAAAGCCTCAAGCACATCCAAGGCCCCCGCTTCCTGCACATTGTCACCAAAAAAGGCAAAGGCTACGCCCCTGCCGAAAACGACCCCCTGGCCTACCACGGCGTCCCCGCATTCGACCCGACCCAAGACCGCCTACCCAAAGGCAAGCCATCGCCGCACCCCACTTACACCGAAGTTTTCGGCAACTGGCTGTGCGACATGGCAAAGCAAGACGAACGACTGCTCGGCATCACCCCCGCCATGCGCGAAGGCTCAGGCCTCGTTAAATTCTCAGAACAATACCCCAAACGCTACTTCGACGTGGCAATAGCCGAACAACATGCCGTCACCTTAGCCGCCGGCCAAGCCTGCCAAGGCGCAAAACCCGTCGTCGCCATTTACTCTACCTTCCTGCAACGCGGCTATGACCAGCTTATCCACGACGTTGCCATCCAAAACCTTGATGTCCTCTTTGCACTGGACAGGGCAGGCCTCGTCGGCCCCGACGGCACCACCCATGCCGGCAGCTTCGACCACAGCTACCTGGGCTGCATCCCCAACATGCTCATCATGGCGCCCGCCGACGAAAACGAATGCCGCCAGATGCTCAGCACCGGCTTCCTGCACCCAGGCCCTGCATCGGTCAGGTACCCCAGGGGCAAAGGCCCGGGCGTGGCCGTACAAAAAGAACTCACCACCCTGCCTATCGGCAAAGGTGAAATCAAACAACAAGGCCAAAAAATAGCCATCCTTGCCTGGGGCAGCATGGTCGCCCCGGCTGAACAAGCCGGAAAAGAACTCAAAGCCACCGTCGTCAACATGCGCTTTGTCAAGCCCTTGGACGAAGCGCTCATCTTAGGGGTAGCCAAAACCCACGACATCATCGTCACCATAGAAGAAAACGTCCTCTCCGGCGGTGCCGGCAGTGCCGTCAACAACTTCCTGCATAAAAACAAGATACTTAAGCACACCCTCAACATCGGCTTGCCTGACACCTTTGTCGAGCAAGGCACAAGGGAAGAGCTGCTTAGCCTTTGTAGGCTGGATAAAGACGGTATTCTGAAACAAATCCGAGAATTTACGCTTGATTCTTGAGTGATTTCTTAAATTATTAGATACATCTGATGGACAGACTGAGAAGCAAGATCCGCGATATCCCCGACTTCCCAAAACCAGGGATTATCTTTAAAGACATCACTCCGCTGGTAAAAGATCCAGCCGCACTAAGGTTGTCAGTACATCAATTGTTACAACCCTTTTTGGGAAGAGAAATTACGGCTGTTGCGGGTATGGAGGCGCGGGGTTTTATTTTTGGCTCATTAGTTGCTTGGGAGCTTGGATTGCCTTTTGTGCCATTGCGGAAACCAGGAAAGCTACCTTATGATGTCCAAAGTGTGGCTTATGATCTGGAGTACGGCTCTGCAACCCTGGAAGTACACATAGATGCATTTGATGCAAGTGATCGGGTGTTATTGATTGACGATTTGCTCGCGACAGGTGGCACGGCAAAAGCGAGTTGTGAGCTGGTCGAAAAGACAGGTGCAAAGGTTGAGGCTTGTGCTTTTGTTGTGGAATTAGATTTTCTAAAGGGCAGGGATAAGCTAAGTGCTTACGAAATCCATAGTTTGATACACTTTTAGAAGCAGCACATAGAAGTAAAACAGAAAATTATTTTTTTGGAGGTGCGGCAGTTTTGTTTTTTGCTACTCCTAAGTTTCTGATTGTATCGCCAGTTGATTTCCTTTCCACATTAGATGTATCTGGAGGGAGAATTTGCAACTTATTTGTATTTGATGGTGGTGTGGCAACATTGCTGTCAGAGGATAGAGGTTTTTTTATTCTACTAACAGTTTTGGTATTGGTATCCGCCTTTTTATCGGTACTTTGATCATCTCCCAGTAAATCAGCATCAATATCATTCAAATCAGATGATGCGTCAGTTTTGCCGTCAGTGGCTAAATGATTGCGCCACTGTAAAAATGATTCTCGTGTGAAAACATAGGGATCAAGTGCCGCCTCATCTATAAATTTTAATGCGCCTTCCGCATTGGCTCGGGTATTAATTAAGGAGATAACTTGTATTGGTGCGCCTACGTAAGAAGCAGGGTTTGCAGCCGTATCAAAGACTGCGCCTGGAATACCACGGGTAGTAATGGGCCCCAACAAGGGCAGCACCAAGTATGAACCTTGAGGTACGCCCCAAACGGCAAGCGTTTGCTCGAAATCTTCGTCATTCTGCTCAAGTCCAACGGTTTTTGCCACATCAAACAATCCAGCCATGCCAAGGGTGGAGTTCATCAGAAAACGTCCAGTATCCCGGCCACTTTGTTCAAACTTTGCCTGTAGGACATCATTTAACACAACATTGATAGTTTTCAGGTTATTGAAAAAATTCGTCACCCCAGTTTCCATAAAGTCTGGCGTTATAAATTTGTAGGTATCTGCGATAGGTTTTGCGACATAATCATCGACGTTGTCGTTAAAACCATAAACTTTTCTGTTAAAGTTTTCGTAAGGATCCGCTTGAATTGATACGGAAGAATCCTTTGTGGTGGTTGCACAGCCGCTAACACCAATAATAATGCCGAATATTAAGCAAAATGGAATGTGTTTGGCTGGATTGACCTTTAACTTATTATGAGAGCTGTTCATGTACAAAAAACCTTAGTGTTCAAGCTTTTTACTGTTTGGAATAATTATCAATTTTCTCATTGATTTTTGCTATTAAAGCATCAAATCCTTCGCGCTGTAAAATGGTAGTGTACTCGGACCGTTTTAAAGCCAAATCACTAACGCCATTGGCGATTATATTGATAATCCACCAACTATCGCCTTTTTCCTTAAGCATGTAATCAAACTTAACTGGTTTATCGTCAGGAATATTCAAATGGGTATGTATGACAACTCCGCCCCGCGTGGTTTCTTCCTCATTATCGAAGGTGAAAGATTCGCCAGAATAATCTTTAAAATTATGGGCATAAGAAGCTATGCTCAAGCGGCTGAACACATCAACCAGTTGTCCTTGCTGTGTTTCAGTCAATTTTTCCCATTCTTTACCGACCACAATACGCGCAATTTTTGATAAATCATGGCTATTGGTGACAGCGGCTTTCAACTTGTCATATCGTCCTGAATATCCAAGTTTTTTGCCATTTTTCATGACATCGATTAATTCTTCCTGAAACTTGTCAACGATTTTCCCTGCTGTTGATTTGCTTTGTTCCAGTGCATAGAGGGGGCTTGCTCCTACCATGCACAGACAAACTAACAGGATCAGATTCGAGATTTTTTTGCCCATCGTCTTAGACCTCGTGATAGTCAATGTTTTACTTCGTTTGGAGAAATGTGTTATTCAACATGAATAGGGATGCCAGATAGGGTTGGTCGCGTTTTGGCTTGAGTATATTGAGGCACAGGTTCTGGAACCATGTCGCCCTCAGTTTTTGGACCTCTAATCGCAGTCAGCAAGCCCTTAAGCGGGTGCTTCAACATATCCTCAACTGCAGTGGCCTCATAACCGCAATGCGCCATACAACTTGCACACTTAGGGTTGTTGACGGTGCCATATTTCCCCCAGGCGGTGGTGTCAATAAGTTCTTGAAAGCTTGCCGCATAGCCTTCGTCAGACAATAAATAGCAAGGTTTCTGCCAGCCAAACACGTTACGGGTTGGATTGCCCCAAGGTGTGCAGTCGTAGCTTTGGTTGCCTGCTAAAAAGTCAAGATATAAGGAAGAGTGGTTGAGTTTCCAGTTGCGATTCTTGCCAATTTTGAAGATGCCACGGAACAGTTCTTTAACATCAGTGCCTTTAATGAATACATCTTGCTGTGGCGCATGTTCGTAACTAAAGCCTGGTGCTATGGTTACGCCTTCTACGCCCAATTCCATGCAGTAATCCAGGAATTCTGCAACTTCATGGTCTTTTTCGCCTTGAAACAGAGTGCAGTTGACTGTGACCCTAAAACCTTTGGTCAGCGCTAATTTAATGGCTTCGACTGCCCTGTCAAATACCCCGTCTTGACAGACAGAAGTATCATGCCTTTCTTGCATGCCATCCAGGTGGATTGAAAAAGTTAAATAAGGCGATGGCGTGTAATCGTCAATTCTCTTTTTAAGTAAGAGCGCATTGGTGCATAAATAGACATATTTTTTACGTGCGACTATACCAGCGATAATTTGCGGCATTTCCTTATGGATTAAAGGTTCGCCGCCCGGAATGGATACCATAGGTGCGCCACACTCATCGACCGCTTGCATACACTCATCAAAAGACAAGCGTTTGTCGAGGATTTCATCGGGATAATCAATTTTACCGCAACCGGCGCAGGCTAAGTTGCATCGAAATAAGGGTTCGAGCATGAGAACCAGAGGGTATTTTTTAACCCCTTTCAATTTTTGCTTCATTAGGTAACTGGCTACAGTCAACTGTTGACGTAAAGGAACTCCCATACACATATCTCCAAAATGTTTAAATTCTAAAAATCTTGCAATGACTGTGTTTTAAGATGCCAGCGTTGCAGGAAAAATATCTTCTGTCGTTTAAAACCAACAATCCGACTAGAGCGCAAAAACTTAGTTCATTGTTAGTTGTATTAATAGTCAAACTAAAGTGCTTATGTAACTGTCTGAATTTAGTTTATGACATGGAATGCGCTGTTTGAATAGGGTTTTTCAAAATAAGCCCGTAATTATAAGCTAATATATCCTTCAGCAGTTTTGTATTCATTTAAGGGCGAATAAATATGCCAAAAGTAATAATAAATTCCGATTAATACTATCTTTATGGTAATTGTACCACACATTAATGGCTGTATTGGTAACAAAACAACATTATTTTGCAAATTACCAACAAACAGGCTATTATGGCGTACACTTAAAATTAAGTAACTAAGCCCACAACAGCATCCAAAACCCCATGCGCGGAACTCAATTATCTCTGGAAAATAAGATGTCGCTAGATGCCATGGCTGATAATGAATTTCAGATGGCATTGCTAGAGGGCGTGTCCAGAACCTTTGCCCTGACGATTCCGCAGTTGCCCGAAAGCCTATGTCGGCCAGTCGCTAACGCGTATTTGCTATGCCGGATTGTTGATACGATTGAGGATGAAGTATCGCTTACGCCGGAGCAAAAAAAGCATTTTTGCCACGGATTTATCGCAGTAGTCAAAACAGGTAAAGGCTCGGTAGGGTTTGCCAAGGAACTTGCGCCTCTGCTGTCAACCAATACGATTCCAGCTGAACATGTATTGATCCATGTGATACCCAGAGTAATTAACATAACACACCAGTTCGACAAAGAGCAGATAACGGCGTTGTCTAACTGCGTAGAAGTTATGGCAGAAGGTATGCCAATTTTTCAAGCCGATAATATGCATAGCGGCTTACCGACACTTGCCGATATGGATCGTTATTGTTACTACGTGGCAGGTTGCGTAGGTGAGATGTTGACCAGTCTTTTTTGCCATTATTCACCTGAAATTGCCCAACATCGGGATGAAATGCTCAAACTTGGAATTTCTTTCGGTCAGGGTTTACAAATGACTAACATATTGAAAGATATTTGGGACGATGCCGAACGCGGTGTGTGTTGGCTACCACAAGATATCTTTTCTGAAACCGGATTTGACCTAAAAAACCTGAAGCCAGAGACTAACGATGTTAATTTTAGAATGGGTTTGGAGCATTTAATCAGCGTTGCTCAAGGGCATCTCCATAATGCCCTTAGATACACCCAATTAATTCCGAACCATGAAACTGGCATAAGAAACTTCTGCTTATGGGCGTTAGGTATGGCGGTATTGACCTTGAAAAAAATCAAGCAGAATTTAGGGTTTACCCGTTCAGACGATGTCAAAATTACCCGAAACAGCGTTAAATCGACGATCATAGCCACAAAATTGATAGGAAGAAGTAATAGCTTGCTTAGCCTGCTTTTCAATCTAACCAGTCGGGGTCTACACGATCCAGATTGGACTTACTCACCACGCTCCAAAGCAACGTTAGATATTTGAGGATTGATAATGTTTACCGACGCAAACTCAACGGCACAAACGCAGAATAGCCAAAGCACTGCTACGCCCATTGTTTTCAAGGATGATGGGCTCGATTTAGCCATAAAACGGGCGCAGGAAAAGCTCTTGAGCCTTCAGGATAAAAAAGGATATTGGGTGTTCGACCTGGAAGCAGATTGTACCATCCCATCAGAGTACATCATGATGATGCACTATTTGGGTGAGATCGATGAGCCGTTGCAAGCGAAATTAGCGGTTTACCTTCGATCTAGGCAGTCCAAGGACGGCAGTTATCCACTGTTTACCCACGGTCCAGGCGACATCAGTTGCAGTGTTAAAGTGTATTTTGCCTTGAAAATGGCAGGGGATTCTGTTGATGCGCCCCACATGGTCAGCTTAAAGGCATGGGTACTGCAACAAGGTGGTGCAGCAAAAGCGAATGTCTTCACGCGCATTGCGTTAGCCATGTTCAAGCAATTGCCTTGGCGGGGCGTGCCGTTTATTCCGCCCGAAATCATGTTGTTTCCAAAGTGGTTTCCATTTCATTTGGACAAAGTTTCATACTGGTCCAGGACGGTTATGGTACCGTTATTTATTTTGTGCACACTAAAAGCTACAGCAAAAAATCCAAATAAGATTGATATTTTGGAGCTTTTTGTTACGCATCCCGATTTGGAGCAACACTATTTCCCAAAACGGACTTTGTTGAACAAAATCTTTCTAGGGCTGGACAAATTTGGTCGAATCGCCGAACCATTTATTCCGGCCAAAATCCATCAACGTGCCATAGATAAGGCCAGGGACTGGATAATCGAACGCTTAAATGGCGAAGATGGGTTAGGCTGTATTTTTCCTGCAATGGTCAATGCTTATGAATCTTTACTGTTATTGGGATTTCCAAAAGATCATGAATACGTTGTAACCGCCCGTAAGGCTATTGATAAGTTGTTGGTCATCACTGATGAAATGGCATTTTGCCAGCCTTGTGTTTCACCCGTATGGGATACCGGGCTTACCGCGTTGGCCTTACAAGAAGTCGATAAGCAAGGCAATACCGAAAGCTTGACCAAAGCCTACGAATGGCTCAAAAGCGTACAATTGTCTGATGAGCCGGGTGATTGGCGTATATCTAAACCAGATTTGGAAGGAGGTGGCTGGGCGTTTCAATATGCCAATCCGCATTATCCCGATGTGGACGATACCGCCGTTGTCGCGTTTGCGATGGCAGATTCAAATTTACCTGATCTCGATGAATCTATCCATCGGGCAACGCGCTGGATTGAAGGGATGCAATCCAGAAACGGCGGTTACGGCGCATTCGATGTCGATAATACCTATTATTATTTGAATGAAATCCCGTTTGCCGATCACGGTGCCTTGCTTAGACCCACCCACAGCCGACGTCAGTGCCCGTTGCGCAATGTTGATGGCAAAAGCTGGAAAAAATCCGGGCTTATATCAAGGTGCTTTGGAACGCACGATCAATTATCTGCGGTCGGAACAAGAACAAGATGGTTCATGGTTTGGTCGTTGGGGTACTAACTATATCTATGGTACTTGGTCTGTGTTATTAGGTTTGGAACAAACTAGCTTACCTAAAACCGATTCGATGTACGTTAATGCTGTTAACTATTTAAAAAGTACGCAACGTGAGGATGGCGGCTGGGGTGAAGATAATCTTAGTTTTCATGATGTCAGTTACAGCGGTAAATACCATTTCAGTACCGCTTTCCAAACAGCTTGGGCGGTTTTGGGGTTGATTGCTGCGGGTGAAGGTCATAGTGCGGAAGTTAAAGTGGGTGTTGATTTCATCTTACGTAACCAGCAAGCCGATGGTGTTTGGAATGATCCTTGTTTTACAGCTCCTGGGTTTCCTAGGGTGTTTTATTTAAAATACCACGGATACGACAAATTCTTCCCGCTCTGGGCGCTTGCTCGGTATCGCAACGAACTTAAGAAGTGATTACAGGGATTGTTGTTGCTTTACCGGAAGAACTTAGCACCCTGACAACAAAAAAAATTGGCAAAGGGAATGTTAGGCAACTCGACGATAACATTCTAGTAATCTGCTCAGGCGCAGGTGTCGAGAATGCACGTTTAGGTTCTGAGTTATTACTTCAGTCCGGCGCAGAAAAGCTGATTAGCTGGGGATGCGCAGCAGCCTTAGATGGTGAGTTTCGATCTGGTGACTTAGTGTTGGCTAATGCTTGTGTCGATGCCGATCATGTCGCGATTGATCTTAACAACGAGGCTTGGCTGGTAAATGTAAGGAACTGCCTCAGCAAACATTCACATCTGCGTATTCATACGGGAAAGTTGGCAGAAAGCAAAAACATCGTTGCATCCAGCTACGATAAGGCAAAGATCGCAGAGGGTACGGACGCAATAGCTTTAGATATGGAGAGTGTCGCAATAGCGAAGGTGGCTCAAGCACATGGCCTGCCGTTTCTGTCCATTAGGGCGATTGCCGATCCTGTCAATATGGACTTGCCCAAAGCAGTTAGTCACGCCCTCAACGAGCAAGGTGATGTCATGGTAGGTAAATTATTGACTTATCTGATGTGGCATCCAGCGGAATTACCGGGCTTGATTAAACTAGGCTTGCATTTTCATGACGCCAAAAAAACCTTAAGGTTAGTCGCCAAACAGCTTAGTGATGTAACAGCGTCACACCAAAGCGCATCTGAAATTCAACCCAACAATATCTAGGCATGGCCAAGCAACGCGCTAATTTTCTTGACACAATTCTGCATTGGTGCGAACGGCAAATCATTCGTTTTCCATGGACGTTGTTATTGCTGTCTTTTTTGTTGTGCGGAGGCGTTTCTTACTATGTCTATAACCATCTTGGCATTAATACCAATACCGCTGAAATGTTGTCTCCCGATTTGCCGTTCCAGCAAAATCAGCGACGGATTGACAAGGCTTTTCCACAAGATGCGGCAACCTTAATACTGATCGTCGAAGCAAGAACTCCCGAAGAAACCACACTGGCGGCCAACAAGTTGCAACAACAACTGGGCGCAAAAACGGATCGCTTTGATTCGGTATATATTCCAACTGATAACGATTTTTTTAGGCAACAAGCCTTGCTTTATCTGGATCAATCCGACTTGGATGCGTTGGCCAAAAAATTGACTGATGCCCAGCCCTTTATAGGTCATTTGGCGCAAAACTATCATTTGGACGGCCTATTTGAAATTATCGGCCTGGCTTTAAATAAGCGTGATGAAAATCTGCCGATGGAATTAAATCCTTTGCTGGTGGCGATTGATGACAACATTAACCATCAGCTTACTGGCAAACCACAGCGCTTATCCTGGCAAAGCTTGTTAGCAGAAGATAAGCTTAATACCGATGCCAATCGTACCCTCGTTATTGCCAAACCGAAATTGAATTTCAGCGAAATGCTGCCAGCAGATGCCGCGCAATCTTCTGCTAGGGAAGCGGTGAAGGCAATCATGGCTGAAAATTCGTCCGTTAAAATTCGCATCACCGGCGAAACCGCCCTCGAACACGAAGAATTGGAAAGCGTCACTAAAGGCGCCGAATTGGCTGGCATACTCTCATTGGTCTTGGTATTTGTCGTGCAGTGGATAGGTTTGCGGTCACTGAAGCTATTGGGCATTACATACGTCGTGCTGCTTATGGGCTTAATAATAACTGCCGGATTTGCTGCTATTACCGTCGGTCATTTGAATGTCATATCCATTGCTTTTGCTTCGCTTTACATCGGCTTGGGTGTCGATTATGCCGTACATATCTGTCTTTACTATCGTGAGCGCAAAGTGCGCGGTTACACGAATGACCAGGCCATACACCACAGCATGAAAGGTGTTGGTTCCTCCTTGTTTTTATGTGCGTTGACTACGGCATTGGGATTTGTGTCATTTATCCCCACCGATTATGCGGGGGTATCAGAATTGGGTATTATTTCAGGTGGAGGTATATTCATCGGTCTGATTATCTCGGTAACGGTATTGCCGGCTTTGCTCTGCGTGTTACCGGTCAATAATCCCAAACCGATACATTCCGCATTCGCGCCTAAATTTATCGTTACTTTTCCGTTTCATTATTCAACTGCCGTACGCATCGTATCTATCCTGTTAGGGATAGGTGCTTGCGTGGTGCTGACTAAGCTGTCCTTTGATTCCAATCCGGTTAATTTGCGTGATCCCAACAGCGAATCGGTGTCTTCCTTCAAGGAGCTTCTGAAATCCAAAAATGATTCGCCGTTTGCGTTAATCACGTTGGCTGATAACCTGGATGAAGCCAAGGTTGTTGCCGCCAAAATGGGGCAATTATCGACGGTACACGAGACTATTACACTCGCTGATTTTGTAGCAAAAGATCAAGAAGAAAAATTGATGACTATCGAAGACCTGAACCTGATTCTGGGAAACCAATTAGAAAACTTTGGTAAAACCTTGCCGGAGAACAGCAATCAACGGCAGGCATTAGTCAAATTCAACGGGGAGCTAAAAAAAGCCATTGCCGAAAACTCACCCAACGCACCGCAAGCTACCTTACAACAATTGCAACAACACATAGAGGCGTTCCTGAAACAGGCAGACAGCTCTGCCAATCCTGCAGCGAGTTATAGCCAAATCGAAAACAATGTATTGGGATTGTTGCCGTACACACTTCAACGTCTAAAAACTAGCCTGACAGCGACCGATTTTGGTATAAACGACATACCCGATTACATCCGTTCGCATTGGTTAAGTAAAAATGGCCTGTACAAAATCCTGATTACACCTAAAAAAGACCTAAACAACCCTGACTTTCAGAGAGAATTTGTCGCTGAGGTACAAAAGGTCGATAACAAGGTTTCCGGCCTGCCGGTTGCCAACCAAGCCAGTGGCGATGCCGTTGTCAAAGCCTTTATACAGGCTTTTGGCAGTGCTTTTGTCGCCATTGTTTTAGCGTTGTTAGTGATGTATAGAAGTATCAAGCAGACTGCATTGGTTATTCTACCTTTGGTGCTTGCTGCCTTGTTGACTGGGGCGACTAACGTGTTGCTAAATAACCCGTTCAATTTCGCCAACATCATTGCCTTGCCATTATTGTTGGGCTTGGGGATAGACAGCAGTATCCTGATTATGCACCGTTTGCATTTCAACTTGAATGAAAATGAAAGCCTATTGCAAAGCAGCACCACTCGGGGGATTATTTTTAGCTCGATAACAACTTTATGCAGTTTTTCGAGTCTTTCGTTCACCGCGCATCAAGGCATGGCGAGCATGGGATTATTGCTGTCTATTGGTTTGTTTTTTACAGTGATTTGCTCATTAATTGTTTTGCCAGCCTTTAGCGGGAAACGGGTTTAGCACAATTTTTACGCATTAACATTTTGAGGTAACGAATGGCTTTCAGCATCGCCGAACTTTTTACAAAATATAACCCAGACAAATTCGATTTGTACGAACACCATCTGAATAATCAAATGGTCAGGGTGTTGAAGACCATTGGTTATGACCGCCATTACAAGAGGGCGGTTGGACAATATCTCTACGACCAGGATGGCAGCGAGTACCTCGATTTACTGAGTGGTTTTGGGGTGTTTGCCCTCGGACGAAACCATCCAACTGTTGTCAACGCTTTGAAAGAAACCTTATCGCTGGATTTACCCAATCTCGTGCAATTGGATGTTTCAGTATTAAGTGGCTTGCTGGCGCGAGAGTTATTAAGAACTACACCAGATAATATCGACAAAATGTTCTTTTGTAATTCGGGAACAGAAGCTGTGGAAGCAGCGATCAAATTTGCCCGCTTTACGACCAAACGGGAAAATATCGTGTTCTGTGAACACGGCTATCATGGCCTGACGATGGGAGCCTTGTCGCTAAACGGGGAAGAAATTTTCCGTGAAGGTTTTGGCCCTTTACTTCCGGGCTGTAGTCCGGTGCCATTTAATGACCTTGTGGCGTTAGAACGTGCGTTAAGCAGTAAGGATGTTGCAGCCTTTATTGTTGAACCCATACAGGGCAAAGGTGTTAATTTACCCGATGATAGTTACTTACCTGAAGTCGAACGGCTCTGTAAAAAATACGGTACGTTATTGGTCGCCGACGAAGTACAAACTGGATTAGGGCGTACCGGCAAGTTTTGGGCAATCGACCATTGGGGTATCAAACCGGACATGATCTGCATGGCGAAAGCCTTATCCGGCGGATTTGTACCCGTTGGCGCAGTCGCCATGACGCAGAAGATCATGGACACGGTTTATAACCGCATGGATAGGGCTGTGGTACATGGTTCGACCTTTGCCAAAAACAATCTGGCAATGGCGGCGGGGCTTGCCACGTTACATGTATTGGAAGAAGAAAAACTGATCGAAAATAGTGCTGTAATCGGTACTGACATCATCAATTCCTTGAATGCAATGTCCAGCAAATATGAATTCTTGAAAGAAGCCAGAGGGAAGGGCATGATGATTGCAATTGAGTTCCAATCCCCCAAAAGCCTTAAATTGAAGGCGGCCTGGGCGATGCTGGAAGCCGCAAATAAAGGTTTGTTCTGCCAAATGGTTACCATTCCTTTATTTAAAGAACACCGCATACTAACCCAAGTGGCGGGACACGGCATGAACGTGGTCAAGCTGCTGCCGCCGTTAATGCTGAACCAAAAAGACCGTGACCATATCGTTAATTCTTTCGATAAAGTGATTGCGGAGACCCACCAAATTCCTGGCTCTATCTGGGATTTAGGTAAAAACCTCGCCAGTCATGCTCTGAAAGGAAAAAGTAAGTAGTTGTTATTATGAAAAATGTTCTTCCTATCATAAGTATGCTGTTTTTAAGTTCATTTTATATGGACAATTTGTGCGCGCATGCTGTCGTCACTGATCATTCGCTAAAAATAGAACAGCCTAAAATCAACCAGGCCAAAACGGTCGAATTGACCTTTAACTCAAAAATTGAATTGGGTTTGTCCGAAGTCTATTTGGTGAGCAAAGGTGACAAGCAATCTAAATTACCTATAAGTAAAGGTGAAAAGCAGGGCAGTATATTAGTCAATATTCCAGCCTTGTCTGCAGGTGAATTTGCTTTGGTCTACAAAATATTTGCCGCAGATGGCCATTTGACCGAAGACATTATCCATTTTTCTGTAACTCCATAGGTGTAGTTTTTATTATGGCGGGTATAGCTGATTTCCTTGATTCCTTAATCGGTGGTTTTGACCTGATTTGTTTTTGTTTGGTCGTTGGCGGCCTGTTCTGGGGTACGTTTATTTTGCGGCCCTGGCAGCAGAACAACGGATACAACGACGAGTTACTGGATAGAGTTGTTAACTTGATCTACAAGGGCGGTTTCTGGCTTGCCGCCGCGCAGTTATTCAAGATTATTCTTAAAATCTGGTTGATGTTTGCGTTGTTGAATAGATGGCCATTTCCTGAATTTGCCGAAACGACGCAATTTATAGGCGGCATAGTCCGGACTTTGCTAGCGTTGGTATTGGCCGGATATTGCTATCACTACCTTCGCAATAACCACGATTCAAAAAAGCATTGGTTTGTGGCTAACTTAGTCGCTTTGCCCATGATTATTTCGGGGGCGTGGCTGGTGCATGGGGCAGGGCGTTTTGAGAACCAACTGTTTTTGATGTCACTTACCGTGCTGCACCAAGTCGCGGCTGCAATTTGGATCGGCAGTGTATTTCAACTCGTCAATCTTTGGTTTTTACGTTATCAGCGAAAGATTCCAGACACCTTATGGCCGCAGTTACTGCATAAATTTTCACCGTATGGTATTGCTTCTGTGTTTGCCATCTTGCTATCTGGTTTACCCATTGCCTTGCAATACATAGACACCTGGAACGGGTTGATTGGCACGGGCTACGGCAACTTGTTGACCGTGAAAGTGATCCTGCTAGGAATTGCGTTGGGATATGCCTGGTTGAACCGTACGGCAGTGGTCAGTTATGGCTTCACCGGAAACGGCTATGCCTTAACCAAACGCGTCCCTTATTATATCGAAGCTGAAACCTTTGTCCTGATTACCTTATTATTCACTGCCGCTAGCCTTGCATCGCAACCGCCAGCTATTGATATACCCAGTTTGACTGCCCGATGGCAAGAGGTGCTAGGCACATTTAAACCCCAAATCCCTTTAACTGAATCTCCGACCCATACAGATTTGATTGCAGGAGAAGCAGGTAGGGTTGCGATTGTCGGGAAAGTCCCTTCTGTTGCGGCAACGGAATGGTCTAACTACAATCACAATATTTCCGGTATTTTCCTCACAGTAATGAGCTTCTTCGCTATGCTTTCTTACATCAGGCATTTGCCGGCCGTACATGCGGTGAAGGGATATTTGGCGGTCACTAAATATTGGCCTATCGGTTTTGTAGGGCTAGGCATCTTCCTTTTTTTTCGCAGTGATGCCGAAACTTGGCCTTTGGGGCCTATAGGATTTTGGGAAAGCACGTTCAATAATGGCGAGGTGTTGCAACATCGTATTGCAACCCTGTTGGTATTTACGCTAGGTGCTATCGAATTGAGCGTCCGGTTCAGCCGAAATTCGCGTCCAGGCTTGGTTTTTGCATTTCCTATACTTTCTGCTTTTGGCGGGTTGATGTTGCTGACCCATTCGCATATCGGCTTTGAACCCAAAAGTGCCTTCCTTATCCAGGTTGGGCATACCACTATGGGCGTATTTGCATTGATCCTGGCATGTGGACGTTGGCTAGAACTGAAGCTCGATAGCCCAGGCAAAGACATTGCCGGATTTGTCTCGGTCGCCGCCCTATTTATCATTGGCCTTATCCTGATGTTCTACCGTGAGCCTCTTTACTGATATGAACAAACCTATTCAATCTTCTTTATTAGGCGACATAAATTATCCCTCGGATGTAAGGAAGCTAAAAAAACCCCAACTAAAAGCCCTTGCGAAGGAATTGCGTGAATACCTGACGCAAACCGTCAGCGTCTCCGGGGGGCATTTCTCGGCGGGCCTGGGCACGGTTGAACTGACCGTTGCTTTGCACTACGTCTTCAACACCCCCGAAGACCAACTCGTCTGGGACGTTGGGCATCAGGCCTACCCCCACAAGATACTGACAGGCCGCAAGGACAGGATGACCACCATCCGAACCAAGGACGGCGTGTGCGCCTTCCCCAGCCGTTTTGAAAGCGAATACGACGCCTTCGGCGTCGGCCACTCCAGCACCTCCATCAGCGCGGCCTTAGGCATGGCAATCGCCTCCCAACTCAAAGGCGAAAACAAACACATGGTCGCCATAATCGGCGACGGCAGCATCACCGGCGGCATGGCCTTCGAGGCCATGAACCACGCCGGTGCGATAGACGCCAACTTGTTGGTCATCCTCAACGACAACGACATGTCCATCTCGCCCAACGTCGGCGCCATGAACAACTACCTGACCAAGATTTTATCGAGCAGGCTGTACTCCTCCGTCCGCCAAGAAAGCAAGAAAGTCCTCAGCAAGATGCCCAGCGTCTGGGAACTGGCAAGACGTACTGAAGAACACATGAAAGGCATGATCGTCCCCGGCACCCTGTTTGAAGAACTTGGCTTCAACTACATCGGCCCCATTGACGGCCACGATGTCGACATGCTCGTCGAAACCCTCGAAAGCCTCAAGCACATCCAAGGCCCCCGCTTCCTGCACATTGTCACCAAAAAAGGCAAAGGCTACGCCCCTGCCGAAAACGACCCCCTGGCCTACCACGGCGTCCCCGCATTCGACCCGACCCAAGACCGCCTACCCAAAGGCAAGCCATCGCCGCACCCCACTTACACCGAAGTTTTCGGCAACTGGCTGTGCGACATGGCAAAGCAAGACGAACGACTGCTCGGCATCACCCCCGCCATGCGCGAAGGCTCAGGCCTCGTCAAATTCTCAGAACAATACCCCAAACGCTACTTCGACGTGGCAATAGCCGAACAACATGCCGTCACCTTAGCCGCCGGCCAAGCCTGCCAAGGCGCAAAACCCGTCGTCGCCATTTACTCTACCTTCCTGCAACGCGGCTATGACCAGCTTATCCACGACGTTGCCATCCAAAACCTTGATGTCCTCTTTGCACTGGACAGGGCAGGCCTCGTCGGCCCCGACGGCCCCACCCATGCCGGCAGCTTCGACCACAGCTACCTGGGCTGCATCCCCAACATGCTCATCATGGCGCCCGCCGACGAAAACGAATGCCGCCAGATGCTCAGCACCGGCTTCCTGCACCCAGGCCCTGCATCGGTCAGGTACCCCAGGGGCAAAGGCCCGGGCGTGGCCGTACAAAAAGAACTCACCACCCTGCCTATCGGCAAAGGTGAAATCAAACAACAAGGCCAAAAAATAGCCATCCTTGCCTGGGGCAGCATGGTCGCCCCGGCTGAACAAGCCGGAAAAGAACTCAAAGCCACCGTCGTCAACATGCGCTTTGTCAAGCCCTTGGACGAAGCGCTCATCTTAGGGGTAGCCAAAACCCACGACATCATCGTCACCATAGAAGAAAACGTCCTCTCCGGCGGTGCCGGCGGTGCCGTCAACAACTTCCTGCATAAAAACAAGATACTTAAGCATACCCTCAACATCGGCCTGCCTGATGCGTTCATAGAACAAGGCACAAGGGATGAGTTGCTTAGCCTTTGTGGGCTCGATAAGCAGGGTATCCTTAAACAGATTCAAGAGTTTTGTGGAGAATGAGTAACCAGAAAAATTTTGCCATGCTGCCATCAATATACAAGATCGAGAAAATTGGTAGTGGCTTCTTGGCTATTATGGCTCGTCCACGATCAGGTGAGTGGGCGGATGAAGAATTTGCCGGTTTAAAGACATTGGGTGTTTCAGGTGTGGTGTCATTGCTTGAGTTATCTGAAACACGAGAGCTTGATCTGAATATGGAAGATGAGCTTTGTATATCTACTGGCCTTGCATTTAATTCATTTCCAATACCAGATCGTGGAGTACCTGATTCTGTCACAGCGTTGTCAAGACTCGCATGTGAGATATACCATCGATGTGTAGAAGGCAAAAGTGTTGTGATTCACTGCCGTGCCGGGATTGGTAGATCGGGGGTAGTCGCCGCAGCCGTACTATTGCATTCAGGTATTGATGTAAAAGAAGCATTCCAAAGAATTTCGAGTGCACGGGGTGTCAGTGTTCCGGATACAGATGAACAATCATTGTGGGTAGAAAAAAATAAAGAAATTTTTTGTAAATGCTATATGGTTTAATTTAATTGCGGCGAACTATGTTAGAAATCGTCATCTTACCCGTCCTGACGGACAATTACATCTATCTCATCCATGACCCCGTTTCTCAAGAAACGGCAGCAATAGATCCAGCACTTGCCCAGCCTGTTTTAAATGTTTTGCAAGGAAAAGGTTGGCAACTTACTTACATATTAAATACCCATCACCACTCAGACCATGTGGGGGGCAATCTCCAGCTTAAGCAAAAATCCGGTTGTAAAATTATTGCGGCGCAAGCCGATTGGGATAGGATTCCCGGTATCGACCAAGGTGTCAAAGAGGGTGATGGCGTATCCATTGGAAAACATAAAGCCAGCGTGATTTCCACACCCGGCCACACTAGGGCGCATATCGTTTACCATTTTGCCGAGGATGAATTCCTGTTTTGTGGCGACACCTTGTTCGTTATGGGTTGTGGACGTCTGTTTGAAGGCACTGCCGAGCAGCTATGGCAATCCTTACAAAAGCTGAAAGCATTACCGAAAGCGACCTTAGTGTATTGCACTCATGAATACACCCAAACCAATGGTCGGTTTGCCTTAACCGTAGAACCCGAAAATCGCCAATTGCAACAACGGATGATTGAAGTCAACCGTCTTCGTAGTAACAATCAGCCAACCGTTCCCACGACCATAGCTGAAGAGCTGTCAACCAACCCTTTTTTCAGGGAAGGCAGCGTGGAGTTGCAAAAGACGCTTGCCATGAGCAACAGCAAACCAGTGGATATTTTTACCAAAGTTAGGCGATTGAAAGATAGTTTTTCCTGAAGTTAATTGTAGTATCTACGGTACTGATTGACTTCTATACCTTTCATTCCCCGGCCAATAAACTAACATGGCTATTAACAAGCCACAGGTTGTAGAAAAAACCGGTGGGTGCATGGCACACAGTTTCAGCAAGCGGTTAGGGATTTGGTTTTCCCAGAGCACACCTTGCGTTTGCAGAAGTGCGGCCACGGAAACAGTGCCAGGCACAGGTCGATGTTGGTCGAGTCGAGCGCATAAACCGTCGTGTGCATCAATTCCAGGCCGAAGCTGTCCTCGGCATAGAGCTTGCGTGCCATCTGGATCAAGCTGAGGGCGAAATCCTAGTAAATACGCCAGTCGCGGTTGTCGTTGGCATCCGCCAGTGTGCTTCTGGTAATGCCGCCCCATATGCCCAGATGGTAGAGTTTGGCGGAATGTGCCCGTAGGCAGGCCTCTATGTCGCGCAAGCTTTCCAGATAGGTCAGTTGGGCGAAGGTCATGCACAGGAATTGGTCGAGATGGAAAATGTGAATGTCGGATAACGTCCTGGGTACTTGGCCACACAACGCCGGAAGGTATGCAGTGGCAGATAATCCATCAATTGGGCAAACACCAGCTTTCCAGCATGCATTGGATTACCTCCGGAAAAATCCGGTAGTTTCCAACACATTGAAATCGGTGACATTTATAATTAGAGTTTGCTCAGAAAACATAATTGATATTGATAAAATATACATATATTTTTAGGTATAATAGTGCACGAAAAGTGAGCCTTTTCCCTCAAAACCCGTGCACTTATGATCAGATACCGTAGTTCGAAACAACTAACGCTTGCCGAATTTGATTGGCCTTTTGAAACGGCACTGGACCCAAATAACTGCTGGGTTAAATTAAGCCAATGCCTTCCTTGGGATGAACTTGCCGAAAGCTATTACCAAGGGTTTTCGGCTGACAGAGGTCGTCCCCTAAAAGATGCACGTTTAGTGATCGGGACGGTTATCATCAAACACAAGCAGAAGCTTTCCGATGTTGAGACGGTTCAACAAATCCAGGAAAACCCGTATCTCCAATACTTTGTCGGCCTGCCTGGTTATCAACAGGCTGAACCGTTCGCGCCATCGTTGTTCGTTGAAATCAGAAAACGCATGGGCGAGGCGGTCTTTGAGGCCTTCCATCGCGCTGTTATTGACGCGCATGATGGAAAAAGGGATAAATGCCAGCCCGAATCAGCTGATGGACCGCCGTCTCAAAACCCACCGCCTGAACCCTCGACAGCGGATTCGACCCTGCAAGGTGAGTCGGCTCAGCAACCCGTCGAGCCGACCCATCAAGGCAAATTGATATTAGATGCCACGGTGGTCGAGCAAACCATCCGCTACCCCACTGATTTGGGCTTACTCAATGAAGCCCGCGAGTTCAGTGAACAAATCATCGACACGCTTTGCGTCAACCTGATGATCGTCAAAAAACCGAGGATGTATCGTAAAAAAGCCCGTCAAGTCTATTTGGCTGTCGCCAAACAAAAGCGCCCCGGCAGAAACCAACTGCGCCGTGGCATTAAACAGCAACTCCAGTATCTGCGCCGCAACCTGGGGCATATCGGACAATTACTCTTGCACTTTCCGGAAGCTAAGCCACTGCCCCTGCCAGGCTGGTTGCTCCATCGCTACTGGGTGATACAACACCTGTTCCAACAGCAATGGGCGATGTACCATTCCCAAACCCGCCGCTGTGACGGATGAATCGTGAGCATTAGTCAACCTGATGTGCGGCCTATTGTCCGCGGAAAACTGAACAAGCCCGTTGAGTTTGGGGCTAAACTTAGTGTCAGCCTGACGGGAGACGGATTCGCCCAGGTCGACTATCTGCGCTGGGATGCCTTTCACGAAGGCTTGGACTTGGCTTCCCAAGTTGAAGCCTTCCGCGACCGGCATGGTTATTATCCGGAGCGGGTGTTAGCCGACCCACTGTATGGAACGCGCTACAACCGCGATTATCTCAAGCAACGCGGTATCCATTTTGCCGGCAAGCCGCTAGGGCGTCCGAAACAGGTGACGGACGAAAACCGAGTGCAGTTGATGCAACTCAAGGAGCGGAGAAGACAGGACTATTTACAACGCATACCCATCGAAGGCCTCTTTGGCCGAGGCAAAAATGGTTACCGGCTCAATTATATTCGAGCTAAGCGGGCAAACACCTCATTTGCCTGGATCAACAGCATCTTCTTGGTAATGAACCTAATGATCTTACAAAGGATCTTTTTTGTCACCAGTAAAATGGACAATATCGGCTGGGTTGTTTTATTGAAACGCCTTTGGAAACCGCCACGGGTAAATGACCAACTCAATTTCTTTCTTCCCGATGCTCGTTTGGGAACTTATGCATACTGATTTACTGAGTAGACTCTAATTAGCATTTTCTCGCTTTTTATCAATCAGTTAAGATGTACCAATCCGATAATCACCGGACACCAGTGATCTGTGCAGACTAACTCGTACATCGCGGTACGCCATCCTCATCGTAAAATTGATTCCTGCCAATACCTGCTTTCAATATTTTCATGTATTTTTCTGAATGTAAGGGCTATATTTCAAGTTTCCTCTAAATCTTCTTTTTGTATGAATCGATACTATTTACATTAAATTTCGAATAACTGAATAAAGAACCATGTTTTAGATACAATTCAGAAATTCTTTTCTAATTAAGGCGATTGAAATATGTCGGTCGGAATTACTTTAAAACATCTTGTCAAAGTCTTCGGTGATGTCCGGGCAGTAGACGGAATAGATCTTGCCGTTGAAGCAGGGGAACTGTTTTTTTTGTTAGGGCCAAGCGGCTGCGGCAAAACGACGTTACTACGCTGTATTGCCGGGTTTAATGAACCGGATTCGGGGCAGGTGTTGATAGGCGAGCGCGATGTCACCCTTGTGCCACCGCATGAACGTGATACCGGCATGGTCTTCCAAAGTTATGCCCTGTGGCCGCACATGACGGTGGCGGAAAATGTAGCTTTCGGTCTAGAAATGCGCAAATTAGCCAAAACTGAGATAGATCAGCGTGTAAATGAGGCGTTGTCGATGGTACAAATGTCAGACCGAGCCGAATATAAGCCCAACCAACTGTCCGGCGGCCAGCAGCAGCGGATCGCTTTGGCTAGGGCGCTGGTAATCAAACCGACTTGTTTGTTGCTCGATGAGCCGTTATCCAATCTGGATGCCAAGTTACGCCTGGAAATGCGTAGCGAAATTCGCCGTATCTGTAAAACATCAGGTCTAACTGCCGTCTATGTTACCCATGACCAAAGCGAAGCATTAAGCATTGCAGATCGTATGGTGGTATTAAATAAAGGGCGCATCCAGCAATTAGGCACGCCCCAGCAAATCTACCGCCAACCCAACAGCCGTTTTGTCGCTGAATTTATAGGGGAAAGTAATTTTATCGAGGGGGTAATTACCGATATTAAGGCTGATCTTATTGTTGTTAAAACCGCCATTGGTCTTATTACCAGTCACCAACAAATTCAAAACCTAACGCTTAATCAATCCGTTATTTTGTCGATTAGACCGGAAATTATCCGGTTGGGTGAGTCGTCGGCAGATTCTTCGAATGTATTTGTTGGCACTGTACATGACACCTTATATCTGGGTGAAATGGCGCAGCATCAAGTCAAATTAGCCTGTTTGATTTCAAATCAATTAACGGGTATCAATTTCAAAGTATTTGAACTGAATCCTAAAATGCTCGCACGCGATCAGGCGCAGCAAACCACGCTTTGGTTTCTGCCTGAGGATGTGGTTGTGCTGGTGACTTAAATGGCTAAAAATCTTTTTATCCTAATTATTACCACACTGGTGATTGCTTTGCCCTTCCTGTTTAAGCAAACGCGACAAGCTAATGATTGGCAATCTGGCGATCCTGAATTAATTGTCGTTACTCCAAATAATGAAGCCATCCGCTTTGAATTTGGTCAGGCGTTTAGCCGTTGGCATCAAGAACACTATGGTAAGCCCGTCAAAGTCGATTGGCGTGCGCTGGGCGGAACTGCGGAAATTATGCGGTATCTCGAAGGATCTTTTCTTGCGTCTTATCGCGCCTATTGGCAACGCTCAGGTAAAGAATGGCCTGCCGCTGCTACACAGCGTTTGATGGCTAGCCGTTATACACCGGACGGTAGTATTGCTGATACGATTTACCAGAATTTTCGAACCACCGACAATCCCGCTATTGCCAGCGCGAACATTGACTTGTTTTTTGGAGGTGGTGAATACGATCATAGCAACGCGTTTAAACGTGGTTTAACCGTGCTTCCTTGGCCGGAAACCGATCCACCAGTCGGCTTATTCGAACAAGACGGTGTCGAGATGATACCCAAGCAACTCAGCGGTGAAACTTGGCGAACACACACTTTATTCGGTGTGGCGTTAAGTACCTTCGGTATTTGCTATAACAAAGATCGCTTAAGCGAGTTGGGGGTTGCTGTACCTACCCAATGGGACGACTTAGCCAATCCAAAACTGATAAGGCAAGTCGGTGTGGCTGATCCGACCAAAAGCGGCAGTATCGCTAAAGCTTACGAAATGATCATTCAGCAAAAAATCTATCAAGCGGTATTGGCATCCGGATTTACCGAAAACGATATAACCCAGTTCGAAAATGCATTTGACATTGCACACGGTAAACCTTGGGAGATTCCGGCAAAAGTGCCTGCCCAGTATCAACAAGCCGTGGAAGCCGGTTGGTTACAAGGTTTGCAGCTTATCGAACGCATTGGTGCTAATGCCCGTTACTTTACCGACTCGGCCTCAAAAGTCCCCATTGATGTCAGCAAAGGCGATGCGGCCATCGGGCTGGCGATAGATTTTTATGCCCGTTATCAAGCCGAGCATAGCCGTGCGCCAGACGGCACTGAACGTATGGTATTTATCACCCCAGAAGGTGGTTCATCGGTTACTAGCGATCCGGTTAGTTTATTGCGTGGTGCGCCCCACAAAGCACTCGCCATCCGGTTTACACAATTTGTGCTAAGCGAAGATGGCCAGAAGCTTTGGAATTATCGGCCGGGCGAAGTTGGCGGGCCACAAAAATACGCGTTGCGTCGCTTGCCGATACGCCGGTCTTTTTATCCCTCCGGGCAAATACCTGTTCAACACATGTTTGAAACTAATCAACCGCATTTAACCGATAACTTGTCTGACCCCACCATAAATCCGTATGAAGTGGGCAAAAAATTTACCTATCACCCGCGTTGGACATCGCATCATTTCAATATCCACCGCAACTTAATCAAGGCGATGTGTCTGGATGCAGGAGAAGAACTAAAGTCCGCTTGGGAAGCGATTCAGCAACACGGCGGCGCAGAACATAATTCGAAAGCTATGCAGGCGTTCAGCGCCTTACCGAATGACTTTAACTGGCGTTCTGCGATTGATTTTTATTGTAAAGCCAATCAGCTCGATATCATGCAACGTTGGGTTACGCATTTTCGGCAAACTTTCCGAAAAGCTAAGGCGCTAGCTGAAGGAGAAACATCATGAGGCAAAGTACAGCTTGGCTGATTTTCGGTGTGGTCACGCTGGTTTATTTTTTGTTTTTTATTATTCCACTGGGCAGCGTGATTACCGGTGGATTTTTTGTCGAAGGGCATTTCACCTTAGATTACATTACCGGCGTATTCATTAACCCGATATACCGCGAAGGTTTATGCAACAGCGTATTGATTGGCTTAGGAACCACAATCTTGGCGACAGGAATTGCCTTGCCTTTAGCCTGGATTGCCAATCGATTCAAATTTCCCGGCAAAGTTACCTTAACCGCGTTGCTGCTTGTGCCGATGATATTGCCGCCATTCGTCGGCGCGATCGGCTTTCAGCAGATTTTCGGGCAGTATGGCGCATTGAATGCGTTATTAGAACTGGGGGCTATTGATTGGCTGGCAAATGGGCGTTATTTTGGTGTGATTGTATTACAAGCCCTATCCTTGTATCCCATCATGTACCTTAACGTGAGTGCTTCATTAGCCAATATTGACCATGCTATGCTGGAAGCGGCTGAAAACATGGGGTGTTCCGGATTTACCACATTTCGCCGCATTACTTTACCGCTGATAATGCCGGGGGTCTTTGCCGGTGGCACTATCATTTTCATCTGGGGCTTTACGGAACTGGGTACGCCATTAATTATGAATTTTACCCGCTGTGCTCCTGTGCAGGTCTTCGATGCACTTAAGGAGATTGGCTCAAATCCCTTTCCATACGCGCTGGTATTGGTCATGTTAACCGCAAGCGTTTTACTGTTTGCACTAAGTAAACTTGCCTTTGGTCAGCAAAACTTTGCTATGACCAGCAAAGCCGCGACCACATTTGCCGAAATCGAAGTTACAGGGTTGAAAGGTTATCTGTTAATGTTGCCTTTTGTAGCTTTAGTATTCGTTGCCTTATTGCCTCATTTTGGGGTGATATTAACCAGTTTTGCGCAACCAGGCAGTTGGTATCGAACCACGTTACCTGCCGCATTTACCTTAGAAAATTATCAGGAAGCCCTAGGCCATAGTATGACGGTGAGCAGTATCCGAAACAGCTTGTCTTATTCGCTTCTGGCAGTCCTGTTTAATATCGTATTTGGAATTGCAATAGCATTTGTTGTGGTGCGCTCTAATTTAAAACTTAGGGGTCTGCTGGACGTAATTGCCATGCTACCGCTTGCCGTGCCGGGTTTGGTTATGGCCTTTGGCTACTTGACTATCAGCGCTTATCTAAGCAATCTGGATGCCGTCAAGAACAGTCCAGTACTGCTGGGCTTATTTGATGTCAGGATCAATCCGACCTTATTTTTGGTGATTGCCTACAGTATTCGCCGTTTACCTTACATGGTGCGTTCGGCAATATCCGGTTTACAACAAACAAGCATCACGCTGGAGGAAGCCGCAGCCAATATGGGCGCGACACCCTTAGAAACCATTAGAAGAATTACCGTTCCATTGATTACTGCCAATCTGATTGCCGGAGCCATGCTGGCCTTTGCTTTCAGCATGTTGGAAGTTTCCGATGGTTTGATGCTGGCTCAGAGAGAGAATTACTATCCCATTACCAAAACTATTTATGAATTGTTCCAGTTGATTGGCACTGGGCAATATGTCGCCTCTGCGTTAGGCGTATGGGCGATGTTATTTCTTGCAATTACGATTGTTGGTTGCAGCATTTTACTGGGCAAGAAAATGGGGGCGTTGTTTCGTGTTTGATGAAAAGGGTAATTGTGAATGAAAATATTTTAACTTCGGAAATTAAGATAGCTTGCAATTTACTGAACATCTGAAATGAGTGTCATCACCTAGAATGAACCGTATTGGTGCATTTTGAGCGGGGCGTTATATTGGTCATTTTAACAGCAAAATTGGCGTTGATTCTCATCAACTGACTCAATATCATTCTGTTAATTTCCGATCCCCGCCCTTGCTCTGCATTAAGGGCAAGTAGTTTTAAACAGGTAACATTATCAAAATGCGACACCTCAATATTGAGAATTTAGCATCTTCAGCTATTATCAAGTGATTATATTGATCAAGTGTTTGGGGAAATACAATGTTCATGGCCAAGGTAAACGATAAAAAATCAAATCGTAGAGTTGCTTTACGGGTTTATGAACAAGTGAACCTGTTCTACCAAAAAATTACCTCTAGTCAGCTAAACGAAATGCAGCCCGGCTACGATAATATTATCAATAGTTTTTCTTTGACACAGACGGCTGGACGCTTAACGGGTGAGCCACCATTCCCGTTTTCACAAAGTCAGGAAAATGATACGCTGAATGTCAATATCAGTTCCAGCGGCCTAGCCTTTTCATGTATGGAGGAACTGAAAGCCGGCGATTATTTAATGCTCAGGATACTTTTTCTATCAACAATGACAGTCGTGATGACCTGTTGCAAAGTGGTGCGTTGTAAGCCCAGCAACCCTCACGAAAGCAACCGTCATCCCTATACAATTGGCGCGCAATTTGTCAACATGACGGCAGAAGATAGCGAGTTATTGAATAAATATGTCAGCAAAAGAAAAAAACAACAATTCATCGTCAATGGCTCGATAATCGCTTTCACTCTAGCGGTTCTGGCTGCACCTGAACATGCTTTAGAGTTGCTGGTGGAGCTTGTCCATCATGTATTCGAGATAGTTTTGCACATGTTGCATTTGGCTTTTGAGTTCCTGGAAATGGGTCTTGACCATGTCATTGAGCATCATTTTCATACCGACACGCACGAGACCCAAGTTATCGTATTTTATGTGCTGGTTACGCTTGGACTTGTACCTTTGTATTTTTTTGGGCGGATGGCCTCGTCCGCGTTTTTACGATTGAGAAAGAGCTCGCTTTTATACTGGTCTCGCAAGAAAGCAAGCTGCTTTTATTTCTGGAGCCAGCAAAGCGCGTTGGAAAAAATAAAAATTGTCGGTATAGGGACTACCGCCATTGCTGGTTATATTTACTTCGGTATCTGATATTGGAAACAGAATCAATAAATTAGCTAATGGATTGTTCAGCGCAATAAAGCCCTAAAAACTGACTCTGGCTCATATCAATCAACGCATTCATTTTCGAGATCAAAGGCCTAAGCCACTCCTGCGGTAAGGGGCTCTCCGTTTGACCTACGTGTATTCAAGGGCGGCCTATGATACGGCCTTGTTCATTTTCGGCATAACAGTTGTTACGGAACGGGATCGTGAACGAAAACTTCTTTCCCCAGACCATTCAATAGTACTCATAAATCAACAGCCTACCAGCAGGCCTTTGGAAGGGCATTATCTAATCTTATAAGTTGTGTGCGTTGCCGCACAGACTAGTTTCGGTCGTACCTGTATCATTTTTGTCAGGCAATGGGAAAAGTTAACCTACGCTATCGTTATGACTATCCGGTCGTGATTTACACATTATTAGGAGATTCTCATGAACAAAGATCAAGTAAAAGGCCGCGTCGAAGAAGCCAAAGGTAAAGTCAAGGAAGCCGCTGGCGTATTACTGGACGACAAAGGCATGGAGACAGAAGGCAATGTCCAAAAGAATATCGGCAAAGTCCAAGCGGGCTTTGGTGATCTCAAGGAAGAAATAAAGGACGAAATTAAAAAATAGATTAAGGAAGAAAACTAATATCAGTATTGCTCAGTGGTACAGTCGTGTGCAGCCCAGCTGGCTCGTGACAATGCTGCTAAGATGCTGAACTATTCCTTTTTCTCAACAGATGAACAGGTAGCCTACTGTATTCTAAGCAGGCATCGCTGAATTTCAGCTTCAATATGTTCATCAATAATTCATATTGCCGTCAATCGACGGCTTCTACGGAGAAGCACACATGCTTGAAAGTATCGCGCTCATTTTAATTATCCTCTGGGTACTAGGGTTGGTTTCCGCGTACACATTGGGCGGGTTTATTCACATTCTGTTAGTTATCGCGGTGATCGTGATCATACTGAGAGTTATTCAAGGGCGACGCGTCCTTTAGTGGTACTGGGTTGTTGTATCAGCAGTAATAATCCAATTTCGTCACACAGCCTGAAGATCAACCTGGTTGATTGAATGTCTTCATCAGCCAGGGTAATGTTAAAGCTGGGTATAACGTTTGGGTTGAGAATAACTTACCATAGTCGCTTTCAGCAGATTTTCTAAGTTATTGAATAATGGTTAGCGTTTCTATGAGTCCATAAGTCGCATCAAAAATGCATTTGAAGTCTATGGGGTACGAATACGTCCGTTATCGTTTATCGAGTACTTTCTTGCCTTTCTTTGCAGCCGTCGGTTTCTATAAGGAAACCTTGTTACCAATATAAAATTTAATAAATTTTGTAGTCAATTTAATTGATAATTTTAGGCGATGATGATTCTAGTTGTTCAATAAAGTAGCGCATATAACTTGGAAGATAACTTTGTTTTAAGTAGGCGAGCTTGGTTGTCGATACAGGAATGAGATGGGATAAATCCAATGCCACTAAATCAGAATCAATATTTGATTCGTATGACATACTGGAAACTATCCCAACACCATAACCCAAGCGCACATAGGTTTTGATAACATCCGCATCTGCGGCTGCAAGGGTTATGTCGAGCATAATCTCGGCTTTATCAAACGCTTTCTCGATATTGCTACGTCCCGTAAAGCCCCGGCTATAGGTCAATATGGGAAAATCCGCCAATCGTTGTAAGGTAATTTCTCCTTGCGCCAATTCATGTCCTTTTGGGACAACCACAATGTGATGCCATTCATAGCATGGCTTGATAACCAGCTTATCATCGCTCAACATTTGTTCGGTGCAAATGGCAATATCGGCTTTATGTTGGTGTAATAAGTTAATTAAGTTTAACGGGGATGATTGTTCCATATAGATTTTGATCCAAGGGAATTTTTCCCGGAAGCGACTAATCGGTGTGGGCAAAAAATACCGGGCTTGCGTATGGGTGGTGGCGACATGCAATGTGCCGTTGCGTATATCCAAGTAATCGTCGGCGATTTGCCGGATATTGCGCTTCGCTTGGTTGACGGTATCGACTTCAGCCAAAATTCTCTCACACAAGGGAGTCGGCCCAATAATCGTTTGCCATGCCGCTCGTACAAAGGTGTGCCGATTTCCTCTTCAAGCATCATTAACTGCCTGCTAACTGCGGACTGTACAATGTGCATTTTTTCCGCCGTTTTGGTCAGGTTGTAATCTGTCTCTTGAAGCAGGTGCAAAATTTCGAGTTGGTTTAAGTTCATCGCTCAGTTGAACCAATGGGCATGTTTAATGAATAACGATACCTTATCGCCTTTATTCAAATCTAACTGCCTGAATTCCTCGTTAGGCATTTCGGCAAAAACAGTCTTAGCTGCGCCATTCTCACCCTCTCGACTTAATTCCAGTCGGATTGTCGCGCCCAGGTGTTGCCAATCTTTCAAAAAAATCGGTGATATGGGCTTATCTCCTTGCTTTTCCACGGTAATGTGGTGCGGACGCACATGTGCAGTAAGCCCTTGGGGATCATCGAGAATTACGCCGCCGCTCCTAAGCCAATCACTGTCACCTTTTTCTAGATGAAACACATTGGTCTGTCCGATAAAATGGGAGACGAAATCATTGCTGGGGTGGTCATAGATTTCGCTGGGTGTGCCTTTTTGCTCAATTTTACCTTTATTGAACACGACAATCTGATTGGCCACTTCCATCGCTTCTTCTTGGTCGTGGGTCACAAAGATTGTGGTCACATTCAGGTTTTGGTGTAGATGCCGTAACCAAAGGCGCAAGTCTTTGCGGACACTGGCATCCAGTGCACCAAACGGCTCATCCAACAATAATACCGATGGTTCTACGGCCAATGCCCGTGCTAACGCGATGCGTTGACGTTGGCCGCCAGAGAGCTGGTCTGGAAAGCGGTCATGTAGCCAGTCCAGTTGAACCAGGTTTAGTAAATCATGGACATTCTTGCGGATAATGGCTTCGCTGGGTCGATCTTTGTGTGGCTTTACCCGCAAACCGAAAGCCACATTGTCAAATACGGTCAGATGCCGGAATAGGGCATAATGTTGGAAGACAAACCCGATATGGCGGCTTTTGACCGGTTTATCTGTAACCTTGTCGCCTTTCAAAAAAACATCGCCCTGGTCGGCTTGTTCAAGACCGGCAATGATTCGCAGCAACGTGGTTTTGCCGCAGCCGGAAGGGCCTAATAAGGCGACCAATTCGCCCTCCGGTATATCTAAGTTAATATCGCTTAAGGCAGAAAAAGCGCCGAAATGTTTACTAATATTTTTTAAGACAATGCTCATGGCCAATTTCTCATCAAATCGTTAATGCTAATGACTATCCAGTCGCCCTTAGGGACGCTTTGGCATCCTGTTTTTGCTTCCATTCCAGGAAAGTTTTAATCACCAGCGTCACAATAGCCAGACCAGCCAACAACGACGCACTGGCGAAAGCACCGACGAAGTCATATTCGTTGTAACTGACTTCAACATGCAGCGGCAGGGTATTGGTGAGTCCCCTGATATGACCCGATACGACCGAAACCGCGCCAAACTCACCCATTGCACGGGCATTACATAACAGCACTCCGTACAACAGCGCCCATTTGACGTTAGGTAAAGTGATTTTGAAAAAAGTTTGCCAACCATTAGCACCCAGCGACAGAGCCGCTTCTTCTTCTTCATGGCCGATTTCTTGCATCAGCGGAATCAACTCACGGGCAACAAAAGGAAATGTCACAAACAAGGTTGCCAGGATAATTCCCGGTACGGCGAAAATGATCTTAATATCGTGTTCTGATAACCAAGGCCCAAACCAACCCTGGGCTCCGAAAATCAACACATAAATAAGTCCTGCAATTACCGGCGACACCGAAAATGGCAGGTCGATCAGCGTAATCAATAAGCTTTTGCCGCGAAATTCAAAACGGGCTATTGCCCAGGCGGCGGAAATGCCAAATACCGTCGTCAACGGCAAGGTTATTGCTGCCGTCAATAACGTCAGTTTGATCGCGTCTATCGTATCGGGATGAGTCAAACTGGATGCGTAGGCCGACCAGCCTTTAGCAAATGCTTCTATCAGTACGGTCGCCAGCGGTAAAACCAGAAACAAACTAATAATCGCCAAGGTTAGGGTAATCAGCGTATAGCGTACCCAGTCGGCATCGACTAGGGTCAGCGGCTCGGAACTTTTCGAGAGGGCAGGTGATATAGTATTCATTGGTATATCCTCATAGCTGTCCACTCCGATGGCGTACCCACCATTGAAGGCCGTTAACCAGTAGCAGCAACAAAAACGATAGAATCAACATAGTGAAACCAATGGCGGCGGCACCGGCATAGTCGTATTGTTCCAGCTTAGTGATAATCAGTAGCGGGACAATTTCTGAAACATACGGCATGTTACCGGCAATAAAAATCACTGAGCCGTACTCGCCGACCCCGCGGGCAAAAGCCAAAGCAAACCCTGTGATTGCAGCGGGTAAGATATTGGGCAGAATAACTTTGATAAACGTTTGTAGTCGGGTCGCACCCAGGCTGGCAGCCGCTTCTTCCATCGCTAAATCGAACTCTTGCAACACCGGCTCGATGGTACGCACAACAAACGGAAGCCCGATAAAGATTAAAGCAAAGACTATGCCTAATGGTTTGTAAACGATTTGTACGCCAAATACCTCCATCACCAACTTGCCAATCCAACCTTGGGGTTCGTAGATTGTCGCCAATACAATGCCGGCCACAGCAGTCGGCAGGGCAAAGGGCAGATCGATGAGTGCGTCGAACAGACGTTTCCCTGGAAATGGGTAACGCACCAGTGTCCAGGCGATAATAAAGCCGAATACGCTGGCCACAGCGGCGGCAATCAGCGCCGATACAAAGCTAACGCGGAACGAAGCCAGTACACGCTTACTGCTCAGGATTTTCCAGTAATCGTCGAGGCTGAGTTCCAGAGTTTTCAGCAGCATTGCACTGAGCGGTATCAGGACAATCAAGGCCAGATAGAACAGGGTAAAACCGATGGCCGGACGAAAGCCCGGCATGATGTTACTTTGTGTCATGTCAGTAATCTTCAGTTTTAATTTAGTGCCTATAAAAACAGCGGTGTTATTTCTCTCATCTGTTTAAATGTACGGCTGATTCTACGTTTTGGGTTAAGGTGTGTAGATTTGATCGAAAATGCCATCATCATCGAAATGCTCTTTCTGCGCTTTCGCCCAGCCGCCGAATTTGTCAGCGACAGTAAACAGCTCCAATTTCGGAAAACGTTTTAAATCGGCAGGATCAGCATATTGCGGTTGGTACGGACGGTAATAATGTTTAGCCGCCAGTTTTTGTCCGACTGGCGAATACAGGTATTGCAGATAAGCTTCAGCTAGATCCTGCGTGCCGTTCTTTTTGACGATCTTATCAACCACAGCCACTGGCGTTTCGGCCAAAATACTCGTTTGTGGCACTACAATATCTAACTTATCGTCGCCCAGTTCTTTAAGTGCCAGAAAGGCTTCGTTTTCCCAGGTAATTAGCACATCGCCGAGATTACGCTGGGTAAAGGTCGTCGTTGAGCCACGCGCACCGGAATCAAGAACCGGTACATTTTTGTATAATTTCTTCACAAATTCCTTAGCAGCATCCTTACTGCCTAATTTCTTCTCTGCAAATGCCCAGGCAGCCAGATAGTTATAACGGGCGCCACCGGATGTTTTGGGGTTGGGCGTAATAACGGACACACCCTCTTTAATCAAATCATCCCAGTCCTTAATGCCTTTAGGGTTGCCTTTGCGGACTAAAAATATAATGGTTGACGTGTAAGGCAAGCTGTTGTTCGGTAAACGGCTTTGCCAATCCTTGGGTAGCAGGCGGGCCTTTCGGCGATTTGGTCGATGTCATAAGACAATGCCAAGGTCAAGACATCTGCTTCCAAGCCGTCGATCACCGCCCGAGTCTGTTTACCAGCCCCACCGTGGGATTGCTGGACATTAACGTCTTCTCCGGTTTTGTCTTTCCAGTACTTAATAAATTCCTTGTTGAAGTCCTGGTACAACTCCCGAGTCGGATCATAGGAGACGTTGAGCAGGGTTCTTTCCGCTAGTGCCGTCCCGCTTAGCAATAAAGCAGCAATAATTAGCAACTGCTTGGCTGATTTGGTAATGTTCATGGTTGCTCCGTGTTGGTTTGTTTAAAGGTTTAAGGGGTCTCTAAAAATTCAAAAACCCTTAAAGTATTTCTAGTATCGTTCTATAAAGCTTAGAAACGATGCGTTTTACAGATATGAGGGTATAGTAAATTGCTTTATTAATAAGTAAAAATAATATTATTAGATTACGTTATCTAATAATAAGATATACAAGATTCTACTAACGCCGTAAGCCGGACTTAAACCTTACCTTATCGGACTTGATTTGCCTTACCTGGCTTTTACCCGTGTGGTAACCAGCCAGGTTCGGTTCGGCAAGCCTAAGCAAAAATATTATTTGTAGGTGGGCTTACCATCGCCAAAGGCATTCAGAGAGACTTCAAAGTAGAAGAAGTTACTGGCGCGGTCAGTAAATGGACCATCAGTCGAATTATTGAACGAGCGGGTAAAATTGCCGGGCTCAAAACGGGCATAACTTAAGCTCCAATCGACATAAGGATTAAGCTTATGCACCATCCGGATATCGAATTCATGACCAATAAAACTTCCGCTTTCACCATTACGGTCACGTAAGTTTGCTCGTCGGAAGCCGTCAGTTTCACTTTCCAACCAGTAAGCACTGTAAGCCGTATCGATTTTCACATCTTTATAAGGCGAAAATTCAATCCTACCTTTCGGCGCATGAATATTGTCCCAAGAGAAATAATCGTTGCGCGACCAGGGTTGGTTAAAGCCGTAAAAGGCATCAAATCGATTATTCACAGCATCCTTGGAATTTTTATCACCGGTGCCAAAACCATAAAAAATACTAGCCCTCGGCTTCCAGGCATGATCGAAGCTGTAACCTAGTTCTATCCCATAGGCGAGCGCATCGTGCTGCTCCATCACTTGCTTGCCGTCACGGACTGCCCCACGGCGGCCAAACTGCTTGTTAATGTCGGCATCAAAATCAAAACCGCTTTCTCCGATAAGCCCGTAAACCCTTAAGCCCGGTGCATAAATATCCTGGTCGGTGATGGCTGTGCTATTGGCCTTATTGAACGGGTCGCCGTTGACCTTGCGCCCAATGAAATATGGCTGGATGGTAATGAAGTCCGACCATTGCCGCAGGCTGAGAACGCCGCCGTAAATCCATGTGTGTTCATCGGCGCGATCAAATTCATATTTGAGGCGTTCAATCGGTTGAAAAGCGAAGGTATCCAAATCCCAATCGTTCTGTTGTTTGCCCAAACGCACCCGGAAGCCTTCAAAATTGTTGGTGGTGTTGCGGAATTGGTTGTTACCAATCAAACGACGATCCAGCAACTCAAGGGCTTGCCGTCCGGCGCGAATACTCAACGGCCGGTTGTGTCCAAGCAAGTCCTTGAAGTAGAGTTCTGCGTAACCCTGGATCAGCTCAAACTCGTTGACATCGGATTCGTTCCGCACATACTCGCCGTTGTAACTGCGGGCATCTTCAAATTCGACGGCGAAGCGCAAGGGGTCGAGGATGTCGTGTACCCCAAGGTAAGCACGAGTCCTTAACAGCCATAGGTTATCCGGATCAGGACGATAATCAGTGCTACTGGTCGAGCCTGTTGGTGTAGGGCGGAGGTCGTTTTCCCGATACTCGTAGCGGGTCCGAAAATCGAGCCCCACATTCAACCAATCAATATCGCGAAATTGCTCGAACTGAGTTTTGCTCAAAGGCATTACGTACCTAGGTGGATCAGATTCCGGCTCAAGCCGATAGGCTAGGGTTTTTCTATAATAATCTTCAGCACTTGCCAAGCCAGGCAGGGTTAGCAATAACCCAACGAGGCCAACTGCCGAAATCGAGTTGATAAAGTCTTGTCTCATGTTTTCCCCTTGAACGTTATGGTTGTTCCATTTCTAATTTATTATTAGCCATGAATTCCGGTGATCCGGTCAGTCCAAGCTTTAAGCTATAATGATTATTCATCGTCGGTACGGTAGAACTAGTATTTTGCGTTTGTATCCAATGCTGATCTTCTGTCGAAACGAAGTTTCTCTTTACGTTCAATCTGCACAACCTTGCCATCATGAATAATTATTTCGACTGAACCAAAGCGTATGCCATTTACCGCCTGGGCTATTTGTTCATTGATATCGTTAACGCGACTCTCTTTACTGAAATAGTTTTTTTCAATCGTTGTCATTAACTGCTCCAATTTGTTTGTTAAAGCATGGCCTCATTCGTGAGCAATCATAAGGGATCGCTTATTTTTATTTAAACGATATTTATAGATTTATATATCTAAAATATAGATTAAGGAAGTTGCCAACTCCTGAGTATTGCCATTATTAATCAAGAAAAATTTCGTTACTTCTGCTGTAAAACCTTGCCATTGCAGCAGGCGCTACACATATTTAAGAAGAGATATGTCGTTGTTTAGCCGCTGGTGGGTTTAACTGCCAACTTTCAGTAGGTAAACAGCGATAAATGGGTATTTAGCCTAAATACTATTGTTTTAGTGAAATTCTTGCTGTGCCTGAATTATTAAGATGAGCGCCCAACCGGATACCGACAAATGCTTCTTTTTTCTTGGTTACCGAACTTAATCGGCTTTCCGCGCCCAGGCCGTCAACATGTTCTTGCGCATCCAGGTTAGAAATCCGAGTATTCAAGTTTTCTGTGATGGTTTTTGTTTGGTAATGTTTGTACGAATTACCTTGCTTCAAGGTGTTACCTGGGTCATCAGTTTTACCGCCATCAAATACCGCCGTACCATCCGGCAAGGTAATGCTTACCCGACTATTCGGTAATTTTGCTTCCAGTTTGCGAGCAAAAGTAACCAGTTTTCCATAGCTGACTTGATCTACAGCACCGTTAACCAAAGTAGTGATTGCCGGAACATTGGGTTTCAGCAACTTATAAAGTTTATTGTAAGGTGCAATGGTAACTAAATGTGCTGCGGTTTCCGCACTTGCTTGGAAACTCGCCGTTGAAATTAACGTTGTCGTTGCAACTGCCAAAAGTAATTTTTTAATCCTCATAAAAATCTCCTAAAAATAAAATGAAATCACTCGTTGAATCTTTAAGCTGAAAGAATCTTCGAGTGGGTTACAGATTAACGGAATTTTTATTTGCGATGAAACGATTAATTTAGATGAATATATCTATTTAAAGTATATAAGATCACCATCTATTTTATCTATCCTTTTGTTTATATTTGTTTTTTAGATGCTTGAATCTAATTTTGTCGTTTTGTTAAATTGAGCTAAACGACTAGGATTTTTTCTACAGTGGTAAACATATGAATTTTTGACACGTTTGCATTAAACCAAAAGATGAAAACTTAGGAAGGCAATGATGTCTTTATATTAGGGAGTAGATAATGTTGAGCATGTATTCACACGATGCCGTTCTGGTATTCGGCAATTTACTATCAAGATTGAAAATGGCTGATTTTAATATATCCATTTTTCTGTTTATGTTTGTTTTACTCACTTTTCTTGAAAACAAGATTCCATGGAAAAAATTGACCAATCAGGTTTTGCGTAATTCGTATAAGGCAAATCTTGGTTTGTTCTTGATTAACAACATTGTACTATCGATATTTTCTGTTTCAGCTTTGATGGAAATTGCAGAGCATTATTCCACCAGTTGGTTTTCGAATCATTTTTCGCCAGCAACTGAATTTATCTTATCGTTTATATTTTTTGATTTATCCCTTTATATCTGGCATCGCCTAAGCCATAAGTACGAATTTTTATGGCAATTTCACCGAATACACCACAGTGATTTATGCATGAATGTATCAACTGCATTTCGGGTGCATATGTTTGATCATTTGACCATGGCTATAACCAAAGCCGTTTATATTGCCCTGTTTGGATTTGCAAAGGAAGCTGTGCTTATGAATGAAATTATCAGCGCTCTGTTTTTAATGTTTCACCACGGTAACGTTGCTTTTAAGGGAGAAAAAATATTGGGTAACTTGATTATTGTTCCTTATCTGCACCGTTTGCATCATTCCACAAACCGCCAAGAACATGACATGAATTACGGTGCAGTTCTTAGCATCTGGGATCGCCTGTTTGGTACTTTTTCGGATGCAGTACCTAAGACAATAGGCATAGCAGAAATAATTCCCCAGGATTTAATGGGATTAATCAGGGCTGGTTTTTTTTGTAAAACGGCGTCTCCGACGCAGGAAATAAATAGGCATGCTTTAGAAATTATGATTGCAGAAGCTGCATACTACAAATCAGAAAAACGGAATTTTTCACATGGCAATGATATTAAGGATTGGCTTGATGCTAAACAGGAAATAATTAAACAAGTGTATGGCGAGAAGTCCCTGCATTCATCAAAAAAGAGCGGTAGCCAAACTGCCTATTCAAAACAGCAAATTTGTTGTTAATTCAATGCAGCGTGAAAGCAAAAGTTGGGAATAGCTTTATCTTATATTGTCATTAAAAAATCTAATTTTATCGTTTAAATTCAATTTAAACCGAAGATAAAATGTAACTGTGATTAAGCAAGCTTAACTCAGTTTTTATTAGCAGAATGAAAGATTGTGCTCCTACCTCTCCAGAGCTTAGGGCGGGTTCAGTAACCCGCCCATTTTTTTGTTTCGGAATGTGTAAAACAATATTAATTAAGCACTTCAGGAATTCAACCGCGTTTTCTGATTAACAAAACTCTCAATAAACCCTACTTGACAGTGGGCTTTGAAAAGCAGACACTACTGGCTAAATTTATATTGCTGACCGGACAACCGGAAGCCAGTGAACCTGCAAAGGACGCTGGCTTTTTTTTGCCCAAAATTTTGGTACTTAGGCATGTCTATGTTAAGGCCTAAATATTTTTATTTAGATATTTCAATAATATGAAAATTATGAATTCAATTTCTTCAAAAACAAACAGTCACTGGGGTGTTGAACAATGCGTTGCATCACTGCGGCAATTACGGCTGGAATCTTTGGAAAGCCGCAAGCGCCTTGAACACCCGCCGCGTTTGCCGTCGCGTAAAATCTTGGCGGGAATTGTCGATCAATTAGGTGCCGCTCTTTTCCCTCACCGACTAGGAAAACCCGATTTGAGCGCAGAAGCGGTCGATTACTTCGTTGGACATACATTAAGCGGTGCCTTAAGCGATTTATATCAGCAAATACGTCTGGAATTGATTTTTAAAGCGGAGCAACAAGCACTGGAAACCGATAGTGAAATTGAAGCTGAAGCAATTACTCATCAATTCACCACAAAATTACCCAGCATACGCGCTTTGCTGGATACAGATTTACAAGCGGCCTATGAAGGTGATCCTTCCGCCCGAAACATTGACGAAGTGTTGGTTTGCTATCCCGGGCTTACTGCTGTAGTCCATTACCGTTTGGCTCACGCATTGTATGAGCTTGGCGTTCCGCTAGTTGCCCGCATTATTTCCGAGATAGCCCATTCTGCGACTGGTATCGATATCCATCCTGGCGCGCTAATCGGCAATAGCTTTTTTATCGATCATGGTACTGGGGTGGTAATCGGAGAAACTGCAATTATAGGCAAACATGTTCGGCTGTACCAAGCGGTGACTTTGGGTGCCAAGCGTTTTACCGAAGATGAAAACGGTGTCTTAGTTAAAGGCTATCCGCGGCATCCTATCGTGGAAGACAATGTCGTCATTTACGCTGGCGCGACCTTATTGGGCCGAATCACCATTGGCGCAGGCTCGGTTATTGGCGGTAATGTCTGGTTAACCCACAGCGTACCGTCAGGTAGCCATATTACCCAAGCGCGAGCGCATCAGGAGCAACACGAAGCAACATCGATTCAAACTACAACCCCGGCCGACCAACAAAGGTCAGAGCTAAATTAATTGTTAACCATTAGGAGACCTTAAATGACTGATATCCATCAAGCCCATACCGCATTAGGTGATGTTGCCGCGCGTACACTCGCAAATGCTACCAAAACCGTCCCAATGTTATCCACCATCACCCCAAGGTGGTTGGTTCATCTTTTGCATTGGACACCGCTTGAAGCCGGTATTTACCGAGTCAACAAAGTCAAGAATGAAACCGATCTTCTGGTCGATTGTTCAAGCCTCGACGAAAAGGAGCTGCCGCAAACGTTTGTCGATTATGAAGAATGGGGGCGCGAATATCGCTTGAATGCGGTTAATACGGTACTTGACGTGCATACGCGAATTGCTGATTTATACAGCAGCCCACATAACCAGATTCACGAACAATTACGGTTAACCATTGAAACCATCAAAGAGCGCCAAGAAAGCGAGCTGATTAACAATGCTGAATATGGCTTGCTCAATAACGTAGCGCCAGCACAGAAAGTGCAGCCACGTACCGGTGCACCGACACCTGATGACCTGGATGAACTGATTTCTCGGGTTTGGAAAGAACCCGCGTTTTTTCTGGCACATCCACAGGCCATTGCTGCATTTGGTCGTGAATGCACCCGCCGTGGTGTACCGCCAGCAATCATTACCCTGTTCGGTTCACAGTTTTTGTCATGGCGCGGCTTGCCGTTAATTCCTTCTGACAAAGTCAAGGTGACCAAAGGCAAAAGCAATATATTGTTGCTGCGCACCGGTGAAACCCGCCAGGGCGTTGTGGGACTTTATCAGCCAAATCTGACCGGCGAATTGAGCATGGGACTTTCTGTCCGGTTTATGGGCATTAACCATAAAGCTATCGCGTCATACCTTATCTCATTATATTGCTCACTGGCAGTGTTGACGGATGATGCGCTCGGGGTGCTCGAGAATGTCGAAGTAGGCAAGTATCATGAATACAAGTGAATTTGATAAAGCCAACTTTGGGCAGCATGGTATTGCCGAACAATTGGGGGAGACATCATTGCCCGATATAGACCAATTGACTAAACTTGCTAATGAGCTGTTTTTAGCGTTGCCCTGCGACGGTTCGAGGCTGAATGCCGCCTCATCACTAATACCCGGAGGATTGGCCAAGCCCATCTCAGGTCTTGATAAAGCCGGAGTAGGCGCAATTGCACCTCAAGCTTTTGGCTTACCAGGAGAAGCTGAAGTTCGACACTTTCTCGCTTCACAAAAACCTGCTTTTGAGAGTGTCCCGAACCATCTTGATACCGATTCAGGCTATGGCAACCCGCCGTCTTCAGGTATAGCGAATGGCTTGGCATCATCATTCTCAAGCTTGGATAAGTCAGTGCTGGCGGGTATTTTCCCGCACGATTATGGCCTGCCCGGGGAAGCAGAATTACAACAACTGCTGGTTTCACGTCCACCGTCAGGAAGCAGCGTGGCTGGAGCTGTTGATACCCATTCAATTTCAACTATTCCATCTACAGGGGCAGTGCACCAATTGGCCACAGAATTAACACTGGAAGCTGAAAAATCAGTAGATACAGGAAGTTCACCTCAGATCTTAGAGTCCGAAGTGCAAAAGCTTTTTGCCGGAACTAATGCGGGGGCGGGCAAAATCCCAAAAAGTGCGGGTACAGCCAAGGTTGCAATTCCAGATTACCCCGCTTCAGTGCACATTCCGGGATTAGCAAGTTCTCTGTCCAGTTTAGATTCGTCATTGGTCGCCGGTCTTTCTCCCAAGGCCAATGGGTTGCCGGGTGAAGCGGAATTGCAGCACCTCTTCGCTACGTATTCCCAGACTCAAAGACAAATCCCGGCAAGCAGTGGCTCGAGTTCAGGCTTCTATTTTCTTGATGAGGCGAAAAACTCAGGATTTAACGCTTCTGCGCTTGGTTATGCGCATCCGCCTTTTGATGTCCACGCAGTGCGCCGTGATTTCCCTATTCTCCAGGAACGCGTAAATGGCCATCAACTGGTTTGGTTAGATAATGCTGCAACCACGCAAAAGCCTCAGGCCGTCATTGACCGTCTTTCGTATTTCTATGAACATGAGAATTCCAATATACATCGTGCCGCCCACGAACTTGCTGCAAGGTCGACGGATGCTTACGAGGGTGCACGGGATACGGTCGCCCGCTTTATTAATGCGGATTCGTCAGAAATTATCTTTGTCCGGGGATCAACCGAAGCGATTAATCTAGTCGCCCAAAGCTGGGGTCGACAGTATATTGGTGAGGGCGACGAAATTATCATCAGCTGGTTGGAACATCACGCTAATATTGTTCCCTGGCAACAGTTATGTGTTGAAACCGGTGCAATCTTGAAAGTGATTCCAGTGGATGACAACGGCCAAGTGCTATTGGCGGAATATCAGAAATTACTAAATTCACGCACCAAATTGGTTTCGTTCACTCAGGTCTCGAATGCCTTAGGCACAATTACGCCAGCCCAAGAAATGATTGCGATGGCTCGACGTGTAGGTGCCAAGGTTCTTTTGGACGGTGCGCAATCGGTGTCGCATTTGGGTGTTGATGTACAGGCTCTGGATTGTGACTGGTTTGTATTTTCCGGACATAAAGTTTTTGGTCCCACAGGCATTGGGGTGTTATACGGGAAAACCGAATTGCTCGAAACCATGCAGCCTTGGCAAGGCGGCGGCAACATGATAGAAGACGTAACTTTTGAAAAAACCACCTATCAACCTGCGCCCGCCAAATTTGAAGCAGGTACCGGCAACATCGCCGATGCAGTCGGATTAGGTGCAGCGTTGGAGTATTTGAGCCAGATCGGTATCAGTAACGTAGCGCGTTATGAACATCAATTATTGTTGTATGCTACCGAAAAATTACAAAGTATATCAGGCCTTCGATTAATCGGGACGGCCAAGGAAAAAACCAGCGTATTGTCTTTTATACTACCAGGCATAAGAACCAGTGAGGTTGGAAATGTTTTAAACAAAGCAGGGATTGCAGTCCGTGCAGGGCATCATTGCGCCCAGCCAATTCTCAGGCGTTTTGGTTTGGAAGCTACGGTGCGGCCTTCTATCGCTTTTTACAACACTTATGAAGAAATCGACCGTTTGGTGAATGTCGTCAGTCAAATGAACAGAAAAAAACACAGCTTCTTTCCTCAATAACTCGAATCCACTTTTCATTTTTAGTTGACTACAGAGCGCCTTCAATAACTTAAAGGCGCTTGTCTTAGCGCAGCAAGTCATTCATCAAAAATCCTGATGGAAGCTGCGAAGGTATTTTTTACTCAATTTAAGTGAAAAATCACATATCTCAGACAGTAATATTGAAATCTAATCTTATCGTTTAGCGGAAGCCACAAAAGTCGATACCATATGTTACAGCAAACCATTGTTGTTCGACTCCTCGTCGCTTTCTGAGAAGGATTTTGAAAGTAGCCCCTCCTCACAAGGAATGTTTTAAGGCGGGTGCAAAACCCGCCTTTTTTTATTTGGAGATCAGTTTATGTTACTAAATCACCTAGTCGATGTGTTCAATGATGCTTTCGAGAATGAACACGATTTCAGTTACCGTCCTTTTATACTCAAGGATAAAAGCGTCAATGGATTGTTCGGGCCAATCCGTATCGGTAGTATTTTTTCTTCTATCCGCCAATCTGCAACGCCGACCCACATCATAGGCCATGCCGCGCAAATCGAGGTTTCAGCAAATACCAACTACTATGTTCATGAAAACGAGATTGCCAATTTATTGTCAGATAGGGCGACTTATCACAGCAACCTGGAATCGATTATCACCTTCGACCGTTTGTCCCGTACTGTGCATGTTTTGAACTATTTGGCGCTGTTGTCTGTAGACCAACTTTTGTTCTTGGAAGTTGACCCTCGCCATATTCTGGGTATTAAAAAAGATCATGGCGTTTATTTCCAGGACTTCATTGCGAAAGCCGGTCTGGAAACGAAGAATGTAGTTGTTGTTTTGACAGTCTACAGCCAATATGCACGCCATTATCAGGAATTGCTCACAGGACTTGAGAATTATCGGCGGCAAGGCTACCAAATTGCCCTTAAATTTGACAATCTTCCTAAAGATAAGGCTTTGGCTGATTTGATTATCCAATTGTCGCCACAATATATTTTTGTCTCGGCAAGGGTTCTGGAGCAACATCCTGATGTAATAATTGAAAAAACCTTGAGCAAATTAATGACGCTGGTTGCTTTAGCCAAGAGCCAAGTCATCCTGCAACATGTAGACGATAAAAAAGCAGATGTGCTCGCTCGTGATTCGGGATTCGATTATGTTGAAGGCAGTTATTATCGGGCAATTCCTTTTGATTATTCCAGAAAATCTGAAAACTCTGTGGTAAGTCATGTATAAATGTTTACAATATGTTAAATGGTGGCGGTTTACAGTCGATTTAATTCATAATCAATTTGTCAACAGGTTGCAGGTCATACCAATCCCAATAAGTTCTCATTGAAACCTTCTCCAGAGGGAGAGGGCCAGGATGATGGGAGTCATATAGCAACTTATTGGGATAGGTATCACTAAATCGGAGGCACCACAATGCATAAATGGCGTTGGGGACGGTTGGATTCAAACTGAATTATTCGATTTACAACGTCTTCGCCGCTACTATCACCCACTGGGCCTGAAGTAATACGGCCACTTGCTTCGCTTACCAGATGGACGTAGCTCATATGCGGGCCACCTGCTAACGTTGAATTGATTAATAGCTCAGTCTCATCTTTCAGTACAACCTTGCCAGGAGCAGCGCTGCCTGGATTACACGCACCGAAAAAAATCAAACCGTCTGCCGGTAAAAGTGATTTCAGGGAGGTTGTGAAAAGAAAAAATCGTTCTGGAGATAACTCAACTGATTTCTTTATGTCGAACAGCGATTTTCTACAAATAAGCTCACAAAGATGCTGTTGGTATTCACGCTGTTGGGGTGGCCATAAAGCAAGTTTTTCTGTCGAACAATAACGTTGATAACAAAGATTGTCCAACGGCTGGATTTGTTTTTCATAACCCGTAAGCTGCTGCCAGATAGCATCGAATTCCATCGAAGCCAAATCCTGCCAGTGTGATGCCATATAATCGCTAAATAGACGATTCTTTTGTGTATTATAAGTCAGGGACAACATATTTTTTAGACCCGGCTGCGCCTCGGAAAGCAGAAGCAATTTTCCTGTACTCCCCGTGACCTTATGTTCTTGCAGATACACAGCATTCTTAAGCACTGGGCCGTCATAACCGCCATGACTGATAAAAATAATCCGGTCGAATGTCTTCCCCTGCTGCACCAACTGTTCGACTTGTTGGTAGTAATCTGTCCAGCTCCAAATATCCCGGAGTTGCTTAACGGAGGCATGAAACCGATTACGGTAAAAAGCAGCTAAGTCTCGGGCAGGTTGCTCAGGCCATCTTGGATTCTCATTGATATCCTCTACCCCTTTCAACAAGGGTACAAGCAACACATGCCTTGGAGGTTGCTGTAACTTTAAATCGCTCAATTTGACAGAATACGGCAAACAAGGCCTAACTGAATGTTCATCGCTGTGAACATTGGCTGTATAAGTTCCCAGCAGGAATAAAGAAACCAATATCCGAAACACTAAGGTAATCATAAAATTACAACCCCATAAATTGCTCTAAAACCAAGTCATTCTAGAGAGTTCTTTAAAATTGACTTGTCAACTGGAGCAATGGCTACCCTATAACCGAGAAAGCCCATAAAATAAATATATTGTAATCGTAGGAAATTATCACGAATTTGTCTGTTCGGTATCGTACACAACCTTATTCAATATCGATGACAGCAAATCGGGGTGGGAAGACTTCTTAAAAGTTGACTGACGTGACAACAAGTTCAAAAAAAACGTATGCTCTACGTCCGTTCGAGCTAAAAATTAAACCTTATCATTGGACAAACAAGCCGGAGCCTGTCTTGGCATACTCAGTAAAGCATAAGAGGGAGGACGTTATACTAGTTTGAGTTTTTTGCGCCGAAAACTGACTTTCCAGCTTTAGTTGAGATACGCTGGTATTTGGCGTAAGCGATTCCTGCAGAACTGCGTAATTCCGCTTCACTTGCCTGGTTTGCAAAACCACGTGCAACCGCTTCCAAGACATAGGCTTCTGGTGCCATAAAGCTATAAGTAGTTACTACCGGCTTGGAACCTGCAGCGAGTAAATGTCCTGAGAAAAACTCTTCGCTCATGCAGGCAAGTGCAACTGCTTGTTTATTGTGTCTGGCGTGTTTTGGAAAGCGTTCGATTATGGGCTGGTTTTGGGGGTCCATTAAGCCATCATGGCCGATGAAAACCACCATTTCACGCTTTGTAGGATTGGGGGGAGTGGCTGCTTGTTGCATAAAGTCAAGCATCGCCTGGTCAATCCGGTTGCCTCGATAAGCATCGGCGGTAACAGTGAGATCGTCCTTCCAGGCAAACTGGCAGCGTTCTAAAATAGTTTCGTTAATATTTTTTTCGCACCCCAACTTCCGCCAGCCGTTCGCTTTACTCAAAAAGGTTTTCACGCCATAAGCCGCGCCCCAATAAAGATTGCTGTTCGGATTATTACCATCACCAATTTTCGCAGGAACAGGCTCGATGCCTTGTGATACGTTGTCGACCAGGGACACAATTACATAAATATGCGTGTTTGGCATAGCTACGACACAGGGCGGTAGCGCCATGCAAAATAGTACGCTGAATATACGAATAGAGCGCAGGGTAATCATTCGTAGTGCCCATCAGATGGCAATAAAATATATCTCTGTTTCAGTATCATTAAGAATAACCTCAAACGATTCCGATAGGGTGCAGGTTTACGAATAGTAGTTTATTAACACATAAGACACAATATGTTTGCTTTAAGATAATCGCCCTGACTAAAGACAGAATTGGACACTATCACTGATATGCTGTGAAAAATATCAATGGCAGAAAAAAATGGATGAGATATTGACCTTAGGGATTCGGGAAAAACTGGTTTGACTTATTGCAAAATGACTTCAATATTCAAAGAATGGTGACATTTATCTTTGATATTAAACGCTATCCGATGAACGGGAATCCGACATCGTCCTATGCGCGGGTTGATGGGGTGCTTGATCCGAAGTACCTTTTCGACTGATCGTGTTAATCATCCAGGCTATCGGCAAGGCAGTATATAAAGTTTGGATAGAAGTCACGAGGCTCAGCGCAGTTTTTAAGGGGGATGTTTCGACAGTGTGTGATTGATTGGTAGTGGCGTGAGTTTTTGAAGGTTCATGCTTGGTAATTTCACCAAGAAGAAAGCCAATACCTGCAGCGAATAGAAAGGTTGTCGGAGCGATCATTTGCTTCTGCATCTTCCTTACCAGCGTAGCTGTGTTTACACTGATTTTCTGCTTACGGTTCAGCACTTGCTGCTCAGCATCTTTGATTTGAGCTGACAAAGATGTGGGATTAATTCGGTTTCTAGTAGGTGTAACCATCATGACTTCTCCGTATCCCGATGACCTGGGGGCTCGGGTTTAAGGCTATGCAGGGTCGCCGGAAACTTCAGGTATCGGCTTTTCCGGTGGATGACACGGCAAAAGATCAGGGCGAGTAGCAAATTGAGCACGACCGCAAGGAGTATGGCACTCCTTACCATAACACCGTTCTCGATCAGCCCCAGTACGGCAGCGGACAGAAGACCCATCCACGCACCGCACAGCAAGCCAGCAACCAGTACACCCGCAATGATCATGTTCACCAGGCTCACACCTGCCTGTTGTGTTTCCAGTGCAGCGAGCTGGAAGCGGTCATGGCTTAATCCACGCACTTCACCCCATAAATCACGAGCATCATCCAGTAAGCTTGAGCTGTTCATAGGATCGCTACGCGTCGCAGTTTGTTTAGGTGCTTCATCAAGGGTGTTAGCGTTCATGATCTTGGATAGCCTAACGACCGCTAAATAGGCGGCTCAACAAAAAGCCAGTCGCCATTGCGATACCCAGTGATGTTACGGGGTTATCGCGGACATAACGCTGGCAATTCTTCATCAAACGTTGTTCGGCATATAGCAACTGCTCGCCTTTATCGGTAATCGTTTCTTTGGCACTGGTGAATTTATCGCCAGCTTCATGTGCAAAATCAGATACTTTGTCTGCAATTTCCATGGTGTTTTCTCCTGTTAGTTAATTAAGCCGCACGCTACTTCAAGTTGCTTGCGGCATTATGGTTCGGTGTATTATTTAAGGCGCATGTCATTCTTTACAACTCTTACGCCGTTAACAGAGCGGGCAACTTCTATCGCTTTGCTAATATCGGCACGGGAATTCACGAAACCGCTCAACTGAACCTCGCCCTTAAAAGTTTCTACGTTGATTTCCGCAGAACTTAAAGTAGGTTCATGCAATATGGCCGCCTTAACTTTTCCGGTGAGTACACTGTCGTCAACATACTCACCCGTTCCCTCTTGCTTTGGTGTTGACGCGCAACCTGTGACAATCAATAAGGTCAAAACCATAAAAAATGCCGACATTAATCTAATAAAGTGTTTCATGATTAAATCTCCAATAATGCTTAAAAATCAAATAAGGGTTTTCAGGACTAAATCCCCAATTAAATACTTATGCCATGCCAAAAGTAAACAAAAGTAAACAAATATGCATAAGTCATCTCTAACCCAGGCTAAGTGCCAGTTTAGAAACTGGGGTTATCTAAAACCTTGTACACACCTTAGCTGCAAAACTAGCCTTAGTCGGTACGGTAACGCACATAGAAGATGGGGATGCTGGACTGTCAAGAGGGTTTGCCATAAAACATGGTAATTATGTGACGCGCATGAGCTTGTTGAAAGCATAAGTAATATGACCCGTTTTAAAGGCGCGTTTTATTTGTCGGCTACTTCGTTTTACAAGCGTATCACCCGCAACCATCCTATGTACGATACCGTACAGACAATGTTTGTGCTTACCAATAGACTTTAAAGTGAGTTTGCAGCTTGTTGCATTTTTGCCTCCGATATTTTTTGCAATTGGAGTGCTGCCCAGAGACTTGACACACTTTTAAAACACATAACGCATAGGAAAATCCCATGAAAACGACAAATAAAACAAAGCAAAAAATTATAGCAAAGAGAGTTCTTGTGATTTCCTGTTTATCAGCCGTACTGGGACTGACGGGTTGTCCTGATGGTTCATCAGAAAAGGCAGGGCAAAGAATGGATCGCGCGGAAGATAATGCTGAAAAAATAATTGAAAAATCAAGTAAAACTGCCAGTAAGCAACTTGAAGGTTTAAAGGATTCAGTGGAACAGAATGCCGAACAAGCGAAAGAAAGTATTGACCGATCTGCTGAATCCACTAAAGAAGTATTGGAAAAATCTGAAGATAAAGTTGATCAAAATGCCGAGAAGGTGCAGGAAAAGGTTGAGCAAATAAAAGAAAATGTAGAAAAAAAATTGGATGATATTAAAGCTTCAACAACCGAGAAACCGGAAACAACCGGGGAATATATTGATGACTCGGTTATCACCACAAAGGTCAAGGCCGCTATCTTGGGCAGTACTTGGCTGAGTGCTTCCCATATTGAAGTAACTACAAACAAAGGTATCGTTGTGTTGAGCGGTACAGTTGATACCGAGCAAAATATTGCCAGAGCAATAGAAGTCGCCCGTAGTCAGGAAAATGTAAAAGCAGTAGAAACTAACCTGATTGTAAGTGTTGCCGAATCGAGTAAAAAATAATGGTTACCTTACGAGTGATGGTTGCCTTGGGCATTATGTTGTCTATCTCTATTGCCCATGCCACAACTGCTGACGATACCTACATTGCCGGCTATGCCGCTGGCGTTCTTAAACAAAATTTAAAACTTGATATGCCGTCCTTAATTGTACGGGATGGTGTCATTACTTTACCAACCGGTAGCTTGGAAGCCGATGATCAAGTCAAAGCGGTACAGCTATTATCGGAAATCCCAGGTGTTCAAGCGGTAAAGGTGTCTGAAATGACTAGCGAGCAGTCAAGGGCTGCCCTTACACAGCCAGTTCAAGTTGCAGGTGCTGAGAACGTATCGGCAACCGACTCACTTATATTGCCCACAGGACTTCTACCGACTGGTCATTTATTCAAGCCATTATTGGCCGATCCTCGTTGGGCTCATTTCTCAGTTGCTTACAGAAATTACCAGACCGACAATTTTGCTGGAAAAGATATTGCTTCCGTCAGTCTTGGTGAAACTATTCCGATTTATCGCAGTAACTTTGGACAATCCACGGCGCAATGGGAGGCGGGTATTCAAGCCGGGGTCTTTAGTGACTTTAATCTGAATGCCTCATCGTCCGATCTCGTCAATACCGATTTTATTGCATCAATCTATTCAAGCGTACGTGCCGGTCAATTTTCAGCCTTTGGCCGTATTTACCATCAGAGCTCACATCTTGGTGATGAATTTCTGCTTGGCAAGATACATACATCCAAGTTTGAGCGGGAGAACCTCAGTTACGAAGGCGTGGATTTAAAAGCCTCTTATGAACTGCCTTATGGGGTACGCATATACGGCGGTGGGGGTGGTTTATTTCATAAGGAACCTTCGGTGCTTAGGCCGTGGTCTGCACAATATGGTATCGAGTTTAGAAGCCCCTGGCGTATCAATTTTGCGTCAATGCGCCCAATTATTGCCGCCGATATCAAACATTTTGATGAAAATAACTGGAGCGCAGATGTTTCAGCCAGGGCGGGTGTTGAGTTTGATAATTTACAAGTATTAGACAGGAAACTGCAGATTCTTGTGGAATACTTCAACGGCTATACGCCTAGTGGTCAGTTTTATAAAGATAAAGTGGAATATATAGGCTTAGGAGCGCACTACCATTTCTAACACAAGTCGTATGTTTATGCGATGATTTTCAATGCCTTTTTGGTAACTGAAAATCATGCATCGCATCAACTGCCAAGAATTTAATGGATATTTTTCGTTGGCAGTAACCTTGTGTTCTATACCGCACAGACGGTGTCTGATTTTGCCGTTATGCTGGCCGTAACCTGTTTAATATTTAGGGAGAACTCAATGAATATCGCAATCGAACCCCTGCTAGCACTTGTGGTGGGAATATTAATTTTACTGGTACCAAGGTTCTTAAATTATTTTGTGGCGGTTTATTTGATCGTCGTGGGTGTCTTGGGACTAATGGGTCACAGTATTAAGTGATCGATCGGACTAAAAGGCAAGGCCATAACTTTGTTTGCAAAAATCTTATTTAATGTTTTATTTTTAACAGGAGTACTACCATGTCACTAGGAACAATTTTACTCGTCATTATCATCCTGATGCTTATTGGCGTCATACCAGCTTGGCCGCATAGTCGAGGATGGGGTTATCGACCCAGTGGCGGGATAGGGTTAATTTTAATTATCTTAATAATCTTGATCTTAATGGGCAGAATCTAGCCTCATAGTTAAACAGCTTCATTTGTATTTTCATCTAGCCTGCCCAGTGTGCATTGTCTAACACCTTGTGGATTTTGCATATGTTACTCGACTAAATTGAAAGTAAAAATGTATCCAGAAGTGCGAATGCCGGGTACTTATACTTAGCCAAATTTCGTTGAAATAAACGGCAGTCATAAGTTTCACACCTAGCATCGCGACCGAACGTCGAGGGGTTGTCGCGTTAGCGAGTTGATTTTGGTAGCAACTAACAGCCAAAATTTTTCACAGATCGTGGCTTGCTTATTTTTATTTGGGTTCGGAGAATCAAACCATGACGAAGCGGCGAGAACAAAGAAAGCATGTTAGAGTTGAACATCCGGGTGGTGACGAAATTCCCATCCGGTTTGAGTTATTCAGCACTGAACGGCTTGAACAACATGCGGCAAGTTTGGCGCTAGCTCAGAAAATAAGCACGATTAAAGCAGGAAAAAAAGTGATTCCGCGGGTGCGCGAGAACTCCAGGGTCTTGCTTGCAGCCTATAAAGCAGTTGCTAAGGCGGTGAACGAACAACACGCTATCACGCCCGCAGCGGAATGGCTTTTGGACAACTTTCATGTACTCGAAGAGCAAGTCAGCGACATTTACGGCGACTTGCCCGAAAGCTATTACCGGGAGCTTCCCAAGCTATCCGAAGGTGTGCTTATCGGTTATCCCCGTGTCTACGGCATTGCTTGGGCATTAGTGGCTCATACCGATAGCCGCTTTGATTCAGAGATGTTAACTCTTTTCGTAAAGGCCTATCAAAGCGTCGATCCGCTCACTCTGGGTGAACTTTGGGCGATACCCATTACGCTACGTGTATTATTGGTCGAAAATTTGCGCCGCTTAGCAGTTCGTATAATGCGTTCGCAAACTGGTCGAGAGCTTGCGGACACGTTTATGGATCACATCGAACGTATTGCCGCTGAAAGCGATAAGCCAGAGCCTCCCGTTCTGGAAGCAGAACTGCCTGCGCCACCACTGCGTCAGGCCTACGTAGTGCAGATTTTGCAGCGTTTGCACGATCCACATCCAGGCACCGTGGTTTCCCTGGACTTCCTGAATGAATGGCTAAACGAACAAGACCTCAGCCTTGATGAAATTGTGCAGCGGGAACATGCCACCCAGATCGCCGGCAACCTGACTGTACGTAATATCATCACCAGTATGCGGGCTATTTCCGCATTTGATTGGCCTCAATTTGTCGAAGATGTGAGTCTGGCCGATGCTTGTCTGCGCGTTCACGATGGCTATGCTGCGATGGATTTTCTGACCCGTGACCGTTACCGCCACGCTATTGAAGATCTCGCCAAGCGTTCACCGCATTCGGAAGTGGAAATCGCCCGTAAAGTAATCGACAAAACGCAACAAAGTAAAGAACAACCAGATACAAATGAACGTAAGCAAGAACCGGGCTACTATTTGATCGGTGGTGGACGATATGCATTTGAACGGGAAGTCAATTTTAAACCTTCGATAAAGCAAAAACTTCTGCGGATTTACATTGGCCGTGCGGGTCTCGCTTATATGAGTAGTATTCTCCTGTTGACAGGGGTTTTACTTGCATTGCCTATAAATGCGAGCCTAGTCGTAGGACTTAACGGGTTTCAGTTGTTCTTGCTCACACTATTCGCCCTGTTTCCAGCAGCAGATATCGCCGTAGGTTTGGTGAACCGATTAATCATTGCGGGTCTTCCACCTAATCATCTGCCACGGTTAGCATTGAAGGATGGAGTGCCGGAAGCGCTAAGTACGTTCGTTGTTGTACCAACACTTTTCTTCAGCGTGGCAGGAGTAAAAGAGCAGGTAGAGCAGATGGAAATCCGCTATCTATCGAATCCAGGTGAAAACGTGCGTTTTGCGTTGTTATCCGATTGGACAGATTCCGACCAGGAAACCATGCCGAACGATGACCGGTTATTGAGCGTAGCCACTGCCGGAGTAGCTGCACTAAATATCAAATATAGTACCCAGCGCTTCTTTGTGTTCCACCGGAAACGCTTATGGAATCCCGGCGAAGGCAAGTGGATGGGCTGGGAACGCAAACGTGGTAAGTTACAGGAATTTAACCGATTGTTGCGTGGTGCTACTGATACCTCTTTTCTAGCGATTGATGGTAAGCCTGCCGAAGCGCCTGCCGGTGTCTGTTATGTTATTACGCTTGATGCTGATACCAAATTGCCCATGGGCGTGGTATCGCAATTGGTGGGTGTTGCCGCGCATCCGCTTAACCGCCCCGTGTTTGATCCTAACACACAGTGTGTTGTTGAGGGCTACGGCATCCTCCAGCCACGCGTGACCCCAACCTTGCCTCATCGTCAGGAACAAACCCTATTTCATAAGATTTTTGCTGGTGCTTCCGGGACAGATGCTTATTCTAGTACTGTATCCGAGCTGTATCAGGATTTGTTCGCCCTTGGCACATACAGTGGCAAGGGTTTATATCATGTAGACAGTTTTGAGGCTGCCTTGGCCGGACGCGTACCGGACAATACCCAGCTGAGTCATGATTTGTTTGAGAGTGTATACGCACGTTGTGCGTTAGTGAGTGATATCGAATTTTTTGAAGAATTTCCTTCTCATACCGAGGTTGCTGCTTCGCGGGAACACCGTTGGACTAGAGGGGATTGGCAATTATTGCCCTGGATATTTGGTGTGCGTGGCAAAGGTATGCCATTAATCGGGCGATTTAAGATGCTCGACAATTTACGCCGATCCTTATCCGCTCCAGGCGCTTTTTTTGCGTTGGTCACAACTTGGGCTATTGCGGATGCACCACAGGCTGTATTGATTGGCTTGGTGCTGACTGCATTGGCCTTTCCTGCGATCTTGGCGATCACTAGCAGCTTCACTTTACCTCGTCGAGGCATCTCATTGGGGACTCATCTGCGCACAGCGTCAGATAATGTGTTGTGGGCTATCAGCAACAGCTTGATGGCGTTGATCTTGCTTGCACAACACACTTGGTTGATGCTTGATGCCATTATTAGCACATTAATACGGTTGTTCATTACTCGACGCCAATTATTAAAGTGGGTTACGGCATTACAAGCAAAAACGACATCAGGTCATGCGCTTAAGCACCTCTTCCAGTCGTTGGGTCGCTCGTCTTCGGTCACCATTGGTGCTGCCGCTGTGGTGCTGTTGTTTAATCCGTCAGGAATCATAGTTGCTGCACCATTTCTACTTTTGTGGTGGCTGGAGCCAGTTGTATCCCGCATCCTGAGTTTGCCGCCCCGACTTGATTGTGCGGAAGCATTATTGCCAGCGGATAGCGTACAACTGCGCTTAATCGGCAGGCGTATTTGGTATTTTTTCACGACCTTCGTTACTGCAGAAGAACACTATTTGCCGCCAGATAATTTTCAGGAAGACCCACAGCCCGTTATCGCCCATCGTTCATCGCCCACCAATTTTGGACTTTATCTATTATCGGTAGTGGCAGCGCGGGATTTTGGCTGGCTTGGCTTGATCGATACCGTTGAGCGGCTCGAAGCCACCCTAGGTACATTAAACGCACTACCGCGTTTACATGGGCATTTTTATAACTGGTACGATACCCGCGATTTACATTTGCTAGAGCCTCGTTATGTATCAACCGTTGACAGTGGCAATTTAGCGGGGCATTTGCTTACGTTGGCTCAGACTTGCCAAGAATTACTGCAAAAACCGCTTATGCTTTCTAATGCGCTGACCGGACTTACTGATACGCATCAATTGCTCATGGCTGTGGTCACTGATATTGTTGATGACAAGCGGACACTTACCGTCACTCACAACGAACTACAAAAAAAATGTGGGATACTCGGAGAACTTTTAAAAAACCATCCCGTTAAACCGGCTGATTGGAGTCAATTGTGGCGACAATTAACAAGCTGCTCTGATATATTGTTGGATCTTGCAAATACATTTGCCATTGAACGTGGTGATACTGACGATAATGAAGTTCTAGTTTGGGCTACATTACTACGGGATGATATCCGCTCTCATGGTCGCGATGTGGATAACCTGATTCCTTGGATTCATTATACCGGTCACCTCAACGCTGCCGTGGAATCGGCAGTGCCTTATCTTCATCTGGAGGTGTTGCATAATCCACTCAGACTTGAAACTCACCTCAGTGATCTTTCTGAGAACTATGCAAACTATTTGGCCGATCACGAAGCATCTTCTAAAGGCATTTTTTCAACCGGCGATCAGGAAACCTTGGCGAACACGTTAGGGCATGCCGGAGCGCAAGCCAATGCGCTTACGCAGCGCTTAACAAACATGGTTGCACAATTCAGTGCCTTATTCCAGGAAATGGATTTCAACTTTCTTTATGACACTGAATGCCATCTATTATCGCTCGGCTATCGCGTTAACGAAGGCTCGCTTGATCCAAGCAATTATGATTTACTGGCTTCCGAGGCTCGGCTTTCCAGTTTGGTGGCAATTGCCAAACGCGATGTACCCAGTACACATTGGTTCCATCTAGGTCGTCGCGTGACTCGTGCAGCGCATGGCACGGTGCTACTATCGTGGTCGGGATCAATGTTTGAATACCTGATGCCCTCGCTGGTGACTTTTACCCCTCGTTATAGCTTGATCGACCAAACTTGCCGCCTAGTGGTAAAGCGTCAGATCGAATATGGGAAAGAACGTGGCGTGCCTTGGGGGGTTTCGGAATCCGCTTTCAATGGACGTGACCTAAGTTTCACTTATCAATATTCTGCATTTGGCGTACCCGGCCTAGGGATGAAGAGAGGACTCGGCGAAGATCTGGTGATTTCCCCTTACTCTACCGCCTTGGCCGCAATGTATTTCCCTCATGCTGCCGTGGAGAACTTCGTAAGGTTGGAGAAGGAAGGTGCTTTGGGTCGCTACGGCTTTTTTGAAGCACTCGACTTCAACCCGATCCGACTGGCAGAAGGTCAACGTGTTGCAATTGTGCGTTGCTACATGGCGCATCATCAAGGCATGTCCTTGGTCGCTATTGCCAATGTGGTGCATGATGGAGAAATGCGCCATCGTTTCCATCGCGTACCGCTGATCCAGGCGGCAGACTTATTGTTACAAGAACGTATTCCAAGTGGCGCTGATAGTGCTAGTGTGCCGTTACTAGAAGCTGTTCACGAAGTAAAAGAATCCGTACATTCCACCATCAGGCGCTTACCTTCGCCGACTGCTTCAGTACCTGCTGCACACTTACTGTCCAACGGTCGTTATGCGGTGATGATTACCGCTGCCGGATCTGGCTATAGTGCGTGGCGAAACCTGGCAGTGACTCGCTGGCGAGAAGATGTAACGCGGGATGCGTGGGGCAGCTATCTTTATTTACGCGATGTCATCAGCGGAAAATTGTGGTCAGCTGGATATCAACCAACAACGGCGACCCCAGATCATTATGAAGTAGTCTTTGCCGAAGACCGTGTAAGGATTACCCGTACTGACGGCCATATAGCGAGTACCCTGGAGATTGTCATCTCACCTGAAGACGATGCGGAAATCCGTCGTCTGAGTTTAACCAACAATGGGTCTCGCGTTAGAGAAATCGAAGTGACTTCATACATGGAGATTGTGCTTGCTCCCATGCCGGCCGACATAGCGCATCCAGCATTTTCTAATCTATTCGTACAAACCGAGTATCTGCCCCAGTCACATGGGCTGATAGCACAACGGCGCCAGCGATCAGAGAGCGACCAAAAAATATGGATAGCCCACGTATTAGCTGGCCCTAAAACTGGCGATGGCTTGCAATACGAAACAGATCGTTCTCGCTTCGTTGGGCGTGGACAAACATTGCGGGAACCGATTGCGTTGATGGATGGTCGCCCACTGACGAATACTGTGGGCAATGTCCTTGATCCGATCTTTAGTTTGCGGACACGGGTTAGTATTTCCCCAGGTGCTACTGAGCACCTTACTTTCACTACCTTAGTTGCTACTACACGCCCATTGATAGCGGAGCTGGCCGATAAATATCACAACCTGACAACCTGGGATCGCGTATCTGCCCTGGCATGGACGCACGCGCACGTGCAATTAAGGCATCTGCGTATCCAATTGGGCGAGGCGCAGTTGTTTCAGGATCTGGCTAGCCGCTTACTGTATGCCGATCCTTGGTTGCGGCCATCTAGTAAATTAATGCAAATGAATAACTTGAGTGTCACTGGGCTGTGGCGGCGTGGTATTTCAGGTGATAGACCGATCCTATTACTTAGGATAACGGAACAGGAAGACCGAACGATTGTCGAACAATTGCTGCGTGCCCATGAATACTGGCGCATGAAAGGGCTTGCCGTCGACTTAGTGATCCTAAACGAAAAAGAATTATCTTACGCTGGAGATTTGCAGACATTACTGGAGGGCATGGTGCGTGAAAATCAGGCGCTTTCAGCCCATCAAGAACATGCTGATCACGGTGCGATTTACGTCCTGCGAGCTGACCAGCTATCGACAGAAGAAAGATTGCTGCTGCAAACAGCCGCACGAGTGGTATTGATCAGCAAGCGGGGGACATTGACCGAACAACTGTTACGGCATCCACGGCCAACTGCTGCTTTCGTTGTGCCGAAAGCCTCGCCTGCCGCCAAAGCCGATTTATTACAATTGGAAACGCCTCCACTTGAACTATTCAACGGGCTAGGTGGCTTTGGTGATGAAGGTCGCGAATATGTGATCGTGCTAAACAACAGCCTATGGACACCGACACCTTGGGTTAATGTGATTGCCAATGCTGAATTTGGTTTTATCGTTTCTGAGTCCGGCAGTGGCTGCACCTGGAGTGGTAACAGCCGAGAAAACCAGTTGACACCCTGGTCGAATGATCCGGTCAGTGACACGCCCGGAGAAGTCTTTTATATACGTGATGATGAGACCAACGAATTATGGACACCGACAGCCTTGCCGATCCGCATAGAAAATGCGAGTTATATCATTCGACATGGACAAGGATATAGCCGTTTTGAACATGCCTCACATGGTATTCATAGCGAGCTACTGCAATTCGTTAGCCCAGACGATCCAGTCAAAATTTCGGTTTTAACTTTGACCAATAGTTCTGGACGACTCCGTAAGCTTACGGTTGCGGCCTATGTGGAATGGGTGCTCGGTGCTTCACGCAGTGTCACCGGGACACACATTATCACCGAACGAGATGAGGATACGGGTGCACTGTTTGCCCATAACCCATGGGATGTAGAATTCGGTCAACGGATTGCCTTCGCTGATCTTAATGGTCAACAGACCGCATGGACAGCAAATCGATCCGAATTCATTGGTCGCAACGGCAGCTTGGATGCACCGTCAGGCTTGCTGGGTCGTAAAGGGCTGAAAAGCCGCGTTGGTGCTGGGCTAGACCCTTGTGCAGCACTAAAGACGGCGATAGAGCTTGAACCTAACGGGAGCATCCAAATCGTCTTTTTATTGGGACAGGGCAATGACCGCACCCATGCCCAAGAATTAATTCAGCGTTACCGTGCAACCGAGGTGGCAACTACGTTTACACAAGTCAAACAATCCTGGGGAAAAATACTGGGCAAAGTTCAGGTGAAAACACCTGATAGGGAGTTAGACCTGTTGTTGAACGGTTGGTTGCTGTATCAAACCCTAAGTTGCCGCATGTGGGCTAGGGCTGGGTTTTATCAAGTGGGCGGCGCATTTGGTTTTCGGGATCAATTGCAAGACAGCATGGCGCTAACTGTCGCCAGACCCGACCTGACCAGAGCCCACCTCCTGCGTGCTGCGGGAAGGCAATTTGGCGAGGGTGATGTGCAACATTGGTGGCATCCCCCCACGGGTCGCGGTGTGCGTACGCGGTTTTCCGATGATCGAATTTGGCTACCCTATGTGGTGGCACACTACCTCAAGGTAAGTGGTGATATTGAAGTACTTAATGAACTGATAGCGTTTCTGGAAGGTGCAGCACTGGAAGCAGGGCAGGATGATGCTTATTACCAGCCAACGCAATCCGGCCTACAAGCGAGCCTCTTTGAACACTGCGCCCGTGCACTTGACCTGAGTTTGTCCGTTGGAGCACACGGGCTACCATTGATGGGCAGCGGAGACTGGAATGACGGCATGAACCGGGTTGGTAATCAGGGTAAGGGCGAGAGCGTTTGGCTGGCATGGTTCCTTATCACCACGCTCACAGAATTTGCCAAAGTAGCGGAAACCAGGGGAGATATTGAGCATGCCAATCGCTGGCGCACCCATGTTGCCCAACTGAAAACTGCCGTGGAAGCAGAAGCGTGGGATGGGGCTTGGTATCGACGCGCTTATTTCGATGACGGCACACCGCTGGGTTCTGCCACTAACGCTGAATGCCGTATTGATTCCATTGCACAGAGCTGGGGCGTGATTTCCGGTGCCGCCGATAGCGAACGCGCACAGCGGGCCATGAACTCAGTACGGGAATATCTGATTCGCCACGGCGATGGTTTGTTATTGTTGTTCACGCCGCCTTTTGATAAAACCGAACACGATCCTGGGTATATCAAGAGTTATCCCCCCGGTGTGAGGGAGAACGGCGGGCAATATACTCATGCGGCAATCTGGTCGGTTATCGCTTATGCTATGCTCGGTGAAGGCGACCAAGCAGCGGAACTTCTGAGGATGCTGAATCCGATTAATCGGACGACTACCCGCACTGGCGTTTACGCCTATAAGGTTGAGCCGTATGTGCTGGCGGCAGACATCTATGCCGAAGCACCACACACGCGGCGTGGTGGATGGACTTGGTACACAGGTGCCTCTGGGTGGTATTACCGTACCGGACTGGAATGGATTTTAGGGCTACAGGTTCAAGCCGATCAATTGATTTTTAATCCTTGTATTCCAAAAGCTTGGCGGAGTTATAATATTATTTATGAGTATGAAACTAGCTGTTATGAAATCACGATTGAAAACCCGCAAGGCGTGTCTCGCGGCATTTCTCTAATAGAACTAGACGGAATAAGGCAATTAGACGGCAATAGCATTTCCTTGCAAGATGATGGGCAAACGCATCAAGTTAGGGTGGTGCTTGGTGAATGAATAGTGGATGGTTAAGCCAATCATGGTTCGACAAGCTCACCACGAACGGTTTAACTTAAAATTGTCCCGTCTTTTAAACATCGTAGGTTAGGTTATTGGCGTAACCCAACATTTATTGCTTCAATACGACGAGATTGAAATTTATCTATATGATCACAGAGCTACCTGTTACCACGATTGCCCATGCCATTCAGCTTGCTGTAGCACCAGTATTTCTGCTGACTGGAGTTGCCAGTATTTTGTCGGTATTGACCAACCGTTTAGGCCGTATTATTGATAGGTCGAGATTTTTGGAGGGCAATTCATTGCCGATTGATGAAACCCATAAAGCTATTCAGGTTGAACTGAAATCCTTGAAACAACGCGCTCGCCTTATTCATTTGGCGATTGGTCTATGCACGACCTGTTTGCTATTGATATGTTCTGTGGTTGCGGTATTGTTTTTAGGTTCATTTATTACGCTTAACATGGCGGTGGTAATAGCCTTGTTATTTGTTGCCGCCATGCTGTGCTTGATTGCTGCGCTGCTCAATTTTATTGGCGAGATTTATCTGGCAACCGTGCATGTCCGAGGTAGCTCGACGTAATATTTTTTTATCGTTCCCACGCTCAAGCGACACAACCATTAAGTTAAACGATTGAGTCCCTTCTCCCTTGAGGGAGAAGGTTAGGATGAGGGGGAATTTAAATGCATTTATCCTTATTTTTGATTTTCCTCACCTTCCCTCCCCAACAGGAGAGGGAAGGTCTTAACATAATGGCACTGACGCTTGAGCGCGGGAACGAAAAAGCAGCCTACCTATTCGCCGACGATTCCCCATTGGATCGTATCGATTCGGTCACATCCTTACCTATCCCACGATAGCCGGTAAAGCGGCCAGCGTCGAAACTAGGCTCACCACTCACCATAAAATATTGCTTTGATCCGTCCGGATTAGATCGGCTATAAACGAAATCCAGGAAGGGGATTCGGGCAGACAGGTTGGCCTCAAGTATTTCCCGCTCTTTCTTGTTCCAGGTTGCCCCTTGGCCTTCACTTGGGTTATCCTGCGTATCAATGGCCAAGATACCCAGCATTTCGGCTACCTGGCCGAAAACATTGGTAAAATTCCCATCCTTATCCTGTTCCCAATACCAATCGGACGACAGTTCCGTAAAGCGGCGAAAACGTATTTCACTTTCACGTAGTTCGGCAGTCCGTTCCAGTACCGTTTGCTCCAGTATTTGGTTGTGTTCCACGAGTTTTTTGTACAGCAACCTCACTTCCAGCATATTATGGATGCGCGTTTGCACTTCCACCAGTTCAAAAGGTTTGGCTACGAAGTCTTTCGCACCCGAAGCAAGTGCTTGCAACTTATGGCTCGGTTGTGCAGTAATCACAAGTACCGGAAGGTAGCCATCTGTTTCGATTTCTTTAAGGCCTTCCATCACTTGAAAACCATCCATTTTAGGCATTTGCAAATCGAGCAGGATCAGGTCGTAGCGGTTTTTACGGTATAGCTCGCAGACGGCAGAAGGATCGGTTGTCGATGCGATACGGGTATAACCTGTACTCTGCAACATCTCCTCAAGCAGAAGTACATTAGATTGTTGGTCGTCAACTATCAGGATGCTGGCGTTAAGGATTTCTTGCTTACTAATCATCGTATTTGTCCGGTTTCAGTGGCGTTGCTTGATCTTATTTTAGAAGATTTCAGCGCATCGTCTAGGGCATTCATCAATTCACCCACTTTAATAGGTTTTGTTAGATAACGGAAGAATCCTATTTCCAGTCCCTTCTCTATATCGCTGGGCATTGCATTAGCGCTGATGGCAATGACGGGAATGTGTGCCGTTGCCGGATCTTCATGCAGTATTTTCAGTGCTTGGCTTCCGCTAATGCCGGGCAGGTTGACATCCATTAGAATTATATCCGGTTGATGGGTACGGGCAAGCGCAATGCCCAGCTTGGCATCGTGTGCACTTAGCATAGTAAAATCTGAACGTTCCTTAATTATTTGCTCGACCAGCAGGAGGTTGGCCGGATTGTCCTCCACGTAGAGCAGAGTATGTAGCTCTGTGTTTTTATGTGGCTGCGGTACAAGCTTTTTTAGCATTGTATTTCCAGCGGCAAGTTCAAGTTCTGGTGTCACGTTTTGGCTTAGTTCGATCCAGAACTCACTGCCTACTCCAACTGTGCTATCCACCCCGACTTTACCCCCCATCAGCTCAACTAATTGCTGGGTGACCATCAAACCAATGCCTGTTCCTTCTTCGCTGCCGGTTTCTTGTCCAAGGCGATTGAATGGCTGAAAGAGTTGTCCCAGCTCTTCCGGATGCAATCCCGCACCACTGTCTTTGATGGTGATACGTAGTTGTCCCGTGGTATTAGTGGCACAAACTACCTCAATTATGCCATGCTCACAGTTGTATTTAAGAGCATTGGAAAGAAGGTTAAGCAGAGCTTGCTTTAGGCGGGTTCGGTCGGCATGGACGACCCAAGCTTGGTCAAAGGGCACAAAAGCCAGTTTAATGTCACGCTGCTGCGCCAGTGGTTCTATCATAGCCCTGCATTCGCTTAACACATCGATTAGTGACACTGTTTCTTGTGACAACGATAGCTTACCGGACTCAATCAAGGCAAGATCAAGGATTTCGTTAATCAGTTCCAGCAGATACCAGCCAGCTTTTACAATCTGCCCTATCTTAATCAACTGAGAGGCGGTTGGCGGCGGCTTACTTACCTCCAACAATTGGGCGAAACCGAGGATAGCATTAAGTGGGGTACGCAGTTCGTGGCTCATGCTGGACAGGAATTCCGATTTGGCTAGATTGGCTTTTTCCGCAGCGGCTATCGCTTCAAGCAGTTTCGATTCGGCAACTTTATACTCGGTAATGTCGCGTGCCACCTTGGATGCGCCGATGACTGCTCCCGATATGTCTTTGATAGGGGATATGGTCACTGAAACATCGATGCAACTGCCGTCTTTGCGCAGGCGCACTGTCTCAAAATTTTTAATGTCCGCTCCACGGCAAATGTCAGCAAGAATAGTACTCTCCTCGGTCTGACGCTCCGTCGGTATCAGTCGCAACATAGGCTGTCCTATCATCTCGGTCGCCGAATAGCCGAATAACTGTTCTGCCCCTGCGTTCCAACTGGTGATGATGCCTTTCAAATCTTTGCTGATGATAGCGTCGTCAGATGACTCTACGATGGCGGCGAGGCGTAACCGCGCCAATTGTGCGAGTTTACGTTCGTTGACATCCTGCATTACGCCGTTCATGCCGAGTACCGTGCCGTCTTCCGCATAGTTTCCCCGACCCGTCATGGCAATCCAACAGAGTCCATCAGGGCGCTTGACCTGGTACTCGTTGCGGTAATCAGTATGTTCGATGAGCGCCTTATCCCAAGCCTCGCGTGCATGTTCAGCATCCTCCGTGGTCAAGCGTTCGCGCAATTGCGCCCGTGTGACTGAGGTATCTTCTGGGAAGCCAAATATGTGTGCAGCAAGATAGCTTAAGGACACTTGATCGGTTGCAGCATCCCAGCTCCAGTCGCCCAGTTGCCCGGCATCCAGGGCAAGTTGCGCGCGTCCATGGAGCCTTTTCTGCTCTGTTTCATCCTGAATGCGTATGGTTATATCACGGGCAGAACAATAAAACAGTTGATCTGGAATGGAGGTTGTAATACTCCATGAAAGCCAGCGGTAAGAACCGTCTTTACATAAGTAGCGATTTTGAAAATTGGCATCATCGCCACCGCTTTTAAGCCTGTCAACTTCGGCTTGGGTGGCTTGTCGGTCACTTGGGTAAACAGATTCGATGAAGGGTTTGACTAAAAGCTCCGCAAGCGAGTAACCGAGCGTTTTTTCCCAGGCCAAATTTAGGCTTTTGAAGTAACCGTCAAAGCCAATCACGGATAACATTTCTTGCGAAACAGCAAAAAACCGAAGGCTTTCTTCAGCTAAGCGCTTAGTGACGGTAATATCACGCAAAATGCCCGTTAAATAATGTTCGCCATTCAGCCACATTTCACCTATGGCTATTTCCATCGGGAACAAGCTGCCATTCTTGCGCCGACCTATAACCTCGCGTCCGAAACCAACATTTTGGGTATTGTCGTTCTTATTGGAAACTGCAAGACTTTGCTTGTCAATGTCTTGGTCAAGACTAGGCATTAACAGGTTAAAGTTTTGCCCGATGAGTTCTGCGGCTGGATAGCCAAACATTTTCTCTGTGGTCGAGTTAACTGTCTGGATGCTGTAGTCATTGAACCGTAAGGTTATGATGCTGTCCACCACAGTATTAACAATGGCGTGGATTAGCGCGTTACTGTCCTGCAACGCTTGCTGCAAGGCATATTCTTCAGTGACATCGCGGAACACCAGCACAGCCCCGACTATTTTATTATCAAGCCCGCGAATCGGTGCACAACTGTCGGCGATATCACGCTCGCTGCCATTGCGTGCAATCAGTACAGTATGGTTGGCCAAGCCTTGAATGGTGCCATGAGTCAAGGCATCCATGACCGGGATCTGGGCGAGATGGCCCGTTTCTTTATTGATGATATGAAAAATCTCGTCCACCGGAAGACCGATAGCTTCAGCTTGTGTCCAACCGGTGAGCTGTTCAGCAACGGGATTGATGAGCGTCACCCTCGCTTCGGTATCGGTGGCGATCACGGCATCACCGATGGAGTTAAGTGTAATGCCGAGTTTTTCCTCACTAATCTTTAAACTTAGGTTAGTTAGCTCTAGTTGTTTATTGATTTCCTCCTGTTTTTCAAGAAAACGCTGCGTTTCAAGATGCACCAAATTCTTGAGCCGCTGTTGTGTTTCCCGATACATAAAATAGGTAAACGCTAGCACAAACATCAGCATAAACAGGCTGGTGGCAACGATGATGTAGAACAATTGTTTCATATTCGATTGCAATGTTGCATCGTGCTGCGCCAACAGCCCTTCCTCTATTTTAAGAAAGCCACTCATTTCAACGCGCATCAAATCCATTAGCCGCTTGCCCTCATTATTGGCTACAGTGGCTTGTATAGCAGTTATGTCATGGTGGCGGCGCAACGCAATCACAGTCGCTATTTCGGCCAATTTAGCATCCACTAACGGAACTAATGCGTCCAGATGCTCTTGGGCAGCACTGCTCAAGCTAAGTTGACGCAGCTCTAGCAGATGTTTACTGATATCGTCACGTACATTCAAATAAGGTTCCAGAAAGATTTCGTTTCCGGTCAGTGCATAGCCGCGCTCTCCGGTTTCGGCATCAGTCAATTCAGATAGTAATGCGTTCGCTTGTTTTATTACCACAAGGGTGTGCATGTGGATCTTAGCTGATGTCTCGCTTAGTTTGAAAGCCCTGAAAGATGCTACTATCACGACTACCACCACTAAAAGTATGGCTAGGCCAGCAAAGGGAGCAGCAAATTTTTTAAGGCTGTTTTTCAAGGTAGATTTATCCTGCGTCTTAGAGAAGCGGTAGTTGTTAAGGGTAGAAGCGGAATGTATTCAGACATGATTTACCTTGAGACAAAATGAGTTTTAGATGCCGCCTATGTTAGGGTAGCAATCTAACTGATTGATTTCTGTGCGTTATAGTACATAAGCGTGGAATTCATTATTCCTACGCTGGAGTATGGGATTCATCACAAACTATGCTAACAACCCAGTCAACAGCCTTTACTCTCCTCGAGACACCCCAACCCTTGAGTTCACTGGAAAGCTATTGACGGCATCTTCACCACAAAGTAAGCGCTGGAACTCTTTTTTGACTACGTCGTAGCATTCACAAGCGTGGGATTCCAATCCCGTATGGTCAAGAACGGTGATGTGACCGCGGCGGTAACTAATCAAACCCGCACGTTGTAATTTACCCGCAATTTCTGTTATGCCTTCGCGGCGTACACCCAACATGATGGCAATTAATTCCTGGGTCATGGTCAATTCATGTTCGGGCAAGCGATCAACGGCTAACAATAGCCAGCGGCACAGTTGTTGCTCTATTGAATGATGCCTATTGCACACTGCAGTCTGTGACATCTGGGTCATTAATGCCTGTGTGTAACGCAACAGCAAGCGCATCATCGACCCTGCGCGATTGAATTCCTCCATCAGCAACCGCCCTTTTAGCCGGTAGCCGCAGCCAGCTGTCTGCACTGTCGCCATACCGGGAGTAGTATTACCGCCCAGGATCAATGAAACCCCGACCATGCCCTCATTGCCAACACCGGCAATTTCAGCCGATGCGCCACTTTCCATGACGTAATGAAGGGACACGATGGCGGTCGTCGGGAAATAGGCGTGGTGTAATTGAATATCGGATTCGTAGAGAACCTGACCGAGCGGCATCGAAACCAGTTCCAGATGGGGCGCAATACGCGCAAAGATATCCGCAGGAAGCGCAGCGAGAAGCTGGTTTTGGTTTGGGTTATGCCGTGCGGAAATACTGGCGACCATTTTTTTATCTCTGGAGAACATACCCTAAATAGGGTAAAAATCAAAAAAACAGCGGAAATACGAAGGTTGAGAATGTAAAATCTGGGTTCTGGATTTCTTTATAACACATTATGGAGACGTGAATATAAGATAGTTTACCCGTACGAAAATTGAGTAGGCGTTATCAGGTAAATATAAAGATTACTTTGTACAAAGTGTAATATCTCCAAAACTGCACTGTTAAAGATTATCGTTGGCAATTCATTTAACTATTAAAAACAATCTTTGTACACGACAAAAAAGCAATAAACATTACCTTGGTTGTATTTTTGTCATTTCGAACGAGAGTGAGAAATCTTAAGCCACTGTTGTTAAGATTTCTCACTCTCGTTCGAAATGACACCGAATATTTTTTGTCATGTACAGAGAAAAACAATGCTATAGATTACAAGGATTTAGTCAGAATTGTACTATTAAAGATTCGTGACGGTTCAGAAGACAAGCCATAGCTGTCCTTGATTAGCAAGTTGCTTCAGCTAAGTCGTCATAACGGATTGCTCGTATGAAGACATTGAAAAATATGGTTTGTGTAATCTGACAAAGTAGATTTTTAACAGGTTCTTAGATCCCCTTGCGTTATGTATGTCACCGTACAGACTCACCGTTGTTTTGTGCGTACCATTTAAGGTGAATATTGGGTATTGCTATTCGATGCTCTGGATATGGCCATCGGTACATAACCCATTCAAATTATTATCAATTTTATAAGCATCTAACGTTGGAGAGTGCCATGAAGAATATAAGGCTACTAAATAGGAAGGCTATGATTTTTGGTCGGAAAATGGAAGGAAGGATACTGCCACCATTGATTTTATGGATGCTCGGTGTACCCGGAGGAATTGTTTTGCTCCTATGGTTTTTTTTCTTTAGAGATTAATCTCAGGAGTGATTAAGGCAATGCTGGTTCGCCTTCATGATTCTGAAGGCGATAGGCATTGATACAAGGGTGGCGGAGTTCCCCCTAATAACTGTGATAGGATGCTAAAACGTATTATTTAGCTCAATTTGTATTCCATGCAGAAAAATACCCCTTACATCCTTTTTATGGCATTGGTTTTGTTTGTGACCGTGTCGTTTTTCTTGTTGATTAAAGATTTTTTATTGGCTTGTTTTTGGGCAATTATTCTGGGTGTCGTTTTTGACCCTACTTATCAGCGGGTTAGGCAATATTATAAAAATTCCGAAAAAATTCCATTATTTCTGACTATGCTGCTGATTATATTGGTTTTTGTCATACCTTTGCTTGCGATGGTCTTGATGATAACCGATGAAAGCACAGATTATTATAATAAGATTCAAAGCGGCGAAATAAATCCCCAACTGTATTTTCAAGAGACCCTCGCACTTTTGCCAGGGTTTCCTCATATACGGGGAATAAGCGTTGAGCAAGTCAGCAGTTCAATAGGGAAAGCCTTTGAACAGGCCGTGAGATATGTGGCGCAACAAGTACCCGCATTAACCCAGAATCTACTGAATCTTATCGTTCAAGTTGCCTTGACATTTTACATCCTATTTTTTTTGTTGCGCGATGGACACTACTTGTTAAGAAAATTGATATCCTTGATTCCAATAGGTGACAGGATTGAAATTGAATTATTTGAGCGCTTCGCCAGCGTGGCAAGGGCGACTATTAAAGGCGGTTTGATAGTGGCTGTTATTCAGGGTTGTATTGGAGGATTATTATTTTGGTCGGTCGGTATTCCCGCCGCTTTTTTATGGGGTATGGTAATGATAGTCTTATCTTTATTGCCCATAGGTAGCGCATTGGTTTGGGCTCCTGCTGCTGCTATTTTATTTTTACAAGGCCACACTTTAAAAGCAGTTGTCGTTTTAGCAGTGGGTATTTTAGCCATTGGCCTGATAGATAATTTGCTACGACCACGCCTGATAGGGAAAGACAGTAAAATGTCGGATTATTTGGTCATGGTATCCACCTTGGGTGGCTTGGCTTGGTTTTCATTAACAGGTTTTGTGTTAGGTCCCATCATTGCGGCTTTATTCGTTACTTGTTGGGAGATCATAGGGAAAGATAGCCAAGCAAATAAAACCTGATTATTTTTCTCTCAACAAACAATCCAGTTTATCCACAAGTTCGCACCAATCCGAATCATTTTCAATAGCTTCAGTCAGAAACGCAGCTTGAGCTTCGTTCCAAAACCATGCTTTAGATAAGGGAATATCACTGAGTAGCGGCCTGTGCAAATCAATAAAAGCTTTAATCTCTTCAGCTTCGTCTGCTAAACCTAATTGACAGAATAATGTTTGCAGGGTGTGTGTTGAAGTATCCATTTAAATTTCCAGAAATGAGTACAATTTTCTGTTGTGATTGCCCAATTAATAAACCATTGAATCCTTATTGATTTTAAATATATCTTTCAAAGCTTTTATCTAATTTAGTTTATAGGTTAATGTTCATCTCGCCTCGTCAACCATCTGAATGGTAAGCTTTTCGACCTCTCTGGCAACGTCGATTAGCGCTGCATCCTGAGAGAGGGCAGAAAGCATTTGCATCGGCTTGATAAGGCCAATCTTGGTTTTACCTTGCTCCGTAAATACCGAGATACGACACGGCAATGCCATGTTTAGGCGCATATCTGTGGATAGCACTTTTGCAGCCTGACCCGGATTGCAAACTTCAAAAATTTTGCACTCATTATCAAAAGCAATGCCTTTGCTGCGAAGCGTGACACCCAAATCATGGACGTGTAACACGCCAAAGCCATTATGTTTAACGGCAGATTCAAGGTCTGCCGATGCTTGGTTAAATGATTTATCGGTTTCAACGATGTAGTACATGAAATAACCTCGACTTTTGTAGCTGAACGCATATAAAAATTGGTTGTTGGATATGTTTCATTTTATTGGGTCTCGCACCTTTTAGGTATGCTGATTAGCAAAATTCTTCACTCAGCGCCAAAAAAATCCGTCATTCCTGCAGGAGGATGCAGAAATGACGGAGCTGGCTAAAACCCTATGTTAATCAAGGTAAGTTTTTATCTTTTTTAACTGTGATTCGTTGATTTACCTGGTGTGTTAACAAAGCACTACAAGCAAGATCAGTCCAGGGATGATGCCCAGAATTAAACCGACTACGATGGCGATAACTTCACCGGTTGAGTAATTGCAACTCCCTCCACCGCCACTTACCCTGGCTGCACTGTCATCATCAAGCCCTGCTAACATCATGCCGGAAAATTCATCGGCGACTTGCGCTTGGGAGGATGCCACTAAAATACGTGAACGGGCATCACTAAGACGGGATTCGGCAGAACGGAGATCATCGCTAAATGGCATTAAGTTACTGGCATTTATTAATGCGTTAATGGCATCGTCAGTAGGAGCAAGCGCTAATTTACGAGCTTGGTCAACAGTTTCAGCGGAAGTTATTTCTTTCTTTAATTGATTAAGTTCTTGGTATTGTTCTGGCCCAGAGCTACAGCTGGATTTGATCAATTCCATAGAACTTGCTGAAGGAAAGATATTGGCGTTTGCTATTTGCGGCATTGAAACGATTAAGGCCGACGCGAATGCTGAAATAATCAACGCTTTTAAGATATATTTACTTTGCTTGATGGACATAACCTTTCTCCCCAATTATCAGTTATAGATGAGAAAATCACTTTAGCTTCAGGTTTAAGGGTAGCAAAATTTCCTATGAATCACTGTTCGGTAACGCACATTGAATGTGCAGGCTTATAATGTTTTTTTAAGTAGCTTTTTTCATTTCAGTAAAATTAACACCCATTAGATCTTATCTTTTTCACCGTTAACATTGCCGACAACGCCGGCCGTTGCGATAAAACGCAGTGCATCTTCAACAGACAAATCTATTTCCAGCACATTTTCCCGCGACATAATGACGGTATTGCCACCCATTTGATAACTGAATGGCAAAAATACGGCAACTTGGTCATCGGTAATGAAGCTATTGGGATTCTCTTCAATATCCGAAACAGTAATAAAGCCTATTTGTTGACCTTTGCCATGAGGCACATTGACCAACACGACTTGTTTAAATTTCCCTGTCTGTTTGCCGGAAAACAGGGAAGTAAAATCGCGGATTGCGCTATAAATGCTTTTTACGACAGGAATCTGAAACATTAGCTCTTCAAGCATATTGAACAGTCCACGAAAAGTTCGGGAATCCAGAAATCCACCGAAAAAATAAACGAGAGGAAGACATAACACAAACCCAAAGCCTTTTATGTACCAACTTTGGGGAAAGAAAAATTTAAAGATATTTCCCAACGCGAACTCAGCAGTGGCTGCAAGCCAGATAAGCAAATAAAGCGTTAGGACAAGAGGGACAATAGCAATCAACCCTTTAAAAAAAGTCCTACTGACCCGTTTCATTTTTAATCCCAATAATTGATTCATACGCTAGATTACCTTCCTAAAAAGTGAGTTCAAATTCCCTACAGTAGCAAAAGCTACAGTAGCCCCGTCTTTATAATCAGGGATACTCGTCTATGCCATTGGCGGGGTTGTCGACCAATCTTCCATGGCTTCATCGCCCGGACGGTCAACTTTAACCTTGCCGCCTTCGGTTGAGGTTACCCAGCTCAACGGAATGTAATGGTGCAGCCCCGTTTTATCCTTGTTCAGCTTGATGGTATTTGCATCTACCATATGATCTACAACAGCAAATTGACCGTCTTCGGAACATACGACGGGCATTCCTGGCTTAATCTGGTCGCTAGTAATCATGGTTTTCTCCTGGTGGCTCAGTGTGGGCAGGTTGGGTGATACTTCTTAGTAACGCACAGGCAAGGCTTAAAAATACTGACGGTTGTTTGGGTTTTAGGCTAGCTCCTCGATTTATTCTTAACGAGAACATTCAAAGCTTATCCCACTAAATTCCTTACCTCAGTTTTTAAGATACACGCCTAACTAAAACGGGTCTGTGCGTCTGCGTACATAGGGCAGGGTTGTTCGCCACAGACATAGTTAGGGCTTGGTGTTGCTGCATAAATGAGGCATAAAAAAGGCGGGTTACTCACCCGCCGTTCTTTGTAATCCCTAAGCCGACGTTTTTATTGCGCGGCTTTCAGGTGAGTGACAGCTTCTTCGGCGGATTTTTTTGCCAAGTCGGTATGATCCAGTTTGCCATGGTCGATAGCGTCATTAAGGCTCGTGATGCCGGCACTCAAATGTTCACTGGCAGTTTGTGCGTGGGTCTTGGCCACATCCGCATGTTTGGCGACACCTTTGCCATCGTCAGCTTTAACCGCCGCTTGAGCGTGTTTAAGTGCTTCTGCCATGTGGCTTTCCCCAGCATAAGCGCCAAATGTGGCGACAGTTAAAATGGTGCCTAATAATAAGCCGGTGAATTTCATGTTAGTAAGTTTCATATTAATTTCCTGTAAAGTATTTAAAAATATCTCGTTCCTACCAAGTAGATTGGCCAGCCTATTTTCACTTGCCAAAAAACTACGGCAGAGTTGGTTTTATTCGTCTTTTTTGATATCTTCCTTGATATTGCCAACGCCTTTTTGTATCTTGCCGACATTCTTTTGTACAGTCCCTTCTGTTTCTAGGCCTTTGTCGTTCAATATCTTGCCAGTGGCTTCCTTGACCTTACCTTTCGTTTCATCGACTGTGCCATCGACTTGGTCTTTATTCATATAAGGTTCATCCTGCTTTTCTTCGGCATAAGCACTCAACGAGCATAAGCTCAGAACAATTGCTGCTGATAAACCAGCGCGTTTCATGTTAGTGAATTTCATGTTTATTTCCCGTGTAATTGTTTTGTAATTATCTTGTTCGCACCGTGCAGCCTCGTAAATTTGTATCGACACGGCTGCACAGCTCCAGACGGTAGTATTAGTTGCCTTTCTTAATATCTTCTTCGATATTACCAACCCCTTTTTGTATCTTACCGACGTTCTTCTGGACATTTCCTTCTACTTCCATACCTTTGTCATCCAATATCACACCAGCGGCTTCCTTGATCTTACCTTTGACTTCTTCGATTTTGCCTTTCACTTGGTCTTTGTTCATGATTATCTCCTGATGATTGATTTTGTCATGGCCTGATAGCCACAAACAAAGCGCGGAATAATTTTTCCATCACTTGGGTTAAACAATACGCCCCAATCTCAATTCAGTCAGTGCGGTAACGTACATTGATTAAGGCCATTTTTAAGAATCCAGATTTGAACTAATTGTTGATACTTGGCAATTTCGCATTTTTATCTCTGTCTTCAACCCGAAACCATAGCGCTTTGATCGCTTCTAATAGCAGTAAGCTGAAGAGACCGGCGATCGCACATACAACAAGATCATCGCCATGCAATCGGCCAAAATGGAAAAGCACTTGCGCCGGATGCCAATAGACAGCTGTCGCCAACAGTGCAATTACGCTGCTAAACAGAATCCAGAGTGAACGGTTGGGTCGCAGAAACGCACGAACCAGAGAGGCTTTGAATGAACGGTTGACCAAAATAAGCCCCATGTTCATAAGGACTAAAGAACTGAAAACAAGCGCACGTAAGTCAGGGATGGGTATTTTCATCTGCGCCGCAGTGATGAAAACACCAGCCAGTATTGAGAAAACTAAAAATCCCTGAATGGAAGCCCATAGTATTCTTTTTGGCAAGATCAAAGGGCTTGCCGGGTCACGCGGGGGGCGTTGCATTACGTCTTCTTCTTCCTGTTCGGCTTCAAATACCACTGAACAAGCTGGATCAATTACCATTTCGAGGAATGCGATGTGTATCGGTGTGAGGATAAGTGGCAACCCCAACAACAGCGGCAGTAACGCAAGCCCTGCAATGGGGATATGGACAGCGATAATGTATTCAATCGCCTTACGTAGATTGTCGTAGATACGCCGTCCAAGACGGATGGTTTTCACGATTGAACTAAAATCATCGTCCAGCAAGACGATTGCGGATGCTTCACGCGCGACATCAGTTCCACGTCCGCCCATCGCAATACCAATATGAGCTGCCTTGATTGCCGGTGCATCATTTACGCCATCGCCGGTCATGGCAACGACCTCGCCGTTTGCTTTCAGGCTCTGGACAATACGAAGTTTTTGGTTAGGCTGGATACGTGCAAATATTGATGTCGATTTTACCCGTAGAGCCAGGGCTTCATCGGATAGTGTTTCTATATCGTCGCCGGTCAACAGATCCGTTGCATCCAAACCAGCACGTAGAGCAATGGCATGGGCGGTTGCCGGATAGTCGCCTGTTATCATCACTACCCTGATGCCCGCAGAACGGCATTCTGCAACAGCGGTAGGCACATTGGCGCGGATAGGGTCGGTAAATCCAATGAGTCCTGCATACTCAAAGTTGAAGCCACGAGGCGTTTCAGGCAGATTTTGTTCTTGTGCAGCATTTGGGACAGTTGCCTTCGCGACTGCTAACACGCGAACCCCATCAAGTCCCAGTGCATCTACCTGTTTTCGAATATTTTCCAACCGCTCTGTTGACAGTTGACACAGTTCCGCTATGGCTTCGACAGCGCCCTTGGCATAAGCCGAACCATTTTCCTCGCCTTCGCTGGACATGATGTTTGCTACAGCAAATAAATCCGGCCTGAGCCCATAGGCATGAATAAGGGTGTGATGTGAGAAACTCTCTTTGCTTGAACCAATCTGCTTTTCCGCAAGCGAATGTACAGCTATGTCCATCGGATCGGTGGGTTCACGCGGACAAGCGAACAAAGCAACTTCTAAGGTTTCCTTTATCTTATCCGCTACCGCAGCCTGCCCATCTAGATCCCAACGAGTATCTTCGTTGACTATGGACACAACCGTCATACGGTTTTCGGTGAGCGTACCTGTCTTGTCGGTACATAATACCGTGGTAGCGCCCAATGTCTCTATCGCTGAGGCACGGCGGGTAAGTACCCGAGCTACAGAAATCCGCCAAGCCCCCATTGCCATGAATACGGCTAAGACTAGTGGGAACTCTTCTGGTAGCAAGGACATACCGAGAGCTATGCCGCTAAGCATGGCCTCAAGCCATGAGCCACGCAGCAGCCCAAACAGTAATACCGCTGCCACACCGACGACAGCCCCGATAATGGCAAAAGTGCGCACAAAAGACTGTATCTGCAATTGCAAACCAGGTTGTTCTGATTCAATACTACTAAGGGATCGACCAATCTTACCCATTTCACTACGGATGCCTGTCGAGTGCACCAGCGCCTGCCCAGTTCCGCGTACGACAAGTGTTCCGGCGAAGATATAAGGTAAGTCTTCACCGCCTGGTTTCGGCATGGCACTTTGATCTCGGATCTTTACGGCAGTTTCTTGAGTCACTTTACGTACAGGCAAGGCTTCACCAGTTAGCAGAGATTCGTCGAGCAATAAATCTTGCGCCGATATTAGGGTTGCATCCGCTGCTACTCGGTCACCTTCGGAAATTACAATCAGGTCGTCGCTTACTACTTCCCTTCCGGCTATGAGAGTCCGTTTGCCGTCGCGGATTACTAGCGCCCGTGGACTGGCAAGGTTACGCAACGCTTCCAATACATGCTCACTCCGGGATTCCTGAACTATAGTGATAATAACCGAGAAGCAAGCAAACAAAATCAACATGATGGCTTCTGTTCGGTCACCAAGGAGTAGATAAACGACTCCTCCACCAACTAAAAGCGCAAACATAGGTTGGCGCAGTATTTCAAATAAGATACGCAGAAATCCGCGTTTATCAGCCATTGGCAACTCGTTGTAGCCATCCTGTTTCAGACGCTCTGCTGCCATTGCCGTGCTTAGCCCAAGTAAGTTTTCTGTTCCCTTCATTGGCTGTTGCATGTTAATAGCCTCAACAGATTTGGAGCCAATGTTAGCTGCTTTGATAGCTAAGGTGGGTTTTATAGTTGCAAGGTCAGGGCTTAAACTCGTCTTCGTCGGCAGCATCCGCTGTAGGATGTTATCCCGTAAAACGAAATGGTGAAACAACGCAGCGGCGGCATGTAATCCGATGAGGAAATAACCCGCCGTACCAAAAGTTTCATGTATCTCCTTGATTAATTCTGCCAGATTTTTATTCTCGTTGATGAGCGCCGGTAAGTGCAGGCCGAAGAACGGGATCGGCTTTCCTTCGCCACTGAGAGTAAGCCATCCTGCTAACGGCATAGCAATCATCAGCACATAGAGCGCTACTTGTATTAACCTGGCCGATAGTTTCTGCCACTTTGGTGATTCAGATTTAATTTGAGGGAAAGGGCTTGTTAATGCTAATAGCAAACGCAGCCAGACTAAAACGAAAACAGATAGCCCCAACATGTAGTGCCAAATCTTTAAAGACTCGCGAAGATCACTGCCTTTGGGGAAAAAACCGCGCAGCTCAATACATGTATACACTGCTATGAGCAGTAGCAACATTAACCAGTGGAGTCCAATTGAAAGCGCTCCGTAACGTTCTTTGTTATTGCGCCATTGCATTTTCTTGATCCTATAACTTTAAAACTAACCAACTACTAAAAAACTTATGCCTGAAGAGCTTGGGCTATTTTCAACAACAGAAAAGTTTTTTATGTGCCTAACTGAAGCGCAAAAACTTAATAGATTTCAGGAGGCTTCTGTTAACGTTGCCATATCAATGACAAAACGGTATTTAACGTCGCTTTTCACCAGTCGGTCGTAGGCTTCATTGATTTTCTGTATGGGTATAAGCTCGATATCGGATGTGATATTGTGCTTGCCGCAAAAATCCAGCATTTCCTGGGTTTCTTTGATGCCGCCAATGAGGGAGCCGCTAAAATTGCGCCGTCCGAAGATAAGGCTACCGACTTGAACGGAAAGTGGTTCAGGAGGTACGCCGACTTGCGTGAGAGTGCCGTCGCGTTTCAAGAGAACGAGATAGGCATTGATGTCGTGTTGCGCGGCCACGGTGTCGAGAATGAAATGGAAACTATTTAGGTGTTTCTTCATCTCGTCTGCATTCTTGGAGTTGACCACTTCGTCCGCACCGAGTCGCAAGGCATCTTTAACTTTGTTTGGCGAGGTAGTAAAGACCACGACGTGCGCACCAAAAGCCTTGGCCAGTTTTACCCCCATGTGGCCCAATCCGCCTAGCCCCACGATGCCCACTTTCTGGCCTTCGGTAACGTTATTGTGCCGTAATGGTGAATAAGTCGTGATGCCAGCGCAAAGGAGCGGAGCAGTTGCGGCGAGGTCTAAATTTTTCGGGATCTGCAACACAAAGGCTTTATCCACAACTATGCTATTGGAATAGCCGCCATAAGTCAGTCCCCCAGTATGTTTGTCCGGTGAGTTGTAGGTAAAGATTGGCCCTTGTGTGCAAAATTGTTCGAGGTCATCTTTGCAGTTTTCGCAAGTATGGCAAGAATCCACCAAACAACCAACGCCGACAATGTCGTTTTCCTTGAATTTCTTGACGTTCGCACCCACTTTCGTGACGCGCCCGATAATTTCGTGACCAGGTACGCAAGGGTAGGTGGTGCCCTGCCATTCGTTGCGGACGGTATGTAAGTCTGAGTGGCAGACACCGCAATATAGAATCTGTATTTGCACATCTTCCGCGCCAGGATCACGACGGTCAAATTTGAAAGGAGCGAGTGGCGCTGTTGCGTTTTGTGCTGCGTAAGAAAGGATTTTCATAAAATTAGTACCCATGTTGTCGAAAAAATCTTGAGTAAAAAGGAAATTTAAAGTCGCTACAGTAAGTCCAGGCGCAGTCCCTAGGGTATTTCACATAAGGCCTTTGTCGGCATACCAAACAAATTATTCTTGCGTTAGCTTACTTAAACGTTAAAGCGGCGTTAGCTAAACCAGACCTAAGCTCATCCCATAGCTTATCCGCGGCCTCTTTAAGCCCCCACGCATCATCACTGGAATCTTCCAATTTTTTCATCATTTCAGCGGCTGCATGTTGTTTGGCACGTAAATCATCGAGTAGTGGATCATATTTTAGCTTGACCACCCCTGCTGATTTTTCAGCCTTGGTCGCCAAGAGATCAATCTGGGCGCTCCATTCTTTAAGTTCTGATGCCCGACTTTCTGTATATTCTTTTTTTGTATTCATTGACTGCTGTCTGCTGGTAAAAGGAATAGTGACCCAATATACAGCATACAAGGCCTGTCATCCTTGTCTGCGTTAGCTTATTAACAGGGATGACAGATTGAATCCTGGGGGTCGTAACGACAATTGTGAATCTGATCAGATTGCCAATATTCAGTCGTTCGCCGCCGAAGATTGACTAAGCCTACCTTGGCGTGATGTTGCCGTTGGCATCGGAGAGGATAATTTCAACGCGCCGGTTTAATTGACGGCTTTCGGCAGTATTGTTGCTGCTAACTGGAAATTCCTCGCCATAACCGTGGGTAGCGACGCGGTCATTGCTGATCCCCATATCGGTCAAAGCCGACCGTACGGAATAGGCGCGACGGTCTGACAAGTCCTGATTGTAGCTGTTTGTGCCGACGTTATCCGTGTGCCCTTCAACCGATACCTTAGTTTGTGGATATTTGATAAGAAAATCACCTAGCTTTTGTACGTTACGCACGCCGTCCGGTTTTAGCTGTGATTTGCCGGTACTGAATAAGATGTCACCTAGGGTAATCACCATGCCGCGTTCGGTTTTCTGGGCGTTCAAGGCCAAAAGCTCCGCAATCAACGCTTGGTCATCTGCCACTTGTGCTTTAGCCGCATCGGCTTCAGCCGTCCGTGCTTCCAAGCGGACTTCGTTGCGTTTAGCGCCCGCGTTGGTCACGGCTAATTCAGCTGTTTTCCGTTTGGCGGTTTCTTCCGCAATTCCCACTTTTTGCTTCGCTAAATAGGCTAGATGATCGACAGTTTCAGTGTCTTCGCTATTGCTTAGGGCAGAGTCCGCCTTGTTTAAAGTGTCGCCAGCATCTTTTAATTCTACTGCCGCCAGATTGGTGACATCAGGATTAGTCCGGGCGCTGTTGTAACTGCTATGCGCTTCTGCTAGTGGTGGGGTTTGTGTTACGGTACTGCAACCAGAAATAATCGCTATAGCGATTAAGGCCATGGGAATGTATTGATATTTTTGCATGATGAATTCCTGTTGGGGATTAGTGGGCGTTACGGTCGATTTCTTGGCGTAGTACGCGATTGCCTTCCTGTAATGCGGCCGCTGCTTTCTGTGCCTTGGCAGAACGCGCTTTAGTTGCGGCTAGTTGGGCATCGACCTGCGCTTGTTCCGCCAGTTGTCGCGCTTTCAGGTAATCTTCTTCAGTCATTGCCCGTTCAGCGGCATCCATCTTATCCATTGCAGATTTAAGCAGTAACGGCGCAAATTCGTTTCCCCCTGCACTGGTTGCATTGGTTACGGCAACCTTAGAAACGGCCATTTGTTCTGTCGGTGCAGGAATGCTTGCACAACCGAATATAAGAAATGCAGAAGCTGCGGTCACGCCGAGTTTCTGCATAAGCTGTTTTGATTTGGGGTGGTAAAAAATTTTCATAATAGTATCTCCATTAAATTAAACACAGTACTCAGTCGTTGTATTGAGAAGGTATTGCGATCACAACGATTCGCAATTTTTGTGGTGGCAGTTTGCTTGGCACGCATTTCATTTCGGCACTACCACTTCCAACAAGCTGAGTTGCTAGCCATCAGAATTGATTTCCGCTACTGAAAATCCTCAGAGGTAATTAAATGCTTTTTTATAGGCGCACACCGTTCGCTAGCGTACATAAGCACATTAAAGCCAGTTAGTCTTATTGGGATGAATGTCAAACCGCCAAAGGAAGATGATAGATTCCGAATATCGGTTATATGTGCGTTACCGTACCGATGCCAAGAAATTTTTCCAGTACACTCACCATTAGATTAAATCATCACATCTTTTCACCGTAGAATCGATGGCAAGCAGAATTAATAGAGAGATATTTTTACGAAAATTTTAGTGAGGATATGTCATGAATTTAGGTAGATATTTTTTTGTTAGCTCCTGACTATAACGGTGATTGTTTTGGTGATTATTTATTTAATTTTTAACCATTGATCACTAAGTATTAAGAAATCCACCCGCAGTCATTCAAAAAAAGACACCAAATAATAGGATGGTCATCTTTGGGTGGCTCTATCAAAAAACCAGATGTTAAATCTTACTTTATAAGGAAACCATTATGGAAACAACAGGCAATACCAACAGGGTCGATGAAACCATTGACCGAGTTAAATCAAGCGCTCACGAAGCAGTTGACAAAGCAGCCAATGCAACCAGTCAGGCGGCAGATGCACTAGGTAGAAAAGGTGAACAATTGAAAAATGCGGAGCAGCGATTTGTCGAAGATTGTAGGGGTTACATCCATGAAAACCCCGTCGCTTCTTTAGGTATAGCCGTAGGTGTTGGCTTTCTATTAAGTCGTCTATTAAGTGGTCGTTAGTCTACAGCAGCCATGTTACCTTTGCGGTAACACGTTTTACCAAACAATAACGGATTAATTCCATCGTAGATAAAGGGTTGATGATTCGTGGAATGAGAAAGATAAAGCGGGCGTGAATGCCTTTCAATTATCTTGAAAAAACACTCACAAATAGGGAGATCAAAATGGTTACTAAATTATGGTTAGTTATGTTTACCTTAACTGGCAGCTTGCTACTACTAGCTAGGCCCATTCAAGCCGAACACAATACCGCCATCTATATGGCAGCAGCATCGGCATTGGATAATACTCAGCGCAATGTACGCGACAAGGACGGCACGACCTTAACCCCGGATGAACAAAAAGGGGGTACAAAAGACATCAAGATCACGACCAAGATACGCAAAGCCTTGGTCAAAGATAAGTCACTATCAATCAATGCCCAGAATGCAAAAATCATCACCAGCAATAGGATAGTAACCTTGCGTGGGCCGGTTGAAAATGCAGATGAAAGCATGAAACTGGAAAATATTGCCAAGAAAACTCGTGGTGTAGTTCGTGTAGATAATCAACTTGAAATTAAAGCGCCATAAAGGCACAGGAGAATGTCATGACTAAAGCAGTATTTTGTATCGCAAAAAGTACCGAGCAGGCAGAACTTATCGTCAGCAACTTGAAGACCGCCGGTTTTTTAAACAACGATATTTCCGTGTTGTTTCCAGATAAAGAGAGTACCCGGGATTTTGCCTATGAAAAGCACACTAAAGCGCCTGAAGGCGCTGCTATTGGTGGTGCAGTCGGGATAGGCACGGGTGCCGTACTTGGCTGGCTGGCCGGGATTGGTAGTTTAGCGATTCCGGGTGTTGGCCCGTTTGTCGCCGCAGGCCCTATTATGGGTGCATTAAGCGGCGCGGCAGTCGGCGCTGCGGCCGGCAGTTTGAGCGGCGCTTTAATAGGACTCGGAATTCCCGAGTATGAAGCCAAGCGCTATGAAGGAAAAATCATTGGTGGGAGTGCGTTAATTTCTGTCCATACGACAAATAGCGAAACCATTGATCAGGTGAAAGAGATCTTTGAACAGGCCCATGCCGACGATATTTCATCGACTGAAGAAGCATCAGTCGGTTAACGCTTAACTTGATGATGCAATTCGGCGTTATCAAGAGATAATCACAGAGGAGTTTTATTATGCACAACGTTAAAACAATCGAAAAATTACTGAAAGATGAATTGTCAGCAATGGAAACGTATCAACAGGCTTTGGAGAAATTCCGAGTAACTGGCGGACAGTTCATGACAAATTCTCTAACGCCAATTTTTAGCGCCCATAAATCAGCAGTTTCCAGTTTAGAGGCACAAATAACTAAACTAGGCGGAACGCCACAAAAAGGCACAGGCGCATGGGGAAGTTGGGCGAAATTGATCCTGGAAGGCGCAAGCTTGCTGGGTAAGCAATCGACCATAAAGGTTTTGCTAGAAGGCGAAAAATCAGGGGAAGTGGATTATGAAGCCGCACTTAAGGACACTACTCTATCTTCAGAGGTTCGCAATTTGATTGAAACGAAGCTTTTGCCTGCCCAACAATTACATATACGCTCTTTAGATAGGCTTTTGGACGCGACACCTGCTTAAATTTTCAAACCAAACGATCATTTGTTGATTGATGCCAGCGTGAGCGATAACTTGTCCATGCTGTATAAGTCATATTGTTGCCAGATTTTAACAAAAATAAATCATTCTGGTTAGACCGGTAGCGCAACCCATCAAAAACGGCGACACTGACTTATGGCTATTGATTGGACAGTTGAAAGGGTACTCCGTCTTGACGTGGTTTGGTTGTTTAGCAGGGGGTGATGGGTTGCGCTACCGCCCTAACCATTTTAGATTCTTACTTAATTGCTGTTTAGGCATTCCAACGACACACATTAAAAATATGGGACACATGCTATGCCGATGATGCTGTTCCGAACGTTCACTATTTTGTTGGTTGCGCTACTGACAGGACTTGCTTTTGCCCATGTCCTTGAGTTACCCGCTAAAATGCAATACGATGCGGCGATGTACATTGCACTTCAGAAGTCGCTATATGTGCAGTGGGGGCCACCAAATGTTGGCGGTGTACTTGAGCCAGCTGCGATTATCGCAACTGCACTTTTGGCATTCTTTGGACGGAACTACAAACGTGGTTTATGGTTGCCTTTGGGCGCGCTGACCGCTTTGCTGATCGCGTTTCCGGTTGTGTTCTTTGTTCTAGTAGCGCCAGCGAATGCCGGATTTATGGCAACAACATTACCCAGCATTCCGGTGAACTGGAAAGAGCTTCGTGCAAACTGGGAATTAGGCCATGCCATTCGCTTCGGGCTACAGTTCTCAGCACTCTCACTGCTGGTTCTATTGTCGGCCTTAGATGCGAAAGATATTGTGGCTACTCAAAGAAAAAACGCTTAACCAGCCAATCGATAGGATGCCTCAGCGATGCGTTATTAATCTGTTTTATCTGGCCTTCTACACTTACATTTACCAAGGATTTCCCCATGCTTACCACTGTACCCGATGTCATTTTTAAAACCCGCGTTCGCGACGAAAGTATCGGTGGCGACAACCCCTTTCGCTGGCAGGATGTCAGCACCGATGATATTTTTAAAGGGAAAAAAATTGTTGTTTTGGCTCTTCCGGGTGCTTATACACCGACTTGTTCAAACACACACTTGCCTGGCTTTGAAGCTAAATACCAGGAACTGATTGGCCTGGGTATTGATGAGGTTTATTGCCTGAGTGTTAATGATGCTTTTGTCATGTTTCAATGGGGCAATCATTTGGAGATCAAGCACGTAAAAATGCTGCCTGATGGCAATGGTGATTTTACCCGGGCAATGGGCATGCTGGTGAAAAAAGAGAATGTTGGCTTTGGCAACCGTTCATGGCGGTATTCAATGGTTGTCGATGACAAAAAGATTGTCAAAATATTCAGTGAACCCGGCAAAGTTGATAATTGCCCGGATGATCCATTTACGGTAAGTGGTGCTGATACATTGCTGGCTTACTTAAAACAGGACGAATAAGCTTGTATTACTCCCATTCACTTATAAACGAGAAAACCCAATGAAACACTATGACTATGACCTATTTGTAATTGGTGCCGGGTCAGGTGGTGTGCGTGCTGCCAATATGGCATCAGATTTAGGTATAAAGGTCGCCATTGCTGAAGAGCGTTATTTGGGCGGCACCTGCGTCAATGTCGGTTGTGTGCCCAAAAAACTGTTGGTTTATGCTTCCCAATTTAGAGAAGAGTTTGATGCAGCAGCCGGTTTTGGCTGGACGGTGGGCAAATCAACATTCAACTGGTCTAACTTGATTAAAAATAAAAATCAGGAGATAGCCCGGCTACAAGAGATTTACAAAAGTCGGCTGCAAAAATCGGGTGTCTGTATGATCACTGGCAGGGCGCAAGTGCTTGATGCCCATACTGTCGTTGTCGATGATAAACAATACAGCGCCGAACGCTTGTTGATTGCAACAGGTGGATGGCCGTTTGTGCCTGACATACCCGGCAAGCAGCACGTCGTCACCTCGAATGACATGTTTTTCCTCGATCAATTACCCAAACGGATCGTTATTGTCGGCGGCGGCTACATCGCGGTGGAATTTGCCAGTATTCTTCATGGCCTGGGTGTGAATGCGACACTGTGCCATCGTGGACACAAGCTGCTTAGTGGATTTGATGAAGAGATAGGCGATTTTTTGGCTCATGAGATGACCAAAAAAGGTATAGCTATTCATTTCAATACCGATATTGAGGTGGTAGAAAGAGTAGGCGATTGCTTCGCCGTAAGGCATATTGATGGCAGCATAATGAACACAGACCTGGTCATGTATGCCACTGGCAGGGTACCAAATTCGACCGGATTCGGCCTGGAGCAGCTTGGTATTGAACTGGACAGCGAACGGGCGGTTAAAGTCAACAGCGACTACCAAACCAATGTGCCATCAATCTATGCGCTGGGTGATGTGACTAACCGCGTCAACTTGACACCGGTAGCTATAGCTGAAGGTATGGCTTTTGTGGATAAGCTGTATGCTAATCAACAGAGACCGGTTGATTATGACAATATACCCACGGCTGTTTTTAGTCAACCCACTATTGGTGCGGTGGGTTTAACCGAAGCACAGGCGCGCGAAAAATACCCGGATATCGACATTTACAAAACCAGCTTTTCGCCGTTGAAAAACACCCTTTCAGGTAAGGATGAAAAAACCTTCCTGAAGATGGTCGTGGTACGCAGCACTGACCAGGTTGTTGGCATGCATATGGTAGGTTCTGATGCCCCTGAAATTATCCAGGGCATGGCCGTTGCCATCCGGGCCGGTGCGACCAAGGCGGTTTTTGACTCTACGATTGGCATACACCCTACTGCTGCCGAGGAATTTGTTACCTTACGTGAGTGAAGCCGTGAATTAAGCAGCATGTACCATGTGGGCGATTCTTCTGGGGACGCTCCACAGCGTCACCGGCGGCATTTATAAGTTAGAGCAACGATATGTATGTTCTTTATATACGCTAGCAATACACTCGTTCCGATAGCGCCCTAACGCCCAGAGCGGAAAGAACTTATCATAACCGTGATATTTCAGGTAAAAAACTTTGGGAAACCCGGGTGCATTGAAGCTTTTGTCGTTCCAGAACCCGTTGGGTTGTTGGTTTTTCAATAAATAATTCACCCCAAATTCAATTTCTTGGCAGCCTACTTCACCAGCCGACAACAAAGCAAGGAGCGCAAGCGAGGTATGAAATGCCGTGCTGGTATTGAATATGCCACGGATATTATTATCGTGATAGCTGTAATTGTCTTCGCCCCAGCCACCGTCAGCGCGTTGCTTGGATTTCAGCCAAGTTACAGCTTTACGAATACTGGGGTCGTCCTTGGGTACGCCTGCGGTTTCAAAACCGGTCAGGACAGACCACGTACCATAAATATAATTAGTTCCCCAGCGGCCAAACCAAGAGCCATCCGTTTCCTGCTCTGACCGTAAGAAATTGACGCAGTTGTCGATGACCGCACGGTATTCTGGGTGTTTGCTAACAAGCCTACTTAGGAACATGATGCAGCGACCACTGACATCAGCGGTTGGTGGGTCGAGCAAAGCACCGTGGTCGGCAAATGGAATATGGTTGAGATAGTAATGATCGTTATCAGCATCAAACGCACCATAACCGCCATTGCGTGATTGCATGCCCGCAATCCAAATACCTGCACGTCCAATATTTTCGGCGAATTCCCTATCATCAGCCTGAGCCAGTGCAAGGGCAACCACTGCCGTATCGTCTACGTCAGGGTAATAGCTGTTACTGAACTGGAAAGCCCAGCCGCCGCCTGGGAGATTAGGCCGCTGAATTTGCCAGTCACCTGGCTCATCCCGCAACTGTTTGCTTGTTAGCCAGTGCAAAGCAGATATAATGGCTTGTTGGGTCTGTGAGTTATGTTCGTAGCGGTCGACTTCCTGTAGGACTAACGATGTCAGGCCGGTATCCCAGATAGGAGAAACGCAGGGTTGGCAGTAAGCCATATCATCCTTGATGACCAGCAAGCGATCAATGGCTGCCCGGGCAACTCGACGCTGTTCATTGTCGGCAGGGATGTCTAGTAAGTCCATGGCTTCATAGGCGTTGACCATAGCTGTAAAAATCGCCCCGAGACCATCGTAACCATTCAATCTTTCCATGAACCAATCACGCGCTTTGGCGGTAGCTTTACGACGGACGAAGCCGGGAATCAGCGGATCCATCAATCGACCCATGCGTTCGACAACAAGAATGGCTTTGCCCAGTGGCGTTTTGACGTGGGAGAAATAATTTCTTTCCTGATCCGGCGGAGTAGCAAACAGCTCAGCAATACCAATTTTGTTGGGATTACGAGCCTTGACCTTGTAGGTGCAAAGAATGAACATCGGAACCATCACAGTACGTGACCAGTAAGATACTTTGTCCAGATGGAACGGAAACCACTTGGGTAACAGCATGATTTCCACAGGCATATAAGGTACGCCGCGCCAAGGGATCTGTTCAAACATAGCCATCATGATACGGGTGAAAACATTGCCCTTAGCCGCACCGCCTTTCGCTAATATCCACTCTCGAGCCTTCGCCATGTGCGTTGCATGGATAGAATCACCCGCCATTTTCATGGCGTAATAGGCCTTTATGGTGCAGCTTATGTCACCTGTTCCGCCCTTATAAAGGGGATAACTGCCGTCTGCGCTTTGTTGTGTCCGGAGAAAATTGGCGATCTTGGTCTGGAGTCCTTCGTCGATTTCATCCATGAAGTGCATCATCAGGATGTATTCGGAAGGAATGGAGCAATCTGCTTCAAGTTCAAATACCCAATAACCGGCTTCGTTTTGTAAGCTGAGTAATTGCTTGGTGGCTAAGGCAATAGCGCTGTCTAGTGATGGTGGGGAATAGGCGGACTCAGTAAAGCCATTATTCAGGCCGGAAGGCGAGGAAGTCTCTGTTAGCATAGTTTCGTGTTCTCTGATTTTACTTTAGGAATATCTGATGAAATCAACCTATCAAGGAATATCTGATGAAATCAACCTATCAATAAGAGAAGGATTGATGGCTAAATTTTTTCTGTCGGTGTAGGAAAATTTGACAAGGAAAGAAATAATCTATAAATCAGTATCTTATATACTATATTCAGGAAATAAGCTACTTTTTGGCAAACTATTTACTTTTGCCTATAACTCTTTAACACCAGTTTAATTGTGGAATTAACGTTTATCTGTACGGTAACGCACATAAAGTCTTTTGGTGGCAGGAGCTGTGATTTATCCTAAAAAATCAGTTGAGATGTAGGGCGAACGGGAATGGAAGACTCGCTTGATTTTTTAGGTTTATCAAAATTTGATGATCTAGTGGGGTTAACCTACTAGAAAATGCTCTTTTTGTTGGTTTCCGTTTTAACGCTACATGCCCACTAATAGCGAAGCAAGATCATCGGCATGTTCTTCCTCCATGGCGAGAATCTCTTTGAGCATACGCTGGGTAGTTGGGTCATGCTCAGCCAAGTAAATGACCATTTCACGATAACTTTCGATAGCAATTCGTTCGGCGATCAAGTTTTCTTTAATCATCGATTCGAGCGTATCACCTTCGACATATTCGGCGTGGCTGCGTTCGCTAAGTCCGTCAGGCGAAAAGTTAGGCTCTCCACCCAATTCGGTAATGCGCTTTGCAAGGCGGTCAGCATGCCCCATTTCCTCAGTTGCGTGAGCCTGAAACTCTGCTTTGACTGAATCAGAATTGATACCCTTAGCCATAAAGTAATGCCGCTTGTAACGCAAAACGCAGACAAGCTCAGTGGCAAGTGCCTCATTCAATAACCTGATCACTTCCTTGCGGTCAGCCCCATAGCCCGTGGTGACTGCACCTTCCTCGATATTTTTTCGGGCGCGCTTACGCAGAGTCTGTATGTCGGACAGTACCGCAGCGTTGGCTGCGGAAACCTTATTTGTTGCTTGTTTCATTTTCGTCTCCTTTATATTTTATCAATTGCCGAAATCTAATCATTGACTCAGCTAGAGCCTGAAGTGGTTCGGCAAGCTCGCCACGAATGGTGTAACCCGTCAATGTCTAACCTAAGGTGATAAACCGGTTTCGTTCGATGTCGTTTATTTTCTGTCGAAGCGTGCCTTTGCATCGCTCATACACAAATCCTCAGCTTTACCTTCCAATGCTTCACACTTTTGCTTGGCTACTGCATAGTTGGCATCGCTGCATATCCGACTCTGCATCCTTACGCGCATCAGACGATTTCTCAATAGCTACAGCATCCGCTTTTGATGTCTTCATCTGGGCCTCGGCAGCCGCTACTTCTTGGACTTTGGCGGCTTTAGCTTCCTGCTCACAAACATCTTCGGCATTACCCTCTTGGTCATCGCATTTTTGATTTGCAACTGCATAAGTGGCTTCGGCTTTGGCGGTCACGGGCTTTGTACAATGCCTTATTAGTGGGATTGTAATTGTACTTAAGCTCGGCCTTGGCGGTGTTTCTAGTGCCTTTCGCTTCCGCTTCACAGATATCTTCTGCGTTTCCTGAAAGGGAATCGCAGCTTTTCTTAGCTGCCTTGTATTGTGCGTCAATACTTTTATCAAGCGATTTATATTGTTTTTTTGACATAGCATCGGCCAATGCGCCAGTACTCAAGGCAAGTCCGATTGCAAGTGCGAGTACGCTGGTGTTAAGATTTTTCATGATTTTTCCTGTGTTAATAGATGTAGTTATTTTGTGTCGGTAAGCCGGAAAGCATAGTAACTGTTTGTCCCGTGAGTTTAGAAATTACGCCTAAACCCTTCTGGTATCTGTCTGCTACCGTACATAGTGGTTTTAACTATGGACATTAGTTTTCGTAAGCCAATAGGCATTCGGCCTCAGATTCCCAAAGTTCCGCTATGGAGTTCTCGTCCGAAAGCTCAAAGCGATGAGATGCCTCCGCCCAATCAACAACTGACCACCAGGCTTTTAAATAATCGGGACGACGGTTTTCATAGTGCAGGTAGTAAGCATGTTCCCAGGCATCATTTAACAATATCGGTAAGTTGCCTTGCATAATCGGGTTGTCGTGACCGAAGGTGGTGGTCACTTCGAGTTTACCGCCATCTTTCGGAGTCCGCACCAACCACACCCAGCCGGAACCGAATAGTTTTGCTCCTTCTTCCTCAAACTTGGTTTTGAATTTAGCGACACTGCCAAAGCTGCGGATAATTGCCTCCCGAAGCAGTCCACTAGGTCCGCTAGCACCATTCGGCTTCATGGCACGCCAAAATAAACTGTGATTGATATGCCCACCTGCGTTGTGGTGAACTGCGGTCCTGACTTCTTTTGGGAGATTATTCAAATTGGACAGCAGCCAATACGCCGAGCGACCCCTAAATTCTGGGAACTCCTCTAAAGCTTGGTTAAGTTTTTCCACATAGGCCGCATGGTGGACATCGTAATGCAACATCATGGTACGACCATCGATGTAGGGTTCTAACGCATCATAGTCGTACATCATTGGGGGCAGTTGATGCACCATCAGGTTAGTTTCGGCTGAGTCTATGTTCTTATTGGTAAGATCATTCATGGTTCGTCCCAAATGAATAAAGTCGAGTAAACAAGTAATCAGTCAGGGCGAGATTACTAGTTCATGATGGCTAAATGCTGGAGTGCATATTGAAAAGCCCATCCTTGGGCTTTTCAATCATTTTTGGGTAAACGCAGTTTTACAAATGTTAGTAAACCCCACGCCGCTATCGCACTTATTGACTCAGAAACTTTTCCCTTTGGAGCTTCTGCCAATCTGCCAAGCGTTTTTCTGCTTCGTCATCGTCAATCGCGTAGATTATCTGCGTCTTACCGCAAAAGTGATTGCGCTTCCCTTCGATCACATCTATTTGATCGTCTACAAACCAAATCCATTGTTCCTTGACATTATTTATTGAGTCTTTCAAGTTAACTTTAATATGATTCCAGTTCATGTATATACCTCTCATTCGATGGTTGTATGGCGATTCATGTCGCCATATACGGACATAAGCAAACGATTATTGGTTTTGGGTCGATGCCATTTAGTATCGAGAAATCAGATTGCGATGTTTGTACCGTGGCTTAGAGGATACGGCTATTTTTAGTTAAAGTCCGTCTGCTACCGTACATAACGGGAATGACAATGGTTGTTTTGCCGTCTCAGTTAAGCAAATTTAAGTGCGTTAACGTACAGACGGCAAAATGCAGTTGGGGTAAGGTTGAGCCTGACCATCGAAGGTATCATCCCTAGCAAACTTGGATAATGGATTACCATCGTCCTAAGTTAGCTGTCGAGTTACCCAAATATAATAAGAGATCACCCATGGCGGCCAATCAAGCTTTCCAAATTACAAATCGTCTGTTGGATGCCTTACCCTTTAAGGATCGTGAACAATTGTTAGCAAATTGTGAAGCCATCGAACTCGTGTTTGGCGAGGTGCTCTATCGTGCCAATGAACCTGTTTCACACGTTTACTTCCCGACCGGAGGCTTCATTTCCTTAGTAACATCTGTCGATGGCAGTGCCAATCTCGAAGTTGGGCTAGTCGGTAATGAAGGTATACTTGGCGTTAGCCTTATGTTGGGTGTTGATGTCGCGCCATTCTACTCTTTGGTTCAGGGAGCAGGTTCAGCGCTGCGCATAACGACAACAGCATTTCTACATCAACTCGAAAACAGTTCGGCATTACAGTCAGAATTGAAGCGCTATCTATATGTACTGATGAGGCAACTTGCACAAACAGCTATCTGTACACGCTACCATCTAGTGGAAGCGCGTCTTGCCCGTTGGCTGTTAATGACGCAAGACCGAGCGCACTCCGATCACTTCCATGTTACCCACGTATTCCTGGCCTATATTTTGGGTGTGCGGCGAGTTGGCATCACCAAAGCGGCAAATTCGCTTCTGAAGAAAAAACTCATCAGCTATAAGCGCGGAGACATCACGATTCTTGATCGCATCGGCTTGGAAGTTGCTTCATGCGAGTGTTATCGGGTTGATAAAGAAATTTACGAGCGTATTTTGGGATAGAGGGCTATAGCCAAGTCGTGTTACGACTGGATTTGGTTTACTTCTACCAGCACCGACATAACCGGTGACTGTAAATAGGTAGTTGGGGGTGCTATAAACGAACCGGATATGGGCGGCACCGATTCGGGATGGCGGCTTACGGCAACGGCTATGTGTTGATTGCCGACTACTTGGCCGGTTGTCGAGTCGAATCCTTTCCAGCCGACACCGGGCAAGTAAATTTCTGACCAAGCATGTGTTGATCCTTGACCCTGCGGGAGGGAAGGTGAGTACAAGTAGCCGCTGACAAAACGTGCTGCCAGACCCAAGGAGCGGCAGGCATCGATGAACAAGGTTGCAAAATCGCGGCAAGAGCCAGATTTTCTGGTCAGAGTGGTTGCCGGTGCTTGAACACCCGGTTCCTCACGCTGTTGGTAGTTGAATCCGGTGGCGATGGCTTTATTAATCCATTCAAGCAGAAGATAGGTTTCCACTACTTGGCCTTGATACCAAAATTGCCGTAGCCACGAACTCAACATCGGTCGGTCTTGGTCAAAGATTGCTGACAGATAAGGCTCCAAATCAATACGCTCGGCGACATCATATTGAAAAGGGTAAAGCACCGCATATTCCGCCACAATAAAGTCTAGGGGTTGATCATCATAGTGTTGGATCAGTACGCGGCTGTCGATCGATAGTTGGATGTTTGGCTTAAGAAAAGTTGCCCAGACCACAGCATTGTCATATACGTCGCGCTGCCATTGCAGTTGGTAGGCAGGAGAAATAATTAGCTCAGCCGATTCGATACGGATATCGTGTCCTTCACGTGGACGCAAGAGCAATTTATGCGGGAGCAGGGTTACACTATCAGTATATTGGTAAGTTGTTAGATGTTTTATTTGCAGGCGGCGCATCGTTTCACTCCTAGGGCATTCGTGCCAACGGCAAGTTTAGATAGGTACTTTCCAACTGTATTTCAGTCCGCGTTTAGTATCTGTGCGCTATCGTACGGACACTGGCAGGGATTTGGCTTATTTTAAATGCTAAGAGGCTTTGAGGCTGTTGGAAATTAACATTACGACAATAAATATTTCCAAGCCACTCAATGTTCTGGAATGGGGCTGACCGTCTACGAGGGCGGTTAGATCGCCTGAAATTCGCCGATAGGAGAGAACATGTTATATCAAATAGGTAAACACTACGATGTCTCGCAAAATAACGAGAACCCCCGATTGATTTCCAGTCCTATGCACTTGTCTTGGAAAGTCATGATAATGCTCAATGATGCCATAAACCCTCGAAAATGGTTTGTCGGTATCTTACAAGCTACCTTGGTTAGTGCCTTGGCTGTTTCCGGCTGCGGCTCCAAAGATCCGGGCGAACAAAGCAAACAAACGCAACTACAGACAGGGAGCGTGGTTACTCAACCTACTAAAAAAGAGGTCGGTGAGGCATCTTGGTACGGCCCGGATTTCAGGGTAAGGAGACCGCCAATGGCGAGACTTTCGACCAGAAAGAGATGACGGCCGCCCATCCGACTTTACCTATGGGTACCAAAGCTAAAGTGACCAATCTTGAGAATGGCAAGAAAGTCGATGTAAGGATTAATGACCGTGAACCTTATGTTGGGGATCGCGTCATTGACCTTTCCGGCGCAGCCGCTAAAAAGATTGATATGAAAGAAGATGGAACAACCCAGGTAAAGATTGAAACTAAGTCGAATAAGAAAAAGGTTTCCACGGATCAATCCAGCAAAGTAAAGTAGGGCATGATCAGTATCCAGGCATATGGAAGGAAAGCTCCGTCCAGCAGTAATGAACGGGGCTTATATCTTGCAAGTTTGAAGCAATAGTTATTTGCTTAGAATTTATTTACAAAAGTCCTGCCGCCTGACCTCACCAAATCAGGATATTCGAAGATTTTGAATTTTTCTATAAGATTGCCATGCACCGCAATAATGTCCCTATGTGTCCCTACAGCCAATGTGCCAAGCAATGGGTTTATGCCCACTCGGAACAACTAGACACTTTTTAAGTGTTTTTGTTTGGAGAGATCCGTCGTCTTAATGAATATGTACCTCGCGTGACTTTACTGTATCACCTCTGCGTAACGTATAGTCATCTTGATCACCTGCCATCGACGATCCATCACTGTTAAGCTGGATGAGCGTCCCTTCATCTACAATTCGATATTGCTGTTTGCTAGATTTATCTTTTGACGTTAAAACAACGGTGTTCGTTTCGTCATTCCAGGTGAATTTTCCTTTATCAAAAAACTCCCTTGAAGATGGTTTCGCCGGTTGGGTCACCAATAAATAATTATTGCTACGTTTTAAGGACAGAGTCATTTTTATACCACTACAATCCTGTTCTTTGCAGGGGAAGTATCCGTAATAAACACCACGAAAGTCGGGATCCTTACTTGTAGAATTTTCATGGCCTATATGACCAGTTTGTTGCTGCTGTAGCATTTCTCGTGCCCTTAACAGCTTATCTTGCATTTGTTTATCTGACTCTGCCATTACAGGGTTAGAAGCAGAAAGTAGTGTGCTAAAAAAAAAACAAAACCAGCTTGCGTTTTAAACCTATTTTTAATGCTTGCATTTTAGTGTCTCTTAATGTGTTGGGCGAGTAGTTTGGCATTTACAAAAAAGTCCTTAACAACAGGCTATCAGAATATTCTCCAACGTCAACCTGGCAATCCTGTGAATGCCTAATCATTTAGCAATTAGATGCGAACTGCAAGTTAGTTGAGCTGCGCAACATATTATGATCTGCTCCCGTTGATCGTCCTATGGGCGAGGAGTAATCCGTTATAACTCATTCCGCATTAACGACGATTTCCAAAAAATAGGTTATATCAAATGCTTCCAACATGAAACTATGCGGACGGACGTGTCAATTTTCCAAAGATGGCAGTTTCCCTTTTTAAATTTGGGTATCACCGTTGGTTATTGCCATCGCCGCAATAAATCCGGGCAATAGGTCAAATGCCACAGTTTTTGTGGCTTTCCGCCCTTTTTTCCAATTTCTGCATTTTCCTACCACTCCACAGCCCAGGTATTTAGGGGCTTACAGACGAACTGTGTGATATGCCGCAGTGAGTGCGCCATATCACACAAATTTCCCTTAATTTGGTTGTGTGATTAGCCGTTAATGGGCTGCCATAAAAATAACGGACAATGAAATCAATTGGTTAACAATAGGTGGCGCGATATTTGCTGTTATTTTTATGATATTGAGCGATTCCAGGGCTAGAACGTTGTTACTAACACCTTCGGGCGACTAAGGTTATTGCTCAGTCTTCACTGTTTATGTGTGATGTTACCCTCTGGTAAGCGTTAACGCGATTAATTTAACGCTTACCTTTTTTGGCTTTGCAAGAGTATTGATCAGAGTCCACGCTTGCGCCTATGACGGATTTTTTTGATGACAACATATACAAACAAAAACAGCTAATTTTATGAACAAAGCAGAACTTATTATGGCGTTGAAAAAAAAACAACGCCATTTGACAAAAAAAGACGTAACCCTTGCTGTTGACATCATTATGGCGCAAATGGAACAATCTCTTAACTCCAAAGAGCGTATTGAAATCCGTGGGTTTGGTGCGTTCATCGCACGGCAACTTCCGGCAAGAAGCGGAACAAATCCACAAACAGGAAAAGATTTACACATACCTGTCCGCATTGTTTATCGTTTCAAACCGAGTAAGGGGCTTAAATTAGCAGTCGATAAGGGAAAGGACACGGTTCAGATTAAGGCATCCCTAAAGCAGCCGAAGCCGTTCATGGCTCGACCATTTAACAAGGCTCACCACAAACGGAATCGACAAGCCACCGAACAAAAACAGCCCGTAACCGCGTACCCTGAAACCATTGGTTATGATCAGGGAGGGACTTACCAAAGAGGTTCATAAGGCATCTAAATTGTAGGCTGGATTCACAACCTAAAAACACCGACAGTCTATACTTTCAAGCTTTCAATGTGTACCTACCTTTTTAGCCTTGATTGATAATAATCAAATCCACGTACAAACCATTTTGATAGGATGATCGCCATTCGGCTTACAAAAGGAAAGGCTTTCTGCGCCAATAAATTCATTAATTGGTCTATTGCCAAAAGCAGTTGATAAGCTGATTTTTTTAGTCGTGCGTTGAAATCCCTTAACACCCTAAAAGTGACCGTCCGATCCTGAATCTTACCCTTACGATGCAACCAGCGCATAAGGCCACTTATGTACAGAAAAAACAGGCTTTGCCCTGCCAAAAACCAGCAGAACCTGCCAATAGCGCCTAACGCCTCGCCCGTATGCAACGGCCACATCCAGGTTATAAAGGTTTCGCCCTGACTGAATTCGGCAGGGTTTCTGGCCTCTTTAATTTGTCCACTCCAACGGTCTACCCAGACCGTCGTGTAAGGGTGACGTTGGTTCACTTCCCCTTTTTGACGTAAGTTCACCCGGTAAACGCCGCTGTTACCGTCGGGTGTTGTCACCCGGCGCAATTCGGCCTTAGGAAATGGGCCACGGGCAACAAATTCCGCCGCCTCCAGGAGGGTAGGGTGGTCATTAGGGATTGCCGTACTGGTAATAGCCCGCCCCGTTTCTCCGTGAGCCATGCCAGTTGAGCCGGACAGGTTCTCCAGTACCGAAGGAAAGCTAAGATGGAATCCGGTAAAGGCGAGGAGCAATAAGGCGGCGGCGCTCAGTAGGCCCATCATCCGATGCAAGTCAAACAGTAACCTCATCAAACCTGACCTAACCTGGACTTTCAATGCTGACCAAATTTTTTCAACCCCAGGCCACCATAAGTACAGCCCGCTAAAGACAGACATCAGTAACAATAATCCGCAGTAACCGACGATATTCCAGCCCGCTTGGTCAAATTGTAGCTGCGTGTGCAAATCCAGCAGCCAAGTGCTCAAGGTTTGGCCCCAGAAGCGATTTGCAACCACTTCCGCTGTATAAGGATTGACCGATACCATCAACGGCGCATAGCGTTCGAAGTACGTCTCCCTGGGTTTATCGAACCAGGCTGTCATCACACCATTAGTTGACCTGGGCATTTCCAGCGTCCATTCACCATGACGGTCTGGATGTTCCTTCCGAACCGATGCCATGATCTGGTCTAGCGATTGATAACCACCTTGCGCCTCCTCAACTACCAATTGTGGGTTCAATAACTCGTCTATTGCCTCACGGTAAACACAAACGCTGCCAGTGAAACCCAGTATTGCAAATATAAAACCAACGCCTAAAGCCAGAAATAGATGGACGTTGAGCCAGAGTTTTCTGGTGAACCATTTTTTAACCTGAATTTGCCTTGAGCAATATTTAATTAAGCCAATAACTGCGGATACGAAAAAAATCGCCAGTCCTTTCAACCGCTGTATTAAATGCGTTTGCATAATATTAAAAGTAAGTGTTTGCGTCCATGCTAAATAAAGTGACGGGAATGATGTCTACGTAAATGCCAATTATACTCAACTCAACCAATCGGTAAAATTAGCGGCACAACGAATTCAAGGTTTACCATGCTTTAGCAATATGCATGGTAAGAGCAGTAAATTCAGCACGGTAGAAGAAAATAAGCCGCCGATGATGATTGCCGCCATAGGCCCCATGATTTCTGAACCTGGATTGTCACTATTGAAAGCAATCGGAAACATGGCTAGTGCGGTGACCAGTGCGGTCATTAGAATGGACGGCAATCGTTCTTGCGCTGCTAGGGTGATGGTGTCCAGATTCCAGGTTTTGCCTTCGTAATTGACCAAATACTGGCAATGTGACAACAGCATGATGCTGTTGCGTACGGTTATGCCAAATAACGTAATAAAACCGACAACAGAGCCGACGGACAGTGGGACACCGGTAATGATAACCGCGACGATGCCGCCGACCAGGGCAAAAGGTAGATTGGCAAGGGTGAGCAATACCTGCCGAAGATTGCCTATGGCAATATATATGAGTATCAACACACCAGCACCAGCTAACAGGGAATGCAGGATGAGGTTAGTGCGCGCTTTGGCTTGTTCGACGGCTGCTCCGGTAAACTCAGGATAGGTATCAGCCGTGAATGCGATTTCTTTTAGTACCCGTGATTTTAGCGTTCGCATAAAACCGTCCATGTCCCCATCAATAATGTTGGCGGTGATGGTTTGCTTACGTTGTGAATTCTGGCGCAGGATATTGTAACGACCGGTATTGGGCTTGATGTCAGCCACTTGCGCTAACTTTATAATGGTTCCGTCCAGGGTTTTTATGGGTAAGTCACTGATGGAAAGGATATTTGTTTTTTGTTCCGGCAACAGGGTGACGGCAATATCGTAAACCTTGTTGCCTTCAAATGTTTTACCCACCACAGTGGTTTCGTAAGCGCTTTGCAAACAAATCATTATTTGTTCCGGCGTTACGCCCCAGAAACTAAGTTGGTTCAAATTCAAATGCACTTGTAAGAAAGGCGTGCCGGGCGGAGAACGTACCTGGACATTGCTCGCACCTGGAATAGCTTTGATGATTTCGGCAACAGCCTGGGCTTTTCCATCAAGTGTATTCAAATCGTTGCCGAAAATATTGACGACGACGGGCGATGTGTAACCGGAGATGGTTTCATCCACGCGTTCAATCAAAAAAGTATTGGCTTCAAAACCGATACCGGGGAAATGCCCCAAACTATCTCTTAGCTTATCTAATATTTCTTGTTGTCCTGTACCTGAGTTCGGTTTCAGACGAATTTCGTATTCGCTGTAATGGCTGCCGTAGGTATCCGCCCCCCGTTCTGCCCGCCCTGCCCATTGCGATACCGACTCCACGCCGGGAATTGCCATGAATTGTCCAGTGAGTTGACTGCCTATGCGTATGGATTCCGTCAGGGATGTACCGGGAATGCTTGCAGTGTGGACGATATAATGGCCTTCGCGCAATTCGGGCAAAAATTTGTGGTCGATAGTGAAAAAAGCTATCAAACTCGATAAGCAAGCTACCATACTTACTAGCAATATTGGCTTGAAATGGCGATATGCTGCCAATAGCCATTTTTTGTAAGATTCTTTGATGGCTTTAATCAATGGAGGGTCTTTAGTTTCTAGGTCGTAACGCCCCAGTAAGGCGTGGCAAAGCGCCGGTGTTAATGTTAGCGCAACCAGCAAAGACAGCAAGATTGCCAATATATAAGAATAACCCAGCGGTGCAAACAGCCGTCCCGCCACGCCATCCAACGTCAATAACGGCACAAACACCAACGCTACGATAAAGCTGGCATAGACGACAGAACCGCGTACTTCCAGGGATGCGGCGTTAATAACGTCGTCTATGGGCAAAGGTTGGGGGAATAAGCGATTTTCCCGTAGCCTTCGGAAAATGTTTTCAGTGTCGATAATCGCATCGTCAACGACCTCGCCCAATGCGATAGCCAAACCGCCCAGTACCATAATATTAAGGTTGACCCCTGCCTCCAGCAAAACCATCACAGCGCCCAACAAAGACACAGGTATCGCTACTGCAGATATGAGTGCGGCACGGGCGTTAAACAGAAACACGTATAGGATTACCAGCACAAATAGTCCACCCACCAATAAATGCCTGGATAAATTGCTTATTGAGCGTTCGATATAATCAGCTGGACGAAATAAATGTGGATAAAACGCAATGCCTTGTTTACTAAGGGTAGGGCTGAGTTCTTTCAACCTCTCTTCAAGAGCTTTGGAAACCGATAAGGTATTGGCGCCATATTGTGCAATTACCATGATGACAATGCCGGATTTACCCATGATTTGTGCCGCACCAATAGCAGGTTTTGGCGCGTAAGTGATGGTTGCTACTTCACCTAGCGTAATGTTAGCGCCCTTATCACGCTTGACGATGATGTTGGTAAATTGTTCCGGTGTAGCCGGTAGTCCGCTAACTTGTACAGTAAAACGTTGGTTAAGGTTCTCGACAAAACCGCTGCCTTGGATATTTGCAGCTTGGGAAGCCGCTTGGATTACCTGATCCAAAGACAGGTTGAAGCGTTTTAGTTGAGCGGGATCAACTTGTATTTGCAGTTGCTTTATGTCACCACCAAACACATTGACATCGGCAACCCCAGGGACAGCGTTTAGGCGCGGTGCAATAGTCCAATCGACCAAGCTACGTAAGCTCATTAAGTCGACCTGATCGGAACTTAAACCCAAGGTCAGTACCGTGGCTGAAGAAGAGGACAGCGGCAGCACAACGGGTGAAATTCCTTTTGGTAAATGTGCCGGCAACTGAGTCAGCCGTTCGCTGATAAGCTGACGATTGCGGTAAATATCGCTATTTTCAGCAAAAATAGCGGTAATAATCGATAAGCCCTGAATCGACTCTGAACGCACGAATTGCAAACCTATTACTCCACTAATCGCCAGTTCAATCTGCTGGGTAACTAATAGCTCGACTTGTTCAGAAGAAAGTCCTGGTGATTCAGTTTGGATGATGACTTGCTTGGGTGAGAATTCAGGAAAGATGTCTAGACCCGCTGTGGAAAAGCGGTAAGCGCCAACCGACAATATCAGCATGGCTATTGCAATTACAACGCCATAATAACGTATAGAAAATCTTATAAGGCTGGCAAGCATCGGCTAAAGACCCTGATTAATTGAAACGTACAGAAAAATAAGGATGCGACAGTGGCAATTTACATTTCTTATAGCTAAACAATTCAATATGGGTAACCTATAAAAATTCAAAAAACTCCGATACCTACAAATATGTAGGGACGAAGTGGCAACGCAGGAGCAGCGTAGCAGTGTGCCTAAAAGATTGAATTAGGGATTAAGAATCTATCATTGCTAGCTCTCACCCTAGCTATCTTCCAAGGGTATATGGCATTCCCTATGTTCTTTCTTCGCGTCGTAAATGCCACATTTCTTGATATTCTTACTTAAGTTGAGATGGTCTACGATACAGGCAGGTTATGTCAAAATCAAATCCGCTGCTTTAATTGTTGGTGCACATTGTCAAATTAAACCTGTACCTGGTTAAACTTTATCCATAAGGTAGTTAACTTGAAGGAGGTTATGAAAAACACTACTAAAATTTCTTATTCTGTAATAAAAAACGTCTTATTTTATCTAAACTTAAGGGTTTATTAAGACTTGTTTGCTAATTTCCTAGTATCTAAGGCGATGTGCATTTGAAAAATACAATCGCGGCGGTCGTGGATGACTTCCATCGCATCGGTGCAGGTGCGTAGTATCCGTAGCAGAACATACAAGGATTGATTAGATAAGCACGAAAACATACGGTTCGCATAAGTAATCATACGGATATTTTCTAAATTTAAAATGCGTAAAATATTTTCCATATTTAGGGCAATTCGGGATTTTATACGTCTGGAGATATTTGGCTCTATCCAAGCCATTTTAGTTGTTGTGAAACTGTAGTCGATGAAACGCGAATCGCACAGATTATGAAAATTCATATGGAACAAACTTGATTTAATCATGGGTAAATTTCAGTCTTAACATCGTTTTGCCTTTAATCTAAACAGGCTTTGTTAACGCCTCAATACCTAGCGAGTTAAAAGCATTTCTCTTTTAAGAGCTTTTTAAATGGCCAAAGGCCACCTTAATGAAAGGTGTGTATTGTCATCGTGCTACTCTTTCAGGGTGCTAGAGCCAGAAAGCTAACTATCTTTGCATTAAATATAGATAAGTAAGATGCAACTTATATGTATAAAAAAATTTACTGAATAAATGAAATGGAAAGACTAGTAATAGTTGTATCTTTAGTTATGACGACAGTATCGTTTCAGTCCAACGCCGCTGCGTTAAACTGGGTTGTTTCCGATAATGTACTTGATAATGGCGTTATCGAGGCTATAGCAGATCAAGCGTTGGTTGGCGATTATCAAAATAATTTATCTAAAGGATCGATTGCAGATAAATGGGTGTTTAAGAAAAATGATTTAACTGGTGTTGTCGTTAAGGTTCAAGAGGTTAAAAATAGTCCATTTGATATTATGGTGGCGATGGATAATGTTTTAGTATGCTTCAACAATAGCTGCGATTGGTCACATAACGGCAAACTTGCTATAGACAAACACACGATTGGGATGAATAGTATAAATGGCAAGCTTGATGTCCTCACGCTTAAAATACCCGCCGCAGCCTGGTTGTTTGGATCAGCTTTGATAGGCTTATTGATTTTGACCTATCATAGGAAATCTCTTATTTTTGATTGAATGCCCTGTTCGAGCTAATGTGGTTATTTTGCTTGGTTGCCGTACAGGCCTGAATTCCTAGTAAAGACCTGCAATACTTAAATTGTTAGGGCGCTATAACTAAAAAATACATTGCCGCACTCCAAAAGGTAAAAAATCGGCCAATCGCTTGGCCTCAATGATACTGCGCTAAACCCGCCCATAATTGTCGCCAAAGCGTACTATGTCATCTTCGCCTAAATAGCTCCCAGACTGGATTTCAATAATTTCCAAAGGAATAACGCCGGGATTTTCAAGTCGATGCACCGTTCCCAGGGGAATAAACGTCGATTCATTTTCTGTCAGTAAAATTTGCTCATCACCACGGGTAACCAGCGCAGTACCTTTGACGACGACCCAATGTTCGGCGCGATGATGGTGTTTTTGTAAAGACAGCTTAGCACCGGGTTTGACGACTATACGCTTAGTTTGGTGACGTTCACCACAGTCAACAGAATCATAATGACCCCAGGGCCGGTAGGCTTTTCGATGGAATTGCGCTTCATTTCGTCCTAACTGCTTAAGCTGGTCAACAATCTGTTTGACTTCTTGTGCGCGGTCTTTAGTGGCAATCATGATTGCATCTTTGGTTTCCACCACAACGAGGTCTTCAACCCCAATAACGGTGACCAGTTTATCTTCCGAGAAAATGAGGGAGTTTTTGGTGTCAACCGTCAATACATCGCCACTAATCGCATTTCCGGCATCATCTTTTTTGGTTACATCCCACAATGCTGACCAAGAACCGACATCATTCCAACCCGCATCCAAGGGAATAACCATCGCTTTATCGGTTTTTTCCATGACTGCATAGTCAATTGAATCAGCAGGGCAGGTGGAAAAAATCGTTTTGTCCAAACGCGTAAAGTCCAGGTCAGTTTTAGCTGCACTCAGGGCTTGCTTACATACCGACAACATTGCGGGATTAAATGCTTCTAATTCGTTCAAGAAGCTTCCGGCGGTAAAGGCAAACATGCCGCTGTTCCATAAATAATCCCCACTTTTAAGATAATTTTTTGCCGTGGCTAAATCGGGTTTTTCAACAAAAGCTGCCACTTTATAGGCACTACCGCTTTGCACAGAATCCTTCATGATATAGCCATACCCTGTCTCTGGAGTGGTAGGTACGATGCCAAAGGTGACGAGAAAACCTTGCTTAGCTAAAAATTCCGCTTGGATGATTGCTGCGTGGAATGCTACAACATCTGTGATGACGTGGTCGGCAGGCAATACCAGCAACACTTCATCCGCAGATTCTGCAGATAATGCAGCCATGGTAATTGCAGGCGCAGTGTTTTTACCGACCGGCTCCAGGATAATGGCGGCGGGTTTTACCCCGACTTCCCATAGTTGTTCCGCCATCATAAATCGGTGATGTTCATTACATACGGCAATTGGGTTGTTTAATCCGGCCAGTCCAGAGAGTCTAAGCATGGTTTCTTGCACCATGGTATGTTCAGACACTAAGGGCAGGAATTGCTTCGGGTATTGTCCACGGGACAAAGGCCAAAGTCTGGTTCCAGAGCCACCAGATAAGATAACCGGGGTCATAGCGTTTCCTCTATAGGGTTGAAAACAAACATTTATTGTTTAGTATTTGTGGAATATTTTACGATAACTACGTGGCATACTAGAATAATAGTAGCAGAACATATAAGGGTTAACTAAAAACTCAACAATCCCCTCTCCCAGAGGGAGAGGGGATTTTTAGAGATTTCCATAAATGGTTTTAGTCAGCCTAACTTCAGGCAGGGGAGTCTGATTTAATGGTTTTCAATAGTTTTTCTGTCGCTTCTTTTTCAATAAAGTTCCCCGTCTTTTCGCCCAACATTAAGGCTTGTTCCAATTCTGTAATGGCCAGTGCCTTACTATTGGTTTTGTGATAAGCCGTACCTAAGTGATATCTAAATACGGGAACATCAGGCATTTTTTTAACGATATCTCTAAGCAATTGCAAGGCTTGTTCGTTTTTGCCGCTGTTGATTAATGCCCAGGCATAGCTATCAACATAATAAGGCTGATCGGAGCGTTCAAAACGCTTTGCTAAATTAATTGCCCGATTTATGTTTTCTGTCGTATTAAAGTGGTCGAGTAATAATGACACTAAATTGTTAACAGCGATATCAATGGTTGGATGTTTAGCAAGTAAAGCATTATAGATTTCAAGCGCCTGAGCATAATCGCCGGTTTTTTCATAGGTAGAAGCCAACATAACGCTTAGGCGTACCTGTTCGGGTTCAGCTTCCAGGCCTTTATTTAGGATTGCTATAGCTTTGGCTGGTTCTTTTTGGTCAGTGTGGATACTAGCCATCGCCTCATAAAATTCGGGTATTTTTGGCCACTTCTCCGCAGCATCTGACAATACTTTGAGCGCGTCATCCAAACGTTTGTCGCTCGCCAGTAACTGACTCTTTAATAGCCACGGATAGGATTCTTCGGGATGGGCGGCCATAAACCCTTTTAGGAAGGCGAGCATATCATTAGGCTGCTTTAAGGCTTCATAGCAACTGGTCATGCCGCGCAGGGCATCCGGTAAATCGGGAGAAATGGTTAACGCTTCCTTGTATTGTGCAATGGCTTCCTTGTAAAGGCCTTGCTCTTCGGATATTTTCCCGCTGAGGAATTTTGAAAAACCCGTGCCTTTAGCTATAGAGCCAATGTTATCGGCGATTTTTTGTGTGCCGACCCAGTCTTTTTGCATTAACTTGACCTGTGCTAAGGCTTGCAGTGCACCTGCATGGTCAGGTTTTACGGCTAGTGCTTTTTGTAAGAGTTCATCGGCCCTGGCAACGTCTTTGTTTTTAAGCATGTTTGAGACTACTGGTATAAGCGCATCGAAATTGGCTGGATTAACAGCAAGTGCATTGCGAAAATTTTCTTCAGCTAATTCGGGTGAATTCTTTTTGACATAAGCCTGACCCATCAGAACCATGCCTTCATCTGAGTTTGTATAGTCCCTCAATACGCCACGTAAATTGGAGATAACGTCATCATATAAGCCATTTTGCAAATCCAGCCTGGCTTTTAAAAGTAACGCGTCAAGATTGTGTTCATCAGTAGTCAAAACGTCTTTCACGAAGTTTACGGCAGTCGCGGCGTCATTTTCCTGTAATGCCAATTTTGCCAACATTACTTTGGCACTCAAGCCTTCTTTCGCGGTGGGTTTCAGCTCAACGACTTTATTTAATGCTTGTTTTGCTTCGGTGAACTTATTCTGATTGATATAAAGTGCAGCCGAGCGGAAATACAGGTCTGGTTCTCCAGGATACTGGGCAAGATAAGCCGTTAGGCTTTTCTCGGCAAGTTCAGGTTTTTTCTGCATAAGGAAATCGATCAGAACCAGTTTGGGTTGCAGCTTATCAGGATGGTTGTCTATAAGTGCTTGCAATGTAGTTAAGGCGCGGTCTTCCTGTTTATTGTCAGAGAAATGCTTGACCAATGCGTAAGTGTATTCCAGTTTTTCTGGGAATTGTTTGATCAGGCCAAGATAATCTTGTTCTACTGCGGCAAGGTTGTTGCTTTGGTTATTGACTTGTAACCTGAGCAGCAAAAGCGAAAGTTCACTGGGTTTTGTCAATAGCGCTTTTTCGACGGTCGCCAACGCAGCTTTCATGTCATTTTTTGACATATAAACGACAGTTTTTAGGCTGACTGCATCGGTGTGGTCAGGATGTTGGCTTAAAGTCTGCTCGGCCAGTGCCATTGCGCCATTGAGGTTGCCCTGTTTGACGAACACAGCCCCTTTCAAGGCTAGGGCATCAGGATTGTCTGGGTTGTTTTTTAACGCCGCCTCAACGTGCTTTAACGTATCATCTGCGTGTCCTGACAATAGGCTTAATCTACCCAGTTTTAATAAAGCATCACTGTTTTTAGAATCCAGTGTCGTGGCCTGGGTCAAATTTGCAAACATGCCCTGCCAGTTTTGGTTTTTTTCATCCATTAGTGCCAAATGGTAGTACGCATCGGCCTGTTTGGGATCTAGTTGGATGGCATTTTTGAATTCAATTCTGGCCTTATCAAAATTGTTCTGTTGGTAAAGTGCTATGCCATTGGCTAAATAGCTTTTGACCTTGTCTTCAGGTTTAGTGCAACCTTGTGCGAATACCAACAACAAAACAAACATTAATCTTTTCATAACACTATTTACGCTTAATTAGGGATAAATTTAGGTAGGACAGGCCTGACTTGCTGGGCAAAAGTCTTAAGGCGATTATCAGCATCTGTTATGTTTTCATTTGCTCCGACTGACGTTGTTATACGTACTAATGCACCGTCTGTTCTGTTCAGGAGAAGGGCATCTTTAAATAAATACCACTTCATGAAATATTCATTAGCGAACTGCCTGCCACGCTGCTGAAACCAATAATAAACCAACTGAGTATTGTCTTCTTTTTTTATTACGATGCGGTTAATCGGTAGGTCGCCTATTTGTGTGCGAGTTATATCGGAAATTTGCCAACCACCGCCGGGAATGCAGACACGGGGCGAGTGGGGTGAAACACCTTTACGCTGTGACTCATAATAAGCCGCATAAAAATTCACTGATTGTGATTTATCGTTCTTATAGTTAGCCAGTATGTAATCAGTTAAACCGAGATATTTAGTAACTGTATCCTCCATGGCGCTTTGCTCACCCTCCCAGTTACCCAGTTGGGTAGGGAATTCAGGGAATAGGGTGCGGGCAGGTATGATCTCTGCACGTTTTTCAATGGAAGAAACCACTACGACTGAAGCCGCCAAGGCGATTACTGAGGCAATCAAGGGATAAGATATTGACCTTTGTTTGATGGTGCTGGCACTTACATCAATCGTGCTGACCTGGCTTAAGCCAAAAATTTCAAATAAGGGTTTTTTATCGCCGCCAATTCTGCCTAAAATTGCCATTTCGATGAATAGAACACCAAAACAGGCCATAAATACGATCCAACCTTCAAAATCATGTAGAAAACCTTCTGCCATTGCTATGCCCCAGTTATCTACCAATACGCCAATCATGCCGATGCGGAAACTGTTCATAAGTATAGTGATCGGGATGGTCGATAAGACCAGTAAAGCACGTTTCCAAAAAGCCACATCGAATAAGTAAGCGCAAATAAAACCCAGGCTTAGCAACGGAAATAAATACCGCAAACCGCTGCACGCTTCAACAACCTGGAGTTTAAAAATGCCTAAGTCAATGACATTACCTTCCAGAAACACAGGGATTTGGCACAAACGGATAAAATAGACCCCCAGTCTTGAGGACAATAGCTGCAAGTTGGCAGAAAGGCTAGCTTCGAGAAAATAGGGCAGGGGGATGGCGAAAACCAAGAGTAATATCGGCGTCATGACTGGTTTGACGGCTGGCCAGCCCATTGTAGCCAAGGCGAGGCCTACTAATACCACTATGAGTGAGTATTGGGTGAGGATAAAAAGCGCACTAACTTCGCCGACAACAAAAACGATCAGGGCTGCCAATATAAGGCCGACACCCCACCATGAAGGAGTGAATTCACTCCGGACGATGATATTTTTCTTTTGCCAAATAAAAAACAAAGCAATAAAAGGAAGCATATAACCATGGCTGTACTCTTCCTGCTTATCCCAGCGCACAGTCAATTCTTCAATTCCGCCCCAGAATGCTGCTGCCATCAGCACCAGAGCAATACACAGCCAGACCCAACCCTGCCACTTCATGCGCCAGATAGTTTGTTTATTCATGCCTGATGATCAGTGGCTGCAAAAAAGAAGTAATTCCACAAGGTTTAGCCCCAAAACGTCCAACGGGAAACGCTAAGCTTTTCAAAATAATCACTATCTACAAGAGTCATGGATGATTTAGATTTACTTGGAAAGAGACTGGTTGTAAGTTAGTAAAGTATCCGCCGATGGATTTAAGCCAATAGGCCATTAACTTTTTGCCAAGTCATGATGCGTTTCACATTTTTATTGGCATTGATGAGTTTTACAGTATGTCCCGACGCTTTAACGTGTTTATAAAGTACCAGGCATAAACCCAGAAAAGCGCTATCAACTAATAATACATTCTTTAAATCGAGTACTACATCCCGTTTTTCTGATGCTGCTTTCTTGAATGCTTCGCGTAGGGGTGAAATTGTCAGGACAGTGCAATAGCCAATTAAGGCGATATGCTTGATGCCCTCAGCTTCCTTTAATTCAGTGATCTCAATAGATTGATCAGATACTTTAGGTTGTAAGAATTTTAGCCAAAACCAGTAAGGGAATACGTTGCACATTAACAATCTCAGGAAAACCAAACCGTCATTAAAATATCTTCGCCATAAGGCAGGTTCCTGGTAGATTCGCCAAACCCATTCGAGACCTAAGCGCTGGGTTATGACAGGTGCACGTTTAACAGTGCCTGCAAAGAAATTAATAACTGCGCCTAAGTGGCCGAAAACAGGGGCATTTAACTGATGTCGATTTTTCTGAATCCAAGCTTGGCCTTTTTTGGCACTTATACAGACAAACAAAAACTCCACATCGTGCTTATTGATGTTATTGATGATTGCAGGCGTACTCATTTCCTCAACCGAGCCAAAGCCAGGGTCGTAGTGGCCAACAGCCAACAATCCTGCCGGGTTTTGATTGATTTTTTGGCTGGCTAATTCACCCACACCTGGTTCGCCCCCGAAAAAAAAGACTTTTAAAGGTACGCTAGTATTACGAAGGTACAAATGTTCAATCAAACTCGATCCTGCTACGCGTTCGGGTAAGGGGATACCTAACAAGTTAGCAGCCAGCACAATTGGAAAGCCATCAGTAACCGATAAATCGCTATCAATTATTGACTCCCTAAAAGCGTCGTCAGTTTGTGCGGTACTGAGATAATTTAGATTGGGTGTCGAAAGGAAGCAGGTTTTGCGTTCGTTCGCTGCCGATAAAATCTCAATAGCTGTTTGATTGAGGGTGACTGCATCCAAGGGCAAGCCTAGGAGGCACCAAACGTTTCGGGAAAAGTCTTTTTCGATATCCATGTTATTTAGTTAAATTTGGAAATATTAGCTATCGCGCTCAGTCCTAACCCATTCTTTTTGGCGTTTAAAAATAAACGTAAAATAGATTGATAACTTAGAGGCAACATACTGTGGGATACCGGACAGTTCTTTCGCAGATAAGTATTCCTGACCATAACGCCACCAGACGCAGGTAAGCATAGCAGCAAAGTAAAAAAAACTCAGCAGCAATAGTTGGAATGCTGTTCCAGTCTCCGCTAACAATAAGAGTAAAAACAAACCCATCAATCCGCACAAAGAAATTACTACCAGTAAGGATAAGGGCGGTACGCCAATATCCAATGCCATAACAAATAACCGCCAGTCTTTTTGTCGCCAAGATTCTTTAATGACAACAGGGAGTTGCTGCAAAATTGTTTGTAAATGACCATGCTCCCATCGAGTGCGCTGGGTGTCTTCAGCAGCAGACTGTTCTGGAAAGTCGCTGTAGACCACCGCATCAGCACAGAAAACTGGCGTAAAGCCATTAATGGCGCAATCAATACTTAACAGCATATTTTCAACGATATCGTCATGCCCAATTTTAACGGATTCGAGTGCTTGCCACGGTAATGCCATGCCTGTACCAGATAATGCCCCTGGTAATCCTATGCTTTCGATAGCTATCGGGCGAATTTTGTTTTTAAGTAACCAAGCAAACCCCGCTATTTTTTGTTTAATGCTGGCATTTTTTATAACACGCATGATGTACGCCATTTGTGCGGGTTTTCCTGATTCAACTACCCGATTAACGAGCACATTAAGGGAATGCTTCGTGGTTTGGCAATCCGCATCCATAACAACCAGTACATCGGGGGGGCTATTCAGGCTTAAATATTTGACACCATGTTCCAAGGCAAAACCTTTGCCTCGTAGCGTTGCGTCATGGCGTTCCAGAACGGTTACACCAAAAGATCGGGCAATACTTGCAGTGTTGTCCGTACAATTATCGGCAACTAGAATGATGTTTTCAGGACTGGAGTCTGCCAAAGCTGCTATCAAATTTGTAAGCGTTTTGCCAACAATAGCCGCTTCATTATGGGCTGGGATCAAAATCTTGTAAGAAACAGGCGAGGTAGGGGCATCTGCGATGGGTGTTAACGAGTTATCGAATAGTAACGTTACCAGACATTCACTGCCAACTAAAACTAGTGGTACAGAAATTAATACGGCTACTGAAATTGCAAACAGTTCTAAGATCATAGGGAAATAAGGTTGGGGAATAAGGTTGTCAACTTACAGGAGTCGTTGGATATGTAGGCAGGTAAACGGAGATTCATAAATGATTTGTAACCCTTAAAAATTTCGTTCCTGTTCGGCTGTAGCATCTTATTAAGCAGTCAATTAGTTGTCGCGGTCAGTCCTAACCCATTCTTTTTGGCGTTTAAATATAAAAGCAAAATAGATTGATAACTTAGAGACGATATACTGGGGAATACCAGCCAGTTCTTTCACAGACAAGTAAGCCTGGCCATATCGCCGCCAAATAATAGCAAGCATTGCTGCGAAATAAAGAAAACTCAGTAGTAATAGTTGGAATGCTGTTGCGGTCTCCGATACCCATAAGAGCAGAAATAAGGCTACCAAGCCGGACAGAGAAATCATTACCAATAAGGATAAGGGCGGCACGCCAATATCCAATGCCAAAGCAAACAAACGCCAGTTTTTTTGTCGGAAAGATTCTTTAAAGAGTATAGGTAGTTGATGAAAAATGGTTTGTAAATGACCGTGTTCCCAACGGGTACGTTGGGTAAGTTCGGCAGAAGATTGTTCGGGGAAATCGCTATAAACCAGGGCATTAGGGCAGAAAATAGGTGGAAAGCCATTGATGGCACAATCAATGCCCAACTGCATATCTTCAACGATATTGCTATTGCCGACTTTAACAACGTCAAGTGCCTGCCAGGGGAAAGCCATACCTGTCCCCGTTAACGACACTGATAAGCCCATCTTGTTCATGGCTGAAAGACGAATTTTATTTTTTAACAGCCAAGCAAATCCGGATATTTTCTGTTTGATAGAGGCATTTTCAATAATTCGCATCAAGTAAGTCATTTGTGCGGGCTTACCTGTTTCAAAAACCAGGTTAATTAATGCGATAAGAGAGTTTTTGCTGGTTTCACAATCAGCATCAATAATGACTAATACATCTGGATGGCTCTTGCCCCTCAAATATTGAATGCCAAAGTCCAAGGCAAATCCCTTGCCGCGCTGGGTAGCATTTTTCCGTTCTAATACGGTAACGCCCAAAGATTGCGCTATGTTTACTGTGGTATCTGTACAATTATCGGCAATGAGAATTATGTTTTCAGGATTGGCGTCAGGCAACTCAGCAATTAACGTTGTAAGCGTATTGCCGATGACGCTGGCTTCATTATGGGCTGGGATCAGAACCTTATAAACAATAGCTTTATTGAGGGTATCAGGGCAAGGCGATGGTTTGGTATCCATGCAAAGCGCAATAAGGCACTCAGTCCCAATAACCAGTAACGGTATTGACATCAATGCGGCAACTAAAATTAATAGAAAATCCAAGGCCATCAGGCAACAGCTCCGGTAAATAAGCTAGCCATTTTGGCCGCTTCTGTTTCTATATTATGCTGGGCATTGACGGCATCAAAGCCGTTTTGTCCCATAACCTCAACATCAGCATTGCTTGCACCCAGTAATTCTTGTACAGCTATTTTCAAGCGGTCTACATCTCCAGGCGGCACAAGCCAGCCATTTTTTCCTGGTTGGATTAATTCAGGGATTCCGGCAACATACGTTGAAATAACGGGGCGACGCAGAGCCAATGCTTCCATAATAGCCACGGGCAATCCCTCCGCAAAACTAGGTAGAACCATACCCCTGGATTCAAGCAACAGGGATTTAACCTGTTCACTACTGATCCAGCCCGTGATTTCAACCGTATTGCTCAATTTATATCTTGCAATCCGGCTCTCGATTTCTTTACGCATAGGGCCGTCACCAGCCAATATCAATTTGCAGCTAACACCCTCATCATGAAGTTGTTTAATGGCATCCAGCAACAACAGTTGGCCTTTTTGTTCGCATAACCGGCCAATGCACAACAGTTGCCGTGAGTTTTTAGGTATTTTGGTCGCTTTTTGGGAAAGGAAAGCCGCATCAAGCCCACAATGCACAATGTTAACTTTATGCCACTCAGTCGCAGGAATCCAGCGAAATAGCTGGCTACGGCCATATGAACTGATCGCAACAACAAACTTACAGTGATGAATTTTCTCAGCCAAATGGATAAATTCCGGCTTATCAAATTCTTCCGGGCCATGAACTGTAAAACTGTAACCCGCCCCGCCCAGCAAATGCGCCAGCATCACCACTGTTGTCGAATTAGTGCCAAAGTGGGCATGTATGTGTTCGATGCCAGCCGTTTTTTCCCATTGCAACAAAATACAAGCCTCGATCAGGTAAATAATATGCCTAATCATTCCCCGGTCAGAGCGCCACCCCAAACTAACCGCAACCTTCAAGCTTTTGAATAACACCGATGGTGAGCCACAAAAGGTTTTGATGCACGCTAGCGCTATCTTAAGTGGTTGTTCAGAAAGGATATAACGTGTTTTCTTTAATTCGCTTTGGTCTAATGGATCCACCAACTCATCTTCATCGGTACGAAGGGAAAACCGCTCAACCGTATAGCCAAGGTTTTCTAACGCCAAAATTTCTCTACGGATAAAGCTGTGGCTTACCTTCGGGTACTGGTTAACAAAATAGGCTAATTTCATGAAAAGTTAGGTTTTCCGTCTTAAAATCCAAATAGCATAAACGACAATGCAATAAATACTCGTAAATTTTAGGATACTCCAAATAAATGACCGAAGTCGAAGGGCATGAATGTAATCAACTTATTCAGGATTCCTTTGGTTAAGGTGTAATTTTAGTCCAAAACGAGATTTTCGATAAGGATACCTGTCACGCGTGACTGCGTATGTTACCCCGTCACTTACGTTTTGCCGATGGTGGTGCTGTTGAACCCTGTTGAAATCCTGAGAACGGAGCTACATGCCCTGTCAGGCTTTGGTAACACCCGCGCCAGCAACGCCACTTACACCGCCACCGGCACGGACGGCGTGACCGCCCGGATAATCGACCAAAAGCTCAACAACAACACCTGGGTCAACATCGGGCTTAAGGCTAACAGCACCGTCAACAACGTCGCCACCGTCAAGCTTGGCATCTCCAGCCTCGGCACCGTGTCCGCCGACATGGTGCGCGCCGTGCCGGTCGTCGCAGTGGCCACCAACATCCACTACGTGTTCACCGACCACCTCAACACCCCACGGGTCATCACCCGCGCCAGCGACAACCAGATGGTGTGGCGCTGGGACAACGCCGACCCGTTTGGGGTGGTCCAGCCCAACCAAGACCCCAATGGCCTCGGCATGTTCAACTACCGTCCCCGTTTCCCCGGGCAACTGTATGATAGCGAGACCGGCTTGTACTATAATTACCACCGGAACTATTCGCCGCAAACGGGCAGTTATACCCAGAGCGACCCGATTGGGTTGGCGGGGGGGATTAATACCTATGCATATGTCGGCGGGAATCCGGTCAATTTTATCGACCCACTTGGTTTAACGCAAAGGGATATCGATGTTGCTCGATTGCTCGCTATACAGAGCCAGCCAGATTTAGCATTCCCCGATACCTATGGATCATCAGATAGGATCGGAAAAGAAGCCGCAAGGACAATTTATGAAGTTGGAACAGTCCTCAATTCGGCCTATCAGAAAGATCTTAAAGACGATCAAGCGAAAGACTTGCTAAATACAATTATTCACGAAGGTATTCATCTTAAATACCCTCCGGGAGACCCACGTAATATTGAAGATGACATTAAACATACGGGTTATCCATACGAGGAAGCCGCGCGTAGATTAAAAAACAATCCGGAATTGGTTAAAGAATTCTTAAAAAGAAGGAAGGAAAAGTTAGTATGCCCATGAAAATTCCGTTTGAAACTACATTAGCTATTTACATCCTTTGTTTTGCAAACATAATCATGGCAGAAACAGTTAAGCAATGTTTTCCTGAAAGTAACTTGCCTGGGCGGTCAACCCAAAACTTCTGGATTCCGAAAGCAGAGTTGAAAGAAGCAAATACACACAAGGAATTATCAAAAAATTTGTCTGGCTCTCTTTTTTCTAGCCTTAGAGAAAAATATGTTTCGTTACTTCTTCAAGAACTTACAGATGGTGAGGGCATAGCTTTTTCTTTACGAGAACGATTCAGAGGATGGCCAGGTTTGACTGACACTTCTACGATCAAATATTTAACGATTAATATTCCTGGCAGCCTAGTTAAAAATCGTGAAATTGATGTATCAAAAGAAGAAAAAGTTTTAACCGTTCTCACCGAAGGGTCACCTTCATTCAGAAATTTTTGCTTTGGATATGCGAAGAACGGCAAAATTAGTTTTCAGGTTTCAAATGGTTATGATGATGAGTTGATGAATAAAATGGGGGAGCCTATTTTTAGAGCGATAGGTAAAGACTCGGTATTAATGGATATTGATGTAATTGTAACCACAAAAAACACTAATGAAGCATGGCCAGAACAATGCGGTACCTGTGTTTTACGGGGAAGTTTTGTTTTTTTGAAGTCATCGTTAAGCGAGTTTAATAAAAATTAGGGCACAGTCCGAAGGGGCGTTGGCCGTGTTCCGACGCATATACCCCACCGACCTTTCCCCATGCCCTGCTGGAGTCCGCCAAGGCCGTAAGGCGGATTCGCCGCGAGGCAATCCGCCATAAACCGAACCTGTGTCGCTAAAAATGCTTCAGTTTTTTTCGGGCATGTTTTTTGGGGTTGGATTGCATGGTTGAAGATTTTGCATTGTTTGGCATTACGGGTTCTTAATGCGTGGCGAAACCCGCTATTTTGGTTAACCTTGCTTCGGCGGATTAAACGCAAACTCAAACAATCATCCCATCTTCCATGTGCAATACTTTACCCATTTTCCCCGCCAATTCGTGGTCGTGGGTGACAATCAAAAAGCTGACGTTTAATTCTTGATTCAATTCCAACATAAGCTGAAAAACATCCTCAGCGGTTTTGCTGTCCAGGTTTCCGGTCGGCTCATCGGCCAATACTACGCTCGGCTTATTGATTAATGCCCTGGCGACTGCTGCGCGTTGGCGTTCGCCGCCGGATAATTCGCCGGGCTTGTGCTCAACGCGATGCCCCAATCCTACTCTTTGCAATAAACGCGTGGCATCGTGCCTCGCCTCCGAAACCGACTGTCCGCCGATTAACAAGGGCATGGCGACATTTTCTAGTACGGTAAATTCACCTAATAGGTGATGAAATTGGTAGATAAAACCTAAGGAGCGGTTCCTTAGCTTAGCTAGTTGTTTGCCGTTGACATCGTTCAGGTTGGTTCCATCTAATGTTACTTTGCCGCCGGTTGGTTTTTCCAGTCCGCCCAGCAAATGCAGTAGGGTGCTTTTGCCGGAACCCGATGCGCCCATGATGGCGACACGTTCGCCTTTGTTGATATTGAAGTTTACGCCTTTTAAAACCTCAACATCCAGGCCGCCCTGGGTATAGTGCATGGTTAAGTTTTGGCACTGTAAAATACTGGAATTATTCATAGCGCAACACTTCCGCAGGGTTGATTTTTGATGCTTGCCAAGCAGGGTAAATGGTTGCGAGTAGCGACAGAACAAATGCCATTGCCGCTATCATATAGACATCTGTCCAGATAAGTTTTGATGGTAACCCACTGATTTGATAAACATCTTCCGGCATAAAGGTGACGTGAAAAATTCTTTCCAAAGTATTAACAATATCGCTTGCGTTTAGGGCTAACAAAATTCCACCGACGGTTCCTAAGACCGTGCCAACCACGCCAATTACAGTACCTAGCACTATGAAAATGCCCATAACAGAACCGGAAGTGAGTCCCTGGGTTTTAAGGATGGCTATGTCGCCACGCTTATCGGTCACCACCATCACCAGGGTGGAGACGATATTGAAGGCGGCCACCGTCACAATCAATAGCAGTATGATAAACATCACTTTCTTTTCTGTTTTAACCGCATTGAAAAAGTTCTCATGCGCCATTGTCCAGTCGCTGACTAGATATTCATCGGACAATTCTGAACCTAAGGATTGGGTTATCTGGGGGGCGTTAAAGACATCATCGAGTTTTATCCGTAAGCCGGAAACCGCTGTTTCTAACCTAAATAATTTGGCGGCATCCTCCATATGGATCAACGCCATATTGCGGTCATATTCATACATGCCGACTTTAAAAATGCCCACGACGGTAAATCGGCGCATCCTAGGGACAATGCCGGCGGGTGTGGAATTGACTTGTGGACTGATGATGGTGATCTTATCGCCCATGAAAGTACCAAGGTATTTGGCAAGTTCCGCACCCAATACGATACCGTATGTACCCGGTATCAGGTCGCTGAGTTTGCCTTCTTCCATGTGGTTGCCAACCTCGGAAACTTTGGGTTCATAATCTGGCATGATGCCGTTAAGCATTGTGCCACTTACCCGTCTATCGGCATTAATCATCACTTGCCCGCTAACGAATGGCGCTGATCCTTGGACGTGTGGATGGTTTTTGATGCGGTTTTCAGCTTCAGGCCAGTTTTCTAATTGCCCATACTTGCCGGTCAATGTTGCGTGGGCGGTCATGCCAAGAATACGTTGCCGCAATTCCGCTTCAAAGCCATTCATTACCGACAATACGGTAATCAGGGCAGTAACGCCTAGCGCAATCCCCATAATTGAGGTTAGGGTAATGAAAGAAATGAATTGGGTGCGGCGTTTTGCACGCGTGTAGCGTAAGCCAATGTAAAAAATGAGGGGTTTAAACATGGAAGATTTTAGTTGATAAAAGATCAGGATTTCTTGCAATTGGGGCAATAACCGTACAGGTACAGGCCGTGTGCGGTCAATTCGTAGCCTAAGCGTTGGGCAATTTGCTTTTGCTGGATTTCGATAATATTGTCGGCAAATTCATCGACTTTGCCACATTTGATGCACATGATATGATCGTGATGATCGCCATCGGAGAGTTCGAATACAGAATTGCCGCCTTCAAAATGATGTCGAGTGACAAGACCTGCCGCTTCAAATTGGGTTAGGACGCGGTAAACGGTCGCTAAGCCGATTTCCTCATCTTCACTGAGCAAAATTTTGTATACTTGCTCTGCGGTTAGATGTCGGTCAGTGGCCTGATTTTCGAGTATTTGCAGGATCTTAACCCTGGGCAAAGTTACTTTCAGGCCAGCGTTCCGTAGATCATGAGTTTCCACCGTTATCTCCAGTTGGGCGATTGCAATAAGCTATAGCAAGGGGGTTAATAAAAGACTGGGTACATTGTAGCCTTTTTTTACCCATCGGCGCATGACTGTATTATAGGATAATCGTTTAACATCCTGTATGATTCTGGTTTTTGATTCTTTACCGCTAGACTATGAGAAGCGTTTTTTTCTGTATTGTACTATTGGGCAGTTCTTCGCTCGTCTCATGTTCGTACATACTTAACAATCTGCCGGGTGTGTACACCATACCCATCCAGCAAGGCAATATCGTAGACCAAGCGATGATTGACCAACTACGTCCCAATATGACCGAGCGGCAAGTGTTATACATTTTGGGGTCACCCATGCTGGTGGATACCTTCCACCAAAAACGTTGGGATTACCTGTATTCTAACCAACCCAGCGGCGAAGACCGCCAGCAGAAAAAAGTTTCCGTACTGTTTAATGAAGATGGTTTGGTTTCTGGCATCCAAGGTGACTTCAAACCTAGTTCAACGCCCGTCGTCAAACCTTCTGAGGAAACGACAGTCGATGTCCCTAAGCGAGATATTGAAAAAACCATGTGGCAGAAGATTAAGGGTTTGTTCGGTTTTGATGATATTGATGATGCACCTAAGAAAGATCCGGATGCAAAACCTGTTGATAGTGGATCGCAGATTAAGACACCGTTGTAATCATTATGTGTAAAAAAATTCAGCCTTGTTTAAAGAAATGCTGGCTAAAATATAAGCATTTCATTTTCATAATGGGCAGCCTGATTTTCTTGTTGCCAATTATTGCCAGTGGAAGAAGCACTTTACTAAACGACCGCATCAAGAATCCCGGTCAATGTTAAGGCTTGTCGAGGGCATACTCCAGTTGTAGTTAAAGACGGTAGATAGCAGTAAGGGAAGGTTTAAACAGGATAAGTCGCCAAGCCGACTTGATATTTTACTGCCTATGATTTGAAACTAAAGCGGTATTCCAGGCGATCAATTAAAGCCGCTTAATTGCGGTTTTTTGTGCTGATACTTTTCTAAAGGCCGGGTAATAACTGGGATTGCACTTCAAAGTTGAATCCGCCATTATTGTTGCCGGTCCTTACTTTATGGTAAACCAATACATGAACAACCTTGGTTAGCCATTGTGGCAAATAATCCGATTCTTTGATTGAATCGTAACTAGGGTACTCTGTCTCAACTAATATCCAAAATATTATAATAAGCACGGTTAAAATCTGGCATATCTTTATTTAACCTAAACTGAAACCATATGGAATACACAGGAACAACTGCACGATGGCTGCCGAACAATTAATTTATTTTGGGTTGCAGTCACTTGGAACAGGAGCAGCATTCTTCCTTGCTTATCAGTCCTTCCAAAAACGCCGGATTCAATTAGGCACTGAACCGACGCTACCCCAATACTTTATCCGCAGGAGCACCTACTGGATAGGTATCTTATCGTATTGCATTTTAATAGCTGCACTTTACTGGCTCCTGACATCGCGGTTGCTGCCCTTGGAACCGCTTATGGCGCTCATCGTGAAGATTTTCACTTCCGGGGCATTGGTAAACCTTATGAACGGCTTGGACGGAAATACGGTCATACCGTTGATTGCTGCCGGTCTTTTTCTTTTTCTTGTGGGCTGGGAAAGTAAACTTAATCCTTTGCTTGCTTTGAGGGATGGTATCCATGACGCTTTTGCTATACCTACAAAAGCTGTAGAGGTCTATAACGCGCTCATTACAGCGCGGTTGTCGGCTGTCGACGATAAGCTTAAGACACAAATCGTAAATCGCCTGCTGGTAGCGAGTATTGACTCGGGTGATTTTGAAAAATCCAGCGCCACTGTCGAGTATAAATGGGCGCATAATTGCCTTCTTTTTGACCAAATACAAAACTACGCCAACCAAACGTCCTTTCGCCGTTTATTCGCCGAACCGTCTCTTAAATGGGGAACGATCTGTATTTCCTACAACGCAATGTCGGAAAAAGTTGCCGTCTGGAAGGAAGCTGAACCACACTATACCAAGACCGTAAACTTGATAAAAGAACTGGATTACTTGACTGGTCTTCTTTGTCGTTTTCTGTCCGCTTTGGTCGTTTTTGGTAGCGCAAGCGAGAATGAGATTTGGTCAACTGTGAAGCAGCTTGGAGGCAACATCCATGAGGTTCGCCTAAAACACACCTACAAGTATATTTTGATTTTCGCGGCTGCTACCGCCATTGGGGTCATGTTAGGGCGAGAGATTTCGGTTTTGCTACACAATACTTTCCTGTTTCCCGACAAGCCGCTAGTACATTTTGATTTCACTACACTCCGCTGGGTTGCCTATGCCATTTTAATGTATGTCCTCCCGATAACCTTCGTCTTTATCTTACGAATGTTCGCCTTCAGACACCAACGGGCGCAATCCGACTTAAATTATGGTTTCTATCTGGCAATGATGATAATGGGCTTTATTGTCAGCACTACGGCATCAACGCTTATCCTCGAGCTAACTTACTACAAAGATAACTTCAATTTTCTGGCGAGTTTCATAGAACATATGCGTTGGGGAATTCTACCGGCGTTCATATGCGGATTTGTAGCCTATCGAATGGACACCCCAGTAAGTGAATCAGAAAACATAGGTAAATTTATTCTTACCGCGACACTGAGTTTTTTTGGGTGGGGGTTGGTCGCCGTCATTATCATGTTGTATGCAACCGACGACTTGACCATCCAGGAAACAAACCTGCGCTTTACCCTTGTCAGCACGGCGTTCTTCGTTCTTGGTCTCTTGGGATCGTCCGTCCGTTTTAAAAAGGCAGGGGTCAGATGAATGACTTTTTCCATCGTGAATAATTATCAATAAGTTTACCAATCCCAATAAGTTCTCATTGAAACCTTCTCCAGAGGGAGAAGGCCAGGATGAGGGGATTCATATAGCAACTTATTGGGATTGGTATTACTAACAATAATCGCCACTTCTCCAAATCCGACCATGGTTCATGTCAACCAACTCCAGCCCTTTAGAAATCCCATGAGCAAGCGTTGAGAATGGTTAACTTCGAACATTAGCGACGGTCAATTCTACATCTAAATCTTTGGCTTATATCTAATGGAAAAAATGCAGTCCCTAACCTCGGAAGGCAGACGTATAATGAAACAACTCTCTTTTTGGCACAAGTAACTTGAAATCAATTTTTGCCCCCGGTGCATACAGTTTGCTTAGGGAAGCGTACTATAAGTCAGTGCCGTCCCAAATCCGGAGTTTGCTTCGTGGCAAGCGTCGAGATATCGTTTTCAATCAATCCATGAATCAATTCCTAAAAGATCCCGCCGCTTGCGCATTCCCAGGAAATCCAGTGTTAAATGACCTGATTTACGGTTGGGGAAATGAAGCCTGGAGCGCACGCGATGAACTCCTTGCAGGTTGCATAGAACATGCGCTGGCATCAAAGGGCTCTATTTTAGAGTGCGGGTCAGGATTGACCACGGTATTGCTTGGCGTTATCGCCAAACAACAAGGCCATAGCCATTGGGTTCTTGAGCACAAGCCTGAGTGGGCAAAAAAAGTGCAAAAATATCTAACATTATACGGGCTAAACTCCGTGGTGTGCACAAGCCCTCTCAAGGACTACGGTGAATATTGCTGGTACGATATACCCTTTGAAAAATTGCCTGATGGCTTTTCCCTCGTTGTGTGTGACGGCCCGCCCAGCAGAAATAAAGGGGGAAGATATGGGTTGGCCCAATCATGGGCGGGCGGTTAAAACCTGGTTGTATTATACTGTTGGACGATGCGGGCAGGCAGGCGGAGCTTAAAACCGCACAACGTTGGCAAAGTGAACTTAACGCCCCGTTTAATATTAAAGGAATAAACAAACCTTACATCAAGATGGCTCTGTACAACAAGTCATACTTATGAAATTAGGCTTCTCGACCCGCACACTAACTGCGAGTTATAAGTAGTTTGGTTCATACTATATCTATTATTAGGTGTCGCTGTGGATAGCTATCGATAGCTATCCATTCTGGGCGGTCGCTGCACCGTGTCAATTTTCCGGTTAACAATCATTTAGGCAGTTTATAAACCAATTGTATTAACGCACAAATGCTATGTTTAACTGTTTTGTCGCGGCGTAACCCTTTTTATCTACTGCACGTAGCCGGTAAGTACCAGGGTTATCGGGCGACCAAGATAAAGTTTCCGAAGCTTTCGCTTTCCCGATAAAACTTTTATTGGCGAACCAAAAAATGTCGCCGTTCGTCTTGCTTTTGGCCTTAAGACCGATGGAAGATAGCTTTCCTATTTTCAGCGTGTACACGCCGCTTGATGAAGGTGAAACGATTTCCAATTCTGCCTCACCATTGAGATTATCATAGCAACTGGGTAACGTCGGCGGTTGACGGCGGGGCATGCCTGCTTCTTGGAATAGAAGCGCCATATCGTTCGACCAGAACTCGTAGATTTCACGGCGGCTATAAGATTGACCTTTGCAGATCACTTCGCCTTTAGTATTGAAATAAACGGCTTTATGTAGCGCGCTGGTTTTGATTGGCGAAATGCCTGGAATAAACCAGGTTTTTACTAATAACGGGCAATCCTCATTCGGCAAATCGCCGCTGGCGGCACAGACATTGACTTGGGTAACCGAGTCCGGTTTTGGCGGCAGTAATTCCCCATTTAATCCCTCAAGCAAGTGTTGACTACGCAAGCTGTCAATCAATGAAAAAAACAGCGAACCCGCTGCTTTAATGCCCGTAAAAGCAGTATTGCCTTGGTTATCGAAATTCCCGACCCAAACGGCCAAGACATAATGTCCGGCGATACCCACCGACCACGCATCTTTAAAGCCCCAGGAAGTGCCGGTTTTCCAGGCAACTTTAGGGAATGCCGGGCGTTTGGTATCGGGGCGCGGATTATTGCTGAGCATATCCAGCGTAATGAAGGCGCTGGCCGGACTTAATAAAGCCTTTTCGGGTGCAATTGGTTCTTTCTGATCAACACGACAATGCACTTGTCGCAATCGTCCCTGATTAGGCAACATAGCGTACAGTTGCGTCAGTTCCAACATCGTCACTTCACCGCCCCCTAATGCCAGCGATAAGCCGTAATGTTGCTCGGTTTTTAAACCGCTGATGCCCGCTTGTTGTAAAAAACCATACAGTGAAGGCTTCTTCAGTTTCGCGGCTGTATTGAGTGCCGGTATATTGCGCGAGCGGATCAGTGCCTCCTGCACGGTTATCGGCCCTAAGAAGCGGCTGTCGAAATTTTCCGGATTGTACGGTCCGAACGAAGTCGGCGTATCGGCGACAATTGTGTGCGGATGCAGCAGGCCTTGATCCAGCGCCAAGGCATAAATAAACGGTTTCAACGTCGAACCCGGCGAACGTTTCGCCAGCGTACCGTTAACCTGGCCTTTAATGCCAACATCCCAGTAATTCGCCGAACCCATCAGCGCCTTGACCTGCATGGTTCGGGTATCCAGCAACAACACAGCAGCATTACGAATTCCCATCGACCGGTTTTGCTGCAGGTAGTTATCCACCGATTGCTTGATGCTTAACTGGGTTTTACTATCAATACTGCTGTGGATGTGCTGCTCATGTGTGTAATGGCGTAACAGTAAGTCGGTCAAATGCGGCGCAAGAAAAGGTTTATCGGCTTTTGAATACACGGTTATGGGCAAGGCAAAATCAGCCGCATAACTCTTATCATCCGGAAATTCGGCCAGCCAATTGTGCCATAACCTCAATTTCGCCTGTTGCAAAGCAGACGGCAAATCTGGCTGTGAACTGCGTTTGTTAGGGAAGCGCTGGTTAGGGTTTTGCGGAATCACCGCCAGCGTTAGCGCTTCGGTTAAAGTTAACTGCGACACCGGCTTATGGAAATACAGCAAGCTAGCCGCCGCTACGCCGACAATATTACCGCCATAAGGCGCGGCATTCAGATACGCTTCGAGAATGTCAGGCTTCGAATAGCGCAACTCCAACCAAACTGCGGCGGCAATTTGCCGGAGTTTACCCAGCGGATTTCGGCTATCGATGCGGTACAACAGCCGTGCGACCTGCATGGTAATCGTCGAGCCGCCCTGATGTGCGCCACGCCCGTAAGACATCCAGGCCGAACGCAGCAACGCCAGCGGATTAAAACCGGGATGCCGATAAAACCAGCGGTCTTCATACAATAAAGTGCCGGTACGCAAGCTAAGGGGGATTTCCGCTAACGGCATCCACAACCGATACTGTTGGTCGGATGCCAATGTTAAGCGCAGCAATTCGCCGTGGCGGGCATAAATGGCGCTGGAATAGACAGAATAATTAGAAAGTGGTTTTTTGGGTAACTTGGCTAGGATTTGGCTGGTTATAAGAAACAACAAGATGATAACTATAAGCCATTTGATTCTTGGAGAACCCTTATGTATTGATAACTCTTTGAGGCAATATTTCCAATCCATCTACGGAAAAAACTGTTGAATACGCATTATTATAAACGGGTTCTTTAAATGCCGAATTTCACAGCAAGTTCCGACAAATTACGAAGATAATGCCATTTCATTAGAAATGATGATATTACCTATTCAGTTTTTATCGAAATGTGTCGGTATTCCCGAAAAGTTTTAAAGAATTTGCATTGAAATACAGGATGTGATAAAAATTTTTCGTAGATCAATAAAACCATCTACGCCAAATCGCTTGAACATTCAAAAACACATCGAAAAAATGTTCAAACTTTATCTCTAAGATTAATAACTATTATAAAACTGAGGAGACTTGGAATGAAAAAATTTCTTTTAGTAACAACTATGTTGGCTTTAGTTGCCTTAATGACATCCATTTCAATTGCTGGCGAATCAGATACCTGTAAAGGGTGTCACAATGGTTCGGTTGCTCCCAGCATTGACACCTTAAAAAGTAAATTTAAAACGGCTGATGAATTAGTGGCAGGAGCTAAAAACGCCAAAAACGACATGATGAAACCCATCCAAGCCGACGAAGCCAAATTAAAAGCGGCTGCTGCGGAAATCATGAAATAGTCGATCGAATCGTCTAAAGCCGAGGCGCAATAATTGCAAGGCATTGCGCCTCATTCTTGGATGGTAAACTCTAACTATAATCCTAAATGCCCCTTACGGACTTAACTTTCAATGTTGTTCGAACGTAACTCACTTATTTCTTTAAAATATTTTTTTTGTAAACTTGAATAAAAAGCTGGAGCTACGTAATGGCAATAGGATAGATGCCCCAATAATGAATTATGTTCCTCTTTTTTTAATATTCCTTTGCTATACAAACTGAGAAGAAGTCTTATGTGATCCTTTTGTTTCCTATGTATTGTGATATGTCCGTCACTACATATTTTTAATCCTGTAACTGATGCCGATCCCCCAGTGCTTGTGCCTAGTTTAGTCTTTGACTTGTTAACAGAAATTTTTGGTGAAACATTATTCTCAATAAATGTGGTTACTTGATTTAACAGTTCAATGCATGCTCCTTTCTTATCGGTAGAAAATACAAGATCATCGGCATATCTCGTATATACACATTCCCCGTATTTAATTTTGTCTGAAATCAGTTTGGTGATTCCCTCGTCGAATTTGTACATTACTACATTGCTAATAATTGGAGAGCTTGGATAACCAATAGGAAGCTTATCTTCCTTAAAGAAACAAGATAATCTAATCAAATCCTTAGCATCACTATCAAGAGTCCATAGTGGCGATGTTTTTTCGTGCCATAACTCGATTAAAGGTATTAAGTCAGTGAACTTTATACTTGGAAAAAAGTTATTAAGATCCATTTTTAAGAAAAACCTATTGTCGCTATGTCTTTTTGCATTATGCAAAATAGACACATCTTTCAGATATGCTAATGCAGAATTATGGATGGCTAACTCTTCAAATAAATTGAAAATCAACCAGTACTGTAGTGTCTTTAATTTTTTAGAGGGTTGAAAAATCTCTCTTGTCGAACCATTCCTTTTCTTTATATTGAATTTTTTAACTTGTGATCTTGCAACTAATAGTGCCTCATCAATAAAAGTACTAGCCTGAATATCACATAAAAAAGGCGGACAAGTCCTATAGAGTTCGATAAAATTCAGTTGCTTACATTGAATTTGAACAAGGACTTGCCCATGACAAACTGTACCGCAACCAAAATAGAATTTCCAGCCTTAAAACGTCGAGAAATTGAAGCTCAATTCAGTGGCGGAGCTATCACCAGTGACGGCGGTGTGCTGCTGTTGAGGAGCATTGACCAGCGTTTAAAACTAACCGAGCAGGTTGCTGCCCAGATCACCGACCCCAGGGATCCGGACAAGATCCGGCATCAGGTGGTTGATTTGCTGCGGCAACGGGTTTATGGGTTGGCGTGCGGTTACGAAGACTTAAATGACCACGATACCCTGCGCAACGACATTGCCTTCCAGACCGCGGTCGAAAAAGATCAGGTCCTGGGTAGCCGTTCCACTTTATGCCGGTTTGAACAACAGGCGGATCGGGCGCTCATGTGGCGGATTCATGAACAGATGGTGGAACAGTTTATCGCGTCTTTTGAGGCACCGCCGGCATCATTAATCCTGGACTTTGACGCCACCGACGATCCGGTGCACGGTCAGCAGGAAGGCCGGTTTTTTCATGGTTACTACCGGCGTTATTGTTTCCTGCCGCTCTATGTCTTTTGTGGCGACCAGTGCCTGGTCAGTTATCTGCGTCCCAGCAACATTGACGGTGCCAAACACAGCTGGGCGATCTTGGCTCTGCTCGTTAAACGCTTACGCTGTGCTTGGCCAGACGTTTCGATTACCTTACGCGGGGACAGCGGCTTTTGCCGGCATAAAATGCTGGGCTGGTGCGAGCGCAACGGTGTCAACTATATTGTTGGCTTGGCCAAAAACCCACGCATCAACCGGTTAAGCCAGCCCTGGGCAGATCAGGCCAAAAGTCAATTTGAAGCCCAGCAACAAACGCAACGCCTGTTTACCGAACTACACTACCAAGCAGGATCATGGAAGCGCCAACGCCGGGTGATCCTCAAAGCCGAACACATGAGCCAAGGCAGCAATCCACGCTATGTGGTGACCAATTTAACGGGTGACCCGCAACACCTTTACGAAAAAGTGTATTGCGCCCGGGGCGAGATGGAAAACCGGATCAAAGAACAACAGTTGGATTTGTTTGCCGACCGCACCAGTTGCAGCCTGTGGTGGCCGAATCAATTTCGCTTGTTGCTATCGACGCTCGCTTATACGTTAATGGCGGCCATTCGCAGGGTAGCCCTACGCAATACCGAACTGGCACACGCCACTTGCGGCACAATTCGGCTGAAACTCTTTAAGGTCGGAGCGGTGGTGATCCGGAACACCCGGCGGGTGAAACTATTGCTTAGCAGCAGTTATCCTTATCAAGTGTTATTTCTATCGGTCTGCCAAAAACTATGCCCTGAATAATCCTAAAGTGTGCTGTTCCCGGCACGTTAAAGAATGGGGTAAGGGGAAGCTGTGCCTGAAAAAAGGCAAATGCCATTCATTACAGACCTATAGCCTCAATTTAGGAACAATACATACTCAATTCTATCTTCGGCAACTTTCTAACAGAAGTTTTCCTGTAATCATGAGATAAGCGGGCTAGGTATATCTAAGTCCTTAGATAGGGTTTCTTTAATATTCATATATTCTCTCAGGATAACCCTTGAGCATATAGTTTCTAAAAGTAGATATTATTTTGTTAGTGTCAAAATTATACTTATAATATGTATTTCCAATTTTACTTTTGTAAATATTACCTTTTTCTTTTCCACTATCTATTTCACCTCGGCTAAGAGATTCGAAAGCAGCCAATATTGCTAAATGTTTTTTGAGGTCAAAGCTGTTATCACCAAAAATTATTTTTAATACTTCGACAAGTTCCTTAGGAAAAATAGGGCCAGTAAAATAAATAAGATCGTGAATAAACATTGCCGAATATTTATCAAACGTCTTTGATGGGTCGCAGGATTCAATTTTAACAGCTGATGCTCTGCCTTTTATTGGATCTTTGAGAAGCTTATATAATGGATCAAAAACGTCACCGATTGCATCGCGTCTTTTAATGCCATCAGAACTCATCTTATAATGAATAATTTTATGTTTTCCGGAATGTTCTTCGATTGCTTTAATTGGCCCTAAATTTATAAATGATTCTTCCGACACATACTGCTTATCATTAATAATTATTAATTTTTCTCTTAATTCCTTATGAGCAAATGCCCCAAGCTCTGCAAATGCACTAGGACTTTCGAGAATAATAACAATATTATCGGCAAACTTAGATATGTGATGCTCAACATCTAAAATATTTTCCTTATGACCTTCTTTCTGCAATGTTTTAAATATCTTTTCTGCCAGAAAGAACTGCGTATGACTGAGATGCTTTTTTGAAAACTCAATAATAGCTTCTCGTCTTTCGGAAATCGATTTGTCAATTTTGTTTGCCCCACAGAGGAAAACAAATTTTGAAACCGTTACGGGAAGAAAAACCTTAGATTTTAAAATCGACCGCTTGAGTGTTTCTATTTGTTCACGAAGAAGCTTTTTATTTTTTATTTCGTTTAGCATAAGAAAAATTGCCTACTTAAAGCAAGCGTTACTTCCGAAATTGGAAGACGCTGACTGGCGTATTCCGGTTTCGGAAGTAACGCAGAAAGCTAAAAAATCAAGGCAGAATGTGACTCACATTCCGATGGGCTTAGACCCATTATAGCTAGGCAATGTTGAGAGTTTACTTATAAATTTACTTTAATACAAATTGAACTAGAACAACATTAAAATTCGCCTAAAAGGTTAGAACGTTTTTCTTATTCTCACGCCCTTATGTGGGAATGTATAACGGCTCTTACCATAGCACATTGACCTCTAACAGCTCGGTTTGCCCCAGTTAATTCTTCGAACTGGAATAACGCCAATGTTCAGGTATATCCTTTTATTCCACCTTCATTAAACCCGCCCCGCTATAAGCCTCAATCGAAGGCTCATACATTGCCTGCGCAAAAATCGGCGGAACAGTGAAAATGCCTGCGGTATTGGCTTTGATTTTATATTGGTATTCGGAAACTTGGTTGTTGATGCTGCCGTAGAGCAAAACGCGGTCTTCGCGTACATCCGCATAGTCACTGTGCCAGTTGCCGCCAGTGCTTAAGCGGTCTTGCCAGGCGAGTAAGGCGGATTCTTCGTTGCCGTTATCGGCCATCTTGGTGTCGGTTGCCGATGGCAGCGCCACTTCAAACCCGGCAGGCAGTAAGTCCTGGATGGCGATATTGTCGATCCAGTCTCGGTCAATGGCGCGCATGCGGATTTGTACCGTAATTTCTTCGCCCAGCTTTACCTTATCGACTGTCTTGCCTTGTGCGTTTAGATACGTGCGCTGGATTTCCAGGCCATGCTGCACGGCTTGTTTGGGGAGTTGTTGGTCGAAACCGGACTCTGAAACCGCATAATACAAAGGCAGATTGCTCGGCCCTTTAAAGCGCAAGGTCTGTGTGGTTTCGGGCAAACTAGCGCGCGGCGCGATAGTTTGCGGTAAGGTTAAGGGCTGTAGCTTGCCATTGCCGTCGATAGCGGTAATCGCCATTTGCTTGGCGGCTTCTGCCGGTACGGCATCGCTATACGCCTGGTACGCCATTAAGAAGTAAGCGGACGATAAGGTGTTGAAACGATTTTCCTGTATCGCTTTGGCGATGTTCTGTAGATACGCGGGCGGCAGTTTTTTTAACGCATCGGGAAAATGTTTCGCCAGCAGATAGAGGGTCTGGGCATCGCGGATCATCGGGTCGTAATAACTTTGGAACTGATAGTCGGCTTTCGCCTGCCCGATATTTTTGAGCGGCGTAGCCAGCAAGTCTTTGGCTTCGTCCTGTTGTTGCAGTAATTGGTAACTGGCAGCCAAATAAACGGCGGTTAAATCCTGCCGCCATGCTTCATCCTGAAAATTGTTGTGCAGGGATTCGCGGATGCCTGCCAGCATCGTGGTGGTAACCGTGCCTTGCCGGGTTAGCAGGTACGCGGCATAAGCGCGCACCCGTAGGCTTTCCAGGGTATTAGCCGGGCTGGCGGCCAGAGTTTGTGCGTAGGTCAGGGTTTTCTTGAACATATCTTCCGGCACGGCTTTGCCGTTAGCCTGGGCTTCCATCAGCATGTGCAGCGCATAAACGGAGGCAAATTCACTGGCTTGTGGCGTAGCACCCCATAAGCCGAAACCACCTTCGGCATTCTGTCTGCTGCGCAGTACTGAAATCAAATTCAACCAATCGTTTTCGCTGAACCGGGCTGTCATCTCGTTGGTAAATTCAGGATATTTACTTAACACCAACGCCGGAATAGCCTTGCTGATGAGCTGCTCAGTACAACTGTGGGTAAAGTTATCCAGGTAATCGGTCAAGCCGGAAACCGCGATCAACGGCAACGGCGAAACCCCGGCGCTGACTTTGCGCTGTTGCGAATAGAGTTGCCGCTGGATAGAAATATCTTGCTGGGTTTTAAAACTACCCATGCGCAAGCCCGTCATTCTGGGGATTGCAGGCCGAATGCTGAGATCGGCATGCATGTGGGACGTATGTCCGGTACTGGAGGCTTCAAAACTTAGCGTAGCATTGCCCAGGGTGACTTTTTCGGCGTTCTGCACTTTGATGCGGAAAGTGGACACGCCTTCATGCCCTTCGGCAATCGTCAGTGTTTGGGTGGTTTCGCCCTGAACCTGTAATTGCGGCGGCACCGTTAGCTTAAGCTGGACAGGCGCTTTATCGCCGAAACCTTTAATATTGTTTGCGACCGCCACACTGACGGTAAATTCGTCGCCCGGTGCAGCCAGGAACGGCGCATTGGGGGTAATAATTAAATCGTCGCGCACCTGGGTATGCTGCACGGCAGTGGCGATCTTTGCGTCGTTAACTGCAACCGCCAGCACCCGCATGCTGCCGTTAAAAGTTTCCGGTACTTGATAGTGGACGATAGTTTCTTTGTTCAGGTCAATGATTCCCGACCAGTAAACCGCCGGTTTGTCATGCTTGCGCTTGAAGGGATTAAGCAGGGAGGAGGCCGGTTCTTCCTCTTCTTCGCCATCACCACCGGGTGCGGATAGCTGCATCAGCTTCTTAAATTCCGGCAGGATCAAATCCAGAATTTGGCTGGTATCGACATCCAGTTGCCGTTTCTGGAAGAAATAGCTTAAGGGATCGGGGTTTTTATAACGCGCGACCTGCAAAATGCCTTCGTCGACGGCAAACACGACGACACGCGCCGGTTCAGAGCTTTGCAATTTCATTTCCAGCGTCTCGCCGGGTTTGATATGATCCGGCACGGTAAGTGTTAACGGTTGTTGATGTTTCGCGAGGCTTACCTTAAACGACGCTGCGCCGAAGGAAAGCGGGCTCATGAAGATTTCGTCCGAACCCGGCTCGCGCATGTATTGCACGGTGAGATAACCGTTGCCCATCAATTCTTTCGGCACTTCGATGCTTTGCACCGTCGATTGGGTGTCGGCCTTGAACCAGGTACTGGCGTAAACTTTATCGCGCTCGATAGTAATCAAGCCCGCGCCCGTATAAGGCGCGCGTATATTCACGGTAATCTTATCGCCCGGTGCATATTCGGTTTTATCCAGCGTTAATTGCAGCTCGGCATCACGATCCATACTGCGCGATACATTGCCCTGTCCGGCTACGCTGTAATCGATTCGGGCCAGTTGCAAGCCTACCGCATCTCGCACCACATAGCTGTAATCGCCGGGTGTGGCACTATCCAGACGCAAATCCTTTCCGATTTTCGGGATAGTAAAATCGCTTTTGCTCAGGCTGATTTCTTTGGTGCGCGATTCGTAGCGGTAGGTGCCGTCATCCTGCTTGGTCAATACCGACAAGACTTTGCGTTCTAATAACTCCAACGTCAGTTTGTCCGTTGAGGTCTGCTTAAGTTGCGGATCGATGGCGATAAAGTGGAGATTACGCTCGGCATCCTTGGCGACGAAGTTCAATGCGCCATCGGCCTTATAGCCGACCAGGAACGGCATATCGGATACCAGTACACCAGTTTCAGCCGCAACGCTGCGCCCGCCAGCGGCTTCAAATGCCTGCGCGGTCAAATCCAACCGATAAGTCGCGCCCTGGTATTTTTCCAATCCCAAAGACAGTACCGCATTGCCGGAAGTGTCCGTAGTGGTAGGCGTTAAGGTTTCGGTATAGCTTTGTTTGGCGACGTGCGGATCGTAAAAATGATAATCGTGGTAACGCTTGAATTCCGGCAACGTGGGCTGCAAGCTTATATCGGCGGTGACTTGGCGTGCTTCCGCCGGTGCGCCGTACAGGTTTTGAACATTTATCAAAGCCTGCAAATCCTTGGGGTGCAGCCAACCTTCGGTTGCTGGTTTAGAAAATTTGGCAACGATTTTCATGCGCTCAGGCTGGAACTCTTCGACTTTAACTTTGGCGTGGCCTAACAATTGGTCGGATTTATTGTCCTTGACGGTATATAGATTAACTGAATAAGTGCCTGTCGCCGAGGAATCCAAAGTGCTATAGGTTAGTTCATTGAAACCGCCAGCAGCCAGATTGAGTTTTTCGCGTTTGACCGTCAAACCGCGCGGATCGAGGATTTCCGCTTCCAGCGGTAACCCCGCCAACGGCGTATTCCAGCCGCTGGTTTTGACCATCATACCGATATGCAACGTATCGCCGGGACGATAAATGCCTCGGTCGGAAAACAGGTAAGCATCCAATTGGTTGGCATCTTCAGCATTTTCCGCGCCACCTACGTCAAAACGGGAGAAGTTAAGCTTGCGGTCATTGCGTTGCATCGGCAAAAAGCTCATGTCGCCTTGATGTCGCACGAGGTAAAGCATCGGTTCGCGGTCTTTTTCCAGTCCGGATAGTTTGGCAAAACGGACTTTGCCGTCCGCGTCTGTGGCGTCATGCATGATCGCCAAGCCGTTTTTGGCGATGATTTCGACTTCCGCGCCCGCTTGCGGCTGGCCAGTCTGGATAGATTGCACGAATACAACCTGGCAACCGTTATGTTCGGTTTTGGCGATAAGACCTAAATCGGTGATCAGAATCAGACGCCTATCTTCAACCCGGCTGTCTTCGCTTTGGGAATCTTCTGCCGAGGTTTCGGACTCTGCGCGGGCATCGGCATCCTGGGTGCTTTCATTGGAACTTTCTGATTTATCCGTTGGTTGCGGCGGCGAATAGTTACTGGCTTTCACAAAGAAAATGCCACGTTTATTTTGGCCTTGCTGGTCGATAAGATAGCGGCCTAAATCAACCGGTTGATAGTGTGCTTTGCCTTTTTCCAGTTGCGGCAATGGCACTTTCCATTCAAAACGTTCGCTGAGGTTATCGGAGCCGAAACTGTTTTTGAACTCCGGCCTGCCGAAATCACCGCCGCTTTGCGACACCAGGTGCTGCAACTGTTCGGGCAGAACCCTGCCCAACTCAATTTTTACGCCCTGAACGTCGCGTATCATCAGCCCAATCTTCTTTTCCCCGCTTAAAGCCAACAAAGAGCCTTCGCCCATGATATGCAGTTCCTTGGGATATTTCGGCACGACTACCGGCGCGGCATATTGCGCCGGCAATAAATACCCTCCAAAGGATTCCAAGCCCTTGTCGATGCTGACCCACAGTGTCCGTTTGACATCGGCATGGACCAGAAAGCTATGCGACTGCGAATAGTCGGTTTCGGCAGGTAGCGATTTGATTTCGACTGGCTGGCTTTGCGCCAAAACCTGTACGGTTACGTCATTTGCACTCCAATAGTAAGGCTGGCTGCGGTCGATGTCGGGGTTATCGGGAAATTCCGGTAATTGCCAGACTTTCATCGCTTTCATGATGGCTTTTTCACTAACCGGAAGTGAGGTCGAAACCATTAGAACTTGATCTTGGGATTGAGTCTTCGGATTTGGTGTGACCACGACTTGTACATCGCTGACACTCAAGCCGTAGTACTTCCCCGGCACGGTCACTTCGGCGGTCAATGGCTGATCGTAAGCCGCATCGGAATTAGCAGCCTGAACGCCTTCTTTAACAGTCAGCGTTGCAACTTGGTTATCGCGGGGAACCGGCAACGTATCCGAATGGATATAGGCATTCAATTTCAACTTATCATAAGTTACCGTGAAATTAAGCGCTTTTTCCTCTTTCGTATTGCCTGACGCATTGTTGAGTTTTAAGGCGATCTTTTTTTCTAAAAGTGCCGAGTCAACCGGATGCGTGAAGTGCAATTGAAAAATAGCCTTTTTTAAGGTTGGATCGATTTGATCCTGAAAAAACTCAGCTTTATCTAAAGAAGCGGCAAACTTGGCTGTAGAAAATTCGAATTCATCACGGGCAAGCAGAACTTGCTTCGCCACCAGGGATTCATCAAATGAAACTTGATGCACACTGCCAACCGGCCAATCCTTTTCCGGCCTGAACGCCAGGGATTTGTCGTCAAGCCAATTCCAATGCCCACTAATAATCGGATTCATCATAATTCCTTGGCTAACGTCCTTGCCTACCTGATCTAGCGGAGCAACCGAAGCATTAAAATTGATGACTAAAGGATGAGGCGCTTCGTCTTTTTCGATAGCCGTGCGTTCGGGTTCTGTCACCACAAAATCAATACGGACAGGTTGCGGGCGATTTTGCCACCATTGATATCCGTACCAGCCTGCTGAGGTAATTCCGCACAATAGGACAAGAATACCAAAACTGGCTAACGGTTTTGCTTTGGCCTTTTGCCAGCGTTTTGTCACCTTAGCTTTCAGCGCAATTAACCAGCTCGGTTGTTGCCAACTCCAATTGCCGAATATTGAAATCAAACAGGCAAGCATTAACGACCAAATACGAAATAAGAAACCAGTGAGCTTCAGAAACATACAAATAGTAATATGTAAGGGGTATAGTCTTCTCGTAGCCTATTAAGCTTAGCTGAGATTATAACTTACCACTTTGAAGGCAGAACGAATATATAAATAAAATGATCGTCTAAAAAAGATTGCCCTATTTGAGTATTTCAGACAATCAATCGTTATCTTAAATTTGTGCTTTTGGATATGAGGGTTTTTTTTTAGAGACGCTATAAATAGCATCATCAAAAAAACAGTGATGGCTCTCTGCATAAAATTTGGTTTCTTCCGAGTGCAATTTTTATTCGAATGTACAGTGCATATTTTCCTGAAAAAATATGATTATTTTCTATACTTGAATACATAGCTATTTTATGGGAAAGACATGCTCGCTTCGCAATTGGTTAAACGGATAAATGAGCTGATCAAAACTCATGGTGACATCGAGATTACCGTGGATACTGGAAAAGGGTATCTAGAAGAATTAGTCAAATATGATATTTATGTTCCAACGGCACAAGGATTTTCTGTAAAAAAATCGGTTGTAGTTATCAAACCCGGCTCAAAAGCAGGCGAAAGTCTCGATTCATTACCAAAGTCGCTTAAGGAACTAAGCTTAAGGGTTGTGCAAGGCGAAGATTATATGGCGTTGATTAAACAGCTTAATGACTATCTGATGGTTTATGGCATCCGAGAGTCGGCTTACCAGGAAGAGCCAATCAAACTTGGCAATCAATCAAACAATGTACATATGGCCGGTATGGCTGAATACCTTTCCAATCAAATCAGCAAGCCATTGCCAAAATGGTGTAATGGCGCGGAATATTTTCTTGCAGAAGCTGTTTTTTTCGATGCTTCTTTTACAAGGTATCACCTTATCAATAATACCCCATTTGCCTTTAAAAGAAGGTTATTGTTTTGCGGTGCCGTGATGAACCAGGTTGATAAAAATGAAGGAATCGCTGCGTTTTTGCAAGGCAGTTCAGATATGCTAGACTCCAGTCTTATAACTCCACTGGGTGCTGATGATCTTTGATGGCTGTTCAATAAGTTTATAAATAACCCGAACGACGGGGTGTTAAGGTGGTAATTGGATAGAAAACTACCTTGAATATTTACACATGTCAGCGTTGAGTTTTCAGGCATAAAATTGAGTGTGTAATAATAACAATTTGATAGTGGATTACTATCGGTAAACCACACTCTCATGTACTTAAAATTTGGCAAACTTAGCAATGATTTGGCTATACTAAACCGGACACAATTTCTAAAATATCCAAAAAGGTTGTGACCGTAAATGAGCAGAGAAAAACCCAATACCTATACGGCAGAACTTAGAGAGTCGGCAGTTAAGTTAGTTAACGAATCCAATAAATTGGTGGCTCAGGCGGCGAAAGAGCTTAGCATCAACGCCAATACGCCTCGCACCTGGATTACCAAATACAACAAAGCCAAACCGACGGATAAACCCGAAAGCACTGGCGAGCATCTTTACGATGAGTTAAAACGGTTGCGCAAAGAAGTGGCTCGCTTGATCGAGGAGCGTGACTTGTTAAAAAAAGCCAAAACGCAAAAATGGGAATCTAAGTATGGTTGGTTTTTCTAATTTATGATTTACGAAGCTAATTTTGAGGCTAATTTTTACAAATGTTATCCAGAATCCGATTACTAACATTTGTGAGTTATTAGCAATTTTTAACTATTAGATTTAATTGGTCGGGGCGACAGGATTTGAACCTGCTCCCCCTTGCACCCCATATAGGTAAACAGTTGTTTTTTGCCAACCAATGAAATTTAAAATAAATAGTTTTATTAAATAAATTCATAATGATATGTAACTTTAATATTTAGTGAGGTACAATAAGATTCAATAAAATTCATGTCTAAAGTGTACCCGAATGAGTCCCCGAAATAATATAACTAACTTGTTGATTATTATTGAGTCGCCAATTTTTTACGTACAGGAAACTTAAAAAATGGCAGTTAATAAGATAAAACCACTGGCATTTAAACATCTTAAAGCCATAGATAAAGAGCAAAACATTAACGATGGTGATGGGTTGTATGTTCGGGTTCGCCCTATTGCCGATGGTGGCGGCGTATTTTTTCGCTTTCGTTATCGTTTAGACGGTAAACAGCAATGGTTAACCCTTAAAGCTAGTGACTTGGTTGAAGCGAGAAAAGAGCGCGATACATACGCTCAGATGCTTAAAGACGGCATCGACCCTAACCTTGAGACAAAACTCCAAAAAGAACGCGTTCGGCAACGACAGCTTGATGAACATGAAGCCTTAAGTAAATTAGAAGCGCGGGTAACTGTTCGTAGCTTATTTGTCCGGTGGATGGATTCCGAATTAATCCATCGAAAGGATGTTAAGGAAGTGTCGAGAATGTTTGAAAAGGACGTATTACCAATAATGGGTGATTTGTTCGTAGAAGATGTACGGAAAGGCCACATAACCCAGGTGACAGACGCTTTATTGAAGCGTGGCGTTAAACGCATGGCGAAAATGATACTTGCCCTTATGCGGCAGATGTTCCGGTATGCCGTTGACCGTGGGATTATCGAATTCGATCCGACTGCAAGCATCCGTAAAGCCAAGATAGGCGGCAAGGACGTAGAACGCGATAGGGTTTTAAGTGATCTTGAAATCAGGGCATTAGTGCGGCAATTGTCCGATGCACATTTGTTGAAATCTACCGAGTGTGCGATTTGGATTGCCCTATCTACCCTTTGCCGTATTGGTGAGCTTTCCAAAGCTAAATTTTCAGAAGTGAATTTTGACTTGAAGACCTGGACGATACCCGCAACTAATAGCAAAAACGGCAAAGCCCATACCATCTATTTATCAGATTTTACACTGGAACAATTCAAACAACTAAAGCAGATCGCCCAAAGCGAAACCTGGATTTTCCCTAATCGTGACCAATCAAGCCATGTTTGCGACAAATCCATTACCGTTCAAATTACTGGCCGTCAAACCACAAACATCCTAAGCAACCGCTCTAAAGATTCTCAAGCCTTGGTTTTAACGGGTGGCAAGTGGACACCACACGACCTAAGACGAACGGGAGCTACGATTATGGGCAATTTAAAAGTTGCCCCCGATGTGATTGAAAAATGCCTTAACCATACCGAGGAAAATAAAATTAAGCGTATTTATCAGCGGCAAGAATTAAAAGCGGAACAGGCCGAAGCATGGCAGGTGTTAGGGGGGCGTTTGAATTTACTGGTGAACATGGATGCTTCAAACGTCGTTTTGATGCACCAGCGGTGATACACTAACGAACCCGCATTCATTCTTAAGGGTGCATAATTACATTTACTTGAATTTGTTTCACACTAGATATTGACTGATGTGGAGAGTTATCTTTGGTGTGAGGCCGTGTAAAAACGAGAACAAACTTGGTGGGGAGGTTAAATTTGTTCTTTGCTTTGCTGTTCAGGTCAATTTTGGCTAACGACAGCTGTTTTCCCTTTTTCTCCGGCCCGTTGTTGTTTGCTTATAGAATCGGGTGGAGACTGTCAGAATGTAAAGATTTCAAGGTGGAAATGGCCTTACGCGGCCACCATCGCTTCCATCAATGCTGGGGTTCCAATAATATTCATCACCCGCTTTAAGTTGTAGGCCAAGACGTGCAGGCTCATCTCAGTACTGACATTTTTCAAAGTCTTAGTTAGAAAATGCGTCGCGCCCATCCAGGCCTTGAGTGTACCAAAGGGATGCTCGACCGTTTGGCTACGCAGCCGCATGATATCCGGGTTTTTATCTAAGCGGTTCTGCATCTCATCAAGAATCCCTTGATGCTCCCAACGGCTAACCCGTCGATTAGCGCCGGGCGTACACTTGGCTTTAATGTCGCATTGTGGACAATGCGAGCTCCAGTAACGGCTCAATTTCAGCCCGCCTTCTACCCTGGCGAATCGCCAGATCAGTCGCTGCCCAGCAGGACAGCTATACTCATCGGTTTCAGGGTGGTATTTGAACTCCGCTTTATCGAATCGGCCTGCCGCCTTGGCGCCGATGTCAAGCACTTGGGGACAAATGCGGTAATATCAGTCTCATGACATTGGCGAATTTCCTCGCTGCTGAAATAGCCGCGGTCCGCCAGCACATTAAGGCTATCGGTCGCCAGCGCCGCTTTGGCCTGGCTGGCCATGTTAGCGAGTTGGCTCCGATCGTGACCGACATTGGTTACCTCATGCACTACAATTAAGTGATGCTCAGTGTCGACAGCAACTTGGACGTTATAACCGACCACTCCCTTGCCTCGGCCGCTCGTCGTCATGGACCGGGCATCGGGATCGGTCAAGGAAAGCTGCTTGTCTGGCGATTCCTGCAACTGGACTTCAATCTGATCCAGTTGCGCCATTGGCTCTTTTAATTGGGCGATTTTATCCTGCAGCCGTTCCGTTTTGCTTTGGGCATTATCGGCTCTTTGCAAATCCGCTTTTTCCAAGTCGGCTAAATACCGGTTAATGCTGGCTTCAATCCGTTCCCGTTGACGGGCTAGCTTATGCACGCTGAAATTCCTGCCAATGTTGTTTACCGCCTTAAACTTGCTGCCATCAATTGCGACGGTGGCTTCTGTCAATAAATTCAGTTGACGGCAAAGAACTACAAATTGGCTACACACTTTACAGATGGCCTTGCCATTGTCTTTGCGGAAGTTGGCAATAGTTTTAAAATCCGGTGTCAATCGGTCGAGCAACCACATCAACTCGACGTTGCGTTGCGTCTCCCTCTCTAAACGGCGACTGGACTGGATTCGGTTGAGGTAACCGTAAATATAGAGCTTGAGGAGGAATGACGGATGGTAGGACGGCCTGCCGGTGATGGCTGGCTCTGCCCCGTTAAAGCCCAGCTTGCCAAGGTCGAGATGTTCGACAAATGCTTCAACGATTCGGACTGGGTTGTCCTCGGCAACATAATCTTCCAAATTCTCGGGAAACAATGTGCCTTGCATCCGGTCATCGCCTTCAATAAACCGTTTCATTTAAGTTCCAGTTCAAGAGTTGTCCTGGGGGCTATTTTACTGGGTTTTCAATGGGGAAGCTTACGTTTTGACACATATATGGACTCCTCGGTTATTGCAAGATAAACCATCCTTTTAATAATGTTTCAAACAGAGATCAAGATTGCTGACATATATCCGGCTTTTATTAGAAAGCATTTTCTTTCAAGCCTTGATGAATCTATCCGCATGCTTTTTTCCTCAACAGCCTCACGGTTTCTATGAACCTCTGTGTCAAGCGGACTTTAAAAGCACCGGTCTGACCTGTTGTCGCCATCAATAGGGATGTTTACCTCCGCAATCTGGTTTTACTCGGTTGTAAAATAGTTAAAGTTGTTTAGGCGCTGACCGCCGCTTGATAACGCTCTTCCTTATAAGCCAATGCCCAAAGAATGCGTGCATTTTTATTGGCCAAGGCTACTGCCGCAACATTGAACCCACGCCGCTGCATCAGGCCCTGTAACCATAAACTCAGCTTGTCATTTTTGTGTTGACAGGTTCGGAGCACAGCCCTGGCACCGTGGATCAATAAGGTCCTGATGTAGCGGTTACCGCGTTTGCTAATGCCTAACAAGGCTGATTTGCCCCCACTGCTGTTCTGCCGGGGGACAATGCCAAGACTCGCTGAGTAGTGCCGGGCATTGGCATAATGCCGGGCTTCCCCCAAGTCGGCGGCCACAATGGTTGCCGTCAGCGGGCCGATACCCGGTACTTCGGCCAAACGTTGGCTCAGTGCGTTCGTCTGGCAAAGTTGGCTCACCTTTTGGTCATAGCGCTTGATCTCCTTATCGAGCGCCAACAGGTGCTCGTATTGCTCAGAAAAGGCAGCACGACTCAGTACCGTTAACGCATTTTCCGCATCTTCCAGCAGCCCAGGCAAACGTTTCCTTACGTGATTGGTTCCCTGTGCAATAACAATGCCCCGTTCACTTAATAAGCCCCTAATTTGATTGACCAGCGCCGTCCGTCTTTTTATCGCATCTTGCCGTAAGCGATGGAGCAATTGGATATCTTGTTGTTCTACCGTTTTAACCGCGATGGTCCGGACATTGGGTCTTGAGACCGCATCGAAAATGGCCTCCGCGTCATTAAAGTCATTTTTGTTGCCTTTGACAAACGCCTTAACATGTCGGGCATTAAGTAACTTGACGTCATGACCCAATTTAATCAACTCCCTCGACCAGTAATGGGAACTGCCGCAGGCCTCTATGCCGATCAGGCTGCTTGGGTAATTGGCAAAAAAGACCAACACCTCTTGGCGCCTTAACATTTTCTTGAAAACAGTACCGTTTTCTTGGATCGTATAAATATGAAATACGTTCTTCGCTATATCTAAACCAATGACACTATGATTCATTTCAATCTCCTCTTGAGCCAAGTTAGTATTGGCGCATTATGCCACCTTGGCCGTGTGAGGAGTCCATATCATCAGTCTCGTGTCTTTTCGGACAGTCAGGATTCTTGAATCTTCGGATAAAAAATATTCTGTGATTTGCTAAATGCGGTCATTCACAATCCCGCACGTGATTCTAGAAGTTTCTGCCAGGTGATTACTGGGTATTTCCAACTTGGGCAAACTGTAAATTAACGAAAATTAGGCTATGATAAGTTTTTTTTAAATTTAAAAAAAGCAACGTGCTATACACCTAAAAGGTGCATAATTCACGTTAGTCCGCCACGAATGGGCGTTAGTATTGATTTTAAAGTAAACTTTTGCAAAAACCCGCAAATAATGCTATTTAGTGTAGCGTCGCAAACGCGGTGTATAACGCGTTGATACACACGACGGTTGTGTCGCTACACCGTCCGGTAATTTGCGGGGTTTCGCGGCAATTTTGTGGGCCGAGTACCGTCCAGTCGCGTGGACTAACGATCGTTCGAGCGCACGCATGAACAGGGGCATCTATAAAATATGCGGCAAACAATTAAATCCAGGGCAATAATTGCTGCATTGGCTGTTGCTGCGGCGCTCAACTTTTTTAGTTAGTCCCCACGAGTGGAAAGTTAAGTTAATATTAAACAAATTTTGCCAATTTGCGCAAAAAATGTTATTGGTTTAACAGCATGGAAACGACGTATAACCCTAGTTGATACACACGTTTCCATGCTGTTAAACAGCCGGGGGTTTATGCCACTTGGCGGCATTTTGTTTATTTGGCGAAGTGCTGTCGCGTGGTCTAACGTGTCACTCAAACACACGATTCGGGAGCCGCTGTGAGAATTTTAAATATAGGACATTACGGGCGGTCAGTTGAATATCTGGCCAAAACAAGAATCGGTGCTTACTTCCAAAGTTATATGCAATAGGCTGATACTCCTAATTATTAACTGACCTTACGCAGGCGCCTAGAAGAATCAATAGCTGTAGGGATGCTAAATATTCTTAAGTTATTGATTTTTCGTTTCAGGTGCGTAAGGTGAGTTAATAAATAGGTTGGATTATGGAAATATTCACAGAAGAATTTTTGAAATCATTAGCCGATTGGCAAAGAGGTTGGGGAATAGACCAAAATATAAAATCTACGCTGGCCACTAAGTTAGTAGCAGAATGCCAAAAAATTCCAGAAAAATATAAAAAAGTAAATGCGCCTTGCTTTAGAAAAAGGTTTCTTCATAAAGGTGAGTTAATTGAAATAATAATGGCCGATGAAAAGAAAGAAGTCGCCTCTAGTTGGACAACAAAGAAAGAGTTTGCGGAAATGTTTAGAGATTTGTGTGCTCCTGGGGCTGTATCTGGTGCAATTTTTGAACATACCCCCGAAGATTCTGAGGTAATTTTAAATGTCTGCGCTCTCTGGAGTGATGCTGATTTTGTTGCTGCGGCTGAGGCTTATAAAGTTAAAGATTCATATAATGCGAAGTCTCTTTTTCACTTTAACGTTTCCCAAGGCGAAATCATTCTTGATGCCTCATTAAAAGGTTCTGAAATTATCGCGTTAACAGGAGCTTCAAGTCCTTTCGATGACTTGTGTGACTTAATAGGAATACCAGAATCACAAAGAAAACAAATATGTATAAATCTCATTAATAGTGGAACTTATCCGGGTGAACTTCAATACACATCACGAGAGTCAGCTAAAAAAGTTATTGCCAACGTCATTAAGTTAATGAATGACAAAATGAACAGTATTTTTCAGCAAGGTCAAAGTGTATAAATTGCATATAACAAGTCGCTCAAGGCCGCCGCTGTCGCGGTTGGTCAGCCCCAACCGGCGCATGCTTCGCATTTTACGCGTCCCTTGTGTCTGCCCCTTAGCTCTGCGTTAGGCCTCACGAGTAGCGCTATGGATGTTCATCGTTTCATTTTTAAGGCGTACCCGACAAAAAATCATCCAGAATTTCACGTGTGGCAAAAGGCCACATTAGTGCTATTTGTAGCAAGCCCCGACCCATATGTAGCTGAACAGAAAGCATTTGAAGAGCTGAAGCATCGAGGTTGGGTTCCAGAAGCAATCGAGCGCAGAGATACTTTGATTCGAGGAGCGGTTCAGGATCAAGGCGGAGAAGTATGGGATGCGTATGTTCAGGCTGAGCAGGGAGACTTGTTCTGGCTAGAGGATCTTGACAGCTTGCCCATGTGCAAGAAAGACGAGATGCTATGGGGTACAGGGCCGAAGCTCACTGAGGCGTTTGTAGACAACTTAATTCAAGACAGTGGTGGTCATCGTCTAACTGCTGAGGAAGCTGGTGAGTTTCGTGAAAAAAATGCGGACTATGTGTTGGGTAGGTATGTTCTAGAGCTTAAACAATTCGAAAACGAAGGGCTTGCCGTTGAGACTAGGCAGCGAAAGTTAGGCGAGCTATTCCAACGGTATTTATCAGACGAGCCCGTTCGCAAGATTGATCCCTATACGCTTAGCGATAGAGATTTTGAGAAATATTGGGAAATTGTGGGTGTTCCAATTCAAAAGAGGGTCAAGGCGGCATCGAAGCAAGTGAAAACCACTATTGCTCGCCTAGGCCCAGAACAATACAAGGGCGGTGTAATACTGCTGAATACAGGCTATCTGACAGTGCCGCATGATTTTTTGGTTGCTATGGCAGAAAGATATGCGTCAAAGGATACAAGTTCTATCAGTCATGTTATCGTCATTAGCTCGTGGACTATTACCAACGGCTTCGATACGGTAGTGAACTATGGATTTCACCCTCACAAACCAACGTGTACCGACCTAAAAAATCTGCAAGAGGTTTTTTGGACAACGGTGGAGAAGTTAATGACTCAGATGATCACCGGAGAGCTTGATCCTGAAAGTGGTATGCAGCAGCCCATGTCGCCCACTTACTTCAATCATCAAGGGGAAATGTTCACCTTCGGTGTTCCACAGCTAGAGTCAAGTCTTAAGCGAGGCTAGAAGTGAAGCCTAACAAGGCAAATCAACTCGGACGCAATACTCGCTGGCGCTCGCATTGCACCGGTTATTTGCAGCGTTACCAAGGTCAAATAACGTTTACCCAGCCTGACGGTCTGGTTAAGTTCGACCCCAATATCGTTATTTAAACCAACCCTTAATCTGACTGACCGCTATCGTTTCTCAAACGACAATCACAGATCGAAAGTGAAAAAATTTTGTCACTTAATTTTTGAAATGCTGCTGCGGTGTCATAGCAGCCATTCGCAAACCAATTTGCCTACGATAATTCAAAATCCGGGTACCGGCCAAAAGCGGCTATTCAATTTTTTATTAATTTAGCACTTATTGTTGGAATACGGACCTTCAGTGATCAAGCTATTTTTTAATTTTGATGATGTTTCGTGTAAATCGATTAAGTAAAAAGCGACAGTCGAAGCACTAATTGGTATGCCACAGATTATCCGTACCATATGAGTAGCTTCATCGTAATTCTCTAAGCAACAGCACCAAGTTAAGCACCACCATTAAATGACGATTTCTTCACGGCTGATCACGCCGACTACAATGTTGCTGCTTTCGGATGTTGTTTGCAGTGGCAGCAATGCAAACCTTTTTACCGAATTCGTTAGCCTTATGATCCATAACTTTGTTGATGCATTAATCATCGGGTTCGTGCAGTGAATAAATCTTGTCATAGTCATAAGACTTTTGCCCTAACATCCGTTCGTAAAACAGGAAGTCACTCTGTTGACGCTCGAACAGCGCTTGTTTGGGTTAGGTTCTACGCATTTCTTGGATCAGGGCATGGGCGATAGTCTGTAGGCGTTTGAGCGCGGTTTATCTAAGCGCGCCGCTATTTTTCGCGAAAGCTAAAATGGGATCCATCCGATTTTAGCGGCGAAAAATCACGTGGCGATTAATGCCTTCGGCTGCCCGCATTCGTCCTCGGTTCGTCACGATGCACAACTCCCCTTCGGTACGCTGTGCATCACGACTGCCCAAATGACTTTACGCCGTGTCGGATGGCCTTGCATGTTGACTACGCTTCCGCTTGCGCTCCAACTCCGTCAACACGCCCGGCCTCTACGGCTATGCGGGGGTCGTCGTACACCGCTCCACTAGCGTTACGCTTCCATGTACTCCTTCCTTGATATGACGTTTAACATACTTAAAACGACGCAGGCTCAACCGCATTGCCCGTAAATGCGCCGTTTTGGAATACCGTACCCTTTCGCAAGTTTGTTCAGTCGGCTGATGTAAACTTGATCGCCAGGTTACTGTCGGTCGGATAGGTGATGTTCTTTTCTTGGGCGGTCGTAGTGATGTTGACGGTATCTTCCAAGGCTGGATTGCCTAGGAGTCTCACACTCATCTCAAAAACCCCGGTTCACTCCGTGAACACCAATCTGCTTTCTGAACTGATCTTTGTTGAACTAATCAAAAATTGTCCGAAGTTTCCCATTTTCGGTTTCTTGTTAGATATTAACAGACACAGTCATAACAAGCATTGTCATCCGTTTGAGTAAAACTGCATCTGACCAAGATTCATCTGCTTTTTGGGGGCAATTTGCTCGCTTTCATCGTGTTGCCGAAAATGCATTTCTATCTTTGTATAGTAAGTTCGGCTAAATTGCGCAAGCCACACCGGTCTTCTTTTGCAATGCGATGTGAACGTATTGATCAATCCCCCAGATGTGATTGTCCCGCTCAATATTGCCTGCAGCAGAGCAGACGGCAGTTTTGTACGGCGGGACGATCACTTGTGCATCCGGTTGCTGAGTCAAAATGACCTTGGAAACGGGTTCGCCTTCAACTGCGCCATCGGTGATGAAGTTATCAAACGGTGTGTCGATTGGGTGTATCTAATAACACCAAGCTCTCAAATCAATACCGTCTCCAATGCAACTCTTGTGTGCGGCTTTTTGAGCTTTTGACCGATTCTCTATTCCCAGTAAAACTCATCATCTCGCAAAAAATTTTCCATTTTAACAATGAATTATTACAGGAATATGAACCTTTATGTTTTTTGTTGGAATATACGCCTGTACTGGATTAAAAAAGAGAATTTTCAACTATGGGAAATAACGTCCTAAATAATAAGTATGTTATTTAAATCGTTAGCCAATGGATAACTTATGAACACAGAAAAAATTAAAAGAAAAATTGTTGTTTATTCCCATGATACGTTTGGACTGGGTAATATCCGGCGAATGTTGGTAATCGCTCAATCGCTGGTTGAAGCCGAACCCAATACGTCTGTGTTGATTTTGTCCGGTTCGCCCATGCTCCATGCCTTCCGCATTCCGCCGCAGATTGACTACATCAAGCTACCTTGCCTGGCCCGCACCATGCAAGGTGATTATGAGGCTAAATTTCTTGATCTTGATGTCGAACAGATTTTACGCTTACGTAGCAATATCATTAAAAGTTCGATTCTTGATTTTGATCCTGACTTAATTTTAGTGGATAAGAAACCTTTTGGTGTTGGCGATGAGTTATCTAGTGCGTTGGGGGAATTACAGCGACGAGGCCACCGCGCAAAATTGGTTTTGTTGCTGCGGGACATACTTGACAGCCCTGAAAGCACCATTAGAATTTGGCAAAAAAACGGTTACCACAAAGCTATCCAATCATTTTATGATCAAGTTTTGGTGGTTGGATCACCTGAGGTTTTTGATTTATGCAAGGAATACGAATTTCCTAGCGAAAGCCATGACAAGGTAAGCTTTTGTGGCTATATCGCACGCGAGGCTGGTCGGAGTTCTAGGCAACAATTACGTCAGCAATACGGTTTCGGAGATGAACGCTTGGTGCTGGTGACACCAGGTGGCGGAGAAGATGGTTATCAACTACTTAAGTGTTATTTACAAGGGTTGAAGATACAAAAAACTACCGATAATACAAAAACACTAATTATCTGTGGGCCGGAAATGATTGGTAGCCAACGAAACCATATTCTTGCGCTCATTGGCGAATGCCCGAATGTGGTCCTGCAAAACTTTACCGATGACATGATGGCCTGTATGAATGCGGCTGATCTTGTGATTAGCATGGGCGGATATAACACCGTTTGTGAACTACTGACATTGCATAAACGGGCTATCGTCATACCTAGGGTCGTGCCTGTTCAAGAGCAATGGATACGCGCCGAACGGATGGCTAACTTAGGGCTGCTACGTGCTATCCATCCCGAAGACTTAACCCCTTCAGTTTTGATGGCAACAGTTAAGGATGAGTTATCTAAAGTCAATGTTCATCCACAAAATCTCTACCAAATTAATCTTAACGGCTTGTCGGGAGTTTGCGATTCCATTAACTCGTTGATGAACAATTCCCAAAATGCTGATGGCAAATTGATAAAGTTTCAGCGTACCAATCGCATATTAGGTGCGTTGCGATCATGAGTCCAGCATTCAAAGCAGTTAAAAGCAATGTCCAAATTGGCTACATCCTAAAAGGTTATCCGCGCACTTCGGAAACATTTATCACTAATGAAATTAGATTATTAGAAAAGATGGGCGTGGGTTTATCCATTTTTTCTGTCAAGAAGCTGGAAGGACAGAAAAACCATGCGATGGTCAAGGACATCAAAGCGCCAGTCACCTATTTACCCCAAGCCGATCCATTGAGCGAAGCACGGTTTAGTCGTTGGCTTATTGACAATGTGCCGAAATTTTCCACCAGCCATGCGTTAATGTTTAAGAGGAAACCCTTGGCTTACGTAAAGGTTTTCCTGGAATGCCTGGTCATGAGCATTCAATACCGAAATGGATTGTTGGAATTGCCCAGAGAAGTTTTCTTTAAAGAGTTTCTCCAGGCCGGATTTATCGCCAATGCGGTCATGGAATCAGGACAAATCCAGCATTTACATGCCCATTTTTGTCATGGCTCAACCACGATTGCTATGTTCGCCAGTAGGATGACGGGAATTCCCTTTAGCTTTACGGCCCACGCAAAGGATATTTATTTAAAGGAGTTGAATCCTGGCAAGCTGCTACAGAAAAAAATGCGTCGGGCTGAATTCGCGGTGACGTGTACGGGTGCGAATGAGGAATATCTTAAGCAGTTAGCCCCAAAAGGTGCAGTTATCCATAAAATCTATCATGGCTTGGATACTAAATTGTTTTCTTATAGCGAGCAGAAAGCAGCAGATAAGCAGGACGAAGGCTTACCTGTGTTGCTTTCAGTCGGAAGATTGGTGGAAAAGAAAGGTTTTGATTATCTGGTCAAAGCCTGTGCAATCCTGAAGGAAAGAGGCCGCCAATTTCAATGCCAAATTGTTGGTGGCGGTGATGCCGACGTGACAGAAAAGTTGGTTCGGCTCATCAAAGACCTTGGCGTTGAAGACATGGTGAATCTGTATGGCGCAGTCACGCAAGAAGAACTGCGTGACATATTCAATAAAGCCACCGTGTTCGCCTTGCCTTGTTTGGTGGTCGATAACGGGGACAGGGACGGCATTCCTAATGTCCTGGTAGAAGCCATGTCCATGCGAGTGCCGGTAATTTCAACCGACATTTCTGGTATACCGGAACTCATAGAAAACAACATCAATGGCTTGCTAGTACCAGAAAAAAATGCGGAAGCAATGGCAGATGCAATCGAACGCTTGTTTTTGGACTCAGGATTGCGGCAACAATTGGGTGATGCAGGAAGGGACAGGGTTTGCAAAGATTTTGATTCGCAAATAACGACGCTCGATCTCAAAGATCTTTTTATCTCCCAATTGGCGAATGGAAGTGAGGTGCTAAATGAGTGCTGTGCCGGTCATTGATACAACTTGTCGCATTGAGGTTCTGAGATCACCGTTTAACTTCTGGTCACCAGCAGATCTGCTTGCGTATTTCCAGTCACGCAAAGATATTGCTTATTTTGCCGTTGCCAACGAGCCGGAAGTTACTCGCGAAAAAATTGACGGTATTCTAAAAAATAACTTCAAATTTAACGAGGAGGTTTATCAGTTTCAGGATGACTTTGATTGGTTAACTAATCCCAGCACTGACATCGAATGGGCGATCATGCTGCATAAGTTTTACTATGCAGTAGGCTTGGGGGTTGCTTACAAGAAAACAGGCGACCGCTGTTATGTCGACAAATGGGTTGAGTTAACAACTAGCTGGATTGCCACTGTACCTATGGATTTTCTGTCCAGCGATGTCACGGGGCGGCGCATCCAAAACTGGATTTTCGCACATTATTATTTTATAAACGAATGTATTACAGAAGCCGTTACTCCGGAATTTTATATACAGTTCTTGACATCTATCCACCAGCAAGTTAGTTATTTGTGCCAACACCTGACACCTGCACGCAATCATCGCACGCTTGAGTTGTATACCATATTTCTGGTTGCAGTTGTGTTTCCAGAATTAAAAGATGCTGATACTTGGTTGCGGTTTTCAATTGATGAATTAGCAGAAAATGCCCAAACCGATCTGCTGGACGATGGCGTGCATTGTGAGCTGTCCACCGATTATCACCACATCGTTCTGCGTAATTTTTTAGCCGTAAAACGGCTTGCTTTGCTTAATAATATCCACCTGCCAGCACAAATGGATGATTGCATCAAAAAAGCCTTGGAGTTTTCGGTTTATGTCCATAAGCCAGATGGCTTTATCCCTTCATTAAGTGATGGCGATACGGGTAATTTTTTGCCTTTGTTGCAACAAGGCTACGAGTTCTATGGCAGCGAAGAAATGCTTTATGTTGCCACCCAAGGCAAACATGGCACTCCGCCTAGCCAGCGTTCAAAAGCATTTTCATCCGGCGGCTATTATATCCTACGCAGCGGCTGGGGCGATTCTTTGGTATCTTACGAGGACGAACGCTACCTGGTGTTCGATTGTGGTGATTTAGGCGCAGGTAACCACGGCCATCTCGACCTGCTCAGCTTTGAAATGGCGGCTTTCGGGCAGTCTTTGATAGTCGATCCAGGGCGTCATACTTACGATGAATCGGGAGAAATAAACTGGCGTGTCCTGTTCCGAGGAACTAGCTATCACAACACCGTATTGGTGGACGGAAATAACCAAACCCGCTACGAATCCCATAAGGTAAAATTCAAAATTAAAGGGCCGCAGCCTGATTATGAACTCAAAGCCTTTATCAGCCGACCAGGATTTGACTATCTTCATGGCATTGCCGGTAGCCATGAATACCCAGTTGTGCATGAACGAAAAATCCTGTTTGTTAACGGCGAGTATTGGGTAATTTGTGATGTGTTAAGGGCGGATGATGTCCATAATTACGACCTGCTATTCCATTTAGCAGCATCTGCACAGAGCAAGGTTTCGCTCGATACCGATCAAAATTGTTTCTCTGTGGATGCACCTAATTTGGTGATGATGCAGCCTGTGCATCAGTCCGCTAGTGTGTCGTTAGAAGGTGGATATATCTCGTCAACGTACGGTGTAAAACAGGCAGCACCAGTGGTTAAATTTAACCGGCGAGGTGCAGCGTGTAGCTTCTACACAGTACTTTATCCTTATAAAGATAAGCGTCCAACGCTAACGGTCTCTTCAATTCCTGTTTTCAAAAGCAACGAAACTTGTAAACCATATGCTGCTAGCTGTTTAGTCATCATTTCAGAAACACATGAGCATGTGTATAGGGATATGGTTTTTGTGGCAAATGAGCCAGGGGAATATAAGGCCGATCATCACACGATCAATAGCTCCGTATTTTTCCAAAGAGAAGATGAGCAAGGTCAGTTGTTAGCACAGTTTGATTATACTGGTTTAGACACGTACAAAACCACTAGCCATCTGCAGGGTAACTGATTTGAAGACTGTCAGTTTAGCCCACCTTGCTAATAAGTGCCTACTTATTGACGACTTTAGTGAATATTCCTGGAGTGTACTATTGGCTTATTTCCAGAATAGAAGGCATGTTAGCCATTTCCCTTTATCAAAAGGTACGGAAAAACATGTAGCCAATGCTGATCGTATCCTGGCAAACGAATTTAATTTTAACAATGAGAAGCACATACTTGCTAAATCATTTGATTGGCAAACCAATCCAAGCATGGATTTGGAATGGTTGATTTTATTGCACAAGTTTTATTACCTTAAGGATCTTGCCGGTGCCTACGATTACACGCAAGACGAGCGCTATGCGCTGAAATGGGTGGGATTGATTGGTTCATGGATTAGTCAAGTCCCCGATGGTTTTATCGATAGCCAAGTGACTGGGAGGCGCTTGCAACAATGGCTGTTGTCGTACCAAACATTCGTAATGCAATTGCGCTCTCCTTCAGTCACGTCAGATTTTTTCGAACGTTTCCTAAATTCTATAAATTCCCAAACCCATTATCTTTGTACGCATCTTACACCGGAAGGCAATCACCGGACGTTGGAGTTGTACGCAATTTTTTTGGTTTCCGTAACCTTCCCGGAATTACATTCATCCTATTGGTTCTTAGCGTTTTCCAAACAAAAATTATTGGAAAATATGCAGCAGGATTTGTTGCCTGATGGTGTGCACAGGGAATTATCGACGGATTACCATCACACGGTGCTTAAAAATTATTTGCGTTTTTGTGGTTTGGCGTTACTTAACCATATAAAGCTACCAGCGGATTGCGATGAGTTGCTAAAACGAGCCATCGAATTTTCGTATTATGTGCATAAGCCGGATGGTTCTATCCCTGCCATAAATGATGGCGATATTAATAGTTACCTGCCGTTACTTAAGAAAGCGCACACTTACTACCCAGATGAAAACCTACGGTACGTCCTTAGCAAAGGTGAAGAAGGGTTGCCACCAGCGCATCGCTCGAAGAGCTTTGCCAATAGCGGTTATTATGTATTGCGTAGCGATTGGTCGGTAAAACCATTCGACGAAGCGTTTTATATGTTCTTTGATTGTGGGTCACTAGGCTTTGGTAGCCACGGTCATTACGATGCCTTGAATTTTGAAATGGCAGCATTTGGACATTCCCTAATCGTAGATCCAGGTCGTTACACTTACAGCGAACAGTCGGAGGATGGCGTAAATTGGCGACGTTATTTTAAGGGAACGGCGGCACATAATACGGTGGTTGTCGATGGCTTAGATCAAATCCCTTATCGTTGCGAACGACCCATAGACCCTGAGCCAGTTGCGAGCATGAAATACTTCATTTCTGCGGCAGGGTTCGATTTTTTGCACGGGCAGGTTATCAGTCACCAATATCCCGTTGTTCACGAACGCATGATTTTTTTTATGCCGCCAGAATATTGGATAGTAACTGATCGGTTATCGGCTGAAGACAACCACAAATATGATTTGTATTTTCATTTGTCGAGTGGGGCGCAAAAGCAGGTCCGTATAGTTAGTGATGACGTATCCCATATTATTCATTCACCCAATTTGCTCCTTGCCCAAGCTTATTCTGCTGATACCGAAGTCGCAATCGAGCAAGGCTATGTTTCACCTGAATACGGCATCAAATATAAATCGCCCGTTATCAAGTTCTCAAAACAGCAAGTAGCTACTACGGTTTTTAATACGGTGCTTTATCCCTTCAAAAATGAGCCGCCAGATTTACAGGTAGTTCATCTAGCTATATACCAAGATGGTCGCTTATGCGAACCTTCCGAAGCATCTGCTTTACAAATCAGCCTAAAAATACCAGAAGGCTGCTTTGAGGATTACTATTTTGTTAATCATGGTGCAACTGAAAGTAAATTTGATTTTGCCGATATTAGTTGTTCCTGCCGTCTATTATTCCTGCGACAAGACGAATCTGGACAAACCATTAATTTGCAAGGGGAGGGTATCGATTTCATCAAGGTTCAGTCAGTTTTCTTGCTCGATAATTTGGAAGACTTAGGCAGGGTAAGCTATCAGAACAAAGCGCTTACGTTTTCTAATATCAGTACTAAAAACACCATCACGTTGACTGAAATAGACATTTTCCCAGCGTGGCCTGATTTATTATCGGCATTGTGGGGCAGCAAATGACGCTTTCTATTTGCGATCCAAAATTCCCACAGATTTCGGAAATATCAGAACCCAGCACAATGCTTGAGGTTCTACAAAACGCCTTGTTCGGAAACAACGGGCAGGTGCCAGTTACTTTAAAATTACAGCATTGTAGTGTAGGTGAAAAACGCTATAAACCCGGTAAAAGTTTTCGACTTTCGTATCGGCTCGGATTACAAGAAATTGCAACAGGCATCTGTTATGAGCAACTCATGTCAGCGCAATTATGCCTCCCTGGGATGGGTTTGTCAGAATTTAAAGCTAACTTCGATAAAGGCTGGAAGACACAAAAGCATTCACCAAACGGAATCCCTTCAGTCAGCTATATTCCCGAAGTAAATATGTTGCTTTGGGCGTTTCCCCATGACCGAAAATTACCGCATCTGCCTAAGCTGCTGGATACTGAAAAGCTGGTTACTTATTTTACGGCTTACTTATCTGGGCTTAGGCTCTCACCATCCGAATATATCGCCACTGTTGAGATCAAGCTTATGCATTATTTGCCGGAATGTTCCTGCATGCTGCGTTATACCTTAACGATAGCCGATAAGGTGAATACAAACGAATCTCGGCAAATCATCCTATATGGCAAAAACTACTGCGATGGCAGCGGCCTTGAAACCTATTCCATTATGCAGCAATTGGCAGAGCAAACTGATCATTGTGCGAAACCTTACGCTTACGATGCCGAAATCAGGACTTTATGGCAAGAACATGTGCTGGGGGAGCAGTTTGAATGGACACCGACGTTGGCTGCGAATCCCGATCTCATCGCCAGAGTAGCAAGGTGTGTTGCTGCATTTCATAGTTGTTCGTTGGATGCTTTCAGGTTTTATAAATATTCCGACATCAGTGAACAGCTAGAGGCTACTTGTAATATCGCTACAGCTACAGATTTAATACTGGGCGAACAAGTACAAGCTGCAGTGCATGCAATCAAACGAAACCATAGGCAAATAGATTGGAGCAACACGGTTGCCACACATATCCATTTGGATTTAAAAATGGGCAATCTGCTTATTTCCGATGATAAGGTGTTTTTAATCGATATGGATTGCGTACAGTTAGGCGATCCGTTGGCGGATGTTGGTAGCTTTATTGCAAATCTGTATTTAAATGGCCTTCGGTTTGGAACTGATGTAGCTAAGATCAATGAAGTAGTTACACTTTTTTGTGATGGATATGACACCGCTATTGACTGGGAAATTGATTATGCCAAGTTAAATTGGTATATAGCAGCAACCTTGATTCATGAGGTTGTGCGTCGAAGCCTACGGCAACAAAGTGTGGAGCGGCTTAACCAGATCGGTACGATTATTGAACTGAGCAATCATTATAGTGTGCTTTGCCGCAAGGATATTAACGGAGATCTCTGTGCCTCTAAGTAAGCCGAAGCGGTTATTTTTAGCTCGGCATGGGGAAAGTGTCACAAACCAGCAAAAATTAATTTCTGGGCAACTGGACGCGCCGTTGACGGAGAAGGGTAGGAACCAAGCGCAGTGGCTGTGCGATGTCTTAAAAAATGAAACGCTATCTGTCATTTACACGAGCAGTCTAAGTAGAACAGTTGAAACCGCCCGCCCTACCGCTCAATATCATGGTATTGGTATTCAAACGGTAGACGACCTTAAAGAGATACATTTCGGCGTATTGCAAGGTAAATCAATTGACGAGACAGATAAGCACAACCAAGCAATGTGGGCAACAAAAGATGCCAACAATAATGCCTTTTCTATTTCAGGTGGCGAGTCTGCCCGGATATTTGAAGATCGAGTTATCGACTGCCTTAACTGTGTTCTACGGGATTTGCAAGGCAATGCATTGATCGTTGGACATAGAAATACCAATGAAGTGATCCTATCCAAATTACTGGGTTTTGGATCATCGACTAATAAGGTTATCAACGTCAAAAACAAGTACCTCTATGAAATAGTATTGGGCGAATCCCCAGCCATCGGCACAATCCGCCTAGGTGGTGAATTTCATGGTAAGCGATTTATAGGGCTTAAGGATGAGTGATAATACTGTGGATTTGTACACTGAAAAGCTCCCTATAGAGGGGGAGGTGTGGTTCAGGGGAAGCCAGGATAAGGGGGGGAGCTTATTAAACCCATCTCATCCCAGCCTCTTTCCTGGGGAAGAAGGGAGTAATGTTCTTAACTCAGCAGCTATTGATAGGGGTGACATCAGCCAAGAGTTTGCTGTGTTTATGGACGTAACTAAAATGAAGGACTTATTCCAGCAGGAGCTACCAGATTGCCTGTCAGGACATTGGACATTGACCGACTGCCAAATTCAGCATCCTAGGTATAAGATCTACTTAAACCCCCAATCCCGTGACAAATCTTTTCTAGCGTTGGTTTATCACTTAAACGGTATTAACGTGCAAACGCAAAAGGCAGATAACAGGATTTTATATGTGAAAGCCTTTCTAGGATCACGTAGCTATACCCAATACCTAATAGCCTGTGCTGAGCCGCACATTTCTCAGCAAAATGCACTATTACATATCGCTAAACTAGGGATGGTCGGCTGGTTTTTCCCTTGTGACCCTGCGCTGCCTTGGCTATCAAAAGTGTTGGATACAGAGCTTGTCCGAAATTATTTTGCGGATTTTTTATTGCTGCAAAAAAATACCCGACCATTTGTCATTAAGGCGATCACTTTACATGTCATTAATTACCGACCCGAAATCCGCTGTACTTACCGCTATGATCTTAAGCGGCTTTCTGGCGCAACACAGACCTTATATGGTAAAACTTTTGCAGATGAAAGTGGGGCGGAAATTCATCGGCGCATTGCACATTTGTATCCGCGTACTGAGAACAATCCTGAGAGTTTCGTCATACCGCGGTTACTCGGCTATGACTTTACCTTGCATACATTATGGATGGATGGGTTGCATGGTAAGCCCTTAGTTGACATTATTAATGAGCATAATGCCGATCAACTAATGGCAAGCGTAGCGCGACATTTAGTTGATTTTCATAGTGCCAACATTAGCGGGTTAGACATTATTTCTGAAGATGGGCTATTCACAGAAATACAGAAAAAATGCGCGAAATTGCAAAATGCTTATCCCGACATTTCCAGTCGAATTGAAAGTCTGTTGTATACGCTGAAAGAAAATAAACCGAATTCCTCTTTGAATGCCATCCGGCTTGTCCATGGTGATTTTCACATTCAACAATTATTGTTGCTAGATGATAATCGTATTGCGCTATTTGATTTTGACGAGTTGGCAATGGCAAATCCACTATTGGACGTGGCAAATTTCTGCGCTGATCTATATAGCGTGAACGTGCCAAACGGCTTGACAGAAAAGCTAATAAACCACTTATTTTGTACCTATAAAATTTTATCTTCCGATGCTTTGAACGTAAGCCAGTTTTCTTGGCATCTACGGGTGCAATTGTTAACACGGGCGTACCGCGCATACATCCAGCAGAAGCCCAATCTTGAGCATCTTATCGAGCAATTCCTTGCCGCTGCGGAAATTGGCTATGTTGATGCTTTTGTTGATGAAGAGAGATTAAGTTAATGTTCAACAAACCCAAACTAAAGCCGACTAAAAAGCCGCGTTCACGGTTCTCCAAAATCGTGTCCGCCCATTTGCGTAAGGCACGTAAAGATATTTTTTTCGCCAGTTTTTGTATCTTAGGATCGACGGTGACAACGCTTATTATCCCTTGGCCGATGAAGCTGATATTCGACAATGTGTTGTCCGATAAAGCTTGGCCTGAACTACTCAAGCCGATTCAATATCTGCTTACAGGTAGCGGCAATATGCAAATCTTGTTGATACTCTGCGGCAGCATGATAGGCATTGCGTTGGTGAGGGGTTTTTTCGCGTATTACCAACTTTTCTTGACTTCACGGATTGGTTATTTGTTGGTGTATACCTTACGTGGTGCATTGTTTAATCACCTACAACGGCTATCACTTTCGTTCCACAACAAAACGCGTACCGGTGAACTCCTCAGCAAATTGACCAGCGATACCAATAATTTAAAAGATGTGTTTGCCGATTCGGCCCTGACTTTCACCACCCATGTGCTGACCGTAACAGGCATGTTGGTGATTATGTTCTATTTGAATTTTCAACTGGGTTTGATAGTGCTTATTAGCTTTCCTTTGCTTTTCTTTGCAATCTATTTTATTTATAGCCGCGTCAAATATTCAGCAAGAAATCAACGCCATAATGAAGGCCGACTCGCTTCCAGGGTTAGCGAAATCCTGAGTGCGATACCGTTGATACAGGCGTATGGCAACGAAGATTACGAGCGTGAGCGTTTTGATGTCGACAGTTCTCGTTCCATGAAGGAAAGCATCCGAACTTCCCGCATGGAAGCGGCGGCAACTCGTCTGGTTGAGATCATAAGTGCGTTTGGTACAGCTATTGTAGTCATGTTTGGTTGCCTGCAAGCCATCGACGGAAAAATGACTCCCGGTGACGTGTTGGTGTTTGCTTCTTATATGTCGCAAATTTACCAACCCATACGGCAAATTACCCGCTTGTCTACGCGCTTTTCCAGGGCGACCGTGAGTATCGAGAGGATCAATGACATCCTAGAAATAGAACCCGACATACAAGATGACCCAAATGCCATCAGCATAAGCCAAATCCACGGCGACATCGCTTTTGATAATGTGACATTCAGTTATGTCGATGGGAAAAAGATTCTCGACAATGTCTCATTCCGTATCAAACCGGGTGAGCGTGTGGCCTTGGTGGGTGCGTCCGGTGCAGGAAAATCGACCATCGCCAATTTGATTGTCAGGCTTTACGATCCGCAAAAAGGTGCCGTGCTGATTGACAGGCAGAATATCAAGCAGTACCAGCGCACATCCTTGCGCCAGGAAATCGGCGTGGTGTTGCAAGACCCGGTGCTGTTCGGGACAAGCATCAAGGAAAATATCGCTTACGGTAGGCCGGATGCGACTCAAGAAGAAATTGAACATGCTGCCAAACAAGTCCACGCCCATGATTTCATTATGGCCTTGCCTGACGGCTATGATACGTTGATGGCTGAAAGCGGCAATACGCTTTCAGGCGGACAGCGGCAACGGATCAGCCTTGCCCGCGCCTTAATCCGGCAGGCTTCTATATTGATTATGGATGAACCAACCTCTGCAGTTGATGCCCAGTCGCAAGCCCTGATCCGTGATGCCATGACCCGTTTACAACAAGGTCGGACTATTTTGTTGATTGCCCATCAATTCCATACAATCCGAGATTTTGACCGTATCCTAGTGTTAAAAAATGGCAAGATCGTGGAAGACGGCAGCCATAACAATCTGATGCAATTAGGCGGCTATTACCACGAACTTTACCGCCTACAAAATGGCTTACGGGTGGCATGATGAAAGATAAGCCTACATTGTTGTTTTATTGCCAGCATTCTTTGGGGATGGGGCATTTGGTTCGAGCGCTGACACTTGCCGAAACGCTTGCCGAGAGATTTACGGTGATTTTTCTTAATGGTGGCCGTTTTCCTGACAACACCATCCCACCTAAAAGTATTGAGATTATCAACTTGCCACCGTTGGGAATGGCGGAAGACAACACCTTGTATAGCCAAGATGGCAGATACAGTTTGGCTGAAGCCCATGTGCTAAGACGGCGGATGATTTTGACCGCATTTAATCATTATCAACCGCAAGTTATTTTTATCGAGTTATTTCCCTTTGGGCGCAAGAAGTTTGCTGGGGAATTATTGCCATTACTGAAAGCCGCCAAGCTCAGCAATAACAAGCCCATCGTATTGTGCAGTTTGCGTGACATTATGGTGAATGCCCGTAAAGATCAGGTGCGTCATGATGACCGTGCGCGTTGGTTGGTTGACCGTTATTTTGATGGGGTTTTGGTGCATTCCGACCCTAAGTTTGCCTGTCTGGAAGAATCGTTTCGACCTTCTAAGCCTCTTAACAAGTCAGTTCACTACACAGGGTTTGTCCTGCCCAGAGGTGAAGCCCTGCAGCTCAACATTAGAAAACGGCAACTTATCGTTTCCGCTGGCGGCGGCATGGTTGGTGCATCTTTATTTCAAGTGGCAATTAAAGCCCAGCCTATTTTGTGGGATAAATTGAGCTTGCCGATGACAATAATTGCAGGGCCGTTTCTCCCTGAAACTGATTGGTTGCAATTGGAAGAGCAAGCACACAACTTACCAGGTCTTACCCTGCATCGCTACGTACCCAACATGACCGATTTACTGGCAAACCATTCGATTTCAGTCAGCCAATGTGGGTATAACACGGTGATGGATATTTTAAAATCGGGTATCGCCGCATTGGTTGTGCCTTTCGCCCAGGGGCAAGAAGATGAACAAACCAACAGGGCGCAACGGTTGAGCCACCTGGGCTTGCTGCGTACGGTTGCTGCCGAGAGTTTGGATGTTGATCGGTTTGTCACTGAGGTTGAACAACTGCTGCACTTTACACCGAATTCAGCGGCACTGGATGTGGATGGTGCAACTAATTCGGCTGACATTATCTATGGTCTGTTGACCGCAAAACTTATTCCCAAACCTAACCTAAACGCAATGTCGGCTGGGTCAAGCTATGCCTAAGTGGTTAAAGTCGATAAGCGATGCGCTTGATAGCGCAGAGCAACCTGTGCGCCTATTTTTCCGTGATGATGATGCAGGTTGGGCAAATGATAGGCTATATGCGTTGCTTGATAAATTCGCGCAGTCCGGTATGCCGATAGATTTAGCGGTGATTCCAGAAGCTTTGGATCAGGTGCTTGCTGATGAACTGCTATCTCGCCAACAAGCTCAGCAGCTTATCGGGTTGCACCAGCACGGCTATAGTCACACAAACCACGAACCTATTGGCCGTAAGTGCGAATTCGGCAGCAATCGCACCAAAAATCAGCAAAAAACCGATATAACAAAGGGGCAAAAACGACTTCATGAGGCGTTAGGGTCGGTACTGGATCCAATTTTTACGCCGCCGTGGAATCGTTGCACGCAGGATACGATTGTTTGTTTGGAAGAGCTTAATTTTTGTTTGCTATCCCGCGATGTAACAGCATCAGAGCTGGAATCAACTACGCTTCAGCAAAGACCCGTCCATATCAATTGGAGTCAGATGCTAGATATTCCCTTATCCGAATTGGGTCTAGCCATCGCCAACAACCTGAAGCGCAGCGATTACACGGGGATTATGTTGCATCACGCAGATATGGATACGGAACATTTAAGACCATTAGCGGAGTTACTAACTTTATTCGCAGACCATAGCAACGCACACGGATTATTACTACGAGAGTCATTAGGATAAGGTTTAGGGATGTGGACTATCAACAAAATAGCTAAGCCATTGGCTATCTTCATAATTTGCTTGGCATATTCAACCGCATGGGCTGGAAATTTCGATAAGGAATGGTTCAGAATTTTCGGATATTGGAATGGCAAAGAATTAAGGGCAGATAGCATACAGCTTCGCTTACCCGAACAAGATCTCAAAAAAGGGCAAGTGAGCGGTCGGATTGATAAAATTGATCTGCAAAACCATACGCTTCAAATTGGGCCATTCTCGATCAACTGGTCAAAAGACACTCGCTTTGAGCTGTGCAAACCTGAACAACTCAAAGTAGGAAAGACGATCAAAGTATCTGGCACGATTGAATCAAACCGCTTAACGTCGCGAAAGATTGCTTTGGAATCGGCTCCTTATGCACCAGGTTCGTTACAAGTGTTCGGCTTAAGCAGCACCAGCACCGAGCGGGCGGATGGCATCCATGAATTTACAGTGCTGAATATACCCGTATATACACCACAAAATGGCTATAACACTTTTAAATCCTTGATTCGCAGACAAGATGTCCGCCGTCCAGACGATCAGTTCAAATTCAACCTATTAGGCAAACCGGTAACTATCGGTGGTGAGTATGATTTAAACCCTGGGTTTCGGGACAACCTTGATCTCGACAAAAATGACCAGGACGGTTCAATGCGATTGGATCAGGAACTTAAGTTAGAAGCGTTTTATCCCATTTCCAATTTTACGGCGGTGTTTTTAAGTTTTAAAGGCATTACCGAATCCCGTTTTAATGTCGATAGCGATACGACTGACCAAACCAGGGTCGAACTGGCACGGGATGAAACCTGGGTGTATTTTGACCGTATTGCTGGCACTGGTTTTGGTCTTCAGTTCGGCAACCAAAACGTCTCGGAAACCCGTGAATGGTGGTGGGATAAGGACATGGATGCGTTGCGCCTTTACTATAACCGTGGCCCCTTACACTTTGAGTTAACTGGCGGTAAGCAGATAGGTGGCGAATCTACCTTACAGAGCATTAATCCCTCAGATAAAGAAGTTTATCGCATCTTAGGGTTGGGAAGCTGGATGTGGGGAATGAAACAGAGGCTTGAATTTTTCTTTCTTAACCAATGGGACAGGTCTGCACAAGAGCGCGAAGGCGATGTCATTTTACGAAAAAATCGGGATACATTCGACGATAATATGACTTGGTTTGGCGCACGCGCAATCGGCGAAATCGGCTTAAGCGATTACGGCAGCGTAAATTATTGGGTTGATATCGCAGGTGTACACGGTGACGAGACGGTTTTTAAATACAAATCCATCGACAACACCCAGCTAACGCGGGTCGCTGCTGCACCAAAACATAATAATGTAGATGGCTGGGCGATTGATGTCGGTGCATTTTGGACATTACCCGTAAAGTTCGAGCCAACCTTTACCTTAAGTTATGCCCGTGCTTCTGGCGATAGCAACCCTAACGACGGTCATAACAGCAGCTTCAGGCAAACTGGTATCCAGCGCAATAATTGGCGCTTTAACGGCGTTAACCGATTCCGAATTTACGGTGAGCTGCTACGACCAGAGCTGTCCAATATGGGCATATTTACCTCGGCTTTTGGTATCCGCTTGCTCAAAAACAGCTCCATCGAATTTGTTTACCATAAATACGATCAGGTTGCAGCCCTCGATAATTTGCGTAATGCCAATATCAATACAGATCCCAACGGGATCGACCGAGATATAGGGCAGGAAGTCAATGTGATAGCCAATTTCAGGGAATGGAAAAACCTGGAACTTGGCGTTGAGGGTGCGGTGTTTGATGCCGGTAAAGCCTTTGGCAATGAAGCCAATGGTTTGGCGTACAGTATCTTCTTAGACGTAAACTATAATTTTTAAGCGCGGTTGGATATTTAAAAGTAGCTGTCTCATGATTCCAGAAAACCCAATAACCATAGAAAACAAAAGGGCGGGCACTAAAGATTGGATATTGACCAATCCAGCAACTCAGCAAGAAATTGAAGGTTATGCGTCTACTACAAGTGTCAACAAGGGCGAAAGCATTTTTCTTTATGTCAACACAAAGGCATCTGAATTTATCTTAGACGTATATCGTATGGGGTGGTATCAAGGTTTGGGCGGACGAAAGATAGTTGATTCCATCCATCTGAGGGGTACTATCCAGCCTGTGCCAGAGATGGACTTGGCTTCCGGCTTGGTGGATTGTTCCTGGATTAACCCATATGAACTTAGCACGTTCAGCCACCAAGGTAGTTCCGATTGGTTAAGCGGGATCTACTTGGTTAAATTAGTTGAAGCTGACACGAGTAAACAAAGCTACATTACTTTTACAATCCGTGACGAAGCACGAGAGGCAGACTTACTGGTCCAGCAAAGCGTGACAACCTATCAAGCCTATAATAATTGGGGTGGCAAGTCCCTATATAAGTGGAACAGCTCCGATAATAAACGAGCAAGTAAATTATCGTTTAACCGTCCTTACGCAGGTAACCAGCAAAATCCAGCGGCAGCTTACGGGCTTGGTGCAGGCGAGTTTATCTGTAATGTCCAACCCAACAATCCTCACTATCCTGTCAACAATGCTGGATGGGAATATAACATGGTGCGCTGGTTGGAACGGGAAGGTTACGATGTCGCATACTGCACAAATTTAGATGTCCATGAAAATCCAGCAATATTACTTAAGTATCGTGCGTTTTTATCCGTTGGCCATGATGAATACTGGTCTTGGGAGATGCGCAATAATCTTGAACAAGCGCTAGATTCTGGTATTAATCTTGGATTTTTTAGCGCTAACACTGGATATTGGCAATTCCGCTTTGAAGAGGCAAGGTTAGACGAGCAAAACAACAGGATTATGGTTTGTCATAAAAGCGCTAAGCGAGACCCCTACTCGTCTAATATTAAGCAGCGGCACTTGGCAACTTGCCAATGGCGGGAAGAGCCGGTCATGCGGCCTGAAGCCCAATTGCTGGGAGTCATGTATACGGCTGACCCAGTTGATGGCGATATTGTCATCAACAATGCAGGTCATTATTTATTTGAGGGTACTGGATTGGTTAACGGTTCAAATTGCTGGGATTGCTCGGCTATGAGGTGGATTGTGTCCACAGCTGTTCACCAGACAATCTGGAAATTTTAGCGCATTCGCCATGGAAAAAATTAAACGATTTTAAACAATCAGGATTTGCAGATATGACGCGTTATGTTACGGAGAAAGGCGCAAGTGTATTTGCTGCAGGTACTATCCAATGGAGCTGGGCATTGGATGATTTTAATGTTCCCACATTGAGGGCAACGCGAAACAACCCTGCAGCCCAGCAATTGACTCGAAATATTTTGCGGAGCTTTATCTCATCTGGTGGAGCAAGTTGATGTGTTGCAATAGTTGTTATATTAGTTAACATCAAGAACCAATACCTGAAATAATTTCTTTGATTTTCCGGCTCATGTTTGTTGCACCATTTAAATCAATGGAGGTTGTCGGATAAGGTTTGCTTAAAGCGGACAAAATTTGGTTTTTTAAACTCTGTGGATTTAGATTTGACTCCTTAAGATGGATAACCAGACCCTTATTCGCAAGTTTTTCAATTCGGAGTGTTTGTTCGACGTTGCCTGGATAAGGGAAAGCCAATGAAGGTGTCTTGGTTATTATCGCATCGAGCAAAGTATTGTCACCACCCATATTGATTGACAAGGCGGAAGTTAACATATGCTGGCGGAAGTCTGCTAAAAATGACACTATTTTTACATTTGGTGACTGTATAAAAGATTGTAAATAGCTTACATCTGAGGCCGAAGCTCCTGAGCCGGTGGCAACCATAAAGGTATGGTCGGGCAATAAACAAGCTGTTCGAATGGCAGCAACCAATAATTGTTTGCCAACATTGCCTCCGCCCTGGCTAACCAGGATCTGGTTTGTCCTGGGAGGAAGAATTTTTGGAAGCGTTGCACCTAGATAACCTAAGTAAAAAATTTTATCTGCGATTTGCTCAGTTAAAGAAAAGGTTTCTTCAAACCTAATGACATTTGGGTCGCCACGAATAAACACGGTATGAAAGAAATTATTGATAGAATCCACAATGCGTTGTTCTGCCTCAACGGGTTCGGGTATCAAAACCTCACGGACGAATGAGAAGATCGGGATATTGCTGTTTTGTTCACGTAGTTGTTGGAATAGCCAATGTATTTCTTTTTTGAACTTCCGGCGGCCAAAAGGGAAAAATTCTACGATGACTGCATCATAATTTGAATGTAAAAAAGTTGTTATTTTTTTGGAGCGAAGCAGCCAGAGTTGTTCGATTAAATTTTGGCCATCTGGATCGTAAAGATGGCCTGATTTTTCATCGATCAGGATTGTGGGCAATGAAATATAACGAAATCCAGGGTGGTCAAGATTTATGTCGATCTTATGTCCACCATAGATCAGATCAACATCGGAATGTTGGAGTAGTAAACGGATAACTTGTAGGCTAGCCGTTAAATGGCCAATACCTACAAGGCTTTGGCAGTAAAAAACCAAACTGCCTCTATTAGAATTCGCCATGATTGAATGGGTAGTTAGTTTCCGAAAATATATTTTAAAAAATTAAGCATGATCGTAATCGATTTTATACTAACAAGTGAAATGAAGCATCGGCTACAGATACTTGCTGAATATGGAAACCCATAAATATAGTTCAAAGTGCCTTGATCTAAGTCAACAAACACTTAGATCATAGTTGTTAGCATTTTACCTTTTTCTTAAGAAGCTAAACGGCTTGAGTAAATCCAAAGTTGAAAAAAGCTATTTTCCTTTTGTTAAAGGTATATGGTTACAAACATGCTAAAAGCAGTTAACAATTCAATTGTCAGGGTTAGGCTAATTTTGTTAAAACAAAACCTCAAGTAGGTAATGAATTTTTATTGGCTTATAGGGTTAACCTTCGGGTAACTGTGGTCTGATTTCGTATTCGGAATATCAGCTTAAGCTGGCGTTTAAGCTAATGCACCACACAAGGTGCTAACTGTTAGCTAAAACTGACAAGATAAATTCTGAATAGAAGTTGAGGGCTGAACAGTTTTAGCAACGTGGTTCCAAAAATAACAAAATATACTCAGGAGTAATTACTATGAATTCGTTCAAAAATGCCAGTTGGAAGCCTAGGCTATCCCTAAATTCTTCGGCTCTTACTGTTTTATGCGCCCTGGGTGCCTCACCCCTATCAGCCAACAATCTCACCGTCAGTATTCTGACTGATGTCATAGCTCTGGGGGATGGCCAATGTACCTTGCGAGAAGCGATCACTAATGCCAATACTAACAGCGACAGCACGGGCGGGGATTGCGCCTCAGGTGTAGGTTTCGATACGATTTTCTTTAGCACTAGCGGGAATGTACTGTTAGGTGGTACCTTGCCCGTCAACGATGTCGCTGGCCTAACTATTGACGGTGTTGGCCAAAATGTCATTTTAAATGGCAACAATGCTGTGCGGGTGATTCAAATAAATCCAGGCGCCAACCTCACCATGAAGAATCTTACGGTAGCGAATGGCCTCGCCAGTGGGGGTGGCTTTGGTGGTTCAGGGATCGGAGGTGGTGGCGGTATCTATAACCAGTTCGGCAACCTGACTATCGACAGCTGCACTTTTTCAGGCAACACATCGACCGGTAACGGGGGCGGCATTGCCAATTACGGTGACACTGCCTCAGCTGTCCCCAATGGCAATCTTGTCATTACGAATAGCACTTTTTCAAACAATGGCGCATCATTTGGCGGTGCCATATTAAATGGTCGAGGTAAAATTTGGGGCTCCCATCTAACGGTTGTCGGCAATAGCGCAGTAACCCCGGCCTGTCCCGCAGGTTCCATTTGTACTTTGAGCATAAACGAAGGCGGCGGCATTTCAAATTCAAAGCTAAGCGGCGCAAATCTACAACCAGATTTTTTTAGCCTGGAAAACAGCATTATTGCTGGGAATAACAACATTATAAAACGCGCCAATCTGCCGGATTTGACTTCTCCATCTGACATCAATGGTTATGTATCTGGCGGCAGTTACAACTTGATCGGTAGTTCGGCAGGAATTCTCAGTGGCTTACAAAACGGGGTGAACGGTAATATTGTGGGCATTGATGTCAACACGATAGTCAATACCACTTTGGCTAACAATGGTGGCTCGACCCACACATTGGCGCTTCTTGCCAGCAGTCCGGCTATTGACACAGCGTCAGTAACAAACTGTCCTTCCATTGATCAACGCGGTGTAGCCCGTCCACAAGGAGCAGGTTGCGATATTGGAGCTTACGAAGTCGCAGTTACGACGGATTTGGCAATCTCTGAAAACGCTTCCCCTAACCCGGTTGTGATGCGCGATGCCATCGCGTGGAACATCAACGTAATAAACAACGGCCCTGCCGATGCAACAGGTGTAAAAGTTATCGACACCTTGCCTGTTTCAGGGTTGGCTTCAATTACAGTAAGCACTACTCAAGGAAGTTGCGGAGTACTCACCGGCGGTACAATTACTTGCAACCTTGGTAACCTCGCGAACGGTGGCAGCGTTACAATCACTATGAACGGTATTACTAACAAGATTGGAACGTTAACGAATACCGTCAACGTAAGCAGCGACCAACCCGACCAACTTGTAACCAATAACACTGCAACCCAGGCCGTCGCAGTCCAAACATTGCTCTGTAAAGGGGTAAAGCCGACCATCGTTGGCACTCCAGGCCCTGATATTATCAGAGGCACGAAAGGCCGTGACATTATCCATGGCCTAGGCGGAAGCGACACTATCAGCGGCGGCAATGATAACGATATCATTTGCGGTGGTGAAGGCAACGATGCACTGAGCGGTGAAAGTGGCAACGATAACCTTGACGGTGGGGCTGGAACCGATAGCTGCAACGGTGGAACAGGGACGGATACGGCAACCAATTGTGAAGCCAGTATTAGTATTCCATAATGCCTAAATTTCAATTCGCTTCTTATTAACCTTTTATTGTTGGATCAAAGAACCCTCTCCAAAGCGTTAGGAGAGGGTTGAATTAATCATTCGGAATTTCTATCCTATGATAAGGCATCCAATATTTAGGTTCTAAGTATGCTTTAGACCATTTGGCCTGATATCCCCGACCATACGCTTCTATATGTATTCCGCAATACACGTAATTATTACTGACAATCAGGAATACCAGGTTGTGAATTAATACGTCGCCCTGTATAACTATTTATTTAGTGAGAAATATTTGGTTAGATACATATTTCGCAAGTCACAAGATAATATTGATGTTGATATTTATAGGCTTCAAGCGTTTAAATTTTAGATGAGTAATCCTAAAGTAAATGCAAACTGGCATTACCTTTCCCCACATACCGTCGCAAAGCAATTAAGGGTTGAGCCGAACTTGGGCTTGACGAACCAACAAGCGGCTGATCAGTTAAAAACCATTGGGTTGAACCGGCTGTTAGAAGCCGCTTCGCGATCCCCGTGGTTATTGTTCTTTGGGCAATTCAAAAGCCTGCTGATTTTGGTGCTAATCATCGGCGCTGGATTGGCGGCCAGTATTGGCAACATTAAAGATGCGGCAGTGATCTTGTGTGTAGTGATCCTCAACGCCTCACTGGGGTTCTACCAAGAATATCGCGCAGAACAAAGCCTGAAAGCGCTCAAAAATATGTTGGCTTCCAAAGCCCGTGTCCGCCGAGATGGCAAAGCCATGGAGATTCCTGCTGAGCAATTAGTGCCAGGCGATATCGTGCTTCTGGAAGCCGGTGACCGTTTACCTGCGGATGGCAGGCTCTTTGTCGCACACAGCCTGGAGATCAACGAATCGACGCTTACCGGCGAATCCCAACCAGCCACCAAAGAAGTTTCCGAATCGTTACCCGTTGAAACGCCCTTGGCGGAACGGCTTAATATGGCCTATATGAATACCATGGTGACGCGTGGTCGTGCCGAAATGATTGTCGTCGATACCGGGATGTCAACCGAAATGGGTCGTCTTTCCAAGCTCTTGGGGGCAATGCCCGACAGCCCTTCACCCTTACAGCTTCAACTCGATGGTTTGGGGAAGCGCTTAACAGTCATTGCCGGAATACTAGTTGGATCGTTGTCTTTGCTTAAATGGTTTCGGGGAGAACCTTTAACCAGCATTATATTGGATTCCATTGCCTTAACGGTTGCCTCCATGCCCGAAGGGCTACCCACCGTTGTGACGGTGACCCTAGCATTGGGCATGCACCGGATGGCTAAAAACCGTGCCATCGTCAAGCGCTTGTCCAGCGTAGAAACGTTGGGATGCACGACCGTCATCTGTTCTGACAAGACGGGTACGCTCACGATGAACCAAATGACCGCACGGGCAATCTATTTTGAAGAGCAACACTTTGTGGTTTCGGGAGAGGGATACAGTAGTGCCGGGTCAATCCACTCTGAAATTGGGGGCGATACAAACCCTGACCTTGCCCCTCTTTTACACGCCATTGCCCTCTGCAATGACAGCCGTGTAAGCGATGACCAAGTGATTGGTGACCCCATGGAAGGCGCGCTTTTGGTTTTGGCAGCTAAAGGTGGCGTTAAACCGTCAGATTTCGAAGAAAAATTGCCACGCATCGTTGAAATACCGTTTGATTCATCAAACAAGTTCATGGCGACATTCCATAGCGAACAAGCATCTGTACGCCTATTCGTAAAAGGGGCGCCTGATGTCTTATTGGAACGGTGTTCCCACTTTTGGGGGGCTGAAGGGGTTACGCCACTTACTGTGCAGCAAAGGCACGACATTATCCAGGAATTCGAGAAGCTCGCTAAGCGTGGCCTCCGTGGCCTTTTGGTGGCGCAGCGCGACCTTGAAAGCAACGAATTCCAAGTCAATGAAAATCCATTTACTTATCTGCTCAACTTGACCTTCATGGGCTTAATCGGGCTCATGGACCCTCCACGCCCTGAGGCGAAGGCCGCCATTGCCCTATGCCAAGAAGCAGGGATTATGGTCAAGATGATTACTGGCGACCATAAAGAAACGGCTTCCGTGATTGCCCGTGAGTTAGGGCTCCATGACACCGTGGTGACTGGTGTCGAACTTGACCGCATGGATGCCCATCAACTCGCTGACGTTATCACGGAGGTAGACATTTTTGCCCGGGTTGTGCCCGAGCAGAAAGTTAAGATCGTCCAGGCACTCAAGGAAAAAGGCCATGTCGTGGCCATGACCGGCGATGGCGTCAACGATGCACCGGCGCTCAAACAAGCTGACATAGGCATCGCGATGGGTCAGGGAGGCACTGAAGTTGCCAAAGAGGCTGCGGTGATGGTGTTGACGGACGATAATTTTGCCACCATTGTAGGCGCAGTCCAGGAAGGGAGGACGTTATACGAGAATATCCTAAAATTTATCCGGTTTCAGCTTTCGACTACAATGGGAGCCGTGATGGTCGTCTTTTTTGGCCGTCCTGGGGTTGCCGGAGCCGTTTACGCCGATCCAAATCCTATGGGTTGCGTTGATCATGGATGGGCCACCTGCGGTTGCATTATCGCTTGATCCACCACGGCCCGGTGTAATGCGTGAACAACCCCGTAATGCTTCTGACCGGATCCTAACATTGAAGCGGACTGGCAAGATTTTACTGTTTGGGATTACCATGACAGTCGGGACGTTGGGGCTGATGCGCTATGGTTTATTGACGGGTTCGGAGGAACACGCCTTAACCTTAGCTTTTACCGTCTTCGTGATGTTCCAGTTTTTTAACATATTCAATGCCCGCGCTGAAAACGGCACCACGTTCAACAAACGGTTCTTTCATAACCGCTTGCTCTGGGTATCAGTAATGGGAGTGGTTTGCTTACAAGTGGTTGCGGTGCATTGGCCACCTGCACAGGTTATCTTCCGTACGACCAGTTTGACAATGGTCGATTGGGTACTCGTCGTTGGTGTGGCGTCGTCTATTCTGGTTTTGGAGGAATCAAGAAAAGGCATAATGGGTATCTTGTCATATCTGGTAAAGAACAGAACCTGATTGCAAACCCTAATTGTTGGTAGTTTCTATAAGAGGGCAGTTAGGACTGATTCAGATTTTACTAATGGCCAAATTCGGTAATCACGGAAGTGGAACGAACATGGATTAACTATCTTTATCTGGTAGAGGTTTCGCCAATGGGTTGTCTATTTCAGAGTTCAGAAATAACTTCCCACTTGAATTCATCTTCAGGAAACCAACCGTCATTCTTCAATATTTCACCCGACCCTGTTGCCCCGACGTTTATCCCGTCAATATCCAAATCATTCAGGAACCATGAGGGTTGATGTGAAGGGATGATTCGGCTCAATTGGTTAATAAAATGGCCATTGTTGGGTTGGAGAGCATCAGGGTCAACGGATTGCCATTCGTTTAAAGGACCAAGTGTGTCTATAAGGTCGATACTTGTTGTTTGGCCTTTTGTATTGGAAATCGTAATTCTCCAGCTTGGCATGGCTACTTCCTATAAATTTGTGAAAATGGAACGGCTTTAAATACAAAGAGCTAATTTTAGATATTTAGGCTTCTCTATCAGCTTGCTAAGAGTACAGATACATATGAAAATAATCTATTACGTGCACCGCTAATGTCCGGCTTCACATGCATCTGTGTCAAAATCGCTTTGATTTTCAGCGTAATATTTATTCTTGTCAATGGCCATCCGGATAATTATATCTATTTATACACATTGGCATCACGAGGCAATTACACTATCAAACCCAATAAGTTGGCCAACTTAAAAAAAGTTCAATCGAGCTTAGCCACACTCAAATCTATATAAGGAAGCAAAATGGATCAGATTCAAACCGTTTTACTGGAATTTTTTACAACACTAAAAACTGTCAACGTTCCAGAATTTTTCTACGGCCTTATAAACAATTTTTCATCATTGCTTACGGAAGGTAACCTTGCCGAAATTTCCGCAACAGGAGTGACAAGTTTTGCCTTGATTGCAGCCGCAGAAATAGGGGATAAAAGCCAGCTTGTTTGTATGACACTGGCATCCCGGCATCGAGCTATGCCGATAATGTTGGGAGCTATTGCCGCTTTTGCGTTATTAAATACTTTAGCAGTTGTGTTTGGAGTGGCAATTGCCAATTGGCTTCCAGAATATGTAGTCGCATTGATTGTTGCTGTTCTATTTGCCGCATTTGGCGTTCATTCTTTACGTATTGAGGAAAGTGACGACGACGAAGAAGTTAAAGAGAAAAGTGGCCAAGGCATTTTTTTTACCACTTTCCTATTAATTACCATGGCTGAGTTTGGGGACAAAACTCAGTTGGCTGTTGTCGCTTTAAGCAGTACCGCATCACCTATTGCAGTTTGGTTAGGCTCAACCGCAGCGTTAGCCTTGACATCAGCGCTAGGCGTGTTAGCTGGCCGTACGGTTTTACAAAAAGTCCCTTTAACACTTTTACACAAGATTAGTGGGATTATCTTTTTGATGCTGTCTGTTGTTGCGGGTTTCCGATCTTACACCGAGTATACGAGTTGAGATTAATAAGGGAAGATCGTGAATCAGGTATTGGCTTTTACGTTAAAAATTTAACAATTGGCCTACGGAAACCATCACAAGTTATTGGACTCAATTGCCCTTCAAGTAAGGATGGCCTGAATAATACTAACGTAACAAAAAAACCACAGCGACTAATGCGGCTGACATAGCTGCAACAAGCACAGCACCTGCGGCAATATCCTTCGCAGCGCCAATCTCAGGATGCTGTTCGGGGTGCAGGTGGTCAGTGAGCGTTTCGAGCGCGGCATTAAATAACTCCGCTACCAAAACCATACCGATTGCCAATGCGCCTAATGCCCACCAAAGTGTTGGTGGGTGGGTTATAAAAAGTACAGCAAAGACGCTAGTGCACGCTAGCACATGCATACGAAAACTGTGTTCACGGCGAAATGCCAGGCAAATACCTTGTAGGGCGAACATAAGCCGTCTACTGAAAGGTTGGCCTTTCATTGCTCTACAACATTACCAAATCGAATTAATTGAGCAATAGCACCACCACCAAGTGCCCATGCAGCCCCAACCGCCCACCCGGCCAGAACATCACTTGGCCAATGAGCGCCAAGATATACCCTGCTCAAGCCGACTAATCCAGTTAAAATTAAAGCGACGGCCATAACATAAAGTTTTAAAGCAACACCATTGACTAAACGAGAAATAAGCGCACCGAGGGTTAAGTAAACTACAGCAGAAATCATCGCGTGACCACTGGGAAAACTTTCTGAATAAACAATAATTCCATCTGGCCTAAAATTAGGTCGAGTTCGACCGAATAATTCTTTCATAATGGTGACTATAAATGCTCCTAAAACAGTAGATACTATTGTAAAAAGTGCAAAAAATCGCTGTCCTGTGAGCAATAGAAAAGTCGTTGCTATAGCCACATAAAGTCCTAGAACCGCAGGGCTTCCAAGCGACGTAATATCGCGCGCAAAGTCTTCAAGCCAAAACGGACCAACTGGATCATTAGGATTTCCTGTAACGCGAAGCCACATAAGTATCAATAGGTCAATTTTTCTTGTATCGCCTTCGACAACTTCATCAGCCATCTTAATGAACAATACGAGGGCTGATGCGGTTGCGGCAAACAAAGCCAAAACGCTGAGTACTAGCCTGTTATTGAATTTGGTAGTTGCCATGATGTAAATGGGAATGAAATTACCTAATGTGGTTATATTTTGAAAAAGATTTCCTAAATAAATCAGGTATTATATCGGGTTTGCTTCAGTTGAATAATATTTCAAATTACGACTTTTTTACATTATATACAGCCAATTTTTGGGCAGATTCAGGTTGGTTACCAAGAATTTTATATTCTTTCATTGAAGGTTTATAGGCTTCGCTTTACTTAAAATTCGACCCTTAACGTCAGCTTATAAGAAATAACCTTGATTGTGTCATTGGCAGGTATGGGTCGGTTATCCCCTTTCAATTTTTGAAAAATTCTCTGATTCTGAACGCCTGCTTTCGTTTCATTGCTGCCGATCATAACTGGTGTGTAGTTAAATGAACGAGCAAAAGAATACGCAATATGTGAGTATTTTCTGGGACAATCAGATGGCATTTTGCACAATACGGCTAATACATTCCCCGCCATTATGCCTCGGACTATTCACCACCGTACTCACAGGCCATGCGGTCATCTCTTCGTCTGGGTATTGGGTTAACAAGGTCTGTAAGCCTTGTTTGTTGGTGTTGGCGGTATCCAGCCAAGTATCCCAGGTTTCCGGCGACAGGATCACGGGCATCCGGTCATGGATGGGTTGCATGAGTTCATTACAGGATGTAACGATAATGGTACAAGATTCAATTTCGCTACCATCCTTACCCTGCCAGTATTCCCACAATCCGGCCAAAGCCATCGGTTCTTGGCTTTTCAGGCTGATATACCAAGGTTGCTTGATTTTACTATTGGCAATTTCCTGCCACTCAAAAAAACCATCAGCGGGAATCAAACAGCGGCGGCGCTGGAATGCAGACCGGAACACGGGTTTTTCGGCAACCGTTTCAGCCCTTGCATTGATAGTACTGTAGCTGATCTTAATGTCTTTTGCCCAAGATGGAATTAACCCCCACCGCGCCATTGCAAAAGTCCGGCAGCCTTTCTCTTGTCTGATAACGGGTATTGCTTGTGAAGGCGCAAGATTATAGCTAGGCAACAATTCCGGCACATTCTCCGCCTGAAACTTCTTAGCCAACACTATCGGATCGGAATACAAAGCAAATCGTCCACACATAAAGTTTTGTTAAATCATCGGCTTTGGATAAGGGGGAAAATAACAAGAACAAATACAAAACATAATAGGTTATAGTATGGCCATTATCGTACCTTGTTGGACTGTATTATGTCACATTACATCATCCCTTTATTTAATGCCCCGCTTAAGTTGCCCTTGTTCAGTTCCAGCGTTGCCGCTGGCTTTGCATCCCCCGCCGATGACCATTTGGAAGCCGAGCTTGACCTCAACGAATACCTGATCGCCCATCCCTCAGAAACCTTCTTTGTTCGGACAAAAGGCGATTCCATGCAGCAAGCTGGGATATTCGACAAAGACCTGTTGATCGTTGACCGCTCCCTTACACCCAAGGATAACGATATAGTGATTGCAGCGGTAGCGGGTGAGCTAACAGTGAAACGGCTATCAATCAAACATGGCCAGCCCTGGCTACTGCCTGCAAACCCAGATTATCAGCCAATACCCATCAAGGAAGGCTCGGAACTGCATGTCTGGGGTGTGGTTGTCCATGCCATCCACCGGATTAGCAATATCCAATAATCAACTATGATCGCCTTGGTCGATTGCAATAACTTCTACGTAAGCTGTGAGCGCGTGTTCCAGCCAGCCCTGGAAGGCAAGCCCGTGGGTATCCTAAGCAACAATGACGGCTGTATTATTGCGAGAAGCGAAGAAATCAAAAAGCTAGGCGTGGCGATGGGTACGCCTTATTTCAAGATTCCTGATTTAATCAAAAAACACAATATACAAATCCTTTCCTCAAACTATGCGCTGTATGGCGATATGTCCCGCCGTGTGATGCAAGTATTGGGCAGGTTTACCCCGACTATGGAAGTCTATTCGATAGATGAAAGCTTCCTGGATTTATCCGGCTTCTCGCTAGACTTGACCGCTTACGGCAACACAATAGCCAAGACCGTCAAGCAAGGTACAGGGATTCCGGTATCCATCGGCATTGCCCCAACGAAGACACTGGCAAAGCTGGCGAACAAGTTGGCAAAGAAAAGTATTGCTGGTAACGGCTCGGTGTTGGTTTGGAATACCCTTGCCGAACCGGATAAGCTACTGGCAACCCTTCCAGTTAAGGAGCTGTGGGGCATTTCATCCGGCTTGGGTAAACGCTTAAACCTGATTAGGGTTGATAACGTCCTGGCACTGAAACAAGCCAACCCCCAGTTGATCCGCAAGCAGTTTGGTGTGGTGGTGGAACGGATTGTGCGGGAGTTAAACGAAATCCCTTGTATTCCGCTGGAAATGATCGCGCCTAAGCGTAAACAAATCCTGACTTCCCGCAGTTTCGGCACTCGCTTAAGCTCTTTGCCGGAATTACGGGCGGCGGTGTCGGTGTTCGCCACCCGCAGCGCGGAAAAGCTACGCGCACAAAACCTCTGCACCCAAACCTTGTGCGTGTTCATCCACACCAGCCCGTTTGCGCTCGACAAGCCGTCTTATAACAACGCCATCACAATAAGCCTAGACCAGCCCACCCAAGATACCAGCGTATTAATCCGTTATGCCCTAGCCGGATTGGAGCGAATATTCAGGCCGGGTTATGAATACCAACGGGCGGGGGTGATGCTGCCCGACTTGATGCCCAACGGCTTACGGCAATTAAGCTTATTTGACGACGATGCAGGCCAAAACCCAAAATCCGAACGCCTGATGACGGTGCTGGATGCCATCAACCATGCCCACGGCAGGCATTCCATCCGCTATGCCAGCCAAGGCTTAAGCGCAAGGTGGCAAATGCGGCAACAGTTGAAATCGCCAGCTTATACGACTAGATGGGAGTGCTTGCCCGTTGCTATTGCCAATTAACCTTACACACGCTAAAAAATCCTTTCAGCCTTTTTTATCTATTTAAACAAATTTAGAGGTTAGCGCAGAGGTACTCTTTGAGTAACTTCACCTATATAATGATTAAAATCGGTCAATGTCTAACTGAGTCCAGCAGATAGATAAAATATTGAACTAATATCTTTCACATAATCCGTGATACTGTATGATTTTATCAATTGAGAAATTGAAAAATACTTAGGCGACAACCACTTACGTACTTCAATTATTGAAGCTTTCAACGCATCATTCAACTCGTAAGTTCAAAGGAAACGATAAGATGACTCTCGAACAAGAACGACTAAGTTCATTAATAGAATTCGCCAAAGAAACAGCACGTTTACGGTCAAAGTTGGTAACAGATGTCAAACAACACAATATATTTTTAGCGCGCCACTATTTTTCGCGAAAGCTAAAATGGAATCCATCCGATTTTAGCGGCGAAAAATCACGTGGCGATTAATGCCTTCGGCTGCCCGCATTCGTCCTCGGTTCGTCACGATGCACAACTCCCCTTCGGTACGCTGTGCATCACGACTGCCCAAATGACTTTACGCCGTGTCGGATGGCCTTGCATGTTGACTACGCTTCCGCTTGCGCTCCAACTCCGTCAACACGCCCGGCCGCTACGGCTATGCGGGGGTCGTCGTACACCGCTCCACTAGCGTTACGCTTCCGTGTACTCCTTCTATGAATACGAGCGAGAAATTGCCAATCTTCCTGGCTTAGTTTTCAATGGTACTGATGAAAGTAAGGATACGTGGTTGGTAATTGAACGATTACAAGAATCACCGTCACCTCATCCTAACAGTAATCTGTTACAAGTTTGGCTTGATTTAACAAATAATCCCATCAAACAGCCGGAACTTCGGACACATATATCAGCTAAAGCATTGTTAGATATTGGTGCAATAGAAAGCCAAGTAGATGTTTTTGATTTTGAGCCAGATCAACTGATTTCCCTTGAGGAATACGAACAAAAATTAACAGTCGAAGACGAGTTAAAGGCTTACATTGATAATACTTGGAAACCCTGGTCGATTGAGGAAAATCGTCGTCGTCAGACAATTTCACTCTACGCAAAATTATTCACCATGAAACAACAACTGGAAGGTGCAATTGTTGATAATGCTATCGAATTGATATGGGGTGTAGGATTAGCTGTCTGGAAAATGCCTGACTCACGGTTGAGTTATCCGCTATTAACTCAACAGGTTGAATTGTCACTTAACGAAACAACTATGGCGATTGAAATTCGACCTCGCGATGTTGAGCCTAAACTGGAATTGGATTTCTTCTCCTCCACGGACAATCCAGGTGTAACAGCACTAGCCTGAATATCACATAAAAAAGGCGGACAAGTCCTATAGAGTTCGATAAAATTCAGTTGCTTACATTGAATTTGAACAAGGACTTGCCCATGACAAACTGTACCGCAACCAAAATAGAATTTCCAGCCTTAAAACGTCGAGAAATTGAAGCTCAATTCAGTGGCGGAGCTATCACCAGTGACGGCGGTGTGCTGCTGTTGAGGAGCATTGACCAGCGTTTAAAACTAACCGAGCAGGTTGCTGCCCAGATCACCGACCCCAGGGATCCGGACAAGATCCGGCATCAGGTGGTTGATTTGCTGCGGCAACGGGTTTATGGGTTGGCGTGCGGTTACGAAGACTTAAATGACCACGATACCCTGCGCAACGACATTGCCTTCCAGACCGCGGTCGAAAAAGATCAGGTCCTGGGTAGCCGTTCCACTTTATGCCGGTTTGAACAACAGGCGGATCGGGCGCTCATGTGGCGGATTCATGAACAGATGGTGGAACAGTTTATCGCGTCTTTTGAGGCACCGCCGGCATCATTAATCCTGGACTTTGACGCCACCGACGATCCGGTGCACGGTCAGCAGGAAGGCCGGTTTTTTCATGGTTACTACCGGCGTTATTGTTTCCTGCCGCTCTATGTCTTTTGTGGCGACCAGTGCCTGGTCAGTTATCTGCGTCCCAGCAACATTGACGGTGCCAAACACAGCTGGGCGATCTTGGCTCTGCTCGTTAAACGCTTACGCTGTGCTTGGCCAGACGTTTCGATTACCTTACGCGGGGACAGCGGCTTTTGCCGGCATAAAATGCTGGGCTGGTGCGAGCGCAACGGTGTCAACTATATTGTTGGCTTGGCCAAAAACCCACGCATCAACCGGTTAAGCCAGCCCTGGGCAGATCAGGCCAAAAGTCAATTTGAAGCCCAGCAACAAACGCAACGCCTGTTTACCGAACTACACTACCAAGCAGGATCATGGAAGCGCCAACGCCGGGTGATCCTCAAAGCCGAACACATGAGCCAAGGCAGCAATCCACGCTATGTGGTGACCAATTTAACGGGTGACCCGCAACACCTTTACGAAAAAGTGTATTGCGCCCGGGGCGAGATGGAAAACCGGATCAAAGAACAACAGTTGGATTTGTTTGCCGACCGCACCAGTTGCAGCCTGTGGTGGCCGAATCAATTTCGCTTGTTGCTATCGACGCTCGCTTATACGTTAATGGCGGCCATTCGCAGGGTAGCCCTACGCAATACCGAACTGGCACACGCCACTTGCGGCACAATTCGGCTGAAACTCTTTAAGGTCGGAGCGGTGGTGATCCGGAACACCCGGCGGGTGAAACTATTGCTTAGCAGCAGTTATCCTTATCAAGTGTTATTTCTATCGGTCTGCCAAAAACTATGCCCTGAATAATCCTAAAGTGTGCTGTTCCCGGCACGTTAAAGAATGGGGTAAGGGGAAGCTGTGCCTGAAAAAAGGCAAATGCCATTCATTACAGACCTATAGCCTCAATTTAGGAACAATACATACTCAATTCTATCTTCGGCAACTTTCTAACAGAAGTTTTCCTGTAATCATGAGATAAGCGGGCTAGAAAAATTTTCTAAAGAATTTTTTAAAAATACAACGACAGAATTTTCACCGCTCGAACGCAGCACATTCGAGCCATTACTGAGGTCAGCATCTACTCATCTTTCAACAGGTGTCTTCTGGCCTGATCAAATAACGGCTGATGATAGAACACTCCCGATCCCAGATGAAAAACTCAAAATCACCGATACTTGGGTATTATTTGCGAGGCCACGAAGTGCTAGTTTATTCATACAGGATTTAGAACGATTCAAGCAACAAATCGAAAATCTGGCGTCGCTTCCAAATGCGGTTCTGGCTTTGGTAACCAATCCTTCAAATGTAAATCAAGAAATTTTACTACCCACATTTCGTGGCCTATCGATGATTCATGGTAGTGACAATTCAAAAAGTTCTACCGTGCAAGAATTGTATTTTCCAGACGCATTTAACGATGAGCAAGTACAAATAGTTCAAAAACTCCAAGTGTATGATGGTGTCGTAGTACAGGGCCGCCGGGAACTGGGAAAACCCATACGATTGCAAATATCATTTGTCATTATTTGGCTCTCGGGAAACGGGTATTAGTAACTTCAATGAAAGAGCCTGCGTTAAATGTCTTGAGGGAGAAGCTTCCAGAAAGGATTCGACCATTAGCAATCAGCCTATTGTCAAACGAACAAGACGGAATGAAACAATTTGAACATTCAATTTCAAAGATTGCCTCGGAGGTGCAAGGAATCAATAAGCAAGCACTTTCCTCCCAAATAGCGCAAATTGAAAGCACTATTAATGGATGCCACGCTAACCTTGCCAAAACTGACAACCAAATCAACGATTGGGCTATAAAAAACCTGCGCCATATTAATTTGGATGGAGAACAGATAGAGCCTCGTGATGCGGCAATTGAGGTTGCAAATTCTCAAGAATCAGTAGCGAGGTTAGAAGATGTAATTTCTATCGGCTTGGAATTTCAGCCGAAATTCACAGATGGCGATGTCATAAAGCTACGTGAATCAAGAAGAATATTGGGACAAGACATAGATTACCTAAATTACAAATTACCGATGATTTCGGCTTTTCCCGATTCTCGCGAATTACTACAAGCCCATCAAGATTTATCAAGATATTCGGAGCTACAGAATGAAATAGAATTAGGTACTGTCCCACCTTTGAATAATTCATCCAAAGCTATATTTGAAGTAGTGCAATTTTTGTATGAGCAAATTTCAAATCTAAAACGGCATCGACAGTTGATTAGAAATGCAAATTTAGATTGGACTGAATCAATGCTTATTCGTCTGCGTTCGAATAGTCATTATGACATCTTACAATTATTCAACTCACTTTCGGTGGAATGCGAAACGATTTATGCAGAGCGAACCCAATTTTTAGCGAAGCCAATAGAGCCAAGCGGTGACTTTGATGATTTAAATGAAAACTTGATTGCTGCTATTCGCCGTTACACGGAGGGGAAAAAACCTTTCGGAATTAACTATTTTTTTGGTAAAACACATGAAAAACAGATAATTAAAGCCATACGAATTTGTGGGTCAGCACCTGCTAGCCGTAACGATTGGCAACATATTCTAGCCTTTGCAATTCATCGACGTTCCGTTCGTAATTTATTAGCACGTTGGAATGGTCTAGCAGGTGAGCTTCAATTGCCTATTATCGCTGTTGAACCCGTACAGATTACGATAGTGATGGAATACTTTAATCTGTATCAGAAAATGAACGAAGCAGTATCATTTGAGCGAAGAATTGTTGAGGATGTACTATCGGTGTGTTCTTCATGGCCTGAAATTAACTCATCAGATTTAAACGACGAAGCTTTGAACGAATTGCAAAAAACATTTCATCATCATTTAACTAAACACAGGCTAGCTGATACTTGGGCTATAAAAGAGCGATTTGAAAAAATACTTTCTGGTTGTTCGGGTCGTATAACCGATGAATTAAATAAATTTATAGAACAAACGCTTGGCAATCCTTCAGTTAGTGATGCTAGTTTACATGCGTGCTGGGCAGCATTAATGGAGGAATTAAGGCGGATTCAGGAATTAAGTCAACATTTAGAAAATGTCGAGGCAATCAGCCAACTCATTATCGAATCAGGCGCACCCAAATGGGCAAATCAACTAAAAACTGAAGCCATCGAATCTTCAGTAGACACTTTGCTTCCTGATAACTGGCGAAAATTATGGCGTATAAATCGTCTCGCTAATTACTTAGAAGGCATAGATGGTCGTGCGGAATTAAAGCGACTTATTAATCAACGGGCCATAATCGAAAAAGATTTGGCGCGCTATTATCAAGATGCAGTTTCAGAAAGAACATGGCTAAAACTGGCAGAAAATGCGACCCCTAGCGTCAAAGCTGCACTACAGGCTTATTTAGCAGCAATAATGAAAATAGGAAAAGGCAAAGGGAAAAGAGTGCCTATGTTCCAAAGACAAGCTCGTAATGCGGCAACAATGGCAAATTCTGCAATTCCTTGTTGGATCATGCCTCATCATCGTGTCTCCGAATCATTGCCTCCCGATTTTGGTTGCTTCGATCTTGTCATTATTGACGAAGCATCGCAATCTGATTTGTCAGCATTACCTGCGATATTTCGCGCTAAAAAAATTTTGGTGGTCGGGGATGATAAACAGGTTTCGCCCGATGGCTCATTTATTGATACACAAGCCATTCAAAACTTGGTTAATCGCTATTTGGGCGACCAATTCCCTTTATACCGCGATCAGATGACACCTGAACGATCTATCTACGACTTATTTAAAGTAGTGTTTGCCGATTCCGCAACGATGTTGAAAGAGCATTTTAGGTGTGTTGCACCCATCATTGAATATTCCAAACGTGAAGTTTACAAACACGAGCTAAAACCGTTAAGAATTCCGAAAGCATCAGAACGGTTAGACCCACCCTTGATAGATGTCATAGTCGAAGATGGCTTCCGTTTAAAAAATGAGGATATTAATCAGGGAGAGGTATTATATATTTTCAATGAAATCAAAGCGATCGTTCAAGACCCAAAAATGGCGACACGCTCAATTGGTGTTGTTTCTCTTTTAGGCGAAAAACAGGCGCTTAAAATTTGGGAAATGCTTAATTCCGATGATCTTGATGATGAGGGAATTCCGATAGGTCTATCTCCCGATATTATTGATAGGCATAAAATTACTTGCGGTGATGCACGCACTTTTCAAGGTAAAGAGAGGGACATCATGTTTTTATCGATGGTGGTTTCCAAAGGAAATGCTAGTGCTTTATCGCGAGATACTTTTGTTCAACGATTTAATGTTGCAGCTTCCAGGGCCAGAGACCGTATGTATCTAGTTCGAAGCATTGCAATAGACGATTTAAGTCAGGCGGATACATTAAGGCGAGGTCTTATAGCCCATTTTTATGCGCCATTCGCAAATGATGAAATTCGTGTTGAAAATCTTAGACAGCAATGTGAATCCGATTTTGAAAGAGAAATGTATGATTTACTTACAGAGCGTGGCTTTCGAGTCATACCCCAAGTTAAGTTTGGAGGCAAGGCAAACGGCTCACACGAATTCCGAATTGATATGGTCGTTGAAGGCCATCAAGATAATCGTTTGGCTATCGAATGCGATGGGGATCGGTATCATGGGTCTGATCGTTGGGATCATGATATGCGCCGTCAACGTATTTTAGAAAGGGCAGGATGGAGGTTTTGGCGTTGTTTTGCATCCACTTTTGTGTTGCGTCGAAAAGAGGTCGTTGATGATTTATTGAACACGCTTAATATAATGGGAATTGAGCCAATAGGAACGGAAGGCATAAACCGTAGCCTTCATAGTGAGCAGCGTGTCTATACCGCATTTAAAATAGAACAATGTCCAATATTAAATCAAAATCAAGAAATGGTTACCTGATAGTACATTCCTATAACTTCCGATAACATAAGTCATAATAGCATTAGCTTCTTTCTTATGGCTATTTTGGAGATTTCAATTGGCTACCCCTTACTCGCATAAACATTTTTTTAGGAAAATCCCACCTGACCAGTTAGCCAGTTATTTTGCTTCTAAAGAAGTCGATATAGGCATTGATTTTAGTGCCTTCAACAATAAACAGGTTGACAGTCTGTTTACCGCTTTTGCCGCCTTACCAGAAGGCCAGCAAACCGCCATTGAAGCTGAATTTCAAGACATACATGCAATGGCATGTGATGGTGGCATTCAGGCTTTGATTGATGAATCCTTATTTCATAAGGATGATACTTTTATCGAGTCGATTTCTGCTATAGACGGGCTTCACGCTAAGGTGATGTGGGCTTTTCTTGAGAAGCCTCATTTATGGCAAGGGGCTACAATGTTTCTTCATGCCGATAATGTGAGCGGTTCTTATTGGAAGAAACGTAACGATCTGCCCCATGTGCCGCCTGATGTTGAAGACAGTGCGATCAAAGTCTTAGCCAATTCCATCAGTGCATATTTTAGAAACAATGAAGGCCGTGGCAAAAATTGTAAGGTAGAGCCTTATCGCCGCCATAACAAGGAGTATTTTTTTGCTTATCCCGAAGATTTTGGCTTGTCTGCTGTTGAGTGGGTAAGTAATGCTTTAAAAAGCCGCGCCAGACATCCGGCGTTTGAGATTATCTTTGTGTATTGCGAACAAGAAGGTTCGTTAGATATTTACGCGCCTAAAAACACCAAGGCAGTGCCGGAATTACAAAAGATATTCGCCAAAACCATTTTGCACTTGGATACGCTTCCTGACGGTACGGTTGATAAACGCATCTACGATTTAGACCCATTGGCAGATGCTGAGTTTACATTTCATATTGAGCCTGAATCCGGCATTGAACGTATTGAAGTAACGCAATTAAGGCTTACTCTAAAATTTGGCTCAAAAAAACGAATTATTTTGGAAGCCGACACTAAACATGATCCTAGTGCGGTTTATGATCTGTTGGAACTGCTTAAACCACCGCCGTATTACATCACCCTAGCCCGTATAAAGGTAACTTTTGAACCGAAACTAGGCAAGCGTGCCAGGACACGGACATTCAATATCACTTACCCTAATTCGCTATCGCTTGGGCATGACGGGGAAGATGAAAAAATCCGTAACATGCTGGCAAAATCAGGGCTTGAGCCTAGGGCTTTAGAGTAATAGCACGTTATGACCTTCAATCATGCTTTTTTAGAGTATTTGGCGCATCTACGCGCCGAAAACAAAGCCATTACGGTAAGCTGGGATGCCGTTCAGCAATGGCCTGATGGTGCGTTAGATACTTTTTTGCAGCTTGGCTTGCTTAGCCCTGCGCCAGCCGCGCAATCCATCGAGTGTGACGGGTGCGAGAACCATTGTTTTATGGATGTTATTACGCTCCCTGCCGATGATCCTGCCTTAACCCGCGCTTTTGTTGTCTGCGACGATGCCGAAATGCAAAACCTAATGGGGCGGATAAAAGTTCCGTTAGAACGATTGCAGCAATGGCAAGGGAGCGTAAAACAATTAGCCAAGGTTATCGCCGAAATGTTAGGGCTAAAAGATAAGTTTACGTTTTCAGCCAATCAAGCTGTTATTAATTTGGGGATGGTGAAAGGTCAAAATGGGCGGCGAAATGTTACTTTGAACTGTGCGGATTTGTCGCTTGAAATAAACCAACATTCTGTTCCGGTTGCTGAGGTTTTATTTTTTGAAGATAAGGACTTGGTAGTTGACCTAAATCGTATTGATGATCTGCTCAATAGCGAAGCATTAAGCAAGGGCAAAAAATATACACCATCAACAAGTAAACGCGAAGCCAGCAAATTAGTAACTCAAGCGATGTATCAGGATTGGAATGATGAATTTTTGAGACTTAAAGACCAACAGCCCAAAATGACTAATCCTAGTATCGCCAAAAAAATTTCAAAGATGGAAATTGCCAAAGGCAGGGGTGTTGAAACAATCCGCAAAAACATGGTTAAGTGAAAAAAGTTGGGCGGAATTTTTTCGCCCAAAATTACCCTACATAAGCTATTGAATTATGAGTTAATTATTTTCCTGCCCCTGTTGTTTCTTTATGAGTTTTTATTTAATTTAGGCTACAAAATGCCCGTCATATTTTGTAACCATCTGTTTTAGCTGCATTTATAAATCATCGCCTGGGCAAACAATAAAGTTTTATCGCCCAAATCGCACAGATAAGCTCGCCCTTAAGTTTTCCTGTAATCACTTAAGAGGTTCGAGAATGTCACACAGAATACTAAGACTACCTGCCGTTAAAAGCAGAACGGGCTTATCACGCAGCACTATCTATTCGCATGTTGCCAATAAACAGTTTCCAGCGCCAATCTCATTGGGGGCAAGGGCTGTCGGTTGGTTAGAGCAAGATATTGATGCCTGGTTGAGCGAAAAAGTTGAAGCCAGCCGCAAGGCTAAATAATGGGCAAGCGGCTTAGTCCCAACTTGGTAAAAATTCACCGAAGTTATTTGGTTGGGGAAGTGGCTGATTTGTTTTCAGTCCATAAAAACACGGTGCGTTCATGGGTCAAAGATGGCTTGCCTACAAATGATAGCAAAAGGCCGATGTTGATCCTGGGTTCTGACCTAAAGCAATACTTACAGTCGAAAAGGAAGCGCAATAAACGGAAATGTCTTCCTTATGAGATTTATTGTGTCCGTTGCCGATTACCTCAAATACCCGCTGGAAATATGGTTGATTTTAAGCCTATCAATAGCAAGATGGGGTGCTTGATTGGTCTATGTCCGTCCTGCGATGGTTTCATCAATAAATTTTATAATTTTGCCAATTTAGAGAAAATTAAGGGCAAATTAGACATCACATTCACGAAGGTACAGGAACACATAAACGAGAGTAACACTCCCCCCGTAAACTGTGACTTCAATAAGTGAGTTGAAACCATGAAAAAACACAACGCAAATAATGAAAGGATTAAGCGTAACTATTTTACCTTTCTCAAGGAAGCCAAGCGGCAAAACGAGAGTTCAGTTGATGCGGTGGCGATGGCAATCAGCCGTTTTGAATCCTATACGAAATATAAGGATTTTAAGGCTTTTCATCATCAACAAGCGGTCGGTTTTAAAAACCATCTTGCCAAACAAACCAATCAGCAAACCGGAAAGCCGTTAAGCAAAGCGACGCTTAATTCTACGCTGGGGCAATTGAAGGCTTTTTTTCAATGGTTGTATCAGCAACCTGGCTACAAGTCTCGGATTAATTATACCGATACCGACTATTTTAACTTGTCGGAAAAAGAAGTTCGCATTGCGACGGCGCGTCGGCATACGGCTTTTCCCACGCTGGAACAGATCAACCATGTGATTAACACAATGCCTAATCATACTGCCATAGAACGGCGTAACCGTAGCCTTATCGCCTTTACCCTGTTAACAGGTGCAAGGGACAGAGCCATTGCGTCTTTGAAGTTAAAGCATGTCGATATAGTTGGAAACAGAGTTTTTCAAGATGCTAGGGATGTGAACACCAAATTTAGCAAAACCTTCAGCACTTACTTTTTTCCGGTTGGGGATCATATCCATGAAATTATTTATGACTGGGTGCGTTTTCTAAAGGAAGAATTACTATGGGGCAATGATGATCCATTGTTTCCTAAAACGAATGTGATTAATGGTGATGATAGAGTTTTTAAAGCATCCGGTCTAATGCGAGAGCATTGGCATACGGCATCACCCATAAGGAAAATATTTAAAGATGCCTTTGAATCGGCTGATTTAATTTATTTTAATCCGCATAGTTTTCGTAATACCCTGGTGAGGCTTGGACAAACATCTTGCCAATCACCGGAAGTATTAAAGGCTTGGAGCCAAAATTTAGGGCATGAAGGTGTTTTGACAACTTTCTACAGCTATGGTGAAGTGCAAGAACATCGGCAGGGCGAGATTTTTCAGCAATTAAAAAAGCCTCGTGTGTATGTCGATCAAAATGCTGAGGATATTACAAGGGTTGTTATGAAAGTAATGGCAGAACAAAATTCATCAACTGGGGTATAAGCTAAGTTAGCAATGAATGAACGAAGAATTTTGAGAGTGACTAATCCACAATCTGAAATGGCAATAACTTTCTAAAGTGTACCCGAATGAGTCCCCGAAAACACTATTTTCAGATTTTCACAAATTCAGCTTTTTACAAGTAGTTGATTTAATTGGTCGGGGCGACAGGATTTGAACCTGCGACCCCTTGCACCCCATGCAAGTGCGCTACCAAGCTGCGCTACGCCCCGACTGTTTTATATCAATAGATGTGGTGGGAATTAGATTGTCAACACAATCCAAAGGGATTTAACTCAAGCAGCTTTGTGTACAACATTATGCCCGCATAAGGATAAAGGTTTTTATTTCAACAATTCCAAGATGTCCTCAAGCTCCCCGATCATTTGGTTTATCAGCTGCTTGGTACGGGCGGAATCTTCTTTAGCAGGGTCGCTGGTCAAATGCGACCTAGCACCGCCGATGGTATAGCCTTGTTCATACAATAAGGCACGTATCTGCCGTATCATCAGGACATCATGTCGCTGGTAGTAGCGACGGTTGCCGCGTCGTTTTACTGGGCTGAGTTCGGTAAATTCTTGCTCCCAGTAACGCAAGACATGTGGCTTTACGGCACACAGTTCGCTGACTTCACCAATGGTGAAATAGCGTTTTGCGGGTATAACGGGCAGTTCGTTATTATTGCTTGGTTCCAGCATACGTTTCCACTCGGGCTTTTAGTTTTTGACCTGACCGAAATGTTACCACACGACGGGCAGTAATGGGTATTTCTTCGCCTGTTTTTGGGTTGCGGCCTGGGCGGCTATTTTTGTCGCGCAGTTCAAACTTACCAAAACCTGAAAGCTTAACTTGTTCGCCATTCGCCAAGGAACCTTTGATTTCTTCAAAAAACAATTCCACCATTTCTTTGGCTTCACGTTTATTCAGTCCCAGTTCTTCGTATAGCCTTTCTGCAAAATCAGCTTTTGTTAATGCCATGAAATCAATCCCTCAGTTTTGCACCAATTGTTTTGGCTAATGTTTGTAATATGTTGTTAAATATAGCATCTATTTCAACATCTGTAAGTGTTTGCGAAAAATTTTGTAACGTGATGCTTACAGCGACGCTTTTATGATCTTCTGCAATTCCTTTTCCTCTATACAGATCGAACAGTTCAATATCTTGTACGGTCATCTCATTACTGCTTTTTATGCTGGCAATAATGTCATCGGCTGTGACAGCTTCCTTTACGATCAAGGCAAGATCCCTGCTAACCGATGGATACTTTGATAAGGGTTTAAACTGGGAAAGCGTTTTGTTAAGTAACAAATCCTGGTCTAGTTCAAACAAAAACACTGGCGTTTCAAAACCTAGCTGCTTTTCAAGGCTAGGGTGTAACATACCAAAGATGCCAATTTTTTCGCCCGCCTCAGACAGAACCTGTGCAGTTTGACCTGGATGCAATGCTGAGTTCTTGGCAGGCACGTATCTGACATTGCGGCCAGTCAGCGAGAACATGGCTTGCACATCTGCCTTAAGGTCAAAAAAATCGACTTTACGGCTTTTCTCTCCCCATTGTTCTGGATAAAAGCCGCCTAAGATAAGACCTGACAACATCTTTTGTTGTTCTGTGTGACCATCAACATTTAAAAACCGCAAACCGGTTTCAAAGAAACGTATTCTGGTCTGCTGCCGATTGAGATTATGTAATGCAGCCTTTAGCAACCCGCACCATAAAGTACTACGCATCACGGACAAGTCCGAGGAAATAGGGTTTTTGATCTTAATTAGGACATCTACAGCAGCCACAGCTTGCTGAATAGCCTCATCAACAAAACTGTAGGTGATCGCTTCCTGATAACCCCGGTCAACCATAAGATCTTTTACCCTGTCGATGTCTAATACGGTTTCAGTTGCCTTGCCAAGTTCTGCCCGCATCAACAAACTATTGTTGGGGATATTATTATAGCCGTGGACTCTTGCCAATTCTTCAATGAGATCGGCTTCGATAGCCATATCAAAACGGAAGCCGGGCGGCGCAATCAGCCAGCCTTCTGGATGTTGTTCGATACACATGCCCAACCGCACAAAAATGTCATACACCTGTTCGTCTGGTAAGGTTATGCCGAGCATTTTTGCTATGCGTTGTCGTCTTAATATTATCGCTGGACGTTGCGGTAAGGAAGACTCATGTTTGACTTCATTAATCGGGCCGACGCTGCCACCGGCAATCTCGATAATCAACTGAGTTGCCCGTTCGATTGCGCGGTGTTGCAAGGTTGCGTCTACGCCGCGTTCAAAACGGTGAGATGAATCGGTATGTAAGCCAAAACGTCTGGCTTTACCAGCGATAGCCCGTGGCGTAAAAAAGGCACATTCGAGGAATATATTCTGGGTATTATCGGTAACTGCACAATCACTGCCGCCCATTACACCAGCCAGTGCCAAGGCTTGCTTGTCATCGGCGATAACCAATGCTTCATTATCCAATGTTATCGTTTGTCCGTTCAGCAAAGCCAAGGTCTCGCCATTCCTGGCAGTGCGTACTGTAATGCCACCGACTAGCTTATCAACATTAAAGGCATGTAAAGGCTGACCTAATTCCATCAACACATAATTGGTGACATCCACGACTGCACTCAGATTCCTGATACCAGAGCGACGCAGACGTTCCTGCATCCAAGAAGGTGTTTCAGCTTTGGGGTTCACGCCTTTGATCAACCGTCCTATATAACGAGGGCAAGCGGCCTTTTCTTCAATGGTTATAGACAAAGTGTCTTGATGATTTATTTCGGTTTCTTTGACTTGGGTAGGCTTCAAGTCCAATCGATTGAGCAACGCCGATTCCCTGGCTATGCCCTCAACGCTTAAGCAGTCGGCGCGATTTGGGGTTAAGTCGATTTCGATGATGGTATCATTAAGGTTTAGATATTCCCGAATATCGGCGCCTACTGGCGCATCAGGCCGTAACTCCATCAAGCCACTGGCATCGGCTGCTATGCCCAATTCCTTTTCTGAGCAAAGCATTCCCGATGATTCCACGCCGCGCAGCTTGGACAATTTGATCTTGAAATCACCGGGCAACACCGCCCCGACTAAGGCGACAGGGATTTTTAAGCCTGGCCTTACATTGCTGGCACCGCAAACAATTTGTAATGGCTCTGCTCGACCTACGTTAACCAAACAAATCTTTAGCTTGTCCGCATCAGGGTGTTGTTGAGTGGTTAAGACTTCACCAATCACCACGCCACTGAATACCGCGCCAGCAGGCTTCACTGAATCCACTTCTAATCCTGCCATGGTCAATTGTGCAACCAGCTCCTCAGTCGAAACGGGTGGATTGACGTATTCCCTTAACCAGGCTTCACTAATTTGCATTCGGACGTTCCTTGGATTGGGGATTAATGAAACTGCTGCAAAAACTTGAGGTCATTCTCGAAAAACAACCGCAGATCATTGATGCCATAACGCAACATTGCCAGTCTTTCAACGCCCATACCAAACGCGAAACCACTATACGTTTCACTGTCGATATTGACCGCCTTAAACACTTCAGGATGGATCATGCCACAGCCCATCACTTCCAACCAACCGGTTTGGCTGCACACGCGGCAGCCTTCGCCATTGCACATCACGCATTCAATATCGACTTCTGCGGATGGCTCGGTAAACGGAAAATAAGAAGGACGAAAACGCACTTGAATGTCTTTTTCAAAAAATGCCCGCAAAAATTGGTAAACCACGCCTTTCAGATCCGCAAAACTGACATCGGTATCCACGAGAAAACCTTCCACTTGATGGAACATTGGAGTATGGGTGATGTCGGAATCGCAACGGTACACTCGACCGGGCGCGATAACTTTCAACGGCGGCTTTTCAGTCTCCATGACCCGAATCTGTACGGGTGACGTATGAGTCCTTAATACCGTGTGGGCATCAAAATAAAAGGTGTCGTGCATGGCACGGGCAGGATGATGTTCGGGGATATTCAATGCACCGAAATTATGGTGATCGTCTTCGATTTCAGGGCCTTCAACTACACTGAAACCAACACTGGCAAATATCTTTGAAATTCGTCTTAGCGTGGTCGTGACTGGATGCAATCCCCCGGCTGACTGACCCCGACCAGGTAAGGTGACATCTATGCGTTCGCTTGCCAGTCTTCGTTCTAACTCAATAGTGTCGAACGCTTCTTTCTTGGCTTGTAATTGTGCTTGAAATTTGTCTTTGGCTTGGTTGATGTCCTGGCCGACAGCGCGGCGCTGTTCAGGGGCAAGTGCGCCCAACTCTTTCATCTGTAGAGTAAATATTCCTTTCTTACCTAGATAATCGACACGAACCTGATCGAGCTGATTAACATCCTGCGAATCTGCAAGGGACTTCATCGCCTGCGCGAGAATTTCATTTAAATTAGCTGGCACGATACAACTCGTCGATTGGTGGGGTAAACAAGAAAGGAAGCATTAAAAACCAGTCGCCCGTTCGAACCAAAATGGTATGAACGGGCTATTGAGCAAAAAACCTACTGCCTTATCGCACTATTATGAAAGCGGGCTTTGGTTGGCTTTCGCAATTTTTGCGATTTCGCCAAAAGCTTCAATGTCACGTACGGCGATGTCTGCCAAGACCTTACGGTCTATCTCCACATTCGCTTTGGTTAAGCCATTAATTAATCGGCTATAGGAAATGCCATAGATGCGTGATGCTGCATTAATTCTGACTATCCACAATCTGCGGAACTGCCGTTTTTTCTGTTTGCGGTCGCGGTACGCATACTGCCCTGCCTTAATGACTGCTTGTTTTGCAACGCGGTAAACTCGGCTACGGGCACCATAATAGCCTTTAGCCTGCTTTAAAATTTTCTTGTGTCTTGCCCTTGCGGTAACGCCTCTTTTAACTCTAGCCATTGTCTACTCCAGGTTAACTATAAGGCATCATGCGAGCCACCATCCGTACATCAGATGCATGTACGGAAGCCGGTTTGCGTAATTGTCTTTTTCTTTTGGTAGTTTTTTTTGTCAGGATATGGCGCTTGTGAGATTGACCACACTTAAAGCCGCCGTTACCTGTACGCGCGAAACGCTTGGCAGCGCCTCGGTTAGTCTTTATTTTTGGCATTTGTTTTGAACTCCGATAAATTAAATAAAATCCCTGAGATAAAACCCAACAAGGCAAAATGCTTGGCCTTGGAGAATTAATGACAGCAAAACCGCTTGCTGTTTTGACAACCACTCCGTGGTTGCCGTATTGCTTAGGTTCAAGGAAATATCCATAATCCTAAGCTGATTTTGTTGAAACATTGATTAAATCAGTAAAGCACCCCTTGTTACTTTATGTTTCTTATTTTTTCTTCTTGGGTGCCATGACCATCACCATCTGGCGACCTTCCATTTTAGGGAATTGTTCGACAATGGCTAACTCTTCCAAGTCTTTTTCAATACGCTTTAACACATCCATGCCAATTTCACGATGCGCCATTTCCCTGCCGCGATAACGCAAGGTTATCTTGGTTTTATCGCCTTCGTTAAGGAACTTAGTCAGACTTTTTAATTTGATCTGATAGTCGCCTTCATCAGTCCCAGGCCGGAATTTGATTTCTTTAACTTGGATCTGTTTTTGTTTCTTTTTGGCTTCTTGCAGTTTTTTGTTTAGCGTAAACTGATACTTGCCGTAATTCATCACTTTACAGACTGGCGGGTCGGCGTTTGGCGATATTTCCACCAAATCAAGGTCGGCGGCATACGCTATCTGCCTTGCTTGATCTATCGACATAATACCTAATGCCTCACCCTCGGCACCCGTGACCCTCACCTTTCTGGCGGTGATTTCATCATTCAGGCGCGTTTCATCTTTTTTAGCAGCGATATTTCAATCCTCCGAGTACAACATCATGTTTTATCTGCAATCTCTTGCCTTAAACGTTGGGCAAAATCGTTGATTGCTAGACTACCTAAATCTTCACCTTTCTGCGAACGTACCGTAATCGCTTGATCTTCCAGCTCTTTATCGCCAATAATGATGAGATACGGTATTCGCTGCATTGAATGCTCGCGGATTTTAAACCCGATCTTCTCATTTCTCAAGTCTGTTTTTACTCTAAAGCCTTGTTTTTCTAGCTCTCGTGACACAGCCGCAGCATATTCAGCATGTCGGTCTGCGATATTAAGCACCACCATTTGTATAGGAGACAACCAAACTGGAAATGTACCTGCGTGCTGCTCAATCAATATGCCTATAAAGCGCTCCAGTGAGCCTAATATAGCCCTATGGAGCATCACAGGCACTTGCTTTGAGCTGTCCTCGGCGATATAAGTCGCACCCAAGCGTCCAGGCATCGAGAAATCAACTTGAATAGTCCCGCACTGCCAGACTCGACCGATGCAATCTTTCAAGGAAAACTCAATCTTCGGGCCATAAAAAGCGCCTTCGCCCGGCTGTAAATCCCAGTCCAAGCCTTTGTTGTTTAACGCCAATTCAAGCGCGCTTTCTGCCTTATCCCAACTTGCATCATCACCCACCCGATTTTCAGGGCGTGTTGACAGCTTGATGATAACTTCTTCAAAGCCGAAGTCTTTGTAGACATCAAACAATAGGTCAATAAAATCAGATACTTCATCCTGTATCTGTGATTCTGTACAAAAAATATGTGCGTCATCCTGGACAAAATTCCGTACCCGCATCAAACCGTGCAGCGTACCGGACGGTTCATTGCGGTGGCAGGAGCCAAATTCAGCCAACCTAATCGGTAAGTCGCGGTAACTTTTCAGGCCTTGGTTATAAATTTGCACATGGCAAGGGCAATTCATCGGCTTGATCGCGTAATCACGATTTTCTGAATGGGTCGTGAACATGCCAGCGCTGAATTTTTCCCAATGACCTGATTTTTCCCACAAGGACTTATCAACGATTTGCGGCGTCCTGACTTCGCCGTAACCATTCACTCGCAATTTGTCGCGGATATATTGTTCGATCTGTTGGTAGATTGTCCAACCTTTCTCGTGCCAGAACACCATGCCGGGCGCTTCTTCCTGGGTATGGAATAAGTCTAATGCTTTTCCTACCTTACGGTGATCGCGCTTTTCCGCTTCTTCTAGTCGATGCAGGTAAGCCTGTAATTCTTTTTTGTCGCCCCAAGCCGTACCATAAATGCGTTGTAGCATTTCATTGTTAGAATCACCGCGCCAATAAGCTCCGGCAATTTTCATCAATTTGAATGCTGTTAATTTTCCCGTGCTAGGTACATGTGGGCCACGGCATAAGTCCACAAACTTGCCTTCACGATACAAGCCAATTTGATCGTTGGCAGGAATCGAAGCAATAATCTCGGCTTTATATTTTTCACCGATAGATTTGAAAAAGGCCACGGCTTTGTCACGTTCCCAAACCTCGTGTATCACAGGCTCATCTTTATGGGAAAGCTCGAGCATCTTGCTTTCGATTTTCTCAAGGTCTTCTGGCGTAAACGGCCTTTCAAAGGAGAAATCGTAGTAAAAACCGTTCTCTATGACCGGGCCTATCGTCACCTGCGCGTCAGGGAAAAGTTCCTTTACGGCGTAGGCCAGAAGATGGGCGGTAGAATGGCGGATAATATCAACGCCTTCTTCATCTTTTGCGGTAATAATTTGCAGTGATACATCGCGGTCAATCAAGGTGCTGGCATCAACCACTTTATCGTCAAGTTTGCCCGCCAAAGTCGCCTTAGCCAATCCAGACCCAATCGAACGCGCGACATCAATCACTGTTATTGCTTGATCAAATTCGCGTTTGGAACCGTCTGGGAGGGTGACTACCGGCATGATGGCTAAGTTAACTCTGCTTCAATCTAACGCTAAAATAAAAAAGCACTGACTAAGCAGTGCCTTATCAAAATCTGGTAGGCGCGATTGGACTCGAACCAACGACCCCCACCATGTCAAGGTGGTGCTCTAACCAACTGAGCTACGCGCCTGAAATTTACACATTTCAAGACCCGCCATTATAGCAAGTGCTTACAGATAAGCAACTGTAAATGCGGCATTATGTGGACTATTTCGGTATTTAACGCCTAATCGCCGAGGTCGGCATGAGGCATTACCCGCAATTTCTCGGCCACTTTATCGCCAAATTGTTGTGTACTTATCATCGTGACCCCGCTACCCTGCTTGGAAAGATCTGCAGTTGAAAAGCCTTCGGCAAACACTCCCTGCATGGCCGCCCAGATATTTTTTGCCTCCCTGTCCATGTTGAAACTGTTCTCCAGCATCATGGCGACCGAACCGATCATGGAATACGGATTAGCAATATTTTTCCCAGCAATATCCGGCGCCGAACCATGCGATGGTTCGTAATACGCCTTATTATCACCGAGACAGGCAGATGGCATCAAACCCAACGAACCTAAGATGCCGCCCCCTTGATCACTTAATATGTCGCCGAACATATTCTCCATGACCATCACGTCAAACTGGGTTGGATTCAGGCACAATGCAGTCGCTGCGGCATCAACAAGGTAGTTGACGACTTTTACCTGGGGATATTCAACGGCAACCTCTTCCATTATTTCATTCCATAACACACTTGACATCAGGACGTTGCTTTTATGGATGTTATGCAGCAATTTGCGGCGTTTCATGGCTAATTTAAATGCTTGATGCATAATGCGGCGGATTTGCAGCTCGTCATATTCAAGTGTTTCCTTAACATAACGTAAGCCCTGTTCGTTGATGCCGCGTTCCTTATTGCCAAAATAAAGCCCGCCAACCAGCTCACGTACCATAATCAAGTCGATGCCTTCACCGATAACTTCTGGTTTTAATGGTGAAAAATGCGCCAAGGCTTTGGGTAAAAATACCGGGCGAAAATTCGCATAGGTGTTGTAACGTCGACGCAGGGGCAATAATGCACCGCGTTCTGGCTGCTTATCGATGGGGATATTTTTCGATTCCTCATGGCTTAAGCCAATCGGCCCTTTAAGAATAGCATCGGCCTTATCGCAAATGTCAATGGTGCTTTGCGGAAACGCATCTCCAAACTCAAAATAAGCACAAGCACCAAAGGCCGCAGGCATCAGCTCGAACGTAACATGATTGCGCTGTTCAATGAGTTTGAGGATCTTGATTGCTTCTTGGGTAATTTCCGGTCCAATGCCGTCGCCCGCTAAAACCGCGATTTTGTAGTGTTTCATGTGTTCCTATGCTTGTTGCGTTTGATTTAAATTGGAATTTATAGTTTTCAAAAATATATACAGTTTACTTTATTTTTAAAAGTAAAGTGATCGAATGGCAAAAATTGTAGTTGATCAGCCCTAACTGTAAGGCGGCATTGTTCAACACCTTATAGAGGCTTGGCTTTAGAATATTAAGGTTACGTAACGGGTTAATTTGATGCGTCGATTTTGGGCGTATTGGAAACCGTGCCGGGAATGCCTCATCTCCGCCAGGATACGGAATTCCGTTCAGTCTTGGTGTTGGTGTTGGTGTTGGGTGCGATTGATAGATTTTCATCGGGTGGCGATACTTTATCCTTCCCAATCAACTATACTGCGATTCTAAATATAGCCCATGAATGTTCGGATTTATACATTTTTACAAGAGATTAAGTGCGATATGTTATAAAATACATGCACTTTGTAAGTGCTTGTTAACATGAGTTTCCGGCATCTGACCACCAATTTTCGTTTTGTTCGATATTTGTCTTTGGCAAATATCTATGGAGTTACTTAATGCGCATTATTCTTTTGGGAAGTCCCGGTTCTGGCAAGGGTACACAAGCCCAGTTTATTACTGAAAAATACCGGATTCCCCAGATTTCAACAGGCGATATGCTACGTGCTGCGGTACGCGAGGGAACGCCGTTAGGAATTGCCGCAAAACACGTGATGGACTCTGGTGGTTTGGTTTCTGATGACATCATTTTAGGTTTGATTAAAGAACGTATCAAACAAGATGATTGTGCGAATGGCTTTTTATTGGATGGTTTTCCGCGCACAATTGCCCAGGCCGAAGGGCTAGCTGTAATGGCGGTTGATATAGATATAGTGATCGAAATAGTTGTGGATGATGAGCAGATCGTGAAACGGATGGCGGGTAGACGGGTGCATTTGCAATCCGGGCGAACCTATCATGTGGAATTTAATCCCCCCAAAACAGAAGGAATTGATGATGTGACCGGGGAAGCGTTAATTCAAAGGGATGACGACAAAGAAGAAACGGTACGCAAAAGATTAAGTGTTTATCATGACCAGACTAAGCCATTGGTCGATTATTATGCTGCGCCAGATCATAAGGCTAAGTTTTATTCCATTGCAGGTGTTGGCAGTGTTGATGAAATTACTCGGAAAATCTACGCCATCTTGGGTTAATTTCGGATAGCGGTCGATTTCAAGAAAGGTACAAATTCAATTGAGAAATATTAAGTGAGTAAAAATGACCAAACTTTATAACGTTGCCGTAGTGGGTGCAACGGGTGCTGTCGGCGAGGCTATGTTGTCAATTTTGGAAGAACGGAATTTTCCTGTCGGTGAGGTTTACGCCTTGGCTAGCAGCAAATCGGTTGGAAAACGGATTCCCTTTAAAGGTGGGTCACTAAAAGTTGAAGATTTGGCCACATTCGATTTTTCAAAGGCGCAAATCGGCCTGTTTTCTGCAGGTGCTTCCGTTTCTGCTGAATACGCCCCAAAAGCCGCTGCTGCGGGTTGCATTGTGGTAGATAACACCTCGCATTTCCGTTATGACGATGACATCCCGCTAGTAGTTCCGGAAGTTAATCCCGAAAAAATTGCGGATTATAAGAATCATGGCATTATTGCTAATCCCAATTGCTCTACTATCCAGATGTTAGTAGCTTTAAAACCTATTTATGATGCGGTGGGCATAAGCAGGATTAACGTCTGCACCTATCAGGCTGTTTCTGGGACTGGTAAAAAAGGTATCGAAGAGGTTGTCAAGCAGACAGCCAAGTTATTGAATGGCCAACCTATAGAAGCGAATGTTTATCCTAAGCAAATTGCTTTTAATGTCTTACCGCAGATTGATGTATTTTTAGATAACGGTTACACCAAGGAAGAAATGAAAATGGTTTGGGAAACCCAGAAAATTCTTGGTGACCAGTCTGTTATGGTAAATGCCACGGCTGTACGGGTGCCTGTTTTTTATGGTCACTCTGAGGCGGTTCACATCGAAACCCGCAGTAAAATTGATGCTAAGGCTGTAAGAGAGTTGCTTTCAAACGCTCCAGGCGTTACGGTGATAGATGAGCGTAAGAATGGCAGCTATCCCACGGCGGTGACTGAATCATCGGGGCATGACGATGTGTTTGTTGGGCGGATTAGGGATGATATTTCGCATCCTTTGGGCATCGATTTGTGGGTGGTCGGCGATAATGTAAGAAAAGGGGCAGCTTTAAATAGTGTACAGATAGCTGAAATGCTAGTAAAAAATCACATCTAGTCTAATCTTGAATCTATATTTATGACTGTTTATGGTAAACATCGTGATTACAATTAAGGAGATGGAAGCGTGCGCAACTTAACTAAAGCTTTAACAGTGGTATCGTTACTGGCTCCCGTTAGTGGACATTCGCTAGGAATCGGTGATATTAGGGTAAAGTCTGCCCTTAATCAGAACCTCAGCGCCGAGATCGCAATTGTGGCTGCTCGCGGGGAAAATCCATCAAATATCAAAGTAAGCCTAGCTCCACCTGAAAAATTTGATGAAGCGGGGGTGCCTTGGTCTTATTTCCTTTCTAAAATCAAATTCCAGCCCGTTGTAAAGCCGAATGGTTCGATGGTTATCAAGGTAAGCTCAAGGGAAGCCTTGAAAGAGCCTTATCTTAATTTCTTACTTGAAGTTAGTTGGCCTAAGGGTAATTTGTATCGTGAATTTACGGTATTGGTTGACCCACCTGCCGATTATCAAGCATCAGCTTATCAAGAACCCAGTTATCAGGAACCTGCTTATCCTTCTGCATCCAACTACGATAACTCGCCTGTCATTCAGGAAGAGTATACGCCCAAGCAGCGTCCAGTAAGACGTAGCTCTAGGCCCAGGCGCAGTTCCGGCGGTGTTCATGGCGGGGAAATCGTTACCAGAAGAAACGATACGTTGTGGAACGTGGCTGAACGGACAAGAGGAAGCGGCGTTTCTGTAGAACAAATGATGATTGCGCTTTACGAAAAAAATCCACATGCTTTCTATCAACAAAACGTAAACGCGCTATCGGCTGGTAAGAGACTCAAGGTTCCCGAAAAAAGTGTCGTTCAGCAAAACTCACGGCAGCAAGCCTTAGCTGAATTTGGTAGGCACAATGATGCCTGGAATAACAACCGCTCAAGCGTTCCCGCCGGAGAAACCCAGGTTGCTAAAGAAAGTGAGATTGAAAGCCAATTAAAGCTGGAAGCGCCTGCTGATGGAGCTGTTGCAGCAAATGAAACTGTTTCCCCATCCAGCGAGCAGTCTTCAGGGGCAAAAAATACGGCTTCAACGCAAGCCGCTGATACGGAAAAAGAAATTGCAAAAGAAACGTCATCGGCATCTGTCGATAATGCTTTACAAGGCAAAATAGCCGCGCTTGAAAAGCAGATGGCGACAATGCAAGAGCTTATCGCATTAAAAGACAAGCAACTTGCAGATTTACAAAATCCTGATAAAACGACAACGCCTCCTGTAACTCAACCGCAGCCCACACAAGTAACGCCTCCAGCTCCGGTATTAGATCAAACTAAGCCAGTAGTACCACCAGTAACACCGATTCCTCCTGTGCAGCCAGTTCAGGTAGCCCCCATTAAGCCGGTTCAGCCAGTTGTGCCGCCTAAGCCAGTTGTCAGAAAAGTTGTACAACCGCCTACACCGGTTGTTGAAGAATCCGATTCGTCGCTATCATGGATAATTGGTGGGGTTGGTGGAATCCTCCTGTCCTTGTTTGGCTGGTTATGGTGGCGTAAAAAGAAAATTATTGAAGACACCAATGCTGAAAGTATGTTTGGAGGCCGCAGTGTTATACGGGATAGCGGCTCAACTTCTAATAATAAAGCATCAGGTCAAGCGGCTGGAGCAATTTCTGCCGAGAGTTCATTCCTGAACGATTTTAAAGCCAGCGATTTTGAATCGTTTGAATCATTTAATGTCGATCATGGTGATATTGATCCCGTTGCTGAGGCCGATGTTTATTTGGCATATGGGCGTTATCAACAAGCAGAAGATTTAATTAACCAAGCCATTAAAGATTTTCCTGATCGTGACGAATGCAAATTAAAGCTGCTGGAAATTTTCCATGCCAATTCAAATAAATCCGCATTTGAACGCTACGCCGGGGAGCTGGCTGCGGCAGGTAAAATGAACGATAAGGGTTTCTGGGCTAAAGTCTCGGAATTGGGTAAGGATATCAATCCAGAATCTGAATTGTTTTCGGCAGTATCCTCCAGTAATGCAGCGGTATTTTCTGCTGAACCTGATGCGCGTACAGAAAATGTCTTATTCGACTTGGATGAAGCACAAAATATACATACCAAACCGATAAACGAAACCGATCATTTGGGTGAAGCCACTTTTGAAATTTCTGATGACGGTGAAGAATCAGTATTTGATGCTCCACACGAAGAGCTGGACGGTCAACATGACGATGCCGTTGCCACAACTGAGCTAGTGGAATCCCCACCAGTATCAAGTAACGAGCAAGATTTTGATCCAACTTCCTTCGATGACGTGGCTGAGGTAGAGCAAGACAATGAAGCAATGGATTTTGACTTGGGCCGTATCCAGAAATCACCAAAAAAACCGAAACCGTAAACACTGCCTTTACTGACAATCAAGCTATCGGTAGTGTTGCGCCAAAGCGCCAAGATGATTCAAACAACCAGATTGAATTTGAATCATATGACTTTGATTTTACAATAGATAAACCGGAAGTCGCCAAGCCAGAGGAGACTAAAACCACTGAAACTTGGGATGCTGGGCAAACCATTGATTTTGAGATGGATGAATTTCCTGAAACAGATACCTTTGGAAACGATACCATGGATTTTAGTTTCGATTTAGAGTCTTCACAAGCCGATGCCGATAAGCCCAACAGCGAAGGTGAAAGCTTTATGGTGTCTGATTTGACAGATATGGATGAGCTGGAAACCAAGTTGGACTTGGCACGAGCCTATATTGACATGGGTGATGCCAGCGCAGCCAAAGAGATCATTACGCAAGTGCTTGAAAAGGGATCCGCTGAACAAAAGCAAACAGCACAAATGCTTCTTGAAGATTTGAATTAAAAATTCAGAAATCTTTATCTTTATGCCAATAAAAAAGCCCAGTTTGGGCTTTTTTATTTTTTGTCCATAAGCCTGCCCAGAATATCTAAGATTTCTTGGCGATGACTTAAAAATAGCGAAATTCGTTTTTTTAACATAAAAAAATGGTTTTCGCTCTCCTCATAGTTTGTTTGCAATAGGCATTTTTCCAATGCTTTTGCAGGTATTTCAATGTGATTCAGACAACAAATTATCGCAGCACCATTGAGTTTATGGGTTACGTCAATCGCGAACTGATATTGGGCGGTTTTAAGGGCAACTTCAATTTGCCCAATTTGTTGGGGAAGCTCTTCAAAAAGCTTCTTGAAAAGGGTGAAAACCAACGCATGATTATTCCTCGTTTTGGTTAATAATCCCTCGATTGCATTCGCTGATGAAGTCAGCACATCGTCTTCACGCCACATCATAATGGCGTTATTTAGATTACTGGGAGTCAAAGGCTTTACCAAGCAATCGTCAAATCCGGCCGCGATGCTATTTTTTTTCTGGATGGAAGCGTCCCAATTTAGCAATGCGATGATGGGGGTGTGGTAATTGATGCAATCGTTACTTTTTGCGAGGGAGATGAAATCAAAATCGGCTAATTCTAAGTCAATAATAATAAGGCCAAATAGCTTATTGGCAATTGCTGTTAATGTTTCGTCCAGTGATTCAGTCAAAACCAGGGTGTCCCTGAAAATATCCCGCAAATTCTGGTGTTGCATGCCAGGACGGTATCGATGGGCTAATAGCGTAACAAAATGTACGTGTTCGTCAGATGATTTAAGCATTTACCAATAAAGCCGATGACTAGGTTGTTGATTGTTACACAGATGTCACTGCCATTTAAAGCAATGCCTGTAAGCCTGTGTTTATTGATAAAATTAAGTTCAAACATCTCACTATAACTGATTGATCTAGAAATGAAGTATCCAGATGAAAACAATAACTTCCTCGCTAACCAAGTTGCTCTGTTGAATAATAGTTATCGAAGGTTACTGGGTGTGGATTTAATGCTTGAAAATAAACTACATGAAACGTTAGCGAAAAGCTTGTTTTATGCACCTTTTGTCGTCGTTTCCCATAATACAAATATTGATCCAGTATTTAATTATGCCAATTTAAAAGCCTTAGCATTATTCGGATTTAGCTGGGAAGAGTTTATCCAGCTACCTTCCAGATTATCTGCAGAACCTATTCATCAATTGGAGCGAGAAAAACTACTGGCAGAAGTTAGTCGGCACGGCTACATAGACGATTACCAAGGTATTCGCTTAACAAAAACGGGGCAGAGGTTTTTGATTAAAAACGCTGTGGTATGGAATTTAACAGATGAGGAAGGATGTTACGCCGGACAGGCAGCTCGTTTTGAAGAATGGGAACCCCTGTAAGAGCTAAAAACTGAAGCGGGCTAAATGGTATTAGGGTGAGGCTTTGGTTTGTTGGGATCTTGCGGTTTTTTTAGGGAACGGCCAAATTCATCAAGTTGTTCTTTTAGTTCGTTACCCATTGATTCTATTTCTTTTTCAATTTGAGGGACAGCTTCTTCCAGTTCTTTAGTTAACGAATCACCAAGGTTTTCTAAGCTCTTAACGATGCCTTCAAAGGGGATCATTGCAATGTTGGTATGGGTTTGTTGAAAATCCACTTTCCAACTGCCTTGTTCTTTCAGTAATACTGTATTGAACGTGATCGGCTTGTTATTTCTGCTGATGGTCGTTTCCACCATCGCATCAAGCTCATTGATAGTAACTTGGCCGGTTGATATGGCGGAATGTGTATCGATGTCTTGTAGCGTAACCATATTCTGGCTGTTTTGGGTCGCTTGTTTTTTTGCGATGTTTATTTGGCCTTGAGCCAACGCCTGCCAGAATTTTGTGGTAGTACCTTCTGGGTTTCCAGATTCACAACCGCAAAGCGGCAAAAGCAAAACGAAAAAAAGCCCGGAAAATTTGACCGGGCTTTTTAATATTGACAACATGTTATCAGTCGTCGCCACCCAACACGCCCAGAATTTGCAGCAAACTCAGGAACAAGTTGTAGATGGAAACATACAAGGAAACCGTCGCTAAAATGTAATTGGTTTCGCCGCCGTGGATAATCTCGCTAGTTTGAAACAAGATCATGCCGGACATCAGCAAAATGAACATGGCTGAAACCGCCAACGACAAAGCAGGAATGGAGAACAGTACCGCACCAATTCCAGCCAAAAATGCCACCAAGATGCCAACCATCAAAAAACCTGACATAAAGCTAAAATCTTTGCGGGTGGTTAAGGCATAACCAGAAAGACCCAGAAAAATTACGCCAGTGCCGCCCAACGCGGTCATCACCAACTCATTGCCGTTGCTGAAAGCCTGGGTGTACATGTTGATGATCGGGCCGAGCGTTAAGCCCATAAATCCGGTGAGTGCAAAGACAAATACTAGGCCTAAGCTACGGTCACTGAATTTTGTAGTCAAAAACAACAATCCATAAAATCCCACCATCGTTACAATTAGTCCAGGATGGGGCAGGTTGAAGTACATGGAAGCCCACGCTGTCATTGCGCTGAACAGCAAAGTCATGGACAACAACAAGTAAGTATTTTTCAATACTTTGTTAGTCGACAGAATGCTAGCTTCTGAATGGGAAATGGCAGTATTTAATCGCATAAACGTAAATTCCTTAAAGCAAGTGAATAACAAAACCTAAGACTAGCTAATCTTAAAAGAGTTTCATAAGATTACTAAGATAATTCAGCATATCAGCTTTTGCCTAAGTTGTCGTATAAGATTAAGTTGTCACAGAAGTTATAGTAGACTGTCCGCTAAACTAATTACCTGCGAACCTTAAAGTGTTTATCAATTTACCTTTTACTTACCGAATTCGGCGCAGCCATCGGGTTGCCAATGCGCGTATTGTCGTCAAACCCGGTCAGGTGGAAATTGTTGCCCCTTTGCAAATACCTGAGCATAAGCTGCATAAGTTTGTCCAGGCCAAGCAGGAGTGGGTCTCACAAGCGTTAAAAAAAATGGAGATGTCAAGGCCACAGCAAAGTGGTTTTGTGCCTACTGAGTATAAATCCGGTGCCGATATGGCTTATCAGGGTAAGGTTTACCCAATAACAACTCTGCCAACGAAATTGAAGCGGGTAAAAATAGATTTTATTGACGGTTATAAAGTGCATATCCCCATAGCCATGAATGCTGATGAACATAACCATCAAATCAAGGAAGCCTTGATCCGCTGGATGAAAAAGCAAACCAAGCAGCTTGTTGAGCAACTTGTTGAAGTTCACGCCGCTAAACAACAATTATATCCACGTACGATAAGCATTAAGACGCAAAAAAGCCGCTGGGGTAGCTGCGGCATTCATAACGACATCAATATCAACTGGTTGCTCATTATGGCTCCCAAAGAGGTGTTGGAATATGTGGTAGTGCATGAGCTTTGCCATATTAAAGTCAAAAATCATTCCAGCCAATTCTGGACATTAGTTGCTGAACACATGCCGGATTACCAAAACAGGCGGAACTGGCTGAAAAAACAGGGACGTAGTTTGATGTTGGCGTTTTCTGATTAATCTAACTAAGCAATGAGTAAAAAAAACAAAACCGCCTTTGTTTGCGAGCAATGCGGGGCGGATTACCCCCGCTGGGGCGGGCAATGCACCAGTTGCGGCGAATGGAATACCATCAAAGAAGTCAGGTTGGGCGTGGCGAGTAATGAGCGTACAAGCCGCTCTTTAGGCTACGCTGGTAGCGTTTCCGAAGTGAAATTACTGTCAGATGTCAGTTTGGTAAACGCTGAGCGCATTGCTACCGGCATATCGGAATTTGATCGTGTCCTGGGTGGCGGCATTGTAACAGGTAGCGTAGTGTTGATTGGCGGAGCGCCCGGAGCTGGAAAAAGCACCATTTTATTGCAAGCCATTGCCAATATTGCAGGGCAGGGCGTGTCTGTGTTGTATGTATCCGGCGAGGAATCTTTACAGCAAATCGCGGAACGGGCGCATCGTTTAGGGTTGCCAGCCGACAAAATCATGATGCTGGCAGAAACCTCCGTGCAACGAATTTGTGATGTGTTAGATGAGATAAAGCCTAAGATTTTGGTGATCGACTCCATTCAGGTTGTTTATACCCAAGATGTCGAATCAGCACCGGGTTCAGTCTCCCAGGTCAGGGAATCGGCCAGTTATCTGACCCAGTACGCAAAAAAACACCACATTTCCATTTTTATGGTGGGGCATGTCACCAAAGACCAATCGTTAGCTGGGCCGATGACCTTAAGCCATATCGTCGATACCCAGGTTATGCTCTCGTCCACGGATGATGCGAGATTCAGGGTGCTAAGGGCGGATAAAAATCGCTTTGGCAGTGTCGGTGAGCTGGGTTTTTTTGCAATGGATAGTACTGGCCTTAAAGAAGTCAAAAATCCCTCTGCGATGTTTTTAAACAGGCCGGACAAGCCCTCTCCAGGTAGCGTGGTGACAGTATTATGGGAAGGCACTCGTCCGTTGTTGGTGGAGATTCAGGCGCTAGTAACAGAATGCCAATACGGGAATCCACGACGGCTGGCGGTCGGTTTCGACCAGAATCGCCTTGCTATGCTACTGGCTGTACTGACTCGGCACGGCGGCATAGTTACAGCCAATGATGAGATTTACGCCAATGTCGTCGGCGGCATTCGGGTGACTGAAACCAGTTCCGATTTGGCGATTATCGTTGGCATCGTCTCAAGTTTCAAAGATAAGATAATTCCGCACGATGCGTTTTTCTTCGGGGAAATCGGTTTGAGCGGAGAAATCAGGCCGGTTGCCAATGGTCAGTCACGTTTAAATGATGCCGCTAAACATGGCTTCAAAAAAGCCGTGATACCCAAAGCCAACGCGCCTAAAAAAAGAATAGAGGGACTTCAAATTTATCCAGTTTCTACTCTTGCCGAAGCGCTGGATGTGCTTCCTGAATTATGAGTGGCCTGTAGAATGTTTTTCAGGTAGAAACTTAACCAGTTTGACTGCGGTTTCGTCACTTTTGATGATTTCCAGCGGATAACCGTGAAGTTTTATACTGGTGCCGGACTTAGGTATTGTTTCCATAAATTCAATAATCAGGCCGTTTAGCGTTTTGGGGCCTTCGGTCGGCAAGTCCCAGTGCGTAGAGCGGTTAAGCTCCCTGATTGTTATATTGCCATCGACCAAATAACTGCCATCAATTTGAATTCTGACCATCGTATCGTCTGTGATGATCTCGCCGACAATTTCCTGCAATAAATCATCCATAGTCACCAGCCCATGAACATCGCCATATTCGTCCACTACTAGACCAATCCGGATTTTTTCTGTCTTAAATGCCAACATTTGCGAATGTACAGGCGTTGTGTCTGGTATAAATACAGGTTTACTCAGCAAACTGATAATCATTTGCTTGTCAAAGTCTTCATGATTTATCAGGGTCAATACCTTACGCAAATGAAGAAAACCTATAATGCGGTCTATGCTTTTTTTGTAAACGGGTAAACGGGTATGAGGGCTGGTTTTTATTTGATTGATAATGTCTTCAAGCGGCACTTCCAGGTCAATGCCCACGATTTCATTGCGGGGTGTCATAATGTCTTCAACAGTGGCCGACTCAAGTTCCAAAATGCCCATCAACATTTTCTGGTAACGGTGCGGCATGATGCCTTCGGCTTCGGCGATTACTACTTTCAACTCGTCCTTACTTAGCGTTTCCATGCCGTGTTCTTTAACATCCACTCGAAACAGCCGTAATAGTAGGCTAACAAAAATATTGACGAATTCGATGACTGGGTAAAACAGCTTCAGCAAGGGAATGTAAACCCATGCCGAAGGAAAAGCGATGGTTTCAGGTTTTACGGCAGCATAAGTTTTAGGAGTGGCCTCCGAAAAAATCAAGGTCACCAAAATCAGAATCGCATCAGCAATAAGTACTGCGCTTTCTTGTTCTGGATAAAGCCGGATGGCGATAATGGTGGCGACGGATGCTGCGGCGGTGTTAACAAAGATATTGCCCAACAAAATCATGCCTAATAATCGGTCAGGCCGTTGCAGTAACCTTTGGGCTTTTATTGCACCCTTATGTTTGAGTTTGACTAAATGCCTTAAACGATAACGGTTTAGAGCCATTAATGCTGTCTCTGAGCCAGAAAAAAAAGCGGAAAGAAGAAGCATTAAAGCGAGTATGCCGAATAGCATACCCAGCGACATATCGTTCAATGTGGTCTCTTGGGAAGTGAAAAACGGGTCTAGTGTCTACTATGTGAGAATTTTGTCAAGCAATGATGTTAGTAGTTGTTGATTTTAATATCATTCCGTTAAGCTGGTGTACAGTTAATCAGGCTTGTCTCAAACCCCACCGCGCAGCTAAACAATCACGCCGGACACTAAAAATCTGCTCCAACTTACCTGCAATCAAAAATTTATTGAATAATTGACCGATAAAGCCCAGTGGCATGGCATAAAAAACAATGTCTTCCATCACAATACCGCCGTCTTGTTCAGTTAAGCAAACCTCGTGGCTCCAAAATTTAAACGGGCCGATGCGTTGTTCATACACGAAACGCTTGGGTTCATCGCAGTGACTGATTTCAGAAAGCCAAGCCATTGAAATACCGTAAATAGCTTTCATTTCATAACTAATCATCAAGCCGTTGTAAATATGTTCTGGTACCTTAGATGTAACGATGACATTGAAAAAATCAGGCGTAATTTCATTAAGGTTGTAAGGCGATGAGAAAAAAGTCCAGGCCTCCCGTACAGATATTGCAAGCGTTTGACGGCGATACAATTGGTAGATTTTCATTTGGGGATCGTTAGGGGTATTGCTTCAAATGGTTATTTATTGCGTAGGAAAGATAAGCTTATCTGTCTCAAATCCTAAACCTTTTGCTTTTGAAACCAAATTTTTCAAAACTGTTTCGTCCAATTTTGGCGTACGCGATAAAATCCATAAATAGTCTCGATCAGAACCTGTAATCATGACGAAACTGTAATGCTCCTTATCCAACGCAATAATGTTGTAAGCGCCATAGAACGGGCCAAAAAAAGATACCTTAAGGCTGCCGACATTGGGGCTGCCTGTAAAATAAGCTTTGCCCTCGACAGAGTCTCGCTTACCCGAGTCGACGTTAATGCCGCTATTGATAACGGCTAATCCACCATCGTCCCGTAGGCTGTATTCTGCGGTAATTTTATCTAAACCTCGCTCAAAACGGTTATCCAACCTTGCAATTTCGTACCACTTTCCCAAATAGCGGTCTACTTCAAAATTAGTGGTGGGTTCAATCCCTTCGGGGATTCCGACGCAGGCACTGAGGAGGAACGACAATAACAATAATATTAGGTGTTTCATAGAGGGATGAAAGATTTTGATTTCAATAGGTTATTTTAAATAAACGTACCAGCCTAATAAATAAACGCAAGATGTTCTTACCTTGATTTCATGGGCATCGCTGCTAAGCAATTTTTTGGTTTTCATCGTTGTCCTCTGGTTGAGAGATTACTCCCTTACCCAAGTGTCCGAAAGAACGGAGCAAGATCAGCCTCTTCCACACAAGGGATGAAGCTAAACAGCTTGTATTTGATCATATCGAAGTGATTTATAACCGCAAGCGATTGCATTCTGCTAATGGACATTTATCGCCTGTTGAGTAGGAATTACAGCAAAATGCTGCTTATTCCTACGTCAGGAAAAACGTTAACACATAAGCAAAGGTATTATTTGACCTTAGACAAAAAACATAAAAATCGCAACAAGGTTGATATCCTTATTGCGATTTATTTTGAAGGCTTGTAACCGAAAAAGTTAGGTCAACTTACTTAGGCTATTCAATAGTGACCTACTCTCCATAAGACGACTTAATTTTCCTGAGTTATTTACTTGTTCAATAAAACTCGACTTTCCTGCCGTAACCGCTCGGGAATGTTCATTTTGGCTGATTTTATCAGGGCTTTGTGACTGATGGCCTCGTTTAACTACCCATTTATGATGCCCTGTACCACTATAATCCCGCTCTTTGTTGACCGTTACGTTGAATGTTGAATGTGCCTCGTGGCCATACCGGTCTTTAGCAGTCAACATGACTACGGTGTTCATAGAATCTCTAGGGGGAACACCAGTGAATTTAAGTTTCTTAGGGTCAAAATGCAGCCAGTTAGGTAACGGTGTGCCATCTGGTTTGGTTGCTACATACTCCAGCATTTCATTTGGATTGCAATGGCAAAAAGTTTCGGGCGGCACTGAAAAAGAATATGGCTGCATTTCCAACACAACTTGATTGCGTAATGAAATAGTCAAATACAAATGACAATCGTGCAAATTACCGAATAGGCTTTGTCTTGAGAAACCATAAAGCTCGTTCCTATCGATCGGTGGCTGTAAATCCTCATCTTCCAATAAGGCAAAACTACCTCCCAGTGGGGTTGACGGGAATGGCGGTGTAGGGTTAGCCAGCATGATTATTGAACCTATATTATTGATTGGCCCAGGTACATCTGCAAAACTAAGCGTCGCTGTATCAGTTTCATTTCCATCTGTAATCACATAAGTGACTTTGGGAACAGGCCCTTCATAACCGGGTTTAGGGGTGAAAGTAAAATCACCGTTCTCTTTTATAACCAGGACACCAACGCCAGGAATGGTAGCTGTACTGCCGGCAGGAAAAACGCCAGGCAACCCTGCGACAGTAAACTGCGTGACTTTCAAGATATCATTGTCAGGATCCTTATCATTACTCAGCACATTGCCTTTCACGGGCTGGTCGGGTACTGTTTTCACCGTACCGTCGTCGATTGCCACGGGTGGATCATTCACGGGCGTCACAGTAATATCAACATTGCCCACCTCTGTTACGCCCCCTGAAGTCACCGTGTAAGTGAAGGTAGGTACGGGGCCATTGAAGTCAGGTTCTGGTGTAAATACCAGTTTACCGTCAATCAGTCGGACACTGCCATTAGGTACAGATATCGCAGGGCCGCCATCGGCAATGGCTTGACCGTTTATCGCGGTGATAACTGCGTCTGGGGCAAAGCCGTCATTCGCCAGCACATCGAGGGTAATAGGGGTGTCTTCCGGCGTGGTGCCGATGTCGGGCTTGATGTCCTCCAAAGGGGTGACGATAATGTCAACATTGGCGGTCTCGGTCACATTACCAGCCGTCACTGTATAGGTAAAGGTTGGCACCTTGCCGTTGAAGTCCGAGTCAGGGGTAAACACCAGTTTGCCGCCCACCAGTTGCACACTGCCGTTCGGCACTATCACAGCCGGACCACCATCGGCAATGGCTTGACCGTTGATCGCGGTAATTACTGCGGCTGGGTCGTCAAAGCCGTCGTTCGCCAAAACGTCGAGGGTGATCGGGGTGTCTTCCGGCGTAGACCCGGTGTCAGCTTTTATGTCTACTAATGGGTCGACGGTGATGGTTAGGGTTGAGGTTTCCGTCGGGCCTAAGCCATCGGATAGTGTATAAGTCGCCACCGGCACTGGGCCGTTAAAGTCCGGTAAAGGGGTAAAAGTGTAGGCGCCGTCTTGGTTGATGACCAGTGTGCCGACATTCGGGATGTTGGCGGTCTGACCAAAAGTGTAGACGGTGGGATCGCCCGCGACCGTGAAGCTGACGACGGTGACCAGGCCGTCGACACTGGTCGTGCCGATAAGTACGTTGCCGTTCTTAACGGTGTCTTCCGGGGTGCTTACCACTTCATCGGCATCGGTGAAGGGATCATTGACCGGGTCGACGGTGATGTCCACATCGGCGGTCTCGGTCACACCGCCAGCCGTCACGGTATAAGTGAAGGTCGGCACGGTACCGTTGAAGTCAGGGTCGGGCGTAAACTCAAGTTGCCCACCGATTAACTTCACGCTGCCCTTGGGCACTGTTATCGCAGGGCCGCCATCGGCAATGGCTTGGCCGTTGATCGCGGTAATTACTGCGGCTGGGTCGTCAAAACCGTCGTTCGCCAAAACGTCGAGGGTGATCGGGGTGTCTTCCGGCGTGGTGTCCAAGTCCGGGGCAATGTCCGGCACGGGTGTGACGGTGATGTCCACATCGGCGGTCTCGGTCACACCGCCAGCCGTCACGGTATAAGTGAAGGTCGGCACGGTGCCGTTGAAGTCAGGGTCGGGTGTAAACTCAAGTTGCCCACCGATTAACTTCACGCTGCCCTTCGGCACCGTTATCGCAGGGCCGCCATCGGCAATGGCTTGGCCGTTGATCGCGGTAATTACTGCGGCTGGGTCGTCAAAGCCGTCGTTCGCCAAAACGTCGAGGGTGATCGGGGTGTCTTCCGGCGTGGTGCCAATGTCGGGGTTGATGTCCGTCAAAGGGGTGACGGTAATGTCCACATCGGCGGTCTCGGTTACGCTGCCAGATGTCACGGTATAAGTGAAGGTAGGCACGGTGCCGTTGAAATCGGGGTCGGGCGTAAACTCAAGTTGCCCACCGATTAACTTCACGCTGCCCTTGGGCACCGTTATCGCAGGGCCGCCATCGGCAATGGCTTGGCCGTTGATCGCGGTAATTACTGCGGCTGGGTCGTCAAAACCGTCGTTCGCCAAAACGTCGAGGGTGATCGGGGTGTCTTCCGGCGTGGTGTCCAAGTCCGGGGCAATGTCCGGCACGGGTGTGACGGTGATGTCCACATCGGCGGTCTCGGTCACACCGCCAGCCGTCACGGTATAAGTGAAGGTCGGCACGGTGCCGTTGAAGTCAGGGTCGGGTGTAAACTCAAGTTGCCCACCGATTAACTTCACGCTGCCCTTCGGCACCGTTATCGCAGGGCCGCCATCGGCAATGGCTTGGCCGTTGATCGCGGTAATTACTGCGGCTGGGTCGTCAAAGCCGTCGTTCGCCAAAACGTCGAGGGTGATCGGGGTGTCTTCCGGCGTGGTGCCAATGTCGGGGTTGATGTCCGTCAAAGGGGTGACGGTAATGTCCACATCGGCGGTCTCGGTTACGCTGCCAGATGTCACGGTATAAGTGAAGGTAGGCACGGTGCCGTTGAAATCGGGGTCGGGCGTAAACTCAAGTTGCCCACCGATTAACTTCACGCTGCCCTTCGGCACCGTTATCGGCAGGGCCGCCATCGGCAATGGCTTGGCCGTTGATCGCGGTAATTACTGCGGCTGGGTCGTCAAAACCGTCGTTCGCCAAAACGTCGAGGGTGATCGGGGTGTCTTCCGGCGTGGTGTCCAAGTCCGGGGCAATGTCCGGCACGGGTGTGACGGTGATGTCCACATCGGCGGTCTCGGTCACACCGCCAGCCGTCACGGTATAAGTGAAGGTCGGCACGGTGCCGTTGAAGTCAGGGTCGGGTGTAAACTCAAGTTGCCCACCGATTAACTTCACGCTGCCCTTGGGCACCGTTATCGCAGGGCCGCCATCGGCAATGGCTTGGCCGTTGATCGCGGTAATTACTGCGGCTGGGTCGTCAAAGCCGTCGTTCGCCAAAACGTCGAGGGTGATCGGGGTGTCTTCCGGCGTAGACCCGGTGTCAGCTTTTATGTCTACTAATGGGTCGACGGTGATGGTTAGGGTTGAGGTTTCCGTCGGGCCTAAGCCATCGGATAGTGTATAAGTCGCCACCGGCACTGGGCCGTTAAAGTCCGGTAAAGGGGTAAAAGTGTAGGCGCCGTCTTGGTTGATGACCAGTGTGCCAACATTCGGGATGTTGGCGGTCTGACCAAAAGTGTAGACGGTGGGATCGCCCGCGACCGTGAAGCTGACGACGGTGACCAGGCCGTCGACACTGGTCGTGCCGATAAGTACGTTGCCGTTCTTAACGGTGTCTTCCGGGGTGCTTGCCACTTCGTCGGCATCGGTGAAGGGGTCGTCAACTGCAGTAACGGTGATAGCAACAGTATCCGTATCGGTCAACTCATCCTGCACAGTTCCTGGAATACCGTCGTTATTGGCATCACCGGTATTGCCTTTATCATTGGTTAATACCGTAAGAGTGTCATTGCCATTGTAGTTAGGCGTTGGGCTATATTTTAATGACGCTAATGCGGCATTGATTTGTACCTGCGTTCCTGAAACGGTTAATGTTCCACTGCTGTTAGCACCTGCACTTATAGTCGCCCCCCCAGCTAATGATACTTGCAAAGTACCATGCAATACGCTGAGTTGAGTCGTCATAATGCTGGTGCCAGCATCTGGATCAGTAATAGAAATTCCGCTTATCGGCTGCAATGTGTCATCCTCATTGAATGTTTGCAGACCAGGTAAGGTATTTACAGGAGGGTCATTTTTTTGGACATAACCAATATCGCCCATGCCCGTTGCGCCCTCACCTAAAGCAAGGTTAATTGTACCAAATGGGGTGGTATTATCGCTGTCGAAGCGGGGCTTTAAGGGTTCGCCACCGACGGTGATTGTACCGCCGGCATTGTCGCCGGTAATGCGATAATTACCTGCCGGTAGCGCGCCGAAATGGTAGTCACCGTTGATATCCGTTGTGGTTGTGAAGGTGAGGTTATCGCCAGTGGTTGCTAAATTGCCATCAGCCCCAGCCCATTCCAAGGTAACAACTTGACCATCCAATCGTGTCTCGCCGACATCTGGCGTGCCATTGGCATTGTTGGTGTCATCCCAAAGTGTTCCGTTGACGACACCAAATCCGGCACCATCCGCATCCTTATAATTATTCGGTGCGGTTGCACCGCCACTGCTGTCCCGTTCACCATTAATAGAGCCGTCTAGCAAATCCACGTTAGAACCGGCAAAAGTTGTAAAAGTTTCTGGCAACCCTGAATAAGTCACCACCGCATCGGTTGATGCAATAGGGTTAGCCGACGGGACATCTACGGTATAAACAACCGATACAGATGTTCCGGCCGCTAATTGGGTAAAATCAACAGAAATGCCGCCAGTTGTGGATGCCGTAACACCAGAAGGCAATGTCCCTAGGGTATAAGAAATTCCTCCTATGGTTACCGAGCTAATTGAGTAATTAGTGCCACCAGTAACACTATCCGCCAAGTTAACATCATTAGCCGCACCGTCACCAGAATTGGTGAAATTAAGCGTCATTGTTGCCCGACCGGTAGTGGAGTTAATTGCCGGATCAAACGTTGTAACGGTTTTGGTCAAATTAGTAATAGTGGGTTCTACCACATTCTCTACGACTGTATTGGATGTGACTAGAACAGAGGTTCCAGTACGCGCCGTAAAGTTAACATTAAAGCTATCAGCAGTGGTGTTAGCGGCAATATTGTCAACGCGGGCGTTAAATTCAACAACGACAAATTCACTGCCAACGTCATTTTCATTGTTGGTTATGTTGCCAAAATTGAAGATTGGTGCTTGGGTATTGCTGGTATCGATTTGTGAGCCAGCTAGAACCGCATTTGGCCCATTAGAGAGATTTGCTGGAATGTTACCTGCTTCCGGCGCGGTTTCATTGCCGGTAATTTTCAGTGTACCGCCGGTAATTAAAGAACCGCCGATACTGGAGGAAACGCTACCCCCCGCACTATCATAAACAAAACCAACCTTAGTCGTACCATCGTTAATATAACTTAGTCCAGCAGGCAAGTTAGCTTGAATATTGTAATTGGCTATTGAACCTTCAGGGATACGTACTACAGCACGGTATCGGACAATTTCGCCGATCGCAACGTTTTCTGGAGCGGTCGTTGGCGCTGGCGCCGCCGTATCTGGGAGACCGCCGATATGAGTTAAGCTTGCTACCGTTTGCACATTGACCGGCGCGCCGTCTTGCGCCGCATAATTGTTTAATCCGCTACCCACACCATCCACACCGGTGCGCTCATTGGGATCTTGCGATGCCGGTAAGTTATTGGCGCTGTCGATACTGCTCCAACGCACCTCAGAAGGGCTATCAAAATTGGGGACGGCCGCAACCGTGCTATTGGCTACGCCACTAACGACTAACGTAATTGTCTCGCCGGGTGCCAAATCTAGGTTAACACCAGCATTTCCGGCAGTGCCGCCGAGGGTTTGCACTGTATTACCAACAACTTGAAATGAACCAGCAATATTGGTTGCGCCTTTTACAGCAGACACGATATTAATACTGCTTAATTCACTAGGGAAAGTATCACCATAAATCAAATCATAGGCATTAACGTTATTGCCGCCAAGAGGGTTAGTAATGGTAATGGTATATTGAACCGTATCCCCTTCATCCACACCTGATGGGGTGTCAACGGTTTTAGTAATCGTTAAGGCAGGCTCACGGACAGTGATTGTCGGGTTACCAACCGATGCTACTGTTTGATCCGCCGCTGGCCCGCTGCCGCTTGTCCCATCTGTATCGCTAAAGACAAGTTGTGCAGGTGTGCTAAGGTTGGTGCCTGCTTGGTTACCAATAACATCGTCAGCAATCAGCCGTACCCGAACAACAAAAGTGTCGTTGCCAGCAACATTATCTGCGGTATTGGTAGACGTGGCGGAAAATGTTAATCGCCCATCAATACCATCATTACCTAAGATGCCAGATTGCCCAGTTATTGAATTTACAGTAACTGCACCATTAAAATTTGCACTCAACGAGCCATTGCTTGCGGCTGATGTGGTTATCAGTTCATAACCCGTGCCGTTAAAAGACGTATCCAACTTCATGCCGGCAGGTACTAAATCATCCAGACGCAAGTTTTGGGTATTGCCTTCTGGTAAGGTGACTTTAATGTCGTATACCATCGACTCACCAATAACGACGTTAGCGCCCGTTGTACTGGGGCTGTTGGAATCAGCATCATCTATCGTGCCACCCTTAAATACTTTGACCACGCTTGGAGCAGCAGCAACTTCAGTTGCAGAATCAGTTAAATCATCAATAGAAAAATCCGGTCCACCATTATTCGATGCATAGTTGGTTAAGGTGGCGCTGGTAGTGAAATTTTGTGAAGCGTTAACTGTATTGCTGGAGGTCACATCATAGGTAATGACCACGACATTTTTACCGTCATTGACAGCAGCACCATTCTCATCCCTGCCAAAACCCAAGGTGCCATTACCGCCGTTATCAAGAAAAGTGACTTCGTTGCCGACAACATTGTAATCCGTACCCAAGATAAGCAATGTGCCATCGCCTAGGGCTACTTTTAAATTAGCACTGCCTAAATTGCCACCGACAAAGCTTAGACCTGCCGGTGGTGCGCCAATGGTCGTTTTGACATCAAAAGCCGCAGAGCCGCCGCTATTTTCAACCGCTGTGGCGAGGCGAATGGTATCGCCACCATCAAAATTGGTCAGATTGCCATCAACAGCGCTTGCCGATGTAATAGTCCCGGAAAATGGTGTGGAACCTCCGCCAGTACCCGCCGCTTCCCAAGTTCCTGTCGTACCAGTAATAGTTGCACCAGGATTAGATACTTTAACAACCCCGGTTTTAATGGTGACTTCGGGCTCAGCTATCTTGATATTTACTAACGCTTCAGAAGTAATGCTGGTAGACAGAATAGTGTCGTTTTGAACCGCTTGAGCCAATAAGGTTAAGAACAGCTCATCGGCAAAGACTTGATCGCTAACTTTGATGGTATAGAGAATTTCCGCAGTTTTTGTTTCATTCCCCGTATTCGTGCCATTCTGAAAATCAAACGTAAGTGAGTTGGCAGTCGGATCTGCCGCAACACCCCCGGTGACTAACCCCGCATTGTGACCTGCGCCGTATTCCCATTGCCCTAGTGCTGGCAAACCACTTGGCGATGAATCCTGTGTCCAAGCATCCCCTGGCGTACCGTCAGCATTTGAATCGTTGGTTGTTAATACCGGCAACGGCAAAAATGATTTTAGTTTGAAGTTTTCATAATCCCCCGTTGCCAAATCATACTTAACTTTAATCGTTACCAGATCACCGGGTTTGAGTTGGGTTGGTGAACCTAACGACCCGTTAACACCAACAATCGAAGTAACGACTTGATTAGCGGCAATTGTTGACGTTACAGCGGAGGTGTCTGCTTCATTCTGGCCGGTAAGCGTTAAAGCAGGATTGAGCAACGTACCATCAGTCGTGACGTTATTCGATATGGAATCCCCTTCATTGAGTATGCTTTGCGAATAGCTGGTCGTGTAGTTATCATCAATCGTACTACGTAAATTTATGGTGACGGTACTCGCGCCATTTAAGAGGGCATCGCCATGCAAATCACCCTGTAGACGTGTTAACGCTGAAGCAAGATCAAATTGCAAATAGGTTTTTCCATCTGCTGCTTTGCCTCCTGAATCATTACCTGCAGCATTGCCCACTGTGAAATTGGTTCCACGAATCAAAGTCACTGAATGGCTGCCAGTGGTGTCAGTATAGGTTAAGGTAGGAACAAAACTGTTATCCCAGGTTTGGCCATCACCCAGTACATCATTGACTAACCAGGAACCGGCACCGCTACCATTCTTACCAAAAGCAAAGTAATCTGACACCTCAACTTTTAGGGTGTATTCCATCTTATCACCTGGCGATGTTCCTGCTACACCGGCATTATTCTGGATGGCAACCGATTTTTGAACAGCAATTGATTTGGCATCAAATTGTATAGCCACACCCTTATTTGTTGACATCGAAATAGGGGTAACTGCATCCCGAGAATCAACGGGTGTCCAAGAGCCGCTGCCGGTGGCCGCTGCAACAGTAATGGTGCGATCATCCCCAGAAGTTGCATTTAAAATGGGATTTCCTGCGGAATCGGTATTAGGCACATAAAAATCTACAACGGTATCTTTAGCCGCATTTAACGTTGCATAGCGGACAGTGTAAGACTGCAAAAAAGTTCCCGCCGATAGAGCTGCTGTAATTTGTGCAGGATTGGTAATAACGCTGCCGTCACCTTTGGTTATCGAGGTAATCGTACCGCCGTTCGTGTTTATTGCCTTGACAAAAATTGTGTTGGGTAAAGCTTGGGTAACATCAAAATCTGTTAATGTTTGTCCTGTAGCTGGCGTGGTGGTTGTCGTTAGATGCCGAACATAATTAGGGCCGGTTGTCGTATCATTTTCCGGGCCATCAAAGGTTTGCGTCATCGTCACCAGAGTAGGGTGTACATTGAACGTTTGTGTAGCGCCTTGTATGATTGGATCTGATCCGGGATTATCCAGCGCATCTTGACCAAACCGGAAACCGGCTCGTGCCGAGATCGACAGGTCTTTAGTTGTATCATTGGCTACATCAGCAAGATTGCTGAGGCTTGCAGTGATCACAACAGGTATAGTTGGTTGGGTTGCAGTCACGCTACCAAACGGCAATTCCAGCACGACAAGTTTATCGCCCGGTGTACCGGTAATAATTAAAGCCGCGCCGCTGCCATTTTTTGCAATGGGGTGCGTGGCATTGCCAGAACCGTCGAAAGTCAATACGGTTGCAGTTACAGGTTGTCCTAGATAAGTGGCAGAAACAAAATTAACACCATCATTACCATCCTTGCCAGTAGCAGGAAGTTTTAAATCGATATAGGGTGCGTAACCAACTCCTGAGCTAGCAGTGTTATCAAATGTAGCAGTAAAGGTAAAGTTACTACCAATAGACACATCCGAAGTACCCGAAAGTGTTACCGTTGGCACTGGGGTATCCATCAAGCCGCTAAATGCAGCCATCCCAGCGGCGCTTAACACTTGTCCGCTTTCAATCACGCCTGTAGTTCGCTCCAATACCCAATTGCCACCCAAATGAGCGCTGCCCGTATCATCTGTAGAATCAGCTATATCTGCGCTGGTTAAGGCGGCAAGTAAGTTAGTTGCCCTTAATCCAATATCGCCTTTACCGAAATCGCAACCATAAATTAAAATGTCTGCGTTTTGTGAGAGATGCTGGCCAATTGTTGCCAGTTCGTCAGCGTATTCACCCTGCATATTGGCTTGATTTAGAACGCCGTTACCGATTTTTAGCTCACCTTCGCTGCCATGTGAGATGATATGAAGGGCATCCACATTGTCATACGTTGAAACAATTTGCGCTATTTGTTCCACTCCATTCTTGGAAGGGTCTAACAAAATAACGGTGGCGGTGGGGTCAATGTCTTTCAGCAAGGCTTGATAACCTTTTACTGTGGTGTCGACAAATACCAATTCTGTGGGGGTATGGTCTATGGGTCTCGTTATTGGAGCGTGATCAATAAGTATCTGGTCGTCGTTTGGTGTATGTAGTATGTCGTTTCTTACCCAATTAACCTGACCACCTGTTAAAGCTTGAACCTGGTCTAACCAGCTATTTCCCGTTTGGACTTGGTTACCATGGAATGTGATTTTGGCATTAACAGCAAGTTCATTGCCCCAATCCATGAAAGTGTGGCTATCGTTGGCCGCTATGGTTTGATTAATTTTGCTACTTCCAAGCCATGTTGTGCCATTCAGATCCGCAGTCTGGATGTGGAGATTAAATGTATTATCTCTGTCTTGGAGTATTTCGTTAATCTGCTGATAGCCATCTCGGTTTGTATTCAGTACGCGTATATCGGTATTGGCGGGCGGTCTTTGGAGCAATTGGTTCACCCCTTCGGCGCGGGGGTCTACGATTAATAGATTCGGTGCGCCCTGGATACCTGCAGATACTACTTGAGTGATAGTGGCTGGTTGTCGTTCTTGGTAATCAAAGTTAAATAGATTTCCTAACGCTGAGGGAGGCTGGCCTGAATCTTTGCCGTTGTCTACCGCAGCGTCAGCCTGGTTGGTTGAAGCGTCTTGGTCTTGTCCGGCTTTATCGTCTACAGCTTGTGCTGTTGCGACAACAGCACCATCAAATAGTAGTCGATTTTCAAGTGCAAGACGCATAGAACTGGCTGTGGCTCTCTTCTTTGACTTAAAACCATTTTCGGGCTGTTTTTTCATGATTTGTTACCAACAAATTATATTAATTGTAAAGTAGGTAAAATTTATGTTTAGTTAAGCTTTATATACGATAAATTAACCTGTTTTTTGCCCCTTGCCCGATACTTCTTTATTTTGGCTTAGCTACCACTCTAGCCTTGGCCTTAGCCATTGCGGGCAGCTTAGGCAAGTAGCCCTTATACCAGCTGTCCAGGGTTTTCTCCAACTGCACCGCCAACGCGCGGACAGTGACATGCTCTATGCCACCGGTAGCCGGGTCGAGGCCAATTGAGGCGTAGATATTGCCCATGGCGCCATAGACATCCGCCAAACTTTGTTCCTTTTCGAGTTGGGAGGCCAAGGCCGCGGTAGAGGCATGGATGCGCTCCAATTCGGAACCGGCATCGTTGGCCGCATTGTTGGCCATGACGGTGGAAATGCTTTCGTCAATCTTGTTCAGTTCCTTGGCATTTTTGTAGCTGTCCAAGGCCTTGAGGTACTGTTGGTAACCGACATTGATCTGCACTACGGCAGCGACGCTGAGCGCTTTGCGGCGGGTCCTGGCGACTTCGACCTGGGTTTCCGCCGATTTCCATATTTTGGGGGCGGCAATCAGGTTCACTAGGTTTATGGTCGTCCGCGCCCCCGCTTCCAGCCAGAAGTTGTTGATCAGGAATGAGTTGGAGTCAAAGTTCAGGCCGATAGGGATGGTGAGCCCGGGCAATATTTTGAGCATTTCCTTCCAAACATCGGCGCGGCTGATGCGCTCCTGGTAGATTTCTTCCCTTAGGTCGCCGCGATAGAACAAGCCCAGGCTTTCGAGTTCGGCAACGCTGTTTTTAAGTTCTGGCGGCTCAGGGGTTATTTCGGGTTGCGCCAAGACAAAGTTGGAATGTGCGGGGGCGTTGATCAACCCGGCCAGCTTGGGTTTGGCGACCAGCAAGTCGCCCTTGAGTTTTTTAAGTTGGTCAATAATGCGCAGTAAACTGCGTTGATATTCCAAAACGCTGACTACCGGTTGCAGGCGGTCGCCTTCAATAGTCCTGCTTACCACCAGCGCGCGTTCGGCTTCCGCCAAGACGGGTTCAAGGCCCGGCAGCAGGCGGTCGGCGATGTTGGTGCTCCAATAGGCTTGAAGGACTTCCTTGATAAGGTTGTTGACGACCTTGCGGCGGCGTTCCTGGGCGATAAGGATGCGGTCGGCCTGTTGTTTGGCTTGGAAGTAACTGACGCCGAAATCCAAGACGTTCCAGGCGAAGGTGAGGTCTGCGATGCCACGGCTGGCATCCTGGGAAACGGAATACCGGGCGTTGTTGCCTAGGGCGTTTTGGCCGGTAAAGTAATCCTCGCTTGATGACCCCAATTTCTTTTCCCTAAACTGGTAACCCGCGTTGGCGGTCAGTTTAGGCAGCATGTTGAGGGTGGCGACTTCAAGCTGGGTGTCCTGGAGCACGGCTTCCATCATGGTCAGCCGATGGTCGTAGTTGTATTTTAGCGCGCGGGCCAGGGCATCGTAGAGGGTCAGCGGCCGTGTGATGGGCTCTTGTTTGTCGTACATTTCCGACTGGTCTTGCACCATCGTCGCCATCCGCTCATCGTCGGTGATGGGTATGGGGTTCAGGTTACAACCGCCAAGAAGTGCGGCAGTTAATAAAGCTGCGGCAAATGTTTTTGTATAATGCATTTGAAATTTCCTTGTTTTTTTATTAATTGAAGCTTCATAGCCTCATTCAGGATACAGTTATGTCAAGTTGTTGTGTTCAAATTTACTAACATGGCTATATAACAAACGCAGATTGGTAAAACCAAATAAACAAAATTTAAAAAAGGTTAGCTAAAGTAAATTTTGTTTATTCTGCTATTTTTAAATAATAACGCTTAGTAAAACTTATAACACAATGATTGACAAAAAGAAGTAATCCAATTGTTATTTTCTAAGTAATCATTTCACAAACTTTTAGAACAGTAGTTCAAGAAAGTAAAAAAAACAACTGCCTAACTTTAAATACATGGTGCTTTTAGGGGGGGCAGCTGAAATCCTTTAGAATTATGAGGCAAAACTAGCGTGTTTTACTAAATTCTTGCCGGATTTTGGGTTTTAGCAATCTAAAATTCCACCCTTACCTAAAATAAGCAAACAAATTAATAGTTTTTTTGTCAAAATTCAAGAAAACTCTCTCAAAGTGCACCACAGGTAAAAGCCAAAGTATTCAGAAAAAGCCGACAAATTACTTCAAATTGCTAGTTACATGCGGCTCAATCAATTGGTACAACATCTGATGCATTTTCGGGCTACCCGCAATAACATTGCCCGATGCCAGGTAATTGTCATTAAAAGAAAAGTCGGTGACCACGCCGCCAGCTTCTTTTATTAATAGAATACCCGCCGCCATATCCCATTCCATGATGCCGATTTCCCAGAAGCCATCTAAACGTCCGGCGGCAACGTAAGCCAAATCCAGCGCTGCCGCTCCGGCGCGGCGAATGCCGGCGGCTTCCGTGGTTATGGCGCGGAACATGCCAATGTAAGCATCCAAATGGAGGTCAGTCTTAAACGGAAAGCCTGTGCCAATTAATGCCCCTTTCATGCTAGTTTGATTGGTCACCCGCAACCGGCGGCTATTTAACATCGCACCGCCGCCGCGTTTGGCGGTAAACAATTCGTCGCGTAAGGGGTCGTAAATAACGGCAACTTCCAATCTGCCTCTATATTTTAAGGCAATGGAAACCGCATATTGTGGAAAGCCATGCAGGAAATTGGTGGTGCCATCCAGCGGGTCAATTACCCAAACAAAATCGTTGCCTTGGTGTAGTCCGCTTTCTTCGGCGAGAATGGCGTGGTCAGGATAAGCTGTTCGGATGATGTTGATGATTTCCCGTTCTGCTGCGCGGTCTACCTCGCTGGCATAGTCATTCTTGCCTTTTTGGTCGATATTGAGCTGGCCGATGTTGTCGGAGGAACGGAGAATAAGGTCGCCAGCACTGCGAGCAGCACGTATGGCGATATTGAGCATGGGTTGCATAGGTTGATTGTATAATGAGCGGTTAGAAAACCCAGTTAGGATAACAAATCTTTTGATAAACTTGGCTCTTTTTTTAAGCGGGGGCGGCGTTGAGTTTTTTCTATGAATCTTAGGCATATCAAGATTGTCTTGGTCGAAACTTCGCACCCCGGCAATATAGGCGCAGTTGCCAGGGCGATGAAAAACATGGCGATGGACAACCTGTGCTTGGTCAATCCCAAAATTTTTCCGAGTGCCGATGCGACTTCAAGGGCTTCAGGTGCGGATGATATTTTGGCTGCTGCCAAAATATACGAAACTTTGCCCCAAGCGATTGCCGATTGCCAGTTGGTGTTAGGTGCTAGCGCCCGTTGCCGCACTATTAGCTGGCCAGAGCTTACTCCGCGTGAATGTGCCGAAAAAGTCGTAATCCATGAACCCGACAATAAAGTGGCTATCGTATTTGGGCGAGAAAATTCCGGTTTAAAAAATCATGAACTGGATCTTTGCCATTTTTTGTTGAGAATTCCTTGTAACAGCGAATACAGCTCCTTGAATATCGCTGCCGCCGTGCAAGTCGTCTGTTATGAATTGTTTGTGGCAGCCGGGTTACAGGAAAAAAGTCAAATCGGCGATAAAGGCGACGTACCATTAGCGACGGCTGAACAAATGGAATCTTTTTACAGCCATTTACACCAAGCCTTAGTGGATATTGATTTTATGCAGTCCGACCAGTCAAATTCGATCATGCGGCGATTGCGCCGTATTTACAACCGGATAAACCTGGATACAAAAGAAGTGGATATACTCAGGGGTATTTTAAGGATGTCGCAAGGCAATAAAGCAAGCAATAAGCGGAGCCAATAATGTTAGAAAGGATAAAAGAAGATATTGCCTGTGTATTTGGACGCGATCCTGCCGCACAATCGGTGTTGGAAGTGGTAACAGCTTATCCCGGCTTTCATGCCGTGCTGATTCACCGTGTCAGCCATATGCTTTGGAATGCGGGATTCAAATGGCCGGCGCGTTTTATTTCGCATATTAGCCGTTGGTTGACGGGTATAGAAATCCATCCCGGCGCACAAATCGGACGACGTTTTTTCATCGACCACGGTATGGGCGTAGTAATCGGTGAAACCGCCGTCATCGGGGACGATTGCACCTTATACCACGGAGTAACGCTCGGTGGCACGACCTGGAACAAAGGCAAACGCCATCCTACTTTACACGATGGTGTAGTCATAGGCGCGGGTGCAAAAGTTTTAGGGCCAATTGAAATAGGCGCTGGTGCGCGTATTGGTTCAAACTCGGTGATACTTAAAACTGTACCGGCGGGGGCAACGGTGGTCGGTATCCCAGGCCATGTCATTGATATGCAAGCACGGACGGACAAGCCGCAATACGGCTGGCTGGATAGCAATCCAGAGTTGGCGAATGAGCCTGAAGCGCAGATGAAAAAAACCGAGCGTGACAAAATCGCCACCAAAATGGGTTTCGATGCTTATGGCGCAACTGCCGATATGCCCGATCCGGTCGCTTACGCCATCAACCATATGCTCGACCATATCCATTCGCTTGATGAGCAGATAGCGGCTATGCAAAAAGCCATCAATGATGCGGGGATTAACTGCGCGAAAACGCCCATGTGTTCATTGGAGGATTGTGAGATAGCAGATGGTTCGGCAAAGCGGGAAAAAGTTGGGTGACATTACAACGTTCTCTAAGTTCTCAAACTCCTGCTTGCTTTATTAAGCTTGAACCTATTGCTTCAAGCTTAATAAAGCAAGCAGGAGTTTGGGGTCGAGGATGCGATCCTTTTTGCTCGCTTACTTCGCATTTATAATGATCATGAGCCTATAACAACGCCATAAAAAGAGGATGTTAAAGATATTTATTTCAGCACATGGGCTTAAAAAGCTTCAGTAACTGGCTGTTTGACATTTGTACTGTTGAAGTTTGGTTTGAAGCGAACGAGTCTAAATTCTAGTCGGTTAAACAATAGGGGAAAATAAAATGTTTGGAATCAGCCATATTAAGTTTGATGCAATGACTTATGTCATCCATTTTAAAAATGGCCGGGTTGAAAAAAAAGGCCGCAGCCTCTCGTTTTTCTATTTTTCACCTAATAGTTCGATTGTAGCAATTCCAATGGCTAGCAACGATTTACCTTTCATTTTTGAAGAATCAACGAATGATTATCAAAGCATATCCATCCAAGGGCAAGTTACCTATAAAATTGGTAATCCAGAACAGTTGGCTGAATTATTGGATTTTACCGTTGATGGTCGTGGTGTTTATCATAGGAACGATATTGAAAAACTGAATCAACGTATCATCAATGAAGCTCAAACCGCCACCTCGACTTTTATTCATGCGTTGGGGTTGAAAGATTCCATTCGTTCCCCCAAAACGATTGAAACAAAAATAAAGGAAGGGCTTTTATCCTCACAAGCATTATTGATACTTGGGCTTGAAATTTTAGCTGTCAATATACTCGCTGTTAAAGCCACACCCGAAATGACAAGAGCGCTTGAAACGGAAACTAGAGAAAAATTATCGCAAGAAGCCGATCAAGCGGTTTATACCCGAAGAAATTTTGCTGTTGAACAAGAGCGGAAAATTAAAGAATCCGAATTAAATACCGAAATTGCAGTTGAGGAAAAGAAAAAGCAAATCGACGAAAAGAAAATGGAAGCCGAAATGCAAAAGGCCGAAAATGACCGTAAGCTCCGTGAAATGAGAGTCCAGGCAGATATTGCTGTAGAAAACCAACGCAAGCCCTTAATCGAGCAAAAAAATGCCAACGAAATGAAGGAGGCGGATGCAAAAGGTTATGTGATAGAAACTACCTTGAAACCATACAAGGAAATGGATTGGAAGCTTATAACTGCATTACACAACAATTCTGATCCTAAATTCAGCGTTGCACTGGCATTTAGGCAACTTGCAGAAAATGCCGAAAAAATTGGCACATTGAATATTAGTCCTGAACTATTAGAGTCAATTCTTAGCGACAAAAAATGACTATCGAATATGCCATTATTGTTAAAAACAAAACCCGGCTTGAACTATTAACAGAACGATTTAATACCAAAGCCCAAGCAAGGTTTTATATTGAACATTCGGGCGGTGTATTCGAAGATTATCAGGTTGAGCACGAAAAGTTTCATGAATCTCTTTCCCTCATGCAACGCCAGCTTTCCATGGTTCTCAAGAATAAAATTGTCGAACGCAATTTTTTGCCTTCATTTTTGTTTAATAGTAACCAAGTAATTATTGTCATTGGCCAGGATGGTTTAGTTGCAAACACGGCAAAATATGTCAATGAAATACCAATTATCGCCGTTAATCCAGATAACGAACGTTACGATGGTTGTTTGCTGCCATTCAATCCGATTAACTTTATAAGTGCCGTAGAAAAAGTGATTGCCAATAAATTCAATGCAAAAACAGTTGCTCTAGCAGAAGCAACTTTAAATAATGGGCAGCGTCTTTTGGCATTTAACGAATTATTTATCGGTGCTGCTTCGCATGTTTCGGCACGTTACAAAATCTCATATAACCATAAATCTGAGGAGCATTCATCATCGGGAATCATAGTTTCTACAAAAGCTGGCTCGACCGGTTGGTTGAGTTCCATATTTAATATGACATTTGGAATGCACAAATTTATTCAAAAAGATGGCACTAAAAAGAAAATAGCAAAACTTAAAGATGATCAATTAATGTTTGTTGTTAGAGAGCCTTTTCACAGCAAGAAAACACAAATAGAGTTAATTGCCGGTATGTTGACCGGGCAAACCAAACTGATTTTGGAGTCTTATATGCCAAATAATGGTGTAATTTTTTCTGACGGCATTGAAACTGACTTTATAAATTTCAATTCCGGTTCGATCGCAACAATTGGGGTAGCGAAAGAAAAGGCAACGCTGGTTGTAGCTGAATAACATACCAAAAAAGTGACGTACCCAGATTGGGGCAGGGGAATGAGCGCATACAGCCGCGAAGCAATATGTTAAAGATTTTTCATATCAAAGCCCTGAGCCTAAAAAGCTACACAAATTGACTGATTGGCGTCTGAACCGATGAAAAATCGCTGATATTCGAGAAGAACGGAATTTCATGAAATTTTTTTCAACAAGAGAGAGTTATGCCTAAACTCAGTTTTATGCCTGATGATGCGCTTGAGCAAGAAGTACGTCATTTACTGGCTATTGCCAAAGCGGCAAAAGCAAAATCTGAGAGTGATTTTACGCGGAATGTCATCGACCCATTTGCTGTCCTTTTTGAAATGTCGGGTTTTGATGTCGATGAAACGGCATGGGAAACTGGCGAGAAAAACCGTCAAATACAAAAAACCTTGCAAAACCATGTCGGTGCTTTTCATCAAAGAATCCTTGGTGTTGTAGAGGGTTGGAGAGATACAGGAACTGGCGGTGTTGTTGATTTGGTCAGTGAAAACCATAAGGTAATCGCCGAAGTTAAAAATAAATACAATACGGTAAAAGGCTCTGACCAAGTCAAAATCTATGACCATCTTGAAATGCAGGTCATGACCAAAGGTCATCAATATAAAGGCTTTACCGGTTATTACGTCGAAGTCATCCCAAAAGGTGGGCAGCGTTATGATAAGGAGTTCACCCCATCGGATCGCGAACAAGGCCAGCAACGCAAGGCAAACCCGTTGATCCGCCAAATTGACGGCTACAGTTTTTATGGCTTGGTAACGGGTGTACCCGATGCCCTAAGCCAGCTTTTTGCCGTGTTGCCGGATATTATTGAGGAAAATTCCGGCTACAAATTTTCCAATCGCGAGTTTGCCCACGATTTTTTCCATAAAGCATTTGGCTGATTATTGCTCGGAAAACTCATCATAGACAGGGATTTCAAGATATTCCCCTCCACCTCTAAGCCATAAGGCTAACCGTTTTATAGTCGCTTCCTGTTGTTTTTTGCTCAAACCACATTCCCATAATATAGCGACCCTCCAACCCATTATTTTCAGTTGGTACAATACTTTCTGGTCTCTAAGCTCATTGCGGGCAAATTTTTTCTGCCAAAATTCGCTGCGGGTTTTGGGGATATGTGAAGCCTTACAGTTTTGATGCTGATGCCAGAAACAACCATTGATAAAGATTACCGCCTTGTATTTACGTAAAACCAAATCGGGAGTCCCAGGCAATTGCTTAATCTGCAACCTAAATCGGAAACCTTGCCGATGCAGTGCAGAGCGCACCTGTTTTTCAGGACGTGTCCCATGACTTCGGATAGCAGACATAATCCGTGAACGGGTGTCCTTATCAATATGGTCAGTCAATTTGTTCCACGCTGATTGTCATGGTTTTACCGGATACGGTGACAGAAGTTATCAGTTGAAGTGTATAATAAAGCCAATGTCCGATGTGATCCTTCAAATATGTATTCTGTAGCACAACTTGCTGATATGCTAGGAATATCTAAAGAAACATTGCGCCGTTGGGATAGCAATGGCAAGCTCACGCCTATCCGAAACTCAACAAATAATCACGGCTTTTATAGCAAAGAGCAACTCAGGCAATTTGATAAATTACATTTCATCTTTGATGATTCTGAACGCCAAATCCCCACAGCAACAAACGCTTATAAAACTATTGAACTCTTTGCCGGAGCAGGTGGGCTTGCGATAGGGTTGGAAAAAGCCGGACTGCATACCGTATTGCTCAACGAAATTGACAAAAATGCCTGTGCGACCCTGCAAGCTAACCGTCCAAACTGGCAGGTTGTTTGTGGTGATATTGCTAGCATAGATTTTTCTCCATACAAAAATCAAATTGATGTCATCACGGGGGGCTTCCCTTGCCAAGCCTTCAGTTACGCCGGTAAAAAAATGGGTTTTGAGGATGCCAGGGGAACACTGTTTTTCGAGTTTGCACGGGCTATCAAAGAAACCCAACCCAAGCTTTTCATGGCCGAAAACGTGCGGGGGTTACTTACCCACGATAATGGCCGCACTTTAGAAAATATCAAGTCTGTCATTGATGAATTAGGTTACCAGTTATTAGAACCCCATCTGATAAAAGCCCTTTTCTATCGCGTCCCACAAAAGCGGGAACGCTTGATTTTAGTCGGCATACGTAACGACTTGTCTAAACATGAATTCCACTGGCCGAGGGAATACCAGCATATCTATACTATTAAAGATGCCTTATGCGCGGGTGAATTATTCCCCTGTGATGTGCCGCCTTCACCTGGACAGACCTACCCGCCGAACAAGAAAGCCATAATGGAACAAATTCCAGAAGGCGGTTACTGGCGGGATTTACCATTAGATGCGCAAAAGCGCTACATGAAAAACAGTTTTTACCTAAGCGGAGGCAAAACCGGCATGGCACGACGCATGAGCTGGAACGAGCCCAGCCTAACACTAACTTGCGCGCCTGCCCAAAAACAAACCGAACGCTGTCATCCTGCCGAAACTCGACCCTTTACGGTGAGGGAATACGCCCGTATACAAACCTTCCCGGATGATTGGCAGTTCGTGGGGCCGTTGACAGCACAATATAAGCAGATTGGCAACGCAGTACCAGTAAATATGGCCCATGAGCTTGGATTGGCTATAGTTAGCTTCCTAAACAACCTTAATTCTTCAATATGAATCAGGCTTGGTCATAAGCGGGAAAATCCCTTAAGGCAAGTTGCCTGTCTTAAGGGGGCAATCACCCAAAAAATATGCCATTTTGAAAACAAAATCAACTGAACTAATAAGTTACCACGTCAGCTGGCTTGCAACTTTGTTTGCTTCCAATTCCGATTATGCTTCATTTTCTTTAACAAAAGGTGGAATCCTTCTTTCAGGCGGCAAAACCAAGACGAAAACTTTGTCTTACATAGACATAAACCCAGGCATAGTGACTGAAAAAGGCTATTTTTGGGATGTTTTAGTTATACAACTGAAAAATGGAGAAACACTGCGATTCGGCGGTGTAGCCAAATCTCAATCGGGGCGAATAGAAAGATCTCTAAAGCATTACAGCCAAGAATATATCAGGGATTATTACCAGTGTAATACGCACGACTTACTACAAGCCTTTCGGCAGGCACAAGTTTTGTTTTCGGGGCAGCGTTATATTCGCCACACTGTCGCGCAGCAATGGTTTAACAATCATAGGCATTTAGACATTTGGATAAATCCCTGGGAGATTAAAGATTTTTTGCTGCCGGAAGCGCTGCAATATTTGCAAGTGATCCGTCCACTTTTAACTCAGGGCTATGATTACATTGGCAAACTCAACGAATCATATGTCCAAAAACAATTGGCATCTTTTCAATTGTTCTTCGACCAGGTGGAAAGCAACCCACTAACCGAAAACCAACGTAAAGCTTGCGTCATCGATGAGCAACATAACCTTGTTTTGGCTGGCGCTGGTACTGGGAAAACCAGCACCATGATCGGACGTGCCGGATATTTGATCAAAGCCGGAATTGCCCAACCGGAAAAAATCCTGATGCTCGCATATGCGCGTAAGGCGGCAGAGGAAATGGATGAACGTATACAGAGTAAAATTGGGGTTAATAACCTGACCGTGAAAACCTTCCATAGCCTGGGGAAACAGATCATTGCCCAAATTGAAGGGGTGATGCCGACGATTAATAAAATGGCCGAAGACGAACACCTTCGGGCAAGCTTTGTTGATGAACAAATTCAACGCTTATTAATGGATGAACTCTATAAATCGCGTTTTGTGACGTATTTTTTACGTTTCAACTTTCCTTATAAAAATATCTTTGCATTTAAAAGCCTGGGGGAATATAACAATTACATCCTGGAAAATGACATCCGCACGTTACAAGGTGAACTGGTTAAAAGCTATGAAGAATGCGAGATTGCGAATTTTCTGTATCGCCAAGGCAACAGCTATGAATATGAAACTAATTATCAGGTGAATACTGCGGGGCCAGATTTTCGGGCATATCAGCCGGATTTTTATCTACCCGCTTACGGTATTTATATCGAACATTTTGCCGTCAATGAGAACAATCAAACGCCCTCGTTTATCGACCAGAAAAAATATTTGGAAGGTATGGAATGGAAACGGGCACTGCATCAAAAGTATCAAACAAAACTGATCGAAACCTACAGTTACCAAAAGAAACAAGGCATTTTAACTAAAACCTTAGAAGACCAGCTGAGGCTAGCAGGCGTTACGTTTAAACCCTTGGCCCAAGACAAGTTGCTGGATAAATTAAAGCAATTTGGGCAGGTTTCCGAATTTAGCCGTTTGCTTGCCCAAATGCTTGCTTTGTTTAAAGCGGCTTACCTGAATTTAAAAAACCTGGTTTCACTTGCCAATCAACATGAAGACCACGAGCGCATGCAGGCGGCAGCGTTTCTGTTCGAGCCTGTTTAACCAAGCATATCAACAACACTTGCGCGATACGAATACGATCGATTTTGAAGACATGGTCGGACGGGCGATTGAATATGTGGAAAACGGGCGTTATCAATCGCCATACAGCTACATACTGGTCGATGAGTTTCAGGACATTTCAGCCAGTCGGGCAAGGATGATAAAAGCCTTGCTGGCGCTAAATCCAGATAATAGCCTGTTTTGTGTGGGTGATGATTGGCAGTCGATCTATCGTTTTACAGGTAGCGATGTCACAATGACCAAAAAATTTGAGGGCTATTTCGGTTATACCGCCACTATCATTCTAGATAAAACTTTCCGCTTTAATAATAAAATAGGCACTGTTGCATCAAAATTTGTGATGCAAAATTCGACACAAATCGCCAAGCAGATTCAAAGCCACAAAATCATTGAACACCCTGCCGTTTCAGTCATAAAGTCCAATCAGGATCAGGTGGGATTGAACGCTGCCTTATCTGCGATTAATGCCAAAGCCGATGCAAATGCCAGCGTACTTATTTTGGCCCGGTTCAATTTTAGAAAACCGGATTTATCCGACTTGAAACGACAATATTCGAAATTAAAACTACAGTTTATGAGCGTACACGCCTCCAAAGGAAAGGAGGCCGATTATGTGATCGTGCTAGGATTGGAGAAAGGTAAACAGGGGTTTCCTCCTGAAAAAACGACTCACCCATTATTGGAGCTGTTATTGCCAAAAGCAGAAGCCTTTGCCCATGCCGAAGAACGACGTTTGTTTTATGTGGCTTTGACCCGTGCCAAACATCATGTGTATTTGGTCAGTGATGCCAATAAAGTTTCCGATTTCGTCAGAGAGCTTATAGCTAACAGATATGAAATCCTCAGTGACGAATTTATCGGCGATGGCTTCCAAGATAAAATTGCCGATATTGTCTGCAATCAATGTAAAACTGGCTACATGATACCAAGGGATAGTCAGCACGGTAGTTTTTTTGGATGCAGCCACTTCCCGTTGTGTAATTATATGCTATCGGCCTGTCAATGGTGTGGTGGCGGCTTAAAGGAGAGTGGCAGGTTTAAGGTTTGTGAAAATAAACGCTGCGATTATGTAGAACCGATTTGTCCAAAATGTGGCGGAAAGATGACCTTAAGGAAAGGCCCTTCAGGTCAATTCTGGGGATGTTCGCATTACCGTAAAGATGAGGAATTTTCTTGTAAGCATACCGAAAAATTTATTAACAAGAATTAACACAAACCTTATTAAATCGATAAAGTTTTACACCTAGAAAAATTTTTTAGGCGAAGCGAGACACATTATCTGTGTGGTTAAAGTGGACCCCAAAATCCGGACAGTAGTTTAAGCTATAGCCTGTTAAGGAAAATAGTGGAACGCAATGAGCGAAAGCAAACGGAAAACATTTACCGGTACACAGAAGGCGAAGGTAGCGCTGGCGGCGGTCAAGGGTGTTAAGACGATCAATGAGATCGCCCAAGAGTACGGTGTCCATCCGACCCAAGTCAACCAATGGAAACGAGAGTTACTGGAAAATGCGGGCAGCCTGTTTGAAGGCAAGCGCGGCCCGAAGCCAGCCGACGCACAGGGTGACCCAGACCGTCTGTACGCCAAGATCGGGCAGCTCAACATGGAACTGGATTGGCTTAAAAAAAAGTCTGGGTTCAACCCATAGCACAACGCCAGGGTTGGATAGGCCTAGGCGACGTACTGACGGTGTCCAGGCAATGTCAGTTGCTTGCCGTGACCCGTTCGGTCGTCTACGCGCAATTAAAGCGCCGTCAGGACAAAGAGACGGCCTTGAGTGTATTTTGTTGTCACTCGTGGATGAAGAATACACCCGGCACCCCTTTTTCGGCTCTCGGCGCATGACCCTCTATTTATGTGGCTGTGGGTATGCCGTGAACCGCAAGCGGGTACGGCGCTTGATGCAAAAACTGGGCTTGGCAGGCATGTCGCCCAACACCAGCAAGCCGCATCCGCAGCACAAGGTTTACCCTTATTTGCTCAGGGGTGTCGAGGTCGTCCGCCCCAACCAGGTCTGGAGCACCGACATCACCTACATCCGGCTGCTGCACGGCTTTGTCTACCTGGTCGCCATTATCGATTGGTATAGCCGCAAGGTATTGGGTTGGCGGTTGTCGAACACGATAGATGCCGGGTTCTGTGTGGATTGCCTGGAAGAAGCCATCAAGGCCTACGGTGTGCCGGAAGTGTTCAATACCGACCAAGGCTCGCAGTTCACCAGTGACAGCTTCACGGGGGTGCTGCTCGACAACGGCATTGCCATCAGCATGGACGGGCATTGGACAATATTTTTGTCGAACGGCTGTGGCGGACAGTGAAATATGAGGATGTGTATTTGCAGAAATACGCCAACATGCCGGATTTACTGTTAGGCCTGACCGACTATTTCCAGTTTTATAATGAAGAAAGGTTGCATCAATCACTGGGCTACGCCACACCCAACACGGTGTACCGGACAGCCACGGGCGGTGGCGCAAAAATTGTGGATAAATTCAGTGATAAGCAGGAAACATTCGCCTCAACTGAAGAATTGGGACAGCGCCATCCAGCTGTAATGTGAACAGGTCTCTATCTTAAACTAGGCAGATATTTGTCTGGACAATGGGGTCCACTTTAGTTGACGAATGTATTTTGCGGGTTAAATGGTCAGCAACTCCAATTACCCCCCAGTGGCTGGTTACACGAAATTCTATTTCGTTAATAAAAAACCGTGCCAAACATTCTGTTTAGCAACTATTGCCAACTTGCATTTATAGGAGTAAAAAGATTTTTAGTTTAATAAAAACCTACGTGGATTTAACAAACATGAATCCCCGATCAACCCAATTAAAAATAATAGCCTAAGGAGTTGATTATGTTGTCGAAAATAACCGTTACTGATTATATGACCAAAAGACTGGTTTCGCTTTCTAAGCAAACCAATGTGTTTGATGCCATCAAAAAATTGTTAGAAAATAAAATAACTTGTGCTCCGGTTATTGACGAACAAGGGCAATTGATTGGAATGTTCTCAGAAAAAGACGGCATGCGAGTGGTTTTAGAAAGTGTTTACGACCAGGGCATGTCTGGAAAAGTGGGGGATTTCATGTCCACTGAGATTATTAGTGTCGATGCCAATTCCAGCATTGTAAATTTAGCGGAAAAATTCCAGAACTCTGCGGTAAGAAGCTTCCCAGTTTTTGACCATGCCCAATTGGTCGGTATTATTAGCCGTACAGATGTCTTAAGGGCTTTGGTTTCGTAAGAGATAGTGCCGCTATTTTACGAAAGATTTTTCCGGGCGTCCTGCTTGAAAAATCGCAAAAATTTAATCGAATCCGAAGAAGTAATGCGGCAAAAGCTGGATTACATCCATCAAAATCCAGTGAAACGCGGCTATGTCGATTTGCCGGAGCATTGGCGTTATTCTAGCGCATGAAATTATGCTGGGCAGGAAGGCTTGATCGAGATCGTGCGGGCATCGTGAAGGACGGCGATACTATCCTAGTTGCGGTATGATAGGATGGGTTGCTAGTTTCTACGCTCCAGCGTGGGAACTAGCAACGAGTATTTCATCAATCTCCTAGATATCATAGCAACATGATCTATTTCGACCATAATGCCACTACACCGATTGATGAACGGGTGCTTGAATCCATGTTGCCGTTCCTGAAAGCGTTTTATGGTAACCCTTCTAGCTTATATCGGCACGGAAGGTTGGCTAGGAGCGCTATAAGCAACGCACGGGAACAAGTTGCCGCTTTAGCTGGGGCGAAATCTTCGCAAATTATCTTCACCAGTGGCGGCACGGAGTCCAACAACCTTGTTTTAGCAGCGCTAAAACCGAGGTCTAAATTAGCTATTTCGGCCATTGAGCATCCTTCCATTACCGAACCTGCCGAAAATCTGGCTCGTCAAGGCCACGAATTGAAGTTAATCAGCGTTGATTGTAACGGGCTTGTGAACCAAGGGGCGGTTGATGAAATTGCCCAATACCTGCCAGATTTGGTTTCCATTATGCTGGCAAATAACGAAACCGGCATCATTCAGGATGTTGCCAATTATGCCCATCAGCTAAGGGACAAGGGCATTATCGTTCACACCGATGCCGCGCAAGCTTTGGGTAAAATTCCAGTTGATTTTAATCAGTTGGGCGTGAACATGATGACCTTATCAAGCCATAAAATTTACGGCCCTAAAGGTTGTGGGGCGTTAATTTTAGATAAAGAAGTTAGTCTCAAAGCTATGCTGTTGGGTGGTGGACAAGAGCAAGGCTTCAGGGCTGGGACAGAGAATGTTCCAGCCATAATAGGGTTTGGTAAAGCGGCGGAACTTGCAAGAGAAGAACTTGCCCAACGTACGCAACATGCCCTAAAGCTGAGAAATTTTTTGGAACATCACTTAGCGACCATTCCTGGTATTTCTGTCTTTGCAAAAGATGCCGAAAGATTGCCGAACACGGTACAATTTGGAATCGAAGGAATGGATGGAGAAATGCTGCTCATGAAACTTGATCAGAAAGGCATTGCGGTATCCAGCGGTTCGGCTTGTGCCAGTGGGGGGGGCAAACCGAGTCCAGTGCTGGCAGCAATGGGCTTAGCAGTTGAACTTGCCAAGAGCGCAATCCGTGTCAGTTTTGGAAAAGACAATACGGAAGCGGAAATTATAGAATTTACTAATTTATTGGAAACCCTGGTAACTCCAGGCTAGAGGTGATTTATGGCAGTATCATTAACAGAGAGCGCAGCTCGTCAGATTAAAAAACAGTTGGAAAAACGGGGTAAGGGTGTCGGTTTAAAACTGGGCGTTAGAAAGTCCGGTTGTTCCGGTTATGCTTACACACTCGATTATTCCGATGCAGTCGAAGGCGATGACGCAGTCTTTGAGGATTTTGGAGTCAAGGTCATCGTGCAAAAAAATGACCTGCCATTTATTGATGGTATACAACTCGATTACCGGAGAGAAGGCATTAATGAAGCCTTTCAATTCAATAACCCCAATGTTACAGGGTCTTGCGGTTGTGGAGAGAGCTTTACTGTAAATTAAAAAATAAAAAACCTGGCCCTGCTAAGTTAGCAGGGTCAGGTTTTATTCAATTTGATGGATTAAAAGTTACGTACTTCTAAGACAATTAAATTAAGCTGACTTACGTTTAACTCCTACCAACCCTAGTAAAGCGGAACCGAACAACCAAACCGCTGCAGGCACGGGAACTGAATTTACATTGCCGCCGTGGTCGTTGTCATGGTGGTTGTAATGCTTTTCATCAGCGTCGTCTTTTTTGCCGATTTGTAAGAAGACATGTCCCGTTTCGTCGTGACTTTTGCTAAGTTCTTTGATTTCATCTTTAAAATCAAATTTTACTATGTCTTTAGTACTAGGCTTAGTTATTGTAACGGGTGTTACCTTTACAATAGGTTTTACAATGGGCTTGCTTACTAATTTAACAACTGGCTTTACTAAGGGCTTGCTTACTATTTTAACAACCGGTTTTGCCACAGGTTTGGCAGCCATTTTAATAATGGCCTTAGTTGCTGGTTTGTGCGTAACTTTAATAAAGTGATTTATTACTGCCTTGTGTGTGATTTTAACAGCAGGTTTGGCTCTATGAGCTCCTGCGGTGAAACTGGTAAATATCAGTGCTACTATTAAAAAAAATCGCATTTTCATAATTATCTCCAAAAAAATAGTGACTTTTAAAGGGATGCAAACCAGTAATACTTAGTGTTTACACTAGCCATAAAGGTATTACCGTCCACAAATATCCATATCAAAAAACCAGCTAGTCAAATTAATAATTGCTTTAATATTTGATGGATCAAAGCCTTAATAGAACTTGTGATTTATTAATGTGGGTATATTGTGACCGCTAATCCCTTACAAGAATATACGTACGAATACCTATGGTTTTTAAGGGAACTCTGATTAATTTGATGTCGAATATGGTTCTGCCATAATGGGCAGTTGGTGGCTAACTTATAATTAAAACAACTAGTTGAAGTTGCCCTGAGACTTTCGGCTATGTTCAGGAGACACCTGTCGAAGAGCGTGGTTAGAGAAAAGCTAGTTTTTGGTGGGATCGCTTGCTTAAAACTTATATATAGCTAATTTCAGTTTTGATTTTTTCTGATACTAAAAGCTATTAATCTAGAGTTAAGGGATGGTGGCGTTCGTCCTTGAACGGTGGGGTCTATGAGGCTATCTATTGCTAACCCTTTAGCCTAAAGAGGTATTTAGTCTCGCAGCAACTCATTAATACCTGTTTTACTACGAGTACGTTCATCGACTTGCTTGATAATTACTGCGCAATATAGGCTGTATTTGCCGTCGGAAGAAGGTAGGTTTCCGGAGACGACAACCGATCCTGCGGGGATGCGTCCGTAGGTGACTTCGCCAGTCATGCGGTTGTAGATTTTGGTGCTTTGGCCGATATACACACCCATAGAAATAACACAGCCGTCTTCAACGATAACGCCTTCTACAACTTCTGAACGTGCGCCAATAAAGCAATTGTCGCCGATAATGGTTGGCCGGCTTGTAAAGGTTCCAGCACGCCGCCAATACCGACACCGCCGGAAAGATGGACGTTTTTGCCGATTTGCGCGCACGAGCCAACGGTAACCCACGTATCAACCATCGTACCGCTGTCCACATAAGCACCGATATTGACGTAAGACGGCATCAAGATTGCTCCCGGTGCAATGTACGAACCCCGACGTGCGACAGCGTTTGGTACGACACGTACGCCGGCTTTGGCGAAGTCTTCTTCGGAGTATGTTGAGAATTTGCATTCAACCTTGTCGTAATAGCGCGTATTGCCACCGTCCATCAGGCGGTTTTCATTGATGCGGAATGACAATAGTACGGCTTTTTTCAACCATTGGTTGGTTACCCAGTCACCGTTAATTTTTTCTGCGACACGGGCTTTGCCTGTGTCAAGTAAGGTTAAGGCTTCGTTGACGGCATTGCGTACTTCTGCTGTGGCATTAGCTGGGGTGATGTCGGCGCGTTGTTCAAAGGCGGTGTTGATGGTGTTTTCTAGTTGAGTCATAACTGTTATTTTTAATTTAATGTGTTGATGAAATTTTTGATTCGGTGCGCCGCTTCTATGCAGTCCACTAAAGGTGCAACTAAAGCGATACGGACATGGTCTTGACCGGGGTTGATACCACCGAACTCACGCGATAAATAACTGCCAGGTAACACCGTAATATTTTCTTTTGCAAAAAGTTGCTGAGCAAAATCCTCGGCGGTAGTTGCTCCAGGAAACTTGCCGCCCTTCCTCCGTCCTTGGAGGTCTGTGGTAATAGTTCCAGGCAATTCACCATGCTTAGTCCTTACTTGGGTATCGTCAGACAAGTTTGTCTTTAGCCATACGTAAAAACTGGCAGCAGGTTTTTGGATGTCGCAAACGTCATTGAGTATATCGATAAAGGCGGCAAATTTGGCTCGGTATAATCGACGATTTTCGATGACGTGGCCTTCATCTTGCCAAGCCAGGATGCTGGCTTGTTGCGTTGGCAATGGCATGGCACAGCCTTGGTAAGTGCGGTATTGGAAATAGGGTTTTAATATATCAGGATCTCCGGCAACAAAACCAGAACGCAAGCCGGGCGCATTCGAGCGTTTGGATAAGCTGTGAAAAACCAGGCAGCGTTTGAATGCGGTATTGCCCATTGTGAAAGCGGTTTGCAACAAGCCAACGGGTGGATTGTCTTCGTCGTCATAAAGTTCGCTGTAACATTCATCCGAAGCAATAATGAAATCGTATTTTTCTGCCAGACGAATCAGCTTTTCTTGGTCTGCTTGCGGCATGACCGCACCGCTAGGATTGCCTGGAGAGCAAATATAAATCAACTGGCAACGCCGCCATATTTCTTCCGGTACTGAGTCAAAATCAGGCAGATAACCGGAAGATTCGGTGGTGTTTAGAAAGTAAGGTTCTGCTCCCGACAATAATGCGGCACCTTCATAAATCTGGTAGAAGGGGTTCGGCATGATCAAAACTGGTTTATCAAATTGTGAACCATCAACTATGCACTGAGCTATCGAAAATAACGCCTCGCGGGTACCGCTTACGGGCAAAATCTGTGTTTCAGGGTCAATCGCCACATGTGGGATTTTGAAACGAAAACTGAGCCAGTCAGCGATCGCCTGCCTTAAGGCAGGAATGCCTTTGGTCGTGGGGTAAGTCCCTAAGCCTTTGATGTGTTCAAACAAGGCATCTTGAATAAATTTGGGGGTCGCGTGTGCGGGTTCGCCGATGGATAAGGCGATATGCGGTTTGTCTTCTGGCACAACAATGCCGTGCTTAAGTTGCGCCAGTTTTTCAAAAGGATAGGGATGGCAAAACGCTAAACCACGATTCATGCTTTAGATACAGCGCGGTTGCTTACCCATAGATTGCGCTTGTTGGAACAATCCCATCGCTTGTGGCATGTGTTGTTCCAGGTTCTGGATACGGGTGGCATGGGACGGGTGAGTGGACATGAATTCTATCGGCTGTTTTCCTTGTGAGGCTTGTTCCATCTTCTGCCACAACGAGATGCTGAATCGGGGGTCAAACCCTGCTTTCGACATTAAATCCACTCCGATAATATCGGCTTCGCTTTCTTGTGTACGTCCATAAGGTTTCAATACGCCATATTCTGCACCTACGCCCAGCAGCCCGAATCCAAGCTGGCCTAAAGCAGAAGTCGGCATTGTCATCGCTTGTAATATATTTAAGCCTTGGCTCATCGCCATTTCTTGTGAAGCCCTCTCGTTGCTGTGTTTAGCGATAACGTGGCCGATCTCATGACCAATGACGGCTGCCAGTTGTTCCTGACTATCGACCAACTGGAGCATTCCGGTATGTACGCCGATTTTATTGCCAGGCAGTGCAAAGGCATTAGGGCTTTTGTCTTCAAATACGACGACTTCCCAATTGCCGCCCACTATCTGCGTGATGGCGTTAGCAATACAAGTGGTTGATTTATTATATTGGCTGTTATAGCTGAGTTTTTTGTCTCTTTTGAGTGTATCAAATGCCTGCAAGCCCATCTGGTTGATTTGATTGTCCGGCATCATAATAAACTGGCTTCTGCCGGTTGGACTGGTAGCGCAAGCGGTTAATAAAAAAGCAGTTACAAGAACAGGAAATATTTTTTTGTGCATGAGATAAAACCCTATAGTGCCAACACTATTACCATTTTAACGTAACTTCGCATTTACAGGCTAATAATGTGTAGGAATACTAGGGTTGAAGATTCGAAGACGATGCTCTAAACGCGTAATCAAATAAAGTGCCTAAAACCAGAATTGGGATTAGATGATTGTTTAAATTGACTGTTAGGGACATGTAAGACGGCCTATCCCAGCTATTGTTTAAAGCTAAATTTGAATTTTGATATTTTTATCGCCCCAACACCTTAGTTAAAAAATCGTTTTCTGCCGTTAACTGGCCAATTTTGGCATGATGTTTATTTGTGGGCTTACTTTCGAACTCCAGCAAAGCACCATCATTGTCAAATACTCGGTTTAAATTGTTAATCAGTTGCTGTTTCCATAGGCCGATCTGATTGGGATGAATAGCGAATTGCATAGATAATTCCGCCATCGATTTATCGCCTTTCATTGCAGCTAATGCAACTGTGGCTTTAAAGTCAGCGGGATAATTTCTCCTATCTTCTTTAAAATCGGTATGTTGATTTCTTCTCTCAATGTTCATGGGTGATACTCCTAAACTATTCCATTAGTTAAAGGGTTGAGGGAACTTGTTTTCGATTTCATTAAAAGAAGTAGGGAGCAAAACGAAATGCCACTCCTTGTTTTTATGCCACAAAGATTCGATTTACATCTGATCCGCTTATTAGGCACTAGCCGGTTCATACTGTCTATTCCTGACGTTACTTTATTCTTTCTAAAACGGTATCGGTATCTTCCTACAGTCACCCAGGAGTACGTTGGAATTATTATATAATTCGGTATGTAATGATTACTATTAGCATAAATACCTATATGCAATTTAGATTCTGCTTTTAAAAGACTGGCGAGCGACTTAAGGGCTGATGGTTTTATTTACCTTGACTGGAATGAAGTTGGGTAGGGTAAGTTTTAAGAGAGAAAATTGCCTGAATCTACGTTAGACTATGCAAATAAACAGCAAGCAGATTCGGAGTTTTGTGTGGCAAAAGCAAGTGAGTTAAAAAAAGGCATGGTAGTTGAGGTGAATGGTGTGCCGCATGTGGTGAAGCAGGTTGAAGTCAGGAATCCATCATCCAGAGGGGCTTCTACCTTATATAAGGTCAGGTTCAATAATTTGAAGACAGGCCAAAAGTTGGATGAATCGTTAAAAGGTGATGACTTCTTCAAAGAAGCCGATTATGCGCGTGCCAAGGCTCAGTTTTCTTATGTGGATGGCGATTTGTATGTGTTTATGAATTCCGAAGATTACAGTCAGTACACTTTAACCGGCGAAGACTTGGAAGACCAAATTGGGTATTTAACCGAAGGGCTAGAAGGCATTGTCGCCTTATTAATAGACGATGAGGTGATCGCAATTGAATTGCCAAGTTCAGTCGTTTTAGCCATAGTAGAAACCGCTCCCGCCATTAAAGGCGCGACAGCCGCCGGACGAACTAAAACAGCAAGGCTGACGACGGGTATTGAAATCCAAGTGCCAGAATATTTAGAAATGGATGAATTGGTCAAGGTGAATACCGAGACTGGGAAGTTTATGTCACGGGCGTAGGGATTATTGACGGCTAAAGCACTCGAACGCTGAGGGCGATTTAAACAGAAACACAATCTTTCTTCCGCAAGTTTTGCTTTTTGAGTTGTATTGCTTTGATTCCCCAAGAACATTCATTCGATAGTAAGGATTTTATAAAAGCCCTGACCAAGCGCCCGGGCATTTATAAAATGCTCAATGAGCAAGGCGAAATTCTTTATATTGGTAAAGCAAAAAATCTCAAAAACCGCGTTTCCAGCTATTTTAATAAGCAAACCGCATCACCCAAGCAGCAAACGATGGTTGCCAAAATTGCGGGTATCGAGGTAACGGTAACGCATACGGAAGGCGAGGCGTTGCTGCTGGAATGCCAGCTTATCAAACGGCATAAGCCCCGTTACAATATTTGTCTACGGGATGACAAATCCTTCCCTTTTATCTATCTGTCAAGTAACCTGGATTTCCCCCAAATCACTTTTCACCGTGGCGCAAAAAATAAACGAGGGCAATATTTTGGCCCCTATCCCAGCGCGGGAGCAGTGAAAGAAACATTAAAGCTGCTACAGAAAATATTTCCAGTCAGGCAATGTGAAGATACGGTTTACAACAATCGCACCCGGCCTTGCTTACAATACCAGATAGAACGCTGTACCGCGCCGTGCGTAGGATTAATTGACAAACCAACTTACGGCCAAGATGTAGCGAGTACGGTGATGTTTTTGGAAGGCAAAGGCAGTTTGCTGATCGAGCAACTGATAACAAAAATGGAACAGGCCGCAGCAATCCTTAACTACGAACAGGCGGCAGGGTATCGGGATCAAATCGGAAAATTACGCACCGTTTTGGAAAAGAATTTCGTCCATGGCGAGCGCGGCGATGTCGACATTATTGCCTGCGTTACTAAAATGAATGTCGCCTGTATCCAAGTGTTTTTCATCCGTAATGGGCAGCATTTAGGAAATAAGGTGTTTTTCCCGAAAATGACCGAAGCTTATGAACCTAGTGCAGTTATTCAAGCATTTATTCCCCAGTATTATCTCGATAAACCCGTCCCCCATGAGCTGATTGTCAGCCACGAACTGGAAGAAATCGGACTTTTGACAGATGTATTAGCTAATTTAGCCAAACATACCGTAGCGATTTCTTGCAATGTCAGATCCGAGCGCTCCAAATGGTTGCAAATGGCATTGATGAATGCGGAAAATTCATTATTGAGCAAGTTAGCCGATAAACAAGGGCTTTACGGTCGATTTCTCAGCCTTCAGGAAGAATTGGGTTGCAAAGAAACTCCCAAAAGGCTTGAATGTTTCGATATTAGCCATACCCAGGGCGATCAGACAGTAGCGTCCTGCGTCGTATTTGACCGCGAAGGGCCGGTAAAATCAGCATACCGCCGCTTTAATATCGAAGGCATTACGGGCGGGGATGACTACGCAGCTATCTACCAAGCGGTTTCTAGGCGTTACAAAAGACTTAAACAAGGCGAGCATGAAGCGCCGGATATCCTGTTTATCGACGGTGGCAAAGGCCAGGTACGCGAGGCGCAAAAGGCATTAGCCGAAATAGATATAAATGATGTTATGATAGTCGGAGTTTCCAAGGGGCCTGACAGGAAGCCGGGTATGGAGAAATTGATCTTGGTTGAGCAAGAACAACCGGTCGATGTCACCCCAGGTGCAAGCGGTTTGCTGCTCATTCAGCATATTCGTGATGAAGCACATCGGTTTGCCATATCTGGACACAGGCAGCGGCGTGGCAAGGTCGCCAAACAGTCAGTATTGGAAAGTATTTCAGGGCTTGGAGCTAAACGTAGGCAACTGTTATTAAAGCAATTTGGTGGTCTTCAAGGTATTGAGCAAGCTGGGGTAGACGCTCTTTGCAGCGTAGACGGTATAAGCAAACAATTGGCGCAACGAATTTACGACAACTTTCATCACACAGATGACCATTGAATATAACATACCGACTTGCCTCACCTTATTACGGATTGCGTTAATTCCGTTATTGGCTGTCGTTTTTTATTTGCCTTGGGAATATGCCAACATTGCATGTACTTTTATTTTTTTCTTGGCTGGTGTTAGTGATTGGCTGGATGGCTATCTCGCCAGAAAAATGCAGCTAGAAACCCCTTTTGGCGCATTTCTTGATCCCGTTGCCGATAAAGTGATGGTTGCCTTCGTGCTGGTGTTGATCGTGCAGCAGCAAGCAAGCCCTTATTTGGCTGTACCCGCCGCCATTATCATCGGCAGGGAAATAACCATTGCATCGCTTAGGGAATGGATGGCAGAAATCGGCCAACGTGCAAAAGTAAAAGTTTCGGATTTAGGGAAATGGAAAACCGCTGCACAAATGCTGGCAATTGGCCTTTTGCTTTACCGTGAAGATTTGCTTGGCGTACCTATCAACGCTATTGGTTATGGCCTACTTTACATTGCAGCCGCCTTAACGTTATGGTCGATGGTGAATTATTTGGGTGCGGCGCTGAAATCCATGTCGGAAAATTAAGGCTTATCATCCCAAGATCAAAACCGTATCTTGCGGATATTATTAATATTACAGGCAGCGCAATGACACGCTGTGAAAGAACAGATGGAACAAGAAATACTAGAAATACAGGCGGAAGCCAACGTGCATGAACAATCTGAAATCAACGAGCCAACTGAGTTTCAGATTCAATCCGAGGTTCAAGAAATAGTTCGCGATCAAGCTGAAGCTGAACAAATCGATGAGATTCTGGATCGAGTTGAAAGCAAAGTCGTCCCAGAGATTCATGGAAAAACCCAAATTCAAGGGCGAGTTGAAATTCAGGATCAAACCGAGGCTCAAGAAAAAGGTGAAACTCAGGATCAAATATTGCTCGCAGCATTGAAACTGTTTGCTGAAAAAGGTTTTTTTAACACCTCGCTGACTGAAATTGCCGAAACAGCGGGCGTAAAAAATACTAACGTCCTCTACCAACACTTCAAAAACAAACAAGCAATTGCAACGCAGTTGTATGCCAATATTCTTGATAGCCTGAATATTTCAATCGACGATATTCGGCGTAAGAACCAAAAATCCTCCGAACAATTGCGTGGTATTGTCGATTTGCTGTTCAAGCTAACCGACGATGCTCCCGATGTTATGCGTTTTCTGCTTATATTAAAGCTGGATGAGTTCTTGCCTGAAGAAAAGCCGATGTTGGAAAGTCCGGCTTACGTAAAGATTCAAAAAATCATCCAGTCCGGCATCAAAGCTGGAGAGGTTCGCAATATTGATCCTTGGCTTGCCCACGCTTATTTTTTCGGCATTGTAAACAACACGTTACGAATGGTATTGACGGATACACTCGACAAAAACGCCGATTCCTATCAAGCACAAGTATGGCTTGCGGCATGGAATGTGATTGCTAAAAAATAGAATTAGAGCAATTCCAACCATAAATGTTGGGTCTGGATTGATTCGACAATCTCATCGTTTACTGCTTACCTGCCTGTTATTCATCCTTCGATAAAATCAGGAATCGCCCGTGCAGGCACTTCATCATAGACTACATCAACCTTTCCTTGGTATTCTGTGAAATTGCCCAATCCACTTCAAAACTGATAAATTTGTGACAGATCCTTATCACCAGGCGCTACCAAGTATTTTAACGAGCTATTTTGTCGGTAAAAACCACATCTTAATCTTCGATCAACGAACGGGCAAACATATTGCTAATCGGCTGAATTAGGTATTGAAAAAAGGTGCGATCACCAGTGTTAATTAAAACCTCGGCGGGCATGCCGGGTAAGAGTATTAAACCATGCTGCCGCAGTTCTTCCATTCCGGCTTTTTCCACATCTACCCTAGCTAAGTAATAATTGGCTTTGGTTTGCTCATCGGTAATGCGATCCGCTGATAGCATTGTTATTCGACCTGACACTTTTGGCGTTTTAGCGGCCTTAAAAGCGCTAAAACGAATTTCACAAGTTTGACCAGTATGCACAATATCTATATCAGTGGGTGAAACTTGTGCCTCGATAATGAGTTCTTCTTGTTGCGGAACTATCTCTAATAATCGACCGCCAGGTGGAATAACAGCGCCCAGGGTATGCACAGTTAGCCCCAGCACCATGCCAGATACCGGCGCTTTGATAATGGTACGTGTGACAGTGTCATTCAACCATTGCGTCTTCTCATTTAATTCCGAAAGTTCAGACTGCACTTTACTGAGCTCTTCGATAACCTCACGCTGAAATTCCTTATCAATTTGTAATATTTTAAGTTCGATTTCACTGATTTGTGTTTGTGCCGTGGCAATATTGGCGATGAAATCACCTCGGTCACCTTCCGATTCCGCCAAGCGACGTTCCAGTTCGCTGACTTTCGGTTTATCAACATAACCTTCTTTAAGCATGGCGCGAAAATCCATCAGTTCTTTATTTAACGAGCTTGAAAGATTGCTACGGCTAGTTCTTTGCGCTTTAATGCCTTCAATCTTCTCCAGCAATTGTTGACGTTGTTCCTTTAAAATTCCTATTTCCCCGGTACGCGAACGTTTACGTACGGCGAAAGATTGATCTTGTACGCGCATATTCTCTTGCGCGCGAGGATCGGTTTCACCGGCACTTTTTATACTCGAAGGATAAGTTACCGCCTTCATGCCGTCCCGTTCAGCGATGAGTCGTGCCTCACGTGCCAAGGCAGAGAACAATTGGCCGCGCAATGTTTCCAATTGTGCACGGGAAGACGTATCTTCAAGCTCTACTAGTACTTGCCCTTTGCTGATGGTGTCGCCATCACGAACATGGATTGCTTTAACAATACCGCCTTCCAGATGCTGTACGGTCTTGCGGTACACTTCGACGGCGACGTTGCCGGGGGCTAATGCAGCACTACCCAGGGGGGCGAAGAGTGACCAGCCACCAAAAAAAACAAACACCAAGATAACGATCAGGTAACCTAAGTTCCGAATGGGGCGGTCATCAGCGAACTGTGCAAGGTCGTTGTTAGCTGCGTCTTTTTGGGGCGTTAATAAACTCATGATTGCCTGCCTTGCGCGATGCTCGCCGGTTGCTGTGGAGTTTGATTAAGCTTGGCCAGCACCTCATCACGCGCCCCATCCAAAACTAATAAGCCTTCGTTCAGTACCATAATGCGATCTGTTTGGCTTAGAATACCTACACGATGGGTAATTACTATCACCGTGCTGCCTCGTTTTTTTAAATTATACAAGGCTTGCGCTAACGCTTGTTCACCGACATCATCCAAATTTGAATTAGGCTCGTCCAGTACTACCAACACCGGCTCGCCATAAAGTGCACGCGCCAAGCCGACTCTCTGCCTTTGTCCTGCCGATAGAACACCGCCGCTACCACCAATCTCGGTATCGTAACCTTGCGGGAGATGCAAGATCATGTCATGTACTCCGGCTGCTTGCGCAGCGGCAACAACCTTGTCGGCATCTAACTTCCCAAAACGAGCGATATTGTCGGCAATGGTTCCGTCAAAGAGCTCAATGTCTTGTGGCAGATAACCAATGTATGGCCCGATTAAGCTGCGCTCAAATTGCCCTATATCAGCGCCATCAAGACGAATAGCGCCACTGGCAACGGGCCAGAGACCTAAAATGGCACGAGCGAGTGTTGATTTGCCTGAAGCGCTGGCACCAATCAGGGCAACAAAACACCCCGCTTCAATGTTGAAATTGATTCCTTTAATCACCGCCACTTTGGAGCCAGGAGGCGCTACCACTACCTGCTCGGCGCGGAGAGCACCCTTGGGGGTTGGTAGAGACATGCGCTCAGACTCGACTGGAAACTGCGACAAAAGCAAGTCGAGTCGATCATAGGCAGTACGGGTATTTAAAAATTGTTTCCAAGTACCAATCATCAAATCTATAGGCGCTAAAGCGCGACCCAGTAAAAGGGAGCCGCCTATCATTAGGCCGGGGGTGATTTGTTTGTCAATTGCCAACCAGGCACCCAGCCCAATGACCAATGATTGCACTGTAATCCGGTAAGTTTTAGACAACGTTGTTATCAAACCTGCCTTTTCACTGGCCTTTGCTTGTAACATGATTAAACGCTGTTGTTTATCTTTCCAGCGCGCCATTAAATCGGGCAGCATGCCAAGGGCATAAACTACTTCAGCATTACGTAAATTACGTGCGGTAATATTGGAGCTTTCTACAGAAACTCGGTTGGCTTGTGACAAATCATCGTGAGTGGCCCTTTCGTTCCAATAGGCCAATAGTATTAATAAAATTGCAGAAATAACGGCGACAACGCCTACAGCCCAGTGAAACAAAAACAATAATCCGACATAAATAGGAATCCAGGGTGCATCGAAGAAAGCGAATAAACCGTTACCGGTTAAAAATTGTCGCAACACTAGCAAGTCACCCAAGGGCTGTGCACTGCTGGTTTTTCCGCCGCTAACCAAAGCTTGTCTGAACAATACCCGATAAAGCCGCTCGTTTAGTAACACGTCAAAACGGGTGCTGACCCGAATCAAGATTTGCGAACGCACCCATTCCAATGCGCCAAGCATGGCAAATAAAACCACAGCCAATAGGGTCAACATAAGCAATGTCGAGGTGCTATTCGTTCCCAATACCCGGTCATAAACCTGCATCATATAAATAGGAGGTATCAACATGAGCAGATTGATGAAAAAACTAAAAATTGCCGCCGATTGAAATGAATCTCGGCAGTGATGAATCGCCAGTGCGAGTTCTGAGGGGGGTAACCGCATAAAGTGTGACTTCCTGATAATTACAAACAAGACCGGATAAGGGGCATGCTGACACTTGGTTTTACAATATATAAACGTTCAAATAATAAATTTCCTTATAAGCATAGACGTTCAAAAAATTAATTTCCTAATATGCAAAAAAAAATCCTTTGAATAAAAACTTAAAATATCTGCCGAGGACAAGTTCTCACATGGAGAACTTGAATGATTAAGTCATATAAAGTGTGAGTTACTTCACAAAAATACTATAAATATTATCCTGATTTTAGAGAATATCGAGTAACCCATATACTTTGGAATAGGGTTGAGGACATATATTTAACTAATTGAAAGTTATTAACTTAGGGCAACTTTATTCCAAAGCCACAAAGAGATTGTTTTTAGTATTTTTGTGAGCTAGTTCACAAGTTTTAAAACGAAAAACAAGCTTTAGGTAATGTTTGGCCTGTTTGTATAGATTAATTTAGCTAACTACAATTTTTCCCGTAAGTAAATGGTTTGCTGGCTAAGTATCAGCAACCGGGTCAAAACGCAGTTAACTCAACCAGAGGTTTATATGGCAACAAATTATGACAACCAACTAGATAACGGGGATGTTTTAGACGTATTAGATTCTTTAGCTTTGCCCGATGATATTGTAGCAAGGATTTTTCAAAACCTTGGCAGCCTGGCAAACGTAGCTGAGTTTAACTCAACTCCGACCGGGGCTGATATTCATGGTAAAGATCTTATCTTGATGAATACCGGCGGTACAGTGGATCTTTCTGATATTTCAAAGGCAGATATTAAAGGCCTTGATGCAATTATTTTTACTACAGATGACAACGTGAACGTTGATTTGTCTGGTTTAGAAACAACCCATTTCAAAGGCGTGATTTCTACCAATGGTGGCGATGATTTTATTACGATCAATAGCGAAAAAGGGGGCACGGTCTCTTCTGGCGATGGTGATGATACTGTTAATACCGGCTCCGGCAAAGACTTTGTAAAGACAGGGGCTGGTAACGACAGCGTAGATACCGGCGCAGGTAATGATACCGTATATGCTGGGGCAGGTGACGACAGCATAACGACCGGCACTGGGCGCGATACTGTTTATTCCCAAGATGGAAATGATACTGTTAACACTGGTGACTGTAATGATATAGTGTTTGCTGGGGCAGGTAACGATAGCGTGGTTGCTGGAGCAGGCAATGATACCGTGTTTGCTGGGGCAGGCAATGATACCGTGTATGCTGGGGCAGGTAATGACAGCATATCTGCTGGGGCAGGTGATGACTATGTATCGACTGGTCTGGGTGACGATAGCGTATCTACTGGCATCGGGAACGATAGTGTCTACGTCGGCTTTGGTAATGATAGTGTTAATACGGGGGCTGGTAATGATATAGTCAAGTTGGCCAGCGGATTTAGTGGAACTGTTCAATTTAACGGCGGTGAAGGATGCTCAGATATACTAGATCTAAGCCACGTAGTTATTACTGATGTAGTTATGAACTGTGAATCATTAACAATTACTCTTGATGATAATTCTGTTATCACAGCTTCAAATTTTGAAACATTCATCTATGATAGTAGTACTGTCGATGTTGATGGAGGTATTGTAACTGTAGGCATTAACCCATTTGATGCTAATTTTTAACAGTTAATTAATAGAAATACTTTTCAACTGATATACAAGAAGTAGTATATTCGGGGCAGGTTTTAACAAACCTGCCCCTTTTTTTGTTAATTATTATTCAATACAAAGTATGGATGGGTACGCATAATATGAAACGTGTGCAAGAACTTCCTTATACGCTTCCTGATCTCTTGAACCTTGCGCTTGAACATCTCAATTCAGATGACTTGATCTCCGCTTTCCGATTTGCCGATCGAGCTTGTAGGCTCAGTGAACTTCCTGATGCATATGCCCTTCTTGTTCGAGGAACTATTCTATCCAAACGTGGTTTTCTGGCTGATGCCATCGAAGATTTAAAGACGGCTAGCTTGATGATGCGTGGAAATCACAATATTGCATTCTCGCTGCTTAGGTTATGTTGGTCAGATTTAGAAAATCACCATAAGATATTTAGTCGCGCGCTAATTTCTTTACTAAGGCAAGCACCAAAAACGAGCCTTAATCCCGAAGTTACGACCTGGATCGCAGGAACAGGTTTATCCGCGATGGGTGCTGCCTGGCGAGAGGATGAATTCATCGCCGGATGGGCACTAAACGCCAATGACCCAACATCGAGCTTGTTGGTAGAGCTTGATGGTAGTTTTTTCTCCGTTGAAACAGGAATGCCTACGCCATGGCTCGCAGCTGCTGGATTAGGTAACGGTTATAATGGTTTTCGCTTAAAATTACCCGCTTCGTTTAGCTTACTTAGGTTAGGCATCTCCGGCAGCAGCCTGTGGGGTTGTCCTTTTGTAGGCAATAAACAATTAATTCCAGATTCGCCAATCCAATTATCACTCTCAACCACAGTTGATATTATTGTTCCAGTTTATGCGGGTCGAGCGGAAACCCTAGCCTGCCTGGATGCAATTAAGGCATCGGATAATATTACCCCTTATCGTGTAATAGTAGTAGATGATTACAGTCCAGATGAAAACCTACGTAACGCATTAAGGGAGCTGGCCCAATGCAAAGAAATCACCTTAATCAGTCGACCCATTAATGCTGGTTTTGCTGGCGCAGTTAATACCGCGCTGACCCTTGATAACACCCGGGATGTAATTTTACTTAATGCCGACACACTGGTTTTTGGAAACTGGCTAGATCGGTTGCGAGCGTCCGCCTATCAGGGGAATGATATTGCGACGGTTACCCCGTTGTCTAATCATGGGGAATTAGTTAGCTACCCTATGCCTATGCGCAATAATTCAATACCCAACGTAAAGCACGCCGCGTTAATCGATCAGCTATTTAATTTAATCGGGCCAAAAGAGGCCATTAACATACCTGTTGGCGTGGGCTTCTGTTTTTACATAAAAAGACAGGCATTGAACGAAGTAGGCCTGCTCGACGAAGGCACTTTCGGTCGAGGATATGGCGAGGACACTGATTTTTGTTTGCGTATTCAAGAACGCGGCTGGCGTAACGTATGTGCAGCGAATACTTACGTTGTCCACTGGGGGAGTCGATCTTTCGGTGACGAGAAACAGTATTTGATCGCACAAAATTTACATCAGCTACATGCTAGATACACACACCACTCGAAGGAGTATGACCAGTTTCTCTCCGATGACCCACTTTATAACATACGCCGAAATACCCAACGCCAATGGCTAACCAATGTTGTGCCGCAGTACAAAGGCATATTACACCTGAATGCTCCTGAATCTGAAGAAGGAACAACATTCACTCTCAAGCCTGTCGAAAGGCAACCCGGTCAATGGCAAGTTAATTTGGTCATTACCGGTATTGCTGGGTTAGATACCATAGACTACGCTTGGCCGGAGCAATCATCAGAACTGCGAGAGGATATTTTAGCGTCGTGTTTTAAGGGTCTCGAAATAAAAACATTTGGGGGTTGCCCAGCCGACATTATTGATCAGCTGACCGATGGATTTCTGCCATATGATTTCATGTTAGAAGATTATAGCGGATATTGCCCCAGAAAATATCGGCTCATACAGAATGCTGCCATTTGCAACGATCCGGCTGGCACTAGCGAATGCAGTGTGTGCATTTCAGAGCTGGGGCCACTTGTTTATGATTATACGGGTATGATTCCCTGGCAAGAACGGATTCAGCGCATATTTTCAAAAGCGAATAAAATCAGTGCATTAAATGACGAAATTCGTAGTGCTTACATTCTACGGTTTCCTCTGCTCCGCAAAAGGATTACAAAGAATAAAAATGCTTTGAAATCGCCATCGGTATTTCAGTTTCCGATAAATTTACAAAAACCACTACGTGTTGCGGTGTTATCAGCTCGTTCGATAGAAGAAGGTTATTTGCAGCTAATCGAGCAAGCGAATAAGGCGCTTGAACAAAATTTAGCTGTAGAGTTTATTGTTTTTGGTAACACATTGAACGATGCTGTTTTGCAGCAATTAACCAACACCCATCTCATCGGTGAAGTATCTCATGCCAAAATCCAAGATGAGCTGCGGTTACATGATTGCACGGCCATTGCCAGCTTTTCCCCCTGCGCTCACATAAGAAGAAGCATTGCAAAGACCGCTCAAAAACATAGTCTCCCTTTAGTTCATGATTGTATACCCGCATGATTCAAACATTAGCGAGCAGCTGCAAATTTGAAGGCGCTTTACTAGGGCGCTCTGGCAATTTTCTGATAGGCTGGGTACGTAACCTGTCGCATCCTGACAAAATCGTAAGTATCGATCTTATCGGGGATGATCAATGGCTTGGTATTGCGTGTGCAGGGCTAAGTATGGAACTGGAGACTTTACAACAGATTATTCCAGATCAAGCGCTTGGCCATTGCTTTGCATTCAACATCCAGCCGCGCGATTGGCAGTCAATAGCTCGCTTTGAGGTTCATGTGGCTAATGAGGGGTATCGCCTAGCAGGTGTTGTTTTTACCCATCTTGACACGCAAGCATTACCTCAAGTGCATAGTACAAGCGTCGAAAATCATGGTGGCTTGCGTTTATTTGGGTGGGCATGGGAAACCCTGGATCTCAATTGGAATCAGACCATATATGCTTATGAAAAAGGCCGATTGTTAGCAGAGTGCAGCGCAAATCAACATTGTGCTGAGCTTGAAGCCGCAGGTTGCATCAATGTTAATCATGGCTTCAGTCTGCCATTGCCGATGGAGTTAGCCGATGGTTGTGTACATGAGATACAGGTAATGACTGCACAGGGTCGACTCTTAAAGGGGAGTCCCGTCACGGTGGTCTCACCTCCGACAACGTTAAAAACCTGGGCTAATGCGTTGGAGTTGCCGCAGCAAGATCGCCGCTTCCTGAGTGTACTTATGGAACGCTATAGCTGGCATGTGCCTGTCTCGATAGATTTTTCCAGCTACTGTGAGTGGTTTGATCGGTTTGGGGGCGCTAATTCTAGCGCTTGTGCCGCCACTTCCACTTCAGTTCTGATTGCAATTGCAGGAGACGAAAATACAGAGAAAACCTTAGCTAGCCTGATTAACCAATCTCATCCACATTGGACTGCACTGGTATGTGGCACAGCAAGTACTTTGAGCGACTCAAGAATCCACTACGTAAATCCGTCAATGTGGGAAAAGCAGTCACAACACTTTTTGGGTCAAGACAATCGTATCGTCAGCTTTATCATAGCAGGAGACTGGTTGCCTCCAGATGCGTTAGCTTCGCTTGTTGAAGCATTCGACAACCCTTGTGTGCAGTGTGTCTATACGGATTGCGACCAAATACAAGAAGATGGACAAACACCATTCCCTTGGTTCAAACCAGACTGGGATCCAGATTTATTCTTAGCCCATACACCGCTGCACTATCTATTTGCTACTCGTCCAGGAAATCTGGATACCAAGAGTCCGTATATAGGTGAACTAGATGCATGGCCTTGGCTAGCTGTACAAACAATTGGCGATAATCCTGATGCTATCCATCACATACCCCGCGTACTTTACCATCGAAGTAAAGATGCAGTAAGGCCAGTCCATAATGATGCTCAGCGTAGTTGTGAGGCTGTGCTTGCCCCACATTTAAAACGAGTTGTTGATAAGAATGAAGTTAATGTCTTGCTCTGGGCCAGTCCTGCAGAATGGCCAGAAGTTAGCTTGATAATCCCCACACGTGATCATTTCGAATTACTGCAATGCTGCATTGAAAGCTTGCTTAAGACTGACTACCCCAATTTGGAAATCATCGTTATGGACAACGATAGCGCTGAAGCAGATGCACTCGCTTATCTTAAACAGATCAAAGATAAGGACGTTAATGTCATTCAGTACCCTGGCGGATTCAATTTTTCTGCGATCAATAATTGTGCCGTGCAACAAGCCAAAGGTAGCCTTATCGGGCTTATCAATAACGATATCGAAGCTATTGATCCTCAGTGGCTTAAAGCCATGGTGCGGCAATTATTAAGGCCCAACGTCGGCGCAGTCGGAGCAAAATTATTGTGGCCTAATGGCATGGTACAACATGCGGGTGTTATCCTCGGACTTCATGGTCTGGTCGGACATAACGGAAATGATTGGCATAAAAACGACAACGGCTATTTTGGGTATAACCAAATCACGCATAGCGTCAGCGCAGTTACGGCGGCATGCTTGCTTTGTAAGCGTGAAGATTATATTGCAGTAGGGGGCTTAGACGAGAAAGACTTTCCTGTAAATTTTAATGATGTTGATTTTTGCCTGAAGCTGCGACATATAGGCAGGCGAATAGTTTGGACACCAGAAGCACAGTTATTGCACGCCGAATCAGCTAGCCGGGGAAGGGACAATACGCCTGAGCGTCGCGGACGCTTGGCGCGGGAGAAAAATCGGTTAATGCAAAAATGGCATCAGTGGATTACGGATGACCCTTATTACAACCCAAACCTTAATCTTGATGGCTACAGTTATGCAGGTCTTGCAGTCCCTCCACGAGGTCGAGCGTCACTGGAAAAATAAAGGGCTATTTATTCGAAATTAAATATAAAAAAATTCTCAGAATATACTATTCTTAAAAGTATGTATTATCTGAAAGAATATGTGAAATGAGTAATCAAATCATAATCTTGTAGGATAAGTAATTATCGAACTACAAAAAGCCCCAAATGAAAATACTTTTCATACACCAAAATTTTCCGGCGCAGTTTCGTTACCTTGCCAATCACTTGGTTAAATCCGGTAAACACGAATTAGTTGCACTAAAACAACCTCCAAGTGCGAATTTCGATGGTGTGGGTTTGGCCGCTTATAAATTTTTACGTGAGCCAGAACCAAAAACCCATCCCTTGTTACAAGATATGGAAGCAAAAGTATTGCGTGGTGAAGCAGTTGCCGATGCCGCAAATCGCCTAAAAGCCAAAGGCTACACCCCCGACGTGATAGTGGCCCACCCCGGATGGGGGGAAGTCCTGTTTATTAAAGATGTTTGGCCTGAAGTAAAGCTCGTTTGCTATTTTGAATATTATTACAGTGCGATTGGGCAAGATTTCAATTTCGACCCCGAGTTTTCCGAATCCACTCTTTCCGGGTTAGCGCGTTTACGTATGAAAAATACTGTCATGCAACATGCGCTTGAAGTCGCTGATGTAGGTTGGTCACCCACTAAATGGCAACAGGGTACCTATCCCAGCTGGGCTCGCAGTAAAATTAGTGTCATCCATGAAGGCGTAGATACGGAATATTTCAAGCCAAATCCCAAAGCCAGATTTGGCATGGCTAACAAGAAAATAACCCTGACCCGCGAAGATGAGGTAATTACCTACGGCGCGCGTGCGCTTGAGCCAGTTCGTGGCTTTCATATGTTTATGCGGGCATTGCCGGAGTTGTTAGCGCGACGTCCCAACGCCCATGTTGTAATAATGGGCCACGAAAAAGCTTCTTACGGGCTGGAACCAGCGGACAACAACAGTTGGTTGGAAAAGATGTTGGGGGAAGTCGGAGCAGACATTGACCCTAACCGTGTACACATCGTTGGATTTCTGCGTAAGGATCAATACCGTGCAGTCTTGCAAGTTAGCAAAGCCCATGTTTACCTGACTTATCCTTTTATACTTTCATGGTCTCTACTAGAGGCCATGGCCTGCTGTGCGCCCATCGTGGCATCTAATACAACACCGATCACAGAGTTTATCAAAGAAGGGGAAACAGGCGTCTTGTTTGACTTCTTTGATACCAATAATCTAATTGAAACCGTAATAAATCAACTTGATTCAGGACAGGATCGAACAGATGAGCTGACTCGGGCTGCCAGACAATTGATTGAAAACGATTTTGAACAAACAGTGTGTATTGAACGATTGTTAAATTTAATTGAACCTAGGGCTGTTGCGACTAACGACGGCGCATAAAGACGAATGGTTAAATTAAAGTGCGGACATGAATAAAACAACTATTAATCAAAATAAATCGCAGCAGGAAAAAGTTAAATGACACCAGGCACTTCCAAACCCAGAACGGAAAAAAATGGCTCTGCCCATAAGGAAATGTTTTTAGGGGTAATCGATGACCTAAGGCCTGTGGACGAATCACCAAAATTCAGTGTGCCGCAGATATCCACAACTGGAGATCTAATACAAGAAGAACCAATATATTTCCGGAGTGGAGAAGATATTGTTGCTGGTTTAAAAATCGATACCATCAAAATAACTAATAGGAAAGTTGAGATATGGGGCTGGTGTGCCGGTGAAATTCAAGTCCAACTACTCTGCAATGGACAGCCTCTGGAACAAAATATAACTCGTAATTTACGGCCTGATATCGCTGAAATTCTCAAAAGACTTGAACCTGAAGAAGGCTTTGGCTTTACCCTTAAGGCCGGAGTTACCAAAGCCCAAAAGAATCAATATATACTTCAAATTCAAATTAAGGATGGACAGCAAACGCACTCGTTCCAACGAGCCCTAGAACTTGATAAATTTGTTACTTTAGGGAAAACCTCACCAGGTGACACGCATGCTGTCGGTTACTTAGAACTGGCGGCTGCATCGGCATTAATCCAGGAAGCAATAGTAGTCGGTTGGGTTATACATGGGCCGGATGTTACGGTCTGGCTGGAAAACGAAGATGGGGATCGGTATTTCTTAAATAATGCCTTCCGTATTAAGCGTCAAGACGTATTTGACGCTTTCGCTAAAAATTTTGGGAATGATGCCCGTGAGGGAGGCTTTATCATTCTTGTTCCTGCCATGTTGCCAACTGAGAAAATTAAACTGATGGCCATGTCCGGCAATGAGTCGATTGTCCTTGGCACTATAGAATGTGCCAATCTTGAAGCCACATCAACCGCCTGTGCCCGCTGGCTGCTGGGCATTGCTACGCCATTAAGCCAACTACAAAAAAGGTTTCCTCTCATTGATGGCCCACTTATTGACGCGTACCTGAGATACGAGCAAGAAGGTTGGGCAGAACTACCCTTGCAAATGCGCCAGATGGGTAATCCTACAATCAACCCCGATGTTAGTGTGATTGTTCCCCTTTATGGCCGAACCGACTTTGTAGAACATCAATTAATTGAATTCTGTCGCGATGCCTGGTTTGCGCAGAATGCAGAACTCATCTACGTGTTGGATGACCCCAAACTTGCCGATAGTTTTCCTGTTCTTGCAGAATACCTGTACCGCCTCTACCGACTACCTTTCAAATGGGTATGGGGTGACGTTAATCGCGGGTTTTCTGGAGCCAATAACTTGGGTGCTTCCCAAGCCGCTGGCAAAAAACTCTTATTCCTGAACAGTGATGCCTTTCCCCAGCAACCTGGCTGGTTGCAGGCACTATTAAAAGTACTTGATGACCATCCTGAGATTGGCGCAGTTGGGCCTCGGCTGGTATTTGCTGATGGCTCGATACAGCATGCTGGCATGGAGTTCATGCGCCGCGATGAGCTCGGCATATGGATCAACCACCACCCTTTTATGGGGCTTGATCCCAAGCTTGATCGCGCACAAGAGCTCACTATAGTTCCTGCGGTTACAGGTGCTTGCCTAGCAATACGCAGAAGCGACTTTGACCGCATACAAGGATGGGATACAGGCTACTTGATTGGTGATTTTGAAGACTCCGACCTGTGTCTAAAATTGCGGGCGGAAGGGCTGAAAATAGGCTATTTGCCCACAGTGCAACTTACGCATCTGGAGCGCCAAAGCTTCAAGTTGCTTGGGCAGGACGATTTTCGCACGCGTGTGACAATATTCAACGCTGTGCGTCACCAAAACCGTTGGCAAAATCTTCTCGAAGAATCGATAGTCAACCATGGCTAAAAACATGATATCCGAACATAACACAGTCAAAAAACACCGTATTCTTGTTATGTCCCATGCCCATCCTGATTTCAGTTTGGGCGGTGGCGAAATCGCAGCTTACAACTTGTTCAATGCTTACCGCGAAAATGCCGATGTTGAAGATGCCTGGTTCTTGGCTCGAGCAGACCGTCAACGGGGGCTGACTGGTCATATTAGTCTGCGCCGTCCAAATGAATATTTATGGGAACAGTCCGTATACGACTGGCACATGATGAAGGCCGCCCATCAGGAATCCCTAACAACCTGGTTTGCTGACCTCATCCGCGCCCTAAAGCCCACTGTGGTGCATACCCATCACTATGCTCACCTAGGGTTGGAATATTTACGCGTGATAAAGCAAATTGACCCCAGCATCAAAATTGTCATGACGCTACACGAATACATGGCCATTTGCAGTAACAACGGTCAAATGATCAAGACCGGCAGTTTTAGGCTATGCAGTCGGGAAAGTTATGACGAGTGCCAACGATGCTTCCCGGATAAAACCTCCGAAGATTTTTGGCTGCGCAAACACTACTTCCTAAGCCATTTTGCACTGGTAGACCAATTCGTCTCTCCTTCTGAGTTTTTGCGCCAGCGTTACATTCAATGGGGGCTTAAACCAGAACAAGTTGTTGTAATCGAAAATGGCCAACCAGACGAGCCTACCTTGCCTCCTCGGCCTATGGCAGAGGGCGAAACCCGCAATCGATTTGGTTATTTTGGTCAAATTAACCCCTTTAAAGGATTGGATGTGATTTTGGACGCACTAACCCAACTTCCTAAAGAGGAGCGCAAAAAAATTGTACTTGAAGTGCATGGAGCTAACCTAGAAATGCAGCAGCCGGAATACCGCGAAAAAATTGAAAGCCTACGAACACCATTGATCAAACAAGGCGTGGTGCAGTGGCTAGGTTCATATCAGCCGCACGAACTACGCCAACGCATGGCTGGGGTTGATTGGGTGGTGATACCGTCGATCTGGTGGGAAAACTCGCCGATGGTTATACAGGAAGCTTTTGTTTGCGGACGTCCCTTGATTGTGTCAGATATTGGAGGGATGGCTGAGAAAGTGCGTAATGGGGTAGATGGATACCATGTGCCTGCCGGAAACAGGCTTTACTGGGCAGACAAACTCCGCACAACATCTAACTACACTGAAGCATGGCAAACAATTGTTAATCGTATTTCAAAACCAATTAGTTTTGCTGGTTGTGCTGCGGCTAGTATTGAATTATTGGATTCTATTTAATGAGTTTAAACTTCCCGGAAGATTCTGGCATCGATATTGTCAGTAAAATACCGCCATTGCATAAGGATTCGTGGTTTGAACCCAAGGTTATTATCCAAACCACCCGTGCCCAATGCCCGCCTAAATCGAACCGGAGGAAGTGATTGAGTGTGATTATGGGCAGTATAAGGAGCGGCACGTTATCGATGCATGTCCGGTAAAGCTCATGAAATACCTCAGAATTGCCACGCGCTATGAGAAAAAAGCCATTAATTACATGGGGATGCTGTCATTTTCATCAGCACTTTTATGACTAAGATTAAGACATCAACAGAATCTGGTGCATCCAGCACTTGTATAAATTTAACTAAAGAACGGAGAAAACGAAATGATAAAGGGCAATGTTGACTTAATTTCCTCAGATAAAATTTCTGGGTGGGCAACTTATTTATCCAAGCCAGAAAAAAAATGCACAATTTCTGTCAGATTGAAAGGCAAACAGATTTCTCATGGTGTGGCAGATTTGTTTCGCCCAGATTTAAAAAACAACACGACTAATGAAGGTAAGTGTGCATTCTCTTTAAAACTGGATAAGGCTCTCCCAGTTAAGGCTTTAGAGGAGGTTGAAGTCTTTGCGGTGTTAGATGTAGACGAGGAAAGTCCTAATGAATATAAGTTGCCATTGGGTAAAAATGCAATAAGGACAAATTATCGACCAGGTGGATATCAGTCATTTGACGGCGACCATGGCGACTCGAATTCTACTGAGAAGTTAAAAAAACTTCGACTTCCATCGTTGCAAGGTAAAAAAGTCTTAGATATTGGCTGCAACGAGGGTTTTTTTTGTAATTATGCAATTAAAAAAGGCGCGAGCAGAGTTCTCGGGGTTGATCTAAATCCCGAGTTGATAAAGTTAGCCAAGAAAAGAACCCCAGAAGCGGAATTTATTAATGCATCTTGGTGGAATTTGCCTGATGAGAAATTCGACATTATTTTATTTATGTCCGCTATCCACTACGAGCGTAACCAAAAAGAGCTACTTGCTTTTCTAAAGCAACATTTGACAGTAGATGGGATATTAGTTCTTGAATGTGGGGTTTATCAAAATAATAGTGAGAAACACTGGGTGTCGGTACAAAGGCATGATGGTTCTTTAAGATTCCCCAATCAAAATTATTTGATTGATACTTTATTGGATGGGTATGCTGTTACCTTGATGGGCAGAAGTGTGGACCAGCCTGGAGATCCCGTTCCTCGATCTGTTTTCCATTGCAGCCCAATAAAACCTACATTCTTATTTATTTACGGACCAAGTAAAGCAGGCAAAACCAACCTTGCTCGTCGGATTAGTAATAATAATTTACCTTCTTACTCTATGGACTATCTTTTTCATAGATTAATTGGTGGTGTCAACACACCTAAGTCTAAGGTAAGTGAATTTATTAAAGCAAATGGAAATATTTTTAAACTTGACGAGCTATCTTTATTGCTTATCGATAAAGGCTTATGTCCAGAATTAGTCAAATTAATTATGGAAGAATTACCCTTTGATGCAAATTTATCAATAATTGAAGGAGAGATGCTCAGTCACCAAGTTTTTAGAAATTTATTGGTGCAAAAGATAGAAGAGACTGGCGGTATCGTCTGGAGCGTGAGTAGAGAACAACTTGGACAATTCTAAGGACATCTCTATTTATTCCACAGATTACCTAATGTTTTTGAATACCAAAACCGCGTATTCCGTATATACGTAAGGTGTAAATGCGCGGCATCATACACCATTAACATACTTACGAGGTCGTCCAGCTATCTTAATTGAAAGCTGTACTGCGGATTCGTCATGAGGTAATCCACTATGAACGGAAACTACCCCCCGCCCGAACTTTTCCAAGCGGTTTTTTTGACCGTTTGTTTTGGGTGCTGTGCGTTGATTTTCGGTTTGATATCAAGGCAGCTAAAGGGTGCAGGGTTGTTTTACCCTAAGTACGAGACCGAAGTAGAGCAGACCCTGTTTGTTTGCCGTAGTTAACCCGATCTCCAGCATAATGGTATCGGATGAAATCAAGGTAGGCAGACGTTATCTAACACTAACTTATGCCACCCTACTACAGCAAGGTAGCTTAGGTCAATTACTGAGACGAGTTATTATTTTGGAGTAGTATGTTACTGGCAGAAAAATTATTTAATTTATGTGCGTTCGTTTACATGTAAGCGATGGTGTAACCAATGCTTAATTTATTATTATCAAAGGAAGTCTTATGAATAATTTGGCAGTTTCTGAAATTATATATTTCCGTGAGTCGAGAGGTGTTGTTACTCATGGTTTCCATATTGATCGGCCAGTAATGGGCTTTTTAGTTTCGGGCGACCTGTTTTTGGTTGCAGGATGGGTTGTTGGAAAGACCAGTCGTGCGGTTGAGGTAAATGCTTTATTGTCTGAAGATGTGGTTGCGGTTGGCGCGGTTGACATAAAAAGGCCCGATATTGAAAGTGCGTTTCCTGCAGTTGAGGGGGCAATATCCAGCGGTTTCAGGTTAGAAATCCCTGTTGTTTCGCTGCAAGCTGTATCTGAATTAAAGTTGCAAGCAAAGCTTGCGGACGGGACGCAAGTCCCACTGGCTAACATTTGTTTCGAAAAGCAGGTTGATGGCAGTACTGCAGAAGAAGAAAGCAATGAAGTAGGCGGCGTATCTGGTCAAGTGATGGCTTCTGCCAAAGATGCATTGCCCATGGGAAAAAGCGTCCAGCCTAAATCAAGAAAGAAGTCTGCCAAAAGAAAAAAATCGCGTTGATTGTGATAAACATCAGGGTGGCCAGTTAGGTATTTTGTGAATGGATTTTCGGAATTATTTTGTTGCCATTAATGCTTGTTATTTCGGGATAATTTGGCTAGTTCGTGAAGATATAGGCAATGGTTAATTTATTAGCAAAGGTAGTTATATGAATAATTTGGCAGTTTCTGAAATTATATATTTCCGTGAGTCGAGAGGTGTTGTTACTCATGGTTTCCATATTGATCGGCCAGTAATGGGCTTTTTAGTTTCGGGCGACTTGTTTTTGGTTGCAGGATGGGTTGTTGGGAAGACCAGTCGTGCGGTTGAGGTAAATGCTTTATTGTCTGGGGAAGTGGTTACTGTTGGCGCGGTTGACATTCACAGGCCCGATATTGAAAGTGCGTTTCCTGCAGTTGAGGGGGCAATATCCAGTGGTTTCAGGTTAGAAATCCCCGTTGTTTCGTTACAGGGCGCATCTGAATTAAATTTGATAGCGAAGCTTGCAGACGGTACACAAGTTCCGTTGGCTAACATTTTTTTAGAAGGGCAGGTTGAGGAAAGTGCTGTAGAAGAAAGCATAGAAGTAGACAGCTTATCTGATCAAGAGCGGACTCCCACTGGTTTTTTCAATAGACTCAAAGCCAAATTTGGTAGGTAGCATCTCTGCTCAATGGGTGGTTCGGTTCTCATTTTTTGATTCAACTTTGAGCAGGGTCGTGAGTTAAGTTTGCAACAATTTGTATATGAAAATGGAATTAACCCTTTAATTTCAGCAAGAATCTTCGTCCAGTGGCAATCAAAACCTTGTTTAGGCGGGAAGTGTAGAAAAAATGCATGTTCAGACTTGTTAAAAGTTACAACTTGATGGCTAAAAATACGTATCGTTGTTGCCGCCTTGTGCTTAAAGTAAATTGCATTGGATCTAAAACTAACTTAAAAATCATACGGAAGCTTATTGCAAGCTTAGGCTAACAATAATATAAGACGGGTAACCATGAAAAAACGCAATATATTGCTGCTTTGCCTGATCTTTGCTGTGAGTGGGTCGTCTTATGCCGATGATTTGCTAAGCATTTACCAGCAAGCGTTGGAGGCTGATCCCGAACTGAAATCTTCTGAAACCAAGATCAAGATAGGTACAGCACAAAAAGGTCAGGCATTGGGTGAAATGCTGCCCCAGGTTAGTGGCACCGCCAATTGGTCACTCAACAGCACCAGAGTGTCAACCCCTAGGGCTCGTGGAGAAGGTGAAGTAAGCGATTATGAAGGTACTCGCTATATTGTATCGTTAAACCAGACCTTGTTGGATTTCCCCAAGTTCTGGAACTGGCGGCGTGCGAAATCCGTTGAAAGCCAATATACCTTAGAAAATGTCCAAGCCCAGCAAACTTTGCTGTTCAATGTGGTGGATAAGTATTTTACCGTTCTGGAAACAGAAGATGATCTCAGGTTATTAAAAAACGAGGAAGAAACTACCGGAAAACAGGTAAAACAAATCCAGCAACTATTCGATCGGCAACTGGTTAAAATCACCGAATTGTATGCAATCGAAGCCCGTCTAGACCAGATTAAAGCCGACATTATTGAAGCTGAGACAAAAGCCGTGACCGCTAAAGAAGGCTTGCGGGAACTCACCAATACCACGCCGGCGGCACTGTCAAAACTGCGTGAAGAAATCGAGTATAAGGAACTTGAAGGCAAACTTGAAGATTGGCTGGAAGTGGCAAAAAGTGAAAATCCTGCTTTAGCCGCGCAGCAATATGCCATTGCTGCCGCAGAATCGGACGTTGCTGCACAAAAAGCAAAGCACTTGCCCGTTGTCGACCTGCAACTTAATTATTACAACACCAATACCGGTTTCCAAAGCACAAACCTCGGCAATCAGACCGATACCCAAGTTGCGGCTATTAATGTCAATGTACCCATTTTCAGCGGTGGTGTGACCACTAAACGGACGCAGGAAGCGCAACATATTCTGACGATTAACAAATACGATAACGAAGCGAAGCTCCGTGCGTTGGTCAAAGAAACCAGAGATGCGTTTCTGACCTCAAACGCCAATGTCAGGCGCATCAAAGCTACACGGAAATCGTTGGAATCCGCCACTAAGTCCAGAGAGGCGATGGAAACCGGATTCGATTATGGCGCTGAAACGATCATTGATGTCCTTAAAGCCCAGCAAGAGGAGTTCAAGGCCAAACGCGATTTAACCCAAGCCAAATATGGCTACATTAAAAACCGGATGCGTTTCATGCAAGCAATCGGCATGATCAGTGAAGAAAACTTGGCAGAGGTAAATGGTTGGTTGCAGCCCATGCCTTCGACACCTACAAAAAGTGATAAAAAATAGTGGATTCAAGTCAATTCTGAATGCTCCAATGCGTTAAATTGTACTAGTTAAAACCTAATATCGCAGACGACTGGAGTTTACAAGTGTCAGGCAGTTTAAATTCAACCTAGTCGGCAAGGTTTGTTTACGTTGGGCAATAAAAAACCCGCGAAGCCTTAAGACTTGCGGGTTTTAGCTTTTCTTTGCCATTCCTCGTTCCTGCTAATGGTACCGAGAGCCGGAATCGAACCGGCACGATGTCACCATCACCGGATTTTGAATCCGGCGCGTCTACCAGTTCCGCCATCCCGGCAAAGAACGCACATTATAGGTATACTTGCTTAAAAACGCCAGTCCATTTTAGGTGAATTTGTCAGATTAACCTGATAACATCCCCCGCCATGAAGAAATCCGATTTTAACTATCAACTGCCAGAGGAATTAATTGCCCAACAGCCCTTGCCGGAACGCCATGCCAGTCGCCTGTTATGCTTAAATAAACACACAGGGCAGATTGCCGACAAGCAGTTTACCGATTTTATTGATTTTATCGACGAACGTGATCTGCTGGTTTTTAACGATACCAAGGTGATACCCGCCCGCTTATTCGGAACCAAGATTAGCGGCGGTAAAGTTGAAATCCTGATCGAACGAATACTGGATGACCATCACGCGATAGCCCATGTCAGAGCCAGCAAATCGCCAAAGGAATGCGCGATAATTAAGCTGGATAGGGGTTATAGTTGTGAAGTGCAGGGCAGGGCAGAGGATTTGTTTCGGCTTAAGTTTAAAGGTGATAAGCCATTGCTGGAAATTTTAGGGCAGATAGGTCACATTCCCTTACCGCCTTACATAACCAGGGCTGATGATGAAGCCGATGTCAGTCGTTACCAAAGCGTATTTGCCAAACATGCCGGTGCGGTGGCCGCACCGACGGCAAGCCTCCATTTTGATTTGTCGATAATGGAAAAAATCAAAGCCAAAGGTGTAGCAAACGCTTTCGTAACCTTACATGTGGGTAGCGGTACATTTCAACCTGTTAGGGTCGAAGATTTATCCCAACACCTTATGCACAAAGAATATTTTAGTGTATCGTCAGAAACCGTTGAAGCCGTTCGTCAGGCTAGGGCCAGGGGAGGGCGGGTCATTGCCATTGGCACTACGGCAGTCAGGGCGTTGGAGTCGGCATCACAAACAGGGAGGCTGGGGTCCGGCTTTGGTGACACCGATTTATTTATCACTCCAGGTTATCAATTCAAGACCGTTGATGCCATGCTGACCAATTTCCATCTGCCTGAATCAACTTTACTAATGCTGGTTGCTGCGTTTGTGGGTTATCAGCCTGTGATGCATGCTTATCAACACGCTATTAACGGGTCTTACCGCTTCTTCAGCTACGGCGATGCGATGTTTTTGAGTACTTGATATGCGTGTTGCAGCCGCTCAGAATAAAATAAAGGAAACTCTGAATAAGTTGATTCCATTCATGGTTCGACAAGCTCACCACGAACGGAATCAATATCTTACCGTTCGTCCTGAGCCTGTCGAAGGACTTATTCAGAGCTTCCTAAACTTACCCTTTCTCAGCCTTACAATAGAGACGTAACCTTTGAACACTGAATCATTTTGTCTTTGTGGATCGGGCATTGGCTACGAGCAATGTTGCGGGTTATTTCATTCAGGAAACAAATTGCCCGCTACAGCCGAAGCGTTAATGCGTTCGCGTTTTACCGCCTATGCCTTGGACAATGACGACTACATACTGGCGACTTGGGATGCTAAGGCGCAACCCGAAAAGATAGATTTTTCTGCGGAAGATCTTGATTGGCAAAGGTTAGAAATCATCGACACCAAAAAAGGCGGCATAAATGACAATAAAGGTGTAGTCGAATTCAAGGCGTACTACCTGAACAAGGGCGAAGCCTATATGCTGCATGAAGTTAGCCGTTTTGTTAAAACCAATGGCCGCTGGTTTTATCTGGATGGCGTGGTCAGGAAAGTTGGTAAGATAATCCAGCAGTCAAACCAGGGTAAGAATGCCCCGTGTCCCTGTGGCAGTGGTAAGAAGTTCAAGCGGTGTTGTGGTGCCGGGTGAGTTAAAACGCGAATTTACCAGTTAGTTTCTTGTAATTCTATAAAGTTGCAGTACGTAATCGAGGAAAATGGGATTTAAAACCTTTGATTCCGCAAGCGCCATCAAGCCTATTCCGAAGCCAATGTGATTTGTTGTAATATTTACCTAATCCATTCCAGAAAAGGTTATTCCATGAGTCTTGAGCCAATGAATGCAAGCGGTATTGCTCAAGCACTGATCTTAATCAGTGCCGCGAACGGCGCGCCTGTTATTGCGCGGAAACTGTTTGGAGAGCGGTTTGCACAGCCAGTGGATGGCGGATTATTGCTGCCTGACCGGCAGCCTTTGTTTGGACTATCGAAAACATGGCGCGGATTGGTCGCTGCCGTCGCCAGTTCTGCAGCGATAGCGCCGCTGTTGGGGTTATCATTTTTGCTAGGCGCAGGTTTTGGGGCTTTATCGATTGGTGCAGATTTGCTGGCAAGCTTTACCAAACGGCGTTTCGGCTTTACACCTAGCAGCCGCGCGCGGTTTCTGGACGTATTTCCCGAAGCATTGTTGCCTTTGCTGGTGTTACACTCAGCGCTTGGCCTTACAAAATGGGATATTTTAATCACTGTGTTGATTTTTTTCGTGCTAGAAGCATCAATTTCCCCCCTGTTATACCGGTTACATATCCGTAATCGACCTTATTAGTATTGCGATCAGAGTATGGCTGAAAACTGTCTGAGCGTCCTAACTTATAATATCCATAAGGGCTTCAGTCCAGGTAACCGGCGTTTTGTTTTACATCAAATCCGTACCGCATTGCTTGCCGTCGATGCCGATGTGTTGTTTCTGCAGGAAATGCAAGGCGAACATCAAGGGCACGAACAGCGCATTAGCGATTGGCCGAATTGTACACAGTTTGAGTTTCTGGCTAGGGATGTATGGCCGCACTATGCCTATGCCCAAAATGTGACGTATAGTGCGGGTCACCACGGTAATGCGTTATTGAGTAAATTTCCTTTGCTAAGTTGGGAAAACATCAATGTATCACCATTCCGTGGGGCGAGCCGCAGCCTGCTGCATGGCATCTTGCATGTGCTTGGCAGCCAATCTCCGGTGCATATTATCTGCATTCATTTCGGCTTATTCGGTTTAGAGCGTCAGCGACAGATTAAAACGCTTTGTGCGCGCATTGACAGCCATGTGCCGCATGATGCACCGTTAATTGTCGCAGGTGATTTCAACGATTGGAGCGGTGTGGCAGAAAAGCGTTTTTCTCAACATTTGGAGTTGCAAGAGGCTTTCCGTGGGTTGCATGGTCACCGGGCGCGGACGTTCCCGGTCTGGCTGCCTTTCCTGCCGATGGACCGCATTTATTATCGCGGTTTGCAACCGGTTTCATGCGAACGCTTATTGCATGCGCCATGGCCACATTTATCCGATCATGTGCCATTGATGGCGACCTTTCAGCTATGAAAATTCCGCGTGAATTGCTAACGATCCCTAATTTGCTAACTGGCTTTCGTATAGTGTGTGCCCCAGTTTTGTTAATCATGGCCTGGCATGGCTATGCTACAGCTTTTATGTTGTTGCTGGCTGCTGCATTTATATCCGATGTCTTGGATGGCCTGGCAGCGCGTTTAAGTGGGCAAGTAAGCCAATTCGGTGCCAGGCTCGATAGTTGGGCGGATGCCACCTTGTTTTCAACGATAACCATCAGTTCCTGGTGGTTATGGCCGGATGTCGTACGACGCGAAGCTGGGTATGTTGTGGTGGTGATGGCTTGTTATCTATTACCGGCCATTGTGGGTTACCTTAAATTCCGCGCCATAACCAGTTATCACACATGGATTGTCAAATGTGCGGTGGCCGCTATTGGTTTGTCGTTGTACGTGTTTTTTCTCGGTGGCCCGGTGTGGCCGTTCAGGTTGGCAACGGGACTTTGTGTGCTGGCGGCTATCGAAGAAATAGCCATTACCGCTGTTTCGTCAGAATTGCACAGTGACGTGCGTTCCCTTTGGGATGTGCTGCGGCATTTGTCGGGGAAAAAGTAAGATTTGGCAGGGTAAGCTTAGAGAAAGCTTATATGGGAATTTCCAAAATACCCTCTCCCTTTTTGGAAGATTAGTATCTACACAATTACTTACTCCTTCGCAATTGAGGGAAAAGTATTTTTAAAGGGTCCACGGATTTAACAGTTCAACTGCACTTTGCGCCATATCAGCAATATTTCTGGTTACCACAATGCAGTTATGCACAAGTCCAGAAACAGCAATAAGCCCATCAATGACAGGCATAGATTTACCAGCTAGCTCAGCTTGACCTTGAATAGCACCCCACCTGGCTGAAACCTCCAAATCGATAGGAATTATCCTGTTCTCAAATCGCTGCTTTAAATCTTGCTCCACCCATAGCTGTAGCTTTCTTTTTCTTGCCGAATCCAGGGCTTTTTCAATGCCTTTTTCTATTTCGCCGAAAGTTAAAACGCTAAGGTACAAACTATTCTCATTTTTGTTTTGCACCCAAGAGAGTACATTTTCATGCGGTTGTGGCTTAAATATTTCGGAAATGACGCAGGTGTCCAATAGGTATTTCAAAACTCTATCTCTCTTGGCGGATTTTTGTCCCTTGAAATATCCAGATCAAAATTGACTAGGGGGGAGCTTCTCAAAAACGCAACCAAATCTGATTTAGGCTTTGTTATTTCCTGGTATTCCTTAAACGAAAGAATAACAACGGCATTGTCGCCATGCTTGGTCACAAATTGAGGGCCATTGTGCAGCGCTTTTTCAACAAGCTGGCTAAATTTGCTTTTGGCTTCTTGAAGTTGCCACGTATCAATACTGATTTTCATAAAGCATACCCATTAAATAGACTAGACTGACTAGATATTATGGGGGTTTATGTATTTTGTCAACTGGCTGAACAATGCCAAGCCTTTAAATGGTTACTCCAGAAACTTATTCAATCCCAGCAACTGACAAAAATTGTCATAAGTTGACAGAATTAATCTTTCTACTAGACTACAAAGCGTAGTATCTGAATAGCTTTTTCTTCGTGTAACCCTTAAGTCAGGCTGTAATTAAGATAAGTGTTAAAGACATTAATTGCTATATAACAATAGCTTATTGATTTTTTCACGCTTTATCTGCCGTAACTGACGTAATGTTTTTAAAAACTTGGCACAGTACCTGCTTTAGTTATTGCGTAGCACAAGTAGCACACAGTTTTTTACTCACACTTAAACAAACAAAGGAACAAAAAATGAAACAACACATGCAAAAAGTCCAACAAGGTTTTACCTTGATCGAATTAATGATCGTGGTTGCGATCATCGGTATTTTGGCGGCGGTCGCGTTGCCTGCTTATCAAGATTACACCGTCCGTGCCCGTATCACTGAAGGTTTGGGCTTGGCTGAAGCTGCAAAACAAGCGGTAGCGACTGACGGTATTACATCGCCAGCCGATTTGGCTCGGGTAACAAATACTTGGAATGCACAAGGCGGTGCTGCTGGTGCTGCTGGTCGTGGCGCAACCAGTAAGTATGTAGATAACATTTGTATGCAAGCAGTTGGTGCTGACGGTGGTGCATGCGCCATTGCTGTAGCCGTCGGTGCTGCAACCGGAAATATCTTCATTAGAATGAATACCGCATCTGTCGGCTTGGGTACTTCAGGTGACCAAATTGCACTACTCCCCTATGTGAGAGGTGGCGCTGCCGGCACAGCGGAAGATTTACTGAACGCTCAGGTTGCTGGCCTTGCTGGTAGCGTAGATTGGGCTTGTGTTTCTGAAACATCCGCTACTGCAACCCAAAACTTTGGCGCATCTGGTGCAACTGTACTTCCAGCGGTAATTTCTACAGCAATCGGTGCTGCTGCTGCTATCGACGCACGCTACGTTCCTGCCGAGTGCCGTTAATCGCTAAGTACTAAATTGATCGGGGTTTCATTTTACACCCTCCGATCAAAGTAACAAAACTAACCCCCGCCAGGTTCTTTCCCGCCGGGGGTTTTTATTTCCAAGAAGATGCACAGGTTACTGCGTCTTATTTGAAATAAAATGTAGTGGTTTTAATTCTCCCTCATCCTAGCCTTCTCCCGCTGGGAGAAGGAACGTACTCCCAGGTCGTTGGACAATTGCCTGAGCTTAGGCATCCCGGGGGCTAGCCCCCTCTCCCTTGGGAGAGGGATGGGGTGAGGGGTATTAAATAAAGCAAAAGCTTATTTGGACACCCTCATCCTAGCCTTCTCCCTCAGGGAGAAGGGACTTACTCCCAGGTTACTGGACAATTGCCTGAGCTTAGGCATCCCAGGGGCTAACTTCCATCGCCTGATGTGTTTAGCGAGGGAATCAGCCCCTCTCCCCCAGGGATGCCTACAGGGATGTAGGTAGTAGGGCAACGCAGGAGCAGTTGCCGAGAGGGTTGGGGTGAGGGGGGATTTAAAACCAAGAAGTTACCATGAACATAACTGACAAAGCCCGGTTGCTAAGGAAAAACCAGACCGATGTCGAACGGTTATTGTGGCAACACCTACACAACAGGCAGTTATGTAACCAGAAGTTCCGCAGACAATTTCCCATTGAGCCTTATATTGCGGATTTTGTTTGTCTGGAATTAAAACTGATTATTGAGCTGGATGGCGGACAACATGCCGATCAGGTTAATTATGACGAGCAACGTAGTTTATTTCTTAAGCAGCGCGGATTTAAGGTATTACGGTTTTGGAATAATGAGGTTATTGGGAATCTTACGGGTGTTTTAGAAGCTATTCGCTTGGCGGTTTTGGAGATAACGGAAAAGGTTGATTAATATTTCCCCTCATCCTAGCCTTCTCGGCAACTGCTCCTGCGTTGCCCTACTACCTACATCCCTGTAGGCATCCCTAAGGGAGAAGGGACAACTTCCCTGAGGCATACCCACGAGCTAAAGGACTTACCTACTCTCCTTGAGGACGCAGGGCTTAACTCCCTCTCCCTGAGGGAGAGGGTTGGGGTGAGGGCGGGGCGTAAATTCCGTTAAATTTTTAAATATTACCTACACTTTCGGCATTAAAAAGCCATTGCTTGGATGTACCATGATGCACAACTTACGCAAACCATGCGGTTTTACCTTGATCGAACTGATGATCGTGGTGGCCATTATTGGCATCCTGGCGGCGATTGCCCTCCCAGCGTATCAGGATTATGCCGTGCGTGCCAGAATTTCTGAAGGTTTGGGCTTTGCCGCAAGTGCGAAAAGTGCTGTTGTAACCGATGGCATCACATCCTCAGGTGATTTGGCTCGGATAACGGACACATGGAACGCACAATCCGGTGGTTTGGGTGCAGGCCAGGGGTTAACCAGCAAATACGTTACCAATGTTTGCATCACTAACCCAGGCGGCGCGGCAAACTGTGGTGGTGCGGTTTTACCTGCCGTCGCCGATGGTATTATCACCATTACTTACAATGCGGGTGCAGTGGGTTTGGGGACGGGTGGCAACCAATTACAATTGCGGCCTTATCTTCATACCGGCGTACTCCCTCCCGTGCCTACATTGTGGGCGGCGCTGAATATTGGCAATAATTCAGGGGTTATAGACTGGGCTTGCGTATCGGCAACGTCGGAAACGGCAAGTAGCCGTTTTGGTGCTGTTGTGCCGCTTGGCGTTGCTGTAGGTGTGCCACCCCGCTTTGTGCCTAGTGATTGCCGCTAGGTTAAGGAATATGGAAAAGCTTTTTTATTTCCCTCATCCTAACCTTCTCCCACAGGGAGAAGGGATTTGCTCCCTCTCCCTGTGGGAGAAGGTCGTGGTGAGGGGAATGCCCAGACTTGATTAGCTAAATGGTATTGACCCAAAATGAAATCACAATAAATTCTTGTAATTTACAACATAAGAAAGATGATATGAAAGACAAATTTACTGCATTTTTAACCCACCTTGCCCTATCCGCTGCGGTTGCCGCACTGTCAATCTATGTGGTGTTTTTTATATGGTATCCCGCGCCACTGTACACCGCAGTTGGCGTTACCAAGATTTTTCTGATTCTGCTGGCTGTGGACATTGCCATCGGGCCGCTGATAACTTTTATTGTCTACAAAAAAGATAAAAAATCCTTGAAATTTGACCTTACAGTGGTCGCTTTATTACAGTTGACAGCATTAGGCTATGGCATGCACACGGTTTTTGATGGTCGCCCAGCGTTTGTGGTATTTAATGTCGATAGGTTTACTGTGACACGGGCTCACGACATTAATACTGCCAGCATTGAGAATGCGGAAAAAAACGACAATAAATCTGCAAAAATAAGCTGGATGGAACCCAAATGGGTGGCGGCAGTGGCATCTACTGATAACAAAAGACGCAATGAAATTACTGTGTCATCAGCAATGGGCGGGGCTGACTGGCCCGAGTTGCCGGAACTGTTTGTGCCGTTAGCTGACGTGAAAAAACAAATGTTGGAACGTGCGAAACCCTTGGCAGAGCTCCGCAAATTGCATGACAAGGAGCCTGAAATCATCGAAGAACTAGCCAACTGGAAAGATAATGAAGTGAAGTGGCTGGCTTTACGCAGCAACGCCAAGGATATGGTGGTTTTGGTTAACGCCAGTTCTACTGCTGTCATCGAGGTTCTCGATATTAAGCCGTGGCCTTAATTAAAACCGTGGTAATCGATGAGTTCAGAATTACTGCATCTAATAGCTAAGCAGGTATTACCTTTGCTATGCTGTAAACCTGTTAATCTTTATCGGTTATTGTTATGTCAGCCATTACGTTGCACGATCTAAAAGAACTGGAGCTTTCTTTGAAAGCAGAAATGCAAATGCTCCGAGGCGATATGCAGGCAATGGAGTACCGCATGACTATCAAGCTGGGTGCCATGATGGCAGCATCTGTAGCTATAGTGGCTGCACTGGTCAAGTTGTTGTGAAACAAGCGGTTATATGCCCCTCATCCTAACCTTCTCGGCAACTGCTGAAGTACAGGATGTACTGAATGCAGCAAACGCAGAAGCAGTTTGTCGTCCTGCGTTGCCCTACTACCTACATCCATTTAGGCATCCCTCAAGGGAGAAGGGGCTAACCCTCTAATCTATTTACCGCCTTTCCTCATGCCGATATTGAATATTAAACCCTTCGCGCTGGCAATAATCATCCCTTTGCGCTAGTACTAGGTCGGCATCGACCATTTCATGAACTAGTTCCATAAAGCTAATTTTAGGTGACCAACCGAGCTTTTCCTTGGCTTTAGTCGAATCGCCCAATAAGGTCTCTACCTCGGTTGGGCGATAATAGGATGGATCAACTTCCACAATGGTTTTGCCGATTAAGGGTTTGCAGTCTTCCCCCGCCGCGCTAACAATGCCCACTTCATCTGCACCTTGGCCTTTCCATTCCATCGTCAATCCTAATCTTTGGGCGGCGAAATCGATGAATTGGCGGACGCTGTATTGTTGGCCTGTAGCAATTACAAAATCCTCGGCAACGTCTTGTTGCAGCATCAGCCATTGCAATTCAACATAATCTTTGGCATGGCCCCAATCGCGCTTGGAATCAAGGTTGCCCAAATAAAGGCAGGGTTGCATACCTAATTTAATCCGCGCCAAAGCCCGGGTGATTTTACGGGTGACGAACGTTTCGCCACGCCATGGGCTTTCATGGTTGAACAATATGCCATTGCAAGCATATAGCCCATAAGCTTCACGGTAATTGACGGTTATCCAGTACGCATAAAGTTTGGCTACGGCGTAGGGCGAACGCGGATAAAACGGTGTTGTTTCTTTTTGTGGAACTTCCTGGACTTTGCCAAACAATTCGGATGTTGATGCCTGATAGAATCGGGTGCGCTTTTCCATGCCAAGAATGCGTATGGCTTCCAAAAGCCTGAGCGTACCTAAACCATCGACATTCGCAGTGTATTCGGGTTGTTCGAATGACACGGCAACATGCGACTGTGCTGCCAAATTGTAGATTTCATCGGGCTGAACCGCCTGAATTATCCGAATCAGGCTGGTGCCATCGGTCTGGTCGCCAAAGTGCAGAAAAAATCGGCAATTTGTTTCATGGGAATCTTGATAAAGATGGTCGATGCGATCGGTATTGAATAGCGATGTCCGCCGTTTGATCCCATGGACTTCATAACCTTTGCCCAATAAAAACTCAGCAAGGTAAGCGCCATCTTGGCCGGTAATCCCAGTGATCAATGCTTTTTTTCTTGTCATAGTAGCTACATTTTTTAAAGGAGTTAATAATATGTGATGTTGTGTTTAACAACTCTGCTTATATTAGTTCTTTCAATTGGTTACAAACACGCTCGACTTGTGCTTTTGTTATGTCAAAATAACTGGGTAAGTTTAATCCTCGTTGATAAACCTTATGGCAAACAGGCGTATTTACGCTTTCATACATGGGCATATCCGATATGGGGTAAAAATAAGGCCTACTGTCGATACCTTTGTTTTTTAGTTTTTTTATCAATTCATCCCTTTGGTTTTCTGTATAGCCATCAATTTCTAAGCAAACCATCCAATAAACGTTTTTTGCCCAACTTGCTTGATGATTGAGCCTTATGCCTTCTATACCTTTCAATAAATTTTGGTACCACTCAAAAATCTCTGTTTTTTTGGCAAGAATCTCATCGATTCTTTCAAATTGTGCCACACCTAACGCTGCTTGAAGATTTGTCATACGGTAATTAAAGCCAACTTCAGTATGCCAATATCTTTTTTCTTTGCTCATGGCATGATCCCTTAGATACTTCATTCGATGATATAAGCTTTCATCGTTTGTCGTTATCATTCCGCCTTCACCGGAAGTAATAATTTTATTGCCGTAAAAGCTAAAAACACCTACTTTGCCCAACCCACCGACTTTTTGACCATTGACTTCTGCACCATGTGCTTCGGCGGCATCTTCCACGACTAAAAGATTATATTTTTGAGCGATCTTATTTATCTCAACCATATTTGCGGGATGCCCGTAGAGATGAACGGGGATAATGGCTTTCGTTTTAGGCGTAATGGCATTTTCTATGGCATGCGGGCTTATACAAAGCGTCTGTTCGTCGATATCGACAATTACCGGCTCTGCACCGGTGAATTTAACCGCATTTGCGGTAGCCACAAAAGTAAGGTCGGGGATAATGACTTCATCGCCAATCTTAATGTCCAAAGCCACTAAAGCTAAATGCAAAGCGGTGGTGCCATTGGATGTGGCAACGGCATGGTTAGTGCCGCAGTAAGCTGCAAACTTTTCTTCAAATGAATCGATATACTTACCAAGCGACGACACCCATCCAGACGTGACTGCGTCAGTGACATAGTCAATTTCTTTTTGAGTTATTGTTGGCTGGGAAATGGGAATGAAAGTCATTTTATCAATTTCCTAATTATTCTTGTTACCAAATTGTTTTTGAATATTCATTGTAAGAATTGCCTGGGTTGTTTGCAGCCTGATTAGTTAAAGTATTCAGGACAATATTATATTAAGAACAATCATAAACAACTTGGCACAAGCTTTTAGACGGCCAATAGAGCTAACGACATACCACATCCGACGCTGGAAAGTAACTTACCAGGAAGTGTTTACTGGCAAGAAAAATATTCACGAGTTGGGATTAAAAGTAGATTCTCGTTGCGAACAAGTCAAGGCGAATTGATTTTTAAGGGTTATGTTGAGTGACTTCAACTCTGGTTTATTGATAATAAAAGGTGCACAAATTTTGGGGTTGTAAAATACATGCCACCGACCTAAAGTGGCTCAACACCCAGCTTGACTGGCACACTTAACACACATGCTGGAATAAGGAATGGCTTCGAGGCGCTCTTTTCTGATGGGTTCGCCGCACAACTCACAAATGCCGTATTCGCCGCTATCTATTCGGGCGATGGCTTGTTGCACCCGATCCCGTTCTGCCCTGGCGGCATTGCCCAGGTAATCCAGTACTTCGTTATTTTCAGACTGCGTGGCAAGCTCTGCGGAATCTTTTTCCAATGGCACATCCGTATGTTTAACATCATTGGTAATCTTGTTTAAGCGGTCATCCAATTCCTCCAGCATTTCAATCAGATGGCTACGTACTTCTTCATATTCTTTCATTCCAACACTCCTGGCTTTGCTTTGCCCTTTATTTCAGGCTTTGTTCTATACTAAGGGCAAAATTTTAATATGCAAGCATCCTACCATTAACTATGCAAAATGACATCCAGCGCCTACTTAAAGAGGCCAATCAAGTTATCCTTGGCAAAGAAAGGCAAATCCGTCTGGCGGTATGTTGCCTGCTGGCGCGTGGCCATTTGTTGATTGAAGATATTCCTGGCGTGGGCAAGACAACATTGGCTCATACGTTAGCAAAATTGTTGGGAATGAATTACCAGCGTATTCAATTTACTAGTGATATTTTACCGGCTGACATAATCGGAGCATCCGTTTTTGATGGAAAAAACCATGAGTTCAAATTCCATCCAGGGCCGATATTTAACCAGATGGTGCTGGCTGATGAGATTAACCGTTCGACACCAAAAGCCCAAAGCGCACTGTTGGAAGCAATGGAGGAGCATCAGGTTACAGTAGAAGGAGTCACTTACCAACTCCCGAAACCTTTTTTCGTGATCGCCACACAAAATCCTTCTCACCAGATCGGCACCTTCCCGTTGCCTGAATCGCAATTGGATCGTTTTTTAATGCGTATTGAGTTGGGTTATCCCGACCCACAATCGGAGCGGCAACTGCTGACTGGGATAAATCGGCATAGTTTGATTAGCTCATTATCGGCTCAGATTACACCGCAGCAATTGCAACAACTGCAACAAGCGATTACTGAAGTACATGTATCCAGTGCCTTGCTGGATTACTGCCAAGCCATAATTAACTTCACCCGCGAGTCACCTGAATATCATTGTGGCTTATCACCAAGGGCAGGGTTAGCGCTGCTGACTGCTGCTAAAGCCTGGACGTTTATGGATAATCGCGATGCAGTCCTTCCGGAAGATATACAAGCCGTCCTGGCGGCAGTTGCAGGACATCGGTTACGGTCGGGCAATAACGATTCTGTAGCTATTGTTGCGCCTATTTTAGCTAAGGTTGCTGTTACTTGAACCCATTACCTTTAAAGGAACGCTTTGGGCTGGATCGGTTTTTCCTTGGTGAGCGAAGACCGGACGGCTTACCGTTACTCCTAAACCAGCGTAGGATCTTTATTTTACCCACGCAGCGCGGTTTGGGTTTCGGCTTATTGATTCTGTTGTTGGCGCTGATTGCTTTTGTGTACAACAATAATCTGGCTTATATGTTGGCATTTTTGCTGGGCAGTATTTTTTTTATAACCATTTTGCACACCTATAAATCTTTGGCAGGATTGACTGTTCAAGAAGGTCAAGCAACAGAGGTATTTGCTGGCGAGGCTGCCGGATTTGGTGTGCATATCGATAATCCAACATCGGTTGAACGCCAGAATATCCAGCTAAAATTGAAAGCGGCTGAAAATTTCCACCTAAAGGCAAATAGCAAAGCGCATTTAATTTTGTACGACCTCACCCAGAAACGGGGCTGGCATCCGGCGGGAACGGTCACCATTTCCAGCACTTATCCCTTAGGTTTTTTCCGCGCGTGGTCACCTATTCGTTTCAATGCCAAAGCCATTGTGTATCCCAAACCAGCAAACCAGGAGATCCCATTCCCGGAAATAGGAACAACAAAAAATCAACAAGGGCAGTTTAAAAAAGGCGGCGATGAGTTTTATGGATTGCAAAGTTATCAGGCTGGTGATCCTATCAAACACCTGCATTGGAAAGCCTACGCAAAAGGTTTGGGCTTATTCAGCAAACAATATGGCGGAGAGAGCTCGGCAGAAATCTGGCTGGATTATAGTCACGCACCCGGACAGTCACTAGAGGAACGCCTGAGCAACTTATGCCGCTGGGTGGTTGATGCCGAACAATTAGGCGTCACTTATGGATTCATCATTCCTGGATTGCAGATTGAGCCGGGGAATGGTCCTGCACATTACCGGAAATGTCTGGAAGCGCTGGCTTTGTTTAATCTATGAATCCTGCCCATAACAAAGAAATCCTGATTTTTTTACTGTCGTCACTTGGCTTGATAGTGCTGCCGCATGTCACTCATCTGCATTGGGGGGTATTCGGCTTTTTTTGTCTGCTGCTTGCTTGGCGATTTATCTGTATCTGGAAGCCCGACCGCTTACCGAGTTTTCCCATTATTTTACTCCTGATAGTTTGTGGCATGGCGATCCTGTACATCCAGCATCGTGGCATTTTGGGGCGCGACGGCGGCACCAGCTTATTCGTGATAGCGCTGGGCTTGAAATTAATGGAGATTAAAAGTGAACGCGATCTATATCTAATTAACTACCTTGCATTTATTGTTGCTGCCTCCCAGTTTTTGTATGAGCAAAGCATACTGATGGCAGCTTATATCCTGTTTGTTTGTTGCTTGTTGCTGGCAACGCTGGTATTCATCAATAGCTATGTCTCGAATACCACAGTTGCGCTTAAAAAAGCGGCGGTTATTATTGTCCAGGCGATACCCATGGCGATTGTGGTTTTCATATTATTTCCGCGAGTTGAAGCGCCGAAATGGCTAATGTTTAATGATAAACCACAGACCAAGATGGGCTTAAGCGACACCATGGAGCCCGGCTCTATCTCCGATCTGGGCATGTCGGATGAGCTGGTATTCAGGGTTAAGTTTGCCGGAGCGATTCCGCCGGCAAAACAACGCTATTGGCGTGGCCCGGTAATGACCCAAACCGACGGTAGAAAGTGGACGCAAGCAAGGGATTTATCTTATCAAGCGTATTTAGATAAGCCGACTTTTTCAGGAAAGGCTTACCAGTACACCCTGTTGATGGAACCCCAGGAAAAAGACTGGGTGTTTGCTTTGGATATGCCTGCCGAATACTCTAAACCATTAGGCCAAAATGCTAACTATCAATTGCTAACATCGGACGGCCTGGATAAGCGCACCGAATTCAAATTGACATCTTACCCGACCTACAACACAGGTTACATTACTAAAACCGAATACCAACATGCCCGACAGCTACCGAGTGCGCCATCGGATAAAATCAAACAACTAGTCATTCAATTGCACGGCTTCGATAGTGCGCCGGATGTGTTTATTAATCAGTTACTCAATCATTTTAGGAAAGAAGATTTCCATTACACCTTAACACCACCGTTAATGGAACAAAATCCGATTGAAACATTTTTGTTCGAAACCCGGAGCGGTTTTTGTAGCCATTATGCCTCGGCCTTTGTTTACTTGATGCGGGTGGCCGACATTCCTGCACGCGTCGTTACTGGCTACCAGGGCGGTGAACTAAACGCGGTGGGAAATTTCCTGGAAATCAAGCAAGCCGATGCCCATGCTTGGGCGGAAGTATGGCTGGATAAGCAAGGCTGGGTCAGGGTTGACCCGACTGCCGCCATAGCACCGGAACGGATAGAGAAAAATATCGACATCAACCGATTGGTGCCGGGCGGACTGATTAGTTATGCAGCTCCTAATACTGGGCAAGGGGCATTTAATTTACTTAACAAGGCAAGGCAGTTATGGAGCCATGTCGATTATAACTGGCAGCGTTGGGTCATCAATTACAACAATGCCAATCAAGCCAGTTTCCTGTCGTCATTTGGTATCGAGGATTTTAAAACCATGGTGTACTGGATGATGACAATTGTTGGCGTAATTACTGCTATGCTCAGCCTGTTATTATTTCATCAAAAACCCAGAACCTCTGATCCGGTTTTAATCGCCTATAATCGGTTTTTAAAGAAAGTCGCCAAAGCGGGATTGACTAAAAGCACAGGCGAAGGCGCAAGAGATTTTGCTGAACGTATTAAACCCAAATTGCCGGAACGAGCGGTCACCATAGAAGAGATAACCCACGCATTTATTGAACAACGGTACGGCAGTAAACCCACTGAGATTGGTTTCAGGCAGCTGGATAGGATGATAGCTTTATTTAAGATATAATCTATCAAAGCCAAAAATAATGACGGATGGGTTATGTTGGGGGAGAGAAGCCTCAATCAACTACATTTATCTCCCAGATAAGAGGATTTTTTTGAAGTTTGAGGCTTACCCACTCAAGGTTTGGCTATCATACCCTCTCGATTTTCGTAACACTCCGTGCATACAACTTGTTAAGAAAAACATGAATTTATTCTGGGTTGACTACTTAAGATTTATACTTTAACTTGGTCATCCAAAGTGATTAGCTTATTTAAACAACAGGCATTATTTGTATGATTGTATTGTTCAAAAATATTCCAAAAGATTCCTACCATAACGATATTGTCAATATTATTCAACCAGTTATTAAAGGTGGGTTATTTAGAGCGCAAGGGCATATTAATAACATTGATATTATAGCGCTGAGAGAAAGTGAGACTGAAGATCTGGAATTTCAGGCTTTGGCTCATATCGAACCGGAAGCTGCAGCTATTCGGGTAATAAAAAAACTACATGGATTTTTTATTCAAGGCCATCGTATTATAGTAAGAGAATATTTTTTAAGAAGCTGGAGAAATGACAAAAGGAGCGGCGAGGGAGTAGAAGTAGGTTTGCAGTTCCAAGAAAAGCGTAAGACACCTTGTAGACGCAGGCAGTTAAAAGTCTATAAGATTGCTGTGCCTGAATATCAATAATCGCTGATTTAATGTCCGTGATGTAGATTAGCCGTTAAGGTAAAGGAATTCGCAATGACCGAATCCCGTTACCTTAGATACTTGATGTACTTGGCTAATGTGGCGGTTTGCTAGTGCGAAACCACCCTAAACGAAATTAAGATGTTAAAAGTCAAAAAAACGCATCAACTAAAGCTTATTGTTGCGTAAGTTCGATATAACTTAGTCCTTATCGACTTCTTTCATGCTTAACCTGACGCGCCCTTGGCGGTCAATTTCCAGAACTTTTACCCTTACAACATCTCCTTCGTTGAGTTTGTCGCTGACTTTGTCCACGTGTTCATCGGAGATTTGTGAGATATGTACTAGACCGTCCTTACCTGGCAGGATGGTGACAAACGCACCAAAATCCATCAGCCTTGCGACTTTTCCTTCGTAGATTTTACCCACTTCGACTTCTTCGGTAATTTCTTCGATTAACCGACGGGCTTCTTCTCCTGCGGCCTTATCGACGGAAGCGATTTTGACTAAGCCATCGTCCGTGAGGTCAATGCTGGCTCCAGTTTGTTCGGTAATGCCACGGATAGTTGCGCCACCTTTGCCAATGACTTCGCGAATTTTGCTGGGGTCTATTTTAAAGCTGATGATGCGTGGCGCGAAGTCTGACATTTGATCGCGGGTAGCAGCCAAGGCTTTGTTCATTTCGCCGAGTATATGCAAGCGGCCTGTTTTGGCTTGTGCCAAAGCTGTTTTCATGATTTCTGCGGTAATGCCATCAATTTTGATGTCCATTTGTAGCGCGGTAATACCGTCTACAGAACCGGCAACTTTAAAATCCATATCGCCCAGGTGATCTTCATCGCCCATGATGTCAGACAACACGGCAAAACTATCGCCTTCTTTGATAAGTCCCATAGCAATACCAGCGACCGGTGTTTTGATGGGTACACCTGCATCCATCAACGCAAGACTGGTGCCGCACACAGAAGCCATCGAGCTTGAGCCATTGGATTCTGTGACTTCGGATACCACGCGCAGCACATACGGAAATTCCTCCATATTCGGCAGCACAGCCAATACACCGCGTTTGGCTAAACGTCCATGCCCGATTTCACGGCGTTTTGGTGAGCCGACCATGCCGGTTTCACCTACGCTGTACGGAGGGAAATTGTAGTGCAACATGAATGGATCTTTATATTCGCCTTTTAAGGCATCAATAATTTGTGCGTCGCGTTGTGTACCCAAAGTTGCTACGACTAAGGCTTGCGTTTCGCCGCGAGTAAACAGGGCGGAACCGTGGGTTCTTGGCAAAACTCCAGTACGTACGGAAATAGGCCTGATCGAATCCAGGGCGCGACCGTCTATACGTTTGCTGTCGTGGAGGATGGCGCTGCGGACGATTTTATATTCCAGGTTTTCGATGATTGTACGAATGTCTTTTTCGGCATATTCACCTGTAGATGTCAATTTTTCTACGATTGCAGACCTGATTTCTTTTAGCTTGTCTTGCCTAATCAATTTCTCAGCAATTTGATAAGCCGCTTTGATGTCGGTTTCGATGTGGTTTGTTATTTGTTTTTCGAGTTCTGCATTGGCGACCGATGCCGACCATTCTACTTTGCCTGTACCTGCTGCTTTAGCAAATTCGTTAATCGCAGTGATGGCTTGTTGCATTTGCTCATGTCCAAACAGTACAGAACCCAGCATGATTTCTTCAGATAAACCTGCGGCTTCCGATTCAACCATCAGTACGGCTTGGGCTGTACCTGCGACTACCAGATTTAATTGCGATTCTTTAAGTAAGGCAGGGGAAGGGTTAAGTAGATATTCGCCGTCTTTGTAACCGACACAGGCAGCACCAATCGGGCCGTTAAAAGGTAAACCTGAAACTGCCAAAGCCGCAGAAGCGCCCAATAAGGCTACTACTTCGGTGTCCACTTCAGGATTTAAGGACATCACCGTAGCGACTATCTGGGTTTCGTGAGTATAGCCTTCGGGGAAAAGCGGTCGAATGGGACGGTCAATCAGGCGCGAAATCAGGGTTTCCTGCTCGCTGGGACGGCCTTCGCGCTTAAAAAAACCGCCGGGAATTTTGCCCGCCGCATAGGCTTTTTCCATATAGTTCACTGTGAGCGGGAAAAAATCGCCGCCACTGGGTTCTTTTTTGCCGACGACAGTCACTAACAGCGTAGTGCCCTCAACATCAATAATGACAGCGCCATCAGCTTGACGGGCTATTTCCCCTGTTTCTAAGGTTACGGTGCGGTCGCCGTACTGAAATTGTTTCCTGACTGGATTCACTATAAGATTCCTTATGTGTTTAAAGATTAATTAAGGGTGTTCACTGCAAAAAAGTGAATCGGAAACGACCTATCTGCTAAGTATTGGGTAGGCCGTTCCAGGCATGATTTGTTACGATGATTTATTTACGTAAGCCGAGGCGTTCAATCAAGGAGCGGTAACGATTAATATCTTTATTTTTAAGGTAATCCAGCAGTTTGCGGCGTTGATTAACCATACGCAACAATCCCCTGCGGGAATGATTGTCTTTCTTATGTTCGGCAAAATGCGGTGTTAATTGCACGATGTGTGCTGTCAGTAAAGCGACTTGCACTTCTGGTGAGCCAGTATCTGATTCGGATAAACGATAGGCTTCGACAACGGCTTTTTTTTGTTCTGTGGAGAATGACATTAAGTAATCCCTATTAAGATTAATAAAAAATAAAGCGCTCGCTTATGTGTAAGAAAAACAGCAAGAGCCAGTAACAAACAATTTCCACGATAGGGTGTAGAAATGTTTAATGAGGTTCACTATATTTTTGAACCTAATCGTTCAAATTGAACAATCTTTTCGGCGCTAGTTTACCATCCAAACGCATTTCTCCCAACCCTAAAAACTCGGCTGCATGGTACATTCGCACCAGTCCCAGTAAGTTTTCGGTAAGGTTTAATAATTGCCCCTGTTTGGTGCTAGCCGCTTGCTGGTCATTAAGATACACAGCAGGCAAATTTTGTAAGGGGGTGTCGACTGCTATCAAGGCTGCAAGCAGTTCTTTATCATCCAATGCTTGTAATTGTTCTAGCGACATAGACTGTTCAATGCGGAACTGCCCCGCCTGTAATCGGCGTAATTCCCTTACAGTTGCACCACAAGCCAGCTCCTCACCAATGTCTTCGGCAAGAGAGCGGATATAAGTGCCTTTTGAGCAGTAAACTTCAAGTTCCAAAGTATCTTTTTGGACAGCCAACAGCTTCAATTCAAAGATTGTAATATGCCGAGCTAAGCGTTCTACAGTTTTACCTTCCCTGGCCAATTCATACAGCTTTTTGCCATTCTGTTTTAATGCCGAGTACATGGGCGGAACTTGGTCGATTTCGCCCGTGAATTTCTTCAGGGCGGTCTGTATGGTTTCAACCGAAAACTCAGGGACGGGTTTGGTTGCAATAACATTGCCTTCCAAGTCGCCAGTATCAGTTTTAACGCCCAGCTGGACAATGACTTGGTAGCGTTTGTTGTCATCCAGCATCATGCCGGATACTTTTGTGGCCTCACCAAAACATAGCGGCAATAACCCTGTAGCCAAAGGGTCTAGGCTACCTGTATGCCCTGCCTTATTGGCATTGAACAAGCGTTTAACTTCTTGTAATGCCCTGTTTGACGAGACGCCTAAGCGTTTATCCAACAGCAATATTCCGTGAATATTGCGTTTGGAAAGACTGGTTGTCATCGGGTTTCGTTCTCATCTTTTTCTTTTGGAACAACCTTGTTTACGTCACTTAGCAGTTCGGCAACTCGCATCCCAGTGTCAAATGAATCATCATAAAAAAACTTCAATTCGGATATGTGCCTTAACTGCATTTTTTTTGCGAGGATGTGTCGGATCATAGGAGCCAGTTCATTTAACCACTTGACGTGGTTTTTTTTGCCCAGATCATCAGAATTCAGCACCGTAAAATAAATTTTAGCGGCTGCCAAATCCTTACTTAACACGACTTCGTTGATGGTTATGAAACCTAACCTCGAGTCATCAATATCGCGTTGCAGAATTAACGCCAGTTCTTTCTGCATTTGCGAAGACACACGGGCGCTACGACCAAATTCTTTAGGCATAAGCTTTATAAAACACGTTTGATTTCGGTGCGTTCAAACACTTCGATTTGATCACCAGCTCTTACGTCGTTGTAATTCTTTACCCCGATACCACATTCCATGCCCATTTTAACTTCGGCGGCATCGTCTTTAAAGCGGCGTAAAGACTCTAATTGGCCTTCGTAGATCACCACATTGTTACGCAATACGCGGATTGGTAGATTTCTTTTTACAAAGCCATCAACGACCATACAGCCGGCAATGGCACCAAATTTTGGCGACTTGAAGACATCACGCACTTCGGCAAGGCCGACGATAGTTTCTTTAATTTCAGGCGCTAACATACCACTGATGGATTTTTTGACTTCATCAATGGCATCGTAAATGACACTGTAATAATGCAGGTCTACACCTTTTTCTTCGATTATTCGCCTTGATGTCGCGTCCGCCCTGACATTGAAGCCCATCAATATTGCGCCAGAAGCCAGTGCGAGATTAACGTCACCTTCATTGATACCGCCAACGCCGCCATAGATGACTTTGACTTCAACTTCCTCGTTCGACAAATCAACCAGGGATCCACGTAAGGCTTCCAAGCTGCCTTGGACATCGGTTTTCAGAACCAGATTGACACTGGCAATTTCCCCCGTGGCCATTCTGGAAAATACTTCATCCAATTTTGAAGCGCTTTGGGCAGCATGTTTAGTGGAGCGTTTGCGGTCTTCACGATGCTTGGCCAAGTCTTTGGCAACGCGTTCGTTTTGTACTACCAGGAACTCATCACCCGCATTGGGTGTTCCCGACAAGCCAAGGATTTCAACCGGTACACAAGGGCCTGCTTCTTTAATAGGCTTGCCGTTTTCATTGAACATGGCGCGAACCCGTCCAAATTCATGTCCACATAAGACCATCTGGCCGTTTTCCAACGTACCTTTTTGAATCAATACAGTTGCTACCGCACCACGGCCTTTGTCCAGCCTGGATTCTATGACGATACCCGATGCTGCGCCTTCGACGGGTGCTTTTAATTCCAGAATTTCGGTTTGGACAATGAGCGCTTCGATAAGCTCGTCAATGCCTTCGCCTGTTTTGGCTGAAATCTTGAGAAATTGCACATCGCCGCCCCATTCTTCGGGAACAACGTTGATATTGGATAATTCTTGCATTACCTTATCAGGGTTGGCATCAGGCTTGTCGATTTTATTCATGGCGACAATAATCGGCACATTAGCTGCCCTGGCGTGTTCTACAGCTTCTTTAGTCTGCGGCATAACGCCATCATCAGCCGCTACCACAACAATAACTACGTCAGTGACATCGGCGCCACGGGCACGCATTGCGGTGAACGCGGCATGGCCTGGAGTATCCAGAAATGTGACCGCACCATGGTCAGTTTTTACCTGATAAGCACCGATATGCTGCGTAATGCCTCCGGCTTCACCTGCGGCAACACGGGTTTTACGGATATAATCCAACAACGAGGTTTTACCGTGATCGACATGACCCATAATCGTCACGATTGGTGCCCGTGGGACAGGAATCCGGTTGTCTTCTTGTTGCGCTTCGGTGAGCATATCCTGTTCAAAATCATCATCGTTCTGCATGATGGCTTTATGCCCCAGCTCTTCCACCAGGATAGCCGCAGTGTCTTGGTCGATGCTTTGATTGATGGTTGCCATGATACCTAGCTTCATCAAATGTTTGATGACCAATGCCGCTTTCAAACTCATTTTTTGGGCAAGATCGGAGACGATAATTGTTTCCGGTATTGTGACTTCCTTTATCATTGGGGCGACTGGCATTTCAAATTGATGCTTACCATCAGACTGGTTAGAACTCCGTGTCGGAGTCTTTGGTTTCTTTTTGCCCTTTCTTGAATAATTTACTGCACGACCATCTTCATCAAGTTTATTCCTATGCAATGTAGCTTTTTTGCCTTCTGCTAGCTGTTTTACGCGTTCGGAATTTCTTTTAATGGATTCTTCTAGACGACGTTCCTTTTCGTCCATTTTCTTTTTGGGTTCCTCTGCTTCCTTACTCTTAACTGGTTTTTCTGGTTTTGTTTTTTTATCAGCCGTTGTTTTTAAGGTATCCAAGTTAACATCGGATACAGGCACAGGCGCTGCTGGAATAATAGCGACTTCAGGTGCTTGCGTTGAATCTGGAATTGCTAATTCAGGCACTATGGCAGCTTCTTGCACATCGTGTTCAACTTTTATCGAAACGTCTTTTACATCCGCATCTTGTTCAGCTTGAGCGGTTATTTCAGGAATAATAGGCGTTTGTTCAACCAGTTCTGGCTCTTCTTTATGCTTAACATTGACGTAATTTTTTGTTTTACGGAATTCTACGTTGATAGTTTTACTGGAACTTCCTGGTGCGGTTGCTTGCTTTATTTCAACGTGTTTAGTCCGTACTAGCGTTACGCGTTGTTTTTCTGGTTCTCCAGCTGGCTTTCCATGACGGCTACGTAAGTGCGTAAGTAGTTTTGTTTGGTCGTCATCACTAATCACTTCGTCAGCTGTGCTGACTGTGAGTCCTGCTTCCTTAAGCTGCACCAACAACCGTTCCAAGGGGATTTTTACCACCTCAGCTAATTCTCGTACTGTTTTTTCGCTCATATCCTACTCCTTCCTATTCACCAGACGCTTCAGCAAACCATGGCTCGCGGGCTTTCATAATTAATTTTGCAGCCCGATCTTCAGTTATGCCATTAATGCCCAGCAAATCGTCAACCGACTGTTCCGCTAAATCCTCCATGGTAATAATGCCTAGGCTTGCCATTTCATAAGCCAGTTCTTTATCCATGCCATCCATGCTAAGCAAGTCTTCTGCGGGTTCTGCGGATTCAATTTTTTCTTCCGCTGCAAGAGCCTTGATGAGCAGGGCATCTTTAGCTCGGCTACGCAGTTCATCGACCAGGGTTTCGTCAAATCCCTCAATTTCCAGCATTTCGCTGACTGGAACATAAGCAATTTCTTCGACGGTATTAAAACCTTCTTCCACTAAAATCAAAGCGATATCTTCATCAACATCAAGCTGATCGATAAATAGCTGCTTGATTTTCGCCCCCTCTGCTTCGCTCTTTTCTTCCGCTTTGGTAGCATCAAGCACATTCAGTTCCCAGCCTGTTAGTTGGGTTGCTAATCGCACGTTCTGACCGCCTCGACCTATGGCTTGGGATAGGTTTTCCGAAGCCACTGCCAGATCCATGCTGTGCTTGTCTTCATCCACAACGATGGACTGGATCTCTGCTGGTGCCATTGCGTTGATAACAAACTGCGCTTCACTGGGATTCCACAGGATAATGTCGACGCGTTCCCCTGCCAATTCGTTGGTGACCGATTGGACTCTTGACCCTCTCATGCCTACACAAGCACCCACGGGATCTAGCCTAGGGTCGTTACCTTTGACGGCAATTTTCGCCCGTGAACCAGGATCGCGAGCCGCGCCCATGATCGAAATGAGGCCTTCGCTGACTTCTGGCACTTCCAGGCGAAATAAGGCAATCAATAGTTCCGGTGCGGTACGGCTTATAAAAAGCTGGGTGCCACGCGCTTCTGAACGGACATCTTTTAGATAGCCGCGAATCCGATCGCCAATACGGACAGCTTCCCTGGGAATCATGTCTTCTTTGGCGATAAAAGCTTCTACATGGCCACCCAAGTCTAAATAAATGTTGCCTTTCTCAATGCGTTTGACTACGCCTGTGATGAGTTCACCGACCCGGCTTTGATACGCCTCAACGATTTTTTTGCGTTCGGCTTCACGCACTTTGTGGATAATGACTTGTTTAGCTGTTTGCGCGGCAATCCGTCCAAAATCCACCGATTCGATTTCTTCTTGGATGACATCGCCTACTTGAATGTCTTTGTCGTCTAAACGGGCGGCTTCCAATAGAATTTGTGAGGCAGGGAATTCAACGTCACCATCAATCTCTGGGTTGACATCCACCACATCCCACTGCCGATAAGTGACGTAATCCCCGGTTTTTCTATCGATGTTGACGCGAACCTTAATTTGGTTGGTATGGCGCTTGATCGTAGCCGCTTCCAAGGCGGACTCAATAGCTTCAAAGACAATTTCCTTATCGATCTCTTTTTCATTAGAAAATACCTCGGCTACTAATAAGATCTCTTTATTTGCCATGTCGTCCTCCTTTTTCAATTAAATAGTCAGGTACCAAACGCGCTTTGCTCATCGCGTCGAAAGGCACCTCAAAAACCTGATCTGCTTCGCGTAGCGTGATAATGTCGTCTACAACTTTTTCAATTACGCCGGTAATTTTTTTTCGGCCAGCGATGGCTTGGTAAACATTCACCAAGACCGTGCTGCCAATGAATTGTTCAAACTGGTGTACATGGAAGAAAGGTCTTTCTGTGCCCGGCGAAGAAACTTCCAATTGGTAGTTGTCTGGAATAGGGTCTTCAACATCGAGTACACCACTGATTTGGTGGCTGACCTTAGAGCAATCATCCACCAAAATCCCATTGGGGCTATCGATGTAAATCCTGAGCAAGCCATGTTTGGGGTGCGGATGATAGTCGATGCCGACACATTCATATCCTAAACCTTCAACAATTGGCTCGATTAAATTCACCAAATGTACAGGAGCTTGCTTCATTGTTTCCTCATCAAATCTTCGCACATAAAAAAAGAGCCAGCGGCTCTTCCATTAACAACCTATTAGTAAGCTTCTAAGTCCAAAGCCCCCAAAATAAAAAACCCCATACTGGGGCTTCCTTGTAACTGGTAGCGGGGGCAGGATTTGAACCTACGACCTTCGGGTTATGAGCCCGACGAGCTACCAAGCTGCTCCACCCCGCGTTAAGACCGCCAATTATAATGTTTCTGGCGAAATTAGCAATGTATTTGTTAATAAAAATCTAAAGAAAGATGGTTGCTGGGTGTGAGGCGTAATATCGGGTTGTATATTCTGTAGTGTTTGCCAACATAGGAGATGTAATGTTCGCATGGTATAACAAATACCTTGATAACAAGAACGCCCCTATTACAACTGTATATTTAACAGCAGCAATATTTGATTTTAATGCTGGTCACTGTATCTTGTGTGAACAGTGTTTTGCAAAAAACATACTGCAAAGCTGACAGCATAAATAATTCTAAAAACGTAAGCGTAAAATAAATCGAAATGGGCATTATATTCAGGGAATACGGACGAGTCGTCTGGCAGAAAAAGTGGTATTTTTTATTGGCTTTATTGGCGCTTGCTGGTGCAACTGGTTTGGATTTGTTGGCACCGACGTATTACAAAAACATCGCTAATAGCCTTGCCGCACCTTATTCGGATACCACATTAGCAGATTTGCTGGATAATCTAAAACAGCTGGCTTTTGTCTTTGCTGGTATTTGGGTTTCGTGGCGCTTACTTGAGTTGGCGATTGTGCCGTTGGATGGCGGTGGCGTTAACCTCTTGGAAAAACGCTGCTTTGATGTCCTTAAAAAACAGAAAACCACCTTTTTTGAGAATAACTTTTCCGGCAGCCTTATCAAGCAAGCCAACCGTTTTTCACGGTCTTTTGAAATCATCATGGACTGGTTTTTGTTCCAGTTTTATATGAACTTGCTGGCGATCTCCATCGCATTCAGCATTTTTTATCAACATCAACGCCAGTTTGCGTTGTATTTTCTCGCCTGGGTTGCCTTGCTCATCACTTGGAATATTGGTTTTTCAATGTGGAAAATGCGCTTTGATAAAGCCGTCGCAGAAGGTGACAGCAAAGTCGGCGGCGTTGTTTCGGATGCCATCAGCAATATTTTCATTGTGAAGACCTTCGCGTTGGAAGATAACGAACAAAACCGGGTCAATAGTGCCTCCAACGAGGTTTATCGTAGGAAAAAAATCGCTTGGCTGATGACCTTCATTTCCTTTGCCGTACAAGGGGTGATGACCTTCGGGATGGAATTGCTGTTGATCTATTTAATGATTAATAAATGGAAAGCGGGTTACTTTCAAGTGGGCGAGTTTGTCTTGTTCCAATCCATTATGATTATGCTGATCCAGCGTTTATGGGAATTTGGCCGTAACTTCAGGAATTTTTTTACCGCACTTGCGGATGCCTCTGAAATGGCGGAAATATTTCGCCGGAACGACACGGAACAAGATGCGCCCAACGCCAAGCCAATTAAAATAAGCCAGGGCGCAATCCACCTTAACAATCTCGGGTTTACTTACAATGCAATCAATCCACAGCAAACTCGGCTGTTTGAGAACTTTAACCTGGATATTAAAGCTGGCGAGAAAATAGCGCTGGTCGGGCAATCGGGTTCAGGTAAGTCATCCTTAACCAAGCTGTTGTTTCGGTTTCTCGAGCCTCAACAAGGCTGTATTACTTACGATGGTATGGATGCCAAGGCCTTTACGATGGATTCATTAAGGAAGCAAATCTCAATGGTTCCACAACAGCCGGATTTATTTCACCGCTCCGTCCGTGACAATATTACACTCGGTGCGGATATTAATGATGCTGAATTGATTGAAGTGGCAAAAAAATCATGCAGCTTTGATTTTATTGATGATCTTCCCGATAAGTTCGATACGATGGTCGGCGAGCGTGGAGTTAAATTATCGGGCGGTGAAAAACAGCGTATTGCCATTGCCCGAGCATTCCTTGAAGACGCGCCTATCGTCGTGTTGGATGAAGCCACCAGCGCCTTAGATTCGCTTACAGAACAACAAATCCAGGTTGCCATTTTTAACCTTATTAAAGATAAGACGGCAATAGTCATAGCCCATCGCCTTTCCACCATCCTGAAAATGGATCGAATAGTGGTGCTGGAATACGGCAAAATCATAGAGGAAGGCACACATCAACAATTGTTGGATAAGCAAGGGAAATACTATGCCATGTGGCAACATCAAAGTGGGGGCTTTTTGGTTGATTGATTTTTATTCGGGAGTTCACCCTATAAATTTACGCATGTTAGGCAAATGAAAAGCCGTTCCATTCCCCCTTGCCGTTATTTCTGAGCTTGAACAAGCGAAGCGGGGTAATCCAGCCTCGCTTGTGTAGTGCAATGGATTTCTTGATTACTTGGCTTGTTTGCAAATTAGTGAGTAATTTATTGCATGTCCTCGCTGAGGAATATTCCCTGCAGTTGTGGTAAATGTATAGCTGCCGGAAGTCGATTCTAAGGTGCCCTTATCATGGAGAACCAATTTCGTATTGAAATCAATGGCATCTTGAGTGCCAACATCATTAAAATAACTAATTCCCACAACTGTTTTACCCGCGTCCAGTACTGTTGAGGCAGTAAATGTTTTCTGGCGTGTAATTGTCGAAAAATCATCATCAAAACTCACGCCAGGCTTGACCACGAAAGCTTTTTGGTAGGACTCTACGGCAGCGCCGTTTAACAAATAATCTACCACTACTGAACATGACACATTGCCCTGTCTGGCTGCATTTGCAGTCAGCGGAGCGGCAAAAATCGCCGCAATCATGAATACAGCGAACAACTTTATTATGTTTAACATTGTGCGATTCCTCATTAATAAGACTTTATATTTAAGGTTAACAACGCGGACGCAAAAAGTTACCAATTTTTGTCTCACGGTTGGTTAATGTCAAAAAACAGGCAAAAGGTTCAACGACCTCCAGATTTAGTAACTGACTTAACAAAAACTATATTTTTAGGGTCGGAAAAGAAATTTCGTTAAATAACAAAAATTTTCTCGCAAACACAATATATTGTGCTAATATTTAAAAAAGCCACAATATATCGTAACAAACTAATTTAAACGTGTTACGTTATTGCTTGTTTTGTTAGGGGTTTTTGCTAGCGACTCTGATAAGGGGATACTGAAAGCTATCGCCCAATTCAGCATTATCAGCGCCAAATGTGCTGGAATGAAACTGACGTTTCTCATCGCTTAGTTCAAACTAAAGCTTGTTCGTACCGACGGTGGCATACAAACACAACAATTATCCAGACCGCAAACCTTTGATATAACGAAATACCCGGGAGACCATCCATGCCAGCACAACTCCATGTCATCGCCAACAATGTCACTGAAATCCCGTTCCAGGATGCTTCAATGGATATTTGGGATACCAAATACCGCTTAAAATCCAAGGACGGTACAGCCCTGGATGCCACGATTGACGAGACTTACCAGCGGGTTGCCAAAGCCTTATCGAGCGTGGAAACGGGCAAGGCGCAGCAGGAGCAATGTTATAAAGATTTCTTGTGGGCACTGCGCCAAGGCGTTATCCCTGCTGGCCGCATCATCTCTAATGCCGGGGCGTTGGAACACAAACCCGCCACCTCAACAATCAACTGCACCGTATCCGGCACGATAGTCGATTCGATGGATGATATTCTCGGTAAGGTACATGAAGCCGGACTAACCTTAAAAGCAGGTTGTGGTATCGGCTACGAATTTTCCACCTTACGCCCCAAAGATGCCTATGTATCGGGGGCAGGGGCGTACACATCAGGCCCTTATCGTTCATGGATATCTACGACAAGATGTGTTTCACCGTTTCTTCTGCTGGCGGCAGGCGCGGTGCGCAAATGGCGACCTTTGATATCGGCCATCCCGATGTGGTCGAATTCATCCGCGCCAAACGCGAAAACGGCCGCTTGCGCCAATTCAACTTGTCTTTACTGATTACCACCGAATTTATGGATGCGGTTAAGAACAACCAGCCTTGGTCGTTTTCGTTTCCTGTTACCGAAAAAGAAGCCAAACTCGACCAACTCGATGTTTTCAATAATGAACAAATTGTTTGGCGCGAATTTCCTGTTAAAGTAGGCTATGTCGTCAATGATGCTGGCCTGGTTGCCTGTAAAATCTCCAAAACCATGCCCGCCCGTCGCCTGTGGGACATCATCATGAGTTCAACTTATGATTATGCCGAGCCAGGATTTATCCTGATCGACAAGGTCAACGAGATGAACAACAACTGGTTTTGCGAAAATATCCGCGCCACTAACCCGTGCGGCGAGCAACCCTTGCCGCCTTATGGCAGTTGCTTGCTGGGTTCTGTTAACCTTACCCGCTTCATCAAAAAACCATTTACCGCAGATGCCAAGTTCGATTGGGAAACCTACCGCAAAACCATCCGCATCTTTACCCGCATGTTAGATAATGTTGTCGAAATCAATGGCTTGCCGCTGCAAAAACAACGCGACGAAATCATCAGCAAACGCCGTCATGGCATGGGTTATCTGGGGCTAGGCTCAACCGTGACCATGCTAGGCATGAAATACGGCGATGAGGCATCCGTAAAATTTACCGAAGAAGTCACCAAAGTCATGGCTATCGAAGGTTGGAAAGCCGCATTAAGCCTTGCCAAAGAAAAAGGCTCGGCACCGATTATGGAACAGTTGTTCACCGTTACGGGCGAAATGTTGCGTAAACGTCCAGAAATGGCGGCGGATGGTTATAAGGTCGGCGACCAGGTGGCAGGAAAAATCCTCCATGCCAAATATAGCCGCTACATGCAGCAAGTGGCGAAAATTGAGCCGGCACTGGTTGCCGAACTGATGGAAACCGGCGCACGCTTTACCCATCACAGTTCTATTGCGCCTACGGGCACGATTTCCCTGTCCCTCGCCAATAACGCCAGCAACGGCATCGAACCCAGCTTTGCCCACCATTACTCGCGCAACGTCATCCGTGCCGGCAAAAAATCCAAAGAAAAAATCGATGTGTTCTCCTTTGAATTATTGGCTTACCGCGAACTGGTCAACTCCAAAGCCATGCCTTACAGCGACAAGCCGGAACAGCAACTGCCGGACTACTTTATTTCCGCCGAAGATGTCACCCCCAAACAGCATGTGGACATCCAGGCCGCCGCGCAGATTTGGATTGACTCCTCCATTTCCAAAACCGCCAACGTGCCGACCGATTACCCCTACGAAGACTTCAAGTCCATCTACGAGTACGCTTATGACAAAGGCTTAAAAGGCTGCACCACCTTCCGCTTTAATCCTGAAGTGTTCCAGGGCGTACTTGGTGAAAGAATCCGACCTGGAAAACACCACCTACCAGTTCACCCTGGAAGACGGCAGCGTGGTGGAATTTAAGGGCAATGAAGAGATTGAATACGATGGCGAAATCCATAGTGCGGCAAATCTTTTTGATGCATTGAAAGAAGGGTATTACGGAAAGTTTTGATCTCTCCGGATAGTCTAGAGCCTAAATTTTAACCATTAAATCTCGGTGACTTATGAAAATTAACTTTACCAAAAAAGAGTACAGAACCTTATTGGACATTATCCACATCGCCGATTGGGTATTGCATGCGCACGATACCGAAGGGCGGACAGACACCCAGGAATATGAGACGCTTTTTCAAAAACTGTTCTCGCTCGCTGAGGAAATGGGTTATGCCGATTTAATCCAAGTATCAAAAGAAGACGGCAAGTTCTACCCAACATTCAATTTCGAATCTGAATCGGTCGCCGAGGATTTAATCCAAGAGTTTGAAAATAACTCCTTTTGGGAAGAGTTGACATCACGGCTTGCCCGCCGTGATGTATTGAAAACGAAAAACGCTCAATCGGTTGCCGAACTTTCCGATGAAGAATGGTTTGCCGCGATGACAACCGCAGAGGAAAAATGGATTAAGGAGTTTGGTGAGTTTGATCTGGATAGGGTGGTTGTGGATCAGGCGGTTAAGGGAGTGCTTCATTAAGTTAGTGTCGCTAACGCGGTTGTTTGAATGTGGGTTCTCGCACCCACGGGCGAGATACTTTCTTTTGCTTCGCGAGCCACATGGATGTGGTGAATGCAGAAAATTGCTCCTGCATTTTCTGCCAAAAGAAAGTATCCAAAGAAAAGGCGACCCGATGCCGCTTGCTTCCTGCGCTCTGTCGGTTTTATCGGGGTTTGCTGGAAGGGACTCCTGTCCCTCCAGCAAAGTGCGGCATTCCTGCCGCACCCCTTCGGGCTATTCCCGATAAAAACGCCAGTGCTCGGCGCGGCATAAGGGGAAGGATGGTTGTTGTAGGTTGGGGTGAACTTGTGAACCCCAACAAATTAAGGGTCGGCATCGTGTTGAGGTTCGTTCCTCACCCCAACCTACGGAACTAAACAAAATCAAACGCAACTGTCATATTGAAGTTAAAAGTGAGTAAATAAGCAATGCCATTACCAGAAAGTTATACGTTAAAACCCAATGCTATTCCTGGTTACTTTGATGCGATTCTCGATGCACAACCGCCTGAAAGGTTTTCTGTAAAATTTTTAGAGAATTTAGGGTTTACTTCAACAAATGACCGCTTATTTATCGGTATCTTAAAAGATATTGGCTTTTTAAATAGAGATGGAACCCCCCAGACTCGATATTTTAATTTTCTTGATAGATCAGTATCTAAGTCTGTATTAGCCGAGGGAATAAAAGAAGCTTTTTCGGATTTATTCGCAATCAATACAAAGGCAAATGAATTTTCCATTGAAGATGCAAAGAACAAACTTCGTACTTTATATGCGGGAAAAAAAACAGATTTAGTAATTGGAAATGTTGCTAAGACTTTCCGTGCATTATGTGAATATGCAGATTTCTCAGCATCATCTATTTCAAAAAAACCAGAAGTGGCTATGCAACATAAGATTGAACAATCAATTTCATCAGAAAAACCAACTGATGTTGTTTTACCCAAAGCTGAATCCAATTTGCCAACGGGAAAAATTCGTGTTTCAGGGCTTCAATATCATATTAACATTGTTCTTCCTGACACCAGGGATCAAGCGGTCTATGATGCCATATTTAAAAGCCTTCGAGAGCATTTAGGATGATAGAAATAGATCTCTATTCATTTGTTTATCGAGGGATTTTATCAGAAGAAGCTTTAGATAAAGTTGGTCGCCAACGTCGAAATCATTTCGGTCCTGAAGAGGCAAAAGCCGTACAGAAAACATTGTCATATGATTTTCTTGACGCAGAAGTGCTAAATGAAGCTTTGCGTATGTCAAATGTTTACGCCGCAATTCATGCATTTGAAAATACAATAAGGATGATGGTTATAAAGACAATGGCAGAAAAGTATGGTGAAAGCTGGTGGGAAAAAGTGCCTGAACGTATTCGTAAAACCTCAAAAACAAGGATGGAAGAGGATGCAAAATTTAGATGGCATGGAGCAAGAGGAGCAAGTGATATTAATTATTGTGATTTCAGTGACTTGTCTTCTATTATGGTGACTAATTGGGAAGCGTTCGAAGATTTACTTGGAAATATGGAATGGGCTAAAGCCGTTTTGAATACCTTAGAAAAATCAAGAAATATTGTTATGCATGGTGGGATTTTAGCAAAAGAAGATATTGAGCGTATTGGGATGAATATTAGAGATTGGATTCGTCAAGCAGGTTAAATAATAAGCCCGTAGCTCGTAGGTTGGGGTGAGGTACGAACCCCAACAATTGGGAATGTACAAACGTTTAGTTGGGGTTCCTAACGTCACCCCAACCTACATGAGATTGAAATATGCAATATCGGCGAGCAAAATTACCGGGAGCGACTTATTTTTTTACGGTTAACCTCGCTAAACGCAAAAGTCGATTGTTGGTGGATTATGTCGATAATTTGAAAGCGTCGATAAGCCATGTCAAAACGGCGCATCCTTTTGTCATTGATGCAATGGTCATTATGCCTGATCATCTTCATGCATTATGGACTTTACCGGAAGGTGATAATGATTTTTCTACCCGATGGAATCTTATAAAAGGCGGGTTTTCAAGGCGAATTACAAAAGGAGAATGGATTTCGGCAAGTCGGCAATCAAAAGGTGAGCGGGGCATTTGGCAGCGCCGATTTTGGGAGCATCTTATACGGGACGACAATGATTTTGAACGCCACGTGGATTATATTCATTACAATCCAGTGAAGCATGGTTTTGTAAAGCGGCCTGTGGATTGGCCGCTCTCAAGCATTCATCGTTACATTAAAAATGAAGTCATTGATGAAAATTGGACTTGTGGTGATGATTTTGAACAGGATGGTTTTGGTGAGGTTTAATTGTTGGGGTTCGTTCCTCACCCCAACCTACGATTAATGCACCTATTCCCGTTATGCCGCGCCGAGCACTGGCGGTTTTATCGGGAATAGCCCGAAGGGGTGCGGCAGGGAGGCCGCACTTTGCCAGAAGGACAGGAGTCCTTTCTGGCAAACCCCGATAAAACTGCCAGAGCGCAGGAAGCAAGCGGCATCCGGGTCGCCTTTTCTTTGGATACTTTCTTTTGGCGAAGCAAAAGAAAGTATCTCGCCCGCCGGTGCGAGAATCGGCATTAGATTAACCGCGTTAGCGACAAAATAGATTTAAATGATTCCGCACAGGACGACAAACACGCCCTAATCGAAATCACTTTTCAGACTAAACTTTAAATAAATTAATACCATAACCGTATTCAATTGATAACTTATAAGCATTAAACAGTAATAGAAACCATACCGTGAAATACTTAATTGCAATCGTCATCGCTTGGCCTTTCGCATCAGCCGCAAACGCTGAGGGCGATTTGTATCTTGCAGAGACGGAAGTCCATTCCACCACCCACACTGAATCGTTCCGTCACCAACAAGCTTATCCTGAACCGCCGTCGGGTGAGGATTACCCCGGCTATTATGAGGAAGAAACCATCACCGAGGAATTGGCTCCGCCGACGATCATCAAACAGGTTTCGCCGACGCGCAGCAAGGTAATCACCCGGACAAAATCGCGGCCATCAAGCAAGCAGTCCCAACCGGACGGTATCGGCATTGCGCCCGTGGTCGTGCCCGTTTACGGTGGTCAACACAATAGTTTTCCGCGACCGGTCATTTTAGATACACCGCCACCCGTACCTACACACCGATAGTTTTTCCATTAGTTAACGCAACAAACCTAAGATCAAGCGTAAGAAAAAAGAAGATGTAACCCAAATGGTAGTCAATTCAGCCCTTAACCTTGAAAAGGCCAAAAAATGAAATTACAAAACCAAAAAAAGCTTAATTCCATCCTGTTAGTGTTGTTCCTTTCAATGCTACTTTGTTTTGACACCGCTTGTGCGCTTGTCAGACAGCCAAAATTCGGCCCTTATGCCACCCCGATAACCCAGAAAACAGGCTTCTTGCGTCAAACTCCAGCCTATGATTACTGGAAATTTAGCCAGTTTTATCTGCCCCAGCAGACTTCTAGTGCTTGTGGCCTTGCCTCAGTGGCAATGGCTTTAAATTTTCTATTGGGTGTGCCGAAATATTTTGATGAAACTTTGATTACACAGAACGCTTTACTAGAAACTGTCTTTACAGGTCCAGATGGTAAAAAAGTGGCAGAAAACGGCGATGGCCTCATGTTTGACGATCTGGTAAGGTTGGTAAAAAAGGGTTTGAAACACTACAAGCTTAAAAATTACACAGTTGAAGTAATTCGTGCATCCGACACTCCTAGTAGCCTCGCAGAAATAAAACAGGTGCTGGAAGATAATGAGAGAAGGTCTAATGACTTGATACTCGCTTATTATAATCAGGGTGTCTTAACCAGTGACTGGGATGGGCCGCATATTTCCCCGATTGGTGCTTATGATTCTGTCAATCAAAAAGTGCTAATGATGGATGTGGATAGGGATTTTTATGTCCCTTACTGGTCGCCAGTGAGAAAATTGCAGGAAGCTTTAATTCGACCAGCACCTGCCGACCAAGGCGCATTGGAAGGAGAAGTAGGTGGGCTGGTGAGGATTATGCCGGAAATTTAGGTTCTTATCTGCATGAGGTATCAGCAAGGTAAGTTCGAATTTGAAAAGCAAGCTACGCAGGTCAATTAATTGATTCATATTTGCTGGGGTAAGTTTTGACCCCAGCACCTAAAAACAGAGGCATCAATGGCACATAAAATCGACAAAAAAATCATCAGCTACAAAGTTTTAAACGAAGACGATAAAGCGGCAGCAATCCAGGCCAGCAACGACGCGCAAGTCGCCGACAGGGAAAGTATGCATGAGAACCTTTCGCGCCCTGAAATCCTATACGGCTCGACTTATAAGATCAAAACGCCACAATCGGAACATGCCTTGTACATTACGATCAATGACATGATCCTGAATGAAGGTACGGAACACGAGGAGCGTAGGCCTTATGAGGTGTTTATCAATTCCAAAAACATGGAACACTTTCAATGGGTGCTGGCGTTGACGCGGGTTATCTCGGCGGTGTTCCGCAAGGGTGGCGATGCGTGTTTCCTGGTGGAGGAGTTGAAAGCGGTGTTCGACCCTAAAGGCGGATATTTCAAAAAAGGCGGCGTGTTCATGCCATCATTGGTGGCGGAAATAGGCTGTGCGATTGAGTCGCACCTTAAAATGATTGGTATGCTAAAAGACCGCGAAATGGACGACCATCAAAAAAAGTTCCTCGCCGCCAAACGTAAGGAGTTTGAAGCGATGCATAACGATACTGCCGAAATAGATGAAAACGGCGCTTTTCCTGCAAAAGCCTTGTTGTGCGGAAAATGCCAGACCAAAGCCGTGGTGCTGATGGATGGTTGTATGACTTGCCTTAATTGTGGTGAGAGTAAGTGTGGTTAATAGGGCAGATAGCCGATTGTCTTTGACAAGTCTTTCTTGAGCGTAATCGTAGGACTTAGGATGAACGGCAGTTTGTTTTGGGTTTACTAAGCGAAAACTGCATCCGTTAGCACAAAAGTTAAGAACCCAGAATCTATGCTGCTTGATTTTTCTTTGAGCCAAACGTTGGTGGTTGCGTTACTGTTTGTGTGGGCGGGTTTTGTCCGTACTGGCCTAGGTTTTGGCGGCGCGGCATTGGGTTTGCCGTTGATGTTATTCGTCCACAATGACCCGCGCTTATGGTTGCCTATCATCAGTGTGCATTTGCTTTTTTTTTCTGGCTTAACCTTACGTACCCGATTGCACAATGTCGATTGGCGGTATCTGCGGCGATCCTCGATTTACATTATCCCACCCGCTATTATTGGTGTGTTCGGGTTGCTGAACCTGCCTTTGTTATGGCTGAATTTTTTTATCTATTCGATCACGTTGTTTTACGGATTCATGTGGTTATTCAACCGCAATATTGCAAGCCAAGGCAATTGGGTGGATAAACTGCTGCTGGTAATAGGCGGTTATGTCGCTGGCACATCTTTGACTGGCGCACCGTTGATGGTCGCGGTGTATATGCGTAACGTCAGCAAGGACAAATTGCGGGACACCCTGTTCGTGCTGTGGTTTATCCTGGTTAGCATCAAAATGACGACCTTTATTGCCTTTTCGGTCAATTTGCACTTTTTGGCGGCGTTATCGCTATTGCCAGTTGCCGCTATTGGTCATGTGCTGGGTTTGAAAGCGCATCATGCCATCATGCGTAATGATTTGTTGTTTAAGCGCTGGATTGGCGGCGGTTTAGTCATCGTTAGCGGACTCGGTTTGTGGAGCATTAGGCAAGGGATTTCTGAAGTCGTTGTGGTTGGTTTGCTTGCATTGGATGTTAAGCTCCCATAACGTAAGTAAAAAACAGGGTTTACAGGAAGCACCCTCAGGATATACTGCAAACTTTGTTGGTTTAAATTTAAGGAACGAAGCCTTGGTATGAACATGAATAAAACGTTAATGATGCTTGGGTCGATTGCCGCTATTTTGCTTTTGCTGTGCGGTGGTTTTTTTACGATGGGCGGAATCGTCAATACCCGCTCTACGATTCCAACCGGCTTGTACAAGATAGTCGATGAACCCTTAACCATAGGCAAAATTGTGGTGTTTTGTCCGCCAAATAAACCGGAATTTCAAGCGGCGCGGGATCGGGGCGCTATCAAGCCCGGAAGTTGTCCAGATAATTTCGACAACATGATGCTAAAAGTTGCCGCAATATATAAAAACAAAGTGACTGTCAATGACAACGGCGTGACGGTTAACGATGTCTTGTATCCGCAAAGTAAACCGCTGGCTCAGGACAGGGAAGGGCGGGTCATGCCCAGGTTGAAACTGGATAATTATGAATTAAAAGAAAATGAAGTGCTTTTGATGTCTGATTCTAATGATAACCCGTTCGATGGTAGATACTTTGGTGTGATTGATGTGGGTCAAGTTGATTCTGTTATCAGGCCGTTTTTGTAGTAATCTATCTTTGAAGATGGTGCTTTGACAGGTTAAACGGGTGGGTGATCTGGTCAAGCGGTGAGCGGAAACCCTCTTCTTCATAGTTTCCTAGACTTAAAGTTTGTAGATATAGCTAGCACAAACTAGACTAGTGTTAGTCTACTGGCATTGTTTTTGAAGTTGTTAAGTAGTCACAGTATTTCTTACAACAATCCAAGGCGTTAACTGAATGAGTTCACACGCGTTTAACCTGTCAAAACCTTTTCCTCCCTGCCCATCCCCAAGCAATTTGCCATTGCCGTTTCCAATTGACGAAATGGTTTTTTCGGGATGGCTTTCCACGCTTACGAAAGTAAACGATATGACAAAATGTCAGCAGATTTTAAACGTATTGCAAACCCTGAATAATACTTATCCTCCCGAACGCAAGCTTATTCCCGGTAGGACGCGGTTGTTTTTTCTTGAAAAACTCGGTTCTGTGCTAACCACAGCTACAACAATGCTGACTATTTTTTCGAACATTTCCGATTCATCTTCAGAATTGAATGGCCAGGAGTCAGCCAGGAGTGAGATTTCGGTCTGGAGTAGTCTGGAGCTGGGCAACGCTTACTCATTGTTAAGCCAGGAAGACTGGTTTAAGGATGAGGGATACTATTCTATAGAAGAAAAGTCGTTGATCTTGAGTAATGGTATCCAAGCGATGAGCAGGGGTTTGCTGTATATTTCCCAGACTTATACCAAGCCTTATGTGTATTTTTGGCATAAATGCTTTCAATTTTATCGACTTGCCCAGCTCTATCGGCTAACCGAGAGCGAATTCAATCCAGATGCACAAGCTATCGATAATGGTTTTAAGCGCGTACTCGTCTTTGCCTTGAGCAATACTAATCAGTTTTCACCTCAGGAAATGCGTACGATTCATGACTTGTTAGGGCAATACGCACCCTACGCCAGCCTATTGAAGGCAGTACCAAAGAAGAAATTCAAAGGTATTCCATCCATCCATCTTAAGGGCAATGGGCCGCCCGTGCTGGGCGACGATAACGACGATAAATTGGATATCCACGATCCAGACCGGTTATATATTGCTACGGTCACCGTCGCCAGTAAAATTCTAGAAGCTACTTACGATAAGCGTGCGCGCCATCTTCCTACAGATCGCTTAATGTTGCTACGCCTAGCTAAGACATTAACACTCAGCGAGCAAAGAAAAGATCACCGTGAGGCTGCTGAAGGCAATCATATAGGAATAATAGGCTTTAGCAATATTGTTGAGTTTTTACGCAGCAAGGAAGATGAAAAGAAAGATTCGGTTAAAACCACCACCACCGGGTTTTTTGATCCAAACCACCCAGGAGAGTTGCGTAACCTGGATTTTGGTATAGCTGGAGTCAAAGATAACCCGAGAGACTTAGGCGAGAATGCTAAAATCCAAAAATCAGCAGGCCAAGAACCCCCTGTCGCCTTTCAAGTGACTGAGTTTGCCGATCCGATAGAGATATGGCGAAGCAGTCAGCAAGTCAATTATGGCACCAATATGCGTCTTGTTGATAAAAGCAAAAAAGGCTATGGTTTACTATGGACAGATAACAAGATAAAACCCAAGGTCGGAAATATTATTGGCATAGCACATAAGACATTCACGCTCGGACTGATCCGATGGCTGGCGCAATCAAAAGAAACTGGCATGTTTATGGGCGTGGAATTATTGGATACCAATGCTACAACCATTAAGGTAACTAACCCAGGTTATCCTGACAATGAGGTATATGCTATTTATTTGCCTGGCGACGGTGTCGTAAAACAATCCCCAAGTTTGGTTTTCTTAAACAAAGAATTCAAGCCTGACGAATTTATTTTCATCAACAAAAATCACAAAACTATTCGTTATCGATTGACCAGGCAGTTGCATGTAACTTCATTTATTAACCATGTTGAAGTAGTACGCTCACATTAACTAAAGCAAATGCCGATAACATAATTGGCATATCAATTTGTGGCTGAAGTTTGCTTGTTATGCGGAATATTTTTTTGCATTATTAGTTTTCCCCATTCCAGCCATTAGCCCAAACAAAATATGTGAAATACCTGTATACAGGAAAAAGATAGGAAGATTATCATCTACGGGAACGTTGTTAACTTCTCCATAGAAGGCCATAGAACCGAGCATCATAATCAAAAAATAACCAACAAAACCCATTAATTTGGCTTGGTTGGTAATAAAACAATATATGCAAATTACCACCTCTGTCATTGCAAGATAAAGCAAAGCGAGACGTAGGTTGTTATGTAGTATGCCAAACAGATCCTCATTGAATTCAAAAATACTGTAATTTTCAGTTATAGCGGTTACGCCACCGTACACTAATATCATTACTGAAATATAAAAATTGGCATCAGTTATAAATTTGCCTACTTTCATGGGGGTAAAATTGATTGATTGCATCTGCATTCTTGCCTGCTGATAAAAAAAGCACCTCCCACACAAGTTGGGAGGGCTATAGAGGAGGATATTAAGGGTTAACAGGTTATAAAAACCGCTTATCCTATTCGCTTTCTATGATTATAAAAATACGTACCAATATTTTATTGCCGCTTGGAACGGCTTAATCAAGTAATCAAGTAGAATAAAACCTTGATCACAACTTACTGCTCAAAATGACGGCTGTCAAATTATATTGTTACAATACATGGACAAAAATATAGCTTGTTTACGCATGATTAGAGATTTTTAAAGCGTTCTTTTGTTATTTGGCTCTCATGGGCATGGTCGATCATGGGGGCAGGATAGCCAATGGCTGAAGATTTGCTATGCCAGTTATGAATAATTTTTACTGGAATCCTATTAAGTTCGGGTATCCAGCGATAGATATACTGACAATCCGAGTCAAATTTCTGTTGTTGAAGCCAAGGGTTAAATATTCTGAAATAAGGTTGGGCATCGCAGCCTGTCGATGCTGCCCATTGCCAGTTACCATTGTTTACGGCTGGATCGTAATCGACCAGATGCTGGGCGAAATAACGTTCGCCCCAACGCCAACTGATGTGCAGGTCTTTGGTCAGGAATGAAGCGACGATCATTCTTACCCGGTTATGCATGAAGCCAGTTGCATTCAGCTCGCGCATACCGGCATCAACTATCGGAAAGCCCGTCTTACCCTCGCTCCAGCGTTGAAAATAGTCCCGCCTGTTATCCCAGACTAAGCTGTTATATTGAGAGTTAAACGCTTTTCCAAAAACATGCGGGTAACGAAAAGCAATATGGGTGAAAAAATCCCGCCAATACAGCTGGCGTAACAAAGGATGTTCAGCACCTAGTTCACGGACAATCGCGTAATACACTTCCCGTACTGAACACGTGCCGAATTTTAAATGCGCAGACAAGTGACTGGTAGAATCTAAAAACGGGTAATCACGTTGTGATTGGTAATCTGCCTGTTTAGCGAGTTGTCCAAGTATCAAAAGCGCTTGCTTACGCCCACCTGTAGGGTTATTTATAACGGATTCTGTTTGCGGAAAAAGCGACTGGTCAATACCCGTTTCTCCGTCAACCTTGATGAAATTTGGCTTTTCCAACGCATTAGGCAGAGGGATGGTAAATTGGCGAGCATTGTTGTAGAAGGCTGTGAACACCTTATAAGGCGTACGATCATTCTTAAGTGCTTGTTCTGGCTCAGTCAATAAATAATCAGGTGCAACGTGGAAGTCGATGTGTAAGTCCTGACAAATTTGTGCCAATTCACTATCACGAGTCCGACTGAAAGGCGTGTAATCACGATTAACAAACACGGCTTGAATGGAATGTTGCTGAAATACCCGTTTTATCACATCAACAGGCAGGTCATCATAAAGCGCAAGTTCGGCATCGATAGCTTGAAACGCCAGTCGAAGATCAGCTAGGGACTGCATCATAAATTGCAACGCAGGCTGGCTTTGGTAAGGATGCTTTTGTATCTGTCTGGGATCAAAGATAAAGCAGGGCAAGACCCTATCTGAAGCGCTTATTGCTTGATTTAGCGCGGAATTATCTTGAATTCTTAGATCGCGACGGAAGATGAATAACGAGGTTCTGTATCGGCGAGTAACCATTGTCGTTGATAGCAATCGACTACTGCAAGCAAGCTATTTTTCTAAAAAATGTAATTTTCTTAGCTGTAGCCTAAATTTTTCTATTCGCTTGCGATTAACACCAAAATCGCTGTGCCCTAGTCGGGATGCGGAACGTATGTGGATCAATCGTGCATCGGTATCAAGTATGGCATCTATGTCATCAACAAACTGCAATACCAGGCTTCTAGCTTCAGCATGAAGGGAATCTTCCGTTTCGTGGGTAATAACCATCCGGTCATGGGACATGATCACTTTTTTTAGTTCTGCCCAAGCAAGTTTTGGATCGCCGGAAATTTTAAACGGTAAAATATAGTGTGGCTTGTCTGTTGCCTGGCTGGAGACACAATTTGGCGTATCAAGGCAGGGTGGTAACTTCTTTTTTTCAATTGTGTCGGCGTACGTTGTCATGCTGATCGTCATAATAATAATAAAAAAGATGCTAAGTTTCATAAAAGGCATATCTCTACTGGTTGTTTCTATTGGTTATAGGGGGATTTCTTGGCTGTTTTCGGACTTCTTTGGAATATAAATCAATTTTTTAGCGTTAATCCCGAAATTTGGTATTGGCTAAGCATCTTACTGAAAGTATGTTGTCTTTTATTAATTCGGTAAAATACCAATTTGCCATAAATACTAACAACGTCAAACCTTTATCACAAAGGTGATGTAAAAATTTGCGTGTTTCCTTGTTATTTAAGAATTCGATGGTAGATTTTAACTCCACATATTACCAAATAAAATGATGAAAAAAATCCCAGTCGGTATCAGCAGTTGTCTGCTTGGCCAGCCCGTACGTTACGATGGCGGACATAAGCGTGATTCTTATATCAACGGAACATTGGCGCAATATTTTGATTTTCAGGCTTTTTGCCCAGAAGTCGCTATAGGAATGGGTACGCCGAGACCGGCGATCCAACTGGCCAAAATGAATAAGGAAATACGCAGTGTCGGTGTGAAAAATCCTGATTGGGATGTGACCGATCAATTACTCAATTATGCCAACGCACAAAAAGTGACACATGCTGATTTGTGTGGTTATATTTTGAAGAAAGATTCACCCAGTTGCGGGATGGAACGGGTTAAGGTTTATATCAACAACCAACCCCAAAAAATGGGTACGGGTATCTATGCTGAGGCAATGATGCGTAATAACCCGCTGTTACCTGTCGAAGAAGAAGGAAGGCTCGGCGATCCTAAGTTGCGTGAAAACTTTATTCGGCGCGTTTATGTGCTGTATCGCTGGAAACAGCTTATGGCAGAAGGTGTGACTGCTAGCGGTTTGACACGCTTTCATGCACGCCACAAGCTTATTTTGATGAGCCACGAAAATTATGCCGACTTAGGGCAGTTATTGGCGACCGTTACGAAAATCAACGTGAATGAAGTGGCGCAGAGTTATATCGTCCTGTTAATGAATGCGCTAAGGAAAGTGGCAAGCCGGAAGAGCCATGTTAATGTCCTGCAGCATATTCAAGGCTATTTAAAAAAAGAGTTGGACGCAGACGATAAGGCAGAGCTTTGTGAAGTAATCGAACGTTACAGGCAAGGTGAGGTGCCACTTATCGTGCCATTAACTTTGCTAAAACACCATTTTAGGAAGAATCCTGATCCCTACATAGAAGATTCCTACTATATGTCTCCCTATCCACAAGAATTGCAGCTTATCAATGATATATAAACAACATACGATATAACGATGGCAAAAATCCTCATAGTGGGTTGCGGTGCAATAGGTTATGAATTAGCCAACACATTGGCGGAGGCCGGGCATGATGTGACTGGGTTGAAACGTAACCCGCCAATTGCAAAACAGGAAAAATTTAAGTTTGTGCGTGCGGATATTACTTCCTCTGCCGATCTAGATGCATTGGATCAAGATTTTGAACATATTTTCTTTATCGTTTCCGCCGACAGCCGTAACGAAAACAGTTACCATGATGTTTATGAGACAGGCATCGATAACTTACTCAGCAGGCTAGCGCAATTCGGGGCACAAGTACCATGGATCTTTGTGTCATCAACCAGTGTTTATGGCCAAAACCAGGGAGAATGGGTCGATGAAAATTCAATTGCTGCACCGACTAAAAGCACGAGTCTCAAAATCTTAGCGGCTGAACGTAAGTTGGTGGCGCAAAATCCGTTCAATATTGTCGTGCGCTTTTCAGGTATTTATGGCCCAGGCCGCGAGTATTTGCTTAGAATGGCAAAGCAAGCGCCATTAATCCAGCAAACGCCACGTTATTATACCAATCGAATCCATCAGCGCGATTGCGTGGGCGTTCTGGCATTTCTACTTGAAAAACGGATAGAGGGAGTAAACTGCCTGGAACAATGTTATGTAGCGAGTGATGATGATCCTGCACCCTTGTGGGACGTTATGGCTTGGATGGCGGAAAATTTGAATTGTCCACCGCCCATCGCAAAGATTACGGAAAATGATGCCGACATGAACAAACGTTGCCGTAATGACAGGATTAAGGCATTAGGGTATCAATTTATTTTCCCTGATTACAAAAAAGGTTATTCGCAGTTGATTGATTCGGTACAAAAAAAATAGTTTCCTGTCAAGATATTGTCACATTAATGGCTGGGTTTTAGTTGGGAGTTATGGGGTTTCTCATTTGACAGCCCCAGAAACAGCCTTATACTAAATATTAATTGGTATGAAATAAAAAATATGCATATTTGTCCATGTATTGTAAAAGTCATGGTAAAATTTGCCTTCAAGCCCTTGTGTTTAATTTACGACTACTGTCTAACGCTATGAATGATTCAGCTCAATATTTAATTAGCACAGTATCCAAAAGATCGGGCGTTAAATCTGACTTGGTAAGAGCGTGGGAACGCCGATACCAAGCAGTAAAGCCAACTCGTACAGAAGGCGGTCACCGCGTCTATACCGATTTGGATATCGCCCGTCTCAAATTACTTAACCAAGCGACCAGTAATGGTCATAGCATTAGCCAAATCGCACAGCTTTCTTTAAGTGAGCTAAAAAGCCTGTTAAATAGAGAAAGTGACTTAATAACACAAATGACAGAGAAGTCCTCCCTGCCATTGAGCGGTAACAGACAGCATATCGCTGAAGATTATATTCAGAAATGTTACGCGGCAGTGTTGGCTTTTGATGCCCATGCGCTTGAGTCACATTTTGAAAATGCCATCGTAGAGCTTGGTACAGAGGTATTTATTGAGAAATTATTAAATCCTTTGCTGACCCTTATTGGGGATCGTTGGCGATCAGGCGAACTGAGGCCAGTTCATGAACACATGGCTTCGTCAATTGTCCGCTCGTTAACCTATATTTTGCGGAATAACAACCCCTGCTCTCCAAATGCACCGAGAATGATTGTTAGTACCCCCATCAATCAGTTACACGAGTTGGGTGCTTTGCTGGCCGGTATTATCGCTGAACTTAAAGGTTGGAAAGTCACTTATTTGGGCGCAAACTTGCCGGCTGAGGAAATCGCCGCAGCTGTTAAATTTACTAAGGCTGCGGCAGTAACCATCAGCATCAGTTTCAAAACCGATGATCATGTTATTTCAAAGGAAATACGGCGATTAAGGAAATTGATGGGTAATGATGTCGCATTGATCGTCGGTGGAAGGGCCGCCGGTCATTACGAAGCGGTTTTGGATGAAGTTGGTGTGTTAAAAATTAAAAACTACGAGCATTTTAGGCAAATATTGCAAGATTTATATGACCAAAACGCCAAACCAGCTCTCGATGAGGTTTTTCAAGGTTAAGTATATTGGTTATTTCTAATACTTATCTGTGCCAAGTTCTTAATTCACCAGTATCTAAGTGTACAAAATTCGAGCTGGGATAAAAACCCACTCCGCCACGTCCTAACGAGAGGGCTGCATTTCTGATGGTTTTGGCGTTTACGCCTTCCATGCGTATATCAACCGCCCGACCTTCCATGTGCAAACTGTGCTTAGCAACGCCATGGCTATGCCTACGTAAATTGGCGTTAGTTCCGGGAGATCGATAAGCTGAAACGATATGAAAAGGTTTGTTTGTACCGAGCAACAATTTGACATCATACAATTGATCTAGCAAAGATGCGTCAAAGGAATGCATCTGATCGTTATGATAGTCCCGCATGAAATAGCTGATTTCTTCTAAAGCACCAGGAATATAATGTCCTGACTCATAATAAGTAAGGGTTATATTCTCGCCAGTATGGTGGTGTTCTAAAGAAAGGGTTTTATGCGCGGTGAAACTTGAGAAAGCTGCCTGTACGATTTTTGGTGACCCCATTGTCAACAAAGAACCGCATGCAAGGCCTTTAAGGAAACGCCTTCTCGACACGTTATTTGAACCGCACATAACGGTATCTTTCAGTTTAGGCGAATTCATAGTGCCATATTCCCTGATTTAATTACTCTTACAATAGCCGATTGTGACTGCCAATTCTTAATTCAAGCTTAAATGGCTGAATTTGTAGCGCTTTAAAATGCTTGTAAACGTATTAGGCCAACACCGGGAAAAGTCCTTTTAGCCCACCCGCAACAAATTCGACCGCAAGTGCTAATAAAATTAAGCCCATCAGACGGATCACGACATTGATCCCAGTCTGGCTAAGGCGTTGGGTTAGCCATGGGGTAGTCCTTAGTACGCACCATAACAAGATTGCTACGGCAATAATATCCAGGCTAATCATTAAGTAATGGTGAATTCCGTTACCCTTATGCGCGTAGAGTATAACCGTACTGATTGCGCCAGGCCCCGCCAACAGGGGGATGGACAAAGGCACGACAGCAATAGTTTGCCTTGTTTCGCCCTCCTTGGCTTCTTCCTCATTGCATACCGTTTCGCTAATCTTACCTTGTAGCATCGAAATTGACATTAGCATCAGCAGAATCCCACCACTTACCCGAAACGAGTTTATGCTGATGCCAAAGAAAATTAACACCTCTTGCCCTATAAAAAGTGCCGTCAATAAGACAGAAGTAACCGATAGCACAACCGTCCGTGCTATCGCCTTAAGTTCAAATGCGTTATCGCGGGCAATCATTGCTACTATGACTGGCATTGCTGCTAGTGGATCGACTACAGCCAATAAGGCAATAAATATTTTTAGATAATCGGTATACTCAAGCATAATGCTATTGTCCAAAATCCTGCATGAAGTTGTTTAGGTCGGATTCAACAATCCCTAATATAAGTCTTTTAGTAAGGTTTATTGAAGGATTCAGGATTATACTTCGTGTTGATTAAGTGCGTGGTGAGCGGTTCGAATCATGGATGACCTAAGCCTAAAAATGTCGCGCGTCGTCATGAATGAAAGGCTGCTTTTTAGTTATCAAAGTACTCTCGATAGTCCATTGACCAAGGCCAACTTTCTTTTATGACTGACAAGCCGATACAATTACCCATGCTGGGCTGGCGTGAATGGGTGGCCTTACCGGAGTTTGGTATTGCCCAGATTAAAGCCAAAATTGATACGGGTGCACGTTCGTCCGCCTTACACGCTGTAATCATAGAGCCTTACCCAAAAGGCGGCGAAAATTGGCTGATGTTTGCCGTACAGCCCATGCAAAAACAAAGCGATTTCATCATCGAATGCCATGCTCCCATCAAAGACCACCGTACAGTTTCCGATTCTGGCGGACACAAACAACGTCGTTACGTTATTGAAACCCAGTTGCTGTTCGGGCAGCAACTAATTAAGGCTGAAATTACGCTTACCAATCGTGATTCCATGCGTTTTCGTATGCTACTAGGCCGGACTGCAATAAATAAGCATTTTCTTATCGACCCCAATGCTTCTTATTTGCAAGGTAAACCCAGCTTGGTAAGTAGTAGATAAGATGCTGTTTTGATATACAATCAAGTTGATTCAAAGTCAACTTGATTGGGGTAATTTTGCGTTATCGTTATTGATATAGCTTAACCATGGTTTCGGGATTGCCGATTACTTTGTCAGTATCATTTTTTAACGGGTGTTGAGATAGAAACGGTGTTATTCGATAACACTTTATCTGTGAGTTTGCTACTTATGGTCACTTTTTGGAAAAGAGATTTATGGCGTACTTTGGCTGTAACGGTCAGTTTTAGGCTGTTTCCAGTTTTAAGTTTACCCATGCTGCATAGGCTTACAACATAACTTAATAGATGTAATTGTTTGCAAGTTCCTTGGCTTGGGGTTAATTTAATATCGTTACCTCCTGAAGCCAGATATACCAGGCTAACTCCACTTGCAGTGTCAGGGCCGTTATTGGTAGCTGTAAAGATATAAGTGCCATTAGTATCTCGCGCCAGTTGCTTAGGTTGTTGAGTAACGGTAATTTGCAAGTCAGCTTGACCGGCAACATCGAGCGTACGGTCACTAAGGAAGACATCCATATTGGCATTGGTGTCATTTTCGATTAAGTTGTCGGCAAAGGATTGAAAAGCCAGAATACTTCCATTTGAGCTAATGCTACCCGCAAGACTAACTTCATTGCCTTGTGTGCTTTTTGAGCCAACACTGACAAGGTTCGTACGTTTTGTTTGGCGATCATGGACGAAAACGTCTAACGTATTGTTAGTGTCCCCAGCAACCAGGGTGTGCGCTCTTGATTCAAACAGCACAAATCGCCCATCGGCGCTTAGGCGAGGAGCTACGCTGTCCTGATCCCCTTGGGTTGCACTAGAAGCGACACTTATCCGTGTGGTGAGTTTCGTTTTGCGGTCATGGACGAAGCTATCAAACTTGGCATTAGTGTCGCCATCAACTAAGTTATCAGCAAAGGATTCAAAAGCTACATAGCGGCCATTTGCGCTGATGCTTAGATCAGTGCTGTCGCTATTCTGTTGCTTTCCCCTAGAGTTGATGCTTACCCGTGTGGTTTGTTTGGTCTTACGGTCATGGACGAAGCTATCCGTGGCGTTATTGGTATCTCCAGAGACCAGGTTTGGCGCATCGGATACGAAAGCTACATAGCGACCATCAGCGCTGATCTTCGGAAAAAAGCTGCCGCCATCTGCTTGTGCGGCGCTGGAATCTACGCTGATTCGTGAGGTTTTGTTCTTTATGCGGTCATGCACAAAGACATCCGTATTCATATTAGTATCATCAGCAACCAAATTGTCGGCTGAAGACTGAAAGACCACATAACGGCCATTGGCACTTATAGTAGGGTGGTAGCTACCTTCATTTCCTTGCATTCGACTGGAATTTACACTTACCAGAGTGGTTTGATGGGTTTGAAGGTCATGCACAAAGATATCTGAAGTGTCATTGGTGTCTCCGATAACCAAGTTGGATGCAGATGATACAAACCCAACATAACGCCCGTCAGCACTGATGCTGGGATTAGAACTAAAGCCATTCTGCTGGTTTCCGTTGGAATCGATACTGACCCGTGTAGTGCTTTTTGTTTTGCGGTCATAAACGAAGATGTCGTCAGCAAAATTAGTGTCCTCAGCAACTAGGTTAGGGGCATCGGACACATAAGCGATGTAGCGTCCATTTGCAGAGACACTGGGTTGATAGCTAAAGCCGTTTGCTTGCGCGCCGCTAGAGTCGACAGTAACACGCAGGATCTCGGCTGCATAAGCGTTGCCACTGAGTACCCAAAATACAATAAGGGCGGGAGGAAAAAAGAATCTTTTCGGCGAGAGGGATAACATATTTTGATGCCTTACAGGTGTGTTGATGAGTAAATGCGTTGCTTGCAGTATTGCAACGCCCAAGCGGATGGTTGCCAAGGTGAAGTAGAATCATAGAACCTTAACTCACCTGAGTTAAGGTTCTAGTAGTTTATAACAGGCAGGATTAGTTGACAAGGAGTTGCTAATTTTCCAAGCATATTTTTCTTATTATTTGCTTAAAAATGATCGGGTAGATACTAAATTAATTTTGATCTAGAGGGTTATTCCGCAACCACTTGCTCTATCCGATAATGGCCTTGTTGACTTTTGCTGAGTGTTTCGGCTAACCAGGGCAATACTTGTTGCATATCGACAAGCAGTGTCCAGGGCGGATTGATGACGATCATGCCAGATGCTGTCATGCCGTGTTCATTGCTATCTGGCTGGATACCTAGTTCGAATAATTGAATGTTTTGAATGCCGCTGGTTTGTAAGGCGCGTTCCATGTATTGATTACGCTTCCTGGCAACGACTGGATACCAAAGGCAATAACAGCCGGTGGCGAAACGTTTGTGCATGGCTTTCAATGCGTCAACTACAGTTTGATACTCATTCTTGATTTCATACGAAGGGTCAATCAATATCAGACCGCGATTTTCTTTTGGCGGCAACAAGCCTAAGCTGTCTTTTAGGCCATCGGAACGAAATACTTTGATGCGCTTATCTTTTTTGACTATGTCATTTAAAAGTCTGGATTCTGCCGTGTGCAGCTCGTAAAGAAACAAGCGGTCATTCTCGCCTAGCAATTGACTGGCTATTAAGGGAGAGCCTGGATAATGGCTTAATTGCTCGGGATAGTTAAAATCTTTGACGAGATTGACGTAATCGGCCACGCAAGCTGGCAAATCATCACGTTGCCATAAGCTGCCAATACCGCCTATAAATTCCTGGTTTTTCTGGGCTTCGTTGCTATTTAACTTGTAGTCGCCAGAGCCGGCGTGGGTATCAATGTAGCATAACGGCTTATCTTTCACTTTCAGATATTTCAGCGTTTGAATCAAAACGATATGCTTTAGAGCGTCGGCGTAGTTACCGGCATGGTAAGCGTGTTGGTAACTCAACATCTATGGGTTTATCAGGGGTTCAAGAGGAGGTTAGAACACTTTATCGACGATAGTCATACCAATTTCAAAGGTAATCAAGCCGATGATTATCCATTCCAAGGTCAGGGAATGCCTATGCTTTTGCTCATCTGCCAGCATTTCAAAGAGCTCATGAATGGTTTCCAGTTTTTTGGATAATACGTCGGTACGTGGTGTAACCTCCAAATATTTTGCGGCGATGGCATAGTATTCTTCATATTCTGGATATTCCCAGAAGAAATCCGGCTTATCCAACAAATCATAATTCAAGATAATATCGCTTTTGGTTAAAAACAACTGCCCACGTATTTTTGCGATTTCTTGACGGCTTAATTTGATTTTGCCATCCTGCGCCAAAGATTTTGGAATATAACTGGTGTTGTTGATGGTAGTGATGGCATTGGTTTCAAACGAGGCCAGTTTAATGGATTGTGCCATGCCTTGCGATAACGAAAACAGCACAATCGGGTCGGAGGATTCAATTTCAATATGATCCTCAATAATGCGTGTCTGCGGACAGTCTAGGGCAAAAGTAAAGTTGTCTTCTTCAACGACATTCAGCGGATTTTCATCATGATCCATCAGGAGATCGTGAATTTTATGCTGTTGTTCCGGGCTAATATTCCAGTGTACTACCGCACCGTAAGCAAAAATCATTGACCAAGCTTCATCCTCCTCTATCAGTAACGCCCCTTTTATAATCCGTATTAGGCTAGTTTCCGATAGAATTTTAGATAGGGCGTTAATGTCAAAACTTTGTGCCAAGCAATAGGCCACGCAACGCTTAACTGCTTGAGATTCAGACATGGTTAGTGTTAATGGGCATTAATTTTCGGAAATTTTGACTAGCCATCCTTGCGCCGCCTTACATGGATTATATTTGGCATCAATTTTGACATCAATACGCGCCGCCGTATTACGTAAAGAATCTGGAATTCTCCCCTTTACCACATAAAAAGGGTCTTTGAATTCAGTTTCAATGTCTACGGGTTTATTCTTGACCATAACTGAGACTAGCTTGGGGTTATCAATGTTGAATACAACAAAAGAAAATTCAGAACCAGGGGATATAGTCGCCAAATGTGCGGGTTGAATTCTGTCTAGGCGTGGATGGATACAAGTTACATCACTGCTGCCGCTCCCGCCGCCACTGTGTCCACTATGATCCATTGCAGCATTGGCATCAACCAAAAAAAGGGTAAATATGGCTGCCGGTATGTGCATTTTTTTCATTAAGTTACTCCTCTGGTTATGGGTTAGCGACAGCGTGGCTTGATCTGAATTATACTCACTGATGAGCGAACAATGAAGTTATCTCTGCCTAAAATACTTGCTCTCTCATCATTTCACAGCACATTAGCGTAGTCCTGTTCGAGTTGCCGAAAATTCATTGAGGACATAAAGCGGCTAAAACTTAACCATGCCGAAAGTCCCATCAAATCGGTAAATTGCGGCGGTAAAAAGCGCGGCGCAATCACAGTGCCTTCTGCAACCAGATCAGCCAACACTTTCATGTCTTCAATCATCGTTTTGCCGCAAAATAATAAGGGAATGCGGTCTGGTTTGCCGTTGCTTACTGCAAGCCGCATGAAATTGTAAGTTAACACAAACCCCTTGATGTAAGTCAGGTCTTTTGTAAATGGCATGCTTCCAGGCAAGCTGCCCCTAAATACACGGCTGCTGATCGTATAGCATTCTTCCTTATCCAACCCTTTGCCAAGAAAAAAATTAAATATCTCGATAAAATCAGCACCTTCTTCTGCCAGTGTTATCGCACGGATGCGATGGATCAAGCGCATTAGCCGATTAGGTGTCGAGCTGAAGGTCAGTATTTCCATTAATACCGCCAAACCCTCTTGGGTAACCGTCGCTGAAGGTGGGCCTTTGCCAAGAAATGTGCAGTAGGGTTGGGCTAGACCATTTAACGTCGTGCCTAAATGCACCCAGATTTCATGCACCTCTAAAACCCGTAAATCACGTAGATTGAATAAGGCATCCGCACGCAATTTGATGTAATCGGTACCGGCAGCGGCATCAGCAACAATGCCGTCACTAATCATCGCCCGTAAACCGTTACCAGGCAGCGCAGCTTCTATTTTTTCATTAAGAATCGTTACTGCTTCGCTTGCAGTAACGGTTTTGGCATCTTCCATAAGAAAATCCAGTTTCAATAATTGCGCCAAAGTTCCTTCCATCATGCTGCCTAATTGGGCAATTGTAGGGTCGCCGACATGGAAAACATCTTGTGACGATCCATATAACTCTTGAGAAATATTGGTAAAGGTGGCATTCCCCCTGGATTCAAGCATCGTCACCACATCCTGATATTCCCTGCAAATCCGTCGCATAATGCCGCTAAGCGGATTAAGCTGCCCGAGTTTACGTACCAAATCCCGCTCTATTTGGTAAAGCTCCTGCTTTTTATGCGCCGGGTCGAAACCTAATGACCGTTTTTGGTAGTATTCAGTAGTGATTTCCGGCAATTTTTTACAATGACTGGCAAAAAAAGACTGTTTGATGCCATCGTCCCATTTAATCGCATCCAGAATGCGAATGGGCTGTTGTGCTTTGACGATTCGGTCAGAAAGCGTTTTGACTTCGGTCAGGTAAGCCGAAGGTGGGGGCGTGATGAGGGTATTTTTAGCGTGCATTTATTGTCCAAATGTAGACAAAGTTACGGAAATCTATTGTAACCAGACGCGGCAAGAAAATGTATACAATCTCAGTTCTTGCTTTACTTTATTAAAAAATCGACAAGTCTTTGGCTTTTTTTAAAAGCGTAGTTTCGGACGGATATTGAGCTGAATCCACGTTGCAAAAACAGCATTTATAAGAGTTTTGTTGCCATCGTATTAATTTATAACTGTTTTTAAGGTAGGTCTCTGGTCGAGCATCTGTGTAGCTTTGGATGTTGTTGTATGTTTTTAGGTTTTATAGTATTTTGTAGCCAGTGTTAGGCGGTCACCGTAAATCGAGTAGCCTAGCTACTATCATTAATATTGTTTGATTAATGTAGACACACAAATAAGGGGATAAATATGGCGGAAATAGCGGTCAAGCCGATACTCAATTACGTAATTGATTGGATGCAGGCAAGGATCAATGAGCGGACTTCTTGGGATGGGGTCACAATCATTATTATTAGTGTCATAGCCTTAATCGCTACACCGCTAGTTAAATATGCTGGGTGGATTGGTTTGTGTTACGGTGGCTGGACATTGTGGAAAAGAGAAAAAATATAATATCAGTTTTCATTAACTTTATTGCGTTCCCGTTGTGGGTGGCGCGAGTTTAACCTAGGAGGCCACAATCATGGCAACAAAAGAAGAATATTTAGCAAAACTGAAAACCCAGCTTGATAGTTGGCAGGTAGAAGTGAATGAGTTGGAAGCTAAAGCAAGGGATGCAGTGGATGATCTTAAGCCAGAAATCGAAGAGCAAATTGCTAATCTTCGTGTTAAATTTGGAGAGGGTCAAGTCAAGTTTGACGAATTAGCCGATGCGACCGAAGAGGCTTGGGAAGAGCTGAAAGTTGACGCAGAAGCCATGTTCGACAAGCTTATAGGCGATTTCAAAGTTGATGCTGAACATGCTGTTGCTAGCGCGCAAGGCATTGTCGCAAAAATTAAGTCTTTATTTAGTTAAAGCATCTTAGTCATCATTATCTATGACACACATAAAGGCGGCTTAAAAAACCAGCCTTTATGGTGCTTCTGTTTATTTCACCTGCCCATTTTTTGGGTTAACTTCAAAAATCGCTGATATCGCGTCATTGCTATTTTGCCGTCTTCCGCAGCACCGCGCACCGCGCAACCTTTGTCTTGGTCGTGGCTGCAATCGTTGAACTGGCACACATCTGAAAAAGGCTGAAATTCACGGTATCCTTGCGCCAGTTGCTGCCTGTTTAAGTCCGCCAGCCCGAAAATAGCCACCCCGGGGCTGTCTATCAAATCGCCACCGGTATCGATGTGGTAAAGCGTTGCGGCAGTTGTGGTGTGTCGCCCATGTTTTGTGGTTTCAGAAAGGGTGTTGGTCTTTAAGTTTCTATCAGGAACAATAAGGTTAGTGATAGAAGATTTTCCGACTCCCGATTGCCCCGTCAGCAAGCTGACTTGGTTGTGTAACGCGCTTTTTAGCTCAGCCAACCCATTTTCTATCAAGGTACTTACCCTATGAATGGGATAGCCCAGGTTTTGGTAAATTTGTAATTCGTTTTCAAGCTGTTCTGGGATTGGCAGGTCTGTTTTGTTTAATATCAGGGCGGCGTTGATCTCATTATTTTCACAAACTGCCAGATATTGGTCGATTAGCAAGAAATCGCAGTAAGGTTCAACGGCGATGACAACGAATACGGTATCAATATTGGCGGCAACTGGGCGGATTTTGTTGTTTCTGGTGGGTCTGGCGAGCAGCGAACGGCGGGGTAGTATGGATTCAATGCGGCCTTGGTCTGGGGCTGATAGAGACCATAACACCTTATCGCCTACTGTCACCGTCTCCAGCCGTCTTAGCGGCTGGCAGAGGATCATCTTTTTTTCATGCTCTACTACAATGCCTTGGCCAACATGAGCAATTACCAAGCCTTCCATAGGCTCGGACACTAGCTCTTTCTCCCAATACGCACCGATTATGCTGTCTGCATCTTAGTTTCCAGGTGGGCTATGCGGATAGCGGCGGGCGGATGGCTGTAGTGGAACGCTGAATACAGCGGATCAGGGGTTAAGGTATTGGCGTTTTCTTCATACAGCTTGACCAGTCCGCTAATCATTTTGGTGGCTTGTGCATTAGCGGCGGCAAAGTCGTCAGCTTCAAATTCAAATTTACGCTGGAAATACGCGCTGATGGGCTGCATAAAGAAGGTGAAAACAGGTGATACCAACATGAACAGCAGCAGAGCAGCGGCATGTGATGGCTGTTGTACGCCCAAACCGTTATAGAACCATTGTTCATCAATCAGCCAACCCAGAATAGCTAAGCTAATCAGGCTCAAAACCGAGGTTGCAACCAGCATTTTGATGACGTGTTTGCGTTTAAAATGCCCCAGTTCATGCGCCAGCACTGCTTCCAGCTCTTCTTCATCGAGCGAATTTACGAGCGTATCGAAGAATACGATGCGTTTGTTGTTGCCCAAGCCAGTGAAATAGGCATTACCATGACCGGAACGCTTAGAGCCGTCCATGATAAAAATGCCTTGGCTATTGAAGCCGCACCGGGCAAGCAAACCTTGAATCCTATCCTTCAAGGAGCCTTCCTGCATCGGCGTAAATTTATTGAACAAAGGTGCGATTACAGTAGGGAACAACCAGCTCATCAGCAGCGAGAAACTCATGATGATAGCCCAAGCCCACAGCCACCACAGCGAACCGACGCTATCCATCACCCATAAAATTAAGGCCAATATGGGCAAACCGATAGCCGCACTAAGCCCCAATTGTAAGAGCATATCTTTAACGAATTGTGTGACGGTACTTTTGTTGAAACCATATTTCTCTTCAATAACAAAAGTTTGGTATAAGCTGGTCGGAATGTCGATCAAAGTCATAACCAGAAAAATGGTGGCCAGTGCCATAATGCCTGCCCACAATGGGGATGTTAGCTGCGCTGTCCAGAATACGAAAGCCGCATTGATGCCGCCACCAATAGTCAGTGCCAGTAACACAATAATACCAATAACGCTGTCTATCGTCCCCAGCTTGCCTTTTTCGATGGTGTAATCCGCCGCTTTTTGGTGTGCTTCAAGGGAAACACGGTCTTTGAATGCGTCCGGTACTGCTGAACGATGACTGGCAACGTGGTCGGCTTGGCGTTTGGCTAGCCAGAATTGCGTGGCATAGCATATGGCTAAAGCTATCAAAAAGATTAATGTAAAACTGTTCATGGGTTAAAATCGTCAGGTTTAGAGCTAAAGTGTAGGATTAAACTAATCGTACACTAACTATTGTCCAATTAATATAACGGAAAAATCAAATGGCACAAGATGCCCAACATCTCATATGGATCGACCTGGAAATGACCGGTTTGAATCCCGACACCGACCTAATTATCGAGATTGCGACTGTTATCACCGATAAAAACTTGAATATACTCGCCAAAGGCCCAGCAATTGCCGTACATCAATCCGATGCTGCATTGTTGGCGATGGATGACTGGAACCAAAAACATCATGGCGAATCAGGCTTGATAGATCGGGTGTGGGCTTCCAAAATTTCTGCGGAAGAAGCGGAAAAGCTGACCATTGATTTTTTGAAGGAGTGGGTGCCTGGAAGCACCTCACCCATGTGCGGCAACACCATTGGTCAGGATAGGCGGTTTTTAGCACGTTATATGCCCAAACTGGAGGCATATTTCCATTACCGCAGCATCGATGTCTCGACGTTAAAGGAATTGGCGGCAAGGTGGGCGCCTGCGTTAAAGGACGGTTTTAAAAAAGAAACCAAGCATGAGGCCTTGGCGGATATACTCGAATCCATAGAGGAATTGCGTTATTACCGTGAGCATTTTATTAAAGTTGCCGAAAAGTAATATAAGGTGATAGTAGTGTGATCTTCTTATGAATCAATTGCTTGCTATTGCGTTGGGAGGTTCATTCGGCGCGGTGTTCCGGTTTCTGGTGTCTTCCGGGATTTACCAATGGCTAGGTCGTGGTTTCCCTTACGGTACGTTGGTGGTCAATATCATTGGCTCTTTCCTATTGGGCTTACTTACTGAGGCATTGATCGTTCAGCGCATTGCTATCGGATATGAATATCGAGCTGCAATTTTGGTGGGCTTTATCGGTGCGTTCACGACGTTCTCAACTTTTTCCCTGGAAACCTTATACCTGATAGAGCAGGGGAGTTTAACCAAAGCACTAGGTAACATCTTCATCAGTGTTACTGCATGTATCTTCGCCGTATGGCTGGGTTTGTTGTGTAGCCGGGCGTTATTTTCCTGGTCAGAAGGCTCAATGGTTTGGAATGGTTTTACCATTCCTTATGCGTTGATGGTTATTAACACCATCGGCGCATTTTTGATTGGATTTGTTATTGCCGTTTTGCTGAACAAAGTAGCGCATTCACATCCCTTAATTTCGCTGTTTATGATCGGTGTAATTGGCATATACCTGATGTTGTCGGGATTGTATGTTGTGTTATTTTTGATCGAGCAAGGGCATTCTTTCTTGAATCAAATGAGCTTTTTGCTGGGCATTTTTACAGTTAATACCCTTATGTGCTTTCTAGTGATGTGGCTAGGGTTTGTCGCCGCAAAAAATATATAATTCGCTTATGTTTGTTTTTTATTGATAGGAAATACCGTGCTAGATCCCCGATTATTCAGGAATGATATAGATTTTGTTAGAGAACAATTGAGTAGGCGTTCGTTTGCATTCGATCCAGAGCCTTATAGTGCGCTGGAAATAAGGCGTAAAGAAGTGCAGGTGAAAACCCAGGAATTACAGAACGAACGCAACAGCCGTTCAAAAGCCATAGGCCAGGCAAAAGCCAAGGGTGAAGATACGCAACCGTTGATGGATCAGGTGCAGCACCTTGGTGATGAACTGAAAGCAGCGGAAGCGGAACTGGCTGAAATTCAAAAAGAAATGTCCAACTTGATGGAGATCATCCCCAACATCCTGGATGAATCCGTCCCCGAAGGCAAAAATGAAGAGGCCAATGTTGAGATAAGCCGCTGGGGTAAGGTGCCTGAATTCACGTTTACTCCAAAAGACCACGTCGATTTGGGCGCGAAAAACAGGCTGATTGATTTTGAACTGGGCGCAAAAATCGCAGGCGCACGCTTTGTGGTCTTGAATGGCCCGTTAGCCCGATTGCAACGGGCGATCATCCAGTTAATGTTGGATACGCACACCGCCGAGCATGGTTATAGCGAAACCTATGTGCCGTATCTGGTGAATGCAGACAGCTTGCGTGGCACAGGACAATTACCTAAGTTTGAAGCTGATTTGTTCAAAGCCAGTGATGATCCGGCCTTGTATTTAATCCCGACGGCGGAAGTCCCTGTCACCAATATAGTCAGGGACGTGATTGTTGATGCCAAAGACTTGCCGTTAAAATTCGTTTGTCATAGCCCGTGTTTCCGCAGCGAAGCGGGTGCGTACGGGCGTGATGTGCGCGGCATGATTCGCCAGCATCAGTTTGAAAAAGTAGAGATCGTCCAAATCGTCAGGCCGGAGGATTCAGCCAAAGCGCATGAGGAATTGACCCGACATGCCGAAATCATCCTCGAAAAGCTGAACCTGCCTTATCGTAAGATGTTACTCTGCGCGGGCGACACTGGTTTTTCATCGGCAAAAACCTACGACCTTGAAGTCTGGTTGCCAGGGCAGGGCGCGTATCGGGAAATTTCATCATGCAGCAATTTCAAGGACTTCCAAGCACGGCGCTTACAAGCCCGCTGGCGTAACCCCGAAACCGGCAAACCGGAATTGGTTCATACCTTGAATGGTTCAGGTTTGGCGGCTGGTAGGACTTTGATTGCGGTGATGGAAAATTACCAGGATGAGGAAGGGCGGATTCGGATTCCTGATGCGTTGTTGGCGTATATGGGTGGGTTGAAGGTTATTGAGTAATTTGGTTAAGTCCTTCGACAAGCTCAGGACGAACGGTAGGTGGTTGATTCCGTTCGTCCTGAGCTTGTCGAACCATGAAAGGAATCAAGTTGGTATCATACTTGACTAAGATACCGTCATTCCGGCATGGATTGCCGGAATCCAGAACACAGGGATGTGAATATGATTAGTGTCGTTACCGCGACGGTTATTTAGAAACCGGTTCTCGCACCGGCGGGCGAGATACTTTCTTTTTGTTTCGCCAAAAGAAAGTATCCAAAGAAAAGGCGACCCGGATGCCGCTCGCTTCCTGCGCTTCTCGCATTTATCGGGGGTTGTCAAAAGGGACTCCTGTCCCTTTGACAACATGCGGCTTCCTTGCCGCACCCCTAACGGGCTATTCCCGCCAAAACTTCCGATGCTCGGCGCGGCATACGGGAAATTGGTGGCATGAGTAGGCTGGGTTGAGGAACAAAACCCAGATCAACCAGTTATAGCTTGGTTTATTAACCCAGGCTACTTGCTAAGTTTTTTGAAAATAAGGCTCACGGAACATAATTATGAAAGTTAATGAAAATATTTTAGAAGATAAGTTTGCTAACTTTATTGATTTTATTATGTCAGAGTCGGGTGAAAAATTTGAGGCATTTGCAACTTCAAAATATTTAAATAAAGAAGAAAACTATAAATATAAAGTTTACGAAGAAGCGAAAGGTAATTTAGCCAATAAACTATGGAAGCCAGAAGACATAGGAACCGGCAAGATTCAACAAAGGGTTAGTTCTGCGATTAAGGCAAGGGTAAATTACAACAACGAAATTGTTGACAATAACCTTGTCAATTGGCGACAAAAAGACAACTTTTCAAAAAAAATAGAAAGTAAACAACTTGAAGCCACCCTTTTTAATTTTTATAAAACCAAAATAAAAGACAGTGAGGCATTTGAACAGCTTAGGAGCGAAGGCCTTTCATATCAATTTATTGCATATTTATTCTTTATCAAGGACAACCAGAAGTATTTACCCATTTCACAGGAGCGCTTTGACAAAATATTCAAACAAATCGGACTTCCTGAGTTTAAAACAAGCGGCAATACTTCATGGGAAAATTACAGCGAATATTGCAAAATAATCAAACAAGTTCAACAATTCCTAAAAACAAAAGATAAAAACGCAACGCTTCTTGATGCACACTCCTTTCTTTGGATAATCGGCAATCAAATGCAACCGGCAGTCAACGAATCAGATACTGATGAATTGCCACCCCCACTCACTGTTGAGCAGATCAAGCAAGCATTTAAAGCACTAGAAAATGACCAGTCGCTGAAAGTACAGAACGGCTTCTTGATGTTGAAAGCTCACTATAGATCACCTGATCGAAAAATCAGTGCGGAAGGTTTAGCTAAGGCTGCTGGATACCCAAGCTACAGCACAGGAAACGAACAATATGGATCGTTCGCCCATCAAATTTGCGACCTGCTTGATTATAAACCACCAATGTTTAACACTATCAAAGGGGGATGGACTAATGCACTCTGTATTGAGAGTACAGAGAAAAATCAAGAAGGACATTTTCAATGGATTTTAAGGGCTGAAGTTGCTGAGGCACTTGAACAAATGGGGCTTGTCGAAAAGATTAACGATTCAGACGCGCTTACTGATTTTGCCGATAAAGCTTCAGTTATTAATTCCCTAACCGAGAAGGATAGGGATGTATACACCAAGGCTAGAATTGGTCAAGGGCTGTTTCGTGAGCGTCTTGTAAAGTATTGGGAATGTTGCGCTGTTACGGGTTGCAAAGTAACTAGCATTCTTATCGCCTCACATATTAAACCTTGGAGGGTATGTTCGGTCGAGGAGGCAACAACCATGAACAACGGACTGCTTTTGATACCGAATCTTGATTCACTATTTGACAAAGGGTTTATCAGTTTTGATAGCGATGGAGACATTCTCATATCACCTCAGCTTTCGTCCCCCGTTGCAGATCAACTCGGTGTGAATAAAATTATGCGTTTATGCAAAATAACTCTCCTACATCAACCGTTTCTTGAGTATCATCGAGCCGAAATATTTCGCAAAAAGTTGTGATGTTTACCACTTCATATTCGTATTTCCTTAGCACGGTAGGTTGGGGTGAGGAACGAACCCCCAACATGACAATATTCAATACATTTGTTGGGGTTCACCAGCTCACCCCAACCTACAATTAAGCACCTGTTCCCGTATGCCCCGTCAAAACTGAGGAACGCAGGAAGCAAGCGGCATCCGGGTTGCTTTTTCTTTGAATGCTTTCTTTTGTGGAAAAATGCTCCTGCATTTTCCACATTCACCACATCCTTGTGGCTTGGCGAAGCAAAAGAAAGTATCCCGCCCGCCAGTGCGGGAACTGGTATTTAAAACAATCGTCGCGTTAGCGACACTTTAATATTTTTCACATCTTTGTGTTCTGGATTCCGGCAATCCCTGCCGGAATGACGATATAATTTAGGAAACTCTTATTTTAAGTCCTTCGACAAGCTCAGGACGAATGGATGATCTTTCTTATATTAAAAAACTACTTTTTACAATATCAAACAAAAAATGACCATCAGAACCCGATTCGCCCCTAGCCCAACAGGTTACCTACACGTAGGCGGCGCACGCACCGCGCTATTTTCCTGGCTGTACGCCCGTAAACATCAAGGAAAATTCATCTTAAGGATTGAAGATACCGACCTTGAGCGTTCAACGCAGGATTCTGTCGATGCCATCTTTGAAGGGATGGAATGGCTGGAATTGGCGCATGACGAAGGGCCTTTTTATCAATCGGCTCGCTTCGACCGCTATAAGGAAGTGATCCGGCAACTGCTGGAGCAAGGGGACGCGTACCATTGTTACTGTAGTAAAGAAGAATTGGAGCAAGTGCGCGCCGAACAAATGGCCAACAAGGAAAAGCCGCGCTACAACGGCAAATGCCGCAATCTGGACTTAAACCTGTCCAACCAGGAATTTGTTGTCCGCTTCAAGAATCCGCTCGAGGGTGAAATAACGATTAAAGATCTCGTCAAGGGCGATATTACCATTGCCAATAAGGAGCTGGATGATTTGATCATTGCCAGGTCGGATGGTTCGCCTACTTACAATTTGACGGTGGTAGTTGATGACATGGATATGCAAATTACCCATGTCATCCGCGGCGATGATCATGTCAATAATACACCTCGGCAAATCAATATCTTGACAGCCTTGGGCGCAACCTTGCCGCAATACGCCCATTTGCCGATGATATTAGGCTCGGATGGCGCGCGTTTGTCGAAACGGCATGGCGCGGTCAGCGTGATGCAGTTCCGGGATAATGGTTATCTGCCGGAAGCCTTGTTGAATTACCTGGTGCGTCTGGGCTGGTCGCATGGCGACCAGGAAATTTTTTCCATAGACGAGATGATCGAACATTTCAGTTTGCTGGCGGTGAATGTATCGGCATCCGCTTTCAACATGGAAAAGTTGTTATGGTTGAACCATCACTACATCATGAACAGTGACCCTGTTCACGTCGCCAAGCATTTGGCTTGGCATTTTGAGCAACGTGGGATTGATTTGGCACAAGGCCCTGATCTTGTCGATGTGGTTTTAGCGCAACGGGAGCGTTGTAAAACGCTGGTCGAGATGGCGGCAGCGAGTGTTTATTTTTATCAGGATTTTGACGGGTATGATGAAAAGGCGGCAAAAAAGAATTTTACGGCGGGTTCAGATCAGGTGCTAACAAATCTTCATGTCGAGTTTTCACAGTTGCGAGACTGGGATCGTGAAGCTTTGCACACAACCGTTATCAGCCTCGCCGAAAAAATGGCAGTCGGTTTGGGGAAGGTCGCGCAACCTTTGCGGGTGGCGGTGTGTGGGTCGGCAATGTCGCCATCTATAGACCTTACCTTGTCATTGCTAGGTAAAAAAACCACTTTGGCAAGGTTGGAGAAGGCAATTAAATACGTTCAAAGCTTAAATTAGTTCTGGACATAAACGGTAATTGTTGTAGAATGCGCGGTCTGAGTTGAGGGGCCATAGCTCAGCTGGGAGAGCGCTTGCATGGCATGCAAGAGGTCAGCGGTTCGATCCCGCTTGGCTCCACCAAAAAAGAAAGTTCCAAAATAGACTAAACGAGTTTAGTCCCCATCGTCTAGCGGCCTAGGACACTGCCCTTTCACGGCGGTAACAGGGGTTCGAACCCCCTTGGGGACGCCATATACTAAGGCTGTCATTTGACAGCCTTTTTTATGCCTAAAATATCTGTTAGTGGTCTATTTGAATCGCTCTTCTTATGCGACTGGCAATTATCCTAAAATGAGTTTTTAAACAGAACCTTGAAATTCAAACGCATAGCTACCATTATCAATACGCTTTTATTTCAGTTTTGGCTAATCACCTAGCTTAAAGAACCACCCATTTTAATAAATGAAAAAAATAGTTAATAAAAGTTTTATGACCAACTTTATTTCGTTGGTCATTATTGCGGTTGGCTATGTTGCGCCTATATATCAGGAGCTGATCAAGTCGATCGGTTATTTCGCGTTATCGGGTGCAATTACCAACTGGTTGGCGATTTATATGCTATTTGAACAAGTGCCTTTTTTGTACGGTTCTGGGGTAATCCCCAATCGTTTCGAAGAATTCAAAATCTCTATCAAGCAATTGATGATGGAGCAGTTTTTTACTCCCAGCAATATAGCGCAGTTTATCGAAACGGAAGAGCAGCAAGGCGGTAAAATGCTCAACCTTGAGCCATTGCTCAACGCAGTTGATTACGACAGGATTTATGAAAGCCTAGTGACATCGATAATGGCCTCCACATTTGGTGGCATGTTACAGATGATGGGTGGTGCGGAAGCTTTATTGCCTCTAAAAGAACCGTTCACTGAAAAAATGAAGCTTACGCTAGCCGATATGGTAGAGTCTGATCGCTTTAAGATGGCGTTAAAACAAGGCTTAGATGCTCACAAAATAGGTTTCGATATTGTTGATAAGATCGAAACCGTCATCGACAAAAGGCTTAACGAATTAACGCCGCAGATGGTAAAGGAAATGGTTCAAAGCATTATTCGTGAACATTTGGGTTGGTTGGTTGTGTGGGGTGGAATTTTTGGCGGCTTAATGGGCGTACTGTTTATTTTTACTTAATGGAAACCGTCGCTTTAGCTTATGAGGAATTGGGACAAGATAATCCAGTCCCTCTCATCATCCTGCACGGATTTTTTGCTTCATCACGTAATTGGCGAAAAATAGCCGAAAGGCTTGCAGGTTTGTTTCATATTTACGTGTTGGATATGCGTAATCACGGGCTGTCACCGCACCATCCGATAATGGATTATCCCAGTATGACTGCTGATGTGCTGCGGTTTATGGATACCCACGAGCTTGCAACCGCTCACGTTCTGGGGCATAGCATGGGTGGTAAGATTGCGATGTGGCTGGCGTTGAATCATCCCGAACGTATGAACAAATTAATCGTTGTTGATATTGCACCCAAAAGTTACACACACAATTTTGACGGCACGATACACGCTTTGATTGATTTACCTTTGGCTGAAATCCATAACCGTAAACAAGCAGAGTTAATGCTGGAGAAGGATATACCTGAACTGGATTATCGCCAATTTCTGCTACAGAATCTGACCCTAAATAATGGCGGCTACCAATGGCGGATTGACCTTGATGTCTTTTTGCGGACGGCACCGAATATTATCGCGTTCCCGGAAACCAGAGAGATGCTGCCTTTTAAGGGGGAATCGATCTTTATTGCTGGGGCAGATTCTGCATACCTTACACTTAAAGATACGCTACACTTATTTCCTAACAGCTTGTTTAAATCAATTTCAGATGCTGCGCATTGGGTTCACGCCCAACTACCAGTAATTTTTACAGAAGTGGTTGAAAAATTTTTACAAAGAGGGTAGAAATTGTCCCTTGCTATTGTAAAAAATGAAGACATAATTGAACTTTGGCACTAATACGTAATCAAGGCTGTTGCTTGATTTTGTTCATTACAGAAATGGCTATAATACAGAGCTGCAAAGGAACGCTATCTTTAAAGCATCTAATCCCGTGGGATGTGGTGTTTGTCAAGTGACTGTAAAAGCCTGATGAGCAGTGTAAGTACTTCATTGCTAATAACTAAAAATAAATATAAGGAGAAATGGGATGTCAAAAGGTCAAAACTTACAGGATAATTTCCTCAATGCGCTCAGAAAAGAGCATACGCCCGTGTCCATATTTTTGGTAAATGGCATCAAGTTGCAGGGGAAGGTCGATTCTTTCGACCAATACGTCATTATGCTTAAAAATACTGTCAGTCAGATGGTTTACAAACATGCAATCTCAACGATAGTTCCAGCCAAAACTGTGAAGCTGACTCGCGATGATGAAACCGCCGCTGAGGAATAATCCTGTTTACTAAAGTAGTTGTTATTAACAGAATGGGTTTTGTTGTCGGAACGGTAATGGGGTATTTAATTGTTTGACCGCCCGGATACGGGTGAACGAGCCATACTTGTTCATCTTACGCTACACGCCCATCAAGAAGATCTCCTGGAACTAAAAGAACTTGCGAAATCAGCAGGGACGAATCCTGTTCATATCATTACGGGTAGTCGAAAAAGTCCAGATGCTAAATATTTTGTCGGAACTGGTAAGCTCGATGAGATTAAACTTGCAGTTGAGGCTAATTCTGCCGATATCGTATTGTTCAACCATGCCTTATCACCTAGCCAAGAACGCAACCTTGAGAAGTTTTTGGGTGTCAGGGTGGTGGACAGGAACGGCCTTATCTTGGATATATTTGCCCAAAGGGCTCAGTCATTTGAAGGCAAATTGCAGGTTGAACTGGCGCAGTTAAAACATCTTTCTACTCGACTGGTTCGAGGCTGGACGCATTTGGAGCGACAGAAGGGTGGTATCGGAATGCGCGGCCCTGGTGAAACGCAGTTAGAAACCGACAGGCGACTGGTGGCTGTGCGGATCAAGCAAATTCAAAAACGCCTTGATAAAGTTGATAAGCAGCGACATCAAGGTCGTAGTAAACGCAAGAAAGCCGAAATTCCATCAGTATCTTTGGTGGGTTACACTAATGCCGGTAAATCCACTTTATTCAATAGGTTAACGGGTGCTGATATATACGCCGCTGACCTGTTGTTTGCCACTTTAGACCCGACGCTACGAAGTTGCCATCTACCCAATAATACTGACATTGTGTTGGCCGATACGGTAGGTTTTATCCGCCATTTGCCCCATGAGCTCGTCGCTTCTTTCAAGTCCACCTTGCAAGAAGCCAGTGAGGCAGATTTGCTGCTGCATGTGGTTGATGCACAATCAGAAAGTCGGGATGAAAATATTGCAGAGGTCTATCAGGTACTGGCTGAAATAGGCGCGGACAAAATCAAGTGCATTGAGGTTTTCAACAAAATTGATTTGCTGGATGACAGGAAACCGAGAATCGACCGAGATGATGAGGGTAATCCATTGCGAATTTGGATCTCCGCTGAAACGGGGCAGGGTATTGACCTTTTGCTTAGTGTGTTGGCGGAACAGTTTGCCCCCGCCAAAAATAAGCGAAAATGTCACCTAAGGCCAGACCAAGGCCAAATCAGGGCTAAATTATTTACTTGCGCAAAAATAATTGACGAGCATATTAATGATTCGGGTGGTAGTGATTTGATAATTGAGATAGATAACAAATACCTAGGGTTATTGAACGCTATTGAAACCGAAGAAATAATGTAAAAATCAACTGCGTTTTATTAAAATCTCACTATTGACGGACAAACCAAAATGGCGCTTTGGGGAAGTTTAGCAGTGAGAATTAGATTAATTACGATACAATGTCAAAATTGCCAAAATAACACTCTGATCAATATCTTGAGTGAAAATAATAAATAATCCAATACGGAGCAGAAATATGTCGTGGAATGAGCCAGGCGGTGATAAAAAAGATCCTTGGAGTGGTCGAGGCGACCAAAAAGGGCCGCCGGATTTAGATGAAGCAATTCGTTCGTTACAAGAAAAACTAAGCAACATTTTTGGCGGTACCAAAAAAGGCGGCGACGGTGGTGGATCTCCTGGCGCATTCTCTACTGGTAACATAATGAAAAATATGGGAATTATAGCGGCTTCCTTGTTAGGTTTATGGCTGTTGAGCGGCCTTTACATCATAGACGAGGGTGTGCAAGGTGTTGAAACCCAGTTCGGTAAATACACCAGGACAACAGATTCTGGCCTAAATTGGCATATCCCTGCGCCTATAGAACAGGTCGAAAAAATTAATGTTCAACAACAACGCTATATTGAAGTTGGTTACCGCTCAGGTGGCAATGGTGGGCAGGCGCAAGGTGCAGTTTCAGTGCCCAAAGAAGCGTTGATGTTGACCAAAGATGAAAATTACGTTGACGTACAATTGGCGGTTCAATACCAAGTTAAGGATGCTAAAGCGTTGCTTTTCAATCTTGCCGATCCCGAAGCTACCTTAAAGCAGGTGACCGAAAGTGCCCTACGTGGGGTAATAGGCGGAAGCGTAATGGATTTTGTTTTGACTGAGGGCAGAAGCGAAGTCGTAGCTCAAGCTAAAAAAGAAATTCAGGAAGTTATGGATGCCTATAATGCTGGTATACAAATCACCAGTGTCAATCTTCAAGATGCCCAACCGCCTGAACAAGTGCAAAATGCTTTCGAGGACGCGATCAAAGCGCGAGAAGATCAACAACGCTTTATCAACGAAGCACAAGCCTACGCTAACGATGTCGTGCCAAAAGCGCGTGGTGCAGCCGCAAGAAAGTTGCAAGAAGCAGAAGGTTACAAAGAACAAGTCATAGCCCAAGCGGAAGGTGAAACCAACCGTTTTACCAAATTAGTGACTGAATATAAAAAAGCGCCAGAGGTAACCAGAAAGCGGTTATATCTTGAAGCGATGGAAACTGTTATGTCAGAAACCAATGCGGTCATGATAGATGTTAAGGGCGGCAATAATATGATGTACTTGCCCTTGGATAAAATGATCCAGCAAAAGCAAGCAATAGCCCAGCCCGAAGATGTTACTTCACAGCCTGAAATAGATCGTCGGTCACCGAAACATTCGGCGATAGAAGAACAGCAGCAGCAGCAAGTAATTGATAGACCTTCAACGCGTGGACGTGAAGGAAGGGGACGATAATGTTAGAGAATAAAATAGCAATAGGTGTCGCTGCATTGTTGGTTATTACCATGATGTGCGTATTTACGGTGGGGCAGACAGAAAAAGCCATTAAGTTCAAACTAGGCCAAATCCAAAAATCGGATTATGAACCGGGCTTACAATTCAAGTGGCCTTTTATTAACAACATAAAGAAGTTTGATGCCAGAATCCAAACGATGGATTCAAAACCTGAGCGTTTCTTAACGGCTGAAAAGAAAAACGTGATTGTTGATTCGTTTGTTAAATGGCGTATTGGTGACGTTAACAAGTTTTATACCGTTGTTTCTGGAGATATCGGGCAAGCGAACTTACGTTTAGACCAGATCATCAAGGATGCTTTCCGCGGTGAATTTGGTAAGCGTAATATCAAGCAACTCGTATCGACGGATCGGCATGCCATACGGGAAATTTTGATCACAAACTCAAAGCCGCTAGCTGCTAAGTTGGGTATGGAAATTGTCGATGTTAGGGTAAAGCGCATCGATTTACCGGAAGAAGTAAGCAGCTCTGTGTTCCGCAGAATGGAAGCAGAGCGTGAGCGGGTTGCACGGGAGTTTCGTTCGCAAGGTTCTGAGGCGGCTGAAAAAATTCGCGCTGATGCAGACAGGCAGCGTGTAGTTACTTTAGCAAACGCATTCAGGGATTCTGAAAAGATACGCGGTGAAGGCGATGCAAAATCAACTGACATTTACGCAAAAAGTTATGGTGCTGATGCTGAGTTTTTTACCTTTAATCGCAGTTTAAACGCTTACAAAAAGACTTTTGCTAATTCAGGTAGTATGATGGTAATAGATCCTGATTCTGATTTTTTCAAGTATTTTAAAAATCAAGGTTCAGGCAAATAAACTGATTAAAGAAAGTTAATAAGATTAATTTGTCAGTGGGCTAATCCATAGCGCGTATTCGCTTAATGGTGATGCCCACTTCAGATAGAATAAAAACGCTCCTTGTGGGGCGTTTTGTTTGAGTAGGCACTGAAAATATGCAACAAAAAGATTCTTGGCTGTTACCTGAGGGCATAGAGGAAATACTGCCTCAGCAGGCGGCGTATCTTGAAAACTTACGCCGAGCTATACTCCAATTATTTAATTACTGGGGTTACGAGCTGGTAATCCCCCCAATGATTGACTTCATTGATTCCTTATTGACGGGTTCAGGACATGACCTGGATCTGCAAACCTTCAAACTAACCGACCAAATTAGTGGAAGAACCCTTGGCCTCAGGGCAGATATGACACCGCAAGTTGCCAGGATGGATGCCCACCAGCTTAAGCATGAATACCCAACCCGTTTGTGTTATGTGGGTACGGTACTGCATACGCGAGGTGATCCTTTGGAAAAAACCCGTAGCCCAATGCAAATTGGTGCGGAGCTTTATGGTCACGCTGGTATTGAAAGTGATGTTGAGGTGATATGCCTGATGCTCGAAATGCTGGCAAGATCAGGGTTGTTGGATGTGCATCTCGACTTGGGGCATGTTGGTGTTTTTGGGGCTTTGTCCAGGCAAGCTCGACTCGATGAAGCTGTGGAAAGCAACTTATTTGATATTCTGCAACGTAAAGCTAAACCCGAACTTGAGGAGTTGATGGCTAATCTTGCCATCAACGAAGATATAAAAGCCATGTTCTTGAAACTCGCTGATTTGAATGGTGGGAAAGACATCCTAATCAAAGCGCGTTTGGCCTTAGCCAAGGCCGATGAACAGGTAAAACAGGCATTGGCAAATCTTGAATCCGTAGCGGAGCGACTGACTAACCGTTTTCCGAATTTACCGATCAGCTTTGATTTAGCTGAATTGCGTGGCTATCATTACCACACGGGGGTTGTTTTTGCGGCTTTTGTGCCTACAATTGGAAGGGAAATTGCCCGTGGTGGACGCTATGATAATATTGGCGCAGTTTTTGGTCGTGCGCGTCCGGCAACCGGTTTTAGCGCGGATCTAAAACTTTTGGCATTACTGGGCAAACAAAGCATCCCAGAGCAAACTAACCCCAAAGTTTTTGTCCCCTGCCAAGAAAATATTGAGCAAGATGATGACGGGCTAAACGAAAAAATAAGGGATTTACGCGCCCAGGGTCACATTGTGATACAGCAATTACCAAGGCAAGTGGGTACTGCAAAAGAGTTGGGTTGTACGGCTGTTTTGGAGCTAAACCACCAAAACTGGGTTATCAGGACATTAGATTAAGATTTGGAATAAGCATGGGAAAAAATGTTGTAATTATAGGTACCCAATGGGGTGATGAAGGCAAAGGCAAGCTGGTTGATCTGCTGACTGAGCAAGTTCACGCTGTTGTGCGCTTTCAGGGTGGTCATAATGCTGGCCATACTCTGGTCATCAAAGGTAAAAAAACCGTTCTACACCTCATTCCCTCCGGCATACTTAGGGACAATGTTGAATGTATGATTGGCAACGGTGTTGTGCTGTCTATGAATGCGTTGATGGATGAAATCGGGGTCCTCGAAAATATCGGGATTACAGTCAGAAACCGCTTATTTATCAGCGAAGCCTGCACATTGATCCTGCCGACGCATGTTGCGATTGATAAAGCCCGTGAAAAAGCACGCGGTATCAAAGCGATTGGTACGACGGGTCGTGGCATAGGCCCCGCTTATGAGGATAAGGCAGGGCGACGAGGCTTGCGTGCAGGCGATTTATTGAATTCGACCATTTTCGCTGAAAAGCTTGAGGAATTAGTCGAATATCATAACTTTGTACTGACTGGTTATTACCACGCCGATGCCGTGGATTTTCAACAGACACTTAATGAAATGCTTAGCTTAGCGGAACAAGTCAAGCCGATGTTAACCGATGTCAGTGAGACTTTATACTATCATCAAGAACAAGGGAAAAACCTGTTGTTCGAGGGCGCTCAAGGTGCGTTGCTGGATCTCGATCACGGCACTTTTCCTTATGTTACTTCATCCAGTACCACAGCGGGAGGCGCAGCTACCGGTAGCGGTGTCGGCCCACTCGACCTACATTATGTGTTGGGTATTACCAAAGCTTATTCCACTCGCGTGGGAAATGGCCCTTTTCCATCTGAATTGCACGATGCGAACGGCGACCACCTAAGCGTTAAAGGCCATGAAGTTGGCGCGACTACAGGTCGTAAGCGCCGTACTGGATGGTTTGATGCGGTTGCCATGCGTAAGTCCGCAAAGCTTAACAGCCTCAGCGGAATTTGCCTTACCAAATTGGACGTGCTGGACGGCCTTGATAAAATCGGAATTTGTACCAGTTACAAGCTGAACGGGGTTGTGACAGACACCGCGCCCTTAGGTGCGGAGCGATACCAGCTATGCCAAGCGGTTATAGAAGAATTGCCGGGTTGGAAGGGAGCGACCACAGCGGGCATTACCGACTTTAACGCCTTGCCTGCTAATGCCAAAGCTTATATTAAAAGGATTGAAGAGTTGGTGGGGGTTAAAGTAACTATTCTATCTACCGGTCCTGAAAGAGACGAGACCATAATACTCGAGAACCCATTTGCTTAGGGATACGTCTAAAAAAAATCAATAATCTCTCATTGTAGGCATACCTACAACGTGTCATTTCGGTTGGGATTACGGATATCCAGAAGCCATTGATGGCATGATTTGTTTCGTCTGCGTGAGTTTATGTGCTGATTTTTATATTCCTGTGGCCTGGATTTCGGCAAGCGCCCCAAGTTCCTACTTGCCTGCCGCACTTCCGCCATCCTTGGCAGTCGTCCATAATGGAATGATGATGTTAAATTATGCGCAATTACACCAATGTTCAGAGGAAATGAAAGTTATAGACTCCCTTGGTCTTGAGTCAGACACGTCGAATGAATAATACTTGATGCTTAATCCAATCACAGCTAATCGCATCGTAGTCCTCGATACCGAAACCACAGGCTTGAATCCGCAAGAAGGCCACCGTATTATCGAAATCGGCTGCGTTGAGCTTATCAATCGCCGTATTACCGGCAATCGTTTCCATGTCTACATCAATCCTGACCGTGATATTGACCAAGGCGCGATTGAAGTGCATGGCATTACCAATCAGTTCCTGGAAGACAAACCACGGTTTGGCGATATTTTTGACGATTTTATTGCGTTTATTAAAGATGCTGAACTCGTTATCCATAACGCACCGTTTGACGTTGGCTTTATCAATCACGAATTTTCGCTGTTAACCGATAAGGCCGGAAAAGTAGACGCTTACAGCACCGTTTTTGATACCTTGGCCTTCGCCAGAAAAAAACACCCAGGGCAACGCAACAGCCTTGATGCCTTATGTAAGCGGTATGCCATAGACAACAGTCACCGGGAACTGCACGGCGCGTTGCTGGATGCCGAAATCTTGGCCGACGTATTTTTATTGATGACTGGTGGGCAGTCGTCCTTGTTGGATGAAGGCGAAGCGGTAAACCGCGAATCGGGTAATGCCCACAAACCCAAGCAGTTAGCTAGCAATAGACCAAAATTAGCTATCATTTATTGTAGTGAACAGGAATTGGTGGAACATCAGAAACGCTTAGATGATATTGAAAAAACAAGCGGCTTGTGTGTTTGGAATATAAGTTAAAGCCAATTATACGTGAGTCTATATGGCAACTTTGATTATGCCTGATAGGACGATAATAAGAGCAATAAGCTGTACGAGAAAAATAAGGCCATAAAATAGATTAAGCTTTGTTGCAGCGTTCATTTTTAAGGAGCCATGACTTTGTTCTCGAATTGAGTGAGCTAGCCTGAATATCACATAAAAAAGGCGGACAAGTCCTATAGAGTTCGATAAAATTCAGTTGCTTACATTGAATTTGAACAAGGACTTGCCCATGACAAACTGTACCGCAACCAAAATAGAATTTCCAGCCTTAAAACGTCGAGAAATTGAAGCTCAATTCAGTGGCGGAGCTATCACCAGTGACGGCGGTGTGCTGCTGTTGAGGAGCATTGACCAGCGTTTAAAACTAACCGAGCAGGTTGCTGCCCAGATCACCGACCCCAGGGATCCGGACAAGATCCGGCATCAGGTGGTTGATTTGCTGCGGCAACGGGTTTATGGGTTGGCGTGCGGTTACGAAGACTTAAATGACCACGATACCCTGCGCAACGACATTGCCTTCCAGACCGCGGTCGAAAAAGATCAGGTCCTGGGTAGCCGTTCCACTTTATGCCGGTTTGAACAACAGGCGGATCGGGCGCTCATGTGGCGGATTCATGAACAGATGGTGGAACAGTTTATCGCGTCTTTTGAGGCACCGCCGGCGTCGTTAATCCTGGACTTTGACGCCACCGACGATCCGGTGCACGGTCAGCAGGAAGGCCGGTTTTTTCATGGTTACTACCGGCGTTATTGTTTCCTGCCGCTCTATGTCTTTTGTGGCGACCAGTGCCTGGTCAGTTATCTGCGTCCCAGCAACATTGACGGTGCCAAACACAGCTGGGCGATCTTGGCTCTGCTCGTTAAACGCTTACGCTGTGCTTGGCCAGACGTTTCGATTACCTTACGCGGGGACAGCGGCTTTTGCCGGCATAAAATGCTGGGCTGGTGCGAGCGCAACGGTGTCAACTATATTGTTGGCTTGGCCAAAAACCCACGCATCAACCGGTTAAGCCAGCCCTGGGCAGATCAGGCCAAAAGTCAATTTGAAGCCCAGCAACAAACGCAACGCCTGTTTACCGAACTACACTACCAAGCAGGATCATGGAAGCGCCAACGCCGGGTGATCCCCTCAAAGCCGAACACATGAGCCAAGGCAGCAATCCACGCTATGTGGTGACCAATTTAACGGGTGACCCGCAACACCTTTACGAAAAAGTGTATTGCGCCCGGGGCGAGATGGAAAACCGGATCAAAGAACAACAGTTGGATTTGTTTGCCGACCGCACCAGTTGCAGCCTGTGGTGGCCGAATCAATTTCGCTTGTTGCTATCGACGCTCGCTTATACGTTAATGGCGGCCATTCGCAGGGTAGCCCTACGCAATACCGAACTGGCACACGCCACTTGCGGCACAATTCGGCTGAAACTCTTTAAGGTCGGAGCGGTGGTGATCCGGAACACCCGGCGGGTGAAACTATTGCTTAGCAGCAGTTATCCTTATCAAGTGTTATTTCTATCGGTCTGCCAAAAACTATGCCCTGAATAATCCTAAAGTGTGCTGTTCCCGGCACGTTAAAGAATGGGGTAAGGGGAAGCTGTGCCTGAAAAAAGGCAAATGCCATTCATTACAGACCTATAGCCTCAATTTAGGAACAATACATACTCAATTCTATCTTCGGCAACTTTCTAACAGAAGTTTTCCTGTAATCATGAGATAAGCGGGTTAGGCCAATCTTAGGAATTTTATCCTTTAGCGATTCCTCTAAGATGAGACCATGATGAACCGCACCTTTTAGTAGTTCGTGATACCAGAATCTATCCATTATGTAAAAACAGACCCACACGACAATTGATATAGCGATGAAAACGGCGGATGTGTGAAATTTATATCCAAAAACCTCAACGTCTCCCGCATATCTATAAGCAATCGCAGCCGATCCTAAAAATACACCAAGTATAGAAATTGCAAAGCTTCTTATTCTCAGGCAAAGGTCGTTGAAGTGCATTTGCACATCAACGACTTTCTCCCAAACTTCAAGTTGTAATTTTTCTTCTTCCATAGTTGTGTGCTATGTGGTTGATTGCTTATATCTCAGCAAACTTAAACAAATTACGCATCAACCGCTTTCGGTTTGGCACGTCTGGAAGGTGAGCTGAGTCTTTTTTTGCTTTTATCCGGTTTTTTAGCCGAATCATCGGGGCTATTGTGCTTACCTGAAGATTCTCCCAGCTTGGAAATATTTAACGCTTGGCCTACGACCCTGACTTTTTTCAATTCCTGGAACAACTCTTTTGGCATACCAGCGGGTAATTCCACGGTGCTGTAGTTTTCTTCAATCTTGATGCGGGCAATATGGTCGCCGTCGATGCCGGTTTCATTGGCGATGGCACCGACGATGTTGCCAGGCTTTACGCCGTGGGCGTGACCGACTTCAATGCGGTAGGTTTCCATTTCAATGTTTGCGCCGCCAGTACGACGAGGTTTACGTTCTGTTTGTGAGCGTTCAAAGCGTTCTGGTCTATCTGACCTGTCTGATCTGGACGGCCTGCTCTCTCTACTGTCCCTATCGTCTCGGCTGTCTTTAGGCCGTTTGGGCAGGTTTTGCATCAATAAAGGTGTGTCGCCCTGCACCAGCTTTGCTAAGGCAGCGGCTATTTCCAGGGCGGTGACATTATGTTCCTGTTCATACTGTTCAATAAGTTGGCTGAAAAAACTCAACTCTTCTGCGGCTAGGGTATCGGTAATGTTTTGTTTAAAACGGGAGATGCGCTTATTGTTAATCACTTCTGTCGATGGTAAGCCCATTTCTTCAACTTTTTGTTTGGTGGCTTTTTCGATATTGAAGAGTAATTTTCTTTCTCGTGGCGCGATAAACAAAATGGCATCGCCTGTGCGTCCTGCGCGGCCTGTCCTGCCAATACGATGGATATAGGATTCGGTATCGTAAGGGATATCATAATTGACAACGTGCGTAATACGGTCTACATCCAGTCCACGGGCGGCGACATCAGTGGCTATCAAAATATCCAGTTTGCCGTTTTTAAGGTGGTTAATCGAACGTTCCCTAAGCGCCTGTGACATGTCACCGTTGATGGCGGAAGCTGAGTAGCCACGTGCTTCCAGTTTTTCGGCGAGTTCAACCGTGGCTGTTTTTGTCCTGACAAAAATAATCATGCCATCAAACGTTTCAGCCTCCAGAATTCGGGTGAGTGCATCCAGTTTGTGCACACCGCTGACTAGCCAATAGCGTTGGCGGATATTTTCTGCCGAAGCTGTCGTCACTTTGATAGTGACTTCTTCGGGTTCGTGCAGATAATCTTGGGCTATTTTGCGGATAACCGATGGCATGGTTGCCGAAAACAGGGCGATTTGTTTCTTTTCTGGTAATTGTTCTAATATCCACTCAACATCATCGATAAAACCCATACGTAGCATTTCATCGGCTTCATCAAGAACCAATACGTTAAGGTTTTCTAAAATCAGCGTACCACGGCGCATGTGATCCATGACCCGACCTGGCGTGCCGACGACGACATGAGCGCCGCGTTTGAGTGAACGTAGTTGGGTGCTGTAGTCCTGGCCGCCATAAATCGGCAGGACATGAAAGCCTTTTAAATGGGCGGCATAACGTTGAAACGCTTCTGCTACCTGGATGGCAAGTTCACGTGTTGGCGCTAAGACCAAAGCTTGTGGATCTTTTTGTTTGAGGTCGATACGTGACAATATGGGTAACGCAAAAGCTGCGGTTTTGCCTGTGCCGGTTTGGGCTTGTCCCAACACGTCTTTGCCTTTCAGCATGTGCGGGATAACTCGCGCTTGTATGGGCGAGGGTGTTTCATAGCCGACATCATCCAGTACTTTGAGTACCGGCTCAATCAGGTCTAAATCGTGGAAAGAGGGTATAGGAGTGACATCGTTGGACATTAATTTACCTGTTGGAAATGGGGGAGGGCGCTGTAGCGCGATAAGCTATGATACAAAATCGGATCATTCAAGTGGGCTACGGTCGATTAGCCAGGGCTTGGCGAATTCAAGTCCATTTACCAGATAACAGGGGGAAGGAGCAGAATTAATTGTCGGCACGAATAACCTAGCTCTAAAGCTATATGTACATTGTATAACATTTCGTATGAATTACCCTAATTAAAACAATACATTCAATTTATTCTAAGTGTTCCCGCAATATTTTCAATAATACATAAACGGCACCAGCACCGCCTTGCCGTTGCGATGCGGAACAAAAAGCTTGGACATTTTTGTGTTGCCTTAGCCATCGGTTGATGTGGTTTTTTAGGACTGGGTGTGGGTCAGCAGAACGATAACCTTTGCCATGGATGATATGGACACAGCGATAACTGCATTCTGTGCTTACAAACAAGAAATCCAGTAGCTGTTGTTTTGCGGTGTTGCTGTTTAGGCCGTGCAAATCAATTTCAGCTTGCACACCAAAAAAACCCTTACGTAATTTCGCAAGAACGCTGTTTTGTATACCTGGAGCGGTATAGCTTAACGTTTCTTCATGGCTTACATTGTCAATATCTGAATCTATAGTATTTAGCCAATCTTCATTCAGTTCATAAGGTTGGGGTTTTGGGTAAGGCTTTGGAGTATCTTGTTTTAATTGGACCTTGTCATTTTTTACAGCGCGTACGTTGCCTATAGACTGTCGAAATAAGTCACTATCATGTGGAGAGATGATTTTTTTTGTCACGAAAGCTGGTTTTGTTGTCCAAAATTGATACTATTGTTGGATTTTATAGCGTAATACGCAGCAAGGCGATGATTAATGTACATTTTGTTAAGCAATGATGATGGCTACTTGGCTGAAGGGCTATCTGCATTAGCAAATGCATTAAGCCAACATGCTGAAATATCGGTAGTTGCGCCCGATAAAAATCGCAGCGCAGCCAGTAATTCACTGACGTTGGAAATGCCCTTACGGGCTTCGGTGGGCGAGAATGGTTTTATTAAGGTTGATGGTACACCTACCGATTGTGTACATTTGGCAATTACAGGCTTGTTGGATAAAGAACCCGATATGGTGTTCGCGGGCATTAACCATGGCAGTAATCTCGGTGATGACGTACTGTACTCTGGCACTGTTGCTGCTGCCACGGAAGGGCGATTTCTTGGCTTACCCGCTATTGCGATTTCTCTGGCTGGGAACAGTGGAGAAGTCACCCATTTTGAGACTGCTGCCCATGTAGCGGTCACTTTATTTAAACAATTAGTCAAAAAACCATTGCCAAAAGATACTATCCTTAATGTCAATGTTCCGGATATTGCTTTTAAGGATTTGAAAGGCTATCAATCTACACGGCTTGGACAACGGCATAAGTCAGAACCCGTAATTACCGGCAAAGATCCACGCGGACGGCTCATTTATTGGGTGGGGCCACCCGGTGCTGAACAAGATGCCGGTGTAGGAACCGATTTTTATGCCATCAGCGCAGGTTATGTGTCAGTAACTCCGTTACAATTGGATCTGACTTGGTACAGTCGTATCGAAGAATTAGCTACATGGTTGCCAAAGGAGATGAATATATGAGCCTAAGCCTGCAAGGGATAGGAATGACCTCGCAGCGAACCCGCGACCGCATGGCGAATCGCCTGATCGAGCAAGGCATACGTAGCAACAAGGTATTGGATGTTATGCGTAATACGCCCCGGCATATTTTTGTCGATGAAGCATTGGCGAGCAGGGCTTACGAAGACACCGCATTACCCATCGGATTTAACCAGACTATTTCCCAACCTTTTATTGTTGCCAGAATGACCGAGCTTTTGCTTGCGTCAGGGCCTTTGCAAAAGGTGCTTGAAATAGGCACTGGCTGTGGTTATCAAACCGCCATCCTCGCCCAATTAGTTGGTCATGTGTATTCCGTTGAGCGGATTCTGCCCTTGCAACGCAAAGCCAAAGGCTATCTATGGGATATGAAGATTAAAAACGTCAGCTTTATCCATAATGACGGCGGTTGGGGTTGGCCTGAATATGCCCCGTTTGATGGCATTATAGTCAGTGCCGCCCCGCCCGAAATCCCAGAAACCCTGCTGCAACAGATGGCTATGGGCGGCGTTATGGTGATACCTATCGGTGATGGCGGTAGGCAAACACTACAACGTGTCACAAGGTCAGAAAAAGGCTATGAGGTTGAAGAGTTTGAACCGGTAAGCTTTGTGCCTTTTTTATCAGGACGAGAATAATATGTTTCAAAAACAATATGATAAAGCCTTTCGTTTTGCCTTTCTGACGGCCATCGCATCAGTGCTTGGTGGAATGTTCGGTTACTCATTCGGTTATTTTGCTTTTGACAGCATAGAACCTTGATTAAAACCATCGAGTTATTGGGATAATTACCTACTAGCTAAAGGCTGGCTTGAAGAATACGGGTTTTTGGCAGTTTTTGTAGCCGTATTCCCCTCCTTATACCTTACAAAGTCTTTACCATTGCTCCAGGTGTTTTGCATATGGTATTTCTACTTTTTGTGCTGACATCAATAATAGGCCGTGTCGGACGTTGAAGGAGTACACGGAAGCGTAACGCTAGTGGAGCGGTGTACGACGACCCCCGCATAGCCGTAGCGGCCGGGCGTGTTGACGGAGTTGGAGCGCAAGCGGAAGCGTAGTCAACATGCAAGGCCATCCGACACGGCGTAAAGTCATTTGGGCAGTCGTGATGCACAGCGTACCGAAGGGGAGTTGTGCATCGTGACGAACCGAGGACGAATGCGGGCAGCCGAAGGCATTAATCGCCACGTGATTTTTCGCCGCTAAAATCGGATGGATTCCATTTTAGCTTTCGCGAAAAATAGTGGCGCGCTAATTTTTCTGGTGGCTATGCTACTTACCGCTGGCGGCGAAAAGTTTGAAATCAAGCTGCGCGAATATATGGATAGGTTAGGTTGGGCGACTGTGGCGTTGGTGGCACTTGGTTTAGCCCGCTTATCTCATGATTACAGGAAAACTTCTGTTAGAAAGTTGCCGAAGATAGAATTGAGTATGTATTGTTCCTAAATTGAGGCTATAGGTCTGTAATGAATGGCATTTGCCTTTTTTCAGGCACAGCTTCCCCTTACCCCATTCTTTAACGTGCCGGGAACAGCACACTTTAGGATTATTCAGGGCATAGTTTTTGGCAGACCGATAGAAATAACACTTGATAAGGATAACTGCTGCTAAGCAATAGTTTCACCCGTCGGGTGTTCCGGATCACCACCGCTCCGACCTTAAAGAGTTTCAGCCGAATTGTGCCGCAAGTGGCGTGTGCCAGTTCGGTATGGCGTAGGGCGATCCTGCGAATGGCCGCCATCAACGTATAGGCTAGCGTCGATAGCAACAAGCGAAATTGATTCGGCCACCACAGGCTGCAACTGGTTCGGTCGGCAAACAAATCCAACTGTTGTTCTTTGATCCGGTTTTCCATCTCGCCCCGGGCGCAATACACGGTTTCGTAAAGGTGTTGCGGGGCACCTGTTAAATTGGTCACCACATAGCGTGGATTGCTGCCTTGGCTCATGTGCTCGGCTTTGAGGATCACCCGGCGTTGGCGCTTCCATGATCCTGCTTGGTAGTGTAGTTCGGTAAACAGGCGTTGCGTTTGTTGCTGGGCTTCAAATTGACTTTTGGCCTGATCTGCCCAGGGCTGGCTTAACCGGTTGATGCGTGGGTTTTTGGCCAAGCCAACAATATAGTTGACACCGTTGCGCTCGCACCAGCCCAGCATTTTATGCCGGCAAAAGCCGCTGTCCCCACGCAAGGTAATCGAGACCTCAGGCCAAGCACGGCGTAAGCGTTTAACCAGTAAAGCCAAGATCGCCCAACTGTGTTTGGCACCGTCAATGTTGCTGGGACGCAGATAACTGACCAGACACTGGTCGTCACAAAAGACATACAGCGGCAGGAAACAATAATGCCGGTAGTAACCATGAAAAAACCGGCCTTCCTGCTGACCGTGCACCGGATCGTCGGTGGCGTCAAAGTCCAGGATTAACGACGCCGGCGGTGCCTAAAAGACGCGATAAACTGTTCCACCATCTGTTCATGAATCCGCCACATGAGCGCCCGATCCGCCTGTTGTTCAAACCGGCATAAAGTGGAACGGCTACCCAGGACCTGATCTTTTTCGACCGCGGTCTGGAAGGCAATGTCGTTGCGCAGGGTATCGTGGTCATTTAAGTCTTCGTAACCGCACGCCAACCCATAAACCCGTTGCCGCAGCAAATCAACCACCTGATGCCGGATCTTGTCCGGATCCCTGGGGTCGGTGATCTGGGCAGCAACCTGCTCGGTTAGTTTTAAACGCTGGTCAATGCTCCTCAACAGCAGCACACCGCCGTCACTGGTGATAGCTCCGCCACTGAATTGAGCTTCAATTTCTCGACGTTTTAAGGCTGGAAATTCTATTTTGGTTGCGGTACAGTTTGTCATGGGCAAGTCCTTGTTCAAATTCAATGTAAGCAACTGAATTTTATCGAACTCTATAGGACTTGTCCGCCTTTTTTATGTGATATTCAGGTTAGGGATTTATAAGTTTACTGCACACGTCTAAGGTTTAGTTAGGTGGGCGCCTAAAAATTCAAAAACGTTTTCTCCGTTCGGGATGCCTACATGGATGTAGGTAGTGGGTGGATTGCGTTTCTGCCGTGTGTTTCATTCCGTACCTCCTCTACTTCGGTTGTTTCCAAATTAGCGCGCCACTATTTTTCGCGAAAGCTAAAATGGAATCCATCCGATTTTAGCGGCGAAAAATCACGTGGCGATTAATGCCTTCGGCTGCCCGCATTCGTCCTCGGTTCGTCACGATGCACAACTCCCCTTCGGTACGCTGTGCATCACGACTGCCCAAATGACTTTACGCCGTGTCGGATGGCCTTGCATGTTGACTACGCTTCCGCTTGCGCTCCAACTCCGTCAACACGCCCGGCCGCTACGGCTATGCGGGGGTCGTCGTACACCGCTCCACTAGCGTTACGCTTCCGTGTACTCCTTCATTGTTGGTATTAGTTAATCATAATCAGTTAGATACAACTATCACCTTAGCTTTCTCCCAGAGAGAGTAATTCAAGCCCTCCAAAACGCACCGCTTATTGATAATTTACTTTGCGCTTTAGCAGCAGGAATTGATCGGTGGGCAACCGAAAAATGGATTAGAACTCTATCATGTTTTCAATAGATTAGTGGTTTTGCATAGAGAATGAGCGTTAGCCTTTAGGCAACTTTATTGGGGCTAAAAGGAACTATTAGCCAGATTTTGGACTTGGTTCTCACTTCTGCTAATTGACGCTAGTCCAGTTTCTACTATAGTTGTTATCATAAATTTTGACTTCAATGTAGTTCTCAGAAATCAATACCATAACACCATGATGATAGTGCTACATTTTAAGTATTTACGATATTTTTTACTAAGCGTTACCCTCATCTGTACGCAGCAGCTTTTGGCACAAGAAACCAATAAAGTTTATGACTTGCCGCTGGATCAATTGGTCAATTATGAGGTGGTGTCCGCCTCACGGTTCAAGCAAAAGTCTTCCGAAGCCCCTTCTGCGGTAGAAGTATTAACCGCAGAAAACATCCGAAACTACGGCTGGCGCACCTTAGCCGATGCGCTAAATTCAATACGCGGCTTATATATCCGCAACGACCGTAATTACAGCTATTTAGGTAACCGAGGCTTGTCTCGTGCGGGGGATTATAACTCGCGGGTGCTGATCATGATCGATGGCCGCCGTATGAACGAAACCATTTTCGATTCCGGCTTTATCGGCGAAGAATTCATGCTAGACATGAACCTGATTGAACGTATCGAATACATCCCCGGTTCTGGCTCATCGGTCTATGGTGCAAATGCCTTGTTAGGTGTAGTTAACGTCATCACCAAACGAGGCAGGGATTTTGATGGAGTGCGTCTGAGCGGTGAGGTGGGTAGCTTAGATACATATCGGACGCGGGCAACCTTCGGTAAGCAATGGAAGAACGGTGCTGAATTGTTGCTTAATGGTTCGCATTTCACTAGCCATGGCAACGATAAGTTATTTTTCCCCGAGTTTTCCAGCATTAATGGTGGTATTGCACAAGACAAGGATCAAGAACGTAGTGACCGCGCATTCGGCAAGTTCAGTTATGGTGATCTAACTTTACGGGGCGGTTATGTAAGCCGCTATAAAAGTATCCCTACTTCATCTTACGATGCGCTGTTTAACGAAAAAAATTACAGTGTCGATAGCCAAGGCTATTTGGATTTGGATTACCTTACCCAAATTGATGCCAATCTGGGCTTAGAGGTGCGTGGTTTTCATCACTGGTACGATTATTACTCTCTCGGACCTATTATTCAGACGATCCTAGCATTGAGTCCTTCGAAGGAACGGATGCACGTTGGTGGGGTGGTGAAGTCAAGCTGACGGGTACTCAATTCAATCACCACAAATGGATCACTGGCCTTGAAGTACAGTACGACCAGCGACAGCACTACATCCTTTATGATATTAATTCTTCTGATCCCTCCTATAACAGGGGTAACGATGGCTGGCGGGTAGGGCTATATGCGCAGGACGAATTCCGCATTACTAAAAGCTTACTTCTTAATGCTGGTTTACGCTTAGATCACCACCACCTAATCAATAGCTTACAGCTTAACCCGCGGATCGGATTGATTTGGGATATTACCCCTGCCTTCACTACTAAACTACTCTATGGCTCGGCTTTTCGTGCCCCCAACCTTTATGAACACGACCTAAATAAACCATCAGTCAAACCTCCCCAAGAAGAACTTATCAAAAGTTATGAAGCGGTTGCCGAGTGGTATCCTGGGGGCGGAGTCAAACTGCTGGGTACCTTGTTCTACAACGATATAAGTAAAGTGTTGGTAACAGATGCCAACAACAACACGGTCAATGCTGGAAAGTTCCATACCCTTGGCTTTGAACTCGGTGCTGAAAAGCTCTGGGATAATGGCCGCCAATTAAAATTGACCTGGACACATAACAATACCCGTGACGTAAGCGCTAACGGAGGGAATTGGGCCACGGATTCCCCTAAAAATATGGTCAAAGCGCATTATGCTGAGCCTTTATTGAATAATAAGCTAAGCTTGGGGTTCGAGGAAATTTTTGTGGATGAACGCCTAACCAGCAACAACAATATCGCCCCCAGTTATCATTTGTTCAACATTAACCTAGCACTGACCAAGCCCTTTTATGGCTTTCAAGCTTCCTTAGGTATCTATAACGTACTTGACCAACACATCAAGATAGTGGCTGGCTCAAATTTTACCCAAGATACTTTAGCCATGGACGGCCGCACCGCGCGTTTTCGTTTGGAATACGGCTTCTAAATGAGAAGGCCTAAACCATTCACGCGCTTAGCCATAGGCTTGAATGCTATAATTTTGCTTGTGGGAATCGTTTTTAATCAGTGTTCGGTTGCTGCCCCATCCAGTGAAATTCAGACTCTTTCAGTTGCCTACCTCTATAACTTTATGAAGTTGAGTGAATGGCCACCTGAGGCGCATACCAATGAACTCATTTTGTGTATCACTCAAGAGGGAGATCTTGCCAAAGAGCTAGATTCATTAGCTGGCAAGGAAGCCCAAAATCATACTTTAAGAATCAAAAGGCTTATACAAGGGGATAATGCCGACGAATGCCAACTATTGTTCCTGCCTAGCGAAGAAAAACCCCTGCGTATACAAGCATGGATCAACACCTTAAAGGATGTGCCTGTGCTTACGGTAAGTGACCTGGAAGGATTTCTCGACCAAGGGGGCATGATTGCCTTGGTTAATGACGGTGTGCGATTGCAGTTTGAAGTTGATTTGGGGCGTGTAGAAAACGCTGGGATCAAATTAAGTTCAAAAATGCTCCAGATTGCCCGCGAAGTAAGGGGGAACTAGGAAATGCCGTTACAAGGAAAGCAACACCAAGCTATCGTAACTAAGCTTAGACAAATCGTCATCACCTGCTTGGCTTGGTCTATGCTGCTCGTATTCACAATTGTCGTAATAAATGAGATTACAAAATCGCTCAATTCGTCACGGCAACAACTTGAAACATTGGCTCAAGTCACGGCAAACAATTCACAGGGAGCATTAATGTTCCTTGATAACAAAAGTGCCCAACAAATTTTGGACTCCCTGAAAATTGTCCCGTCTATCTATAAAGCCACCCTTTATTTAAAGGATGGCCATAAAATAGCAAGTTTCGAGCGGGACATCGCTATGCCGCTCCCATTATGGCTTCCTGGACGAGAAATTAGCGTTGAACAACCGATTGCAATCGAAAACGAACAGTTGGGTAGGCTTGTTTTGCGAGCTGAACTCAGCAATATGTGGGTTGAACTTGCCCGTAATCTTGGGCTGTTTACAGCATCGTTGCTGACTGCTTACTTGATCGCCGTTAACCTTGCCCGACGCTTAGCGTTACGAGTAACGCGGCCTATCACCGAGCTTTCGGAAGCGGCATTGCAAGTTTCAGAAGCTAACAACTATGACATACGCGTTTCTAGGCAGGAAGACAATGAAGTAGGTACCCTGGTAGATGCCTTTAATCTCATGCTTGAACAGATCAATCGTAGGGATAGGGAGCTTGCCCAACATGGAGTGCGGCTTGAGCAAGAAAAAGCAGCCGCTGAAGCGGCAAACGCCGCCAAGTCGCAATTCCTCGCCAATATGAGCCACGAAATCCGTACCCCGATGAACGGGGTATTGGGTATGGCTCAACTATTGAAAGACACCGAGTTAACCCAAAAGCAACGCCGTTTTGTAGACACGGTACATAAATCCGGTGAAACGCTGCTCTTAATCATCAACGACATTCTGGACTTTTCCAAAATCGAAGCGGGTCACTTAGAGTTAGAAAGCCTGGATTTTAACTTACATAAAACTGTCGGAGATGTTGCTGAGCTATTTGCCGAACAAGCCCATAGTAAGAACATAGAGCTTATCTACCGCATCGCACCCGAAGTGCCAGAATACGCCAAAGGCGATTATTCCCGGATACGGCAAATTCTCAGTAACCTGGTAAGTAATGCCATCAAATTCACTGGACAAGGTGAAGTCGTAATCGAAGTTAACGTGGACGAAAAGCCTGAAATATTCATAACAACCGCAGATACCACCCCATTTAGGGTTCGCTTTACGGTACGCGACACTGGCATCGGGATCAGTGAAGAAGTCTTACCACGGCTTTTCCAGGCTTTCTCGCAAGCTGACGGCTCCACTACCCGCAAGTATGGCGGCACGGGGCTTGGGCTTGCTATTTCCAAGCAATTAGTCGAGTTGATGGGTGGAGAGATAGGGGTAAAAAGCATAGCCGGACAAGGTACTGCCTTTACATTCGTCCTACCGCTTACGGCGGCGGCCAGCCAGGAATCGAGTCGGCTAGAGCAATTTCCTGGTTTATCTGGCCTAAAACTGCTGATTGTCGAGGATAATCATACTAACCGCGAAATATTAACAGAATATGCACTGTCTTGGGGGATGTCGGTAGATGCCGTGCCGAGCGCCTTGGCAGCCTTAGACTTGCTTAGAAAACCAGCCGACGGCCAACTCCCTTATGATCTAGCGATCATCGATATGAAGATGGTTGGTATGAATGGCCTTGAATTAGGCCAACGCATCAAAGCTGATACGGAATTGGCTCACACGCCTTTGGTTATGTTGACTTCAACCCTGTTCCACGGTGAAGCTTCTCAAGCCAATAAAACCGGATTCAGCGCTTACCTTATCAAGCCGATACACAAAGCCGATTTATACAAATGTTTACTGAGCGCTTTGTTGCCGGAGACTCATTTGACCCAAGTTGAGACATTAGATAAACCGCTTACGCACTCCACCAGCTTACCTAATGTACATATCCTGCTGGCAGAAGACAACCGAGTCAATCAGGAGGTCGCCCAGCACATGCTGCAAAGCTTCGGTTGCACTGTTGACATTGCTGATAATGGCCTGGAAACCCTAAAGGCTGTCGGGCAAAACACTTATGATTTGGTGTTCATGGATTGTATGATGCCTGAAATGGACGGCTACCAAGCTACTGCGGAAATCAGACGACAACAGAATGCCGGCAAGTTAGCTCGCTTCCCGATCATTGCCCTAACCGCCAACGCGATCGAGGGTGACCGCGAGAAATGTCTGATTGCTGGCATGGACGACTACCTCTCTAAGCCATTCAAGACAGAATCTCTAAAACGGATAATCAAAGCGTGGGTGAAGAAGGTCTCGACGATAACCCTTGAGAGCCCAACACTAAAGGACACACCAGAATCGACTCAGCCCGTAGGATTGGGCCTAAATATCCGGTCGTTGGAAACCATCCGAAACTTAGGTCAAACGGGTGATAATGAATTTCTAGAAAGCATCATTACACTGTACCTAAGTAATGCTAGTGACTTGTTACATTCATTGGAAGCGGCCTGGTCTGAAGGAAAAGTCGATGCAATCCGCGTGGCAGCACATACGCTGCGATCCAGCAGCAATCAGGTAGGTGCTTTTAACTTGGCCGAACTATGCCGGGAAGTGGAGAATGCTGCAAGGAATGGGAGCTATGATGCGTCAGGTCATGCATTTGAAAGCATTAAACATGAGTTCACCAGCACTCAAGAGGCTTTGGATAATTATCTTCAGTCATTTTCCCCAATAAATTAGGGAGCTATTCATGCCAGCCCAAGCCCATATTCTGATCATCGATGATGACCCTCTTATTCGCCGACTGGTCTCCAAGACGCTCCAGAATGAAGGAATGCAAGCGACAGTTGCCGCAAGCGGTGAAGAAGGTTTAAAGATATTCGAAGAGGGTAGCTTTGATGCAATTTTACTTGATGTCATGATGCCAAATGGAATGGACGGCTTTGCTACCTGCACAAAGATTAGAGAACAACCGATTGGCCAACGCATACCCGTTCTGATGATGACCGGATTAGATGATTTGGATTCAGTCAACCGTGCCTTTGAGGTGGGTGCGACTGATTTCGTCTCCAAGCCAATCAATATTCCGTTATTAGGTCACCGTATTCTCTATACGCTCAGGGCTTCTAATACTACCCAAAGTCTACTGGATAGTGAGAAACGGCTCCATCACATGGCTTACTTCGATAACCTGACTGGACTGCCCAACCGAACGTTTTTCCAGGAACACTTGCAGATTATGATTGCCTTGGCGCAACGGCATCAACAGAAACTCGGCGTATTGTTTTTAGATATCGGTGGGTTCAAGCGTATTAATGATACTTTGGGGCATCATCTGGGTGATCAGGTTTTGCATGAGGCCAGCAACCGTTTACGTAAGTGTTTACGAACCAGCGATGTGTTGAGCCGTATGGATGGCTCCCCCCAGGACAACATCTTGCTAGCGCGATTGGGGGGCGACAAATTTACAGTGCTTTTATCGTCGATTGAGCGAGATGAGGATGCTGCCACCGTGGGCGAACGCATCCGAAAATCCATAGCCGAACCTTTTGTCATAGGGGAACATGAACTCTATATGACTACCAGCATAGGCATCAGCATATTTCCCGTTGATGGCGAGAATGCACTGGACTTACTGAAAAACGCTGACCTAGCTATGCATCACGCCAGCCGTGCGGGTGGCAATTCTTATCAATATTTTTCGGTTAACATGAATGAGGCGGCAATACGCCGACTTGTTTTGGATAATCACCTTCACAAAGCTATCGAACGTAATGAGCTTGAACTGCATTATCAACCACAACTCGATCTTTCAACAGGGGAGTATTTGGGTGTGGAAGCGTTGCTGCGTTGGAACTGTCACGAACTCGGGCGAATTTCTCCAGCTGAATTTATCCCTTTGGCAGAGGATAATAGCTTGATTATTCGTATTGGTGAATGGGTGCTACGTACGGCATGTATCCAGGCAAAAAGCTGGCATGATCAGGGCCTTATACTGGGGCGCATGGCTGTTAACGTTTCGGGTAAGCAATTATTGCACAAAGTATTCCCTTCGTTAGTTGCAAAAATCTTAACTGAAACTGGATTAGAACCCAATGCGTTGGAATTGGAAGTAACCGAAAGTGCCTTAATCTTTGATGAGGGTGTTATTCTTGAGGTCCTACAATCCCTCAAGAAAATCGGTGTCCAGCTGTCGATTGATGATTTTGGTACAGGTTATTCCAGTTTGAGCCGACTCATGAATTTTCCTATTGATTGCTTAAAGATTGACCAGAGTTTTATCCGTGACTTAGAACAGAATCCTGCCAAAGCCGCAATCGTAGTTGCGATTATCGAAATGGCCAAAGGGATGAATATGAGCGTTATCGCTGAAGGCGTTGAGACTCCTGGTCAGCTGGACTTCATAAAAAATAGGCAATGCAAAGAAGCTCAGGGCTATCTCCTGTGCAGGCCCCTGCCTTCGAGACAAGTTGAAGAGTTTCTTAGGAATCAGCCACAATTAAGCTTAGGTATTTAAGCAAATAATTCAAGCTCAGCGAAAAATATCCACGCTGAATATGGATCAACTTAAATGGCTTCTAGTGAGTTGTAAATATTGTGGTTGGTTATGTTTTTTAACGTATCAGTCATTTATCTAAGGGTTAGGCACCAACTCAAAAATAATCAATTCTGCAGTTTCTGACCCTACGTTTTCAACTGCCATTAATTTTCCTGATTCCCAAAATACTTCGCCGACTGAGTAGGTATTGACTTTGCCGTCTTCGGTCACTTTAAGCCTGCCTTTGACCACATATCGCGGGCCTGGTCCTTCGTGGGTGTGAAGTGGCGTTTTAAAAGCAGGGGGGAAAGTAACCCGTACCACTTTCGTATTGACGCTTTTGCTGGATAATTCGACGGTATTTTCCATCAACTGGGTTCTGATTAACCTAGGTTTACCATCCGCAGAAACCGCTTCAGCAATAACAAAAAGTAGCAGCAACAGAACGACGGCCAGAAAAAACCGGTAGCGGCTAGTCACAATTTTATGCATAAGACCGCCTTTTAGATCAGGATTTTGTGGGTTCATCGTGATTTGCTCCGATTGCTTTACATAAGTCAGGTTGCAATAATGTATCAGATTGCTTTCTTGATCCGTTCCAACGCATTTTGTAGGTTGGCCATGCTGGTGGCAATGGAAATACGGATATGTCCAGGACTACCGAAAGCAGAACCTGGCACTAGTGCAACGCCTGCTTTTTCGATCAAATATTCAGAAAATCCCAGGTCGTCATCAATGCCATCTAGTCGATCAATCAGCCTTTGGACATTAGGAAACACATAGAAAGTTCCATCCGTTGGTATACAGTCTATGCCGTCTATCGAGTTTAATTCGGCGACGACATAATCATGGCGTTTTTTAAATTCTACGCACATCTGGTCAATAAAGCTCTGATCTCCAGTCAAAGCCGCTTCGGCGGCAACTTGTGAGATTGAAGTTGGGTTGGATGTGCTTTGGGACTGGATGGTACACATCGCTTCAATCAAATTCGCAGGGCCTCCGGCATAGCCGATACGCCAGCCAGTCATCGAGTACGCTTTCGACACACCGTTCATTACCACTGTACGGTCGTAAAGCTCAGGATGGGCATTCAGGATGTTAACAAATGTACCCTTTTCCCAAAGGATATGTTCGTACATATCATCCGTGGCGATGATGATGTTAGGGAAATCTTTGAGGACATCGCCTAACGCTTTTAACTCATCCAAAGTATACGCGATACCTGATGGGTTAGATGGGCTATTGATGAAGATCAACCTTGTTTTTGGGGTAATCGCCTTACGTAGCTGCTCCGGTGTTATCTTAAAGCGTTGCTCTTGCGTGGTTTCGATAATGACAGGTACGCCATCAGCCAACAATACCATATCGGGATACGATACCCAGTAAGGCGCGGGAATAATCACCTCATCACCCGAATTCAGCAATGCTTGCGTTAAGTTATAAGAACTCTGCTTACCGCCACAGGATACAAGAATCTGCTTAGGCATATAGTCCAAGCCATTGTCATTTTTAAACTTAGCGATAATCGCCCTTTTCAAGCCTGGCGTACCATCGACTGCCGTATATTTAGTAAAGCCATTATCCAAAGCCTTAACCGCAGCCGCTTTTATGTGGTCGGGCGTATCCATGTCCGGTTCGCCTGCGCCTAGGCCGATGATGTCCTTGCCAGCCGCACGCATAGCAGCGGCTCGGGCGGTGATCGCCAGGGTAGGGGAGGGTTTAACTGCTTTGACTCTGTTTGAAAGTGTGATGCTCATGTTCCGGTGAAAGTTATTTGTTCAAATCGGCTGCAATTATAACCCACCTAAAGTGTATTGCTAAAAAATGTATGGTGTATGTCTTAAGCAGTTCCGTTAACCCATATGTTTTTGAAAAAGAAGAATTGATTTGTAGGAAAGACAATAAAGACGAACTCAAATTTAAAATATATTTTGACCACTTAGTCCAACAAATTCAGATGGGAAATAAGTGTCAATGTTAGGTGCTTACTGCCATCAAAAATCCGAATAGTAGATTAGTTGTCTAAGCAAAGTGATCCCCGTCACAGATTGGGCAAGGGTGTCTTGATTGATTTTGATAATACATAGAATAATGCCCAAAAAATGTTATTTACTACTAAACTTCAAAGTTAGTGCTATAAGCGGAGCATAGTAACTAGTTAACCTAAACACTTATCAAATTATATGGTGAAAAAAAATGAACTTTGCTATTAGTAATTATATATTGCTAGCGGTATTGTTTTTTAGTCCTTTCGTTCAGGCCGAGGAACAAAATGAAGCGCTTGGTTTGAGTGTAGAAGACTTGCTCAATGTCAAAGTGACTTCCGTTGCCAAAAAAGCACAATCGTTGAATGATGCCCCTGCGGCGGCATTTGTCATCTCCAATGAAGACATAAAACGTTCTGGTGCCACCAATATTCCCGATGCTTTGCGCCTTGCGCCGGGCTTGGATATAGCCAGAATTAACGCCAATCAATGGGCAGTCAGTTCGCGAGGTTTTAACGGCCGCTTTGCCAATAAACTACTAGTTTTGATCGACGGCCGCAGTGCCTATAGTCGTTCGTTTTCTGGGGTTTATTGGGAAAACCAGGATGTCATGATGGAAGACATAGACCGTATTGAGGTGATACGTGGTCCAGGCGCTACTTTATGGGGCGCTAATGCGGTGAATGGGGTTATCAACATTATTACGAAACCTTCATCCCAGACCCAAGGAGGTTTATTAAATGCCGGAGGGGGAACCAAGGAGCAAGGCTTTGGCTCATTCCGCTATGGCGCAAAATTAGGTGACGACACCACTGCAAGAGCCTATGTCAAAGGCTTCAATCGTGGAGAAAACACACTTCTGTCAGGCGGTAAAGCCGGTGATAACTGGAACGAAATACAAGGTGGTTTTCGCTTGGATTCGCAGCTGAGTTCGCAGGATACCTTGACATTTCAAGGCGATATTTATCAAACCCATATCGATCAGTTTGCTTATACTCAGCAAATTACGCCCCCTTTTCAATCCACCGGAAATTTTGGAAATACCGATTCCGGCGGCAATGTGCTTAGCCGTTTGCAGCATACTTTTTCGCCAACATCAGAATATAAACTGCAATTTTATTACGATACGTACACTCACAATGAGTCAATGTATAGAGATAGCCGCGATACGCTCGACTTGGACTTTCAACACCGTTTTGCGTTGCTGGACTGGCATGAGATTGTCTGGGGCTTTGGCTACCGTTTTGGTCATGACAATATTACAGGTAAGCAGAACCAGGCTGGTTTAACGCCGTTAAATGTAAATCCAGTCAGTGTAAATGATCAATTATTCAGTGGTTTTATTCAGGATGAACTGACCCTGATTGACAACAAGCTCTGGTTAACAATAGGCTCCAAATTTGAGCACAACGACTACAGTGGTTTCGAGGGCCAACCCTCGGCCAGAATCATGTGGGCACCCCACAATCAACACCGGCTTTGGGCCGGTGTTTCAAGATCGGTTCGCACACCATCACGGATAGAGCAGCGTGGTTCTGTGCTAACCGGTGTTATGCCTCCTGAATTCCCCAATCAACCTGTGCCCGTTGCGGTTTTGGCTCAAGGGCTTCCCAGTTATAGATCTGAAGAAGTCATTACTTATGAAGCCGGTTATAGAACGACTTTTTCTAAATCGGTTTCTTTGGATGTGACGGGGTTTTACAATGATTACCGGGATCTGCGGTATGCGCTTCAAGGATCACCTAGTTTTAATGGCACATTCTTGAATCAACCGTTAGATTTTACCAACAACCTAAATGGTAAAACCTACGGTGTCGAAATAGCCACAGTGTGGCAAATGCTGGACTGGTGGCGCTGGGATATCAATTACAGTTGGCTGCATACGCAACTGAATAACATTGGCCCTGCGCAGACTGGCATCAGTCCTCAGCAGAGGGTTTCATTACGAGGCGCATTATCGCCTTGGCAGAACATAGATCTGGACTTCTGGTTCCGTTACGTGGATACCAATTTCTCCGTGGGCTCTTTCGGAAAGACGTACATTAAAGGTTACGTCACTCTTGATCTGCGTGCAGCCTGGTGTCCTTACAAAAACATTGAATTGTCACTGACTGGACAAAACCTGTTGGCACAATCTCACTTAGAATATGTATCAGAAAACCAAACATTGCCAACCGCAATCGACAGGGGTATGTACGGCAAAATTAGCTGGGGCTTTTGACCCTTGGGCAAATTGGCTAAAAAATTCTTGCTGTTGTTGATAGGAATAGGGTTATTGCTCGGCCTGCAGACAGCAACTCCGGCTCAGTCATTGGAAGAAGAAACCGTATTGGCAGCCTTGGCATTAAACATTGTGCGATTCACCAATTGGCCTGCCGAAACGGAGGCGCACATGAACAATGCCATCGATTTCTGTGTGGTGGGTGATAATGTCGTGCAACAATCATTTTTGAGCATTGACAATAAGACTGTAGGTAGCAAAATCCTACACGTTGTTGGCATATCGCGCTTACGCAATCTCGAACAGTGTAACGTCCTTTATATCAGCGAATTAAAAACCAATATCTTGCTACAGCTACTTGTAGAGATAAAAAAACTACCATTACTAACTATTGGTAAAGATGTTGATTTTGCCATGCAAGGCGGAATGGTTGGTATGGATAATACGGATGGTAAAATCACCTTGTATGTAAATTTACCCACGGTGCAAGAATCAAACATGAATATCAGTGCGAGACTCTTAAAGCTAGCCAAAATTATCGGAAAATAAGAATGAATTGGTTTAGTAACGCTCCGATACGCATAAAACTAATCTCGATCATGACGCTTACAGCCATGTTGGCTTTGTGCCTTGCAACGGCTGGAATTGTCATCAACGAGTATGTGACAAAAAAGCAAGAAACCGAAAAACAGCTTACCTTAATTGCAGATATTATTTCTTGGAACAGTTCTGCTTCCTTGGCTTTCATCGATACTAAAACTGCCTTGGAAATGTTGGAAGGCTTAAAAAATCAACCGAGCTTACTTTCCGCATCGTTATACGATAAAGCTGGAAATACTTTTGCTAAGTATCAACCAAAGCCATTGACTGAACCTGATTGGAACAGCGAGACAATCTGGTCAATGGTCGAAAGGAAAAACGATGGCTCTCAAGAACGAAATGTTTTTCAACAGGTTCTAAGCCCGATTTTTAAATGGTATGACGATTTTTTTATGGTCAACCTAAAGAATTCGTCACCTTCGCGTTATCGACAAGCCATCAGCTACGATGAAGACCATATCCACTTACTCAAGCCAATTATTCAGGATGGTGAACTTTTAGGTGTCCTACACTTGGTAGACGACCAAAGTGAATTACAAAGCTTGCTTAAACGCTTTTATTTCATTATCAGCATGATTTTTTTGTTGACGGGCTTTTGTATTTTCTTTATTTCACATAAATTACAAGGGGTATTTTTAGCCCCGCTTCTGGAGCTTATGGAAGCCATGCGAACCTTCACGCATGAGAATAAATTTAGCCACCGTATCAAGCCGGCTAGCTCAGACGAATTTGGCGAAATGGCCGAAGTTTATAATACGATGCTGTCAGAGCTACAGATACGTGACGATGAATTGCAACAACACAAAAGCAATCTCGAGCAACAGGTTGAAGCCCGCACAGCAGAATTACGGCACGCGAAGGAAATCGCCGAGTCGGCGAATTCCGCAAAATCACAATTTCTAGCCAACATGAGCCATGAGATAAGGACGCCGATGAACGGGGTGTTAGGTATGACACAGCTGTTGTTGGGTACCAACCTGACTGAGAAGCAGCGTCGTTTTATGGAGACGGTGCACAAGTCCGGCGAAACCCTGCTATCTATCATCAACGACATTCTCGACTTTTCCAAGATTGAGGCTGGTCGCCTGGAGCTGGAAAGTTTGGACTTCAACTTGCACAAGTTTGTCGAGGAAACCATCGAATTGTTTGCCGAAACAGCGCACAGCAAGCATCTGGAACTGAATTACCTCATCGCCCCAGGTGTCCCGCAACGCATCAAAAGTGATCCTACTCGGTTGCGGCAAGTACTCGGCAACTTAGTAGGCAATGCTGTTAAATTCACTGGGCAGGGCGAAATCACGGTCAATGTCAGCCTGGAAGGTGCTTCTGGGGAAGCGCTATTGGCTCTTGATAACACTCCAGCTAGGCTTCGGTTTGCTATCCGCGATACCGGCATCGGCATTAATGAAGCTGTCATATTACAGCTCTTCCAACCCTTCTCGCAAGCCGATGGTTCTACGACGCGTAAATACGGGGGTACCGGCCTTGGGCTTGCTATCTCGAAGGAATTGGTCGAGTTAATGGGAGGTGAGATTGGGGTGGAAAGTCGGGTTGGCCAAGGGACTATTTTCTCTTTTACACTGCCTTTGGTAAAGGCAACTAGTTCAGAACCGCAGTTGGCTGTGGATGCTGACGCTACTGAACTAAAGGGTCTGAGGCTGCTTATTGTCGAGGACAACAAAACCAACCGAGATATCATTCGAGGCTATGCGTTGTCCTGGGGTATGTCGGTGGATGCCGTCCCTAGTGCCTTAGCTGCATTAGACATGCTCCGAAATCCCCCTGACGGCCAATCCCCATACGATTTGATTGTCACCGACATGAAGATGCCAGGTATGAATGGTCTTGAATTAGGTCGTCGTATTAAGGCTGACCCCAGCTTGGCAACCATTCCTCTGGTCATGGTCACTTCTACCCAGTTCTTGGGCGAGGCAGCCGATGCCAAGAAAATCGGTTTTGCATCTTACCTGATCAAACCGATACGCAAAGCCGAACTCCATCAATGCCTGTGCGATGCATTGTCGTTGGGTTCAAACTTACCCGCCGCCGAGATAGCCGAACATCTTCTCCCTCTATCTAACCAGCTTGCCAACTTGCGTATTTTGTTGGTCGAGGACAATCCGGTAAACCAGGAAGTTGCCAGGTACATGCTGCAAGGCCTTGGCTGTTCGGTTTCCCTTGCCGAGAATGGCCATAAGGCTCTCCTTGCCGTCGAACAAAACAGTTATGACCTAGTACTGATGGACTGCATGATGCCTGAACTAGATGGTTATGCCGCCACTGAAGAAATCCGGCGACGGCAAAAGGTTGGCCAGTTGCCCTATTTTCCGATTATTGCGCTTACCGCCAATGCGATTGAAGGCGACCGCGATAAGTGTCTGATTGCCGGGATGGACGACTATCTAGCAAAGCCTTTCAAGACCGAAGCATTAATGCGAGTGATCAAGTCGTGGGTAAAAACCGCATCTTCGATACCAATTGTCCCGGCAGAAGAGTTTAGTTTAGAGCCTGAACTGCATGCCACCGCTGAAGTGCATATTGATGTCCAAACCCTGGAAGCAATTGGTGGCCTGGAACCCAATGGCAGTACTGAGTTCTTACAACGTATTATTACCATGTACCTAAGCAACGCCGACAACCTGTTGCAGATGCTTAAAGTTGCTTGGGAAAAGGGCGAATTCGAAGTTATCCGTTCCACATCCCATACATTAAAGTCCACTAGCAACCAGGTGGGTGCCCATGGGTTGGCGGAATTGTGCTTGGCAGTAGAAAATGAGGCAAGGAACCAACGCTACGATATATCGGGTCAAGCTCTAGTCCGCATCCAGCAGGAATTCGACAATACCCGTTTGGCGTTTAGCACTTATCTTGGGACATCATCCCCAGTCACTTAGAAACCCCATCCTCCTGCACAAATTGATGGATTCCTCAAGAAGCACTTACAGGTTACTTATGTATTATGGGTTTAGTGTTAGCGGTGGCTAATAATTATGTCAATAAGTTAATAAGCATGCGTTCGTAAATGAAGGACAAGATCTCAAGATCCTTTACATCGATATGCTCGTTGATTTTATGAATGCTTTCATTGAGAGGCCCTAGCTCTATGACTTGAGCGCCCGTGGGTGCAATAAAACGTCCATCGGAAGTTCCGCCGCCTGTGTCATCTTTTGTTTCATAACCAGTGACTATTTTAATAGCGGCATGGGCAGCAGCAATTAGGTTGCCGCCAGTCGTAAGAAAAGGATTTCCAGATAATCTCCAAGTGACATTGTACTTAAAGTTGTACTTATCCAAGATGGCATGGGTGCGTTGTTTAATGATGTGTTCATCCAGCTCGGTACTAAAACGCAGGTTAAACTGCACTTCTACATTGCCTGGGATAATGTTTTCTGCGCCTGTGCCGGCATGAACATTGGATACTTGCAAGCTGGTTGGTGGAAAGTTGTGATTACCTTTATCCCAGACTTCTTCAGTTAATTCTTTTAACGCAGGCGCAAACGTATGGATAGGATTTTCTGCGAGCTCAGGATAAGCGACATGCCCTTGAATGCCTTCGATAGTTAGATTGGCACATAAAGAACCGCGACGTCCTACACGAATTACATCACCTATTTTTTTGTCGCTGGACGGCTCGCCGACTAAACACCAGTCGATTTTTTCGTTACGCGCTTCCAAAACGTCCACTACTTTTACCACGCCATTCGTGGCTATGCCTTCTTCATCGCTGGTCATCATGACAGCGATTGAACCTTGATGGTTTGGGTGGTTTGTAATGAAACGCTCGACAGCAGTAACAAATGCCGCAATTCCACCTTTCATGTCAGCAGCACCGCGGCCGTACAGTTTACCCTCACGTAGGGTCGGTTCAAAAGGTGGGGAATTCCATGCATCTAAAGGGCCAGTGGGGACGACATCAGTATGGCCTAAAAACACGAATAAGGGTTTAGTCGTGCCTTTACGCAGCCATAGGTTTTGCGTATCGGCAAAATCAAGCCGTTCTTCTATAAAACCTAATGGCTTTAATCGTTCTACTAACATATCCTGGCAACCTTCGTCCTTGGGCGTGACGGAAGGATGGCAGATAAGGTCTTTCAAGAGTTCAAGCGTGTTACTCATGTGTGTTGGTTTGATAGATGTCCGGTTTAAAACCGATCAAAAGTTCACTTCCGGTATCTAAAATCGGGCGTTTAATTAGGGTAGGGTTGGCCAACATTAACTGCAAAGCTTTAGTTTCCGTAAGGCCGTCTTGTTGTTCGGCACTCAGTTGGCGCCAACTGGTGCTGCTACGGTTAAGCATGGTGTTCCAACCCAGTCTAGCCGAAAACTGTTGAAGCAGTTCTGGCGATAGTCCATCGACACGAAAATCGTGAAAATGATATGCGATACCGTTATTGTCCAGCCAGTTACGCGCTTTTTTGACGGTATCGCAATTTTTTATGCCGTAAAGCACAATCATAATTACAACTGGCTGTTAAGTAAGTCATCAATGCTTGGTAGTTCTTTGTCGGCCTTGCAGCGGATTTTATAAAGATCAACAAATTCCATAAAGGCTTGCTGTAAGTCTTCGAGAATTTCTTCTTCATTTTCCCGTTCATCTTCAGGAACTTCGCTAGATTCTAAATATTCTTGTTGCAGGGCGATCTCGCTGTTAAGGGCGAGAGTCGCATAGATGATGGCGTTGTTACTTAGGTTTTGGCTCATAGGTTTGTTTAGGTTTGTCATAGTTGCATGAATGGGTAATCAAAGCCCCAATTGTTGATTAGATGTGCTTTTAACTAGTAAAATGCACAGGTGTTTATTGTTTTTTCAGGTTGAGTTATTAGATACCATTAATATGTTGTTTTCTTGGATTTATTTGCAAATACCTAAACTCTTCAAATAAAACACCTCACTTTGTATATGATGGCAAAAAACAAAAGCAAGCTTAAGCCCAGACCAGCCAATTGTGTGCTTAGCTAAGATGTTCAATGCATGCATGGTACCCGAATGATTTGGCTAACGTTTTGTTAAGGTTACTGCTGTATAAGATACGATTTTACCTAAAGTTAAATGTTGGCACTTCATTAAGCTGTAGGAAATCTCAGTGTTGGAAAATGTTGTTTTCCCGCTCATATCGCTCCATTTTTCAGGTATTCTATCCCAACATTGAGTCCAATATTTAAGACTTTCTTGAAATACTGATTCAATGTTTTGTTTTCCAGATAAAGATAATTGGAAATTAGAAAAATGTAGGCTAGAAATTGTTTTTTAAAATCTTCATCAAGAGCTAAATTTTAGTCAACAACGTGGAGTTTTGGTCGACCATAAGTTGATTACCAATTATATGTTTCTTTTGAATTAAGTATCCTTATATATCCACAAATGTGGTTTAGTAGATTGAGTTATGGCAGTATTAAAACAAAAAAATGACGCATCCAATGATATGGATTTATTAACCAGAGCTCTTTTTATACAGTCAATTGGACAAATTTCTTCAAGCAATGATGCAAACCACACCCTAATTTACACAGAGATCAATCAAGTTCCAAAAATTGCCAGCTTGTTGCAGGGGATTGATGCAGAAGAGCAGCTTATCAATGCAATTCAATTGGAAATTTATAACAGGATAAAAAGCTTGCCTAATGCACATATGGGCAAATTAGGTTGGAATCGATTTGGAATTATCCTAAAACTTCCTGTAAAAGAAAGCTTAAAGATTGCGGAAGATTTGGCGCAGTTACTGGATAACCAATCTGTAGATATTGATGGTGTTAGTTATTATCCAAAATTAATCATTGGTGTAACGCATTTATCGCCCGAATATAAATCAACCGAAAGGATCTTGGCCGCAGTCGATGAGGCGTTATTTCAGGCGAGGCGCACGGGCAATAGTATCGTAAAGCTCATTGAACATGACGATCCTATACTACATGATTATTATGACTCCTTAAGTTTGTTGCCTACCATAACAGAGGGCTTAAAAAACCAGTCTTTTGTGCTCTTTGCCCAGCCTATTGTACCTATTGTCCCGCAAGCCTCGGGTAAACTAAAACTCGAAGTTTTATTAAGGTTTAAAAATGAGGAAGGCGACATAGACTCGAATAGTCGGTATCTTCACGCTGCTGAATTATTCCACATTAGCCGGGAAGTCGATTTTTATGTGGTGCATCAATTTTGCCGTTATTTTGCCCAGCAAAAACAGTCTAATATTTTGTATTCACTGAACATTTCTGGTAGCACGATTCGCTACAGCCCATTCCTTGATGTTTTAGTGAAAGAGTTCAAGAAGTTTGGTGTAAATTCCGAACAGATTTGTTTTGAAATTACAGAAACGGTTGCGGATAGGGATTATGAGCAAGCGATTCATTTTATGAACTTATTGAAAAACCGTTTAGGTTGTCAATTGTCTTTGGATGACATCGGGATCGGATCGAGCAATTTGGCCAATTTATCCAAGTTTAATGTCGATTTTTTGAAAATTGATGGCTCGTTTATTAGTAATCTTTTGTTTGATCCGTATTCTGAACTTGTCGTTAATTTTATAAGCTCTGCAGCTAAACTTTATGGTCGAAAAACGATTGCTGAATATGTTGAGAATGCCCAGCAGTTAGAGAAGCTGGAGAAGCTGGGTGTTGACTTTGCACAAGGCTATTTTACGGGTAAGCCTGAGCCGCTATTTGATCCTGCGCTGGAGTAACTCTGTTTGGGTGAATAAGTGGCAAGGCCACGTTGAACGTGGCCTTGCTTTGAATCATAAAGGTCTTATTATTTCTTCAATAATTCTTTTACCTTAGCCATAATGCCGCTAGGATCAATACCTTGATGTGGGAATTGTTCCCAAAGACCACCACAACCTTCTTTATATGTACCCAAGTGGGCAAATTTCGGTGCATAACCGCGTTCCAGTAACCAAGAACCGTAACGGCTACCTAAACCAGTTTTCTTGTTAAACGATTCGACAACGAGAACCATTGGCGATTTACCGACCTTCGCTAACATATCTTCATCAATTACGTTCAAAGTCGGTTTGTTGATTAAGCCGACATCAATCCCTTCCGCTTTCAAGCGTTCAACCGCATCCAGGGCACGATACAACGTTTCACCGAAAGCGACAACATAACCTGCTGTGCCTTCGCGGATAACTTCATCTTTGCCTGGGGCAAATTTGTAGCTGCCGCCGAAGAATTCGTTGCCCTTGTCGTCCAAAATCAACGGTGTTTTAGAGCGGGTTGAGAATACGAAACGTAAACCTGGATCAAAGAAAATCTTTTCGACAACGGCTTTCATTTGGTTAGGATCTGCTGGGAAATACAAACCCGTCGCATAGCCATCAGACAAGCCGTTGTCGGCGAACATGTTGTTCAGCCCGAAATGGCAAGTGTTGTCCGCCATGTCGTCAATACCGGAATGTGAGAAGTGGCTTAGCACGTTGGAGTTGTTCAAACGTGCCATGGTGATCTCGGACATTAGCATTTCTAAGAATGCACTGAAGGTGCCGAAAATACCTTGTTTGCCTGCTTCCATACCAAAACCGGCAGCAGCGGAGAAGTTACCGCGTTCCATGATGCCGGAAGAAATAAATGATTCTGGGAATGCAGCGTGGATCTTATGCAGGCCGCAAGAGCCTTCTAAGTCTGAGTCGATGACGCGAACTTTGGCTTTACGATCCGCTTCGCTCATACCGTTCATGACTGCGACCACTGCGTCGCCGAAGACGTTACGGTTAGCGTCCCATTTATCACTTGAACCCAGGAACGTATCGGTGTTTTTAGGTGCAACAACGCCTTTGAGGAAGTCTACAGCGGCAGTATGGCCGCGAGTTTCTAAATATTCCAAGGCTACTTTTACTGAGACGACATCGTGGCCGTGGGTTGAGCCTTCCAAACCGACAATGCCAGGACACATTTTACGGTGGTTGATTATGGCAACCGGGCCGTCAGTGTTGATAGCTTTGCAAATATTTGCATATAAACTGTCTAGGTCTTCGCCATCGCCTTCCAATACGGTCAAACCATGGCCTGCCAAGGTTTTTGCCGTTGAGCAGCCTTTCAGGTAATGGGAAGGATGGCCGGCAATCGTGACATCGTTGTCGTCGATAATCAATTTAACGTTTAAGCCTTGTGCTACGGCCAAACGTGCTGCTTCAGCATCGTCACCTTCTTGTTGTGAGCCGTCTGAACCTAAGCAGAATAATACTTTGCTTGGATTCGCGATAGCAACACCGTTAACATAAGGCCACATGTGGCCCAAACGGCCTGAGCTGAATTTAACGCCTGGGGTAAAGCCTAATTCAGGATGACCAGGCAGATGTGAATGCGCTGCACGGTATTGTGTCAATTTTTCTGCAGGCATGTCACCGTTTAACACTGACATCAGATATTGCGTAGCAACTCGGTGACCGGCTTCATCAAAGAACGTCGGAATGAATTTGTCCGAGCCACGGAATAGCGCATCCATAATCATAACTTCTGGCACGGTGTCATAAGGGCCACCTGTATGTCCACCTACGCCACGAGCCGCACCAGTGGAGGTGAAGAATACGATAGCATCGCGGCACAGTTGGATGTTGGCTTGCAGGGCTTTTTTTTGTTCAGCCGTTAAGGTTGGAACGCTAGCATCAAGTTTGATGCGTTGATAAGTGCCAAGATCGATTGGAAAGTTTGTCATGATAATATCTCGTGTGTTTAAAGATTGTTTGTAGTTATTGCCGTATAGCTCACAACAACTTTCTTGTGGTTGATAAGTGAAGTGATGATAGACGATGCATCTCAATTGCCTCACTACTTTCGAAGTCTATGTTCTCAAAATTAACGGACTTGGTAAAGTTTTTCCTGGTTGCTTAACTAGGAAAACTTATTTAACAAGCATAAAAAAACCCTGGCCATTACTGACCAGGGTTTCTCTAACAATTAATCAGGAAAGACCAATTAATTAGGCAGTGCAAATACAGTAAGTGTTCCGCCCAGTTTGGTGTAAGAGCTTAAACTTCTGTAAGCACCTACTGCACCCAAACCTTCTGTGTTGGAGTCATCTTTTCCTGTATCTAGTCCGGCAGCAATACCGATACCTGCCCAGCCACCAATACCTGACAGTACGCCGACGTATTGTTTGCCATTGTATTTCCAGGTATTTACGTTACCGATAATGCCTGATGGGGTTTTGAACTTATACAGTTCTTTACCCGTTTTGGCATCAACTGCTTTCAGATAACCTTCAAGGGTTCCGTAGAACACAACGCCACCTGATGTAGCCAATGAGCCAGACCAAACCGAGAATTGTTCTTTGTTTGACCAAGCAATTTTACCGGTTTTAGCGTCGTATGCAGTGAATTGACCGAGGTTGGTGCTGCCGTCAGGTTGGCCGGTCATTACATCTGCACCAGCAGGCATCATGGTTAATGTAGCTCCCACGTAAGGTTGGCCAGCTTTGTAGTCAACCGCAAATGGTTCGTAGTCCATACATAAGTGATTACCTGAGATGTAGAACAAACCAGTTTGTGGAGAGTAAGATACAGGCTGTTGGTTTTTAGAACCTAACGCAGCAGGGCAAACGCCTTTGCTGTTTACGTCTTCACCATTTTGCTCGGTACTGTATTTAGAGACCACTTGTGGACGGCCAGAGTTCATATCCACATGTGTTGCCCAGTTTACTGATTTGTCGAACTTTTCAGCAACTAACAATTCACCTGTTACGCGATCCAAAGTGTAGCCAAAACCATTACGGTCAAAATGCACGATGGTTTTATGCATTTTGCCTTTCACTTCTTGGTCAACCAATACGGTTTCGTTGATACCATCATAGTCCCACTCATCGTGTGGAGTCATTTGGTAAACCCATTTTACTGCTCCGGTGTCCGCATCACGAGCCCACAATGACATAGACCATTTGTTGTCGCCAGGACGTTGTACAGGATTCCAAGTAGATGGGTTGCCTGAGCCGTAATAGATCAGGTTCAATTCAGGGTCGTAGCTAGTCCAGCCCCAGGTTGTTCCGCCGCCGATCTTCCATTGGTCGCCTTTCCATGTTTTTACGCTGGAATCTGCGCCAACTGGAGCAACTTTGCCATTTTCCCAAGTTGTGGTGCTGCTAGGGTTAATCAAAGTGTCAGAATCAGGCCCCATGCTGTAACCTTTCCAAGCCAGCTTGCCGGTTCTCATGTTGTAGGCAGCCAAGAAACCGCGTACCCCAAATTCGCCGCCGGAAATTCCGGTCAGGACATTGTCTTTTACAACCAGTGGTGAAGAAGTGTTGGTCATGCCCAATTTTGGGTCGCCGTTTTGTACACTCCAAACCCGTTTTCCAGTTTTTGCATCCAATGCTGTTAACACGGTATCAGATTGTTGCAAGAAGATTTTGCCGTCGCCGTAACCTAAACCACGGTTTACGGTATCACAGCACATTACAGGAATCGTGACATCTGCATCTTGGGTTGGAGTGTATTCCCAGATAACGGCTTGAGTTTTTTGATCGATCGCATACACCGTGTTAGGAAAAGGTGTGTGGATATAAAGAATATCATCAATAACCAGCGGGCCACCCTCATGACCACGTAAAACACCTGTAGAGAACGACCAAGCAGGTTGCAAGTTCTTTACGTTGTCAACGTTGATGTCTGAAAGTTCACTGTAGCGAGTTCCGGCGTAGTTGCCACCCCACATTGCCCAGTTTGCTGGGTTCTTAGATAGTTGTTCATTTCCGCTATTTGCTGTCGATATTGCTGGCGCAGCAATCAACGCAGCCACACTTGACGCAATTAGCCAGTTTTTAAGAGGCTTCTTCATATATTTTTCTCCTGATATTTTGCTTAGACAAAATACTGATTATGATTTTTTAAGACTAATATTAGTTTTGGGGTGATCATTATCTCTCCTCGGGTACAGGAATTATTCACGCCACGTACTAGATTTAATGATTTTGCCATAAAAGTCAACTTTTAATGTCGTGCGGATAATGCGTGCCGATAGTGCGGGATCTTCATCATGTTAATTGATAAGGATAATCTGATTACACCGCTTCTAGTCTACAGCCATTTTCATCCCAAACCAGTGCCTCGCCTTTGTCATTAGTCCATGCCGCTAAAACGTGGCGTTGGGCAGGTTTGCCGTTGATTTCAAAATTGTGAATATTAGGTCGATGGGTATGTCCGTGGATCAAGCGAAAACAATGCTCTCTTGCCATCGTCTTGATGACGGTTTCTTGATTGACATCCATGATGTCCTGCGATTTTTTGCGCTTATGGAAATAACTGCGAATGCGATACCAACGCGCAACCAACAACCGAATGAATAACGGCTTGGAAAGCACATTGTGTTGCCATTCGGGGCTGCGAGATTTGCTGCGAAATTCTTGATAAGGTAGGTCATCTGTACACAACAGATCGCCATGCATCAACAATGTTGGTACGCCAAATAAGACGATTTGATAAGGATCATCTAGCAGCACAATGCCAGACTCTTCACAAAACTGTTTTCCCAGCAAAAAATCACGATTGCCTTGTTGGAAGTATATTTTCGTGCCGGATTCCGTAAGCCGTTTGAGAGATTTACGGATTTTTGGATTGGGTGGGCTGAAATCATCATCACCCACCCAAGCATCAAACAAGTCGCCCAAAATGTATAAGGCACTCGCTTTTGTTGCCCTGTTGTCCAGAAAATCTAAAAAGCGTTTGGTTATTTCCGGCTTATCCCATGCTAAATGAAGATCGGAAATGAATAGGATTTCAGTTTTCATAGGAGAGACAGGTTAAAGGCACAAGGCTAAAGCTTTTGATTTTTTTGCCTTGCACCGTTATCCTAAATTTATTTAACTACTTCAGCTTTCTCAATAACAATGTCAGTTTTCGGTACGTCTTGATGTCCACCACGATTACCCGTTGGCTGTTTAGCCATTTCATCAACCACATCCATGCCCTCGATAACTTCCGCAAACACGGCATAACCCCAGCCGCTGGGAGTAGGGCTGGTATGGTCGAGAAAAGAATTGTCTTTGTAATTGACAAAGAACTGCGCGGTTGCTGAATTAGGGTCATTAGTTCGTGCCATCGCTAACGTGCCACGGGTGTTTTTCAAGCCATTGTCCGCTTCATTTTTGATTGGGTCGTGGGTCTCTTTTTGTTTGAAAGCAGTATCAAAACCGCCTCCTTGAGCCATAAACCCCTTAATGACGCGATGAAAAATGGTGCCGTTATAAAAGCCCTCATTCACGTAGGTCAAAAAATTAGCGGAAGAAACAGGGGCTTTCTCAGTATTCAGTTGTACAATTATCGCGCCGAGCGACGTCGTGAATTTAACTTTATTAGATGATGTTTCGGGCATTTTCTTTTCCGTTGCAAATGATGAAGTTGCGCTGATGCACAACAGGACAGACAGTATCAAAGTACGCATAACTACAACCTGTTCTGAGATAAAAATGGAATTTTATGTGTTTTTAGCTTGAAAGAGAAGCGCTAATCTTGTTAGATTTCACGGCTTTTCTAATTTGTATTGCCATTAACCATTAAAGTTAATGGCCGTAATTGAGATTGTATATTGAAAATTTATAACACCTTAACCCGCAAAAAAGAAGAATTCCAGCCCCGAGTACCGGGTAAGGTCGGCATGTACGTATGCGGTATGACTGTCTACGATTATTGCCACATCGGTCATGCCCGCGTGATGGTGGTGTTCGATACTGTGGCGCGGTATTTGCGCCATAAAGGTTACGAATTGACTTATGTCCGCAATATTACTGATATTGACGACAAAATCATCAACCGTGCTAACGAAAACGGCGAGGAATTCACCGCGTTAACCCAGCGCTTCATAGATGCAATGCACGAAGACGAAAAAGCGTTGTCTGTGCTGCCCCCCGATATTGAGCCTAAGGCAACCCAGTCCATCCCCGACATCATCGCCATGATAGAAGCCTTAATCACCAATGGACTGGCTTACGTTGGCGTTAATGGTGACGTATTCTACTCAGTCAGCAAATTCAAACCTTACGGTAAGTTATCAGGCAAAAACCTGGCTGACTTACAAGCAGGCGAACGTGTGGATGTCGATCACGCCAAGCAAGACCCGTTGGATTTTGTGCTTTGGAAGATGGCAAAAACGGGCGAGCCCTTCTGGGATTCGCCCTGGGGGCAGGGCAGGCCGGGTTGGCATATAGAATGTTCTGCAATGTCCACCTGCTGCCTGGGCAACCACTTCGACATCCACGGTGGCGGTATGGACTTGCAATTCCCCCACCACGAAAACGAAATCGCCCAGTCCGAAGGCGCGACCGGGGAAACCTTTGTCAATGTCTGGATGCACAATGGCTTTGTGCGCGTCGATAATGAAAAAATGTCTAAGTCGTTGGGTAATTTTTTTACGGTACGGGAAGTGCTAAAAAAATACCAACCTGAAGTAATCCGGTTTTTTATTCTACAAAGCCATTACCGCAGCCCTCTAAATTATTCCGACGAACAACTCAACGATGCTAAGGCTGGATTGACCCGATTATACACTGCGTTACGTGATGTTGATGTGATTGATGCGCTAATAGAAGATGATTATAAAAATCGCTTTGAACAGGCGATGGATGATGATTTTAATACACCCGTTGCGCTTTCTGAATTATTTAAACTAGCTACTGAACTAAATATTGCGAAAAAGATTGATCAGAATAAGTCCTGTCACCTTGCGGCTACACTTAAGGGCTTGGGTAATCTGCTGGGATTACTTAAACAGGATTCAGAGCAATTCTTACAAGGAAATAAAGTTAAAGCCTGTGGTGAAATAAATGCTGTTTTTCCGCCCACGATTGCAAGCGGAACAGGCATTGTTACCGTAAACGATAATTATATCGACCAAAAAATTCAATTACGATTGGAAGCCAAAAAGTCCAAGAATTGGGTTGACGCAGATAAAATCCGTGAAGAATTAAGGAAATATGGCGTGATTCTAGAAGATGCACCTGACGGTAAAACCAGTTGGCGCCGTGAATAAGCATTTAATAATGTAAGTCGAGTTAGCGCAGCCTACCCCGACAACTACCAAGGAATATCAGCTTTCTAACTCGATTAGCAATTATTAACAAAATCATCACTAATGACCGAAATAAAAAATCAAGCTATCCAAACCTTTCTTGACGAACTCGCCAGCAAATCGGCCACGCCCGGTGGCGGCAGTGCTGCCGCATTAATGGGTGCACAAGCCGCCGCATTGGTCAGCATGGTTTGCCACCTTACCATCGGCAAACCTAAGTTCGCAGAAGTAGAAGCGGAAATGCAAGAAGTCCTATGCAAAGCTGAAACCTTACGCAACCAACTGACCGACCTTATCCAAGCTGACATCGACGTGTTCAATCGACTTATGTCCAAGTACGCCTTGCCCAAAGAATCCGACGAAGAAAAAGCGAACCGCAGCGCAGCCATTCAAGAAGTATTAAAAGACGCAACCGCAGTTCCGATGCAATGCGTACATGCTTGCGTAGATGTCATTCGATTAAGCAAAGTTGCCGCCGAAAAAGGCAATCCCAGCGCAGTCAGCGATGCCGGTGCAGCGGTAATGGCAGCTTATGGTGGACTAAAAAGCTCTGCATTAAATGTCTATATTAATGCAGGAAGCCTTAAGGATAAGGTTTACGGTGAAGCTAAATTGTCGGAGCTTGAGCAGTTGATTGAAGGTGTCGATAAGCTTGTAGATAGTATCTATGAAACCGTTAAGATTAGGTTATAGTCCACTTACAGTGCGGTATTGCCCCGTAAAACTGATTTGCTTTATGGTATATCGAGAAACATTTTTTCAATTAATATTGCAGTGCAAAGTTCAATCATTCCATATCGGTTGAAAAAACAATTGACGATTATACTGCCCATCGTTATCATACGCTGCTCTTTAGGGGCGGTTGGCGAATTCAACAAGTCATTGTAAAGATATAGTCGGGGTATAGCGCAGTCTGGTAGCGCGCCTGCTTTGGGAGCAGGATGTCGGGGGTTCGAATCCCTCTACCCCGACCAGCTTTGCGCTTGTAGCTCAGCTGGATAGAGCATCGGCCTTCTAAGCCGAGGGTCGCAGGTTCGAGTCCTGCCAAGCGTGCCATTTCCTTATCTCCATATTTTCTATGGTGAGCGTAGCTCAGTTGGTAGAGTCCAGGATTGTGATTCCTGTTGTCGCGGGTTCGAGCCCCGTCGTTCACCCCATTAAATCAATAAGTTAGTATTAAATTACTCCTAAAAAATATCCATAGTAACAAACCAGTTAGCCGCTAGAGGGTACTACCGTCTTTAGTTTCACGTCAGAAATGTTTAACATAGATGCGTTTCTATGTCCGTTCGCGTCCTGTTTATTGCCGGGCGTATCGCTTACTCCTTTGCGTTTTAAATCGTGGAAAGTGAAACGTGTCCACTGAATTCCCAATCGATCTGCTTCCGCTTGTGCTGTGTTCGTGATTCTGCCAATAGCTGTTTTCAAGCTCGATACCTGTATGAGGTCGCCGGTTCGTTCAGAGATAAACACAAAACGGTCTTCCGGTTTGAACGGATGTGGTTGTTTGCGCTGGCTGAATATCTGGTTGCGGGTTGCCAAGCGGCCTTTAGTCGGTCGTTCCATGCGGTAATGTTATTGCGCGAACCCTTGCGCCGTTTTATCAGTAATCCGGTGGGCAGTTCGTTGGCATCGGTCATGTCTAGTGCTTCTGATAATCGCATGCGGCATAGATATGCGATTTCCGTGCAGATGGGTGAATACCAGTACGGCGAAGCAGCGGCAATTGGGCGACAACTAGGATGAACGCTGGTTTAGCGCGCAAACGGGCTAGGTCTATAAACATGTGCCATCCGTAATTTATGTAATCAAAGAGGGTTTCATAAATTACTAGCCATCGGATTTCGGTTTTATGTAATTCCGGTTATTGCCGGATAGCCAAAATCATCAAGTTATTGATTGACCTTGAATAGAGTGTCTAACCGATTCAATCAATCAAATGATTTTCTTGTTCTAAGTCATATTTAAGTTCTGGAGTGTCGGTTTTCAACAGTTCTACGATAAGCTCAATGTATGACTGAAATTGCGGTATTACGGGGATTTTCCACTCTTTTCCGACGATATGGGAAAGTAAATTATTCAACCAAGGTCGGTTCGCTTGTGCTTGTTGGACGATTAATTTGTGGGAATTCGCATCGCTAACGACAGCGAATCCGTCGAGCCAAACCTCAATCGATTCTGTTTCACCGTACAGTGTTGCTTGTACATGGGCTTGACGGGTATCGAGGTCGAGATTAAAAGCGGTTAATTCTGCGATACCTTTTAGCACTATATTTGCAACCCATATAATCATCATGTTGGGTGTCCATTTGATGGCCGTTTTTAATAAACTGGTTTTTAGACTCATTTTTTTGCATTCGTCAGGTAGTTGAGTAAGGCCTATAATCTTAACCTTTATTTGAGTAATGCGATAAGTGCAATCAAAAAAATTGTCCACACTACGGTAAATTCTACCGATGAAAATCTAGGAAACGTAGCGTTAGCGGAGTGAAAATGCGCAGCAATCCGATATCGCGTCGAGTCATTGCGTAACGATGTTTCATACCCTTGTCGGGTATGAAGCGAGAGTAGCAGGACGACTGGAGCGGTCGATGGTATTAGCGGTCACGTTAAGTTTTTGCCGCTTGTTTGGGTAGGAAGAGTCATCAAGACGAGGTTACGCAAAAATAGCAACTCCCCGCGATTTACATATTAGGTGTTGATGTTAAACCTTAAAGAAATTTTAGGCTTAAGGGCATTATTTTGGTTTAGGGCTTATCAATCCTTTACCCAACCATCCCTCAACGTCACCGTCCGGTTGAATACCAGCTTGCCATTAACGCTGTCGATAGCATCAAAGCAAAAATAACCCGTCCGTTCAAATTGGTAGCGGCTATCTTTTTTGGCTTTGCCCAAGCTGGCTTCAACGAAGCAATTGTTAAGCACTTCCAACGACTCAGGGTTTAATGCATCCAGAAAATTTTCTTCGTTGTCTGGATTGGGTACGGTAAACAAGCGGTCGTAAAGCCTGATTTCGGCGAGCAGGGCATCTGTTTCGGAGATCCAGTGGATCACGCCTTTAACTTTGCGGCCTTCTGGGTTTTTGCCGAGTGTGTCGGGATCATACGTACAACGTAATTCGATGATATTGCCGTTATCGTCTTTGACGACTTCATTACACTGAATCACATAAGCCCCGCGCAACCTGACTTCACCTCCCTCTACCAAGCGTTTAAACTTAGGCGGCGGACAAGCGGCAAAATCATCCTGTTCGATCAGGATCACTTTGCTAAAAGGCACGTCGCGGTTGCCGAGTTCCGGCTTTTGTGGATGATTGCTGATGACGAGTTGCTCGGTTTTGCCATCCGGGTAATTGTCGATCACCAATCGTAACGGATTCAAAACCGCCATCGCCCGTGGCGAGTTTTCGTTCAGGTCTTCACGGATGCAATATTCCAGCACCGACATTTCTATCCATGAGTTTTGTTTGGTCAGACCGATACGTTCACAAAAATCACGGATCGCTTTAGGCGTTACGCCTGCCCTGCGTAGCCCGGCAAGGGTTGGCATACGGGGATCATCCCAGCCGTTGACATGCTTTTCCATCACCAATTGATTCAATTTACGTTTGCTGACAATAGTGTATTCCAGTTGCAAGCGGGCAAATTCGATCTGTTGGGGGTGGCTGGGCGTATTAAGTTGCTCCAATACCCAATCGTACAGCGGACGGTGGTCTTCAAATTCCAGGGTACATAAGGAATGGGTAATGCCTTCCAGGGCATCCGAAATACAGTGAGTGTAATCGTACATAGGGTAGATGCACCAAGCATCCCCGGTACGATGGTGATGCACGCGGCGAATCCGGTAAATGGCAGGATCACGCATGTTGATATTGGGTGAGGCCATGTCGATTTTGGCGCGTAGCACATATTGACCGTCGGCAAACTCACCTGCCCGCATGCGTCTGAATAAGTCGAGATTTTCTTCTATTGCACGGTTACGGTCAGGGCTAGGCTTACCGGGTTCTGTCAGCGTACCCCGATAAGCCCTGATTTCTTCAGCGGATAAGCTGTCCACGTAAGCTTGGCCTTGCTTAATCAATTGTTCGGCATATTGATAGAGTTGTTCAAAATAATCGGAAGCATGGTACAAGCCGTTCCAGTTAAATCCCAACCACTGTACATCCCGCTCGATGGATTCCATGTATTCGACGCTTTCTTTTTCAGGATTGGTATCGTCAAAACGTAGATTGCAGGTGCCATTGTTTTCAGCGGCAATGCCAAAATTCAAACAAATCGACTTGGCATGGCCAATATGCAAATAGCCATTGGGTTCGGGTGGAAAGCGGGTGGCAACTTTGCCGTTATGTTTATTGCTCTTGAGATCGGCAGCAACAATGTGACGAATAAAATTGGCTGGGGTTTGCGTATCAGTTATGGACATTAGGTTTGGTTTTTTCAGTTGGGACGTTATCTTAAAAAATATATGCAAAGAACCCAGCACAAAGTTTTAATAGGATTCTGGTAGATTAACACGGCTGATGAAATACTACTTTAATTGATGGATTCAGTAAAGCTGGGGTGTTTAGGCACATTTTGTAGGTTCTTGATAGCAACACTGAATGAAACTGCATATTTTACGATTTTACGTTTTTCGTTCAAAATACGAGGGACTGGCTAGGAAAAATACGGAAGGTGGCATTATGGAAACAGATAAGCCTGGCTGATTTTTAGTGTGATCTGAAAAATAACCACGAAGTACACAGAGAACTCTAAGGCTTCCATATATTGGTCTTATAAGATTATTGTTATTTGTGGTTAATAATGGCTACAGGGGTGGTTGTTGAGATCCAGCGGCATTAATCTGTACCATATCCCCAACTGACAACACACCTAAGCCGTTATGCAAGGCATTTTGCCCGAAATAAACCTTATTCTGCCATTTTCTGAGGCGATTAAGTGTAGTGAGTGGTTCTTTGCCGATTTTTCCCGTTTTTGGGTTTATGGTCGGTACGGAACAGCGCGAACAGGGTTTAGGCAAGCGGAAGCCGATATTGCCAATGGTAATTTCACGCCACAAATCTTCGGCATAACTTTCACAACCTGACACCACCAGATTAGGCCGGAAACGGGTCATAGCTAAATTAAGCTGCATCGCCTGATTCAATGCGACCAACGAATTTTCTGAAATCAGCAGAAAAGGAAATCCGTCCGAGAGGGCTGTTTGGTCTTCGGGCTTGGCAAAATTAGGGTTAACAGGACGGATAGTGGCATCGGGTTTGTAGACCAGCCTACACTCCACGTTCAGAAACCGGCTAAACCAATCATCCGCCTCAGCCGATACGACTATGGTGTCTACCTGGTCGTGCCAGATCGTGCTATTGATGGTGTCTCCGGGCTTGGGTTCTAGCGACAGGAACAAATTCTCCATGCCAAGTGCAGATAGGATGAGCGTGTTTCCGCTTAGTGCCGTTTTAATTAAAGCCATCCTGGGCAAACGGCGTTGGCTGAGGAATTGCCGTTCAGCATCAATCAGCATCCATTCTCTATCGTACTTTAGGCCTGTTTTTTCTACAGGCCAGCTTGACATACGAATCCCCGCCAAGGACTTGATCGGATAGATATAAATGTCGCTAAGTACAAAGTTCGCCATTTTGGGTTATTTATCTCTCAGGCGAGTGGGTAGGCACATGCTTCTTTACGTAAATGACAATCTACGCTGTGTTGCCAATAATTTATCAGCTAATTTGTTATTGGTTCTATCAAATTTTATACCGTACAAAACAACAGACCCCTCTGATTTACGTACAACTCTGCCTAGAAGTATGAATTCTTTGAAATCAGCAAAGCGTATCGTTAAGATCACTTGTTTGTTAACTGGCAATTTGACGGTAGCCGCAATAAGAACACCTCTACTACTGATGTCAACCAGTTTTACCGAACTACCTTTGTTTGCGCCGATGTTAAAATCAAACAGTCCAACCTTGCGGACGGTAACGCCTATATCACTCCGTATATAGCGTATACCCATGCGTTTATTGATCTTGAATGGGGCAGGTACGCCACTTTTAGACCAATGTTCGTCAAGGGGGTGTACTGGATTAGTAGGCTTTGGCATGAATCATATGACGTTTTGTAACTAAATATAAGGTAAGTATTGACCCTAAAGTGATATTTTTCAAATGTTGAACTTAGACCAAGGCGAATATAATAAAAAAAATTTTCCAATCCGTTAGAATAAATGGCGTTTAATAATTAATATTGTCCTTGAAAATGCGATCGACTAAGATATTACCTCGAATAGGTTTAATTTATTTCATTTTATTTCAGATAGTTGTTTCAAACTCCTCATTTGCAAAAGGTAAGCAAGCCGTTAGAATCGCTTACCTGACACAAACGCAAAAAGTACATCCTGCGTTATCTAATCTAGATCCCGTTATCGAAAATAAAGGTGTTTTAGGTGCCGAATTGGCGATTGAAGACAATAATACAACTGGGCAATACACCAAACAGCAATTCTCTTTGGAGAAATTTATTGTGCCTGTGGATGGGAATGTGGCCGAGACGGTTAACCATAAAATCGCAAAAAACTATGCTTATGTAGTGACCAATCTTACGCCTAATTTGACTAATACGGTTGCTGATTTAGCAGAGGCAAAGGATGTTTTGTTTTTTGATGCCGCGACCGTCGATGATGCCTTGCGTAATAATGAATGCCGGACTAATGTTCTGCATCTTTTGCCTAGCCGAGCAATGCGTACTGATGCGCTCGCACAGTACATGATGAAAAAACGCTGGACGAAGTGGTTTCTAGTTATAGGCAACACTGAGGAAGATAGACTTTATGCGGATGCCATAAAACACTCCGCCAAAAAATTCAACATGAAGATAGTCAAGGAAAAAATCTGGGATCACACCTATGATGCACGGCGTACAGCCCAAGCCGATATTGCTGTTTTTACACAGATTGATGACGATTATGACGTATTGGTTGTCGCCGATGAGCAGGGTCAGTTTGGTGAGTACCTGGATTACCGTACTTGGATTCCTCGGCCTGTGATCGGTACACAAGGCTTGGTAGCGACATCTTGGCATAGGACACATGAACAGTGGGGCGCGACGCAGATTCAAAACCGCTTCAAAGAAAGGGCGAGCCGTTGGATGGAGGAGCAGGATTATGGTGCTTATTTGGCGGTACGTGCGATTGGTGAGGCGGCAACCCGTACGAAATCCAATGAATTAAAGCTGATTAAGGATTACTTGTTAAGCGACCAATTCGCTTTGCAAGGTTATAAGGGCACATCCTTATCATTTCGGTCTTGGGATCATCAGTTACGTCAGCCCGTGTTATTAGCGGCGCCTCGGTCATTAGTTGCGGTCGCACCGATTGAAGGCTTTTTGCATCCTAAAACCGAGCTGGATACCTTAGGCTACGATCAACCAGAAACGGGCTGCCAATGGAGTAAAGGGAAATGAATAAACAGGTTATAAGCGGCATTCTGTGGATGTTAGCGGCTTCCGCGCAAGCAGAAACCGTATTCGTCACCTTGGAAAAAGATAATGCCCTGGCGATTGTCGATCCGATAGCAGGCGAACTGGTTAAAACCGTGGAAGTCGGACAGCGTCCTAGGGGCATAGCCATTAGTCCCGACAATAAAGTGATATACATCGCCACCAGCGACGACAATATCATCAAGATGATCGATACTGAAACCTTGAAGGAAATCGGTACATTGCCCTCTGGCGACGATCCAGAAACATTTGCGCTCAATCCTAAAGGTGACACGCTCTATATCTCCAATGAAGATGACAGCAGGGTCACGGTGATGGACATCGCCAAGAAAAAGGTCATCAAGCAGATTCAAGTGGGCGTAGAGCCGGAAGGTATTACCGTAAGCCCTGATAGCCGTTGGGTTGTCAGTGCGTCTGAAACGACTAATATGTTGCATTGGATTGATGCCAAAACCAACATAATTGTCGAAAATACGCTGGTCGATGCGCGTCCCCGAGCCGTTACGTTTACGCCGGACAGTAAATTTGCTTGGGCGACTTCCGAGATGGCAAGCAGCTTGTCGATTGTGGATGCAGGTACAAAACAGATTGTAAAACGCGTTACCTTTGAAATTCAGGGCGTGACCAAAGAAAAAATACAGCCCGTTGGCGTGGTTATCGATAAGGAAAACAAACGTGGTTATGTAGCTTTGGGCCTGCCAACCGTGTTGCCGTGATAAATGCCAAAACTTACGAAGTCGAAAAGTATTTGTTGGTAGGGCAACGAGTCTGGAATCTGGCGTTTTCACCTGACCAAAAACGCTTATATACGACGAATGGAGTAAGCAACGACATATCCATTATTGATCTCGATAACCTAACTGTAACTAAATCGTTAGGAGTAGGTAATTATCCCTGGGGTGTTGCCGTTAAGCCATGAGTCAACCTTTACGATCAGCTAACAGCCAAGAAATAGCCTTATCTATCGAGGACTTGAGCTTTTCTTACAGCGGCAAGAAAGCCCTAGATCAAGTAGGGTTTTGCATCCAATCGGGCGATTGTACGGTATTGTTAGGTCCGAATGGGGCAGGGAAGAGTACTTTATTCGCCTTGATAACCCGACTATACGATGCCCGGAGTGGACGAATCGAGCTATGTGGGTTCGACATAAAAAAACAAACAAGTAAAGCTTTGGCAAGATTGGGCGTGGTATTCCAGCAATCCACCTTGGATATGGATCTGACGGTGATGCAAAACCTGCGTTACCATGCGGCCTTGCACGGTATGGGGCGTAAGCTTGCCAAGCAACGTATCCAGCAGGAACTGGAACGGCTTAACATGTATGACCGACGTTTCGAGAAAATCCGCCAATTGAATGGCGGGCATAGAAGACGGGTTGAAATTGCCAGGGCTTTGCTACACAAACCTTCCCTGTTGTTGCTGGACGAACCGACGGTAGGTCTTGATGTGCCTAGTCGTCAGGATATTGTCGAACATGTACATCGTTTAGCTAAGGATGAAAATATTGCCGTATTGTGGGCTAGTCATTTGATTGATGAAATTTACCCGGATGACTGCATCATTATTTTGCACAAAGGCCAAATCAAGGCGACTGGATCGGTCGATGAAGTCTTACAAAAAACTGGTGTTGCAACGGTCAAAGACGCTTTTTATATGTTGACGCAAGGAGTGCAAGGATGAAGATTCTGCATTACTGGCGAGCCATGTGGGGTATTATCTGGCGGGAATCCTGGCGCTTTGTTACCCAACGCGAACGGTTTGTGTCCGCGTTGGTACGACCTTTAGTCTGGTTGTTTATTTTTGCAGCAGGATTTCGGTCGGCCTTAGGGTTGGCGATCAGTCCGCCTTATGAAACCTACATCCTGTACGAAGTCTATATCGTGCCGGGGTTGTGCGGCATGATCCAGTTATTTAATGGGATGCAAAGCTCGCTTTCAATGGTTTATGACCGCGAAATGGGCAGTATGCGTATTCTGTTGACCTGTCCGTTGCCGCGTTGGTTTTTGCTGTTATCCAAATTGTTGGCAGGCACGGCAGTTTCAGTTTTACAGGTTTATGTATTCCTGGGTATTGCCTGGTGTTATGAAATCCGTCCGCCATTGCTGGGTTATGGATTTATTTTGCCGGCATTGATCTTATCGGGTCTGATGCTAGGAGCGCTGGGGTTGCTGTTGTCATCATTAATAAAGCAATTGGAAAATTTCGCAGGTGTAATGAATTTCGTGATTTTTCCGATGTTTTTTATGTCCACTGCGCTATATCCCTTATGGAAAATCAAGGAATCCAGTGCCGTATTGCACCGACTTGCACAATACAACCCATTTTCCCAAGCCGTTGAATTGATTCGATTTGCACTGTACGGGCAGTTTAATCAACATGCCTTTGCGTATACACTAGCCGCATTTATTGTATTTATGACGCTAGCAATCTTAGGTTATAATCCTTCCAAAGGGATGATGACCCGAAAAGGAGGGCCAGGATGATCCATAGCTACGAAAACATTTCGAAAAAAACTAGGCATCGGTGTTTTGATGGCTAAATCATAAGGATCGACAATCAATACGGTGGATAGGTGAAAAACTCATTTTTTCTTGTTATTCCAGCACAAGAAACGCAGCCCGGTAAGCTTAAATCATTCGAACCAAAAGCGTTGGAGCAATGGCTTTTTGAGCTTCCCACTGCCAACCCTGGTTTGGCGACACGGTTGATCCAAGATTTTGTTGTTGATTTTAACACGCTAAAAATGCCGTTTCAGTTACGTCTGGATGCCTTGGAGCTTATGCGCCCCAAAATCATTATTATGGAAGATTATCTTCGATCGAGGTTGATAAGGACAGCTTTTCCAAAAGAAGAAAATGATTTAAAAATTCTTCAAGTCCTAGCTGCAATAGAACGGGAATTCACCATTGGCTACTGGATCGTCCTTAAAGAACTCACGTATCGTCAAGTCAGTTGGTTTCAGGGCAAAAGTCTGGCGTTATCATTGCAGCGCTGTATTAAAGGATTGAGCAGTGTTGTCATAAGCCACTTTATTATGGGGTTGCCAATTCCTGATTGGGTGTGGATAGACCTGCATTCGCTCTATAAGCTGAGCGTAAAATTAAAAAAAGATGACGTAAAAGTCCCCGACCCTACAAATCATCTAAACAAAGCAAGCACCCCAGAGGAATGTTATCGCCAAGTTCTACTGTTGTGCCTCAGTCGACCAACGGGTTTAATGCAAAAAGAAATCCCCCTTGTTTATAACTTTATTGAAAACTTATTCCCTCTATTTAATTTGAATGCCCACGCAATACCTGGGCAGGCTATGCAATATGCGGTTATGACTGATGAGGACAAGCCGCCTTTTGCTCAAATTGAAATGAACACTGCGAGAAATTCAGCCACAATTTACTTAGATTTCACACGCTTATACAAGGCGCTTGAAAAAAAGGACAAATTTATTAGCCAGACAGAAACACGTTTTGCCTCAATGCATTTGAAAAATCATGAAGAAAAACCAACTGCTGAATTGCTTGATTACCTTGAGCAAAGATGGTCAGGGATTGAGTTGCAGAAAGAAGCTGTTTTTAGTGATCGACTAGACCGATACTTTGCTATAGGCATGGCTTCTGCCCATGGTTTGCAAAGTTCTGAACCAAGCCGCGACGTTGGCGAAGCATTGAGCAGGAAATTCTGGTTCATTCAGAATCTGACCGATTGTTATTTTGTGTTTTCAAGAATACCGGCATATTGTCAGTTGGAAATTTGGTCAGTTTCAGAAAAGCAGATCAGTCAGCGAAAAAGCGTTCTTTAGCGGTAATTAACGAACTAATAGTATCCAAGCAGAGCGGTAAAATAAGTTTTGGCGTGAATCTCTTGGCAACGCACTATTATTCAGTTTATTACACGATGGCAAATATGGGTGATACAAGTCCCGCCAGCAAGGGCTTGTTTTATAATGATGATGAACAATTTGATGAAGTCAGCTTTCTTGTGGTTGATAACTTTATGTTAAAGGAAGGCGATCTGATCAAAATGCTTATGAATCAGGAGAATATTTACCTTATTTTAAAAAGCAGGCAAAATGTTGGCCTAGGGTACTGGCAGTTTGAATGCCAACGGATTGTTGCCGCAAAAATCGATAAACCACAACCCAAAAAAGGCTATGATTTTATTTAGTTTCAAAAGCATAATCATATTTCCATATGGGTTGCACACAAATCACTTGAAAAGTTTTTACATCGTGGTAAGTTGGTTCACTGAGTAGACAAGAGCCAAACAAGGCAATGCCTTATTAGGCAATCAATAAGGTGATTATTCAGGCAGTTTACTTCAATATAGCAGTTAAAGCAGAAGTCATGTGGCAAAGAATCGATAACGTTTTGAGCAAAGTTCCATAATAAAAAACTACAAACCATGAGGATGAAAAATGAGTGAAGAAGAAAACGCGAATAAAACTGTAGACTCGTTGAAGACTACCGTCGGCAATCAGATTGCTGCAATGATGAAATTAAGAGAAAATAACCCAAAGGCTTTTTATGGCATTCTTGCGGTAGTGGTTTTGCCTATACTTTTCATCATGATGAGCGGTGGTGAATCTAAGAGCGTTTCTGGCCCCACCATTAAAGACTTGGCTATTGGCCAAAAATACTCATTGAAAAGCCCTAATACTGTTGACCCTAGCGCCAAGATTCGTTTAGTTCCAGTGCCAGGTACTTTAGCGGCATACGATGATAGTGAAGATGAAGACAGAAATGCAGTTTGCCAACATATGGCTCAAGGAACGCCTGTTGAAGTAATGGAGTTTTCCGATTTTGCTGGAAAGAAAAAAATGTTCGTAAAAGTCAAAGTTACAGAAGGCGAATGTAAAGATAAAGACGGTTGGGTTTTGGCAATTGATATTCAGTAGTAACAATTAGAGGTTGACACTTTACCGAAAATATTTATAATTAACGGGCTAAGATCAAGTGCGGGAATAGCTCAGTGGTAGAGCACAACCTTGCCAAGGTTGGGGTCGCGAGTTCGAATCTCGTTTCCCGCTCCAAAAAATTAAAAGCCGCGATGTCGCGGCTTTTTTATTTCAGTTTTAATTCAATAAATGGTATTGGCTGCGTAGCAAAATGGTTATGCAGAGGCCTGCAAAGCCTTAGACGCCGGTTCGATTCCGGCCGCAGCCTCCACATCACCGCTCAGCAAGATTTCAACGAAGCCTATAAAGTAACATATTGTAAAACGCAGTGGATTTCTTAGCATCCAATGAAATATATCAGTGTATTAAAGCGGGCGTTAAAAATAACAAAAAAACTGCTGCAACCCATTTAATACCAATCCCAATAAGTTCTCATTGAAACCCTCTCCAGAGGGAGAAGGCCAGGATGAGGGGGTTCATATAGCAACTTATTGGATAGCCTTTCTTGGTTGCAAAGACCTAAGGGTATTCGTTTCATCATCCCTCTGTCGAAAGATTATTGTTTATCCTTAAAGGAGCGGGACAAGGTCAGTTGACTTTGCAGGAATATTTGGTGGGAGTAGTTCTATTTTTGTGGGAATTCATGATTTCCTCGCGTACTCGATTTGGGTAATCGGAAATCAGTCCAGTTATCCCTGTAGCAATTAAATTCGACATTTCATCTGGATCGTTACAGGTCCAGATATTTACGCTCAAACCGGCTTTACGTATTTTATCAATGTGGTTGAGATAGTGCTTGCCGAGAATGTCGTTAAATCCATTTCGCTTATAATCTTGGTAGCAACCGATGTTGTAAGTATCTACCTTAAGTTTTCTCAAATAAGTAAGAGGGGCTTTAATAGGACTGCCTGTAAGAACGGCTGTGGAAATTTTTTTGGTTTGCTGCCGCACCTGCTTTAACAACTCATGTTCAAACGAAGAAATCAGTATTTGATTTTCCATTTTCATCATTTGCACGGCTTTAATTACTGCAGTAACTAGCCTCTTATCAGTATCTGGTTGGGATTTGAGCTCTATATTAACCATTAAAACCAACTCTTTAGCTAAACATAAAGTCTCGGCAAGCGTCGGTATGTTGATGCTACCAGAACCATATAGAGAGCGTTCGCATGGGCTAATATATTCAGCTATTTCAGTATCTGTCAGGCTTTGCAGAAAAGGTTGCCGTTCTGCACTTGGAAGTTCCAATTGCTCGAGATACCAGCTACCGGCATCCAGTCGGCTAATCTCCTCCAGGTTGAAATCAGAAACTTTATAACTGCTGCGGCCTGGAAATTTGGTTTTGGCATCCGTGCAGCGCGTGAGCTGCTCGTCATGATGCACAACAACTTCATCATCTTTGGTCATTCGTACGTCCATCTCAAACATCTCGCATCCTAAAGATTTGGCTTTGCCAAACGCTACAAGGGTGTTTTCGGGCGCAAATGCCCTAGCTCCCCTGTGGGCAATGTTCAAGATTTTTGTTGGTGTCTTTGTTAGCAGCATAGTTAGGTTTCTGGTCGATATTGTTGTATTCAATTTGGCAGTAAAACGGTAAGCTATTATTAACAATAATACGATATAGGTTAAGTATGCAAACTAAGATGTTTGAATTCTCATTGCTGCATTTTTTCGATAGAGGATGATCCAATGCAAAATCAACATGGATTTTTAATTCAGTTTATAAAATTGGCGGGGCCTTTTTGGAATTCTGAAAATAAGTGTGCAATCCGTAAAGATACCATACTGCTTATCGTTCTGACTGTAATGCAAATCGTTATGGCCGTATTGATTACGGATTGGAATGCTGCTCTTTTCGATGCCATCGAACAGCGTTCAATGTCCGGCATAATCACTTTGATAAGTGCCCTAATCCTGATTTTTGTTGCCAGCATCACGACCACAACAGCGCACCTTATTTATAAAAGGCGTTTGTTAATCGGTTGGCGCTTGTGGCTTACCGAGAAAGTGATTTCTAAGTGGATGTATAAAGGCCGCCATTATCAGGTTGTTTTCATGGCAAAAGATAATCATGACAATCCAGATGAACGCATAGCTGAAGATATTCGTATAGCAACGGAAGATGCCATTGCATTGGGGCATTCTCTTTTTTACAGTGTTTTGTTACTGGGTAGTTTTACTGAAATTCTCTGGCAATTATCAGGTACGGTCGTGATCGACTTGGGCCTATTTTCTTTTTCTATCGCTGGTTATTTGGTTTGGATTTCTATAATTTATTCAATTTGTGCATCAGTACTGGGATGGTGGATGGGTAAACCGCTTACTGCGGCAACCAATGCGCGACAAAGTAAAGAAGCTAATTACCGCTACAGCCTGATAAAAGCACAGGAACATTCACAATCCATCGCAGTAATTCATGGTGAAGACAATGAACAAAAGCGATTTAAAAATTCATTTCAAGCAATTATTGATACATACCAGCAACAAACGGATGCCTGGAAACAAATTCAGATATTTACATCCGGTTATTCAGTTGCATCGATGGGATTGCCGCTTTTAGTTGCCGCACCCCGGTATATCGTAGGAGCCATTAGCCTTGGAACTTTGATGCAATCTGTCCAGGCGTTTCAACAGTTGGTTTCAGCGCTTTCTTGGCCGGTCAATAACATACCAGGAATCGCTAGTTGGCGTGCTTCTGTTGAGCGGGTGTTGGGTCTGGTCAAAGCGCTTGATGAATTGGAAAATGATATATCTTGCCTCAATTCCCATCAGATTTGTGTTGGTAAGGGAGAGAAGGGATTGATAAAGTTTGAAAATTGTAGTATCGCCAATTTAGAAGGGCAGACCATTTCATCGACTATCAATACCGAGATTAAAGCGGGTGAGCACGTGCTGATTTCGGGACAATCCAGCACTGGCGCTAAGCTGTTTCAAGCAATATCCGGTTTGTGGCCGTGGGGTACGGGACATATTCAAGTCCCAGAGAACGAACGCTTATTCTTCATGTCGCCTCGACCTTACTTGCCCACAGGGTCGCTTTATGCCGCCATTTGTTATCCCAAAGCTGCCAATGAGTTCAAACGATCCGATCTGGAAAAATTGTTAAAACAGATAGGGCTTAAAGATTTGACTAAGCAGCTCGACCAGGTTGAATCCTGGGATAAGTTGTTATCTAGGGAACAACAGCAGCGTTTAGGCTTGGTTCGTGTTTTGCTCTACCGTCCTAAATGGATCTTTATTCAAGAAGCCCTGGATTCGCTCACTCCGGAAGGGGAAACGCAAATGCTTGAGCTACTCGAGAAAGAATTGCCAAATGTAGCAATTATAAGCATTACAAATCAGCCAACAGCAGCAGCGTTTCATCAGCGTAAATTGATGATTTAGCCTTATTTGTTGTATGTCCATAATTTAAATTTAATTAAAGGAACTTAGAGCCATGATTCAATCTTTATCTAACAAAGGCAAAAAGTTACGCGGTGTCAATCTTGGAGGATGGTTGGTGCTTGAAAAATGGATGACCCCTAGCGTATTTGAAGGACTCAACGCAAATGATGAGACCACTTATTGCGTGGAATTAGGTGGTGCGGCAGAAACGAGGCTAAAGCATCATTGGCAAACCTTTATTGCCCGTGATGATTTCGTCTGGCTTGCGGATGTTGGCATCAATGCCGTACGTATTCCGATAGGTCATTGGATTTTTGGTGCAGATTACCCATATCACAGGACTTATGGCGAATATCAACATCCGTTTGTTGTGGGCGGTATAGATATTCTTGACCAGGCGTTTCAGTGGGCAGAAGATTTGGGTTTGGCTATCATCCTCGATTTACATGCAGCACCCGGTTGCCAAAACGGTTTCGATAACGGTGGCATCAAAGATGTCTGTGAATGGCATACGGATGAGGTTTTTATCAATCATTCTTTATGGGTGTTGGAGCAATTGGCACAACGTTACAATGGACGGTCTGCGTTGCATGGAATTGAAGTATTGAATGAGCCGCGTTGGGATGTGGACACCAACCTGTTAAAAAAATACAACACCGATGGTTATCATCGTATCCGCCAATACTGCAAGCCAGAAGATACGGCTGTTGTCTTTCATGACGGTTTCCGTTCTTACCGGGAGTATTTAGGGTTTATGAAAGAACCAGAATTTGACAATGTAGTGTTCGATATTCATCGCTACCAATGTTTCGTAAGGGAAGATATAGATGCCGATATTTACCAGCATGTCACAAAAACCGTTGTAGACTGGAAACAAGAAGCTGATGCCATCATTCAGGAAATGGATCAGTGGACTTATGTCGGGGAATGGAGCTTGGGGCTAGATTTAAAAGTCGTTTCATTATGGGCGGAAGGCCCGTATAACCATGCACTAGATCGCATGGACAAATTTCAGATGGATGTGGCCTACCGTGCTTATGCATCCGCACAACTGGCAACGTACGAAAAATATTTAGGCTGGTTTTTTTGGAGCTATAAAACCGAAACCACACCGGCATGGTGTTTTCGGGATTGCGTCAAAAACGGCTGGTTGCCAGATAGGTTTGATTTTGAGTAACTGATCTTAAGGTTTTATATTGGACGGACATTTTATCTGCCCCTATTGGGGAATTATTTTTCGTTTTATTTTTGGAAAATATAACATTTGTACAGGGTAATGGTCTAATAAAACGGATATCTATGGAGACAAATTTATAATATCAGGAGATCTACTTGCATCATTATAATTTACTAAAAGGTAGGCCAGTATGAAAATATCAAAGATTATATTGCTGCTAGTGATCGGAGTTTTGATTGTTGTTTTTTTTAGTTTCGATCTTCAACACTACCTGACACTGGATGCCTTGAAGTCGCAACAAACAAAGATCGAATCCTACCACAGCGCCCATCCGATTTTAACTGTAGTCATTTATGGACTGGTCTATGTCGCAGTCGCTGGTTTGTCATTGCCCGGTGCAACAGTGCTGACGCTGGCCGGAGGTGCGATTTTTGGTCTTTTATGGGGTACGGTGATCGTCTCTTTTGCCTCGACTATTGGCGCGACGCTGGCGTTTTTAGCTGCACGCTTTTTGTTTAGGGATGCAGTTAAATCAAGGTTTGGCGTACACTTACAAGTGTTTGATGAAGGCATTAACCGAGACGGTGCATTCTATTTGTTTACGCTGCGCCTGGTTCCACTTTTTCCATTTTTTATGATTAACTTGGCGATGGGTTTGACAACGCTAAAGACCCGTACATTTTATTGGGTCAGCCAAGTAGGGATGCTTGCGGGCACCTTGGTTTACGTCAATGCAGGTACTCAGTTGGCAAAAATCGAATCGCTGTCCGGGATTTTGTCGCCGGCCTTGGTGGGTTCATTCGCATTTTTAGGCTTATTTCCTCTGCTGGCTAAAAAAATTGTAGAAATTATTAAGTTATGAAGGAACAACGCCAATGGCATAAACCTAAACAGTTTGACAACAACCTGATAGTCATTGGTGCGGGTTCCGGCGGATTGGTTACTTCTTATATCGCCGCAGCGGTCAAAGCTAAAGTCACGTTGATTGAAAAGCATAAGATGGGTGGCGACTGTCTGAATACAGGTTGTGTACCATCCAAGGCACTGATCCGTTCTGCTAAGTGGCTGTCACACTTAAAGCGGTCAAAAGAATTCGGCATCAAACAGGCCAGTGCTACTTTTGATTTTGCCGATGTAATGGAACGGGTACAAGCCGTTATCAAAGCCATCGAACCGCATGATTCGATAGAACGTTACACTGAACTCGGCGTTGATGTCGTGATTGGCGAAGCAAAAATAATCTCACCTTGGGAAGTCGAGGTCAAAACGGCTAGCAGCGTTAAAATGCTTACTACCCGATCCATTGTCATTGCCGCTGGAGCACATCCTTTTATTCCACCAATACCAGGTATCGATAAAATTGAGCCGCTTACCTCGGACAATATCTGGCAATTGCGTATATTGCCAAAACGCTTACTTGTGTTGGGCGGCGGGCCTATCGGCAGTGAGCTAGCGCAATGTTTTGCGCGGCTAGGGAGCAAAGTCACGCAGGTGGAAATGGTTTCAAGATTGTTAATGCGTGAAGACCCTGACGTGTCCGAAGCGGTCATGAAAAGGTTCAGGGAGGAAGGGGTTGATTTACGTATGGAACACACCGGCAAGGAATTTATTGTCGAAAACGGCGAAAAAATCCTTGTCGCGGAATATAAAGGCCAGCCAGTCAAAATCCCGTTCGACCAGGTGTTGTTTGCCATTGGCCGCAGTGCCAATATTAAAGGCTATGGCGTAGACGAATTGGGCATTGAATTATCGCCACGAAAGACCATTGCGACCAATGGCTTTCAGGAAACCAATTACCCGAATATCTACGCCGTCGGCGATGTTGCAGGACCGTACCAATTTACCCATACCGCCGCGTACCAAGCTTGGTATGCCGCTGTCAATGCCTTGTTCGGAAAATTTAAGAAATTCCGCACCGATTATTCTGTGATACCGTGGTCAACCTTCACCGACCCGGAGGTGGCGCGGGTGGGTATAAACGAGCAAGAAGCCAAGGAACAAGGCATTCCTTATGAAGTAGCAACTTATCACCTTGACGACCTTGACCGGGCGATTGCCGACAGCGAGGCGCATGGGTTTGTTAAAGTTTTGACCCCTCCGGGCAAGGATAGAATCCTGGGGGTCACCATCGTTGGTGAACATGCCGGTGACTTGATCGCCGAATTCGTGTTGGCAATGAAGTATGGCATTGGCTTAAACAAAATTTTGGGGACAATCCATATCTATCCGACCTTGGCTGAAGCTAATAAATATGTAGCTGGCGTATGGAAGCGCAAGCATGCGCCGGAAGCTTTGCTGCGTTGGGTGGGGCGTTTCCATGCCTGGCGTAGGGGTTGAGCGACTTAAGCATTCAATAATTGCAATGGAAATACAGTATCAAAATTTGGGAATAGCGATCAAGCTTACTTCAATAATTGGTACGGTTGACGGTTGTACGAGGTTAGGTGCTAATAAAGCGGGTCGCCGATATAGACATAGTCTCCCGGGTGTTCATAGATGGCGAGAATGATCTAATATTGTTATTGCCCAGCAATATGAATATGGCGTAAAAAATATCGTCTATCTACACTTACCTATTGCGTCACTTCAAAAATGACTTCTGAAAATTTGGCGTTGGGAGTTAAGACTGTCATTTTGCCAAGCTGATTTAGCTCTATTTTCTGTGCCTCCTTATTATCGATTATTAAAAATTCACGTTTTTCATCTGTGGTTATTATATCTCGCGCAATGCCATCAATAGTTTTATGGTTTATTAGCGTAAGTTTTATGTGGTATTCGTACAAGCAAGCAATCTCAAGGTAATCATGAAGCTCGCATGATATAGGCTTTATTTTCATGTTGTGATTCCTAATAGATAAAGATTCTTGGTTTTTTAATTGATCTTAATTTCCTCAAGGAACATTACAAAATATGCAGAAACGAATGATCCCCTAAAGTTTTATCCGAGTAACTTTTAACCGTGTACGCTAATCCTATACGGTAATTGGCTGATTTTTGGCAAGTTCTTGTCGTTCGTTATAAAGAACAGAAATCAAGTTAGCCTGATACACCATACCCACCAAGCGATTTTCATTGTTTGCTATCGGGATTTGCCTGTGGCCTTGATTTGACATTAGCGTAATAAGTTCGACGATATGTGTGTTTTCCGTCAATACGGTAACGGGGGAGGTCATAATATGGCCGACTGATTCTGGTTTATCTGTTGAGATATCGGGTGTACGACGTATAAAAGCCAGAAATTTTTCCTGAAAAGTTTCATTGGCACTCAGGTTTATGAATTTAAAAAAATCATGCCAAGTAATAATGCCAATGACACGCCTGGATTTGTCAATAACCGGTAAGGCTTTAAGGTTTTTGCGCTGCATTATTTTCCAGGCTTCATCAACGTCTGTGCCATATTCAACAGCCACCACATCGGTAACCATAATGTCCGCACAGGTAATATGGCCGCTGATCCGTTTAAAACTTTGTTTTTGGACATCAGTAAGCAATTTACTTAGATCACCGGCGGTGACATCCATAAACATATCCATTTTCTGTAGTGCCTGTTCAACGTCTTGCTCAGAAACACCAGTTTGATGTGCGGGTTCAACAATAAATTCGCGATTGCTATTTTCTTGATAAGATTTTCGAGTCTCGATAGGGTATTCATGGTGTAACAGCCAGCGGTTGATCGCAATCGCCATAACCAGCATGATGCCTACATTTAAGCCCACCGGCATTAATACAAAACCATAGCTTAATGATGTGATTGAATCGTGTGACAAGATCGGTGCAAGTGCCGTTGCGGCTCCTGGGGGATGGAGGCAGCGCAGTGACAGCATAGCAAGGACGCTGCCACCCACGGCAATCGCTGATGCAAAAGCTGTGTTGGGAATCGATCTGGGAACAGCCAATGCCGATAACAGCTGATACCAGTTGCCCACCGACCAGCGGCCAAGGTTGTGCAAGTGGGCTGTTGGGGATAATAAATACAATAACTGCTGAAGCACCCATCGACGCGACGAGCATCGGATAGGCGGCGGGCAGGGTAAATTGCTGCGATAGCAATGCAATCACCAGTATGGTGCTGAAACACGAAACGACAGAAAGTAGTTTTCCTTTGAAACTAAGATTTATTGGGTCAGTGGGTATGGCATGAAAAAACCTATTAATATTCATTGGTTACCGTGTTCAACTGATTGCTTAATTTGGTGAAATAACAAAAGCATCGGTATAAATATCGGCTATTGCGGCACCTTTGAGAAAAGTCTGTTTTTTCATTTGGCTGACCATCTCTGGATGACCGCAGAGAAATATTCGCCAGCTTTTCAAATCGGGAAGCTGCGAGAACACAACATCATTCACTCGACCCGCTGTAAAACCATCAGGTACCACGCTGCCAGATAAACATGGGGTGTAATGAAAGTTTGAATGCTGTTCGGCAAGTTGGCGCATTTCGTTAATCCGGTATAAGTCTTCCAGTTCACGGCTACCATGAAACAGATGGATAGGCCCGGAATGCCCATTAGCCAACGCATCAGTCAGTATCCCTGCCAGGGTGCCAAACCAGTGCCTGTCCCAACGAGCAATATGCCTTGGTCATGTCGTTCGGGCAGATAAAAACAATGCCCGCGCGGTTCTGAGACGGCGATGGAATCACCAACGCTGACTTCATCGTGTAACCATTCACTGAATTTACCGCCGGGCAATCGGCGGATATGAAATTCTAATGTATTCGATTGCTGCGGAATGTTGGCTATTGAATAGCTCCGTGTCAAACCATCACTGCGCTGCAAATTTACAAACTGTCCGGCATTAAATTCAAAGGCATCTTCAAACGCGATGACCAATAAAATTGTATTCCTGTTGAGCAATTCATTGACAACCACTGTCCCCATTCGATAAAAATCAGATTGATCGGGAAGCTTTAAGTGCATATCCTGCTCAGGGTAACACTGGCAGGCAAGAAAGTAATTCTGATTTATTAAGGTGTTCTTTAACCCGGATTGGGCTGCTTGTAGGTGGTGTTACATCGGCGCTGCGTATCATGCAACTATGGCATGTCCCTTTTTTACAGGCAAAGGACAGATTAATATTTTCCCGCAACAGAGCATCGAGTACTGAATCTCCGAATTGGCAAACATATTTATTTTGATCAATCGTTAATGTATACATAATGTGTGCCTGGGATAGTAGAACACAAGGGCGAAACATATTGATCGCCCTTGTGGCTGGTTAACGTGAAGAATTGGTTATTTACCTAAAACATCTTTCCGTGTGCTTTCGGCGATAGCGGCTGCTTCAGCAATCAGGTTTCCAGGTACGTTTAATTCAACGAGAGTAGCCCCTAAGTGTTCCATGACTGCATTAAAATGATCTTCATTTAGTCCTGTCTTAACCAGATTGGCATGGGCATTTCGCATATCCTGACCTGTGTAACTATTTGGCCCACCGAACGCCATGGTAAAGAACGCTTTTTGCTTGGCGAGTTGTTTGTCCATGTCGGTGTTGTCAAAAAAACGGTTGATACGATAATCGTTCAAAACTTTTCGGTAAAAAAGTTCAACCGCTGCATTAACCGCCGCTTCACCGCCGATTCTTTCGTAAAGTGTATTGCTCATAGATTTTTCCTGTGTTGAAAATATGGTTTGTGTGCTATTTCAGTAGCGTTATTCTAGATGCCGTCAACCTGTCTAAAGGGCAGGAAAATTATAGCGAATAAATATAATATATACAATAAAAATATGTTAAAAGATATATAATAGGTAATATTTCACAGACTGTTTTCTTTATTGCTGTTATGTTAAAGATTAATTTTCGAAAGGAACTTATATGGCTGATCAAATAGGCTCACGTCAACGCCAAATTTTAGAGCTGCTGCTTGAACATAAAGAAGGCCTTTGCATAGATGAAATTGCCAAGGCATTGAACATTTCACGTAATGCGGTACAGCAACATATTTCCGTGCTGGAATTAGAAGGTTATCTTCAGGCGGGTGAGCTAAATAAAACAGCAGGTCGTCCTGTGCGACGTTACATTTTGACCGAAGCAGGCATCAACAGTTTTCCAAAGCAATATGCCTGGTTTTCTAAGCTTATGTTGACTGACCTGAAAAACGAAATAGGCCACGAAGCCTTTCAACGCTACATGTATAAGTTGGGTGATAGCTTGTCACAAAGTTACACTTATCGTTTTACAGGGAAAAAGCCAGACGAGCGCCGCGAAGAATTATTGAAAATAATGGACGATTTGGGTTTTAAGACAAGCAATAAGGCTGGTTCAATTGACCATGACTCAACAACGATTAAAGCCTACAACTGCATATTCCATGATTTGGCGCAAAAGCATAATGAGATCTGTAAGTTTGACATAGCCCTTATGACTGCTTTACTGGAAAAAGATGTTGAACTTACGGAATGTATGGCAAAAGGTAGTGGTGTGTGCTGTTTTAAAATCATAAGCAAATGACATGGCAATTGGGTGTTTTCAGTAATTGCAGTAGTCTCTGGAATCAATCTTAATCATGACTTACAAATTTAAGCTATCTCTTGTAGTTTTGATTCGATATAATAGGTTTGGCTTGATTAATTGTCCGGGGGAAGCTATGAAAACCACATTACTTTATCTACTTGCTACACTACTGCTCTGCCTAAATTGGCAAGTTGCCCTGGCAGAAAAGCCTGATTTCGCACAAGTCAAAAAAAATTACTACGACACCCATCCGGGCAAAGGCAGCCACGGCGAGCATTGGCAACCGATCCCGATCCAAAAATACTGGAACCCGAAGGATTTCTATACCCCACCGAAAACAATTCAAGGCGAATTCAGCCAGGAAAATTGTGTGGGTTGCCATGAGGCAACCACGCCAGGTGCTTACCATGCCTGGAAAAAAAGTGTCCACAGCAATTTGTCCGCCATCCGTAATTTACCTGACAGCGATGTGCGTGCTTATAAAAAAGCCAAGTTAACCGAGGTTGAAAACAATTTGCATAAACTGGGTTTATTGGAAGACGGTAAACAACTGGAGCAAGTGGGCTGCATCGATTGTCACGGCGGACTAGGCAAGCTCACCATTGACCATGCTAAAAACTTAATGATGCCTGACCGCGCCGCCTGTGGCACTTGCCATCAGGATGAGTTTGCCGAGGCGGAGTCCGAGAAGGAGCAAACGTGGCCGCAAAAGCAATGGGACAAAGGTCATCCTTCCCATGCGGTTGATTGGCAGGCCAATGTTGAAAATGCGGTATGGGCGGCGATGCCGGAACGGGAAGTCGCGCAAGGCTGCGATTCTTGCCACTACCAGCAAAACAAATGCGATGGCTGCCATACCCGGCATACTTTCTCCGTTGCCGAAGCAAGGCAACCGGAAGCGTGTTCGACCTGCCACAATGGCGCTGACCATAATGAATTTGAGAACTTTATGCTGTCCAAGCACGGCACGCAGTTCCTGACCATGGGTAAAAAGGAGTGGAATTTTGAAGTGCCCTTGAAAGATGCCATCACCAAGGGTGGCTATACCGCGCCGACTTGTCAGCTTTGCCATTTTGAATTTCATGGTGAGTATTCCCATAATCTGGTACGGAAAGTCCGCTGGGCATTTAACCCGACTCCGGCCATTGCGGATAACCTTAATCATCCTTGGTTTGAAGATCGCAAAAAAGCCTGGGTACAAACTTGCACCTTGTGTCATTCGGAAAGTTTTGCCAAAGCCTATTTGGATACCGCCGACAAAGGCACTATCCAGGGCCTAAAGGTGGAGCAGGAAGCCAAAAGCGTTATCAAAGCGCTCTATAAGGACGGTTTACTTACGGGACAAAATACCAATCGTCCAGCACCGCCCGCGCCTGAAAAAGATGATGCGGGCGGCTTTTTCCAATTGTTCTGGGCGAAAGGCAATAACCCCAGTCGAGTCGAACGGATTTATGCGGACATGTGGGAGCATGATTTGATCAAGCATTACAAAGGGATTTTCCATGCGAATCCCGGTGGCTATACCTATACCGAAGGCTGGTCTTCGCTCATGCGCGATTATGCCGAAATTATGGATGAAGACACCAAGTTGCGAGAGTCAGCAAGAAATAAATCAGATGCGAAAGCCGCTACAGCTATTGAAAGCGGCCACAAGATGGATTTTGGGTCGATATTGGCAGGGTTAATTTTGGTCATCTTAGGGTTGTTTGTTGGTTACCTTGTTCTTAAGTCTAAGCAAGAAGACAACTAGCATTGTGACTTGGAATCCCAAAAAAGCGGTATTGTTATTGGTATGTGGAGCACTGCTTTTCACCGGCAGCGTGATGTTATTTCAACAAATCAAGATTATTTTTTTTAATGACGGAGATACTCGACAAACAAGTCCAGCAGAACTGAACTTCAAGCTTCTCCAAGGGCAAACATCTGAACTACAGGGGGCTTTTACAGTAGACTCCGTCGATAACTATATTTTTCAACGGAATGGCAAGGATGCCTTCAGTCTTTTGTTGGCACATTATAAGGATGCCCAAAACCAACAACACCGTGCTGTGCTTTTTCCTAAGGCCAAACAAGAGAGTACCACGTTATCAAACCCTACTGACCTGCGGCAAACTATTTGGCAAGAAGCAGGAAGAGCCATCAGCCAAAATACGCCAAAAGACGCACTGATATTGAGCTGGTGGGATGATGGCCAGCGCCTCCATTTTTTGAGCGGACGTGAGGCCTGGGTCAGCAAACCATCGTCGGAAACCTTCATTAGCCCAACGTGGAAAAGTCTGCAGGACAACTTGTTGTTAGCCTCAGATTCAGAGCGCGGACAATTATCCAACATGGCACATTGGCTGACTATGGACAGCGACAAGGCCTTAGTGGAAATGCGGAAGTTTTTTGGCAAATCCCGGCCAATCTATGTGCTCGTCACCAATGACCTGTTAATGCGTCTGGGTGAAATGGTGGACTATGGCGGCACATCGTTATTATTTAACTCAAAAGCTGTCCAAGCGCATGATAACCTGCATAGTGATATTGCCCAGATCAAACAATGGGCTGCTGAAGAAGGTGATGGTAATTATCTAGTGCAAAAAGAAGGTCTTCACTATCATGTTTGGGCGACACCCAAAGCATCTGTACGAGAAAAAAATTCTCTACTTGTACGGTTGTTACCTTTTGTTGATTCCCTCAAAAAACCTCCAGAAGGTTTAAATTTGGTTTATCAAAGCCATTGGGGTGGCTATTTGTCTATATACAAGATTGAATTATAACTAACGACAAGTCCTTGACTGCTAAAGAAAGCACTAGCTGCACGATTTATTTGGTATCGAATAAAAACTATATTGACAAGTTCCAGGAATAGTATTAAAAATACACCTATAGTTTTGATTCAAAACTATTGGTGCTGATTTTTTTACTACCCGGAGATAAAATTATGAGAACAAAAACTTCGATCATCATTACCGGATTGTTATGTGTTATGACTTCATTCAGTTACGCAGGGAACGATGGCGTACCTTTTCCTGAAGGTTACAGGAATTGGTTGCACGCCAAATCGATGCTGATACAACCAGGACATGCCTTAGCAGATCCTTTCCAAGGTATCCATCATGTCTATGCCAATGGCAAGGCAGCAAAAGGCTTAAAAACCGGAACTTATGCTGACGGTTCTGTACTGGTGTTTGACCTTTTAAAGTATGAGGAAAAGGACAAAACCATCCAGGAAGGGGAACGTAAGCTCGTTGGCGTTATGTACAAGGATTCAACCAAATACGCATCGACTGGTGGCTGGGGATTTGAAGGCTTTGCGGGTAACAGCAAAACTGAACGCCTGGTCAAAGACGGCGGGAAATCCTGCTTTGGCTGCCATGAACCGCAAAAGGCCAAAGATTATGTCTTTTCCGAGTTCCGAGACTAATAATTGGTGACTGATACGCGCTGAAAATAAGCGTGAAATAGCCTTTTTTACATTGTTTCCGTAAAAACGTACAGAAGCCGTAAGAACACGATAGCCATGAAAAAAATTGGCAGCTAAAAGCTTATGTATCAATCCATATAACAACAGGTTTATGGTGCAATGCCAAAATTCGAGGCAAAGAGTTATGCGGCTTTTTTTCAATAAATTATTAACAATAAATAGAGTGCAAAAATGAATTGTATTAAGTTAGGTGCGGTGTTTTTTTTATCATTGTCCTTTTTGGGTAATGCCCATGCTGCGGGTTCCACAGTAGAGGAAGATTTTTCCTTAGTGATATCGCTTTCTGACGATATGCTTGAAATGGCCAAAAAAGCGAATAAAGAAGCTTTTATTGAGTTAGCTGATTCCGCCCTAAAACTTTCGGAAGCGCAAAGAAGGGATAATTCAATGGCAATCGACCGCTTTAGGCCTAAGCTAAGGTCTGCGAAAAAAGCAGCTAAAACAGGTGATTTTGATGCTGCCATCAAGTTTGTGGAAGAAGCTAAAATACTAATGAAACCTGCAAAGGCATCTTGGGATGGTGGGTCTTAATGATAGGAAGCTCCTCTAACTTATTAGTTTTTAATCCATAAACGTTATGGAAAAAGTCTGTGTATTTGATTTGATTGAACGGATGACGGCCTTATTACGTTCGGAAGAGCGAAAAAAATGCACTTTATTAGGCTTGCAAGCCGTTCACTTGCAAGCCTTAAATTATGTATCTCGTTGTAATAAATACAGCGATACCCCCGCAGCACTCACCAATTATCTTGGAATGACGCGGGGCACGGTTTCTCAAACCTTGTCATTATTGGAAAAAAAAGGTTTTCTCAAAAAAATTGCGGATACAAAAGATCGCCGCGTAGTTCATCTTGGGTTATTGCCCGAAGGCAGCGCCATTCTAGAACAAGCTAAACCGATGGAATTATTTAACCAAGCGGCCACCTTACTAAAACATGATGATGCCTTGGATTATGAAACGGTTTTTGCCAACACCCTAATGGCATTACAAAAAGCCAACCAGTCACTATCGTTTGGCTTATGCAAAACCTGCCTTTATTTTACTACAACTGCTAACGGCTTCGTCTGTGGCCTAACCAAAGAACCACTTACCAACAGCGATAGCGAAAGAATCTGTCAGGAACACACCGTAGCGTAATTAGTTAGGTGATGGTTCGCATCAAAACGCCCTACTCGCATTAAACGCGCTATTTTCTACTTGCGAAAAAAGCAACTAAAATTTATTGCACCTAACCAGTGCATTTCTGCCATTTTCCAGTTTGATTCGGTAGCCTTTCAAATTCTCTTAAAATATATAGTGCTCAGTTTAAAGAGCAAGCTCTAGAATGTGCTGAACGTAACGGTAAGTATTAGGTGTTCGATTATATTGAGGTGTATTACAATCGAAAACGGCTTCAGTCAAAATTGGGATATTTCAGCCAGGTTGCGTTTGAAGAAAATGAAAAATAAAGAAGTCGCTTAGTGGGGTGTCCGTAAATTCAGGGCAAGATCATGAAGTAAAAATATCTTTTCTAGATACCAAATATTAAAAGCCAAGTAACCAGGGCTCTTAGTTCATGATATAAATTATGCTGCGCTGTCTCGTAAACTTTTGGGTAGATTAAAGACCAATTTCAGTTACCATTCAGATACAGTTGTTGTTTTTGAATTGAAAACACAACATGGAACGTTTTGTGCTTAAGTATTATTACTTGCGGATTCGCAAAATAACTTTGTCGTTACAAAAGCCACCGAGTAACTAGGATTAAAATAATGACCATTCGTGTCGCCATTCGCCACAAAACCATATACAGCTTCGATAGGCCTGTAACTTTATTGCCACATGTATTTCGATTACGTCCTGCGGTACACAGTAGGACGCCCATCAAGGCTTATACTTTGCGTATTGAGCCGAAAAATCATTTTATCAATTGGCAACAAGACCCTTTTGGCAACATTCTTGCACGCGTGGTGTTTCCTGAAAAATGCCGTAAACTTAGCGTTGAGGTTGAGGTCATCGCCGATATGACGGTGATCAATCCCTTTGATTTTTTTGTTGAGGATTATGCAGAGAACTATCCATTTAACTACGATTCACTAACCCTCAAAGAACTGCAGCCCTATTTGGAAATAGCTGAAAAAGGCCCGTTATTAAAAAAATGGGTAAAAGATTTCGATATCAGCAAACGATCCATCAATGATTTTTTAGTCGATATTAATCGCACCGTTTTTGGAGCGCTTAGCTATAACATTCGCATGGAAGTCGGCATCCAAAGCTGTGAAGATACGCTGGAAAAACGCAGTGGTTCATGCCGGGATTCGGCATGGTTACTGGTGCAGACGCTCCGTCATCTTGGGCTGGCCGCTCGTTTTGTATCCGGTTATCTGGTTCAGCTTACTGCTGATATAAAATCATTGGACGGGCCATCAGGCCCTGAGCACGATTTCACCGATTTACATGCATGGACGGAAGTGTATATCCCAGGCGCTGGCTGGATAGGGCTTGATCCCACCTCCGGATTATTGGCGGGCGAAGGGCATATTCCGCTAGCTTGTACGCCCGATCCGGCCAGTGCCGCACCCGTAACCGGCGGCACTGACAAGTGTGAAGTGGAATTTGAATTTAGCAATACCGTGGAACGCTTGCGCGAAGACCCGCGTGTCACTAAACCCTATACCGATGAACAGTGGTATCACATTGATGCCTTGGGTCAGGCTGTGGATAAACAATTTATAGAAGACGATGTCCGGCTGACTATGGGGGGTGAACCTACCTTTGTCTCGGTCGATGATATGGAGGGCGATGAATGGAACACGCACGCTGATGGTGCAAATAAGCGTGAACGCGCACAACAATTGACCATTCGTTTGCGTGATGTGTTTGCAAAGGGGGCTATGTTGCATTACGGTCAAGGCAAATGGTATCCAGGTGAGCCTTTACCACGTTGGCAATATGGTATTTTTTGGCGTAAAGATGGATCTTCGATATGGCGTAACCCAACATTGCTTACCGACATTACCAAGGATTATGGCCATACGGTAAAACAGGCGCAAAAATTTATTCAGCAACTGAGTCGTCGTTTGGGTATTCAATCCCGATATATAAGTACTGCTTTTGAAGATAGTTTTTATTATCTCTGGCAAGAAGGTACTTTACCCGAGAATATCAACCCTTTAAAAAGCAAGCTCAAAGACTCTATTGAACGTAAGACCTTAACCAAACTATTGGATACCGGTTTAGATCAGCCCGCAGGATTTGCTTTACCGATCAAGTGGAACTGGCACGGACAATGCTGGAAAAGCGGCCGCTGGAATTTTCGACGCGAAGCGATGTTCTTGATTCCAGGTAATTCGCCGATGGGTATGCGTTTACCCTTAGCGAGCTTGCCTTGGGTGGCATCTGATAAACATGATAATCAGGAACCACAAAGCCTGTTTGAAGATTTACCGGAACTGGGTGATTATCATGGTGAGGTAGCACGCCGTTACAGTCACATTGAAACTAAAGGTAAGGAGCATCCAGAAATTATCGAACAAGATTTGGGCGATAACTTAGCTACAGAAGTTGAAGTGCCTCATACGGCGCTTTGTGTGGAAGCACGGGAAGGCCGGCTTTATATCTTTATGCCCCCGTTGACTCTGCTGGAACATTATCTTGAGCTGGTCGCGGCTATTGAAGCCACCGCCGAAAGTTTGGCGCTGCCCGTCGTGCTGGAAGGTTACGAGCCGCCTCGTGATTATCGCATAGAACGATTAATGGTTACGCCTGACCCCGGTGTTATAGAGGTCAATATTCATCCATCTAAAACTTGGCAAGAATTGGTGGAAAAAACTACCATCCTTTATGAACAGGCGCACCAAACTAGGTTAGGTACCGAAAAATTTATGCAGGATGGTCGTCATACGGGTACTGGCGGCGGCAACCATATCACCATGGGTGCGGAAATGCCGACCGACAGCCCTTTGCTGCGTCGCCCTGATTTATTACGCAGCCTAATTACTTACTGGCAACATCACCCTAGTTTGTCGTATTTGTTTTCAGGTATGTTTATCGGACCAACCAGCCAAGCGCCGCGCGTTGATGAAGGCAGGGATGAAAAACTCTATGAACTTGAAATCGCCTTTCAACAAATACCTGAAGGCGAAATCCCTGAGCCTTGGCTGGTTGACCGGTTATTACGGCATTTATTGACGGATATAACCGGCAACACACATCGCTCAGAGTTCTGTATTGATAAGCTCTACTCGCCTGATAGTTCGACCGGAAGGCTCGGTATTCTCGAATTGAGATCCTTTGAAATGCCGCCCCATGCCCGCATGTCATTGGTGCAAACGCTGTTATTGCGGGCATTGATTGCCTGGTTCTGGCGTGAACCCTATAAACACGATTTAGTAAGGTGGGGGACTGAGTTACATGACCGGTTCATGCTACCCCATTATGTCCGTGAAGATATGAAACAGGTAACTAAAGACTTGCAGCGGGCAGGTTATGGTTTTGAGCTGGAATGGTTAGAACCGTTTTTCGAATTCCGCTTTCCCCGCTACGGTAATACCTTGGTTGACGGTATCGACATGGAATTGCGCTTTGCGATTGAACCTTGGCATGTACTGGGCGAGGAAGTCAGCAGTACCGGTACTGCACGTTATGTGGACTCATCGGTAGAGCGTCTACAGATTTCAGTGTCTGGGTTCACCGAAGGACGCTATGTCATAACTTGTAATGGCAGGCGTTTGCCAATGCGTAACACGGGGCGTAAAGGTGAATTTGTTGCCGGTGTCCGTTATCGTGCATGGCAGCCGCCTTCGGCGTTGCATCCCACTATTGCACCGCATACTCCGCTGGTATTTGATGTTATCGATACCTGGAATGGATGTTCAGTAGGTGGGTGTACGTATTATGTTGCCCATCCTGGTGGCCGAAGTTACGATGACTTCCCAGTAAATGCCTACGCTGCGGAAACGCGTCGTATGACGCGTTTTTGGGATTATGGTCATACCCCAGGGGTTATGATCCGCCCACCACGGGCTATGACTTCGATTGCAGCTTCAGATAAACCCTTGACGACAAAGTTTAGCATCGCGGATGCAGTGCCCAGGGCTATGGCTCCACCTCCGGAAGAGTTAAGCGAAGAGTATCCGTATACCTTGGATTTACGTCATCGTAGCCGTTAATTGCAAGTGCAGATTTATCCCCTAGTTTTACAGGGCGAAAAGCGCTACATAATAAATTTGGAGACTGATATAAATGACTGATAAATTAAAACCGCTAACGCCGGCAATCCTAAAATTGGATGACGAAATCTATTCATTGCCAACTTACATGGGGGTTGAAGGCGAGAAAGCCATTGATATTACCAAGCTACGTAACCAAACTGGTTATATAACGCTTGATGATGGTTATGGAAATACCGGAGCTTGTGAAAGTGCCATTACTTACATTGATGGAGAAAAAGGTATCCTGCGTTATCGAGGTTATCCTATTGAGGAATTGGCTGAAAACTCCCGCTTTACTGAAGTCGCTTACTTGCTACTTCATGGTGAGTTACCCAATAATGGACAATTGCTGCAATTTTCAACGCAACTGAATGAATCGTCAATTATTCATGAAGATATGCACCATTTCTTTAACGGATTTCCACGAGGTTCTCATCCCATGGGCATCCTCGCCACGATGGTGGCATCATTGTCCACATTCTATCCGGTTCCCGATGAACTCGATGAAGCAACGGAAGTACAAATTGTCGCCAACCTGATTTCTCAAGTACGAACAATTGCAGCATTTTCGTATAAAAAATCCATTGGAGAACCGCTAGTTTATCCATCCCATAAGCTTAAATATGTACGTAATTTTCTTACGATGATGTTTGCATCCCCAGTGCGTGATTATGAATTGGATGACGATATTGTAAGGGCCATTGATATGTTCCTGATCCTCCATGCAGACCATGAACAAAACTGTAGCACCTCTTCGGTACGTACTGCAGGCTCCAGTTTAGCCAATGTTTATGCGGTTGCTTCGGCGGGTATTTCTGCGCTATGGGGGCCTAGACATGGCGGTGCAAATCAACAAGTGATACAGATGCTAAAACAAATACATGCTGAAGGGGGTGATGGCACCGAGTTTATTAACCAAGCAAAGGATAAGAATTCATCCAGCCGACTGATGGGCTTTGGTCATCGGGTTTATAAGAATTTTGACCCACGTGCCATGGTACTAAAACAGCATTGTGACAAGCTACTTAATAAACCTGGCATCAACGATCCGTTATTCGATATTGCCAGACGTTTGGAAGAAATCGCGCTAAAAGATGATTACTTCATTTCCAGAAAACTTTATCCTAATGTCGATTTTTATTCCGGCTTGATACTTCGCGCTGCTGGAATACCCACAAATATGTTTACTGTTTTATTTGCCATAGGCCGTATGCCTGGATGGTTATCACATTGGCGTGAAATGATTCACGGTGGCAACGTTACCATTTACCGGCCCCGTCAGATTTATGTCGGTGAGCCGTTGCGCCATTATCAAGATGTTGACCATCGAAAATGAAGCAGGGTAAATTTCGAACCCCATTATGTCAATAGTGAGAGATTATTTTCATAATGACTTATGCCCCGCCTGGACAGAAAAGGAAGCAATACGCAGCCAATGAACAAACGCATGGAATAAACTTGTGCCTATCACTGACAACCCAGCCAATGATATTGGCAAGCAATATTACGCAACCCAACTCGGTATCTACGATGAGATGTACGCGACTGAAAACAAAGCGTTACCGCATTGGGAACGCTTTATGGGAGCGCTTGATGCAATGGGCAGTGAAAAACTTGAGCTACGTCGCCGGGAAGCCCAACGCTTGTTGCGTGAAAACGGTGTTACCTACAATGTTTATGGTGATTCGCAAAAACTAACTCGACCCTGGAGGCTAGATCCTGTCCCATTATTAATCAGCAGCGAAGAATGGCTGATAATTGAAGCAGGCCTTAAGCAACGGGCTGAATTGCTTGATCTCATTCTTAAAGACATTTACGGCAATCAAAGCCTGTTGAAAAAAGGTTTGTTGCCTAGTGAACTGATATTGGGTCATGAAGGCTTTTTGCGTCCATGCGTCGGTGCGTTACAAAACCAGAAACAACATCTGACTATTTATTCGACAAATCTTGCCAGAGGCCCCAACGGACATATGTGGGTATTGGATGATCGTACCCAAGCGCCTTCCGGTTCGGGCTATGCTTTAGAAAATCGGACAGTGATGACACGGGTAATGCCCGATATTTTTCGTGAAACACAAGTGCATCGTCTGTCCGGTTTCTTTAAGGCGATGCGGAAGGGGCTCGCTGATATTGCACCACATAATAAAGAAGATCCTCGCATCGTTGTACTTACGCCTGGGCCACTCAATGAAACCTATTTTGAACACGCTTATTTAGCCGCTTATCTTGGCTTTACCCTAGTCCAGGGCGGCGATCTGACGGTGCGGGATGGACGTGTTTGGCTTAAATCGCTGGCTGGCTTACAAACTGTTGATGTTATTTTACGCCGCGTTGATGATACATTCTGTGATCCGCTGGAATTACTAAGTGCTTCACAGTTGGGTGTGACAGGTCTACTGGAAGTCGTTCGGCGTGGTAATGTTGCAATTGCCAATCCATTAGGCAGCAGTATTTTGGAAAACCCTGGATTGTTGGCTTTTTTGCCAAGGTTATCCCGTCACTTTTTAAATGAGGAACTTAAGCTGTCTTCGGTTGCCACTTGGTGGTGCGGGCAGCGCCGAGAGCGCGATTTCGTACTGCAAAATCTTGATAGATTGGTCATTAAACCCATTAATCGTAGTTTGGGGAATCACGCCGTATTTGCCGGTGCCTTAAGCAGTAAAGACAAAGACCACCTACGCAACCAAATTTTAGCTAAACCGCATTGTTTCATAGGCCAGGAACAAGTCAGTTTTTCCACTCTACCGGCGTTTATCGATCAACATATCGAACCGCGTAACGCCGTTTTACGCAACTTTGTGGTTGCAAGCGGGGATGATTATGTGGTCATGCCAGGGGGGCTTACCCGTGTTGCCCGTGAGAAAGATAATTTTATCGTTTCCAATCAGGCCGGTGGCATTAGCAAAGACACCTGGGTATTAGCATCAGAACCTGATAAGCCGGTCAGTTTATGGACTCAACCAAAACGTAATCAACTGATTGATGCAATTACCGAACCGTTGACAAGTCGCGCTGCAGATAACCTATTTTGGGTTGGTCGACATCTTGAGCGTGTTAAAGCTATCTCACGACTTTTACGCACGGTATTACTAAAGCTAAGTGAAACTCGTGAATTCAAAGATCCCATAGATAATGAGTGTCTTTCGGTTTTATTGCGTACATTGACCCAGGTCAGTGGCACTTATCCGGGCTTTGTAAAAGGCGATGGGCAACTTTTGAAAACACCACAGAAAGAGCTGCTCTCGCTGGCAAAAGACAGTCATCGTAAAGGCTCACTGACAGCGAATATTGAGGCTTTTGTACAAGCGGCATTTAGCATTCGAGACTTGTGGTCTCAAGATACCTGGCGCAGTGTTGATAATATTCAACGCCGCTGGCAACTACGGGTCATCAATAATGAAATCAATGTCGAACAGTTACAGAATCATCTGGATGATTTAATTATCGGCATTGTTGCATTTACTGGGCTAACCAGCGAGAGCATGACAAGAGAAGCCGCCTGGTTGATGCTGGACAGTGGGCGACGGCTGGAACGTGCGATGAGCCTCATTGCTTTGCTTCGGTCAACTTTGGCGATAAGGCACGATGATGCCTTACAAAGCCAAGTTCTTGAAGCGGTCTTGGTTTCAACTGACAGTTTAACTATTTATCAGCGCCGCTACCGTTCTTTTATCCAGTTACCGATGGTGCTGGAATTACTGTTACTGGACGAAACCCATCCCCGCTCGCTTGCTTACCAACTGTCTCAGTTATCCGTCCATATAGGCGCATTACCGAGGACAATAAGCCAAAGTCACCTCAGTGAAGAGGAGCGTTTAATTTTAAAAGCTTACACTGACTTACGTTTGTGCAATGTGCTTGAATTAACCCAGATTAATGACAATGAAGGTATCTATACTGATTTTGACCGCGTGCTATTGAGTACGGCTGATTTATTACAGCGGCTTGCAGAAGTTATTGCTGAGGCCTATTTCAGCCACTCTCAGACTTCACAGCTGATGATACTCAATACTCCGGAGGACGAACTGTGAAATACCGTATTACCCACACGACACTTTATTTTTACAGTCAGTCGGTAGGGTTATGCCAGAATGAGGCCAGATTACAACCACGCAATTTTTGGCGGCAGCACTGTGACAACAGTCGCTTTGAAATTAATCCAGCGCCGATGGATTATCACGAGCGGATTGATTTTTTCGGCAATCGTGTAGTGTATTTTGCTATCCAGCAACCTCACACTCGATTGATCGTTACCGCAATAAGTGAAGTGACAATATTCCCCAAACAAAACACGCTGGATTTGTTTAATCAAATGTCCTGGGAGCAAGTGCGCGGCCTGTTACATGAAAACCCACACCAAAGACAGTCACAAAATCAACAAGGTCAAAGCCAATTTCAAAACCAGGATCAGGCTCTTGAAATATTGGATGCCCGGCAATATGTACTTGACTCACCGATGGTGACCATTACAAAAGAGCTGGCTGACTATGCGCAAAGTTCATTCCTGCCTAATCGTATGCTCGTGGATGTCGTACATGACTTAATGCAGCGTATTTACAAGGATTTCACCTATGATCCGACATTCACCACTATCGCTACCCCGTTATCGGAAGTCCTTAGCTTTCGTCGAGGCGTTTGTCAGGATTTTGCACATCTGGCTATTGGTTGTTTGCGTGCCTATGGTATGGCCGCCCGATATATCAGCGGCTATGTTGAAACGTTGCCTGAACCCGGTAAACAACGTTTAGTTGGTGCTGATGCCTCACATGCCTGGTTTTCCGTCTATATCCCTGGTACTGGCTGGCTAGATTTTGATCCGACCAATAATACCGTGCCACTTGACCAACATATAACATTGGCGTGGGGACGAGATTACTCCGATGTTACACCGCTTAAAGGCATTGCTTTTGGTGGCGGTCAGCATTCGCTGTCGGTATCGGTGGACGTGTTGAGACTGGAATAAAGGTGCAAGGTTAAAGGCGAATAAATGCACAAATCTTTCACTTTTCGCCTCAAACAATTTTTAACTTAATGGAGTTTATATGGCAACTATTCATTTGATCGGCGGCGAAAAAGGCGGTGTGGGCAAATCCGTTGTAGCGCGTTTACTGGCGCAATACATGATCGACCATGAATTACCCTTTATCGGTTTCGATACGGACAGATCGCATGGTTCCCTTCTGCGCTTTTACGGCGACTATGCTTCACCTACGGTTATCGACAATTATCAAAGCCTGGATACTATTATAGAAACTGCTTCAGCGCAGCCGGAACAACGCATTCTGGTTGATCTTGCCGCTCAAACCCATCATCCGTTGGCTTTGTGGATAGAAGAATCGGGAGTATTGGAATTGGCAGATGAATTGGGGATTTCTATTTATTATTGGAATGTCATGGATTCGGGTAAAGATTGTGTGGATTTGCTGGGCAAATTGCTAGACCAATTCGGCTCTCGGCTCAATTATGTCTTGGTGCAGAACCAGCTTCGTGATGAACATTTTAATATCCTGGAATATTCGGGCGTAAAAAATCGGGCGTTGGATTTGAATGCCAAAGTTATTACGCTAAAGCGTCTTCATGCGCCGGTCATGACCAAGATAGACGGTAACAGCTACAGTTTTTGGGCCGCAAAAAACAAAGTCGTAGATAATCTCAGTACCTTGGGTTTACTGGAAAGGCAACGGGTAAAAATTTGGCTAAATCATGCATATAAAGAAATTGATACGCTGAAAGTTTGAAATACGGTGTTGTGAGAAATATAAGCGATAGATCGGCTTAAGCTAATGCTAACCTTTATCTTTAGCTTACGAATTACTACCAACAAACTTTTTTTTTGGGCAATTATGGGTTTCTTTAAACAGGGTCTATCCACATGAAATTGAACGTAAGTTGTAATCTACATTTTCAGGTAATTGAAGAGACCGCTTTAATTTTTATGCTGCGTCCTTTTAGGGGTGTTCAGCAATGGATAAACCGCGAGGTTTATACGATTAATCCTACTATGCCGATCATTGAAAGTACCGACAGTTTTGGAAATTCGTGCCAGCACCTGCTCGCACCTGTCGGAAATTTTTCGATTCAAACCTCGGCCGAGGTCATGGTTGCTGATGGCGCTGATGTTACAACAGGGGCATATTTTGTTGAAATACAGCATCTTCCTAACGAAGTGCTACCTTTTCTGTTGCCCAGTCGTTATTGTGAATCTGACCGGTTTGGTGTTATTGCCCAAGAAATAACTTTCGAAGTTCCGCCTGGCTACGATCAAGTCAGCAAAATTACTGATTGGGTTCGTGAATCTATACAATATTTACCGGGTTCCAGTGAATTTCCACTCTCAGCTGTTGAGGTAAATAACCGTGGTAATGGCGTGTGTAGAGATCTTGCTCAACTTGCCATAGCGCTCTGCCGCAGCATCAGCATACCTGCACGGCTGGTTGTTGGTTACCTGCATAATCTGCAACCTATGGATTTGCACGCCTGGTTTGAGGCCTACGTTGGCGGTCGATGGTATACATTTGACCCCACACAAATTGACTTACATGGCGGCAGGGTCATTATTGCTTTTGGGCGAGATGCAGCGGATGTATCCATATTTCATCAGTTCGGTTCAGGCTGTTTAATGAACAGCATGGACGTTCAGGTCGAATTGCTGGATAATTAAGCATTTCTATAGCGATAACAGCAACGGCTAATCCTTCATGACTTATTGTATAGCAGCTTCTATAAACGAAGGACTTATCCTAGTTTCAGATTCAAGAACCAATGCTGGTATTGATAATGTCAGCACCCATAGCAAAATGCACGCGTTTGATACTATTAGCGATCGTAAAATTATTTTACTTTGCGCTGGTAATCTTGCTACAACACAAGCTGTTTTGGAGCAATTGCATCGTGATAAAATCAAGAACATACAGCCAAACTTAAATACAGTGGAATGTTTATCTGAGGCAGCGGCCTATTTAGGGCATGTGAGCCTGGAAAAACAAAAACAGCATGTAAATCCGGAAGGCCAATCGGCCTTTAATCCATCGGCCAGTTTTATTTTAGCCGGTCAAATTGGCAATGAGCCACATGGCGCTTATATGGTTTACGCGGAAGGCAACAGCATAACCAGTTCTGCCAATACACCTTTTTTGCAGATTGGCGAAAGTAAATACGGTAAGCCCATACTAGATCGCTTCCTTAAATTGAATACATCCATAGACGAAGCCGCACGTTGCTGCCTAGTTTCCATGGATTCTACCATACGAAGTAATGCGAGTGTTGGGCCACCGGTAGAAATGCTGATTTACCGCAAAAACAGCTTTAAGTTTGATGAATACTACTGTTTTGACGATGACAATGACTATCTACTGCAACTGCGTCGTAGTTGGGAAAATAAATTGCGTGAAGCGGTTGCCGCGTTGCCTAGCTTAAATAAGGAACACATTAAACCAATGTTGGTTACTTTGTAGATTGCCTAATGGTTTAACTCGGCTTGAGGGTTGTGTATTGCCGATTTTAGGGTGACTCAATACATATCTTAGATGGCTTAGAAAAAGCCTTGTGACAATCATCTTCATCAGATTGGTTTAACGCGGGTTTGTTGGTGAGAAACAGCCTTAAAGCATTCAACATGCAGCCACATTGCCCAAAAAAATTCAACGCCACCTGACAATAACGATCTGACCAAATGCACGTTTCGACGCACGCGCTTGTTAAAGCTCAATTTGACTCCTTATTCGCAGTGGGCAGCACGTTACAGCGATAGCATTATTTTCGTCGGATTTTTTTGAGTAGTTTCATCAAAGCTGATTTTTCACTATGCCGATTGACCTTGACTTTGGTTGGGCGCTAAAAACCAGGTTGATGCTATCTGGTTGTGGGTAACGGCTAACTTGGCTTGGATGCCATCCAGGAGTTCGTGCAATTGCACCGGGGTGATGCTACGAATATCGATTGCCATTAAGGAGGCGGCCAATGTTGCTAGGTTATCGGTTAATCCCTCTGAACGCGGTAGGCGTTGAATGTAGGCTTCTGCATCTTTGATGCAGTATTTAACCGAGCGGGGAAAGTCGGGATCTTTGAGCAAGAAATCCAGTACATCACCGCTATTTATCCGATGCCGACGATGCTTACGGTACATGAGCAGGGCGCTCAAGGATTTCAGCACATTCATCCACATGGCATTTTCATATTGACGCGTTTTATCGCTTCGGTCTTCGGCTAGCAGCACTGTCGCAATATCGAGGATACGGGTGGTCATATCAGCACGCTCAATACTCCGGCCTATCCGAATAAAGCGTAACGCATCGTCGTGGCTCATAGCACCCGACAAAAAGCCGGTAAAGCGTTGGCAACCGCGCAAAATCTCATTCAAAATCAATACCCGACCCCGACGATTGGTGGCAGAGCCCACATTTTCTTTGGCAAATAAATACATTTCGTTGACTTGATGCCAAGCTTCATCCGGCATGAGTTCGCGCGATGTTCGAATATTTTCTCGAGCGGCATTCAACGATGAAAATAACGAACCCGGATTAGCGGTGTCGGTAAGCAGAAAGCACATTGTATTCTGTTCGTTTGGCACGTCATAAAGCTTAAGAAAGGCACTTTCAGCGCCGAAAATAGTGAGCAAATTGCGCCAAGTCAGTTGTACATCCATTGGCATATCAAACATGAGGTTCATATAAACACTCAGCAATCTTGCCGTGTTTTCTGTCCTTTCCAGGTATCTGGCCAACCAATATAAGCGTTCTGCTGATCGAGATAACATATTTACGTCCCAGTATTAATGATCCAGGTATCTTTGCTGCCGCCACCTTGGGAAGAATTGACGACCAAGGATCCCTTTTTTAAAGCAACTCGTGTAAGGCCACCAGCGGTCACAAAACTACTTTCCCCTTGTAGTATAAATGGGCGTAAGTCGATATGCCGAGGTTCCAAGTGATTATTGCATAACGTCGGGCACGTTGACAGCGCCAAGGTGGGTTGCGCAATATAGTTGCGCGGCTGATCTTTAATAATTTTGCGAAATTCTTTGATTTCCTCTTGAGTGGCGTGTGGCCCTACCAGCATGCCATAGCCACCGGACTCATTGGCAGGTTTTACCACTAACTCATCCAGATGGGCTAACACATAATCAAGATGTTCAGGGTTACTGCATAAATAAGTTGGTACATTGGGTAATATCGGCTCTTCATTAAGATAATAACGGATCATTTCCGGTACATAAGTATAAACAACTTTATCGTCGGCAACACCGGAACCCGGCGCATTTGCCAAGGATACATTACCGGCCTTCCATGCCCGTATCAGCCCTTTGACACCCAACATGGAATCTTTGCGGAAAACTTCGGGGTCGAGAAACTGGTCATCAATACGACGATAAATGACATCGACTTTTTCCAGGCCATTGATGGTGCGCATATAAACGCAGTCGTCTTCTTGCACAACCAAGTCTGCACCTTCGACCAGTTCTGCACCAATTTGTTGCGCCAAAAAAGCATGCTCAAAATAGGCGGAGTTGAAAATCCCAGGAGTCAGCACAGCAATCTTTGGGCTATCTACATCCTCTGGGGCAATAGATGCCAGCATTTCGAATAAATTGACCGGATAATCGTCAACTGGCAACACATCCAAGTCCTGCAATAATTCCGGGAATACCTTTTTGGTTATTACGCGATTTTCAATCATGTAAGACACGCCAGATGGGACGCGTAAGTTATCCTCCAACACGTAAATAGTGCCGTCCTTATCCCTAACCAAATCACTACCGCAGATATTTGCCCAAGCGCCAAACCTCGGGTTCATGCCCACACATTCTTTAAGAAAATTGGTTGAACTGCCAATAATATATTCTGGTATTAATCCCTCTTTGATAAATAATTGTTCGTTATAGGTATCGTTGATGAAGCAATTTAATGCTTTAAGCCGTTGTTTTAAGCCAACGGCAATATGCTGCCATTCTTTGTTTTCGATAATGCGGGGAATAATGTCGAACGGCCATGCCCTGTCGATATTGCCTTCGTCGCTATAGACTGTAAAAGTAATGCCCATTTCCATGATCGCTAAATCAGCTGCAGTTTTACGGGCATCCAGTGCTGACCCGTCGAGGCTATCTAGGTAATTACTGAGACGATGGCTCGATGGTCGCGCCTTATTACCAGAACAACGCATTTCATCATAAGCGTTGGTAATAAGGTAATCATCCCATAATGAAATCATGTCGGCTTCCTCTCTGAACTATAAACATTGGTCGGTTCGTATCGAATATGCTGTAAAAAAAAGGCGCTGATCTTAGCAACAAGAAAAGCGCCTGAGTGAGGTACAACACACGATGAGAACAACATTTAATATGATTGTAGCAATACATATGCCAATAACAAGAAAGGGAGTGAGCTGCATTATTAGGGACTTATAAGAAGCCAATTATCCACTAGGGAGTTTAACTATAAAAAATTCTTATAAACAATAAGTTAAAAAGTAAACCTCAGTTATCTGCATAATATCAATTGGATGCAGTGGGAGGAGGCTTTTGGGCTTTTGTCCCTTATTCAAGGGACAAAAGGCATATATAAAATTTTTTGATCCAAACTTTGCACCTTATTTGAGCGCCGATTACCCTTGCGACCTAGTTTGGTGCGTTTTCTTTAAATCTTTTGCTGTTACAAGACTTATCGACCCCTAGTAAAGTTCATCGGATCGGGTTTGCCACCATTCTACCCATCTTACTGTTTCAGCACTGTAGTAAATTAATAGCTTATTATTTCAGCTCGGTAAAAGGCCAGCTAAAAGCTGGTTTTTTTACGGTAACCCTGATAATTCAAGGAGATTAATGACATTCATTCGGATAGCGAGATGGGTTAACTCGATATCACTGCTAACGCCAAGCTTGCGTTTGATAAGGTAATGGCAATTCGATACCGTTTTTGGGCTGATGTTAAGGATTGTGGCAATAGCATCTGTTGATTTGGCTTCGACTAACATACGCAGGATTTCAAATTCCCGCACCGTTAGTTCTTCTAGCGCCAACTTGTCACCTGCAAGTTTTTCCATCGCCAGAGCCTGTGCAATATCGGAACTCAGCACGTGGTGGCCTTTGTAGACATCGTGGATAGCGCGAATCAGCACATCCGGTTCGCTGCTTTTAGTCACATAACCTAACGCTCCAGCTCGTGTTGCCTGAATAGCAAAGCTGGGATGTTGGTGCATACTGAACACTAGAATCTTGGCATCAGGACGGCGCTGTTTGATGTGGCTAATCGCAGCCAAGCCACCTTGCCCAGGCATAGAAATATCCATGATGACGAGGTCAGGTTCGCATTCCTTAAAAAGGGAATAAGCCTCGTTACCGTCCACTGCTTCTGCCACCACCTCCATACCCGGTTGTTTTTCTAACAGCGAACGGTAGCCTTCCCTGACGATGGCATGGTCGTCAACCAGTAAAATCCTGATACGTTCATTCATCATAATACCTTGTTAATCCCTTTTAAGAGTGAAAGGAAGCCATACCTGAACAACTAGCCCGCTTGGTTTTTTTGTTACTAAACTCAATCGTCCGTCCAGCGCTGTCACTCGTTCCGTAATGCCCAGCAACCCCAGGCCGTGATGGTCCTTAAACGGTAATTTTTCAATGATACCGTCATCCTCGATAGTCAGTTCAATAGTGGGGCGTTCTGTTCCTGAATCGGACTTTACGATCAATGTCACCTGCGCGTGGCTAGCGGCGGAATGCTTGGCTATATTTGTGAGGCATTCCTGGACTATGCGAAAAATAGTGATAGGAATCGGTTCCGGTAATCGGTCAGGTTCACCCGAGATCCTAATTTGGTAATCAATTTTGCCGCTGCTTTGTGCATTCCATTCCGCTATCAGGTTGGTTAAGCTGGCGGCCAGCCCCAGTTCATCAAGCCCTGCTGGACGCAAACGCAACAGCAAGCCACGCAGTAATTCCATCATGTGCGTACTGATGCGGCGAATATTTTTCGCTTCTGGAACCAGCGCAGGGCAATCTTTTTCGGCTGTTTGAGAAATGGAAGCGGCAACTGCATTGATAGCAGCCAGGCATTGACCAAATTCATCATGAAGTTCACGGGCTAGATAACGGCGTTCTTCTTCCTGAAGAGTCATTAGCTTCATTATCAGCTTCTTTCGATCAGCCAACAGTTTTTCCTGGTTCGTTGCCAATTGATTAATAGCTGTTCCTGTTCTTTGCCATTCCAGCAGTTCGAAAGCGGGTAAGCGCACAGACAATTCGCCTTGCTGCATTTTTTCCAATCCGGTCACAATCAGCTGAGCTGGTTTCAAGATTCGACTGACAGTGACATAGACCACTAAGCAAAGTGCGATAGTCATACTTGCCGCCAACTCCGATAAACCTCGGAGATGTTGCCAAGCGCTAGCGATTTCTGCTTTGACATTACCCGCAACGATAAGCGAGCCATGTGTTTTGCCATTGAATACCACTGATCTTACTGCTTCTACGCCCGGATTGAACACAGATTGATAAAGGTATTTAAACCAGACTGGACAATTTTCGGCAGAGCGTAGAGAACCCGTACACATGCTACGTGTAAGGCTATGGTTAGCCGATACAAAATCTATGCAAATGCCCGGTACAGCGTGGGTTTCTCTCCAGAGGTCAAAGTCTGGGAAACGTTCCGGTTGACCAAAACCCGCATCAATACGCCAGAGTTGCAGTTTCAACTGCTTGTCAATGGCTTCTGCAATTACCTGAGTTTCTGCTCTCGACTGCCGATCAGCCTGATATAGCACATAGCTGGCTATCACCATCAAGCAAGTTAGGGCGATCAGGACAATACGCGATAAGAGATGTAATTTCAGGTTCACGATAAGCACCAGTTTAAGGTCATTTTCTGAAAGGCATACCAAAGGATTTTATGCGCGGATACCAGATATAGAAATAGCAATGCCAACATCGGGCAAATTGCCCGTGTTTTGCGGGCAAATCTGAGGTTACCAATGTGCTGTTTGTCGCTAATATATCAACTCATATGTAGCCAATTTTCTGGAGTACAAAGTGCTTGAGCAAGTGAATGTTATAAAAATCATCAATGTACCTAGCTGCAAGGTATGGCAGGCCATAAGCGCTATTGGCGGTTTGGATCGATGGTTTCCGATTATCAATAGCTGTAGGGTTGAAGGGAAGGGCGTAGGAGCCATACGCATTTTAGGATTGGCCGATGGTGCGGAAGTAAAGGATTGTATTAAAGAGATCCATGACCAAGACAATAGGTTTCGCTATCTACGAACTCATCACCCTTTTCCTGTTAGCTATTATGAAGGTACGGTAAATGTGCGAGATGTGGATAAGGGTAAGTGCGAAGTTTCATGGAGTGTACAGATTAAAATCGTCAAAGCCGATCGCGACGAGTTTACTGGTCTTCTTAAACAAGCCTTATCAGATGGCATCAGTGGTCTGGAGCAGTATTTGCAACCGCAATCAATCAATATAAGGGGTTTTCTGCCATGAACAAATTAATCAGCCAGTGTTTGATCGCCATAATCTGTTTGATCGATAGCCATAGTGCTAACGCCGTTTCCCGCATCGCCATTTTAGATTTTGAGCTAAATGACATTACCTCTTTGCCAAATACGCCAGAGGAAGTAATAAGAACCGGTTCAATTAAACCGTTACTTGAACAAGCGCTTGAAAAAAATGGGAATTTTGAAATCATTCAAATCAATGCTCAAGCACACCATACTGCAAACGCTGGATTTGGCTATCTGTTCAATTTTAATGAAGTAGCTGCGGAACTGGGAAAACAAGTTGGCGCGGACTGGGTGGTGGTTGGTCAACATAGTAAACCCAGTTTTTTGTTTTCTTATTTAATGGCGCATTTGGTTAACGTAAAAAACCAATCGCTTTCAGCAAGATATGATATTGAACTTAAAGGAAACCATGCCAAAGTGACGGAACGCGGCATTAAGGCACTGGCAAATAAAATTACCGAAGCGATGGGTAAGTAAGGTTACGATTAGTATCTAACCCCATCAATCCCAGTTAATTGCGGAAGGCGATTTATACATGCCGACCTCTATTGACCAGAACCATCATGTTAGATAGACATCTCGATGTTTCAGGCACTTTTAAATTCTCTTCCAGATGTAAGCGTATGTATGCTTGGCCTCTAAATTCTGGGCTGTAGACCCCTTTCGGCAATCGTTGCATTTGTCCTTCGACATGCTCAGGAAGAACGGTTAGGTATTGATACCGTTCGTGGTGAACTTGCACTACAGGTACTTCCTTCGGTCGTCGAACTATGCATGGAATCAACTTACTCAGAGTTTTCTTAAGTAGTTTTACAAACCACGCCAATAATTTTATAGATAGCCTTTTACTAGCCAAAACCTGCTTTCCTTAAAATAAACCACCTTAAGCCTGTCGTATTTCACTAATAGTTGTACCATCCCGACTCAATATAGTATTGTGGATAGAAATAGAGGCAGCGGTTCAAAATATCCCATTGTGGTCATATTAGATGATAAGTAAATTTTTCAAACACCCATCAAGAATATTCATTGCTTTCCGGTAATAGGCGGGTAGGACATGGTTGCTTTTAATCAATGCTCATAGATTCTTCACTAATAGCGAAAACTCATTCAAAATGATACTGCTCACGATAGAGAAAAGATCATGAAAAAAAAATCAGTTGATAGAGGCCGACGTGTAAAAGAATTGCCGAATAAAGCTGACGAGCAACTAGCTAATTCCAATTTACAAAAAGATCAAGATACTATTCCGGAAATCGACAAGCTTATACACGAATTGCGCGTGCATCAAATCGAACTGGAGATGCAAAACGAGGAATTACGACGGACACAGATGGATCTGGAAGAATCGCGAAACCATTATGTCGAACTCTACGATTTCGCTCCGGTAGGTTACCTTTCCTTGGATATGGAAGGAACGATTATCGAGACCAATCTTACTGCCTGTAAATTACTTGGAAATGAAAGAAAAATAATATTAAATCAGCGGCTTGAGAGATTTATATCGGATGTATACAAAGATTCCTGGTATCAGAGTTTTGTTTATGCAGCTCATAATATGGGGTCACATAGTTGTACACTCCAAACTAGTCACAAAAACGGAAAACAATTAACCCTAAGGTTAGAGTACCTGTTTATCAATCAAGTCGATAAGCCGCCATTTCTTCGTGTCACACTCACCGACATTACCAACTACAACGAAACCAAAGAAAGAGAGCTAAAAAAAATAATCGACCGCTACGAATTAGTGCTTGAGGGTGCCCAAGATGCCATCTGGGATTGGGATGTGTCCAATAAACGGGTTCATTATTCCTCACGATGGAAAGCCTTACGTGGCTTTGCTGAAGATGAGGTGGGTAATGATGAAAACGAATGGAGTGCTGGCATTCATCCTGAGGATAAAGCAAGGGTGTTTGCCGCAGTGCAAACCCACTTAGACGGCAGTAGCCCGGTATTTAACGAAGAATACCGTATCCAATGCAAAGACGGTACCTGGAAGTGGATATTAGATAGGGGTATAGCAAAAAAGGACGCATCAGGTCGAGTCGTCCGAATGGCAGGTTCCGAGAAAGATATAACTGAGCGAAAGCTTGCAGAGCAGGAGTTGCGCGACCGGGAAAACCAGCTAAGACTCATCATGAACCTGGCTCCGGCACTGATTTCTTACCTGGATACCGATTTGAGGTTTGTGCGAGCCAATAAGGCTTACGAAAATTGGTACGGCGTATCTGTGAAGGATATTATCGGACGAAAAGTGTCGGAAGTCGTTCACGAAAAAACCTGGGCATTAGCTCAACCCTTGCTTGAACGAACGCTGGAAGGTGAAACAGTAGGTTTTGAAGATATTGTTTACAAACATGATATTGCTCGGTACGTAAACGGTACTTTTGTTCCGGACATAGATTCAAGGGGGAAAATCAAAGGCATTGTCGTTTGCGTCGCCGATATTACCGTACTTAAAAATGCTGTAGAGGAACTACAAGAACGGGAAAATCAGTTACGGCTCATCATGAACATGACACCGGCGCTGATTTCATATGTTAATCCTGAGTTGAGATATGTGCGGGTCAATAAGACTTATGAAGATTGGTTCGGGATAGCCAAGGAAGATATTATCGGCAAAAAGATAAGGAAAGTGATTGGCGAAAAGATGTGGGCAACGGCTGAACCCTATCTTATAAGTGCATTGGCAGGCGAGACAGTAAGCTACGAAGATAAACTTTTGTATGCCAACAATATCTCCCGATGGGTTAAAGCTGCTTTTGTGCCAGACAAAGACCCAACGGGTAAAGTCAATGGCATCTTGATCCATGTGGTTGATATTGAAGAACGTAAACAGGCGGAACAAAAAATTGCCATACTGAATAAAAATTTGGAACAACGAATCGAAGAAATGGAGGCGTTCCTCAATACCACGCCCATTGGCTTATGCATTACCACAGATCTGTCAGCAAAAGCTATTCGAGGCAATCCCTCAATTGAACAGATGTTCGGCTTACCGGCCAACAGCGAACTTTCCTTGGGTAGCTTATCACCTCCCCCTCTTCGCGCATTAGTGAACGGCTCTGAACCGTCAACCAATGAACTGCCCATGCAACGGGCTGTCCGGGGCGAAAATGTAACAAACGAGCTGCTGGATATTGAGCGTCCTGACGGTAAAACGATCACGATGCTCTGCAATGCGGTACCGTTATTTAACCAACAAGGCGCTGTGCGCGGGGCAGTTGGCGCTTTCCTGGACGTTACGGCACTTAGAAATGCGGAATCCGCCTTGCGGGATAGCGAAGAGCGGCTTCGGCTGGCCCAAAATGCCGGAAACCTAGGTATCTTCGATCAAGACCTAGTTAGCGGTGAAATGCATTGGGATGAGCGCCTTCGTGAGCTTTGGGGTGTTCAACCCGGTGAGCCATTGATGACTGACACCTGCATGGCAAGTGTGCATCCTGATGATCGCGCCGAAGTCTATGCCGCAGTGAATCGTTCATTCAACCCCCAGGGCAAGGGTGATTATCATGCCGAATATCGTATTATCCGTCCTACCGATGGCCGTGTATTTTGGTTAGCGGCTTTTGGCACGACCACTTTTGGTAACGACCGCCCGATTAGACTCGTTGGCTTCATCCAGGATATCAGCGAGCGCAAGCAGGCGGAGTTTGCACTACGCGATACAGAGACCCGCCTTTCGTTAGCTGTAAAAGAGTTAAAAGCAGGTTATTGGGACTGGAATCTGGATACCAATGAAGTCTTTTTTTCACCTGAATGGAAACGGCAACTGGGGTACACTGAAACCGAAGTACCCAACCAGTTCGAAGAATGGGAAAACCGATTACATCCTGAAGATAAAGCGAGTGCATTAACAACAGTTGAAAACTATCTCAACGGCAATTTATTAACTTTTGAACTTGAATTCCGCCTCCAGCATAAAGACGGCTCTTACCGCTGGATTCACAGCCGTGCGGCATTAATCCAAGATAATAATATGCTTCAACGGCGATTGGTTGGAATCCATTTGGACATCACCGACTATAAGAAATCAAAAGAGCTGAACCAGCAGCGCGATCAAATGGAAGAGTCATTCCGCTTATATGTTGCCACCCAGACCGTTGCTGCGATCGCCCACGAATTGAACCAGCCACTCACCGCCATCTCCTATTTTGCCGATGCGGCCGTCGATATGGTGAAATCCGGCAACCACAACCTACAAAAACTGAACCGTGTTTTAGAAAATTGTTCACAGCAAGCCCAGCGTGCCGGTCAGGTAATTCGGCAATTATTTTCCGTTTTACAGAAAGGTGAGCCCCAAAATGAAGCGGTAGACATCAATAGAATGGTTAATTATGCTTACGAATACATAAAAAATAACAATCAGTTAAATAAATTTACTCTTGAATTGAATCTCGCTGCAGGATTACCTCCGGTTTTAGCGAATACTTTGCAAATACAAAAAATACTGATAAATGTAATTAATAACAGTCTGGAAGCAATTCACGGCAGCGGAAACAATCCTGGAGCAATATCGATTATGACTTGCCTTTCCCCTAACGATCCCTGGATGGCACAAATTACGGTACAAGATACCGGCGTTGGGGTGTCCGATGCAGATGCACTAAATAAAATGTTTCAGCCTTTTTATACCACTAAGTCCACAGGTTTAGGCATGGGCCTTGCCATCAGTCGGTTTCTGATCGAAGCGCACGGGGGAAAAATGTGGGCTGAAGAAAACGCTAAAACGGGTATCAGTGTCCACTTTACCTTACCTTTTATGTTATGAGTTTTAATCCTTGTGTTTTTATTGTCGATGATGACGATGCCGTTCGTGAAAGTCTTACCTTGATTATCGAAAATGCGGGGCTTGCCTGCCAGGATTTTTCGAGCGCGGAAGACTTTCTTAAAAAGATTAACTCGAATGAATCGGGCTGTTTGATACTTGACGTTAATTTGCCGGGCTTAACCGGCCATGAGTTGCAAGCCGAACTCAATCGGCGCGAGAACCATTTACCCATCATATTCCTTAGCGCCTATGGGGACGTTCCCATGACAGTCAAGGCTATGAAAGCGGGTGCTGTCGATTTCTTGACCAAGCCTGTGCCAAGTAAATTACTAATCGAACAGATTCAGGCAGTGTTGGAACACGAAAGGCAGCAATCGGAAATATCAAAAAAATGTAAAAATTTTCAAAGCCTTATCGACAATCTTACTTTCCGCGAAAAGGAAATTTTACCGTTAGCAATAGCGGGTATCAACAATAAAGAAATAGCCCAACGGTTAGGGATTAGTTACCGTACTGTTGAAACCCACCGGATTCGGATATTACGGAAAACTGGCACGGTCAATTTCCTGGAGTTGGCGCGGCTATGTGAAGAATATAAGCATATTTCTAATTAAACCTATTGATATTCATTAAATTAAAGTGACTTCTGTTATTCCCAAGCATCATGCCGGGAATATTTTAGCTTGTCCTTATTAACGTTTCGATCTTCCCTTTTGCCTCAAAATTGGCGTTTAACACTCCGGCAATAGTCAAAAGCCTACAATATTTGATATAGATCTCATAAGTGAGTGTTTGCACTCATAGTATTACTTAATAATCTTAGCTTTAATTGTAAGCAAATATCTTCCATAAACAAATATTGGTTTATCGCCTTTTTTTGTTAGAAGGTGGGGTTGTTATCCAGTGCTGCATTTCTGCACATTTTTTTCGTATCAGAGCGCCTTAGCGCAAAGAAAAGTGACCGAAAATTATTTGTATATACAGCCATCTAAATTTTAGTAATTCGCCAATAGGAAAGGGGATGCCCATGGTTTTTTTTGGTAACAAGAAATTATACGAGTCTCGTATAGAAGAGGCAGTACATATCATCGATAAAATGGCGGCTGGCGATTTTTCTGTGCCTATCGACACTTCGGGTTCCGATGTTGTTGCACGGCTGATGCGGGCATTACAAAACAACCTAATCACCCAAGAGCGCCGTATTTCGGATGGTCGGCGCGAGACCGACACTAATTTTGACCTGAGGGTTTCCCTTGAGTTGACTAATAATTATCTTGAACGTATCGCCCAAGGTGAAATTCCGCACAAGATTGCCAATGATTTTCCCGGTGAATTCAGTGCTCTTAAGACTAACCTCAACGCCACACTCGATATGTTAACCGAAGCGAGGCGGCTGGCAGACGATAACCAGCGGGTAAAAGCGGCGCTGGATAATGTGACAACTAATGTCATGATTTCCGATATTGACCGTAATATCATTTACATGAATAAGTCGGTGGCGGAAATGCTCGCGAATGCCGAGAGCGACGTCCGTAAGGTGCTACCTAACTTTAACGCATCCCGATTATTGGGGTCGAACATGGATCAATTCCATAAACGTCCAGAGCACCAAAAGAATCTGCTCGCTAGTTTCACTAATACCCACACTGCCCAAATCCAGGTTGGCGTACGTACTTTCCGCTTGATTGCCAACCCCATTATCAATGACCTAGGACAGCGTTTAGGGTCGATTGTCGAATGGGCAGACCGTACCGACGAGGTGGCAGCCCAGAAAGATGTAAACTCCCTGGTCGATGCGGCGATTAACGGCGAACTCTCGAAACGTATCGAACTGAAAGGCATGACTGGCTTTACCCACGACATCGCTGAAAAAATCAACCAGATGCTGGATGCTATCACTGTCCCGTTCAATGTGGTTGGGGGTTATCTCCAGCATATTGCAGAGGGTGTCCTGCCTGGCCGGATTAACGATGAGTATAAAGGCGATTACGAAGCCTATAAAAAAAGTATGAACCGAACCACCAATATCTTAAAAGGTTTCGTCGATAGCTTACAGTACGTCACCAACGAACAAACTAAAGGTGACGTTGATGCCTTGATTGATGATTCAAGGTTTCGAGGTTTTTACCAAGCCATGGCGCAAGGTGTGAACAACATGGTTACCGGGAACATCCAGGACAACAACAAAGCCATGGCTTGCGTCCAAGCTTTCGGAGAAGGTAACTTCGATGCCCCTCTAGCGCGTTTCCCTGGTAAGAAAGCCTCAGTTAACGACATTATTGAGCAAGTACGTAACCATTTAAAAGCGTTAATCGCTGATACCACTATGTTGTCCGAAGCTGCCCTGGATGGGAATATCCAGACCCGTGCCGATGCCAGTAAACATCAAGGTGATTTCCGTAAAATTGTCGAAGGCATCAATGCCACGTTGGAAACTATTGTTACGCCCATCATCACGGTTAAATCGGCTGTCGATTCTATTAGTACTGCTGCCAAGGAAATATCCGCCGGAAATGCGGACTTGTCACACCGTACCGAACAACAAGCCGCTAGCCTTGAGGAAACTGCATCCAGTATGGAGGAACTCGCTTCCACAGTGAAGCAAAATGCCGACAATGCGAAGCAAGCCAACCAAATGGCGTTAACTGCATCGGATGTGGCCATCAGAGGCGGCAACGTGGTACAGCAAGTGGTCAATACCATGACAGCCATTAATGAGAGCGCCCGCAAGATTGTCGATATTATTAGTGTGATTGATGGTATCGCCCTGCAAACTAACATCCTTGCACTTAACGCAGCGGTTGAAGCGGCACGTGCTGGCGAGCAAGGCCGTGGTTTTGCCGTGGTAGCCAGCGAAGTTCGCAACTTGGCACAGCGTTCAGCAGCAGCCGCTAAAGAGATTAAAGGGTTGATCGGCGATTCGGTGGAAAAAGTTGAAGACGGCAGTAAATTGGTTGGCGAAGCCGGAAAAACTATGGATGAAATCGTGGTGTCGGTGAAGCGAGTTGCTGACATCATGTCTGAAATTGCCGCCGCATCTGCGGAACAAAGTTCCGGTATCGACCAGGTGAACCAGGCTGTTACCCAAATGGATGAAGTGACCCAACAGAATGCAGCATTAGTAGAACAAGCTGCCGCTGCCGCTGAGTCATTGGAAGAACAAGCCGCCACCTTAAGCGACACCGTTGCAAATTTCCGCTTGGATTCTGACAGGCATGCCCCCGTTCCGCGTCGACCCTCTAACCAAATCGTTACCCAGCACAAGCCTTCGCCTCGTCCGGCAACCAGTTTTGCAAAGTCGCTGGTGCAGAATAATGACGAATGGCTCGAGTTTTAGGATAGGGTTTAGGTGTTCTTGCTTAAGGGAATCTCTAAAAATTCAAAAAAAATCCTTCTCCCAGAGGGAGAGGGGGATTTTTAGAGATTCTCTTAAGTGAATAATGACCGAAAATGCCTATCCAATGCGATGTCTTTACTAACTATGACCAGTAATCGAATCAATGCCTTAAGGGTATTCACATCACTATTGATTACCTTGCTGGCATTTATTTTACAGTGGGTATTGTGGCCAAAATTACCGCCACTTACCTGGCTGTTTTTTTATCCTGCCGTTTTAATAAGTGCATGGGTCGGAGGATTGGTTGGCGGAATCCTTGCCACCATTCTCGCTGCCGTACTTGGGGGTATTTTTTTTATCGCGCCCCAATTCTCCTGGAACATTATTGACAATCGCCACATTTTTTCTATTGGTATTTTCATTACAATGGGTCTAATGTTTAGCCTGGTATTTGACCGGCTGAATCGGACAACCAATGACTTGCGACGTATTAAAGACCTAGAGCTTGAAGACCAGCAGAAACGCCTGACACAAGCACTTTATGCGGCTAATGCTGGCGCATGGAAATGGAATCCTGCCATCAATGAAAACGAATGGAGCGACAGTGTTTGGCAGTTATACGGGATACTCCCAGGCAGTTGTCGCCCTTCCTATGAAGGTTGGTTAAGTTCCGTTCATCCGGATGACCGGATTAGATTTGAGCAAACTGTCAGTAATGCCTTGGAAAATAACGCCGAGTTAGTAGTTGAATGGCGTTTGGCAAACTTACAAAACGACGAAGAGCGCTGGCTGATGGCCCGTGGCTTGCCGGAGTTGAGTAAAGATAGTGAACTGGCGTATTACCACGGTATAGTCATTGACATTACAGACCGTAAGATAATAGAGCAAGCATTACATGAAAAAGAGCGGTTACTGGCAGACTCACAGACTATAGCCCATATTGGTAGCTGGGTTCGGTATATCAAAACCGGTAAGGTGACGTGGAGCGAAGAGACTTTTCGGCTCATGGGGCTTCCGCCTGAAACGGCCCAACCACCTAACATGCAACAATTCCTTGGCTTGGTGCATCCCGACGACCGACTTGCTACTCAAATTTGGCATGAAGACTGTTTGGCTGGTGATTCTCCACAACCCTTAGAATACCGTACTTCCCCCGAGTTTGGCGAGGTTCGTTGGATGTTACGTTATGGGATTCGGGAAATGGACGAGTACGGTACACCTGAACGGATAATCGGTACAGTTCAGGATATTACCGAACGTAAACAAGCCGAAGAACAGCTCCGTAAGCTCACTAAGACGATAGAGCAAAGCCCGGAGAGCATTATCATTACCGACGTTAGTGGCAAAATTGAATATGTAAATGACGCTTTCACGCAAAATAGCGGCTATCGCCCTGAAGAAATATTAGGTAAAAAAACAAGTGTTTTGAAGTCGAACAAGACACCTGCCGAAACCTATAAAGCTCTCTGGAACACCATATCTCATGGCGATAGCTGGAAAGGTGAGTTTATCAACATGCGTAAAGATGGCAGTGAATATGTCGATTTTGCCAAAATTTCCCCCATACGCCAACCCGACGGAAAAATTACCCATTTTGTTGCGTTGCAGGAGGATATAACCAAGAAAAAGCAAATGGCCAATGAGCTGGATCAGCATCGACATCACCTTGAAGAATTGGTAGCAAGCCGAACCAAGGAGTTATGGGCAGCACAAACTTTAGCTGAAAACGCCAATAAAGCCAAAAGTGTATTTCTGGCCAATATGAGCCATGAAATCCGTACGCCGATGAACGCTATCATTGGTTTGAGTTATCTCATGCAGGACAGCAAACTTAATCCTGAACAGAAAAGGCGCTTGCAACAAATAGATTCATCCGCACAACATTTGCTGGCAATCATCAACGACATCCTAGACCTATCAAAGATCGAAGCAGGACAGATGAAACTTGAGCAGACTGACTTTAACCTCGAAGCGATTTTTGACCAGATCAATTCAATGTTAATTAACCAGGCAAAAAGTAAGGGTATAAGCATTGATTTTGATCATGATGGTATACCCTTATGGTTGCGTGGAGACCCGACGCGCTTACGTCAAGCTCTTATCAATTATGCCGCGAATGCCCTCAAGTTTACTAAACATGGCAGTGTTTGTATTCGCGCCAAACTTTTAGAACAGTCAGATACAGAATTACTGTTGCTATTTGAAGTAGAAGATACTGGCATCGGTATTTCGGTGAAGAACCTGCCGATACTGTTTGAAGCGTTTAACCAGGCCGATATTTCAACTACCCGTAAATATGGTGGGACAGGACTAGGCCTAGCGATTACCCGGAAATTGGCTAATGCAATGGGTGGCGAAGCCGGTGTGAAAAGTACCTTGGGAAAAGGCAGTGTTTTCTGGTTTACTGTCATGCTCCAAAAAGGGCATGGCGTTGAAAATTCAAAGCGTCTTATAGAGTCAACCAATGCTGGCGATATATTACGCAGTAACTATACAGGAACACGACTGCTTTTAGTGGACGATAATGCGATCAATAGGGAGGTGTCCCTGGCTTTACTGCATTCCGTTGGACTGTTGGTAGATACGGCAGAAAATGGTCGTATTGCCTTGAACAAGGTTGAAAACAACGCTTATGATTTAGTACTAATGGATGTCCAGATGCCGGAAATGGATGGTTTGTCGGCAACAAAGGCTATTCGAGCTATGCCAGGTATCAATCAACTTCCTATCCTTGCCATGACCGCCAATGCTTTTAGCGAGGATAGACAGACATGTCTAGCTGCCGGAATGAACGACTGTATCGTTAAACCGACACCACCCGAAATACTTTACAACAAATTGCTTAATTGGTTGTCTGGGAATGAAACCAACCTTTATTCTAAAGAAATTGAAACTCAACAAAACCGGATATAGCGACATAATAGTAATATTTTATCAACTAAATGCGTAACTATTCTTAAACAAGAAGTTATCTTACTTCAGATATATTGTGATGACATAAAGTGCATCCAGAGCTATACCTAGTTGATGGTGATAACCAAAATGTAAAGCGCCTAAATTTCTGCTGACCATTACAGGGTCGCCCACTTAATAAGATCAAATCTTCAATAATTAACAGTTTACGCGCGGGGATATGAATGAAACGCCCAATCTCTCCATCCATAATAAGCAATGTAGGCATAACAAAGTACGGGAATAAAGAAAGCCTGTTGTATTCCAATATGGTCCGCAAATATGCCTTGCACAACGGGAAGGATGGCACCGCCGACGATTGCCGAACATAATATTCCAGAACCTTGGCCGGTATGCTTACCTAAGCCTTTTAAGGCTAATGAAAAAATAGTGGGGAACATTATGGAATTAAAGAAACCTACCGCGAGGATCGCTGACATGGCTACATAGCCGGTAGTGAAAATAGTCGTTACCACTAAAAAGCCCGCAGATGCTGCATTAAATGCAAGTAACTTTCCCGGTGGAATTTTCTGCATAACAGCAGCGCCAAAAAAGCGGCCAACCATCGCGCCGCCCCAATAAAACGAAACATATTTGGCGGCTATGGACGGTGTTAAGCCAGAGATTGCCGGATCAGATAAAAAACTGACCAGAAAACTACCGATGGAAACCTCGGCACCAACATAAAAAAAAATGCCGATAGCGCCTAATACCAAATGTGGGAAATGCCAAGCGCTCAGGACGGGGTTACCAAAATACTGTGTTTCTTGAACTTCGCCTTGAGATTCTTTGCCTATAACAACGGGCAGTTTGACTAACCCGAAGATAGCCGATACCACAAATAACACCGTCGCCAGCAAAAGGTAAGGATGCTGCACTGCGGCTGCTTCCGTAGCCTGATAGGAGGAAAGTGCATTTGTAGATAACAGTTTAATTTCATCAGGCGTTTTAACCGCCGTAGTAAGGATAAAAAATGCGCCGAAATAGGGTGCTAGTGTTGTCCCCAGGGAATTAAATGCCTGCGTCATCGTTAACCGACTGGAAGCGGTTTCGGGTTTTCCCAATAAGGTCACATAAGGGTTCGCAGCTACCTGTAATAAGGTAATGCCTGTAGCCAAAACAAAAACAGCCGCTAAAAATAGAGGGTACAAACGCAATGCTGCGGCGGGATAAAACAGCAAACAGCCAGTCCCGGCAATTGCCAAACCAATAATAATACCGCGTTTGTAACCGATTTTGTCCACCAGATAACCACTTGGCACAGACACTAGAAAGTAAGCGGCAAAAAAGCAGAACTGAATTAGCATGGCCTGCGCATAATTCAGGGTAAATACCGCTTTTAAATGTGGGATCAAGATATCATTTAAACAAGTGATAAAACCCCAGATGAAAAATAATGAAGTTAATAGCGCCAATGCGCCAAAATTGGAGGGTTGTCCGGTATGGGCTGGTTGATGCTGAGGATGGTTCATTAGGGATGGATTTTATTTAGTGACCCAAAAATTGGCGGTTTCATTTCCGACCATCACAGTGAATTCACCGGGTTCGACAATCCGTTTTAAATCCACGCCGATGAAGGACAGATCATAAGGTGTTAAGGTAAAACTTAATTTTTCAGTTTGACCCGGTTCCAGTCCGATTTTTTTAAAGGCTTTGAGTTGTTTATTCGGACGTGTTACGGATGCAGCAACATCATGGAGATAGAGCAAAACCGTTTCCTTACCAGAACGATTGCCGGTATTTTTGACATTTACTGTTACGGTAAAATTTTCATCCGTACTAATATGCGTTTTATCAACCGCCAAGCCGTTCGTCTCAAAGGTTGTATAGCTGAGGCCATGACCAAATGGAAACAGCGGATTGTAGGCATTCCCCTCAAAAGACTCCATCGGTTTGTGGTCGTATAGAGTGATACCGTTGGTATTTCTAGGATAGGTGATTGGCAGCTTGCCGTCTGGGTTATAGTCGCCATAGATGATGTCGGCAATCGCTTCGCCACCTTCCATGCCCGGTAAAAAACCAAGAATAACGCCTGCGGATTGGTTGGCGATTGAGGTAATAATCCTTGGGCGACCGCCGAGGGTTAGGAGTATTACCGGTTTGCCAGTGTCTATAACCGCTTCTGCCAGTTCCATTTGTGCCGGTTCAAGTTCCAGGGATTCAATATTTCCGACCGTTTCGGTATAGGGTTGTTCGCCTAAACAGAGCAAAACAATATCGTGGTGTTTGGCTTCACTAACTACCTTGTCGATGGCCTTTTCATCGGTTCGGTTATCGCCGCTCAGGTAAGTGACTTTGCCTGTGGATTTTTTTTGGATGGCTTTTAATACCGTCAATTTATCTTGTGGATACAACTCTTCGGCATTGCCTTGCCAGGTAATCGTCCAGCCACCATTCATTACGCTTAACAAGTTGGCGGTTGGGCCAGTTACAAGGATATTCGTCTCTTTCTTTATCGGAAGGAAATGGTTAGCGTTTTTTGCAAGAATGATCGCTTCTCGTGCGGCCTGACGATTGATTGCATTGGCTTCGGCAGTCGCGAAATTGTTTTCTACCGGTAATTGTTTACGGTTATGTTCAAATAAGCCTGACTGGTACTTAACCGTCAGTATCCTGCCAACCGCTTCATCGATCCTGGACATTGGCACTTCACCTGATTTAGCCAGCTCCAGCAACAAGCCGTAAAACGAAAAATCGAATGGCACCATGCTCATATCGACCCCGGCCATGACCGCAATCTTTACCGCATCTTTCGGAGAAGTGGCTATTTTATCCCGGGTATAAAGGCGTTTGATATCCTCCCAATCAGACACCACAAAGCCCTTAAAGCCCATTTCATCCCGCAATATCGTGTTGAGGTAATGGTAATTGGCATGGCCAGGAATACCGTCAACTTCTGCGGAATTGACCATGACGGTGGGCGATCCCGCCTTGACCCCTGCTTCGAATGTGGGCAGAAAATATTCCCGCAACATCCTTTCGCCGATCCACGCTGGTGTACGGTCTTTGCCATTGATAGGAAAACTGTAGCCGACATAATGCTTGAGGCAGGTTGGCAATTTAGTGGGTAAGGAAAAATCATCACCATGATGACCGTTAATATAGGCAGTGCCTAATGCCGTTGCCAAATGTACGTCCTCGCCATAGGTTTCCCATAAGCGCGGCCACAGGGGTTGGCGGCCTATATCCATCACGGGGGCAAAATTCCAGTGTTGGCCGGATGCGCGGACTTCCCGCGCGGTGATTTCACCCTCTTTAAAACTCAATTCGGTGTTGAATGTCGCCGCCATACTGATGGCCTGTGGAAACAGCACGGCATTTTTTGTATAGGTTGCGCCGTGGATTGCATCAATCCCGTAGATCACGGGGATTTTTAAGCGGGTCTTTGCGGTAACAACCTCAATCTGCTGCATCATTTTTCGCCAGGTTTCAATGGGTTGGGCTTTGTTATGCGGCGTTGAAGGGCAGTTAAGAATGGAACCCACATTATGTTTGATAACCGCATCTTCCAGCTTGGTAATATCAATCGGATTTTCTGCATCTTGTGCGTCAATAACACCAATCAGCGAAAAATCTATTTGGGTCATCTGACCTACCTTTTCTTCCAGGGTCATTTGTGATAGCAGATGTTCAACCTTGGCAGCGATAGCGTTTTCTTCTACTTGGTTTTCTTTTGTTTTCATGTAACACCCCGGTAGGAGGAAGATGGCAATAAATAAGATAATATATTGAATTTTCATATATATTTTTTTCATTAATCGGTATCGTGCCGCGCCAAACAGGATATGCGACAGAAAGATATGGGGAGCTCAAAAAATACAAAATTCAGAAAAATTTTAATGTACACGCCATTGAAATCCAGACAGTGCAAATTTTGAAAAACCAATTATTAGAGGCTCCCATATGTTATAACCCAAAAACTTATTATGGTCACCAACCACACGTTGATAGCTTCAACCGATCTATGATGATCCAGTAACTAAGGGTTTAGCGCCCATTGAAATGGGACCTGCCGTTGGTGGAATCAAGTCAGCCGAATTTTGGTGAAACGCTACTTAACAGCTTAACCTAAGGCTATCATCAACCATATAAGAACCCACCACTCTTGGGTAGACTCATACCCCTTATGCTTAAGTATCGCAGAAAAAAGGATGAAAGGGCTATAGTTGATCGGAATCGGGTTGATTAGGTTGGTGGAAATGCTCTATTCCCTAACGGACTTTTTAAAAAAATTTAAGCACTTTGAATTATACGGACATTGAAAATTGTTTTTTAAAAAAACTCCAAATCGGCTAGTTCCGGACAGTCGCTGAATGTTCATAAACCGCTGTCTTTAGAAACTTTGGCATACTTGCTTAAGTCGTGAATTTAAATTTGATCAATAAATTAGCCCAATAATTGATCCCTAATCGGTAAGCTACGAATGCGCTTACCTGTCGCAGCAAAAATTGCATTACACAAGGCAGGAGCCATTGGGGGGACTGCGGGTTCGCCGATGCCGCCAAGGGGTATGTCAAAAGTATCAGCGGGCAGTAAATGCACACGAATTTCGCGAGGAGCCTCATCCATTCGGGTAATTTGATACGTATGGAAGTTATCCTGAATTGCTACACCGTCTTTGAAGCTTATTTCGCCTGTAGTTGCCAGGCTAATGCCCATAATGCAAGCGCCTTCTATCTGCGAGCGGATACGTTCTGGATTTATTTGAGGGCCACAATCGACTGCCAAATCGACCCTCGGTATACTGAGTTTTCCGGCCTTATCTATCACTACTTCGACGACAACGGCAATATAACTGACGAAACTATAATGTGCGGCAAGACCTAAGCCGTTGCCTTTGGGTAAGACTCGTCCCCAATTAGCCTCGCGGGTAACCGTTTCTATCACCCGCCTTAAACGTCCGGTATCAACCGGATAAAGCGTCGGTGACTCGCCCTGATTCCAACTATCACCCAAGGTACGGGGATCGATTTTGCGCGGCGCACCGATTAAATCGAGCAGGAAGTCTTTATGATCCCGCCCCACCGAAGTAGCCAATTCCGCTACGAATGATTGGATTGCAAAAGCATGGGGGATATTCGACACAGAACGAAACCAGCCGATACGGGTATGGGCAACAGCTTCAGGATTTTCTATCCGTAAGTTGGGAATAGTGTACGGTATATTAATTATCCCCATCCCTAATTCCGCAGGCATCTGGTGTTTGCTATCCGGCCCGAAGGTTGAAGATATGGTCGGCGCTACAGTACGGTGTAACCACGCGACTACGTTGTCTTGGGCATCCAGCCCCACTTCCAAGCGTTCGACAGAAACCGTGTGAAAATATGAATGCTGGAGATCATCCTCGCGAGTCCAGGTGACTTTAACGGGTTTGCCATTCATGGCTTTTGCAAGCAGGGCAGCTTCGACTACGTAATCCGGTTTGGATTTGCGCCCAAATCCGCCACCCAATAAAGTGACGTGGATGGTCACTTTCTCTTCAGGCAGTTTCAGCCATTTTGCCACTTGTTCACGGGAGGCCTGAGGCGCTTGCGTGCAAGCCCATACTTCACATTCACCATCGGCAACACGTGCAGTCGCGGAAGGCGGTTCCATTGGTGCTTGTGCAAGGTGTGGCAAATAGTATTCGGCATCCAAATGCTTTACAGCTGCTTTCATTGCCTTATCTAGATTTCCGTCATTACGCACTACCTTGCCTGGTTTTCGCGCAACGGCTTCCATTTCTGAACGATAAGAGATTGATTCATAAAGGGCATGTACACCTTTTTGCCAGTTAACTGTCAACGCTTTTCGGCCTTGAATAGCTGCCCATGTGTTCGTAGCAAGAACTGCAATCCCGCCTAGTGGGTTGAAGTTGGCAGGTGGCGGGCTGCTTTTGAGTTCCACCACACGCACGACACCTGGAATCTTAAGTGCCGCGCTTGCATCGTAAGTCGCCACTTTGTCGCCGAATGCAGGCGGACGGGCAATAACGGCATACAACATATCTTGCAAACGAACATCGATGCCGTATTGGGCATGTCCGGTAACCATGTCGCGCCCGTCATATAATCCCAGTTTGCCTTTGCCGATATAACGAAAATCCGCAGGGTTTTTTAATCGCAAGTTTTCGCGGGGAGGTACAGGTAATTTAGCCGCCGCTTTGGCAAGTGCACCATAACCGATTTTCCGGCCACTTGTTGAGTGAACTACCTGATGCGATTCAGCTCGAACGTCATTAACCGGAACGCCCCATTGTTTAGCCGCTGCTTCCTCCAGCATTTGGCGGGCAGCAGCACCTACCCTTCGCATCGGCATAAAAAAATGCCGCATACTCCGTGAACCATCGGTATCTTGATTCCCGTAGCGGACTTCATCTCCAGACGCTTGGGTAACCCGAACCCGATTCCAGTCAGCTTCTAGTTCGTCCGCGACTACCATGGGCAAACTGGTGCGAACGCCTTGACCCATCTCGGAACGATGACAAATTATAGTTACTGCCCCGTCCTCGGCAATTGCAACAAAGACTAGTGGATTGTCGACCCAGCCATGCGGCATGGAATCTGCCCCGTATTTATTGGCTTTACCTGCTGTGACTTCATCCGCCAATAGTTGAGCAGGAAATCCGGCAGCCAAAACAAATCCGGTAAGTGCTAAATCTTTTAAGAATTTACGTCGACTTATATTGGTGATTTGCAAATTTTCTTCAGTTGCCTGGCATTCTCTCTCAGTTAGAGCAGATTCAAGTAAATTTATCATGATGTCGGCTCCTTCAACCCTGCAGCCTGTTTAATCGCCGCACGGATACGGGTGTAAGTTCCGCATCGGCAAATATTTCCGCTCATGGCCTTATCAATATCGGCATCGGTTGGCTGAGGTTTCTTCCTTAATAATGCAGTCGCCGACATTATTTGGCCAGATTGGCAATAGCCGCATTGCGGTACGCCCAGATTAAGCCAAGCGTCTTGAATTTTCTTTCCAATTGGATCGTTACCGATCGCTTCAATGGTCACAATTTTTTTATTTACCGCCGCTGAAATCGGCGTAACACATGCGCGTATCGGTTCTCCTTCCAGATGAACTGTGCATGCCCCGCATAAAGCCATTCCGCAACCGAATTTTGTCCCTGTTAAACCGATGTGGTTACGTAAAGCCCAAAGCAGGGGAGTATCAGGCGGTAAGTCTATTTGCTGAGGCCGACCATTTATGATTAGACTGATCATGTTTTTAAAGGTCTCCAATCATTCGTTGAATCAAACGCTTGTTCTCTGCCAACTAAGAGGTTTGCTCGGTTGGCAAAGTGCATATTTTGGAAAAGCTAGCAATTGTTGTGTCACGACTATTCGCCTAATTAAGGTACAATAAGTGCCTTACAATGAGTATACTCCAATGGTACATCGGAACAAGTCGTTTGGCTCTAGCGATCATGTGGATAGGTGGGTTTTTTGTATAACGGGGCACCTTGTCCGCCGCGCCGAATCAAAACCATCTCACTCATTATCGACAGGGCAATTTCTTCCGGCACTTTTGCGCCTAGATCCAATCCGGCAGGGGCATGTATCCGGCTAAGTGAATTTTTAGGTATGCCTTCCCGTTCTAAACGATTCATTATCAACTGTGCCCGATTTCGGCTGGAAACCAAGGCGATATAGCTTGCTTCCGTTTTTAGTGTTCGGGTCAGCGAAATGAAATCGCCCTTGTGATGAGTTGCAATCACAACGTAATCACCTAGGGTGGGTTTTAGCTCCAGATAGAGTCCATTATCAACTATGATCTGTTGCGCTGAAGGGAATCCCTGGGGTGTGGCATTGGTATCGATAACAATGGTATCGAAACCCATTCGATAGGCAAGTTCGCATAAGGTTTCTGCGATCAGGCCGTTACCCATGAGCCAAAGCACTGGTTTGGGCAGTTCCGGTTCAACATACACACGCATACTACCGCCGCAAGGCATGCCGGCACCGAAAATTTCGTCATTTAAGTCTATGTCGACCATCCGCGGTTCTCCATCCGTTAAACAATGTAAAGCCTCATTTGCGACAATGGATTGGGCGCACCCACCGCCTATCCAACCCTCAACCATTTTCCCCGTACCGTCGAAAAAAGCCTTCGCGCCTGGTTTTGCGGAAGAAGAACCGAATATTTCTACGACAATTGCAAGCGCGTAGGGAAGGCGGGCTGCCTTGAATTCGCGCTGGAGGCTTAAAATATCTTTTATCATTCGCTCTTTATAGCTTCAAGCTATCCATTTAGATCAGAAGGCACGTCTATATCTCGTAGTATGCCAGGATCATTACAATCAATATATTGTATTTGATGGCTATATTTTGTTAGCAAATTTCTTGCTCCTGAATCGCCATCAAGCGCCATGAGTTCTTCGCGGAAAATCTTTGAAAAGGCTACTGGATGGCCTCTTTGACCTTGCCAAATAGGCGTCGCAATGACAGCTCCCCTCCGGATAGAATCAGAAATTTTGCAAATAGTCGAGGGTTTTATCCAAGGCATATCTGCCAGGGCAATTAACCAGCCATAAGCTTCGGGAACGATACTAACCCCATAAGCCAGACTAGTCCCCATACCCTGTTTGGCGTCCTGGCAGATATGTACAGATGCACCCGCTTTTTCGAGTAGTTCAACTAAGGTCCCAGCATCAGGACGTATTACAGCCAAGACCCTATCCGTTCCAGCAATAAGATTGCGGCAGGATTGGACTGCAACAGGTCCATTGCCTGGCATTGGATAGCATAGTTTGTCGTGACCAAACCGCCTGCTAAATCCTGCGGCCAAAAGAATGCCTGCTATTTTATCCATCTACTGATCCAAATAAATACAGAATATTAAACAATATTAGCGAGTTATATGAGAGCTTTACACAAAACTAAGGGTGTAAACAGTAAAAGTGAGCCTTAACTTATCAAAAGTCGAGTATCTGATTTTCAAATTCAGCTTGTTAAGAATTAGAGTGCTGGTATAAAAAAACCATCACAATATTCATTTTCACCTCTTATGACATTATAAATCTTCCTCTAGAAGAGTCCTGTTTAATTAAACCATTACAGTCGACTATGATCCAGCCTTTGAAATTATTCTAACTGCCGATTTCCCTAGATTGACCCACGTAAGAAAGCCAAAAAATGCATTGATATTTTCCTGTCGCGACCATTTTTCCGAGAACATTTTTCTTACGTTGGGATTTAGATAGCAAGTAAGTTATTGCTTTTTGCTGGATTTATAAATCTTTGATGGTGCGACAATTTGCCGCATTTACAATGCTGACTTTGGTTGTTAGGCTATATCTAACCCGTAATATTGATTTGCCGTAAGGCGATCAGCCATCTACGATGGCATCGATTCAGTTACGGACTTCACCAGGCGTTTACTTATTTGTTAATACTTTGTAAGCCTAAAAAATTAAACCAACCGGAGCTATTCCTAATGAAAATAAATAACCTTCTATCCATGCCGACTACGAATACTATCAAACCAATTTTTCAGTTTAACTGGCTACCTACCAATCTGCCAAGTTTGGTAGCCGTAGGGATTATTTTGTCATCGGGTGTGTTTGCAATGCAAAAATTCCACGAAGCAAAAATGCCGGAAACTAAATCCGTAGCATGGTACATGGCTAACCCCAAAGATGCCCTCGAAAAAAACAAAGAGTGTTATGACAATCCGAAATTAAAAACAACGGAAAATTGTATGTATTCCCTACAGGCATTGGAGCTTATCCATAAAGGCCCGAATTCATGAGTTGAACCAAACAACGGCAGGGCGGTTTGATAGCAAACCGCCCTTACTTTCAAAGCCAAGTTGCATTGCATAATATGTAAGACGGTAATGAAAGCAATGTAATTATTTTAAATGATTGGAGTAGGGCATGGCTGAAACTGTTAAGAAAGTAAAAGTCAATAAAGTAGAAGCAGATATAACAACAATGGATGTTTCAGATCGGGATGCCAAGATTGCCGAACTTGCTTTTTACAAAGCTGAACAACGAGAATTCGAGCCAGGCCATGAGCTTAAAGACTGGTACGAAGCGGAGCAGGAATTCCTCTTAGAGGAGGGCAGGGGCTTAAGAACAACATAGCCAAGTGTCACGTATCCGATAAGTACATCAGCCTGAGAAGGCGAAAATTAATTCAATGCTACCGGGAAGCAGATAAAGATTACGGGAGTACCTATTACATTTAGGAATACGGCAATTACCATGCTGGCGGCACATAGCCAGCTACCAGCTCAGCGCTGTGGTTGAAAGCGTCACCTGCGCTGGCTTACTAAATCAAGAGAGGCTGAATTGTTTGAGCCTTGAACTAATCCAGCCCTTGCCATAAGGTTTGTACTTGTTCAAAGGCCAAGCGTTGTTCATGGCTTTCCGCGAGCCATAATGATTTTGCAGTATAAAACATATAGCCAGGGATTAAAGCGAGTTATTTACGCTAAATACCTTTAAGTCAAAATTCCTCCCAAAACTGGTCTAAGCTTATCTTACTTTACAAGCATGGGTCAGGGTATGTCAGCACAAAATTCGAGCATTCTTATTGGTTATTTAACTCAAGTCCGTGGTGATGGTATGGAAGCGCGCGTTGCTGAGGAGCATTCGGGGGATTTACCGATAATAACCATAGATGGTGAAGAAATGCTAGCCGGTCAGATAGGCTCTTACGTCGTAATAAAGCAAAATACTATCAATGTATTAGCTTTAATTTTTAGAACTTGGGGTAAAGATCGTTTTGATCCGACAGATAGGCGTAAGACGGATCGTTTTATTTCGCTAATACCCGTAGGTGAAATACAAGACAGTGGTGCATTCGTGCGTGGGGTACGCCATTATCCCACTCCGGGTGCTAAGGTCTATGCTGTCGGTCTTGATGAAATCAATGCGATTTTCTCGAAATTTCGGGATTATAAATTTTTTATTGGGCAATTAGCATCACATAAGGACTATCACTTAAGCCTTGATCCCAGGGCGTTGTTTGGTCGTCATTTTGCGATTGTTGGACAATCCGGTTCGGGCAAGTCTTGGACGGTTACCAGCCTTATCCAAAACACTATCAAAGCCATGCCCAAAACCCATATCATTATGTTGGATTTGCATGGTGAGTATTGTTGGAAGGACGATAATGGTGTTGTCCAGTCAGCTTTCCCTGACGATATGGTGCAATATGTCGATGCCATGGAAATGGAAATGCCCTATTGGATGATGACGTATGCCGAATTGGTAGATTTGTTTATAGACCGCGAAGATAAGGGCGCAACCTTGCAAATGTCATTTATGCGGGAGATATTGCAACAACTTAAGCGTAAGGAAGCCAAAGAAATCGGCATGGCTACGGTATCGATCGACACGCCGATTTATTTTTCCCTGGCGGAAATGTATATGCAATTTAAGGCGGCCAATGAAGAAAGGAAAGACTTCGGCAAAGTCCAGGGTGCTTTATTCGGGCAATTCGATGAGTTTTTGATCAGGATGCAAAGCCGGTTCAACGATGTCCGTTACGATTTTCTGCTCAAGCCTAAAGTCCGCAATCATTCAGCCAGTATGGCCGATTTGTTGCGGCAATTCGTAGGGTTAGGTGTAAAAAAAGCGAATATCACGGTGATAGACTTAAGCTCCGTACCTACCGATGTCAGGCCTGCCATATCGGCACAGGTGGGGCGCTTAGCTTACGAATTCAATTATTGGAATCCAAAACGCCGCGAATTTCCTATCACCTTGATCTGTGAAGAAGCCCACGCTTACATCCCCAGGGAAAAAGGTGGCCAATTTGAAGGCACCAAAAAAATGATGGAACGGATTGCTAAAGAAGGTAGGAAATACGGCGTGTCGATTGGCGTTGTTAGCCAGCGGCCTACCGAATTGTCGGAAACGATGCTAGCACAGTGCAGTTCTTTTATATGTCTACGTACCACCAACCCCGAAGATCAGGCGTACATCAAAGGCCTAGTGCCAGAAGCGGAAGGCGATCTGACCGATATTTTAGCTTCTCTTGGGCGTGGTGAAGCCTTAGTTTTAGGAGAAGCCGCACCGCTCCCAACGCGGGTGCAAATTTATCGCCCCAACCCAGAGCCGAAAAGTAACGATGTCGATTATTTTACCAGTTGGCGTGAGGGGCCGACTGACCTCGATGTCGAAGAGATTGTTAATTTGTGGCGGACGCAGACGAGGAAGTAGGCCAAGAAATCGGGGAAATGCATCAACGTGAGATGTGTCAAGTAGCTATAAACTTCTTTGTGATTAATATAGGCAATTAGGAAACAATTTGAGGCTCATTAGATCAGATGAATGGTGCAATCAGCCCACGCTAAACCTGCTCGATCCCTAAAATTGAAGATCATGAAGCTTTATCCCTTATCAAAATTAATTAGACATTGGTCTGTTAATTGATTTACTTAGCTTCGCCTCCGAGTCCCTCATGATCATCCGAAGCGTAGCTAGATTTCTTAAACCAAAAAGCCACATTCACCAAGGCGATCATTACCGGCACTTCGATCAATGGCCCAATCACCGCCGCAAAAGCCGCTCCGCTATTGATGCCGAAGACAGCCACGGCCACGGCAATCGCCAATTCAAAGTTGTTACTGGCGGCAGTGAAGGCCAACGTGGTGGTCTTGGCATAATCAGCACCGATGGCTTTACCCATCGCAAAACTCAATAAAAACATCACCACGAAATAAATCAACAGCGGAATGGCGATCCGCACGACATCGAGCGGCAATTGCACAATCAACTCACCTTTGAGCGAAAACATCACGACAATGGTGAACAACAAGGCAATCAGGGTGAGCGGGCTGATTTTCGGTATGAAACGCTCTTGATACCAGTCTTTGCCCTTGGCACGAATTAACACAAAACGGGTCAGGAATCCCGCTATAAAGGGGATGCCTAAATAAATGAAGACGCTTTTAGCAATCTCACCAATAGTAATCGCCACGAGGCTGCCTTGCATTCCAAACAACGGCGGCAGTACGGTAATAAAAACCCAGGCATAAACACTGTAAAACAGCACCTGGAATACACTGTTAAAAGCGACCAATCCTGCTGCGTATTCATTATCGCCTTTCGCCAATTCATTCCAGACAATCACCATTGCAATACAGCGAGCCAAGCCAATTAAAATCAGCCCGGTCATGTATTCGGGGTAGTCGCGCAAAAAGATAATGGCCAAGGCGAACATCAATACCGGGCCGATAATCCAGTTCTGCACCAACGAGAGAATTAATACCTTCCAATTGCGAAATACATCCCCCAGTTCCTCGTAATGGACTTTGGCTAACGGCGGGTACATCATCAAGACCAAGCCCACGGCAATCGGGATATTGGTCGTCCCCACCGAAACAGCCGTATTGATTTCGTTGACCTCGACCGGAAAGAAAAAGCCAACGCTAACGCCGATCGCCATTGCGATAAAAATCCACAAGGTCAGGAAGCGGTCAAGGAAGGATAAGCCGGATTGGGTACAAGGCGCACAAGTCGGTTGGTTCATGATGTGATAATCCTACTTTTTATGGTTTGCTTGAGATAATTCCAACAGTCGTTCCACGCCAATCGGTTCCTCTTTCAGTAAAGGCACCACGGCATAACGCTTTGCATGGATAGTCTCTACTGCATCGATTTCTTTCAATTCATTAGCCGCACGCTGACGTAATAAGGGTGAATGTACCACTGTGGCGGCGATACTGTTATTGATGACCCACGCCCAAGGCTCAATGCCTGCACGGCGTAGATCGGCTTGCAGATTAGCCGCTTCCAAAACTGGCGTGGTTTCTGCTAGTGTCACCAGCAAGACTTTCGTTTGCTTGGGGTCTTGCAATTGCATCATGGGTGTTAGGTAATGGACTTCAGAACCCGCCATCTGGCGGCTCACTTCACGATGATAAGCGCCGGTGGCATCCAACAGCAATAAGGTATGTCCGGTCGGTGCGGTATCCATGACCACAAATTTCTTGCCTGCTTCTCGGATAATGCGCGAAAAAGCCTGGAAAACGGCAATTTCCTCGGTACAGGGTGAGCGCAAGTCTTCTTCCAGAAGCGCCTTACCTTGGGCATCGAGGTTTGCGCCCTTGGTCTCAAGAACATGTTGGCGGTAGCGTTCGGTTTCTGCATGGGGATCAATCCGGCTAACCGTCAAATTATCCAAAACGCCACTCAAGGTTTCGCTTAAATGTGCGGCAGGGTCTGAAGTAGTCAAATGCACCGGCAGGCCGCGCTGTAGCCAAGTTAACCGCAACGGCAGCAGCCAATGTGGTTTTACCCACACCGCCTTTACCCATCAGCATCACTAGACCATGCCCATCTTCGGCAATCGTATCGACCAACGTTGACAGGCTGGGTGCTTGAATGGCGACTGTTTTGGCATCGCTGTGCGTGGTTGATGGTGTGGCTGTGGTCAGCAAATGCCGTAAGGCTTCCAAGCCCACCAGGTTAAACGGTTTTAGCTCAATGCGGTCGCATGGCAGGGTTTTTAGCACGTCGGGTATTGTTTCTAACGCAAGTTGTTCGCGCTGATAAAAGGCTGTGGCTAACGCATCTTGCGCCGCTTCTGATTGCGGCAACAGAGCGTTAATGACTAGATATTGTTGTGACAAGCCAATGGCAGTCAAGTTCTTCATGCGTTCGCGCCACTTCGCGCAATGTCGATTGTTGGGCACGGGCGACCAGGATGAGTCGGCTACGCTGTGGGTCGGCTAACGCATCTACTGCGGCTTTATATTGGGTGCGCTGTTTTTCCAGACCAGCTAATGGGCCAAGGCACGAGGCATCACCTTTGCCTTCTTCAAGAAAGCCGTTCCAAGCCCCCGGCAATTGCAATAAGCGGATGGTATGTCCAGTCGGAGCGGTATCAAAGATAATGTGGTCATAATCGGCGGTCAACACCGAATCGACCAACAACGCGGTAAACTCATCAAAGGCTGCAATTTCGGTCGTGCAAGCCCCGGACAGTTGTTCTTCAATGCCTTTGACCACCGTATCCGGCAGCACACCGCGCACCGGGTCCAACAATCCGGTCACGGTAGGCTTGCGCGGCGGCTTGCGGGTCGATTTCCAATGCCGATAAACCGGCACTGCTGGCATTGTGGTAATGTGATTACCAATGGTGATACCGAAGACCTGGCCGACATTAGAGGCGGGATCAGTGCTGACCAATAACACCCGCCGTCCTGAGTCAGCCAACTGAATCGCGGTTGCACAAGCGACTGAGGTTTTACCCACCCCGCCTTTGCCGGTGAAAAACAGGAAACGCGGCGGTTGGGTCAAGAAATTTTACGTCATAGCAGTAAATCCTATGGGTAGACCGAGTTTGCCATAACAGTAATCATGTTGCTGGTAATAACACAGCCCAGATAGCCAAAAATCGCTATTTGTATTGAATCGGCTAGCGCACTTGCCGCTACAACAACCGGATGGTTTTGGTCTGTTCTGACTCAGCAATTCCCGTCCAACGTGCCAATTCAGCAGCGATTGGGATAACGTCCAGCCAATGCCACTTCACCATCGACCAGAATCAACGGCAGTGCTTCTGCACCAGAACGTTCCAGAAAAACCTTTAACTGCTGGGTTTTCAGCAAAAGCCATGGGTTGTTGTGCCAAATTAAAGCGCTCAATGTGTGCACCGTTTTGTTTCGCCCAATCGACATCAGCGGAAAAGCCGACCAATTCTTGGTCAACATCGACGCCACAAACGCCGGTGCTGCAACACAAGGCAGGATCAAATACTTGGATAGTTGTCATGAAAGTTCTCCTAAAAGATCAAATTACGGTAATAAATTGCCGATGTGATCCAGTTCTACTTTCAAACGGTCACGGTCATGCTGGAGTTCATCCAGCGGCAACGCCAAGAATTGCTCAATGCGGTAGCGAAGAATGCGATAGGCTGTCATGAAGGAAGCGGTGATTTCTTCTTCCGTACCCTTCAACATGGGCCGGGTCTTCAACACCCCAGTGGCTGCGTATGGCCGAACCCAAATAGACCGGGCAGGTTTCGTTGGCGGCATTGCCGCACACACTAAGCACAATATCGGGCGTGGCGGGTAGATCATTCCAGGATTTACTGTAATAGCCTTCGGTAGAGATGCCTTGGCTGTTCAACAACGCCAAAGAACGTGGGTGAACTTTGCCGGTCGGTTTGCTGCCTGCGCTCATGGCTTGCCAACCTGCTGGCGCAAGATGGTTAAAGGTGGCTTCGCCCAGGATGGAACGGCAGGAATTGCCGGTGCAAAGAAACAGTACTTTCATAGTTTTTGGGTTATTTTATGTAATTCAGGTTGGTGAGTTAGTGAGCAATTTCCAAATTAATCATTGGCAATTTTATTTGAAGCAGGAGCACAACAAGCTGGCTTTATTTGTTTAACAGGAACGGGCGTATCTTCGCCAAAGATCGGAATCGTGGTAAAGTGAATTAAACACCTCCCAGGCGATGCCTTGAGGATCAATAGTCCAGTACTTATCAGACTTCGCATAACAACACGCTGTGTCTTTCTGTTCTTCAACAGGCAACGCAGCTTGGGTAAATTGTTGGTTGAGCGCCTCAAGTTCATCGTCAGATTCTACTTGGATGCCCAGGTGGTCTAAACCCGCTTTAGCACCGCGTTGGGAAATCGCAAAAATTATCCGTGGATCATCCAGCATCCATTTCGCATAATCGGGTTTTCGCGACGTTCCGCCCAGACCCAAATAACGCCGCGTAGAAACCGATACTTTCGGTAAGGTTGGTAACGGATAGATGGACATGGAAACGTTTCATAAAAGAGTTTTCTTCGTTAAAGATATACGGTTAGTGGTTAAAGAATCTTCATCGCAACACATGTTTTTAGAACCACAAGGATTCCCCGCACAACAATTTTCAGTGAGGAAGCCTAACAGTTCATTCATGGCGGTGAAATTGGCAGCATAGTAAATAAAGCGGCTTTCTTGCCGAGCGGTGATCAGTCCTACATTCGACAATTCTTTTAGGTGGAAAGACAAGGTAGCATTCGGGATACTTAATATTTTCGCGATTTGGCCTGCCGAAAGACCAGACTCCCCAGTTTGTACTAAAATCCGAAAGATTGAGAGACGAGTTTCCTGGGCTATGGCTGTTAATGTTTTGACTGCTGATTGCATGACCATATTTCCATAGTAATGGAAATATGGTAATGAGTCAATTTTTTTTATTGATTCGGCTCTTTAATTTGTTA
>CAWDOO010000010.1:0-81154 GCA_963804035.1 uncultured Gammaproteobacteria bacterium | reverse complement strand
TCGTTCCAGCACTAAAGTAACTCGTCAACTTATGGGAGACTCCTAACGAATCATAGATGGTCACGGATGTTTCGTTGTCGTAGGTACTCGAGTCCAATGGGTTAAACACAGCGATATTATTGACTTTGAGTTGAGTCTAAGTTGACATCAAGATCGATCTTGGACGTTGCCACAGGGCTACCTGCACCGACATTCATTGCAACTGGCGTCAAGTTTCCAGTGCTGAAACCTGCAGCAACTGTGCGCCATCGGCTTTATAAGCCAACAAAGCTTGTTCCTGGCTATTGGTTACGATGCCGTCTTTGTTGACGTGGAATGCGCCATTGCGGGAATAGACATGTGAATTCACGTCGGTTGGGTTGGCTGCCATGGTAAAGAAGCCTTCACCATTGATTGCCAAGTCCAGGGTGTTGCCGGTCAAATCGACATTGCCTTGGTTGAATTGTTGGGCAACCTGGGCAAGCCTCACGCCCGATCCGGGTTGCAGTTTGCTCATACCGGCGATACTGTCGTTATATTGGTCAACAAACTCCAGCGTGACTCTTTAAAGCCAACGGTATTGGAGTTGGCGATGTTGTTGCCGATAACGGTTAAATTGTTGGTGGCGGCATTTAATCCGCTTAATGCTGTTGAAAAACCCATTTTATGTCTCCTGATTATAGATTTGTTTGATCTTGTTAAAGTCAACTGCGCCTATGCCCGGTAAATTGACCTGTATACCATTGCCGCCGCTACCCATCGAGACGCTTTCAACGCGTGACTGGATATCGGGTTGCAACGCGGTGTTGATGCCATTTATGTTAGTTTCTAGCTGAACCTTATAGACACCTGGACTGGCAAGATTGCCGTTGTTGTTCTTACCATCCCATTCGAAAGGCATCTGTCTCTGCCCCATGTTCTCCCAAACTCTGGGTTTTAACCACATCACCGGTTGCCGAGTCCATGATTTTTAAGGTCACATTGGATGAGCTGGAGGGAACACAACGGTGCCTTTAATATCGCCACCTGCCGTCAATGTAGCTTGGTCGGAAGACACGGAAACGGAACGCCCCACCAAACCAGCTGCTTGTAACGCTTGGTCGGAACTGATGGATGCAGAAAAATCTTTGAACGATTGTTGTAAGTCTTGGATGCCGGAGACTGTGCCAAACTGTGCCATTTGCGAAAGGAATTGGGCATTGTCCATCGGCTTGGTTCAATCTCTGATGGGTCATTTGGGTGGTCATCAATTTTAAAAATTCGTCTTGACCCAAGGTCTGTTTTTTAGTTGCAGCGGCGGATTTGCCACTTAAGCTTTTGAGTGCATCTATCGCATTCATTTTTTACGCTCCTATTTTTAAGGTCTGAAGGATCAATTGTTTTGCAGTATTCAACACTTCCACGTTGTTTTGATAGGAACGTGATGCCGACATCATGTTGGCCATTTCTTCAACCGTGTTCACATTGGACTTATAGATGTAGCCGGCCTTATCCGCCATCGGGTGGTTGGGTGCATATTCCATGATGGGAGGTGCGTCACTCTCAACCACGCCCAGCACTTTCACTTTGCTGGCAGAGTCCATTTTGTTCATGGCCCCTTGCAGTTCTGCCGAGAATACGGGTTGCCTGGACTTATAGACTTGGTCTGTGCTGCTGCTGACGCTATTGGCATTGGAAATGTTGCTGGCGACCAGGTTAAGCCGCAGCGACTGGGCATTCATGCCGCTACCGGCAATATCGAATATTTTTAGGGATGACATACTTATTGCCCCCGTAGGGCCATCATTAGCCCGGAAAATTTGTTATTGAGGAACTGCAAGCTGGCTTGGTACTGCACCGCATTTTCAGCATACTTAGCTTGTTGACATTTGCCTCAACCGTATTGCCATCCAATGAAGCCTGATTGGGGTTGCGGTACATCGTATGTGCTTCAAATTTGTCCTGGAATGAAAAATGGCTAGCTTGGGTTCGTTCCATCGGTTGGGTTAACTGCATGTTTTGATTTAAAACAGATTTAAAATCCATGTCACGGGCCTTCTAGCCCGGCGTATCGGCATTGGCTAAGTTAGCCGCAAGTAATTCACCGCGCTTTTTCCCGCATTGCCAAAGCTTGCGGATGGATGCCTAATGCTTTATCAAAATTAATTGTCATGATGATTGCCTCAAATTGTGTACAAAATATCAACATGCATAATATGTGCCATAAAGTGACTATTGGTATATTGAATCAACAGATAAGCCTTGGCCCCTAAATAAACCCGCGTCTTTCCTGGAAGGAACTATATTCAGGAATAAACAAAACACAGGAAGTTAGTGAAAATGAAGTCATTAGGTAAGGTAAAGGTGTCAAAAAATTGGCTAAAAATCGTCAAAAAACCCGTGTTTCTGCCCGTAATTACCTTGGCATTGATTATGCTTTAACCAACTTATTCAGGCATAAAATTGGTATAGCCTGGTTATTAAGAATAGATTATTTGTTTTGCTGTTAGGTTTGATGGTTGCCATATCAACCTCAGCGGAGGAAAAATTTCAGGCATTAGATTCAATTTATGGTTTTGTTAAAGAAACCATTGAAAAAAATATGAGCAGTACATCGGGCGAATATGAGATCAACGTGTTGCCGTTGGACGACCAGTTGAAGCTAGCTGAATGCACCCAACCGCTCAAGCACTTAAGGCAAGCAATTTGATAAAAGCGGGTAGGGTGTCTATCGGTGTCCATTGTAGCGGCGAAAAAAAATGGTCGATTTTCGTGTCTGCCGTCATCAAGTCATATGAATCCGTCATTGTTTTGACTCGCCCAGTGCAGCGCGGGGAAATCACTACCCGGGAACATCTGAGCCTTGAAAAATGGACGTCCTATCCGACACCAGGGGGGATTTTGTCACCGAATTTGACCAAGTTGAAAACAAGGAAGCCTCGCGCAACCTATCCACGGAGCCATCTTCGGACTAAGAAGCTTTGTCGTGCCGCCCCTTGTTAAAAGGAAGGATAAAGTGGTTATCAGCTCTGGACGAACTGGGGTTTCGGTGCAAATGAGCGGGACGGCGCTGATGGATGGTACGAAAGGTCAGGTGATTAGGGTAAAAAACGATAATTCGGGACGGGTCATTAGCGGGATAGTTGTTGAGACTGGGGTGGTCTCAGCCAAGTGACCTCATTAAATTCGTTAGACTTAACCGGTCTATTTCCATAATTCTTCTATAGTTATTTAAGTAGGCACATAGTTAAGCCTTTCTTAAATCGGGCGCTTAGGGATTTTGCTGTTAATGGTTTGTCCTTGAATGGGTGACTGTTCGGCACGATTCGGCTGATTAGTGGGTGTCTCATTCAATCTTAATGCGACATAGCTCTAGTTTTTACAATAAAAATGCGACAGGAAAATTTCTTTAACTATAATTTTTACAAGTTTTGAAAGGTACAACTGATTTGTGCCTGGTTTAGCTACTAAATTTAAAAACGGAGAAAACAATGGCAAGTATTCTTGCGGTTGACGATTCAGCTTCGATGCGAAAGATGGTTACTTTTACTTTAAAGGGCGCAGGCTACGAAGTGGAAGAAGCAGTGGATGGGGTTGATGCCCTGACCAAAGCGCAAACCAAACAATTCGATTGCATTGTTACCGATGTCAATATGCCCAATAAAGATGGGATAACCTTAATCAGGGATCTGCGTGCATTACCTGATTACAAATTTATACCCATGTTGATGTTAACAACGGAATCAAGTGTGGAAAAAAAACAGGAAGGCAAAGCGGCGGGGGCGGCCGGATTGTTAAGCCTTTTGATCCGGATCAGTTACTGAAAACATTAAAAAAAGTACTAGGTTGATTTAGTTAGTAATAAGCCCAGGAATACCCAGGAAAGCGTATGTCTATCGATATGTCACAATTCCACCAGGTCTTTTTCGAGGAGTGCTTCGAAGGCTTGGGAGCGATGGAATCAGGATTGCTGAATCTTGATACGGGAGATATTGATTCGGAAACAATCAATACCATTTCAGGGAGCGCATTCCATCAAAGGTGGTGGCGGTACTTTGGCTTGAACCAAGTGGCCGATTTGACCCAAGTGATGGGAACGCCTGCTGGATGAAATGCGTGATGGCCGAAGGAAGGTCACCCAGCCCGCCATTGACGTATTACTGGGTTCGGTAGATTGTTTGCGGACGATGTTGGCTTCGATCCAGGCTGAGGAAAGTGTCGATAGCGCCGCTGTTGAAAAATATAAAAAAGCGTTGGAAATCGAGCTTTCAGGTTCGGCAAGCGAGCTAGTAGTTAATGCTTCCGCAGCTACGCCACCAGCGGCAGAAACCGCCGAACCGGCAGCCGTAAAAGTTGCCGATGAAGCGGAACTAGCCGAGCAAGGTTGGAAAATTGCTTTTTGTCCTTACCTTGATTTGCTTAAAACCGGCAATGACCCGGTGCGGATGTTTAGGGAATTGGCAGAATTAGGCCAATTTCGAGTCAAGGTCAACACTAAGGATATTCCTGAATTTGCCAAACTCGACCCTGAGGAATGCAACATGTCTTCGGCCTCGGAAGTCGTCGGCGATATTCCGCTGAATGACATCCAGGAGATTTTTAACTGGGTTGAAGGGGATTGCGAACTCGACATCCAACCCCTCGCCAAGGCAGCCCCTAAAAAAGCCGTCCCTATCGCCAAGCCAGCCGAGCCGGAGTCGCTTCCTCCGCCTACTGAGATCGAACCGCCTAAGCCAGAGTTGCCAACCCTGGCGGCAGTGGCTAAAGAAACGGCAAATCCAATGCCGAAGCCTGATGCGCAACAAACCGATAATGATCCGGCCAAATCGGCGGTGAAGGCCGCCAGCACAATCCGGGTGGACACCACCAAAATTGACACTTTAATCAATATGGTGGGCGAGTCGTGATCACTCAATCCATGTTGAGCCTGATAGGCGAAAATTTTTCTATGGACAAGCTTACCCATCTAAAACGGGGGCTTTCCCAGCTTGAACGGCATATCCGTGACATGCAGCAAAGCGTCATGAATATCCGCATGGTGCTGATCAGCTTTGTGTTCAGTCGTTTCCCGCGTTTGGTGCATGACATCAGCAGCAAACTGGGTAAAAAAATTGACTTGAAATTGATTGGCGAAAGCACAGAGGTTGATAAGGCTGTTATTGAGTTGATTAGCGACCCTATTGTGCATTTAATCCGGAATAGCCTCGACCATGGCATAGAAATGCCGTCTGACCGAATTGATGCCGGCAAGCCAGAAACCGGTACTATTGAATTGAATGCCTACCATCGTGGCGGTCATATTGTGATTGAGATTACCGACGATGGCCGAGGGCTTGATCGTAATAAGCTCATCAAAAAAGCCGCCGAAAAGGGACTGATTGACGAAAACAACGTCCTCAGCGATAAGCAAGCTTATGAACTGATTTTTTTACCCGGTTTCTCGACGGCGGAAAGCATTACCGATATTTCGGGGCGCGGTGTCGGTATGGATGTGGTCAGAAGGAATATCCAATCCTTGGGCGGCAATATCGAAATCATTTCCGAGTACGGCAAAGGTACGACTATATCGATCCATTTGCCGTTGACCTTGGCCATTATCGATGGGCAATCGGTTGCTGTCGGCCATGAAATCTACATTGTTCCTTTGGTTTCAATTAAGGAATCCATCAATATCACGGAAAACGTACTTAATAAGATAGCCGGGAAAAATGAGACGTATAAGCTGCGCAACCAATATATCCCGGTAGTCAGGATGCACGAGCTATTTAATGTGCCGCCCACGGAAAAAACTAATCCCGATGAGGGGGTTGTTGTTGTGGTCGAACAGCAGGGCATCTTGTGTGGACTGTTTGTTGATGAATTACTGGGGCCGCAGCAAGTGGTAGTGAAATCATTGGAAACCAATTATCGGCGGGTGCAGGGCGTTTCTGGCGCAACCATTCTAGGCGACGGTTCCGTGGCCTTGATCCTTGATATCCCAGGCCTAGTGAATTTCTCCAACCGTAAGCCCTCAGGCTCTTTCAAGTCGCAGGACAGCAGAAATGATGCAAGAAACTATCACTAAGGCTATAAGCCAAAACCAGCACCACAAAGAGCTGGTTAACGGCGTTCAGTACTTGAGTTTTACTTTGGACAACGAAGAATACGGCGTGGATATCTTGCGTGTCCAGGAAATCCGCAGTTGGGAACCGGTGTCCAGGATTCCGAACGTGCCGCATTACGAAAAGGGTGTGGTTAATTTGCGCGGCTCATCGTGCCGATTATCGATTTGCGGGAAAAACTCGGCATCAAATTTACCAAATACACATCGCTTACTGTTGTGGTGGTGTTACAAGCCGCTGACAGCAATAAAAAAACCCGGACGATGGGTGTTGTAGTCGATTCCGTTTCCGATGTGATTAATCTGGATAAAACCACAATCCAAGATGCGCCCGATTTTGGTGCCAAAGTCAGTAATGAGTTTATTAATGGCCTGGTATCGGTGAATGAACGCATGGTCATCCTATTGGATGTGGATAAGTTGCTTAAATTGGAAGATCTGGAAGAACAGGAAATTAGTGAAAATTAACTAGTAGCCAAATCAGCCAAGATCGGCTGATTTTATTAAGTAGAGCGATGTATGGCAGCAAGAATTAAAAAGAAAGGCATCCTGTCCCAAACAGGACAGAAGCCCCAAAGTGAAGATATGGAAGGAGTGGCCATAACGGCAGAACCGGCCTCAGGATTGTACGTTATCAGCGATAGTGAAGTTGTTACCGCCGAAACCGATAGCTTGCCCCAAGCCTTTACTCAGACTGAACATTTACAAGCCGAAAGCGAAAGTAACGAGGTCAAAATGAATGACAATGAAGGACTACCCGAAACCCAAATTTCTGATACGGCGGTGACCGATGATCCCGTCGAACCCGTTATCAACCTGGAACCTAATTTATCTATCCAGAACGCCGTGAAGCTCTATGACAAACTCAAGAGGGCTTACGCCACTTATGATGCCATTGAAATTGACGCGTCCCATGTGACTTCTGTGGATACGGCGACTTTGCAATTATTCGTTGCGTTAAAGAAAGATGCCATTAAACAAAAAAAAGAAGTTGATTTTTTTCAGCCGTCCCCGCGATTTATAGAGTCGGCCCGATTGCTGGATTTACTGGATATACTTGAAATTATTCATGTTTGAGTAGGCCCGGTAATAAAACGGCGCTTCCCCGCCACTTTGGCGTATTTATTAGCCGCGAAACCCACATGGTTTCGTTATATATAATTGGTTTTGGAGTCGTCGGGGATAATATCCAATTAAGCATACTGGACATTGATTGTTTAAATACACGACTGACAGGAAACAAGATTCATAATGAACGCTAAGGTCAAAATTGATCGGCCTTCGGTAGCTGGGTTTGAACACGTCAACCGCTATTGGGATCGTGAGCGCGACATGGTCGCGGCCAAGATTTTACCAGGGGAATACTATGTTACCCACCAGAATGAATTGATTACGACCGTATTGGGTTCTTGTGTGTCTGCCTGTATCAGGGACAGGGAGTCTGGGATTGGCGGGATGAACCACTTTATGTTGCCACAAACCAATGTGGGTAAATTCAATAAAGGCAGTGAAGCCATTGTGGGTATTGCCACCCGCTATGGTAATTATGCGATGGAGCATTTGATTAACGCCATTTTAAGCAATGGCGGCAAACGGAAAAATCTGGAAGTAAAAGTGTTCGGCGGTGGCAAAATCATTCCAGCATTAACCGATGTCGGTATGAAAAATATCGATTTCGTGTTGGCGTACCTTGACCAGGAAGGATTAAAACTATTATCCCAGGATCTAGGTGACATTTACCCTAGGAAAGTGGTTTATTTCCCCAAAACCGGCAAAGTCGCCATGAAAAAAATACAGGATCTGCATAATGACACAATTATTCAACGGGAGCGGCAATATATTCATACACTTAAGAGTGCCCCGGTTGCTGGGGACGTTGAGCTGTTCTGACATCAGCGGGCAAAAGTAAGTGGCAAGCGTTAATAAAATAAAGGTGCTGATCACCGATGATTCACAAGTGATCAGAAATGTGCTAACGGAAATACTTAATTCCTCGCCGCTCATTGAGGTGGTTGGTACGGCAGAAGACCCTTATGTTGCTCGGGAGCTTATTAAGCAACTCAACCCTGATGTGTTGACGTTGGATATCGAGATGCCACGTATGGATGGCATTACATTTTTGCGTAACCTGATGCGGCTAAGGCCTATGCCTGTGGTTATGATTTCAGCCTTAACAGAAAGTAATGCCGAAGTGACCTTAACAGCGCTGTCTTTAGGTGCCGTAGATTTTATTGCTAAACCGGCTGGCGACACCGAGGAAGGCATGAATGAGTATGCTGAAGAAATTATTGCCAAAGTAATTGTGGCCGCAAAGTCTAATTTTAAAAAAGCTGAATAACCATCTAATATTAATTATTACGATATACCTGTTTAAAACTAGACTTAGCTGATATTGACTATTTTTTAAGAGAAGCGGATGAATAAGATAAAAGTATTAATCATCGATGATTCGGTGTTAATCAGAAAAATGCTGACTGAAATCCTTAATTCATCGCCTGAAATAGAAGTGATCGGTACCGCAGCGGATCCGCTTATTGCCCGGGACTTGATCAAACAGCTTAATCCCGATGTGTTGACGCTGGATATCGAAATGCCGAACATGGACGGCATCACTTTTTTAAGGAATTTGATGCGGTTACGGCCAACACCGGTCGTCATGATTTCAACGCTTACCGAAAAAGGAGCCGGGGTTACCCTGGAAGCCCTGACGTTGGGTGCGGTCGATTTCATCGCCAAACCCAAGGTTGATGTTGTTAACACGCTTAACAATTATGCCGAAGAGATCATTGGCAAAGTTAAAATGGCGGCGCGGGCGAATATCGGGAACAGTTTTACTAGGCCTCTAAAAAATCCGGAAACAAGCACTAAAACAGAACCAGCAAAAAGACGGTCGGTTAACAACAATAAAATTATTGCCTTAGGGGCATCTACAGGCGGTACAGAAGCGATAAAGGTAGTCGCTAAGGGCTTACCTGCCGACACCCCCGCCGTCGTTATTACCCAGCACTTACCGGCAGCATTCAGCGAGTCGTTTGTCCGGCATATTGACCTTGTTAGTGAAATGTCTGCCTGCATTCCCAAAAATGGCCAAACTGTCGAAGCAGGCCATATTTACTTGGCCCCCGGTGACAGGCACATGGAAATCGTAAGGGAGGGTTCCCGTTACGTGATTAAATTATTGGATACAGAACCCGTTAACCGACATAAGCCTGCTGTTGATGTCATGTTCCGTTCAGTCGTCCAAAGTGCAGGCGCAAATGCCATTGCGGTGTTATTAACCGGGATGGGGGCGGATGGTGCCGCAGGTATGAAAGAACTACACGATGCCGGCGCAAAAACCATAATCCAGGATGAACAGAGCAGCGTTGTTTGGGGTATGCCAGGGGCGGCTTTTAAGTTAGGTTGCGCAGATTATGTCCTGCCGTTAGATGAAGTGGCGCAAAAGATTTTATCCTTACTATAAAAGGGCTGATCGAAAAATGACTTCCATTCTTGCTGAAAATTTATCAATCGTTTTTTGCCTTTGGGTGACCGAACGATCTAAAATGCAATTAATGGTGGTTTCTTAAAATCATCGATTGGTGAACTATGGCTTATTCTAATTCAAAAAATCCCGACCTTGATTGGAGTCAGGTTCGTGAAACCATTAAATTATTAAACCTATCTGCGGTGCAGGTGGACGATATTCTCCAGGAAAGCGAGTCATCGGTAAATACGTTGACCGACTCGTTTACCGATATTGTGGAAAGTATGCAGACCATCACGAATCATTTGTCAGCCCTTGAAGCGTCGGGTACAAAAGATGACGTGTTGGATTGCTGTTCCGAGACCAAAGCCAAAATCCAGGCGGCGATTATTGCATTCCAGTTTTACGACCGAATGCAGCAATGCCTACAACATGTGACCTCCAATTTAAGGGGGCTGTCAAAACTCGTGGAAAACCCTGATCGCCTTTATAACCCGACTGAATGGCATGACTTCCAGAAGCAAATACGGTCACGGTATACCATGGAGTCTGAAAAAATGATGTTTGATGCCATCATCAACGGCAAGTCCATAGATGACGCGATTGCTGCAAAAAATAAGTTGTCGAAAAAACAGTCCGACGATATAGAATTATTTTAGGTCACCGCAGATTCTGCCTACCTCGTTTTAGAGCCATGTAAACGGATCAATAGTGTCGCCTCATCCTGGCTTAAGCCGGAGGTTTGCATTAATTCATTCACGCTTGCCCCGCTACGTACTTTTTGGATTGCTTGGCTATAGGGGTGGTTAGACGGCTCGTTTTGCGGAGGGGCGGGGGTGCTTACTTTTTCGGTTAATTGCTCAATTCGCCCAGCCATCCAGGCAATCCGTTCATCCAATAATGGTGTCAGGCTGCTCAAGTCACGAAAGTCATTATTCAAACTATGGGCAAACTCAGCCAGGTCTTCGTGGTCGTGCATTAGCTTGAGATGCTTGCGTGCCAACCAGACTAAAGCTATCAACATAACAATTACTAAGACAGTGACAACAGCTAGGATAATGGTTATTAACAAAGGGTCGATCATCATACTATTTCATCGATAGGTTGAAGCTTTTTCTAGCTCTTCTGGATTCGGTTGTTTAGGCATTTTCTGATTAGTCGGGTGATCGTCTTTTTTGATTTTACCCGGTTTTGTAGCGGGATAAGCCATAACCATGGGTTTAATTTCTAACATCACAGCGAAATGCCGCGTTAAGGCTGGCTAACATCGGGTTGCCCATTGGGTTCGGCAGTAGGTTTCAGGTTTAATAATTTGGCTCGTTCCGCATCATTCGTCCCATACCTGGCAAACGCTTGTGACATCAGTACCAAAGTAACCCGCCGATTTTTAAACCGGCCTTCTTCGCTGATATTATCGCCAATCGGATGAAATTCACCATAGCCCACTGCTGACAAACGGGTGGGATCAATCCCTTCCTTGACCAGTTGCTGGACGACACTAGTGGCCCGCGCCGAAGACAAATCCCAATTTGAAGGGAATTTCAAATTATTTATCGGAACGTCATCGGTATGGCCTTCGACATTAATGGCATTGGGTAGCGATTGGATTATTTGCGCAATTTCTTTAAACACGGGTTGTGCTTTTTTTGATACCGCCGCTTCGCCGCTAAGGAACAACAATTCGCTATTCATCTCCAGCTCTATCCAGAAATCATTGCGCTTGACTGCGACCAGGTCATCTTTAATGAAAGCCCCCAAGCCTTGTTCCAGTTGGTCGGAAACCTGGTTCAACTGCTTCCGCTCCTTCAATATCTCATCACTCAATTCGCGTCTTTTTTCAACTTCCGGCTCAGGGAGGTTAGCCGATGGCGCTGATTCAAAAGCGATGGCGAGCTTATCCAATAACCCGACATGGCCGATTTCGAAATCTGGTTTGACTTGCACAGGATCGGGCTTGTTTAGGTCTCCGCTTGATTCTTTGGCGTTCTCAATTTTTGCCTCCGATGGAGTGGTCGGCTTGGTAGATTCAAATGGTACGGAAATCGAATCTGCCAATGAAGCTGGGTCAATGCTAGCAGTCAGATTAACCGGATCTATAGCAAGGGATTTTGGGTTTAACTTCCATTCACTCTCATCTGGCCCGGTGAGCTCTTTGGTAAATGGCTTGGCTTCAAAAGTGATATTTAACGGGATGGACTCGGCACTATTAGAAGCCGATATATTCTGGACAGCAGCCTTAATGGCGCCTTCTGGTTTAATCTCATTTGAAAAAGCAGTGCCTATGGAATGGGACAGGCTTTTGTATTTCCCCACATTGACCGAAGAAATGGAATACATTACGACAAAAAAGGCAAACAACAGGGTAATAAAATCAGCGTAAGATACAATCCATCGGTCATGGTTGTTGGCATCTATGAATACTTTTCTTCTACGCCTGGCCATATAACCTAATTATTTGGCAGATAAGCATTTAATTTCAGTTCGATGTTTTTGGGGTTTTCGTTTTCGGCAATGGCGGCAATCCCAATGGCAATCATTTCCTTGGCTTGATTTATAGCAAAAACATGGGCTTTCAATTTATTGGCGATAGGTAAAAAAATAAGGTTGGCAGAAGCTACCCCGTAGATCGTTGCCACAAAAGCGGTGGCGATACCTTTGCCCAACAACCCTGGGTCGCTTAAGTTTTCCATGACATGGATTAACCCCATGACTGCCCCAAGGATACCGACGGTAGGCGCGTACCCCCCCATCGCTTCAAACAGGCGAGCAGCTTGGTAGTCCTTATTTTCCATTATGTTTATTTCTAGTTCCAAAGTATCGTTTATCACACTAGGTTCTTTACCATCCACCAACAATTGCAAGCCTTTTTGTACGAAAAGATCATCTTCTGCATCAATCAGTTCTTCTAGACCCAATAGACCGCGCCTGCGAGCCAGGTGGCTCCAACCAACAATCTTGGCGATTTGTTGTTCTATATTTAATTTAGGTGGGTTAAAAATCCATAAAAACATTGCCATGCTCCTTAAAAAAATCCTTGGGGGAAATTGCAACAGCGTGGCACCAAATGTTCCACCAAACACAATGATAAGGGCTGGCCCGTTCAGCAAAGAACTGACATCGCCGCCATCCAGGAAGTTGCCTAGCAAGAGCGCACAAAGGCTTACCAATATGCCTACAATACTTAAAATATCCATTTTTAGTTTTGATAGTAGGTTAAAAATATTTTATGACCATTACTTGTCATTTCTAAACGTTGTCAGTCCATTCGGACAGCCTTGACCGTAAGCGCAGCACTGCCTGGGTACAGATTTGGCTTACCCTTGATTCGCTGATATTCAAGACCTCGCCAATCTCTCGTAAATTGAGTTCATCGTCATAATAGAGTGAAATGACCAAGCGCTCACGTTCTGGCAAGCGCATAATCTCATTGGCCAAGGCTTGTTGAAAGCCGTCGCGCATTAAATCACCCAATGGCCCTGCCCCTTGGCTACTATGTGATTCATCAAAGTAATAGTCTTCGTTGTCGGTTAATTCTTCAATGCTGAACAAACGGCAACTTGCGGTGTCTTGTAGGATGTGGTTATATTCCTCGATAGCGATGCCTAAATGGCGGGCTATATCGGCATCCCGTGCCTCAGTCTGGGTTTTACTTTCAATTTCTTGGATGGCATTGGCCACCATACGGGAATTTTTATGCACTGACCGGGGTGTCCAATCGGAACGGCGCACTTCATCCAGCATGGCGCCCTTGATGCGGATACCTGCATAGGTTTCAAAACTGGCGCCCTGTGACGCGTCAAAATTCTTAATGGCATCCAATAAACCCAGCATTCCGGCCTGGATCAAATCATCCACCTGGACAGAGTCCGGCAATCTGTTTAATAAATGATGCGCAATCCGTTTGACTAAAGGCGCATGCTCCATGATCCGGGCATCGATGCCGACGGCCTGCACTGAAGCATACATCGCGACGGCACTCATGCGACATCCCTATGGGAATCGTAGCGGATCATCTTCTCCACAAAAAATTCAATGAAACTGCCCGCATTAGCTTTCAGTGGCCAGGAATTGATTTTTCCGGCGATTTCCTTAATGGCAAGCGCTGCCTTGGTTTCCGGGAAGCCAACAATGACCGGGATCTGTTTTTGCACGGATTTGCGCAAATTTTCATCATAAGGCACCGCACCAACAAACCTCAAAGTAACATCCAGATAATGGTCTGTCACTTTGGTTAATTTTTGGAACAAGGCCTTTCCTTGCTCAACTGTTTTCACCATGTTGGTGACCACATGAAAATTGGACAGCTTATAATCCCTGTTCAGCAGCTTAATAAAAGCATAGGCATCAGTGAGCGAGGTCGGTTCATCACAGACCACCACAATAATTTCCTGGCATGCTCGGGCAAAGTTGACCACGCTGGCCGATATGCCGGCTGCAGTGTCAACAATTAGCACATCCAGTTCTTGGTCTATTTCGCTGAAGGCGCGAATCATAGCGGCTTGTTCGGTCGCGGACAGTTCCGCCATTTTCTGGATACCTGATGCACCGGGAATCACCCTTATGCCTGAAGGTCCTTCCAGCATGATTTCAGGCAAGGTTTTCTCGCCCGACAATACGTGCGAAAGATTAAATTTGGGGTAAATCCCTAACAGGATATCGACATTGGCCAAGCCCATGTCAGCATCGAGTATCGCCACCCGCTGTCCGGTTTGGGCGAGCGCGATGCCGAGATTGACCGACAGATTGGATTTACCGGCACCGCCTTTACCGCTGGTTATCGCGATCACTCGAACCGGGTTTGTGTTAGTCATTTTCCGTATTCCTGCTGCTTGATCAGAATGCTTATGCATAAGCCCGCTCTCCCCACGGTTGGTAACCGAGTTCATCATCGAGGTCAGCTTCTGCGTTGGATTCCTCTACACATTGCCTGATTAAAGAGCGGGCATTTGCGTTATGGAAGTCTTCAGGGACTTGTTGACCATCCGCAATGAAAGACAATGGCAAGTTGTTTTCGATGATCGATGAAATGGCTGAGCCAATCATGACCGCTTCGTCGAGTTTGGTTAATATCGCTGCCTGCGGATCGAAAACCGAAAACGCCTTAATCACTTCTTTCATTGCCTTGTATTCGGTCGCGGCGGACATCACCAGATAAGACCGGATAGGTAAGTGGTTTTGTTGCAACGTATTAATTTGTTCAACCAGTTTCATATCGCGTTGGCACATGCCGGCGGTATCGATCAGGATGAGGCGTTTATTGGCAAAACTATTGATAATATTGCTCAGGTCGTCTGCACAGGAAGCGACCCGAACCGGCACATTGAGGATGCGGCCATAAGTGTTCAACTGGTCGTGGGCGCCAATCCGGTAGTTGTCGGTCGTGATTAAAGCGACTTGGTTAGAGCCGTGTTTCAAGATGAATTTTGCGGCCAGCTTGGCAATCGTGGTGGTTTTGCCAACGCCGGTTGGCCCCACAAGGGCAATAATACCGCCGGTTTCCAGCAGGTTATCATTGGCAATAGGTAGCGCGTCTGCCAACATGTCCTGGGCTTTAACAAAAGCCAGTTCAGCATCGCTTTCATCGGTAAGATGATTCACTAATGCGTTAGCCAATTTTTTTGAAATGCCCATATTGGTCAAGCGTTGCAACAATTCATTTATAGGGGAAGAGGCCTGAGGATTAAGCGCCCAACTGATATTTGCGAACTTTTGATCCATGGTGGATCGTAAATATTTAAGTTCCTTGCTCATTTCCCTTAACAAGGAATCAGATGAATTCGATGGCTTATCTTGGAGGGCAGCCTTTACAAAAACATCATTTTTCACTAATGGTGTATGGGCAACAGGTGAAGGCGCTGCTTCAATTTTCTTAATTAATTGGGCATTTTCCGCATAACCCACATAAGGTGAAGTAAATTTTCGTGTGGGCTGCGCAGCCGCTAAAGTGGCTGCATTTTTCCTTTCATTTTCCAGTTGGATGCGTTTTTTTGCGGCATCGAAATTTGGCAAGACCATTCTTTTTGAGGGTAAATCAGATACTTTGGGTATGGCTTGCTCATCTGGCTTAGCGGAAAGACCCTGATTCGCTGATGACGGGTTTAATATAGCAGCTGGTTCGGCTTTTCTTTGATTCTCCTGTGCCTGGAAGTGTTTAGTTGCATCATCCACAATAGGGAAAACCACACTTTTAACTTTAGGTTCTGGTGCTTGAACCGCGGCGTGCTCTTGCAACTTATTTTGGATCGACTGTTCATCAAAGTCGCGTGCCGCAACAATTTCAATGCCGCCTTCAACCGCACGGTTCGACATGATGACCGCATCTGCGCCCAACTCTTCTTTTACCATCCGCATGGCTTGGCGGATATCTGCTGCAAAAAAACGTTTAATTTTCATACGTTAACCCCAGTTATTAAGTGCGTTGCCCGACGGTTGAAACCACTTTTATCCGACGATCGGAAGGGATTTCGTTATAAGCCAGGACATGTAATCCAGTAATCGAATGACGGACGAATCTGGCTAACCAAGGGCGCACATAGGAAGAAACTAACAATACCGCCGTTTGCCCTTCCATTTCCATCTTTTGCGTGCTTTCCTGTAATGATTTATGCATTTGCTCTGCTAACCCTGGCTCGATACCGGCACCATGTTCGCCTGCCGTTTGTAGAGACTTATGCAATAACTGTTCCAACTCGTAATCTAAAGTAATAACAGGGAGTTCATTTTGTATCCCACTGATTTCATGAACAATTAACCGACCTAATGACGCACGTACTGCTGCAGTCAGGATGTCAGGATCTTGACTCTTGACCCCGTACTCCGCCAAAGTTTCGGCTATCGTGCGCATATCACGTATTGGCACCCGTTCTTGCAGCAAATTTTGTAACACTTTAACCACCAATCCCAACGGCAGGATTTTCGGCACCAAATCCTCAACTAGCTTAGGCGCGGTCTTCGACAGGTTTTCGAGAATTTTCTGGGCATCCTCATAACCGAACAGTTCATGGGCATGTGTTTGCAGAAGATGGCTGAGATGCGTGGCGATCACTGTACCGGCATCCACAACGGTATAACCTAGGGTTTGGGCATGGTCTTTCTGGTTTGACTCTATCCAAAGCGCTTCCAGGCCAAAGGCAGGATCTTGGCATGGCTTACCCGGTAACGTGCCGAAAACCCGCCCCGGGTTAATCGCCATCTCCAATTCTGGCATGATGTCGGACTCCCCCACTGTTACGCCCATCAATGAAATTCGGTAAGCGGTGGGGTTTAAATCAAGGTTGTCCCTGATATGCACGGAAGGTACCAAAAAACCCAATTCTTGGGACAGTTTTTTCCTAACGCCCTTGATACGGGTCATTAACTGTCCGCCTTGATTTTTGTCCACTAATGGGATTAACCGGTAACCGACTTCCAAACCGACGATATCGACGGGCATGACATCTTCCCAGCCCAATTCTTTAATCTCTGGCGATGAATTCGGCGATAAATCCATTGGGTGCACCAGATCAACGAGATCAAGTTGTTTTTGGCGCTTGTTAATCCAGTAGGCTGAACCGCCTAGTATCGAGGCCAAGATAATAAATACCAGATTCGGCATGCCTGGAATTAACCCCAAGCCACCGATTACGCCCGCAGTAATCATGAGTGCTTTCGGGTTTTCAAAAAGCTGTGCGCTTACCTGTTGGCCGATATTTTGGCCGCTGCTGCCGACTTTAGTTACCACAAGTGCAGACGCTGTTGCCAATAACAGCGAAGGGATCTGGGCAACCAGGCCATCACCAATGGTCAACAAGACATAAATTTTGCCGGATTCAGCAACTCCCAAGTCATGCTGGGTGACACCAATAACCAACCCGCCTATCATGTTGACGAATAAAATAATGATACCGGCAATTGCATCGCCTCTGATGAACTTGCTCGCACCATCCATTGAACCGTAAAAATCGGCTTCGGTTGCCACTTCAACACGCCTTGCGCGCGCTTCATCCTGCGTGATCAAGCCTGCATTCAGGTCAGCATCAATCGCCATTTGCTTACCTGGCATGGCATCCAAGGTAAACCTTGCCCCTACTTCGGCTACCCGCCCCGCACCTTTGGTCACCACCATAAAATTGATGATCGTCAGGATGGTAAAAACTACCAAACCGACAGCAAAATTACCGCCTATGACAAATGCGCCGAACGCTTCGATAACCTTACCTGCCGCATCGCCGCCATTATGGCCTTCCAGTAATACAATACGCGTTGAAGCCACATTCAACGCCAGCCGTAACAAGGTCGCCAATAGGATAACGGTGGGGAAGGCGGCAAATTCAAGGGGTTTCAGGGTGTAAACCACCACCAGCAGGATGATTAACGAGAAGGCGATATTAAAAGTAAACAGCATGTCCAACAAAAACGCCGGCAAGGGCAACATGATCATGGCCAGGATGACCATAATCACGAATGGCGCACCTAATTCGGCCTTACCTAAGAACTTTAACGCCCCTGTTATTTTGCTAAAATCCATGGTTAGTTATCCCGTTTAAATTCATCTGGTACTTTAATATTGGCAGGCGGCAATGGTTCGTCCCAGTGGTTTTCCCTGGCGGTTTTCAGGTGGTATACGTAAGCCAGCACCTGGGCTACCGCCAAATAAAGCCCTTGTGGAATTTCTTTGTCCAGTTCTGTTGAATAATACAACGCCCGAGCCAAGGGTGGCGCTGCCACGAACGGTATTTTGGCACCGCTAGCCACAGAACGGATTTGCGCGGCGATCAAATCCACGCCTTTTGCCACCAACTTTGGTGCGCCGCCGCCGTTTGAGTCATACTTTAAGGCGACGGCAAAATGGCTGGGGTTGGTGATAATGACATCGGCTTTTGGCACTTCCGTCATCATGCGGTTTTGCGCCATGCTCATTTGGGTTCGGCGTTGCCGCGCCTTGACCTCCGGATTACCCTCAGATTCCTTCATTTCATCCTTGATTTCCTGCAAGGTCATTTTCAACTTTTTACTGTGGTCATAGAGCTGATAGGGAACATCAACCATCGCCACTAATAACAACGAAGCGCAGAGCACCAAGAAAGAAAAACCAATAATATCGAGCGCGTGGCTGATGGACTGTTGGGTTGGTTCAGCATTAAGCCCTATTAATTCACCCAGGAAATGCTTGGCTAAAATATAGGCGACCACAGTGATCAGGGTCACTTTCAGTAAACCCTTGCCCAGTTCAACCAAGCCATGCAGGGCAAACATCCGTGCTATGCCCTTAAGGGGATTCAGCTTTGAGAACTTTGGGGTAATGGCTTCCCAGGTAAATACCCAGCCGCCAAGCGTCAATGGCGCAAGAATAGCGACGATGGTCAGTATTAGCATAAAAGGTGCAATCAACGTCATCCCGTCAATCAGCACCTGCTTCAGATAGAGGGTAAGGCTGGCGGGATCAAAAATGACTTCCCGGCTTAGTTGGAATTGGGTTCGCATGATGTGCAACAGGCCATTGCCTATGTGTTTTCCCAGCAACAGAAGCAGGGCGGCGCTGGCCATCAGCATGGCGAAGGTATTGAATTCCCGCGACCTGGCAATCTGGCCTTTCTTTCTGGCATCTTCAAGACGCTTACCGGTGGGTTCTTCAGTTTTTTCCTGATCTGAATCTTCAGACATAACTTAATCTACAATCGTAACAAAGCTGCCGAGGTCACGGAGGAAGGCCGTCCATACTTTTACGCACAAAAATTCCTTTTCCCCTGCCGTTAATGGTGAGTAAATAAACTATTGGGAATCTCTAAAAATTCAAAGAACTCCTTCCCACTCTGGAAGAAGGTTGAGATGATGAATTTAAAATCAAGCATTTACAACCCTCACCCTAGTCCTCTCCCAGAGGGAGAGGGGATGTTTAGAGACCCCTCAAAGTCTTAGCATCTGTCTAACCAAATCATAAGACTCGGTTAAGATACCCGTAAATTGTTCTAGAAAATCAGGTAAGGTCAACCAAACCAATATCATGCCTAGCATTAACGTGACTGGAAAACCCACGGAAAATATATTCAATTGCGGTGCTGCCCGGGTGGCGACACCCAAACTGACATTCACCAGCAATAAGCTGGCGACGATGGGCATCGTCAACAATAAACCACCGGCAAACATACGGCTACTCCACATAAGGATAGTCCAAATGTCGGTTTTGGTAATGCCTTCGATACCTATCGGCAGGCTGGTAAAGCTGTCGACCAGCATCTTGATTAAAACCAGATGCCCATCTAGGCTAAGAAAAACCAAAGTGCTGGCCATGACATAAAATTGCGCGATGACGGGTACCTGCTGGCCGTTTTGCGGGTCAACCATGGAGGCAAACCCGAGACCCATGCTTAATGCGACGCCCTGGCCGGCAAACAGGAGTGCCGAAAAAACCAACTGCACAATAAAGCCTGTGGTCAAGCCAATCATTACCTGCGCAACAGCCACCAAAAATCCTTGATAGCTAAACATCTCCACCATCGGATAGGTTGGCAGAACGGGCATAACCACCAAAGTTATTGCCAAGGAAAGAATCAGCCGCACCCGAGCCGGGACAGCACGAAGGCTAAACAAGGGGACGGAAACAAACATGGAAGAGATACGCATCAATGGCCAAATAAATGACGCGACATGGTTAAGGATTTGGCCTTCGGTAAAATTCATGGCTTAGCCAATCAATTGCGGAATTTCCCTGACCAATCCTTGAAAATAATCGAGAAATGTTTGTAGCATCCAGGGCCCCACAATCAACAGCACCAGCCCGATGACGATCAACTTGGGCACAAAGGTGAGGGTAGCTTCGTTAATCTGGGTGGCCGCCTGGAATATGGCGATAATAAGGCCTATTACCAAGGATGGGATCAGCACCGGTGCCGTCAGTTTGATCGCCACGATCATGGCATCCTGGCTAACTCGATGGATAATTTCAGGTGTCATATCAGACCCTCATATTTAGCTAACATAAAAGCTCGCGGCCAACATTTCCATGATCAAAGACCAGCCGTCCGCCAGCACGAACAGCATGATCTTAAAGGGCAATGAAATGATCATCGGTGACAACATCATCATCCCCATCGACATCAGGACACTGGCCACCACTAGGTCAATAATCAAAAACGGCAGGAAGATCAAGAAGCCAATCTGGAAAGCGGTTTTCAACTCGCTGGTGACAAAGGCCGACATCAATAACGAAAATGGCACATCGTCAGCCGATTGCAGTTCGGCATTACCGGAAATCCTGATAAACATTTCCAGGTCGGATTCCCGGGTTTGTTTCAGCATAAATTGCCGGAACGGTGCCGATGCCTTCTCCATGGCAGTCGTCACATCAATTTTTTCTTCCAGATAGGGCTGGACGGCGTCGGTGTTTACTTTATCGAAGACGGGCATCATGATAAAAATCGTCAAAAACAGCGACAAACCCAATAACACCTGGTTGCTGGGTGCCTGGCCGGTACCCAAGGCTTGCCGAAGTAGACTTAAGACAATCACTATCCGGGTAAAAGAGGTCATGGTCAGCAATAACGCCGGTAGTACGGTCAATGCTGTCATTAGCGCCAGGATCTGGATAGTAACACTGTAGGTTTGGCCACCCTGGTTATTGGTGGTGACGGTGACTGCCTGTATCCCAGCGGCATATACGGGCGGATCTGCCAGCAATAAGGCAATTCCCATAATGAATAATAGGGGGGGAAAGCGGCTACGCATCAGGTTTAGCCTTTATTGCTTGCGCCAGTTTTTGGGTAAAACTAGCGCCTGTAGATACTGACAATGGTTCTTCCTTCTGTAAACAGTCATCGCCTTCCAAAACCAATAAGGTTTCAATCCGTCCCGGAGTTACACCGAGGATGAGCTGTTTTTTACCCACCTGTAAAAGGATGACTTTTTCCCGCATCCCTAAGGACAACCCGCCGACCAACCGCATTTTTTCAGTACCGCCAACGCTTAAACCGCTGAGTTTGCGCATGCCCCAAACACAAAGAAAAAAAACACCTAAGACAATAGCCAAACCAAAGCCCCAAGCCGCAACATCGGTGGCAGAAACGGTACGTACCGCCTGTTTTGGCTGCGCCGTATCCGGGATCATGGCCAAGCTAACGAATGGCCAACACAATAACAGCCAACACAGGCGTGTTTTTAAAGGCATCAGGTCAGCCGTTTAACGCGTTCCGATACGCTGATCACGTCAGTCAGGCGGATACCAAATTTTTCGTTGATCACTACCACTTCGCCATGGGCGACCAACGTACCGTTCACCAGCACGTCAAGCGGTTCCCCCGCAAAGCGGTCCAATTCGACAACCGAACCCTGGTTCAACTGTAACAGATTTCTGATATTAATCTGAGTACGGCCAATTTCCATGGACAGGGTCACGGGCACGTCCAAGATCACATCCAGGTTTAGTTCTTCTGAAGAGTTTGCCTTCTTTTCATGCTGTTTTTCAACTTCCTGGAAGATTGCGGCCCTCACGTCATCAACCGGTTCAATTTCGTCTTCACTCATCTTTAATTACACGCTAATAATGTTATCGCCAAAATCAAGACCTACTCAGTTAGGTTCGGTCTTTACCTTATCTATGACCTGCACGGCATAAAAGCCTTCCGAAACACAGGCTTTCCCGGTAAACATAGGGATGCCTTCCGACTTCATGGTTACCGTTTTCGGCATTTCAATGGGAATGACATCGCCTTTCTTAAAACACAGCACTTCACCGATGGTGATTTTTTTTTCCACTAAGAGCGCATTCAAGTTCATTTTTGCGCCCATTACTTCATTGCGTAAGCCGCGCTTCCACTTAATGTCCGACTCGTCAGAATCATCACCGATGGTATCCAATAATGCCCTGATCGGCTCGATCATCGCGTAGGGCATAACAATATTGATGTCGCCCCCACCACTCTCCAAAGCAATATTAACTTTAGAAATAACAACAATATCTTCCGCACCAACAATACTAGCAAAGCTGGGGTTTATTTCCGAACTCATGAACTCAAAATTGAGCTCCATTACCGGCTTCCAGGCTTCCTTTAAGTTTTTAAACATCATATCCAGCAATATCTGGACAATGCGCATTTCAGTCAGGGTAAATTCACGCGCTTCGCCGGCATTACTGTAAAACTGGCCACCACCGCCAAAAAAATTGTCAACCACAGTAAAAATTAAAGACGGTTCAATCTCTATTAACGCCCGCCCACGCAACGGGGAAAAACGGATAATGTTCAGGTTGGCTGGAACATGCAGCTCATCTAAGTATTGGGAAAATTTCCGGATCTGGATACCGGACATAAATACTTCTGGCGAACGATGCAGAAATTTGAACAGGGAGTTGCGCAATGACTTGGAAAACCGTTCATTGATCATTTCCAGGGTAGGAATACGCCGCCGTACAATCCTTTCCTGGCTGCTGAAATCATAATTTTTGGCGCTGGCTTTGTCATGGAACTCATCGACTTCGGTTTCAATATCACCATCGTCAACACCTTGTAGCAGCGCATTAATTTCGTCCTGTGAAAGTAAGTCACTCATTTATGTTAGTGCGATTATTTAGTGTCGGTTAAAGTTAAAGCTATTATTTGTGTTTATAAGGTTAGCGCCTTTGGCCATAATTGAACACCTTAAATTTTTTCAGGCGCAGCAAACTTGCAATTTAATGCAGGCCAATCGGTTATTCCCTTATTCCCTATACAAAAATTGCCCAATACCCTGTTTAATAAAAATTTGTCGACCCCACCCAATTTTTCCTAAAAATGAAAAATAATGTGAACTCGTGCAAAAAACGGCAATATGCCTGTCGAAATATCTAAGCAAGCATGCTAGTGTTATTTAGGAAAATAACGCGAAAATAATCTATCCTACTTTACATAGGATAATGCCCACCTATTAATTTTAGGATATATCTTGAGTTAAGCCAGTTAGGAATGAGAGTTTATTATGAATGTCACTAGCCTGAATGTAGCACCAAAGCCATCTGGCAATAAGCCCATTGAGGCCAATACTTCGCCATCCCTCGAAAATAGTGACAATCCCAATAATTTCGCCAATGCCTTAAAAAGCCAGGAAAAGTTTTTTAAAGAACCCAAGACCAAAGAAGAGCTGCCGACAGCGCAACAAAGCATTGAGAAACAACCAAGCGATACCGAGGTAAAGGCCAATGCCGATGACCATCAGGAACTTACCTCTTTACTTGAAAAATACCTCCCTCCAGCAACCGAAGATAAAGAAGCCCCCTCGGCGGCTGGCCTGGAGCCGATGTTGGCTGTCTTAACTGATGGTCAGGCTGCCGCTGTACCGAACAATCCGCCTGTCGATGTTAGCGTAACCCAAGACATAAGCAGCGCGATGGCCTTAAATGGCCTCGCTTTTGCCAAACCAGTATCTGAACAGACTAAATTAACTATTTCCGTTGAGGACATGACACCAGAAATATCCTTACAAAAGGCAACTATTCTTGGGCAGTCGGCACAGTTCAGCCAAGGGGTTGATTTACCCTCGACGGACAGTGCGGAAACCTTTAAACAAACATTGGTTTCCCTGGCTGGATCAGAACAAAAAGCGCCGGAAATATCAACAGAAATGCTGCCGACCCCAAAACCTATCGATACCCGCATGGACAGCACCGCCATTACCAAACCGCTTAGCCATCCAGGCTGGAGCAAGGATCTTGGCGAACACATTATGTGGATGAACAATAAAGATATTTCGGCTGCAGAAATCAAGTTGAACCCAGCCCATCTTGGCCCAATTTCAATCCGGATCGATGTAAGTCAAGATAACCAAACTTCCATCTTGTTTACTGCGCAACATGCTGAAACCAAAGAAGCCCTAGAAAGTTCGATCCCTAAATTAAAAGAAATGCTGCTTGGCCAGCAACTCAACTTGGTCAATGTCAATATTTCCCAAAACTCAAGTTCAAATAATGGCCGGCCATCTTCCCAGCCTTTCTATGGAACCCCTGGAAACCCGAATAACCTCAATCCTGACACCACTCCCAACCTTCAACTTGACCTCGGTGAACACGGTCAAGTCGTCAGTAAAGGCTTGTTAAGCCTTTATGCCTAAATTTTGAGGCCTGTAAAATAGGCTACAAATACTCATCTATTGCCTTCGTATCGGAAACTTAGGCTAAAAACTAACCAGATAGAAAATGGTTAATACAACATTAAATCCTGCTATCAGTTTAAATTTATTGCCTGCTGACTCCATCCAATACATCAAAAATTGGCTTTTTTGCTTCAAAAAACCAGCCATTATCGTATTCTTGAGCGCGCTGAATAACCGTTGGATTATCCCCCAAAGAAAATAGAGCCCACCCAAAGCCAGCGTCACCATGATATAAAAAACAATAAATTGCGGTTCTCGTGTTTCAGTATGAAAAATATGCTCAACCAAGTGATCAAGCACGGATTCAACACGCTCAAAAGCCAGATGGGTGAGCTCAAGCAAACGATGGGCCAATTCAAGCAATAAACCAAATATGGCATCGGGCATAACAAGAATGGCAGCAACAGCTAAAAGATAAGTTACATTGACTGTTTTTTCATAGCTTAACAAAGTCATATTGCACTCCAGGATATTTGAATATTCTTTTAAATCCTTGTGTATACAAAGCCTTAAAAAAGTAACCTGTGGCCTATTAAATCTGTAGATTAGTTCAAATTTTTTCTATTGTTTCGGGAAAATTTAGCTCTTAGAGACTAAATTCCGGCTCGGAAAAAGCAAATCGGATGCCATAAATCTACTGGCAATAGGTAACTATCTAACGATTCTGGAATTAAGCTCTTATTTAAACTATATTTCTAAGGGTTATAAAAAACAACGTTGCATTGCCTACTGCGGACTAAGATGTGGAAATGCCAAGAAATTGTGGGCTGTCAACTTATTAGCACGCTTGCGACCAGCTATTTTGTCGCAAAAAGCAAATTGCCTAACACGAACAATTAAGAAAGCATACAAAGAATGTAAAACCCTAGCCACATATTGCAGCGCAGTTCAGATTTTCTAACTCGAGATAGCCGGGCTGGTTTCAATAATGCCCACCGATAGCAATGATCGGCAACTCTGCTTTGAACGTAGAGTTAAACTATCATTTTTGCAAAACCGATATTGTTGCGAAGCGCTTATATTTTTGAAGCCCCTTATTCAAACGGCTTTTTGGCAGCATTAAATTTTAATGGATGAGTGTAAAAATATGGTCTTGCCGTATATTTTGTTAGTTGATGATAATAAAGCAAGATCCCAGCAGCTTGAGACCATCCTCCAGTTTATGGAGTATCAAGTAAAAATGGCCGATTCATCCAACTACGACGCTATTGTCTGCGAATTCGATCAATTGTATGGCGTTTTTATAGGTAATGGCCTGAGCAAACAGACCGCCATTATCAGCGATATTGTCGGCAAAGCAGAAAATACCCCGATCGTTCTTGTTATGGATCAAAGTAGCTCTCTCCAAGACTCGCCAGAACTTACTAATGACATATTTCAAGTATTGCAATGGCCGGTTACTTATCAAGCGTTAAAACGGATCATCGACAAAATATCAGCCACTTCTGACGGTCAAGATTCCGCTGAAAAACCGGCATCCGTTACCCTAAGGCGGGGATTTTCAGACCGTAGAAGCGGATTTGACCGACGTTTGTCGGCACAAGACCGTTTAAAAGGCACCAGCAAAGCCATTGCCAATATCCGTAAAGCGATAAGCCAAGTTGCCAAATCAGATGCGACTGTCTTGATCCTTGGCGAGTCCGGCACGGGCAAAGAGATTATTGCCCGGGCTATCCACGATGCCTCTTTACGGAAGCCAAAATTATTCGTACCTATCAATTGCGGCGCGATTCCTGCGGAACTGCTGGAAAGCGAGTTGTTCGGCCATGAAAAAGGGGCATTTACCGGTGCATTAGGGGTGCGGCAAGGGCGTTTTGAAATGGCGGAAGGGGGTACGCTTTTTCTTGATGAAATCGGCGACATGCCGATGCCAATGCAGGTTAAGTTACTCCGCGTCTTGCAAGAGCGTACCTTTGAGCGCGTGGGCAGCAATAAAACCATGCATTGCGATGTTAGGGTGATTGCCGCCACGCATCGCCGCCTTGCCGAAGAAATAAAGGGTAACCGGTTTCGGGAAGACCTGTTCTACCGGTTAAATGTATTCCCGATCGAAGTATCATCATTACGGGACAGGATCGAAGATATACCCCTGTTGGTAGAGGATATCATTTGGTGCATGGAAGATGCTGGCCGTTGCTCAGTAAGTTTTACTAAAGCCTCCATAGCCGCATTAATGCAATATGAGTGGCCGGGTAATATTAGGGAGTTGGCCAATTTAATTGAACGTATGGCCATCATATATCCGGATGAACAGGTCGATGTCGACAGCCTACCGGAAAAATTCCACCCGTATAAGATGTCGGACGAAATTGCCGAACCAGCCCAAGCCACCAAAATAAGCAAACCACCCCAAATAGAAGCTCTGGGTATCGATGACGGAGCTGATAACTCACCTGCCGCATTGACCCAATTACCTTCAGAAGGTATCGACTTAAAGGAATATTTAAATATTCTGGAGGGCGATTTAATACGCCAAGCCTTAGATGAATGCAATGGTGTCGTTGCCCATGCCGCAAAACGCTTGAATATGCGGCGTACGACATTGGTCGAGAAATTACGTAAATTTGATTTGGAAAGTTAACGTTTTAAATATAACCGCCTTGGTCTGACTTGTTTTTCCCGAGTACAAAATCAGCCCGCTCTGTTTACGACATTTTTCTGGCTATTGTAAGAGTCACCGCGTCCCCGTCCGGGCATTAATCGAAAAACCAATGCAAGCGTCAATATTTTGACATAAGCTAATTATTATTTAGTTAAAATAAAACATAGGGTTATCTTATTCCATTGGGAAAATCAGGGTTATTTTTGCATGCTTATAAGTGGCATGATTAATGCTTTATCCTAAGTATTAATTTTTTAATAGGCAAGGTAACCCCGATGAGCGACATCAATGTAAACCACGTTTTAAACCAGATGCGGACAATGTCGCTGCAAGCGGCAGGCCGCCCGGTTCAGGAAACAGGCGCGAGCACTGATTTTTCTTCATTACTGCAACAGTCCATTTCTTCGGTCAATGATACCCAACTCAGGGCCGGGAAAATGGTGGAGGGTTTTGAATCAGGGGCATCTAATCTCAGTTTGGCGGAAGTCATGGTGGAAACCCAAAAAGCAAATGTTTCCTTTCAAGCTATGCTTCAAGTCAGGAACAAATTAGTTGAAGCCTATAAAGATGTCATGAACATGCCAATGTAATTGGCGATCAAGGGATAAACGGTGTTAATTAGATCATGAGCGAGCAAACCAGTACCGAAATGGCAAAAAGCAAAGGCATACAACAGGCTTTAAGCGCAAAAAGCGATACGCACCCCGCTTTAAAAGGGCTGTCTGAACTTTCTATCGCCCGCCAAATCGGCATCATGCTCGGGTTGGCTTTCAGTGTTGCTATTGGTGTTGCTGTCGTTTTATGGTCGCAAGAGTCTTCCTACAGCCGCCTTTATTCCGAAATTGGCGAGAAGGATGTCTCTGAAATTCTTGAAGTCTTGAATACCCAAGGCATTAAATACAAGGTTGAAAACAGCTCAGGCGCAATCATGGTGCCAAGCGAAAGCGTTAATGAAGTCAAACTAAAGCTGGCCGGCTTAGGCTTGCCGAGGAGCAACAGCGTTGGCTATGAGTTATTGAGCAAAGACCAGGGCTTTGGAGCCAGTAAAAATATGGAGGCTGTCCGTTTCCAACGCGCCCTGGAAGGTGAAATCGCCCAAACCATCATGTCAATCCAGAGCGTCAAGAGCGCAAGAGTGCTACTGGCGATACCCCAACAATCGGTATTTGTCCGTGAGCGTAAAAAACCCAGTGCGTCTGTTATTGTCAATCTCTATCAAGGACGCTCGCTGGACAAAGGGCAGGTCGAATCGATTATCCATTTGGTCGCTTCCAGCGTCCCACAACTTGATGCCGACCAAGTCACGGTTGTTGACCAAAAAGGGCAATTGTTAAACAGCAGGGATGGTTCATCCGTCAGTAATTTGACATCTAAGCAATTCGAGTACAAGAAAAACTTTGAAGACCACCTGATGGAACGGATTGAAAATATTTTGGCGCCATTGGTGGGCGACGGTATGCGCGTTCAGCTTTCCGCAGACCTGGATTTTACCGAGACCGACAAGACCCAGGAACTGTTCGACCCTAAATCCTCTGTCCTGAGAAGCGAACAAACCTCGGAAGAACTCAACAAATCATCCGGCAGCCAAGGCATCCCTGGCGCATTGTCGAACCAGCCAGCCGCAGCAGGGACTGCTCCAGAAAAAACACCCGCCGCTGCTTCGGCATCTGGTGCAGCACCCAACTCTGCGGCAACACCAGCAACCGATACCACGCCCAGCTCAAGCGCCAAAAATGCTACCCGCAACTTTGAAGTGGATAAAACGATTACTCATACCCGTTCGGCAACTGGCTTAATACACCGACTATCTGTTGCGGTGGTGGTTGACGACCAACGGATAGCGCAGGCGGATGGCAAAGTGAACAACCAACCTTATAAACCGGAAGACATTACCCGCTTCACTGACTTGGTGAAGCAAGCGGTCGGCTTTGACAATGCCCGGGGCGACCAAGTCACGGTGACCAACGTTGCCTTCAAAGCGCCCGAAGCGCCAGAAGCTCTGCCTGCAATCCCCTTATGGGAACAGCCTTGGTTTCTTAACCTGATGAAACAACTTGCGGCATTATTGGCGGTATTGTTTATACTTTTTGGGGTGCTTCGACCCACTATGCGCAATCTTTCCGGAGTAAATGAAGTAAAAAAAGCCGCTGCTTTAGCCGAGGCAAGTACAGCGGCAACCGGCGAACTTATGGCAGACGGTAAAACCCCGGTCGCGGCATTAGGCTCGCAACAACCAGGGCAAGCGGCTTTGCCGAACCATATAGACGACTTATTGCTTGCAGATGTGCCGCATAGCTATGGTAAGCGCTTAGAGTTTTTACAAAATACAGTTGATAAAGATCCGCAATTGGTTGCGCAAATCCTGAAAAGATGGGTTAGATAATATGGCTAAAGAAATGAGTTCGACCGAGCGTGCAGCCGTTTTGTTGTTCGCTTTAGGCGAGGCAAGGGCGGCATCTGTCCTGAAACATATGGATGCCAGAGAAGTGCAAGCCATCGGTTACGCCATGGCTCGCTTGAGCGACATCTCCCCTGAAATGATTGATAGCGTACTCGAGGAGATCATCCCCGCTGTAAAACACCAATCGTCGCTGGGTATTGAGTCGGATGGTTATATCCGCTCGGTATTAGTGCAAGCACTTGGCGAAGAAAAAGCCATCGGTGTCATTGAGCGAATTTTTATGAGCGCTGAAGGCAAAGGGATTGATCAATTGAAATATATGGATGCCAAATCGGTATCGGATATAGTACGCTTGGAACATCCACAAATTGGCGCAATTATTTTGGCTATGCTTGGCAACGACAAGGCTGCAGAAGTGTTGGCACGGCTAACGGAAAACCACCGCTCCGACCTGTTGCTAAGGATTGCGACCATGCAAGGCGTACAACCCGGTGCTTTGCGAGAACTGGACGGCATCATGGAAAAACAATTAAGCGGCAGTGTTGCGGTTAAAGCGACTGCTCTGGGTGGAGTTGAAGCCGCAGCCAGCATATTGAACTTCATGGACAGCAGCACCAGCAATTTTGTGTTGAAGAAAATCTCCGAGAACGACACCGACTTGGCCTCAAAAATCCAAGACAAGATGTTTGTTTTCGAAGACCTTACTGGCCTGACGGCACCGGACATGCAAACCGTACTGCGCGATGTGCAAACCGACAAGCTACTACTGGCCTTACGAGGGGCAAGTGACGATCTCAAAGAAAAAATATACAGTAACATGTCTAAGCGGGCCGCTGAAATACTGCGGGACGATTTAGAGGCCTCGCCACCGGCTAAATTGAGCGATGTAGAAAGTGCCCAGAAAGAAATATTGAATTCAGTCAAGCAATTAATGGAATCTGGTCAAATCCAATTAGGTAGTGAAGGTGGCGATGAACTCATCTAAAAATTCCGATTTTAGCTCTTCTGAGCTTGAAGCTTTGAGCGTCTGGCGGTTACCGGATGCTTCTGGAAAAACAGGACAAAATCAGTCCCAACCCAAATCGACACTGCATTTAACGGTTACCGAAATCGAAGCCATGCAAAGCCAAGCTTACGACGAAGCTTTCGCGCAAGGAAAGGCCGACGGCTTTCAGCAAGGCTATGACCAAGGTTACGAAGAAGGTTCCAAAAAAGGTTATGAAGAAAATGTTGAGTCATTAAATATCAAAGCTGCAGAATTTATGCGCCTCATGGAAGCCTTGAACGAACCCTTTAAAAACCTGGATGAAGAAGTTGAAAATGAATTGGTCAAGCTTTCAACGGTGTTAGTGGCACAAATCATTCGCCGGGAAATTAAAATGGATACTGGGCAAGTTATTGCCGCTGTTAGGGAAGCTATCAAAGTACTGCCATTATCTTCGCAGAAAATCAGTTTATTTTTACATCCAGAAGATGCCGAACTCGTCCGTTCTGTGCTCGCCCTCGATGAAGCATCTTCGACATGGACAATCGTTGAAGACCCACTCATCACTCGGGGAGGATGCAAAATCGATACCGAGGTTTCCCATGTCGATGCCACCATAGAAAATCGGTTAGCCGCAGCTATCGCAAATGTCTTTGGCGGTGAGCGGAATCGGGATAGAAACGCATGATTCCGAAGCCAGACCGCTCCCATATTTGGGCAGAGCAATTAAAGGCTTACTCAAAAAAATTAACTGGCCTCCCCCCCCCGAGCTTATTGTTGAAGGCAAACTTTCCCGTATGGTTGGCCTGACGTTAGAAGCGGTCGGTTGCCGGGCAGCCATAGGCTCCCGTTGCCGTATTGAAACAAAATCCGGCGGAACGATCGAGGCCGAAGTCGTTGGTTTTGCCGGAACACGTGTATTTTTGATGCCTGCCGGTGAATTGCATGGCCTTGAGCCCGATTGCAAAGTAATCCCACTTGGCAAGAACAGTTTGGCAAGAGTAGGGTTTGGCCTTTTAGGTCGGGTACTTGATGGCTCAGGTAATCCGTTAGATGATAAAGGCCCGCTGAAAACCGATTCCCAGATATCCCTGAATGGTACACCGATTAACCCATTATCGAGAAAACCGATACGGGAGTCATTGGATGTCGGCGTCCGGGCTATTAACTCTCTTCTCTGTGTCGGCCGCGGTCAACGTATGGGGTTATTCGCCGGGACTGGTGTCGGTAAAAGTATATTGCTTGGCATGATGACCAAATTTACGACCGCTGATGTGGTTGTGGTAGGTTTGATTGGCGAGCGAGGACGAGAGGTTAATGAATTTGTTTTAAAGATATTGGGGGAAGAAGGCTTAAAACGCGCTGTTGTTGTCGCCACACCAGCCGATTGCCCACCCTTGATGCGTGTACATGGTGCGCTGCTTGCCACCAGTATTGCCGAATATTTCCGGGATCAGGGACTTGATGTATTGTTACTGATGGATTCATTGACCCGTTTTGCCCAAGCGCACAGGGAAATTGCCTTGGCAATTGATGAGCCACCCGCCACCAAAGGCTATCCGCCCTCGGTATTTGCCAAGCTGCCACATCTGGTTGAACGGGCAGGTAATGCTGATGTTGGTGGTGGATCCATTACTGCTTTCTATACCGTACTAGCAGAAGGCGATGATACGAATGACCCCATTGCAGATGCTGCACGAGGCGTGCTGGACGGCCACATTGTCTTATCAAGAAGTCTGGCGGAGTCAGGCCATTTTCCGGCTATCGACATAGAAGCTTCAGTAAGCCGTGTCATGTCAGATATTGTAGATAACGAACATTTACAGATGGCACGGGATGTCAGGCGGATTTATTCACTTTATCAACAAAATCGAGACTTAATCAGTGTCGGCGCTTACCAACCCGGTTCTGACCGCCGGATTGACCAAGCTATCGAAAAACACCCAGCGATTGTCGAATTCCTTCAACAAAACATGAATGAACCGGTCAATATAAACCGCAGCCTGGACGAGCTAAGGCAGTTGCTGGGTATGCATAATATGGCTATTAACCCATGACCAAAAAATCACAACGTATTAAAACAATAGTCGACCTTAAAGCCGCGCAAGAGCAAGACAGCCTGGAAGCATTAGGCGTATCCCAAAGGAAGTTGATGGCCATGCAGGCACAAGTGGACAACCTAAAAAAATACCGTCAGGACTATCAGGATAAATTTAATCGCCTTGGCAACATCGGAGCCAATGTCGGCCAGTTACTTGAATTCCGGTCATTTATGGACAAGCTGGATAAAGCCATAGCAGGGCAAGAACAGTCCCTTGACCAGAGCAAAGCCGAGTTGACCGCCAAACGGAAAACCTGGGAAAGCATGCACCACCGGACTAAAAGCCTGAAAAAAATTTATCAGGCCGCCTTGAAAACTGAACTTAAACAGGAAAACAAATCGGAGCAGTTGGAACAAGATGAACGTGCATCGCGTTTAGGCAGGAATAATGCCGACAACATGAAGAATGCTTAAAATTTTTGCCCCTGGTTAACAATTTCTAACAACATCGTCCTGAAAGATAATCCCTAACCGCCACATTTAGCCGCCGGAGGATATTACGTTAATACTTGGCAAATTCGACATTTTCAGCCCTTTTTTTAAGGATTTCCCGCTCAATCTGCATCATATAACTGTGGATGGTATTCTCAAAAGCTGGCGTTATTTTGGTAAATTTACAGCCTATTTTTTCCATCTTGTTCAGATTATTGGCATTAATTACAAATTTGCTCCGTATTTCGAAAGAAATGGGTACATCTTCCTTATTTTCAAGAACTAGTTTACATTTTTCAAATTGGGTAGCCGAGCCTAATAGACCTGAAATTTCGTCGGAAGTGTTGATAATAGAGAATCCACGCAAACTTATGTCATACAATTTAAGGTTAATCGTCTCCTGTCCATTTACGGTTAACTGACAGCAGCTAGTCGTTGAACTGGGCAACCGCATCCGGTAAAACTCGCGTTGTTCAAGCCATCGTATTGACGCAGGGATAGGTACTGAAAAGGCTAAATCCCCCTGGTATTTGGTCTTTGCCATTTTACCCGAGTCGAATGTCACCATTGCGCCTAAATGCTCGGTTTTAAAGAACACCTTGGCGGTGTTAAGCGCTTTATCAACTAATTCTTCGTCACAACCATCGCAAATAAAGACATTATCTTTTTTATTGATTTCAAGGACAGTGGTGACAAAAGCCTGCCCGCGATCAACGATATTTGTAGTCAGCAGGTTTTTATTTTTGAGCAAAATAGATAGCTTGCTGATTATTTTTTCAGGTGTGCTAATCAAAAAGTCTGCTTGAGATTCCATAGTACGGACAACCGAATATTTATTGCTAATAAAGTGCCAAGTGGCCTTTTATATTAGCACAATGTATTTTTTTAGGTGGGTCGGAAGGGATTTTTACGGCAAAAGAGGCAGGGCGCTTATAAATAAAAGGTCAGGCTGTGGGCCAAAGGATCACTTTTTGATACACCGTCCCGCCCGTAGGTATTCGCACCACGGGTATTGCCTTTTAAAATATCCAAAGACCGTTTGGCATGGTTGCTTAATAGCTCGATGCTGGCACCATTTTGTTCGTTCAATGCGTTGCATTCGGCACAGATCGCCTGGATTTGTTGCCAATTATTGACTGTTCCTGTGGTTGGCAATCCGGCCAACGTGGCATTTTGAAAATATTGGTTGATGCCGTCCTGGTTATTGGGTAGTTTTTCAACGGCTAAAATTTGGCTGACTTGCTGATTGAGTTCTTCTAGCCGACTTACCAATTGTTTTTTATTGGTGGTGGTGAGATCCAAATCCTTTGGTTGCGGCGCAGATCTTAATATCTCGGATTCCTGGGTAAGCTGCTGGTTGAGCTGCTGCGTCAGCAGCAAGATATTAAGGATCAGTTTTTCTGCAATTACCCAGGTGTTTTCCATCATTTTTTCAATTTGTCATGCTCGAACATTAATTTTTCATGCTGAATCATTTTATCCGCGATTTTTTCAGCATTAATCTGGTAACTTCCGTCGGCGAGCGTTTTTTTCACGGCAGCAACCCGTTCGACATCAATAATCGTAGCAGAAGAAGATGTCTCCAAGGTTTTTTTTATTTCCTGCGCTGCTTCAGTTATGGCAACACTGTCGATTTTTTCAGCTTGCTTTGTCGACGCTTTGTTGCCACTATCAACCTCAACCTTTTGGCTAGTGTTATTAGTGACCGGGGGGCGCACTCTGCCCGTAATACCATCGATAGCCATTTCAATCTCCAAAAATCAGTTTTATTGTAGCTGTTATCGACAGTACGACGAAAAACTTTAATTAAATATAAGCCTTCTATAACAAGAATCCCAGCAGGGACGTAAAAATATTATATTCGGGTTTTTTAAAAATTGAATACACGAAAAAAATCATGTGAATGACATATGAAAAGGAATTTTTTTTTTAACCAACTATATTTACGCTATCCTGTTCGTTTATTCATTATCACAGGGTAGGCTGTTTTTTATGCCTCTAATCGGCGTTTTTTGAGGAAACTATGTTAGTTATTGTCGGCTATGTGCTTATCATTGGCGCAATCATGGGTGGCTTTTTAGGCGGCGGCGGACATGCTGGCGTGTTGTTTCAGCCTTTCGAGTTCGTCATTATCATCGGCGCCGCAATTGGTGCCTTTGTTGCGGGCAATTCGATGCCCGTCATCAAGGGCGCGCTTAAAGGCGGCACCGGCACCTTGAAGGGCGATCCTTGCAACAAAAACTTTTACCTGGATTTATTGCTGTCGTTTTACGCGCTGTCCAGCAAAATCCGCAAGGAGGGCCTGCTATCTCTGGAAGATGTCATCGATGGCCCCGAAATCGAAACCATTTTTACCCCGGCTATCACTAAAGACCACCATTTGCTCGATTTTATCCGCGACAACCTGCGTTTGCTGGTCACCGGCATAGATGCGATGGCGCTGGAGGAACTGATGGACCAGGCGCTAGAAACCCATCATGAAGAAGGCCATGCGCCTATTAAAGCTGTCAGGGGCATTGGCGACGGCATGCCGGCGTTTGGTATTGTGGCGGCGGTATTGGGCGTGGTGCATACCATGGAGTCGGTCAGTCTACCGCCCGCCGAGTTGGGGAAATTGATCGCGGCGGCGTTGGTTGGCACCTTCCTCGGTATCTTATTGGCTTATGGCTTTATCAACCCAGTTGCCGGTGTTATGGAGGAGCGCCTGGAGTCGATGGGAAATGTGTATAAATGTGCCCGTAAGGGCTTGCTTTGCTGTGCCAAAGCGGTGTCACCGACCATGACCGCCGAATTCATGCGGGCGATGATCCCATCCCATATTCGGCCCGGCTTTACCGAATTGGACGAGAAAATTAAAGAAAACAAAAATAAGGGTTAACCATGGCTGAACCGCCTATAGTTATTAAAAAAGTCGTTAAAAAGGGCGGCCATGCCCATCATGGCGGTGCCTGGAAACTGGCTTATGCCGATTTCGTGACGGCTATGATGGCTTTTTTCCTGTTGATGTGGCTGCTAGGCTCGGTTGACGAAAAAACCAAAAAAGGCATTTCCGAATACTTTCAAGACCCTTACAAAGCCACCAAGGTTGACAAGGGCTTAGTGCCGTCAATGGACGAAACTAAACCTACCGAAATAGATAAGCAAGCGGAGAAAGAAGATAAGGCACAACTTGAAAACCTGAGGATCAAAATCGAGAAAATGATAAAAATGAACGATAAGCTCGATAAGATGAAGGATCAGATTCAGTTGACCATCACTCCTGAAGGCCTGCGGATACAAATTGTTGATGACAAAAAAATGCCTATGTTCAAATCAGGCAGCGCGGCAACAGAGCCCCATGTCCGGGCGATATTGCAAACCTTGGCTCCGGTGATTAACCAATTACCGAATAAAATTACCATCAATGGCCATACCGACTCCAAGCCATTCCCGGACATCAGTAAACAATACACCAACTGGGAGTTGTCCAGTCAACGTGCTAATGCCGCCCGTTATGAGTTGAAAGAGGGCGGTTTTGATGGGAAAAAGATTCTTCGGGTATCTGGGTTAGCGGACAGTATTCCATACAATGCCAAAGATGCGCTTGACCCCATGAACCGACGGATTTCAATTATTGTGATGAACAAAAAATCCGAGTTACAGTTACTGGAAGAAGTTGGCAACAAAGCAGCACCCAAAGATAAGTCGGCTCAAGAAATGCCCAAAACCGAGACTGCGGAACATGGCAGTCCGGAGGGATCGGCAAAACCAGAGGGCGAAAAAACCGCTGACCCCCACGCAGAAAATGCTGATAAGGCGGAAACGCATGAACCGGAAAAATCGGCTGACGAACCCGCCAGTACCGAAGCAGCACCCAAACCGGAAGCAGAAAAGCCCGCTGAACCCACGGTGGAAGGGGCTGATAAGGCGGCAGCCCACGAGCCGGAAAAACCGGCTGACGAACCCGCCAAGGCAGAAGCGGAAGCCAAGACCGAACCCACACCTGCACAACACTGAGATGACCTCCGTGGCCTAAAACCGCCTACATCTGCCATATCAGTAATGTGGAGCGATGGAGATCATCTACGTTGATTGTCGCCAAGGGCAATACGCCTGGAATGCTAAACGTGCTGCTAATAAAAACCGCACCCGGTTTCATTTCGGCTTTAGCTTTCCGCCATAACCGTTCCATCGGCGCGGGCGAAAGGTAAGCGAACACCACATCGTAGCTGGCAAGGTCACAATCCCATAAGTCACCCCATTGCACCTGGCATTGGCGGTAACCGCCCAACTGTATGCGAAGCCAGCTCCATAGGAAGGGCAAAGGCGCTGATTCTATCCCATTATAAGAGACATCTGGACGGATACGGGCAAGATGCGTTAGGACACCGCCTAAACCTGAACCTATATCAATAAAAGTGAACCGTTGATCTGGAATCGGCGGTGGTAGCACATTCTCCAATGCGTGCCATACCTTCCCACTTGATAAATAGAGGGGTACTTGGGTGTTAAAAGTATTCCAAAATACCAGCAACATAACCAAAAAAGCGACGAGAAAAAAAACGGGCTGAATTTTTAGTGTCAGCGCCAACACCACGGCTGGCGCAAATAAAACCTGGATAACCAGCCACCATTTTGCCAAATTAGCCCAATAACTTAATCCAGCTGCCAGTAAACCGCAGATGCCAGCCAAGCTAATTAATGGCAGGCTTAAATTAGCCAACCGCACTAGGGCTGCTACACCTAAGAATGCTAGGCCTTGCAGCAATAACGCCACAATGGCGGGGGGAACATGAAAATGATGTCTTATCAGCCGTTGTTTGTCTTTACCCATGCATTAAAGCTTAATTAAGTGGCATCTCTGTACATGACAAAAAATATTCGATGTCATTTCGAACGCGAGTGAGAAATCTTAAGCCACTGTTGTTAAGATTTCTCCCGTTGGTCGAAATGACAAAAATTTAACCGATACAATGTTTATTGATTTTTTGTCATGTACAAAGAATTGGCGCATATTTTTTTGATACGATACCCAAATCGCAACATGTTACCGTAGGACTTTTTGAAGATTAACCTATACTAAAGTCATTGTATACGGGAACGAATAAGCAAAAATGTTAACTACGCACATTTGCGATGCAGATAAAGTGCTATAAATAGCATTTATATGCGACCTGTTTCAGGAAAATTATTAACCACATTTATAAATATTTCGACTATCTTATGGCTTTGGGTGGTTACCCAGCTTATTTGTCGGACTCATCAGATTCAACTAAAATCGGCGGCTATTTAAGGGCGGCGCAACAGGAATAACAATGGATACAAACGAATTGCTACTCAATAAAATCCTGATTGTCGATGACGTCTTATCCATGCGCAGCCTTACTAAAGCGATATTGCGGGAAGCCGGGTTTTCCCATGTTTTTGACGCACCTGATGGACAAGAAGCATTAAAACTGATGCGGAAAGTCAAGGTTAACATTATTATCTGCGACTGGAACATGCCGGTCATGAGTGGCCTGGAGTTTTTTAAGGCAGTGCAAGAAGACCCCAAGCTAGCGGGTACCCCCTTCATCATGCTGACCTCCTCATCCGAAGGCAGCAAAGTGAAAGAAGCCATAATGGCGGGCATAACGGCCTATATGATCAAACCATTCAAACCTGCCGATCTGATAAAAAAAATCAGCAGTATGCTTTAATTTGTTTGAACCGTTCGAGCTGAACTTGTCGAAGCACACAAGCCTTTTGACAGGCTCAAGGCGAACGGTAGCCAAAACTTCATGAGGCCGAATCTATAGGCCAAAAATTGAATAATCGGAATCCAGCCATTATCCGAATATCACTATCCTGCATCATTAAATTTTGCGGCAGCAATATCCAGTCGCGCGACAACCTCTTTACTAGAGGGAATTTCTTAAATTTTAAAAAACTCCTTCTCCCAGAGGGAGAAGGGATTTTTAGAGATTCCCTAGATTAAGTTGACTTATAGGTCAGCTTAACTATGCTTTTTATTACAAAACCTAACTAACCGCCTTAACTGGCAAACGGCATGAATCCTGGCAAATTTTGCCAAAAACTTTGATGCATATCCCAAAACAGCGATAGGCATGATTATTAAATCCTGGAATTAAGCTAGACTTAGTTTTATCACTAGTTTAGTGGTAGCTAACTATCCTTGATTTCGAAGTTCAACCCGAAACAAACAAAATTTAACATTAACTTCATGGTGTTGCATGCAAAGTAAGCGCGAATCTGGATTGAACTCGGAATTCCTGGCATTCACGCTGGGAGACGAAATCTATGGCATCGATATTCTCATGGTACAGGAAATACGCGCTTACGAACCCGTCACCAAAATTGCCAACACGCCTGATTTTATCAAGGGTGTCATCAACTTGCGCGGCGTTATTGTCCCGATAGTGGATATGCGCGTTAAATTCCGATTGGATGCGGTCGATTATAACCAGTTCACCGTCGTCATCATCCTGAATGTCTGCGGACGGGTAATCGGCATGGTCGTAGACGGCGTTTCCGATGTGGTCGATCTGTCCCCAGAACAAATCCATGCGGCACCCGAATTCGGCGCGAGCCTGGACACGCAATATTTGCTTGGTATGGCTACTTCGGACGAAGATGGGCGCATGATTATCCTGGTTGATATTGAGCGCTTGATGTCCGCCAGCGATATGGAGCTTATCAGCAAAGTGGCTGCCTGATTGTAGGTAGCTTAAGAACAATTAAGAGGTTTTGTATGGTTTTTTTTAAAAAAAATGCAGTCCAGTCCCGAATCAATGAGGCGGTGAGCATCGTTGAAAAAATGTCGGCCGGCGATTTATCCATGTCGATCGACACCTCAGGCGACGATGCGGTTGCCCCGCTCATGCGGGCGTTAAAAAATAACTTGGTGACCCAGGAGCGGCGCATTTCAGAAGGGCGGCGCGAAACCGACACTAACCTTGAACTTAAGGTCTGTCTGGAACTGACCAACAGCTACTTGAAACTCATTGCCCAAGGCGAAATCCCAGCCAAGATCACTGATGACTACAAAGGCGAATACAGCGCCCTTAAAGACAATATCAATGGCACCATTGACCTGCTCATTAAAGCAAAGCAGCGGGAAAATGAAAATCTGCGTACGCAATCCGCACTGGACAACACCTCAACCAATGTCATGATTGCCGACAATGACCGCAACATTATTTACATGAACAAGTCAGTGGCGGAGATGCTGGCCAATGCCGAAAGCGATGTACGTAAGGTATTTCCTAACTTTAATGCCGCCCAATTATTGGGATCAAATATGGATCAGTTCCATAAAAACCCAGCCCACCAACAGAATTTATTGGCAAGCTTTACCAGCACGCATCGCGCCCAAATTCAGGTCGGTGCCCGTACTTTCCGGCTGATTGCCAACCCGATCATCAACGAGCAAGGGCAACGCTTAGGCTCGGTGGTCGAATGGCGCGACCGGACAGACGAGGTATCGGCGGAAAAAGACATCAATGCACTAGTCCAGTCGGCAATTGCTGGCCAATTGTCAAAACGTCTCACCCTGGATGACAAAACTGGCTTCCCCCGTGATATCGCCGAAAATATAAATAGCCTTCTAGACACGATTGAAACTCCGTTTAAAACAGTTGGTGATTACCTAAAAAATATTGCCGACGGCATCCTGCCCGACAAAATCACCGCGGACTATCAAGGCGACTTTGGGGTTTTAAAAACCAATATGAACCGTACAAGCGGGACTTTAAAAGGCTTTATCGATAGCATAGCTTACGTATCCGACGAACATGACAAAGGCGATATTGACGTACAAATCGATACCAACATGTTCCAAGGCGCTTATAAAACCATGGCTCAAAGTATTAATGACATGGTGGCCGGTCATGTCGCCGTCAAAAAGAAAGCAATGGCCTGCGTCAAAGCCTTCGGCGAAGGTAATTTCGATGCCCCTCTGGAAATCTTTCTAGGTAAAAAAGCCTTTATCAACGACATCATTGAACAGGTACGCACCAATCTAAAATCGCTAATTTCCGATACCGGCATGCTGGCCGAAGCTGCATTAGATGGTCGTATCCAAACCCGAGCCGATGCCAGCAAACATCCGGGCGATTTCCGTAAAATCGTTGAAGGGGTCAATGCGACTCTAGAGACTATTGTTAATCCCATCATTACTGTCAAGTCCGCAATCGATTCCATCAGCACCGCCGCCAAGGAAATATCCGCCGGTAATGCCGACCTGTCGCACCGTACCGAACAACAGGCCGCCAGTCTGGAAGAAACCGCCTCCAGCATGGAGGAATTGGCTTCTACCGTTAAACAAAATGCCGACAATGCGAAACAAGCCAACCAAATGGCCTTATCCGCCTCGGATGTCGCAGTCAAGGGCGGTAACGTGGTGCAGCAAGTAGTGGAGACCATGTACTCCATTAACGAAAGTTCCCGCAAGATCGTCGACATTATCAGCGTGATTGATGGCATTGCCTTACAAACTAATATTCTCGCCCTTAACGCTGCGGTGGAAGCCGCCCGTGCAGGCGAGCAAGGCCGTGGTTTTGCCGTAGTGGCCAGTGAAGTACGCAACCTGGCGCAGCGTTCAGCAGCGGCGGCAAAAGAAATCAAAGGGCTGATCGGCGATTCGGTCGAAAAAGTCGAAGATGGCAGCAAGTTAGTCGGTGAAGCGGGTAAGACCATGGGCGAGATTGTCGCCTCGGTCAAGCGTGTCGCCGACATCATGGCAGACATTTCCGCGGCATCCGCCGAGCAAAGTTCCGGTATCGACCAAGTTAACCATGCGGTCACCCAAATGGATGAAGTTACCCAACAAAATGCCGCCTTGGTGGAAGAAGCCGCCGCCGCCGCCGAGTCATTAGAGGAACAAGCCGACACGCTGGCACAAACAGTTTCCCACTTCCGTCTCGAATCCGATATCCGTTCACCCCTCAAGCCTCGCACAGGACAAATGCCACAAGCGACCTATAAACCGGCGCCTCGTCCAGCCGCTCCTCCTGCCAAACCCAAAAACCAGAGCGACGATGAATGGCTGGAGTTTTGAAGGCTTGCTAGGCAATTGTAAATTACGTTAACCATGCAAATCTTAGATTGATGGCTATAAGTCTGCCCGTACTTGTCATTTCGAGTGCAACGAGAAATCCAGTAACTGCTAAATTTAGGTTTACCCAGCATTGTCATTTCGAGCATGGCGAGAAATCCTTTAAAGCCTGAAGATTTCTCCCGTTGGTCGAAATGACAGTGAGATTATTAATTAAGTAATGAAATCAAGCATTGATTGATCGCACATGTAGGCATCGAATTGATAGATTTAGATTTTCCAGAATTGCCATTTTCTGGTCACCTATACTAATTATTTCGAGTTACCCATACTTGTCATTTCGAGTGCAACGAGAAATCTTCAGGCTTTAAAGGATTTCTCCCGTTGGTCGAAATGACAGTGAGCGTCGCAACATTTTTAAAAACACACAACATTTACTAGAAAGGTAAGCGAATGTTTAAAAACGCAAAAATTAGAACACTGTTAATCATTAATTTCAGCATCATTATTCTACTGCTGTTTGTTGTGAGCGGAATAAGCCTATACGGCCTCAACAAGTCGAGCGAAAGCTTAAAAACGGTTTACGAAGACCGGGTGATTCCAGCCAATCAATTGAGCGATATACGAGCTTTTTTTCAAGAAAATCAAGCGCTTTTAAGTCGGGCATTGATTTTTCAGAATGATGCCGACGTAGTCACCGCAGCGGCCAATAAAATTCAACAAAATTTGGCTGAATCCGATAAGTTATGGAACGCCTACTTAGCAACTTTCCTAACTGAGGAAGAAAAACGGTTGGTCGTCATCGCCAAAACTGCCCGCCAGGACTGTTTGTCTAATCTTATTGAACCTGCCTTGGTGGCTATCAAAGCCCAAAATTTCCCTGAACTCCAACGGTTATTGCATGAACAAGCATCCATAGTATTTCCAACACTGGAAAAAGCGATGGATAGTTTAAATGAATTGCAGACCGTCGTTGCCCAAGAAGAGTTCGAGTCAGCGAAAGCACGTTATCAAACTGTTTTTGATACCATCCTGGCGGCAGCTATTTTCAGCGCGTTAATCGCCTTATTCGGTGGTTGGCGATTGATGGGGCGTATTGTCGGCCCTATTGCCCGGGCAACGGATCTAGTCAAACAAATAGCGCAGGGTAACCTTAAGGCAAAAATCGTTTCCGATAATAAAGATGAAATCGGTGTGCTGATTGAAGCGTTCAAGCCGATGCAGACTAACCTTAACAGCCTTATTTCAGAAATGAATTCGATGGCGACCGAACATAATGAAGGCGATATTGACTCCACTATTGATGCCAGTAAGTTCGATGGGGCGTTCGAAGAAATCGCCATCAACATCAACACTATGGTTGCTGGCCACATCGCGCTCAATAAAAAGGCCATGGCTTGCATCAAAGCATTCGGTGAGGGCGATTTTGAAGCTCCGCTGGAACAATTTCCGGGCAAAAAAGCCTTCATCAATGAAACCATTGAGCATGTCCGCACCAATCTTAAAAACCTGATTGAAGACGCTTATTTACTGGCGGCGCAAGCACAGGAAGGTAATTTATCTATCCGCGCCGATGCCAACCGGCACCAAGGCGATTTCCGTAAAATTATTGCTGGCATCAATTTTACCCTGGATGCCATCGTCGTCCCTGTACAAGAAGCCATTGAACAGATTAAAAACTATTCCCATGGTGACATGTCCGGCAAGTTAAACGCCGAATATAAAGGCGATTTTGCCGAATTGAAAAAACGCCTCAATTATCTCGCTATGACCATGAAAGGTGTGATTGACTCATGCGCTTATGTTAAAAATGAGCATGACAAAGGCAACATCGACATCGAGATTGCCGCCGACCGGTTTAAAGGCGATTTTGGTTTGATGACAAGCAATATCAACGAGCTCGTAAAATCTCACATTGCTTTGCAAAACCGAGTGGTTGAAATCGTCCAGCAATACGGCAAAGGTGACTTTTCTGTCGGCATGGATCGGCTTCCAGGCAAGAAAGGACAAATTACTGCTGCCGTAGACGGTGTCAAAGCCAGCCTAGAATCCATCCAATCAGAAATTTCCGTACTCGCTATTTCGGCGCAATCTGGGCAATTGTCCGCTCGCGCCCATGCCGATAAATTTGAATATTCGTTCAAAGACATGGTGTCCGGGATCAACGCCACGCTGGATGCCGTGACCGGCCGCTTGAACGTCGCCGCCGGTTATGTCCAACAGATTGCCCATGGCGACATTCCGCCTAAAATCACCGACCGTTATAATGGCGATTTCAACACCATAAAGAACAACCTCAACACATGCATTGACGCAATCAATGCACTGATCGACGACACCAAGATGTTGTCAGAAGCCGCAGTGGACGGGCGTATCCAGACCCGTGCGGATGCCAGCAGGCATGAGGGCGATTTCCGTAAAATCGTAGAAGGCATCAATGCCACCCTGGAAACTATCGTCACCCCGATTATTACCGTCAAGTCAGCCGTGGACTCCATCAGCACCGCCGCGCGGGAAATTTCCGCAGGGAATGCCGACTTGTCGCACCGCACCGAACAACAGGCGGCGAGCCTGGAAGAAACCGCCTCCAGTATGGAAGAACTGGCGGCCACGGTGAAACAGAATGCCGACAATGCCCGTCAAGCTAACCAGATGGCCTTATCCGCGTCGGATGTCGCAGTTAAAGGAGGCAGCGTGGTGCAGCAGGTGGTGGACACCATGTATTCGATTAACGAAAGCGCCCGCAAGATTGTCGATATTATCAGCGTGATTGACGGCATCGCCCTACAAACCAACATTCTGGCACTTAACGCGGCGGTAGAGGCTGCCCGTGCCGGTGAACAAGGCCGGGGTTTTGCAGTGGTGGCGAGCGAAGTGCGCAACTTGGCGCAACGCTCGGCGGAGGCCGCCAAGGAAATAAAGGGGCTGATCGGCGATTCGGTAGAGAAAGTAGAAGACGGCAGCAAGCTGGTTGGTGAAGCGGGCAGAACCATGGATGAAATTGTCAACTCGGTCAAGCAGGTGACTGACATTATGGCCAATATTGCCGCCGCTTCCGCCGAACAAAGTTCAGGCATCGAACAAGTTAACCAGGCCGTCACCCAAATGGACGAAGTCACCCAACAGAACGCAGCGCTGGTAGAGCAAGCCGCCGCAGCCGCCGAGTCGCTGGAAGAACAAGCAGATACCCTGGCGCAGACAGTCTCCCAGTTCCGGCTCGAATCCGATATCCGCTCGCCAGTCCAGCCACGTCGTGCGAGTCTGTCGGTGGTGCCACATAAATCTGCTTTCAAAGTGGCGGCTATCCAGACCAAACCCAGCAAACAGCAAAACGATGAGTGGGAAGAGTTTTAAGGATTTTTTCTCTGTACATGACAAAAAATATTCGATGTCATTTCTCGTTGCACTCGAAATGACAACTTTGTTTTATCGGATAACAGTTTTGTTTCAACGGCCCAGGGATAAAACCGATAAGTTGCTAAGGCAATATATTCAGTAATGCTGTGAAATTGTGAACACCATTAGTCTTGCAACCTCAAAAGGTCTTTTCTTCAAACCGGATGTAAAATCAACATGAGCAGAGATCCTGAGCAAAAAGAGTTTTTATTTACCCCCGCTGATTTCGAGCGAATCCGCTCTATGTTGTACAAGCATAGCGGCATCAAGCTTAATGACAGTAAAATGGATATGGTTTACAGCCGTCTAGCCCGGCGGCTGCGGGCCACCGGCTTGAAAACTTTCCAGGACTATCTGGCACGGGTAGAGAACCAACGCGACGAGGAGTGGGAAGTTTTTATCAATTCACTCACCACTAACCTTACGGCTTTTTTCCGGGAACCCCATCATTTTCCGTTGCTCAAAACGCATGCCCTGAGCCTGCGTAAACGTCCCTTGCGTTTATGGTGTTCTGCCGCATCAACGGGCGAAGAACCTTACACAATGGCAATGAGCATGGTGGAAGCTTTCAACAGCTATAAACCACCGGTAGAAATCATCGCCACTGATATTGACACCAATGTCTTGAACAAAGCCAAAGCCGGTATTTATCCCATGGATCGGGTAGAAAAACTACCGCCGGACATCCTCAAACGATTTTTCCTGAAAGGTTCAGGCAGTAATGCCAATCAAGTTAAAGTCCGTAAGGAATTAAGCGATATGATCAGCTTCCGTCAGCTCAACCTTCTTGACAACCAATGGCCTATTAGTGGTTTATTCGATGTTATCTTTTGCCGAAATGTCATGATTTATTTCGATAAAGATACCCAATATAAAATCCTTAAGCGCTTTGCACCCTTGCTCGAACCGCACGGGTTATTGTTCGCAGGCCATTCCGAAAGTTTGCATCATGCGGCTGATCTATTTAAGTTACGCGGCCAAACCGTCTATGAACTTGCATCACAAAACCGTCAGTCACGGTCGGCTAGCAGTTTCGAGTAATGGCCTAGGGATAAAGCCGAACAACCATGCCTAGTTTATATGGCCAACACCCAGAGCCAAACGCTTATTACGATAACCATTTCAATATCGATGCGGTAAAAATTTTACCGGGGGAATATTATGCCACGGCCCGGCCTATGCTTATCGTCACCGTGCTGGGTTCTTGCGTGGCGGCTTGCATTCGGGACAAAACCAACGGGATTGGCGGAATGAACCATTTCATGTTGCCATTCGTCAGTGATGTTGGCGAATCCATCAACACCTCGGCACGCTACGGGTCTTATGCAATGGCGGTCTTGATCAACCAATTGCTTGAGATGGGCGCACAACGGAAGAACCTGGAAGCCAAATTATTCGGCGGCGGCAATCTGCTCAACAGTTTCACAGTGGATAAAGTGGGTGAACGGAATGTGACGTTCGTACGGAATTACCTGGAAAAAGAAGGCATTCCGGTTATTGCCGAGGATTTGCTTCAAAATTACCCGCGCAAAATTTATTTCTTCCCGGAACAAGGCATCGTAAAAGTCAAAAAATTAAAAAGGCTGCACAACAACACCATCATCGAACGCGAACAGGAACACAGGAAACGCTTATACAATGAAGAAATCGCTAGCGTGAGCGGGGATTTGTTCTCATAAGAGCAAATCCTTTGCCCGGGTTTCGCTTTGCTTGTTCCGATTTCTTTGTGCATGACAAAAAATCAATAAACATCACAGCAGTGGTATTTTTGTCATTTCGACCAACGGGACGACTGCACGGATGCAGGGTAACGCAGGAGCAGTTACCGAGAAATCTTAGCAACAGTGGCTTAAGATTTCTCACTCGCGTTCGAAATGACATCAAACATTTTTTGTCATGTACAGAGTACATGATTTATCGTCAAGTTGATCTCCCTCATCCTATGCTTTTAGCTAACGGGTTCATCGCCTAAAACTCTTCCCACCCTTGGTCGTTATGCGTGTGGCTAGCTATCAACTGTGGTTTTTTAGGCGCATTCAGCTTCGCTTTATGCATCGACTGGGCACTTTGTTGGGTGATATTCAGCAACGGTGCAGGATGATTGCCCAATTTGAAAAACTCCAGTAATTTACCCATGTGCCGGGTCTGGTCATTCATTGACATACTGGCCGCCGCCGCTTGCTCCGCCAGCGCTGCATTTTGCTGGGTAATATCGTCCATTTGGGCGACCGCTAAATTGATTTGTTTAATACCTTGGAATTGTTGGTCGCTTTCGGACGCAATCTTGGCAATGATGCTGTTCAATTCCTTAACCCCGGTAACAATTTCGTTAAGTGACCGGCCAGCTTCACTGACCAGCTTGCTGCCGTCTTCGACCTTATCCACCGAATCGCTGATCAATGCCTTGATCTCTTTCGCGGCCTCCGCCGAACGCTGCGCCAGGTTGCGTACTTCACTCGCCACCACGGCAAAACCTCGGCCTTGCTCCCCTGCCCTTGCCGCTTCCACGGCGGCATTGAGCGCCAGGATATTGGTCTGCAAGGCGATTTCGTCAATAACACCAATTATGTCGCCAATTTTTTTGCTACTTTCATTGATTTCCAGCATGGCATGGACGGCTGAACCGGCAACTTGGCTGCCAAGTTCCGCAACCTGCTGTGCTTGGTTTGCCTCATCGTTAGCCTGCTGTGCGTATTCGGCATTGTGCTTGACTGTGCCAGTCAGTTCTTCCATGCTGGAGGCGGTTTCTTCCAGGCTCGCTGCCTGTTGTTCGGCGCGGTTAGAAAGGTCGTCATTGCCGCTGGATATTTCATCTGAAGATTGGCTGATGGAATTGGCAGAATCCTGGATTTGGATAAACACTTCCCGTAATTTGTCCAGGGTACTATTGATGTCATCCTTACATTTACCATAGACACCTTCGTAATCATTGGTGATACGGTTGGTCAAATCACCATCGGCCATGCTACGCATAATCCCGGCAATATCTGAAAAAACGTTTTCAATGACTGTTGTCAGCTCATTAATATGAGTGCCGAGTATCCCGAAGAACCCGGTTTTATCTGTTGTCGTTAAACGGCGGTTTAAGTCGCCACGTTTAACCGCATCGACAATAGCCTCAATTTCATCTTCAATTTTGATTTCATGGGTACGGTCTTGCCATTCCAGCACTGTGCCAATACGATGCCCCTCATGGTCTATAACCGGGCTTGCGGTAAAATCGATATTCCGTCCGGCAATCAACATAGTGGATTTGACGGTGGATCGGAGTGTGTCAAGGTTAACCGCTGGCTGTGCTGACTTATGGTAAAGATGGACGCTCGAACCGATCAGCTTATCAAGGTCAAATTGCGGCAACTCCCTACGCAGTTCATTTTGCGCGTCACGAAACAAGGCTTTCAGAGCCTCGTTCGCATAGATAATGGCGTGGCTGTCATCGGCCATCATGACATTCGTCGAAGTTTTATCCAGGGCCATTTGGATGCGTAACGCGCTTTCCTTTTGTTTGGCTTCGCGTTCGATACGTCCCTGTAATTCGTCTATAGTGGCGTTGATATTGGCCTTACAACGACCATAAACACCTTCGTAGTCATTGGTGATGTGCTTGCTTAGGTCGCCCGCCGCCATGCTGTTCATGACACCGTCAATATCAGTAAAAACATTTTCGATAACCGTCGTCAGGTTATTAATGTTTGTGCTGAGCGCATTGAAGAATCCGGTTTTGTCAGCCGTTTCCAAACGACGGTTCAGTGTTCCGTTTTTAACGGCATCGACGATGGCTGCAATTTCATTTTCAATTTTTATTTCACTAGTCCGGTCGAGCCATTCCGCCACGGTACCGACACGATGCCCAGTTTCATCTATAACAGGAGTAGCCAGTAAGCTCATATGCCGACCGCCAATCACAAAACTGGCTTTAGAGGTAGAACGCAGGCCATCCAGCATTGCGCGTTGATGCGCCGGGTTTTTATGGAAAATATCGATATTGGCTCCCAACAGATACCTATGATTAAAGCTGGGTAACTCCCTTCGGAAGTCGTTGCTAACTTCGCCGAAGAGCGCGGTGAGCGCCTCGTTCATGTAAATGATATTGTAATTTTCATCGGCCAACATGACATTCGCCGTGCTTTTATCCAGCGCCATCTTGATGCGTAAGGCGTTTTCTTTTTCCTTGGCTTCGATTTCCATACGCTCGCGCAGCTGTTGCTGCATCGCCTGTTCTTGTTCCATGCGCTCGTGCAGCTGTCGTTGCATATTCTTTAAGGCAAACAACAAACTGCTAGTATCGCCAGGCTCCAGGCGGATGTCCCGGCTGAAATTGCCCTTGGCAATTTCTTTCGCGATGCCTTTGGCAAACAAAGGATCGACGCCGAGCTGTTTATTTGTATAACGTATTAAGTAATAGGCAATCCCCAAGCCAACGAATAGACTTGATAGGGTTAAACCGACCAGTAACCAAGTTACCGTCTTGGTTGCTTCGGTTAATTCATGGACATGTAATGTCGCATTTTTTACTTCAGCGTCCCTGAGCGCCTCCATACGGGAAGATAAATTGATGGATGATTTATCAAACTCTTCCATAATGTGATTGCCTGCTTCCAGGCCGCTGCTGAGATATGCCACCGCCATCCGTTTACCATCGGCATAAAACTGGTCAAAATCATGCTCAAGATCGGCTATTTTTTCTAATTGCTCCGCATCCCCCTCAGCTTTTAGGCGAAATGTCGCCAAGCCCTGCTTAAAGGCTTGTGCATAGCCCTCGGCTTCTTCATAGCCACCGGTATTATGGGTCGCCGATACATCGGTCAAAAACTGTTGGACTTGCACGATATCCCGAGCCATATCGGAAGCCGCCAAGGCGTGTGGCAACGTCACTGTATCAATGCTTACCAGTGCCGCTTCGCTTTTTAAGTCATTAAAATAACTAAATAACGCCATGGCTATCATCATCAGCAGTACTGTGCCAAATCCGATTAATATTCGGATTTTAAAGCTTAAGTATTTAAACATAACAATTCCTATGGTATTGCTTTTATTATTATTGTTATTAATGCTGAAAAACAGCACACGCTATAAAGTCTCAAAAAAAATCTGCGTCCTAAAATTAACTTGCTATTCCTGTAATTGAGCCAAGGTTTGGCGCATCTGTTCCAAGTGTTCTGAATGGTGGGTTGCTATGGCCTGGTCTTGTTGCAACTGCTCAAGTTGACCGGATAATTTTGTTACCAGCAGGTTACGCTGGTCTTGGCGATTGCGTAACTTGCCAATCATGTCGTCAAACGCCTTCCCCATGTCTTGCAGTTGGTCGCCTTCCCTGAGCCTGCTAATCCCATCCAATTGGCCGTCACCGATCTGTTCACATAATTTTTCAAACCGATACAACGGCCCTGCAATCTTATGGGATGCATATAACACCATGAAGACAGTCAACATACCCACAATCAGCATCGCCGTCAGGTTGCCTAAAATTAAAGAAATTCCGAGGTGGTTAAGGGCATTGTTAATATTCTCATGTGCCGTTTGCGATTCCACTTGTAAATCACCCCCAATAACCCAGTATATCAACATGGCTGAGCTAAATCCGGACAATAAAATCAGTAACAGCACATTCAAAATAAAACGGCCTTGAAAGGTTTTATTGATGAAAATCTTGCGGCGTTTATTCACATTATTTGACATTATTTTGATCCCTCTTTGACCTCGTGACAGGTTAAGCATAAGTCGCCTTCGGCATTATTGCGGCGAAGTAAGAAACTTTTGTGTAACCGCTCTGCATTCAGCATGCTATCCATAAAACTCACGCTTGCTTGCGGTTTGTTACTGCTTAGGCTGCCATGAGTATAGTGGCAGGTTAAGCAGGTCAGTTTATTTTTTGCCCCCAACGGCATATCGGCAGGGACATCAAACTCCAGCTTTATGCCTACTTTGTGGCCATCGTCTTTGTCATGACAACCGGAACACATCTCAATACCATCGGCTTTGAAGGTAGCTGGATCAGCTTGATGGTTTTTGCTGTTCAATAATTCAGTAGTTGTCAATTGTGATTTTTCAAGATGGCAACTGACGCAGTCAATACCTTGGCTTTGGGATGATATTTCATGCGGGTTTCCGGCAACCACCTGCCCTGCCCCGCTTAACCCTGACAACATGGCGACAACAATAAAATAATATTTTGCTTTCATCTTTTGGGCATTAGAAAGAGACCACCATCTGAGCAATACCTAATTGCTTATCAAAAAAGCGCTCAGTGGTGGCCGCCCCCAATGAATCGGTGTACTCGAACTTGAGTCTAAGATACTCGTTAAACCTATAGTTAAACCCGACGCTTAACGCTGAAATGTTGTTGATGCTAACCAGCTTGCCATCGAAGTCTTCCGCTTTACGGGCTTTAGGTTCCCATCTGCCATAACGGACGAAGGCAATCACCGGATAGCCAATAAAACGCTCCAAATCTGCCGTTAACGTCGAATGGTAGCCTAATTGGTGGGGCTTACCGTAATCTGCGATGACATTGCCGTCATCGTCGGTAATTTCAAAATTGTTATACGCCTGGGTAAGTAATAATTCATTTTGTAAGCGGAGGAAACTGTAACCCAAGCTCAAATCGACACCATAAACACCATGGCGCAAATTATAGTTTTTGTCCAAATCCGCCAGATACGACACACCCGCCTCAATGCCTTCTGGGTTGTTATTATGGCTACGGTAATTGTTTTGGCCAAACGCCAGACCAACGCGGCCACCTACCGAAGTGCCGTCATTGGCAAACATGGCATCAGTCCAGAATACGGAATAATTGACATTTTTCCAGGTACCATAAGAACGGACACCGTCGCCGTTAAAACCGCCGAACTGCATCCTGGAAGTGGTAATCGGTGCGGTGACAGTCACCCGGTCAGTATTGGCGAAATTCTGGTAATCCGTGGAGAATGGGATATCAAAGCGCCCTGCCTGGATATGAAAGCCCTGGTTGTTGAAAATACGCCCCCTTGGCGGGATGGTATTATCGAACATATGGAAGTCGGCTAACGCGACCGCAATCCCAGCTTGGCCCCCGCCTAACCCGCCCGCCCGCTACCACCACAGAAGATGGCGGCCGGCGCGGCAGAATCGACACCCGAGGAATTACCGCATAAAACAATCGCCGAGCTGGCGGCAAAACGATCATTGTAAGCATATTCCAAATCCAGCTCGACCGAACCAACGCTGAACGTCTGGTCTGTTGAATTATCGGTTTTGGCATTCACGTCAAAAAAGCCGCTAATATCGAGTCCTTTTTCTTTTGCGCCTTCTTTCAATTCTTCTATTTCATCGCCCAAATCGCCAAGCTTGTTAATGATGGTCGCATCACTTGTACTATTCTTGGCTATCGTTCCTGGTGGCAATGCTAGGTTCTGAGCGCTTTCTTCTTTGGGCTTATCGCTATTGGTTTGTGTTTGGTTATTAATCGCTTGCGCTTGGGTAGCCATTTGCGGTGGAGCCTGGTGCGTTTCCAACTGCTTGATGCGGGCTTCCAGTTGCTCGATTTTCTGATTTTTTTCACGTAACAGGCTTTCTACAACTTCCTTAATATGCTGATCCGAAACCGCATGGCTGGCATCCGCCGCAATAGCTGGAGAATTTTGTAGAAAAACTGCAATAAAAAATAACCTGAAGATTATTTGGTATTTGACGATGCACTTCATTATTTGTCTTTATTTAATAGCCAATCGACGAAATAGCTGCTAGAAATAAGAAGTATGGTAGAAAATTTAAAGTTTTTACGTTTTTGAAAAAAATTAGTGCTACTGATGGTGACTGGCTATTGCACTTGTCTGCAATTCTTTGGCCAAGGATAAACCCGTCAAAAGTGATATGGCTTTTTAACTTGGCCCCTTACTGTCTTACATAGTTGCACTAATTTAGTGTTCAAACATTACCGCGCTAAAACATTCAGCGCTACATTGCTATAGATAGCGGCAGACGCAAATAATACCGTCGATACAATAAATTCGCCGGATACAAACCCACAAATGCCAGCCAAGAACATCAAACTAATTAACATGTCTCTTTTAATTTCGCTCATTTTAAATAACCTCTCTCAATTACAATTCATAAAATTATTAGGTTATTTGCAAGGGCCATTCGCAAAAAATGGCGCCCTTTGCTTAACCTAACCTTTGGATTCAATTTAATACAAATTGAATATAGCTTATTAAAAATCAAAGGGCTAATAGGCTTTTATAGAATTGTGATAAGCATCTCAAAAAACATTTCGTCCCTTATTAACTGGAATTAAATGATCGTTTTTGTATCTTTTTATCACTGTCTTCATTGGTTTTTTGCGAAGCAACAGTGCGTATTTTTATGGTTTAGTGTTCTTTTAGGATTAGTTTGTGTTCACTTATTCCCTAGTCAAGATTTTTAGGATGCCAGATAAAACCAGAAAATATATTTTTATTAATGTTAGATTCGTAACCATCTGTTTTTTACCTATGCTTGCCCACCTTGTATTTTTTTATTTTTCAAAATACGCGCAAATCTGTAGCAGTACGCTAAAATTAGACAGCTGCCTTTACAGGCTTTTAATTTCTGCTGAGCGAGTAAAAATATTCTGCTCAGCGATAGAAAATTCCCAAATGATTAATATTGATCGCCTAAACAATACATCCACTAGTAAACACTATGGTTTGCAGCGCATGGTTACTTTGAGTTGGCAGACCATATCTTCGCTTTTATGCGTTTTTATTACGTTTTATGATATTGGCTATGTCTAGGCTTCCTGAATCCGCATTAGAAAGCAGAGAGTTGCTTAAGAAAGCCATTGCTTTTATTGGGACTCACCAGCTGTCAGCAAATCCGGTGAACTATTCAGTTTGCTATGAGTATCTCTTGGCCACACATCCTGATTTGAAAAAGGAGATTGACCAGGCCATCTTGGGGGGAAGCGAATTAACCGACACAATGATGGCGCATTGGTTTAAAACCTACCTGTCTGAGTACGATATCACCCATTTACAACAATCAAAAACCGACCTGATTGATATCATTTCAGCATTAGCTAAATCAGCGCATCTGGCCGAAGAAAATGTTGAGCAATTTGGCCAGACCTTACAGCTTAGTGAAAAGGAATTGGCCAAACCTAACAGTTCGCTTGAAGCAATAGTGACGCACTTGTTGGCAAGCACGAACTCCATACAGGCATCAATGGGGCTAATGCGACGGCAAATTCAAGAGAGCCGGCAAGAAATTGATGCCTTGCAGGAACGATTGGAAAAAATAAGCGAAGAAACCCTGACTGATTCTTTGACAGGATTGGCCAACCGTAAGGGATTGACTAAAGCACTCGAAGCGGCAATTTCATCTATTGATGACTTGAAACCCTTGCCATGTATTTTGATGATAGACATCGATAACTTCAAAAACATCAATGATACTCACGGCCATTTGCTGGGCGACAAAGTCATAAAAGCCGTTAGCGATATCTTAAGCTATCAAATTAAAGGTAAAGACACCGCAGCCCGCTATGGTGGCGAAGAGTTTTGTGTATTGTTGCCGGAAACGGAATTGCAAGGTGCCGTAAAACTAGCAGAAAATATCCGGCTTATTGTTGAAAACACTCGAATCAAACGCGCTAAAGATCAGCAAGAAATTTGTCGCGTCACCATTTCTATTGGTGTCACCCGTTATCACCTAAAAGAAGCGCTAACAGATTTTCTTGACCGCGCTGATAAGGCCTTATATCGCTCTAAACATGATGGGCGAAATATAGTCACATTCATTGAGTAATACAAACTTATCTAATCTAGATAAACCCATCCCGAGATGTTTCTTAAAAAAAATTAATACCACGCTTGCTGAACCGTACCCAAAACATCCAATACACGGCAGCAGTAAGCCCGCTCATTATCATGCATCATGGCAACGCCTAGTTGCCGTTTATTGCTCACTTGCAAATGTTTCATCAGGATAATCACCGAGTACTCTGTCCCCAAGTAGTCGATACTTGCTTTCTCATGCCCCCAAGAGCCATATTCACAATGAACGATATTTTTAAGCTCGTTTTGGGCATAATGTTCAAAAAGTTCAGTGCATTCTCCCAGACTGGTGTCCCTGCTCAAGGTCGCAGTCACGTCCATCGCCGAGACAATTTCAGTAGGCACCCGGTATGAGATGGAGTCCAGTTTACCTTCAAGCCCGGGCAAAATGAGGCAGGTTGATTTGGCGACATTGGTGCTAATCGGGATGATCGATGCCGCGCAGCTTCGGCCAAGTTGCGCAGTGGAGAAATGGAAACCATCCAATACCCGTTGATCCGAAAGAGCTGGATGTATGGTGATAACCCTCGCATAGTCGATGCCGATATGTTTGTCCAGGATATGAGCCACAGGTGTCATGGCATTACCGGTGCAGGTGCTGGCAGCGATGACGTGGTGCTGCAAAGGGTCGTACTGGTTCTGGTTAACGCCATAGACAATGCTGATATCAATGCCCCCAATATTGGCGGTACAGAGCACTTTTTTCGCAATGTTTTGCTCGATCAGCGCACGCAAATCATTAATTTTTGCAGTACCAGTTGAATCAATAATGACATCCAATTCTAATTTTCTAAGCTCCGAGAAGCTTTCATGGTCGAGGATATTGCGCCGCCTGTCACCGCGGACATAAGCAATTTTTTTTCCACCTATAACAATAGATTTACTTTCACAATCGAGGGAATAAGGCGGCTTGCCATACGTACTGTCGTTAGCCAATAAATATGTCACTTGGTCTTCTGGCATGACATCGCATAACGCGCACACGTCAAATTTCTCACCCTCGGCTTGGTCGAAGTTCGCACGTACAATACCGCGCCCTACCCTACCAAGGCCGATAATCCCAACGCGTAATTGAGTCATAGTTTGAACCTATTTGTTACCGATGACTTGGGCTTAGATAAAAAAATAATGCTTGCTTTAATTAAAGTCGATTTTGACCAGCCGCCCCAACCTAAGTTTTCTGATTTTTGTAGTTTTGACTGCATGGCTTTTTAGTTCTCTTGTTTATTTTTATTGCAACGCATATGTTCACATTAAATTATGGCAAAGAATTGAATAATTTTTCCTAATATCCCAAAAAACCTAATTTTTTTGTTGCGATATTGCTTGCAACTGTACCAACACAAGCTTCATTATTTTGCCTGAGCAGCGATCAATTGCAGCATGGCTGCCAAATCGATGGCTTTAATGCCTTCGGCGATTGAAAAAGTTTCTTTACCCGGATACACCACATAACTTGCCGTCGGCTGAATATCTTCTTTGGCAAAATGAAAGCCTTTTTTTAAGCTGGGTGCCAAACTTCTTTTTACCTCTATCGCCCATTCAGTTTGATCAGGAAACTTTAAGACCAAGTCACACTCAGCCCCTGAACTGCTGCGATAAAAACTGGCCTCACTGTAGGGAGGCGCAACGGATAAGCAGTTCTCAATCACAAAACCTTCCCAACTTCGGCCGCAAACAGGATGCCCCAACAATGTTTCTTTGTCGCCGATACCCAATAGCGCGTGGGCAATGCCACTGTCCCTTATGTAAGTTTTCGGAGATTTAACCAATCGTTTCCCACTGTTAGTGTGCCAAGGTGTGAGTCGCCTAACCAATAACAAGTCCACCAGTAAATCCAAGTAGCGGGCAACTGTTTTGCCATCGACTCCTAATGCACCAGCGAGTTTTGCAGCATTTAGCAGCTCGCCCTGGTTGTGTGCCAACATGCTCCAGAACCGGCGCAGAGTTTCTGCTGGTACACGCGAGCCGAGTTGTGGAATATCACGTTCAAGATAGGTGCGAATAAAGTCTTGCCTCCATTTAAGACTGTTATTATCACTATTTGCCAAGACACTATCGGGGAAGCCACCACGAAGCCACAGCTTATCGGTGTTTTCTAACCCCATTTCCAATACATCAAACGGAGTTAATTCAAGATAGGCTATTCTGCCTGCCAAGCTTTCACTGGACTGCTTCAGTAAGTCAATAGAGGCCGATCCTAACAACAAAAAACGACCAGTGCGCAGTCCTTCCCTACGCCCTCGATCAATCAAGCCCCGAAGATTTTGGAACAACCCTGGTGTACGTTGGACTTCATCCAAAATAACTAGCTTATCTTGATGTTCAGTTAAATAAAGCTCAGGATTCTGCAACTTCGCTTGGTCTGCTGTTGATTGCAAATCCAAATAAACAATCGAGAATTTATCGGCAAGCGCTAAAGCGAGGGTAGTTTTACCTACTTGCCTTGGCCCTAACAAGGCAACAGCTGGAAAATTACCCAGCAACTCTAGCAGTATGTTTTGCGTTCTTCTCGCTATCATCATAGTAATTATGGCATCTTAGTCCATTTTTACAAGGTAAATACAAGAACAATTAACAATTTCTTGACAAAACGGCGAATGAACCCCAAAAAACAAATAAGGTTTAATAAATAAAGCAAATTATCTATAGTTGATATAATTTCAACTATGCCAAATTAATAAATATTATTATTATGTTTTTTAGTATATTAGTAAATAATTTATTACTTTTACTGCCCTACCCTGTAATATCTCATAAAAATATGCTCTTTTTGCAAAACATTTTTTGATACAAGAAGCATCTAGGATTTTATGTGTAATCATTACTGATTTTTGATTCCTACCTTTAGCCAAAGATAACTTACCTTCATATTTTCCATCAAAAAACCAACCGCTTTGACTAAAACAACCATGAAAAAAAATACCTACACTCTCGCTTATGAAGCATGTGAAGCGTATTTCTCCGAAACGGGAGAAATACCAACAATTGAAGCGATCAAACCTATCATTAATATCAACAGCCCTACCACAATCTCTAATGCGATAAAAGACTGGAAAATTACCTTGTCTGAAAGCATTAAATCGCAGCACAAAAATCATGAGATCCCCTTACATCTCATTTCTGCGATTACCAAAATATGGGAAGAAGCATTAATCGAAGCAAATAAAACATTGAGCGGCCAATTAGGGAATTTACAGGAAAAACAGGCAGAATTAGATGCTAGGGAGCGCCGTTTAAATGATGATACATCTAGAATCAAACAATTAGTAAACCTAACAGAGCAAAAATATCAGGAAGAAGCGAACTATCTAAAAAAAGAAATTAATCGAATAACTGGCGAATATATATGCTTAAAAGAAAAGAAAGAGAGCTATCAATTAGCCGTGTCCGAAAATGAAAAAAACAATGCTGTGCTTTCTGAACAAATACGGCAAGAACATGACAAATACAATAGACTTGAAAACCAATACAATAAAGAACACGAATGGTCCATCAAACGCATTGAAGAAGAAAAAGACAATATTAAACAACAAAAACAAGCTGAAATTGATCGGCTAAAATCAGAATCCACCCATTGCAAACAAGCAAACAACTTACTTCAAGCCAAATTAGACTTAATGGTTAAACAAATTAACAAAAATAACGAAAGAATAGTTGATCTTGAAAGCCGATTGGCCAATGAAAAATTAAGGCAAGCCGAGCTGGTATTAAACGAAGCTAAATTACAAAAAGAACTTAACATCACAGAAGAAAAAATACATTTACTTTTAGATAAAAGGCTTAGAAAAAATAAACAATAAAACCACTCATATTTTAGACGCTATATCAATAATATATTATATTTTCATATAGTTACGCTACTATTGGCTATAGCCAATTTTTAATGAGCAACGCTTTTAATAAGGAAAGCATTAATTTGGTCATAACCCTGCCCCTTTCGGCCTTGCACTATCTGTGCCGAAAGGAATGTAAAAAAATGGTTAACTATTTGGTCTGACTCCCAACCTTCGCTACAAAAAAGCCTTTTAATTGGGCCGCGAATTCCATTCTTTTCAAACTCATATTTTAAGGACTGTTGAAGCGCTGGTTCGATTCTTTCAAAACTTGTTGCAATTTTTTTAATAAGATTGTCACTATTTTTCTTATTTAACTCAATTGTGCATAATTCATTATTTTTCTTATGGTTTTTTTCCTCAATGACTCTAGACAATAGTTTTGGCTGTTTGGGTGCGTAATCTTTTAAGATTGCACTGGTAGCATAAGCCCCAAGATTAAACTGGTTTTCATTTTTATTTTTTATGGCTTTCCTAAATCGTTGTTCCGTATAGTCAAGGTTGCGCAATATTTGTTCGTCATCATAAGTATCAATGATTTTCCTGGCCATATTTGTTGTTATACCGAAAACCTCCACCATTTTATTGAATAAATCATCATTAGCAATAAGTTGAACCGGCTCGATATATTCTTCTTTTGTAACAAAAAATACTAACTCAGTTACTTTCCTTCCTTCCTTGTTTTCTTTATACAGGTCAACATGCAAAAGCGATTTTTCGTTAATTTCATTCAGCGCCGTCATCACAACGCGCCGTTTAAAATCCTTATAAGTTTGATGGTTATCCTTACCGCACATCAGCATTCTGCATTCTTCCAGGGTTACGGAAAAATAAGACTCTAACTGATCTTCTAAACTCCCAATGCAAATTTCCCATAGGGCTTGGGAATATTTTGAGCTAAATCGTTCTTGTGTCGTTATGTCCAAAAAAACAAATGAACTTGGATCTTGCACCCATTGGACAATATTTGGTGGAAAGGAAAAATTCCAAGTCTTTTTTGTTTTATTAATAACAGCAGGAGCCAGCATAGTTCCAACGCCATTAAGGTGGTCTTTTTCGTTATTTAAAATATTATATTCAATAACGGTTGATGCCAATTTTTTATAGTTAATCCTTGCGCTGGTAATATCCCTATCGGTTTTGTTTAAAAGGGCAATCACATCATTTTCAGAAACGTGGTGCTCAAAATCTTTGCCAAACCGATCCTTTACCAAAAACAATAATATATTGAATATCTTCCTCGACGCTAATGGCAACGAATTTTCACAATTTATTATTGCTTTGTGTTTTTTTACAATAGCATTTATTTCTTCTGCTCTTTTAATTACTGCCATTCAAAACCTCTTTATCCATTATTATGTTAATACTGACTCATACACATAAAATCAGTATTTCTTTCATTTATCACTCCCGGAAATTACGCCACCTTTATCGGAATTTTAGCCACCTTATTCCAAACGGTTATCAAATCAAGTTTCTTGTCTTAATTCCTGAAAATAAATTATTTTAATATCAATACGATACAAATATTCATAGATATAACCAATACCCGGAAATTACGACACCTTTACCGGAATTCAAGCCACCAAATAAATCATTGCACCGTAAATATAGCCACCTTTGTACAAAGGTACTTTATAGTTATATTCAATAAATCAGATAGATACGAATTATATTCATTCCGGGAATTACGCCACTTTTACCGGATATCTAGCCACATTAATATAACTTAACCTGAAATTTAGCCACCTAATGATCTATTAACATCATTATTTATATTTATAAATCAATAAGGTATATAAAAAATAATCCAGAAACAATAAGCCGGAAATTACGCCACCTCTCCCGCTTTTTTAGCCACCTTTATATTAGAGTTTTCAAAAATATTTCATAAATATCAGCAACCTAAAAGAGTGAACTGTTTAGCAACTAAAACCGGAAATTACGCCACCTTAAATATTATCCTTAATAAAAACAAGGAAGTACAAAATCAATATTCACCATATATGTATATGTATATTTTATTTAAGAACATACATATTTATGTCTCATCAAAAACAAATTTATGTCTATAATAGACAAAATATAGTTGACTTGATAATATTAGTCAAATATTTCATAACTTGAACAAGTGGAAATTAAATGGCAGGAACAGGCTTAGATAAAATCAATAAATTACTAGAACATACGGAAGGCCTAAGACGTTCTTTCAGGAGTTTCAATTTTTCACCGGATAATATCAAGCGTGACGAAAGAAGGTATTCTCTCAAAGAAGCCCAAGAATTGGTTGGTCGATCTTATCAAGCAATAAGGGATGCTGAAGCTGACGGTCGGTTGCCTCTCCCAGAAAGTGGTTCAAATGGCAGACGAATAGGATTTTCGTTATCGCAAATTAATAAGATGCGAGACCTTTTTGGGACAAGGCTTCATCGGGGTAAAAACGACGAACCTGTCATCTTGGCGATACAGAATTTCAAAGGTGGCGTTTCTAAATCAACGGTTGCATGCCATTTGGCACAGTATTTAGCAAAACAAGGGTACAGGGTATTAATAATCGATTCTGATTCGCAAGCTAGTACAACAACGACATTTGGCTATATACCCGATGACGATATCGACGAAAATGAAACCCTATTGCCTTTTTTAAGGGAAGAAGCGGAAACTTTGGCACCGTTTATTCGAAAAACTTATTGGGATTCACTGGATCTAATCCCCGCCAACCTTATGCTTTATCAGGCCGAATATGAATTGGCAAGTAAACCCTCAGCGAGCACCTTTACTTTGTTAAAAGAAGGGATTGAAACCATTCAAGAAAATTATGATGTTATTATTCTGGATCCAGCCCCTGCGTTAGGGATGATATCGCTAAATGTTATTTACGCAGCTAACGCCTTGTTAATACCAATGCCGCCCGCCATGTATGATTTTTCATCGACCATTTCGTTTTTAACCATGTTGAAAAACTCCATGGAATCGTTAGAACGGCATTTAGGGCCAATTGAATACAAGTTCGTAAAAATACTGATCAGCAGGTATGACGAGAATAAAAGCGCCCAACAAGCTCTAGTCGACTTGGCTAATGACCAATTTGAAGGTTCTGTGCTTGCGGCAAAGCTAAGGGATTCGGCAGAAATTGCCAGTGCTGGAAATAGGCAAAGGACAGTTTATGAATTAAATAGCCCAATTACATCCCCGAAAGTACATAACCGCTGTTTAAATATTCTGGATTCTGTCAATAAAGAGGTCGAACTATTAATTAGGCGCAGTTGGCCAAGCCACGCAAAAGCATTAAGAGAAGCTGGCTTGGATTAAAGGAGAGATGCCGTGAATAAAAATAAAACGTTTTTTGCAGAATTAAAGCAAAATATTGAAGACGAGAAAAAAAACCAAAAGGAAGGGGATGCCGAGAACACCTCAATACGGCAGAACAAATTCGAGCAGGGTTTAAACCTTACCAGAGAAATAATGTCGGGCAGTAAGGTAAAAACACCACGGTTACTCGTTGAACCCAGCCAATGCAAAATATGGGAAAAGCATAATCGTGACTTTAGCTTACTCAACGAAACAAAATGTAAGGATTTAATCGACCAATTCAAAGTCACTGGAAAACAAGAATTTCCTGGTATTGTCCGTTTAGTTGAAGGTGAAGGGGACATAAAATACGAAATCATTTGTGGGGCCAGGCGTTTCTGGACTAGCCAATACCTGGGTTGGAAATATTTTATAGAGATAAGGGATTTATCAGATGAAGAAGCTTTTAGGCTTTCTGATATTGAAAACAGGGCGCGTGAAGATATTTCCGATTATGAAAGGGCGCTTGATTATAAAAACGCGCTCGGCCATTACTACCAAAACCAAGTTCAAATGGCAAACAGGTTAGAGGTCACAACGAGCTGGTTGTCGAGGTATCTCGACATTGCAGACTTACCTGAAGAAATCGTAGGGGCTTATCGTGATATTACGGACATCAAAGTGATACATGCACGGAAATTAAAACCTTATTTAAACAGTTCAATAAAAAATAGAGCAACAAAAGAAAGTATTATCCAAAAGGCGAATGAAATAAAAGGTAAGGAATTCGACGGAACCAAAATCATCACCGAATTGTTGAAAGTAGCCAAACCAAACGCTAAGCCAAACTTTACAAGAAACCAACACACATCAAAGAACGGGCTTATTACAATGCGCATAGAAAAACGCAAAGACAAAAAATTAAGCTTGTTAATTGATAAGAAAGACAAAGGATCCAAAGAAGATATTATTGAATTATTCAAAACGGTATTGGATGATTATTTCTGAGCCAACCAAAATTGGCTATAGCCAATAATAATATAAGTATTTGATATTATTATATAATATTATATTTATAATAATGTTGGCTTCGAAAGAAGGGACGGCACGTTAAGTTATAGATGACCAAAAGGCCAAAAGTTAACTGTCACTATGAATCGATGTTAAACTGGTAAATCACCTTTTTTATAAATTTAAGCTAAATTTACTTGTGTAATATTTACCCCAATCTCTCAAAAACCCAATGGCAGAATTTCTTATCGGCAGGCAACAGATACTTGACCAAAAGCTAAATATATATGCATATGAACTGTTGTTTAGAGGCCAAGATTTCGATTTAAAAAATAAGAATGAAGCAACCCAAGCGACCAATCAAATCATCACCGATTCGATATTGGAACTGGGTTTGAATAACTTGGTGGGATCCCATAAAGCTTTCATTAATTTTACCTCCCAGAACATCCTGGAAAAAACACCGTTAAGTTTACCCAAAGACCGCGTTGTTATTGAAGTTTTGGAAAATGTCGCTGTGGACTTGAGAATCATCAGCAACTTAAGGGAATTTTCCCAGCAAGGCTACATGATTGCATTAGACGACTTTGTCTATTCGGAGGAATGGAAGCCGCTTATTGAGTTTGCCGATATCATCAAGCTGGATGTCTTGGAAATGGGTGAGGCAAGAACCCGAGAAGCCATCAAGCATCTCAAGTCCTATAAGATTAAATTGCTTGCAGAAAAAGTGGAAACCCATGAGGAGTTTCAATACCTGAGCGAATTGGGTTGTGATTATTTTCAGGGTTTCTTCTTTAACAAGCCAAACATAGTGCCAGGTAGGCGCTTGGGGGTTAACCAAACAGCCGCCATCAGGTTGCTGACCATCATCAATGACCCTGATGTTGAGATTGAAAAACTGGCAAAAACAATTTCCATGGATGCAGGGCTTAGTTATAAGCTTTTGCATTATATAAATTCGGCTTTTTTTACGCTGCCAAGTAAAATCGAATCCATACACCATGCCATATCTTACTTGGGGCTAAGGGAAGTAAAGCGGTGGTCTAACATACTTACCTTGGCATCTTTATCAACTAAACCCCAAGCAACGCTGCAAACCTCATTAATCCGTGGAAAAATGTGTGAAGAGTTGGCTAAGTTGGCTGGAGAAAAAGCAGACTATTTCTTTTTGGTTGGTATTTTATCTAGCTTGGACAGTATTTTGGACATTCCTATCGAAGAGGCGCTGCAACAGCTCCCATTGGGCAATGATGTCAAAAAAGCCATATTAACCAAGGAAGGGGTGGCCGGAGAAGTGCTCGAATGCGTCATCAATTATGAACAATGGAATCTTTCTGGGATGTATTTCAGAAACCTGGATCAAAATTTGATCAGTGAAGCTTACTTTAAGAGCATCACTTGGGCCAAGGATGTACTGAATAGTTTAGATTAACCCCTGAGTCGTCAAGCTATGCGGCAACCTTAGGATTACTGTCATATCACCTTGGGGAATAGTGGATTTAAACATCCAACCACTCTAATTTTTGTTTCACCAAGTATCATCACCATAAAACAAATCAATAAAACAAGAAGCCTTTCTCATAGTATTTAAGCGTTAATCAGCTATATTTTAACGTACTTAAAAAATTGATGAATTGACTTGATAATGAAAAAAATCCTTTATTTCTTAACGCCAGCCGCAAATATTAGCCCATTTGATGTCACGATTGCCGCTGATGCCGGGTTTGATATGGTGTTGCCACTCACGAATGTGGCGCCAAAACAAGTAGCCGGAATAGTCCAAGATGCAATATTTTGCCGTCCACCTAACCGTTTTAATGATACCGGCATTTTTATAGGCGGACGCGACGTCCATTTAGCGGGTGACATGTTTCAAAGCGCCAAAAACGCCATGGTTAATCCATTTGAAGTGGGGGTATTTGCCGACCCTAATGGTGCCTATACCACATCATCAAGTATCGTGGCTTTGGTGGGACTAGTCCTGGGGGAGCACTTTAATAAGGACTTGAAAGGGCTCAAGGTTGCCGTCTTTGGTTCTGGTCCAGTGGGCGTTAGTGCAGCTATGCTGGCAGCCAAGCAAGGCGCTAGTGTCAAATTGTGCCAACTGCTTGCCGATGATGACCAAGCGGCAGCCAAACGCTTTTTTGAACGCTATAAAACCGATGTGCAATGGGTGTCAACGCAAACCAATAAAGAAAAGACAACAGAAATTGCCGATGTTGAAGTGATTATCTGTGCGGCCAGGGCGGGTATCCGTATTTTGGAAGGCCATTTGAACAATGCCAAAAACTTGTTGGTGGTGGCAGATACCAACGCCGTGCCTCCCAGTGGTATATTGGGAGTCAATTTGCATGATTTGGGTGCGCCTGTTGATTACGGTTGCGGTAGTTTTCGTAGCATTGGGGCGCTAGCGATTGGCAACTTAAAATATAAGACCCAATTGGGCTTGTTCAAAGAGATTCAAAAAACAAGTAAAGCCGCTTTGATTGACCTCCCAGAAGCTTACGCCTTTGCGCTCTCCTTGCTGAAACAACCCAATAAAACCTGACCACAATTTGCCTCAGGTAGACCACTCTGCAAAACTTTGATATCCGTCACGGTTGCAGTCCCAAGGCTTTGGTATCATCCCGCCAGTTTATAAATATTTAAACTAATCAAACCTGTGCTTATTTAAGCACATTATTTTTCTGTTGATCATCTAGATGGGTGGTCATGCGTCAGCAAGTTGGCTCGGTTGGTGTGCTTGCTGGGGTTTATTTTCTAAAGGTGGCCGAATGAAAGTTTTCAAAAATATACGACCTAAGGTCGTAGTGGTTGCTATTGCTACGAGTTTTGCGTTTTCTCCCTTAAGTCTCGCCAGTGATAAGGAGCAATTGTCCGGCAAGGATCTAGGCCAAAACCGTGCTTTGCTTGACTCAGTGATGCATGGCCGTAACTATGTCGTAGAAGTGGATACGCTGGGTAAAATCAAACAAGTCGTCGATGCCGGTGCTACCGGTTCTGGTAATGATGCGCAGTCACCAACTGTTATCGTTTCCTCAACCGCAAGGACAGTCCCATCAGGAGGCGTATCGACAGTTGAATTACCGGTTAACTACCAAGGCCAAGATGCTATCGATTTTTTGGGGAATAATCTTCAGAACATAGCACAGAACAGTGGCTTGACGCCGGATAAGCTGAAAGAAATGTTAGTGCAAGATGAGAGCATGCGGGTCGATGCGAATGGTCATATTCTATATATCGACGATACGGCTAGCCAACAAGGCGAAATTCTCTCAAGCAATGGGATCAAGCCCAGTAACGTTACCGGCACAACTAATACTGCCGCTGCGATTCCAATCGCATCACCAGCTGCGCTTGCCAGCGCCTTTATGTTACACAGCAAAAAAGGCGCGAGCAAAACAATTTATCTAGATTTCGATGGGCATAGCGCCCAAGGTACAGCTTGGTCTGGCTCGACAATTTCAGCGCCAGCATACGACTTAACAGGTAACTCAAGTGTTTTCGATGACGCTGAACGGAGCAATATCATCAGGATTTGGAATCGGGTTTCTGAAGATTACATTCCTTTTGATGTAGACGTTACCACAGAAGTACCTTCAAATGATTCCTTATTGCGAACCAGTACTGCAGATAACACTTATGGTACGCGGGTGGTTATTACTAAAACTGTCATAAATTGCGGCTGCGGCGGGATTGCATATGTGGGAGTTGTTAATATAGTCAATAATACGGCATACCAACCAGCTTGGGTGTTTCAGGATGGGTTAGGGAATAGTGAAAAAAATATTGCCGAAGCCGCTTCACATGAAGCTGGTCATACGTTGGGATTACTTCACGATGGACAGAAACCCAGCACGAGTTATTATGTCGGACATGGTTCAGGGGTAACTGGTTGGGCATCGATAATGGGCGCTGGTTACTACCAAAACGTAACACAATGGAATCCTGGTACTTACCCAAATGCAAACAACCAACAGGATGATATCAGTACCTTAGCGAGTAAAGGAATTGTGCCAAGCCCAGATGACTATGGGAATACATTAGCCACTGCCAGCTCTTTGGTTAACACCGGTACTTCAATTGTACCAAATATTCAAACTTATGGGGTCATTGGAACTTCCAGTGATATCGATATGTTCGTCATAAATTCCAGCGGCGGAATGATTAACTTGACAGCGAGTCCTGCGGCAGTTGGCCCGAATTTGGACATAAAGTTAACGTTATACAGCGCCACTGGTGCGGTTATCGCAACGTCTGCTCCAGAAGCCACACTAACAGCCAGTATTAGCCAAACAGTGACAGCTGGTACTTACTATCTTGCCGTTGCAGACTCTGGACACGCCGCATCAGGTAATGATGCGGGCTATCCGAATTATGGCAGCTTGGGTCAATATCAAGTTACCGGCACTTATTTGTCTAGTACTAATACATCAGTGCCTCCGGTTGCTAATATTAGGGCTACCCCAATTACAGGAACAGCCCCTCTGTTAGTGAATTTTTCAGCAGTCAATAGTGTTGGTAACGGCAATATCATCGGCTATCAATGGGATTTTGGCGATTCTAGTATGGCAACGGGTGCAACCGCTTCTCATACATATACGAAGGTGGGCACTTACACCGTAAAATTAATGGTTACCAATCAATTCCAATTGACCAATACCAACACTCAGCTAATTACCGTAACTGCTCCGCCCCCTAAGTTAACCCCAACAATGTGGGAATCAAAAGTAAGCATGATGGTTAGCGTGTCCAATAGCGTTAAAGCAACAGTGTCAATAAGTTTGGTTGATTCAAGTGGCAAACCTGTGCCAAACGCAAAGGTGGAAGGTGCTTTTAGCGGATCGGTGACGAGCTCAGTAACTGGTACTACGGATGTTAATGGTAACATTGTACAATCTGCCACAAAAACTCCACCTAGCGGAAGATCTGTTACCTATACTCTTAAAAACTTGACCGCTACTGGTTATGTTTATGATCCCACCAAAAATGCTAAAACAGTGGTCACTTTAACCTGGTAACCTACGACTTGTCCAAAGGGGGCTAACAACTCCCTTTGGAATAAGGTGTTGGCATCTATATTCCACGTCATTGCAAAAGTCAGATAGTTGAGAAGGAACGTGTTCATGAAAAATTTTATGCACAATACATAATTGGATCCACTTACACACCTAGTTGCATGACAACTAAGCACTTAAATGAATTTTTTTACCAAAAAAAGATGGAAAACTATTAACAGGAAAAAAACAGAAACTCAGTATAGTAGAGGGTAATCAATGTGAATATTTATGAAAAAAAGGGGTGATAAACTACGACAAATTAATATTGTGAACCATCCGCTGGCGGTAATCGGGCCGACGCAGAATTCGGAATATAAACCCCGTTAAGGATTTTACGAGAGATATTACCTCAAGATGTGGGGAAAAACGTAGGCTAAAAACTTCCAAATGATGCAAAGGTTAAATTTACCGCGCAGTGAAGTCAAATCAACCCCTTTTTTTCGGACACTATATATAGACTTAAATTAAGATAATATAGCAATATATAGTGTTTCTTATTGACATCCATTCATTACGGATGCTACTTTAACCATCATACGGTTCTCATGCTGATTCTTAAAGCTGGGATAAAAGGGAATCCGGTGAAAGATTGACTGACAGAGTTATCTTAAAACCGGAGCTGCCCCCGCAACTGTAATCGGAAAGTGTGTTGTCAACCATGCCACTGAGTCGTGAACGCTGACTTGGGAAGGCCGACAACATGCAACGACCCGAGAGCCAGGAGACCTGCCGTATATTTTTTCAACACGTTTGAGGCGGGGTGTCCTCGGCAGATGGAAGGTATGCGTTGCGACTTTGCGTCAACCCATTGCTTTCCGCCTTGCTGGTCTTTAAGGCTGGCGCTCAGTTCAGTGCCAAAACAACGGTAAAAGTTTTAGAAAATTTAGTTTTCTAACGCACCTGAAATGTCGCGTCTTATTTGAAGTCATTCCCGCTCCTAATCTTAAGGAGCTATCCATGTACGATACTGATACCAATACCCTGAAGGCGACAAGTGCGTCTTTCGACGCATTGTCCCAACCTAGACAACATCCTGCCACAAGTCCCACCTTACAAGTGATCCGGCGCAATGGCGCTGCCGTCGCATTTAACCCTGAAAAAATCTCCCTCGCCATGAGCAAGGCATTTTTGGCTGTCGATAACAGTAAAGCTGTGTTATCCAGCCGAATGCGCGAACAAGTGATACTACTGACTCAGACAGTCGTCGCCGCATTGATGCGACGCTTACCTTCTGGCGGCTCGGTGCATATTGAAGATATTCAGGATCAGGTTGAATTGGCGTTGATGCGTTCCGGCGAGCATGATGTCGCAAAAGCCTACGTGCTGTACCGGGAAAAACGTACCGCCGAACGTGCCAGCCAGCCACACGATAAGCTGCAATTGCATATTACTATTGACGGCATTAAGCAACCATTGGATATTGCAAAGTTAATCGAGATGGTGACGGAAGCCTGTCTGGATTTGGGTAGTGAAGTCAATCCCAAGATCGTTGTCGAGCAAGCCGTGCGTGATTGTTATGACGGCATTTCGTTTAATGAAGTTCGCCGTGCCTTGATACTTTCTGCCCGTAGCCTGATTGAGCGCGAACCGGCTTACAATTATGTCACCGCACGGTTGCTGCTGGATTTGATTCGTGCCGAAGTATTGGGCGAAAGTGTCAGTCATCACGCCATGCAAACCCAGTACGCCGAGTATTTTCCGCACTATATCAAGTTGGGCGTTGAAGCAGGCTTGCTGGATAAGCGCTTGGCACAGTTTGATTTGGATAAACTGTGCCAAGCATTTGCACCAGACCGTGACTTCAAGTTTGGTTATCTGGGCCTGCAAACCCTTTATGACCGCTACTTTTTGCATATCGAAGAGCGCCGGATCGAACTGCCGCAAATCTTCTTCATGCGCGTGGCAATGGGCTTGGCGATTAACGAGATTGACCGCGAAGACCGAGCCATCGAGTTTTATAACGTATTGTCCAATTTCGAATTCATGAGTTCCACGCCGACGTTGTTTAACAGCGGCACGGTGCATTCGCAGCTTTCCTCCTGCTACCTATCGACGGTCAGTGATGATCTGGACGGTATTTATCAGGCCATCAAAGAAAATGCCTTATTACAGAAATATGCGGGCGGCATCGGCAATGACTGGACACCGGTGCGTGCTTTAGGCTCACGCATCAAAGGCACCAACGGCAAAAGCCAGGGCGTGATTCCCTTCCTGAAAGTCGCCAACGACACCGCCGTGGCCGTAAACCAGGGCGGCAAACGCAAGGGCGCGGTGTGCGGTTATCTGGAAACTTGGCACCTGGACATCGAAGAATTCCTGGACTTACGCAAAAACACCGGCGATGACCGCCGCCGCACCCACGACATGAACACTGCACACTGGATACCTGACCTGTTCATGCAGCGGGTTAGCGAAAACGGCGAGTGGACGTTATTCTCGCCATCGGACGTGCCGGACTTGCATGATAAGTTTGGTCTCGCCTTCGCAACAGCTTATGGCGAATACGAACGCCGTGCCGATTTAGGCGAGATCAAGCAGTTTAAGCGAGTTCCTGCCCTGCAACTGTGGCGCAAGATGCTGTCGATGCTGTTTGAAACCGGCCACCCCTGGATTACCTTCAAGGATGCCTGCAATATTCGTTCCCCGCAACAGCATGTCGGCGTGGTGCATAGCTCTAATCTTTGCACTGAGATTACTTTGAACACTTCTGCCACTGAAATTGCCGTGTGTAATCTGGGCTCGGTGAACCTGATGGCGCATTTAAAGGAAGAAAATGGCAAACTGGCACTGGATCAAACCAAGCTTGAGGCCACCATCATTACGGCGATGCGAATGCTGGATAACGTCATCGACATCAATTTTTATGCCGTCGGCAGTGCGCGTAATTCCAATTTCCGCCATCGGCCTGTGGGTTTGGGCATCATGGGTTTTCAGGATTGTTTACATGCCCTGCGAATTCCTTACGCTTCAATGGAGGCGGTTGAATTCGCTGATAATACGATGGAAGCGGTTTGTTATCACACCTATTCATCCTCAAGTCAGTTGGCGCAAGAGCGCGGTGCTTATTCCAGTTTTAAGGGCAGTTTGTGGGATCGAGGCATCTTGCCGCTGGATACGCTGAACCTGTTGAGCGAAGCGCGTGGCAGACAAGTGGAAGTTGACCGGAGCAGCACATTGGATTGGGATGCTTTAAGAACTCGCATCCAACAGCACGGAATGCGCAACTCCAATTGTGTGGCGATTGCGCCGACTGCCACGATTGCCAATATCATCGGTGTTTCCGCTAGTATTGAGCCAGATTATCAAAATCTGTATGTGAAATCCAATCTGTCTGGTGAATTTACTGTGGTCAATGAAGCCTTGGTAATTGAGCTTAAGGCGCTGGGTTTATGGGATGAAGTCATGGTGGCCGACCTCAAATATTACGATGGCTCGCTGGCTAAAATCGACCGTATCCCTGCTGAACTCAAATTGCTCTACGCCACCGCATTTGAAATTGATCCAAGCTGGTTGGTGGAAGCCGCCGCACGGCGGCAAAAGTGGATAGACCAGGCGCAATCTTTAAATCTGTATTTTGCGGTTCCCTCCGGTAAAAAGCTGCATGACACTTATATGCTGGCTTGGCAACGTGGGCTGAAAACCACTTATTACCTGCGTTCGTTAGGGGCAACGTCGGCGGAGAAATCAACGGGAACGGGAGGTGAACTGAATGCGGTTGCATCGGTTATGCCTGAGCCTAAACAATGTTTGATCGACGATCCTGGTTGCGAAGCCTGCCAATAGCCACAAAACCAAACACTCAAGTTAACAAGGAAATACTATGTTGTCATTCGAAGAAGATATTTTTGTGGAAAAATCGCCTGCTACGGTAAAGCCAGTTCCAATGTTAAACGTTACAAAGCCCGTATTAGAACGGCCTGCTATTAACCAACCGTCAGCATCCAGTCGCGTTAATGCTCAGGATAAACGCGTAATCAACGGGAAAACCGATGTCAACCAACTGGTGCCGTTCAAGTACCATTGGGCCTGGGATAAATACCTGGCCGGTTGCGCCAATCACTGGATGCCGCAGGAAGTCCCGATGAACCGCGACATTGCCCAATGGAAAGACAGTACGGCGTTGACCGAAGATGAACGGTTGATCGTCAAGCGCAACCTCGGTTTTTTTACCACGGCGGATTCGCTGGCTGCCAACAATATTGTACTGGGCACCTATCGTCACATTACTGCGCCGGAATGCCGCCAATACTTGTTACGGCAAGGCTTTGAGGAAGCCATCCATACCCATGCTTACCAATATATTGTCGAGAGTTTAGGACTTGATGAGAGTGAAATATTTAACGCCTACCGGGAAATCCCCAGCATCCGGGATAAGGATAATTTCCTGATTCCTTTTATCGATACTTTGACCAATCCGAACTTCAAAACCGGTACAACTGGGACCGACCAGCAACTGTTGCGTTCGCTAATCGTGTTCGCCTGCATCATGGAAGGCCTGTTTTTTTATGTGGGATTCGTACAGATTCTGGCACTGGGGCGGCAAAACAAAATGCAAGGGTCGGCGGAACAGTATCAATACATCCTGCGCGACGAATCGCTGCATTGCAATTTTGGCGTTGACCTAATCAATACCATCAAACTCGAAAATCCACAGTTGTGGACAACTGAGTTCCGTGATGAAATCAAAACGCTGATGCAGCAGGCCGTGGAACTCGAATACCGCTATGCCGAAGATACGATGCCGCGCGGCGTATTGGGGTTGAATGCCGGAATGTTCAAGGAATACCTGCGCTTTATTGCCAACCGCCGCTGCCAGCAAATCGGCCTGGATGCCTTATATCCCGGCGAAACCAATCCTTTCCCATGGATGAGTGAAATGATCGACCTCAAGAAAGAGAAAAACTTTTTTGAATCGCGGGTGACGGAATACCAAACGGGCGGTGCGCTCAGTTGGGATTAAGTCATTTGCTACATCTCTACTGTCTGTGGTTGTCAGTGCTTATTTATAAAGTTTCTCGCTGAAATAAATCTTTTTTCATTTTGCTTTTGATTCGGAATGAAATTGTTTTAAAGGAAAGTCTGAATATATGAGCTATTTATCTTGGTTTACGGAACATGGACATAACCACAAAGCGATAGTCGAAAAACTACAAGCCAAAGGTTTAAGTAAAGAAGAAATAGTGGATTATTTTGACTTCGATAATATGGTGAAGTCTGAACCGGACTTTTGCGAACTTTACGCCGACAGGAAAAAATGCCACGACGTGGAGCGCCTAAACTGTTATCTGTGTGCTTGTCCCTTATTTCGATTCAATTCTAATGGGATAGAAAAAATCGGCGAGAAAACCGCTTTCAGTTACTGTGAAGTAAACTCAAAATTTGGGCAGCTAGGTGTTTTTGGAGATGCCATTCATCAAGACTGTTCACGGTGTACCGTACCCCATAGCAAAAAGTATGTGTTAAAAAATTACGATGAAAATTGGTTTTCTATCATGGCAAACTGTGATGTAGGAGATGAAAAATCATAATTCAGAATGTAGCGTTCAACCGGAACTCGGAAATAATGCAGTTTTGGACTGTGCATGACCTATCAACCACTGGATATAATCCAACTGTACGTCCTCATGGCGGGTTGCAAGGTACATGGTCTTGGTCAATGGCAAGTTTTTAAACCTTAGACTAACCACATCGGGATTTTTGATCTTATCGGCCAGCAACCATTCCGGCAGCAGGCAAACACCGCGCTGGCTGGCGGCTAACAGTAACATAATGTCGGTTTCTTCCACGGTGATATGGTCGAGTGGTTCAATCCCGGCGGGTTGCAGTATTTTCCTGAACATATCCAGGCGTTCCCGTTCGACTGGGTAAGTCAGGATCGTTTCCTGTTGTAGGTCAGCGGGTTCAATCACTTGGAGTCCGGCGAGTCGATGTTGCTTGGCGACGATTAACACCAACTCAAAATCGAAGAGTGGCTGGTAATGCAGTACACCGTTAAACACGGGGTCGGAAGTCAAAACTGCGTCAAGCTTGTACTGCTGGATCGCTTCAAACGAATTAAACCGAAAGCGCGAGGTGACTTCAATCTCCAATTCCGGCCAAGCGTTAAGATAAGGTTGCAGGATGGTGCGGAACCATTCATAGCAGGCATGGCAATCAATGCCGATAGTGAGTTTGCCAGTTTTTCCGGTGGCTAGTAGGGTAAGGTGTTGTTCGGCAGAATCAACGGTGGCAATCACCGATTCGGCAACTTTAGACAAATAGTGACCCGCCTGGGTCAACACTAAAGTACGGCCTTGTTTGCGCCAAAGTACTATCCCTAAGCGCTGCTCCAGGTTTTTCATCTGGTGCGATAACGCCGATTGCGTTAAATGCAGCGTCTCAGAAGCGGCATTCAATGTGCCGTATTGTTTAAGCGCCAACAGGATACGAAAGTGTATGAGTTCCATATTGATGAATATTCCTCATGAAATAGTGAGAAACTATCAATATTCTTCACAAATAACAAGCCCTACAATGCCGCTTTCATTTTTAACCCACTGGAGCTGCATTCATGATTAAAATCCATAACCTGGGATTTCCCCGCTTGGGCGAACACCGCGAGCTAAAATTTGCCATGGAACGCTATTGGCGTGGTGAAATCGGTCAGGACGAATTACAGAGGATCGCTGCCGAACTTCGCCAACGGCATTGGCAACTGCAAGCCAGCAGCGGCCTGGATTTGATTCCGGTTGGGGATTTTTCTTATTACGATCAGGTCTTGGATGCCAGCGTCATGCTGGGCGTAATCCCTGAACGCATTGGTGCAGCGACCCAAGACATCGATCTTGACACTTATTTCAGGATGGCTCGCGGACAAGCAAACGATGGCCAAGCCTATCGTGCCTGCGAAATGACGAAGTGGTTTGATACTAATTACCATTATCTCGTGCCGGAAGTAACGGTGGATCAGCAATTTGCGTTGTCCAGCAGCAAGCTATTCGATGAAACCCGCGAGCTGCAAGCCTTGGGCTATAAACCGAAACCGATTTTACTGGGGCCTTTGACCTGGCTGTGGTTGGCGAAAACGACCAGTGACTTCAACAAACTGGATTTAGTAGATCGGTTATTGCCGGTTTATGGGGAAATTCTACGCCGCTTAGCCGATCAGGGCGTGGAATGGGTGCAAATCGATGAACCGATCCTGGTGCTGGATTTACCCACTGCCTGGAAAAATGTATTTGAAGCGGTTTTTAACCGATTGCAAAGTTCGCCTGTTAAGATATTACTTGCCACTTATTTTGGTGATTTAGGCGAACATACGTCATTCGTTTGCAAGCTGCCAGTCGCAGGGCTGCATATCGATCTGGTCAGGGCACCGGAACAATTGACATCAGTTTTGGATAACTTCGCCAACCATAAAGTGCTGTCACTGGGGCTGATCGACGGGCGCAATATCTGGCGCACCGATTTAAGTACCGCCCTCAGCACCATCGCAACCGCTAAGGATCGTTTTAAAGGCGAGCTTTGGCTCGCGCCTTCCTGCTCCCTGTTGCATGTACCCATCGACCTGGAACATGAAACGGCTTTAGACCCAACTATCAAATCCTGGCTGGCGTTCGCACGGCAAAAACTGACCGAACTGGAAATCCTGCGCTTGGCGATAGAAGAACCGGCAGCAGCCGAAGCGGATTTAATGGTCTCGGCGAATGCTATCCGTTCCCGTCGGGAATCTACATTGATCCATAACCCAACCGTGCAAGCTGAACTTGCGAAAATCGACAGCTCGCTGACGCAACGCCATAATCCATTCCCGGTGCGGCGTGAGCAACAACGGGCTAAACTGAACCTGCCCAGCTATCCGACCACGACCATCGGCTCATTTCCGCAAACGCCTGAAATCCGCAAAGCGCGGGCTGACTTTAAACGCGGCTTGATCAGTGAAACCGACTATATCAAACACATGGAACACGCTATTGAATTCTGTGTAAGGGAACAGGAAAGCCTGGGACTGGATGTGTTGGTGCATGGCGAAGCGGAGCGTAACGACATGGTGGAATATTTCGGCGAGCAATTGGACGGTTTTTTATTCACCGCCAATGGCTGGGTGCAATCCTACGGTTCCCGCTGCGTCAAACCGCCGATCATCTACGGTGACGTAAGCCGCCCCAAACCGATGACCGTGCGCTGGAGCCAATATGCCCAGTCGCTGACCGACAAACCGATGAAAGGCATGTTGACCGGCCCGGTCACTATCTTAAACTGGTCGTTTGTCCGTGACGACCAGCCACGATCAACCACCGCGTATCAATTGGCTTTGGCGATACGTGAAGAAGTGAACGATTTGGAACGTGCCGGTATTCCGATAATTCAAATCGACGAAGCGGCTTTCCGGGAAGGCTTGCCGCCACGCCAATCGCGCTGGCACGGCTACCTGGATTGGGCAGTGCGGGCTTTTCGCATCTGCTCAAGCGGGGTAAAGGACAGCACCCAAATTCATACGCACATGTGCTATTCGGAGTTCAATGACATCATTACGTCCATCGCCGACATGGATGCCGATGTCATCACCATCGAAACCTCACGCTCGAATATGGAACTGTTGGAAGCCTTCATCGACTTTAATTACCCGAACGAAATCGGCCCCGGTGTCTACGACATCCACAGCCCGAATGTCCCGGCCACTGACGATATGATTGCGTTGCTAAAAAAAGCGGGGAAACGTATTGCACCTGACCAGTTGTGGGTCAATCCTGATTGCGGCTTAAAAACGCGGCAGTGGCAGGATGTCTGGATTTCATTAGCCAACATGACTGAGGCGGCCAAGGCTTTAAGATCGGCAGCAGGGTAACTTCAAATTTCATAAACAAGGTTAAGTGTTTTTCAGTAACTTCTCTCCGTCCTCTCGCAACGAGCCGTCGGGGGCGACATGGCGGTAGAGAGTTTGCCGTGTGATGCCAAGCTCCTTACATAAATCGCCAATGTTGGTTTCTGGTTTGCCCATAGAGGCCATTGCCAGCCGCAATTTAGGTGGGGTCATTTTAAACGGTGCGCCTCCTTTTCTGCCACGGGCACGGGCGGAAGCTAAACCCGCTTTGGTACGCTCGGAAATCAAATCTCGCTCAAATTCAGCGAGAGCGGCAAAAATGCCAAACACTAATTTGCCTTGGGAGGTGGTGGTATCGATTTGCGCCCCTTGCCCAGTTAGCACTTTGAAACTGATCCCCCTACTGGATAAATCATGCACAGTATTGACCAAGTGGCGCAAATTCCGACCGAGACGGTCTAGTTTCCAGACAATAAGGGTATCGCCTTTACGTAAAGCTTTGAGACAAGCCACTAAGCCTTGTCGCTCGTCGCTTTTGCCGGATGCAAAATCTTCATAAAGGTGTTCGGGTAAAACATCAGCTTGCAATAAGGCATCACGTTGCAAATCCAAAACCTGCGAACCATCGGCCTTGGAAACGCGCATGTAACCAATCAACATTGGTGTCACCTAAACGAACGTTTACGTGACATACAGATGACTGCTTTGAATAGGGTCATTTAGTGTCATCTAACCGGTAATATAAACAAAGTATCATTATAGCCCTATTTTTTAATTAAGTGACAATCTTCTATGGCACGCCGATCTATCCTTTCCGCAACCGAGCGCGATAATCTAATCGCCTTACCGAATGATGATTTAGTCATACAGTACTATTCCTTCAATGAGTCTGATCTCGCTATTATTCAGCAACATCGTGGCTCAGAAAATCGTTTAGGTTTTGCTGTACAACTATGTTACCTGCGATACCCAGGTGTCGTGCTTGGCGATAACAATAAGCCAAGTCCAGAAGTCATCGAGTTCATTGCCCAGCAACTGAATATCTCCCCTTCTGCTTGGGAACGTTATGGTTCCCGTAAAAATACCTTCCATGAACATCTATTGGAATTACAAACTATTTACGGCTTCAGATCATTCACTCTATCGACCTACCGTGAAAAACTCGCGATGCTTGAAGATTTAGCCATGCATACCGACAAAGGCATTGTGCTGGCGACAACACTGATTGAACAGTTGCGTGGGCAACACATTTTATTGCCTTCGATCAATGTTATGGAGCGACTATGTTCCGAGGCCATTACCAAAGCGAATCGTCGTATTTATCAAATCCTGACTAAGACTTTATCAGATGAGCATTACATCAATCTCGATGGCTTACTGCAACGTAAACCTGAAAGTAAATTTACCTGGCTGGTCTGGTTACGCCAATCGCCAAGCAAGCCCAGTTCCAGGCAAATGCTTGAACATATCGAACGCCTTAAGGTACTACAAAAACTGAATATGCCTGAACAGATTTATCGTTCCGGCATTCACCAAAACCGACTGCTTAAGATTGCCCGGGAGGGCGGACAAATGACACCACAAGATTTATCAAAGTTTGAACCTGTGCGCCGCTATGCAACACTGGTTACGCTGGTTCTCGAAAGCACCGCAACGATTACGGACGAAATCATTGACCTGCATGACCGCATCATCGGAAGATTATTCAATGTCGCTAAAAATAAGCATCACAAACGCTTCCAAAAATCGGGCAAGGATATTAACAGCAAAATTCGGATTTACGGTAAAGTAGGCCAAGCTTTAGTCAGTGCAAAACAAGATGGCACCGATCCATTCAAGGCAATAGAGTCGGTCATCTCATGGGATGAGTTCGAGGCAAGTGTCATGCAAGCACAAAAGCTAGCACAGCCTGAAAGCTTTGATTTCTTGGCTTTGATCGGTGACAGTTACAGTACATTGCGCCGTTATGCCCCAGCCTTTCTGGATGCCCTGAAAATCCAGGCAACCCCGGCTTCTCAAGACATCGTTGACGGCATTGCAATCTTACGCAGCTTAAATACAGAAAATAACCGCAAACTTCCCCTTAATGCGCCAACGAGTTTTGTCAAAAAACGCTGGCAGGATTTAGTGTTTAAAGACAAGGGGATTGACCGACGATATTATGAATTATGTTTACTGTCTGAGCTGAAAGGCGTGTTACGTTCCGGTGACGCATGGGTTCAAGCTTCCCGCCAGTTTAAGGATTTTAATACCTATCTGATCACACCAGAAAAATATACAACCTTAAAACAAAATAATGAACTGCCGTTAAAGGTATCCACGGATTGCGACCAATACCTTTATGAACATCTGACGTTATTGGAAAGCGAATTAATAAAAGTTAACCAGATGGCTGCTGCCGATGACTTACCCGATGCGGTGATTACGGAATCTGGTCTGAAAATTACGCCACTTGCTGCGGTCATCCCGGAAAACGCGCAGAAATTCATAGATCAGGCAACCGCGTTATTGCCCCATGTCAAAATTACCGAATTGCTCTTGGAAGTTGATCAATGGACCAACTTCACGCGGCATTTTATTCACCTAAAGAGCGGCGATCTTGCCAAAGACAAAAATCTTCTGCTGACAACCATACTGGCTGATGGCATTAATCTTGGCTTGAGCAAAATGTCGGAATCATGCCCTGGAACAACCTATTCCAAATTAGCTTGGCTACAAGCCTGGCATATCCGCGATGAAACGTATTCCGCAGCCTTGGCAGAGCTGACGAATGCCCAATTCAAACATCCTTTTGCCGCCAATTGGGGCGATGGTACGACCTCTTCATCGGATGGTCAGCGATTTCGCTCGGGCGGTGTCAGTCAAGGTAAAGGGCAAGTCAACCCAAAGTATGGCGCAGAACCAGGGCGGCAGTTTTACACGCACATCTCCGATCAATACGCTCCTTACCATACACGAGCTATCAATGTGGGTGTGCGTGATTCAACCTATGTACTTGATGGCTTGCTATATCACGAGTCAGACTTACGAATTGAGGAGCATTACACCGACACAGCGGGATTTACCGATCAAGTCTTTGGCATGATGCACTTGTTGGGCTTCAAGTTGGCACCCAGAATTAAAGATTTGGGCGACACCAAGTTGTTTGCGCCCCCTAAACAACTAAAAAGTTACCCGGCATTGCAAACAATGATAAGTGAGGAATTAAAGATCAATTGTATTAAAACACAGTGGGATGACATTCTGCGTTTAGCCGTATCCATTCAGCAGGGAACAGCCACGGCTTCCTTGCTATTACGGAAACTCAGCAGTTATCCACGACAAAATGGTTTAGCGGTTGCGTTACGTGAGCTCGGACGGATTGAACGGTCACTTTTTATTTTGGAATGGTTACAGAGTGTTGAGTTGCGCCGCCGCGTCACCGCAGGATTAAACAAAGGCGAAGCCAGAAACGCTTTGGCACGAGCTGTATTCTTTAATCGTTTGGGCGAAATCCGGGATCGTAGTTACGAGCAACAACGTTACCGGGCCAGCGGATTAACCCTGCTGACAGCAGCAATCATATTATGGAATACGGTTTATATGGAACGAGCCGTCGAAGCCCTAAAAAAGCAAGGTGTACAGGTTAACCCCGATTGGTATCAATATTTGTCCCCCTTAGGCTGGGAACACATCAACCTGACGGGTGATTACATTTGGGATCAGGGTAAAATTATACAAGAAGGCAAGTTTCGGCCTTTACGCACTATACAAAATCCTTAACGGGGTTTATATTCCGAATTCTG
>CAWDOO010000009.1:0-212094 GCA_963804035.1 uncultured Gammaproteobacteria bacterium | reverse complement strand
CGCCGCCGGAGGTGATCGTGGGCGCGGCCTCGTCCAGGTTGGTGACCGCCACTGAGATGGCCTGTGTGTCAGTAAGCGAACCATCACTGGCCATCACGTTCACATCGTAGACATTGTTTAAGCCTACGTCGGTAGGGGCTTCATAATTTGGGGCAGAAATAAATGTCAGTACACCAGTATTGCTGTTGATGGTAAATTTTGCAGCATCTGTACCACCGGAGATTGAATATGTAAGGGTCGGTACTGGCAAATCTGAGTCGGTTGCAGTAACTGTGGTCACCGCAGTCGTGTTCTCCGCTAAGCTGATTGCAGATGTCGACCCTCCACCATTGTTTGTAATAACTGGCTCTGCTTCATTGACCGATGTTACGCTGATGGCAATAGCCTGTGTATCGGTGCCACCGACACTGTCACTTACCTGCACGATGACATCGTAGATGTTATTGGCACCAGCATCGGTCGGCATCTCATAGTCACGGCCACTTATAAATTGCAATGCACCTGTGCTGGCGTTGATCGTAAATAAGGCGGCATCGGCACCGCCAACGATGGAATAGTTTATCGATTGTGCTGGTAAGTCAACGTCCGTCACAGTCACTGTGGTAACAGTTGTCTGGTTTTCTGAGACACTGGCAATTCCCGTTACGCCACCACCATTGCTGGTGATGACAGGCGCATCGTTGACTGGCGTAATATCCAAGTTGGCGCTTCCCGCCACACTGCCGCCGTTTCCGTCAGTAATGGTGTAGCTGAAGCTGACGGCAGTATCGTCGTTCGATGCCGGCGTATAAGTCCAGGTGCCGTTGCCGTTATTAATCAGTGAACCAGAACCAGATGCGATACTCATGCTGGTAACCGTCAATGCGTTTCCTTCAACATCAGTGGCATTAGCTAAGAGTTCGGCCTGAGTGATAATCCGGGCACCGCTTTCCTCAGCGATCGCGATTAAAGTCACCGGCGTTGTGACCGGCGCATCGTTGACCGGATTAACTGTTAAATTAACCGTGGCTGTCTCAGTAACACCTCCTGAAGTTACTGTATACGTAAAGCTAGGTGTGCCAAAGTAATTATTACTAGGTGCATAGGTTAATGTTCCATTCGCATTGAGCGTTAAATTTCCACCTGTTACCGCAACAGTTTGACCAGATGAAATCGAAGCGCCATTTATGTGTGAAATCGTGCGCCCAGAGTTTTCAAAGGTATCGTTGCTTAATGGTGAAAAGGTTATGGATGCATCTTCGTTTGTCGTCACACTATCATTTGATATATCCGCAACGGACGAAATTCCACCATTTATGGTATCACTATCAGTGAGCGCCCCACCACTTCCTGAATTACCATTGTCATTCGTTACTAATGTAAATGAAACTGCACCGTTAAAATCCCCAGTTGCTGTAAAAATAGGGCTTGTCGATGCTGATGAGAAATAAATATTTATCGACGCTAATGTTCCTGTCAAGACTAATGAGTTTGTACCCGATCCTGATACTGCTACTCCGCTGCCTGATATCGCTGTTAATGTTCCTGCTGCAGGAGATACGGTTAGCGTCACTGTATATGAACCTGAACCAGCATCAACATCCGTTATACTGATAGAACCGACGAGCTGGACTACTGATTCCTCAGGAAATACTGCCCCATCTCCACTAATGGTATTGACTGGTGCGTCATTGATTGGCGTAATATCTAAGTTGGCAATGCCTGCCACGCTACCGCCGTTTCCGTCAGTAATGGTGTAACTGAAGCTGACAGCGGTATCGTCATTCGATGCCGGAGTATAAGTCCAGGTGCCGTTGCCGTTGTTTACCAAAGAACCAGAACCAGAGGTAATACTCAGGCTGGCAGCCGTCAGAGCGTTACCTTCAACATCAGTGGCATTAGTTAACAATTCGGCCTGAGTAATAACCCTAGCGCCGCTGTCTTCGCTGATTGCTGACAAAGTAACAATGCTGGTGGTTGGAGCGTCATTCACCGCAGTAATATTAACAACATTGCTACCCGTGACAGTCAATGCGCCACCTGTTCCTTGTGTACCAGTATTACCGTCGCTGAACAGCCAGTTGATCTGTACGCTGGCAGGAGGAGCGTCACTGCTATTGCTGTAAGCGATTTGTTGCAACACTGAATTTACGCGTGCTTGCGTAGCATTGGTGTTAAAAGTCAATAACAACGTGCCGTTACTGTTAGTGGTTACAGTACCGACGGTGATACCGCCAACTACCAAGCCGCCGCCTTGGGTTAAGGTACTGAGTGTACCTGTTGCAGAAAATACATCTTGTGAGTTGGCAGCACCGTTACGGGTTAGGGTTAACGTAGCGCCATTAAAGTTACTAAGTGATAGTTCGGCATCAAAGATTTGTACGTTGCTGTCCAAAACTACCGCTGAACCGTTTTCGGTATAGGTGGGATTTCCGTCAAGGGTATTGGTGATGCTGGTCGTGTTAAATAGGGCATCAATTGAGCCATCAGGCAGATAGGTGATAATACCGAAATCACGCATTCCGCTAACCGTGGCCGTTACCGCTGCAACAATATGGCCATCTGGCCTTACTGCCAAGCCTTCAATGAATGAACCGGAAGCGATAACGGTGGTTACCTTACCGCTGTTGCCAAAACTGGTATCCAATGTACCGTTAACGTTGTAACGTACCAGCGTGCTATTGAAACTGCCGTTATAGCCTCCTAGAATGATTTTGCCGTCTGCTTGTATCACGATGCCCATAGAAATATCAGAACCACTGATATCAGTCATTACTATTCCGGTACCGCTTCCAAAGGTAGTATCGAGCATTCCGGTAGAAGTATATTTTGCAACTGCAAAATTACCCGAACCGGAATTCCCACTTACCAATATCGTGCCATCGTTGTTGACGATTACTGATCTGCCATAATCCGCCCCCACCGCCAAATCAGTTTCCACTTTACCGCTAGAGCCAAAACTGGTATCCAAAGAACCGTTACTGTTATATCGAACCAGTGCGAAATTGTTGTTTCCTGCTCCTGCCATAAGGATTTTGCCATCAGCCTGAAGGGCAAGCGAGTAACCTGAATCAGCTGCTATCGTAGCATCGGTGGTGACTTTGCCGGAACTGCCAAATGTGGTATCAAGGCTTCCATCGGTATTTAGCCGTGTTAGCGCAAAAAGACTATTACTGGATCCGCCTATAATAATCTTACCGTCTGATTGAACAATGACGGCTTGCGTATCCTCCGTAGTACCCGCAAAATCCACCATCACCTTACCGTCACCGGAAAAACTCGTATCCAAACTGCCATCCGTATTCAAACGAATTACGGAAAAATCCATGTTGCTGCCATTATGGCTATTACCTGCAACTAATATCTTGCCATCGGCTTGAATGGTTATGGCATAGGCTTGGTCACTGCTGCTACCAACGGCTATGGTAACTTTTCCGCCTGTACCAAACGTGGTATCTAAACTGCCATCGACGTTGTAACGGACAACAGAAAAGTCATCATTGATGCCATTCGACGAATAACCAGTGACGACCATCTTGCCGTCGCTTTGTAAGGTCATTGCACGCGCCCAGTCATCTCCGGAACCGATAGTTGTTGTTACATTTCCGTTTCCTGCATTAAAAGTTGGCGCGGTATTGGGCGTGGTTAATGCCACACCTTGTGAAAATTCAGAAGTGTTGTTGGCATAAGTGGCGGTTGCGGTTAGGATTTCACCGGCTGTAACTGTTGCGGATAAAGTGATATTAGTAAATGTGGCATTGCCACTCGCATCGGTGCTGACTGTGGTAGAACCTAAATAACGTTTGCCTTGTCGTCCGGTCGGGTTGCCTGCCGATGGCGTGGCATAAAGCTGGATAATCACGCCGCTTAGGTTAGCCAACGTGTTTAAGGTGCCGCTTACTTTGACCGTTCCAGTGCCAGAAGTCGTGGCGGATGTGATAACTGGAAAGTTCTGCAGGTTGTTACCGCCGGTATCCGGGTCGAGGTTGTCGTTGGCGGTCACACCATCAACACCTAAATCTATTCCTATTCCCGGATTACCGTATATTGAGTTGGCAATAATTTTATTTCCGGTTCCCGCCGAGGGATTAATATCAATCGCAGCGGTGAAAGCACCGCCACGCCCGCTATCTGTAATTACATTACCCTGACCTGAGAGAGTTCCGCCAATTGTTGTATTTGATGCCCCGTTTTCCAACAATACACCATTTTGTTGGCTGCCCAAAACAACTGTTTCAGCGACGTTTGTACCAATGTAGTTGCCTTGGATAACCGTGCCGGTGGAAGCGCCGTCAACTTCTATGCCAACTAGGCCGCTCCCCATTATTACGTTGCCTAAATTTATGCCGCCAATTGTCGTATTATCAGCACCACCACTTACGTATATACCATCGCCACCGTTACCTATGACTGTTGTGCCGTTACTGCCAAGGCCAATCCAGTTATTTTGGATAATGTTGCCATCGCTGGCCTCGCCGTCAATCTGGATGCCGTCATCGTTATTGCCAGAGATAATATTGCGTTGAATGGCACTGCTACCGCCAATGATGTTATTACTTGCACCATTCAAAATGTATACACCGTCGAAAGTATTGCCGCGATCAAGTTGGCCAGTGGCATCGGTGCCGATGTAGTTACCAGCGATTACATTGCCAGTTACTTCGGTGTTTTCTAGGGCAACGCCTCTAAAGTTACCAGAAATAATGTTACGTTCGCCTACATCATTGCTGCCATCAGCGTCGATACCGATGATGTTACCAGTTACCGCTGCGCTGCTACCACCATTGTAGAAATAGACACCGACACCGGTATTGCCGATCGACGTGCTGCCGTCAGATCCCAATCCGATGTAGTTACCTTGAACTTTATTATTAGTGACTCCATTAGCAATTTGAACACCAGTACCGTTACCTGAGATAACGTTACCGGCGCCAGTCAGCCCCGAACCAACTTTGTTGCCTGATGCGCCGTTCCAGAACGAGACCCCACCTTGAGAATTACCCAGAGCTACCAATCCAGTCTTGTCGGTACCGATATAGTTGCCTTGCACCACGTTGCCTGACGTGCCGCTGCCGAGCATTTCCACCCCGTACCAATTGTTACCGGAAATTACATTGCGCTCGGCAGTATCGTTGGAACCATCTGCATTGGTGCCGATACGGTTATTCGTTGCACCGGCGTCAATAACAACCCCACTTTGCCCACCAGTAAGCGAAGTGCCGTTAACATCTTGCGTTCCGGTGATGTCGGTACCGATATAATTGCCTATGACGACATTTGAAATTGCCGAGGCACCAGTAATGTTGATTCCTGCACTACTGTTACCGGAAATTACGTTGCGTGCCGCTACAGTTATGCCGCCAATGATATTGTTGGCCGATTGAACGTAAATGCCGCCGCCTGCATTGGCCAACGCCGCGGTACCTGTTGCATTCAATCCGATTAAGTTACCCGAAATAACTGTGTTTGACGCCGGTATTTCGAGTTGAATACCCACCCAATTGGTGGTGCCGCTAATCACGTTACCTTCGTTTAATGCGCTACCCCCAATCGTGTTACCTGCGGCGTTAACCCAAATACCTTGGTTGGCATTACCTACCGCTGCCGTACCACTGGCATTAGTCCCTATATAGTTGCCTTTGATTTGGTTACCGGTTGTCGAACCGTTGTCTGTATTTAAACCAATGCCAATGCTGGTATTACCAGAAATTACGTTCCGATCAGCTGTTGTGCTGCCCCCTATGATGTTGTTCGACGAATTCCAAAGATTGATGCCGGCAAAGTTGCCTGCTGCGCCCGTTCCCGCCGTGTTCAGGCCAATCCAGTTTCCAGTTATGGTGTTGCTGTTGCTGCCTCCAATTGAAATACCACTACTGGTAAAGTTTTGTAATATAAGACCCCGAATAATGCTGCCATCAGACCCGCCCGAAAGTTGTATGCCGTATTGCACTGTACCGCCGCCATTCAACACGACTATCGGAGAGCCAGTGTAATCAGGCTCACTCGTGCCATCAATCACAACGGGTTTTGTGATTGTAGGTAATGCTGACGTAAGATTGAAATTATATGGCCCGGTGCCTGCAATATTGAACCTTATAGTACTCATTCCTGAGCTGTTGTTGGCTGCCGTTATGGCTTCGCGCAGGGAAATTTTTCCATCTATCCCCTTACTGCTATTAAGGGCGGCAATGCTTGATGTGTTGCCGTCAAGGGTGTCATTAAGGGTATCTACAACAACAATGCTGGTAATCTCATTGTCGTTATTGATCAAGCTGACATCGGCTGCGTTAACGCCATTGTAATTGGAGTCGGTGCTGGTCGCCGCGGCAGTGATGATCGAGTAAGCAATATTTCCATCAACTAAGGCATCATTTACACCAGTAACAGTGACTATCTGGGGCGTTGACCAGTTGGCAGAAGTAAACGTCAGGCTGGACGGCGAAACGGTGCCTTCGGTAAGGTCTGAGCTAGTCAAGCCAATGGTTACATTAGCTGTTGGCGCGGTGTTTAAAAAGACACTAAATTGCGCTGTGCCGCCAGCTTCTGTTGTTATTGAATTGATTAGGTCAACTGTGATGCCTGGTGAAGAAGAAGCTGCCTTGACTGATACCGCGCCGATTTCCCATTGACTTGCAGAAGGCGCAGTTCCGCTCATCGTCACTGATGTTGCTCCCGCTTCGGTGGTTGAAGCGCCAAGCATTGTATTGCCACTACTTATCGTTTGCGACCATTGTGTCGTTTGATTAGTGCCTGCGGGGTTTCCTCCCGTTACCTTCCAATACTGGGCATCAATTACCACATCGCCGGTTGCACTGTTTACCGATACGCTTGCAATTGTGCTATTTCCAGTTGATTGGCTGCTTGCGCCTGCATACGCACCAGTAGCCGTAGATTGGTTGACGCCATTAAATGTTGATGCCCCGGCCGAGGCTGCCGTACTTCCAGCAAACGTAACGACAACATTGTCTGTCCCTACCGTTGGATTTACCAGTACCCAGATTTCAACGGCGTGGTTTCCTGCTGTTCGCCCTACTAGTGATAATGAGGCAGTACCATATTTAACGCTGGTGACATTGGCACCTACCCCATCAATTGCAATTTCTACGAATAATGCCCGGTTTGAACCTGAATTTACCGTATGCGACCAGGATAGACTGGTCGCATTGGTAGTTTGTGTAGAAGTAATGGTACCATTTGAAGTCACCGCCAACAACTGATCCCATTGCCCTTGCATGCCCAAACTGATTGCGCTTTGCGCTTCAATTGCACCGGTCTGATATTCCAGATTCCAATCGCCGCCCAATATCGAACTGCCTGTATTATCTGCCGAGGCTGCTATATCGACGTTCGTCAAGCTTGATAAATAATCGATAAAACTTTGGCCGAATTGGGTTTCGGCGACATTACAACCATAAATCAGGAAGTCTCCATTTGCGGAAAATGCATCTCCCCAGGATTTTATCTGGGCTTCATTTTGAGAGAGCGTCTGGAAATTTAACTGGTTAGCACCTAAATCAATGCTGCCGTCGCTACCATGCGATATCAGATGGACTGAATCCAGATTATGGTAATGGGATAAGGACTCTGTAATTTGAGTAATCCCATCTTTGCCGCCATCCAGAAGGATAACTTCAAAATCCACACCTGTTTTCGCATGCGAGGTGATATCGTCAATTAGGCTTTGGTAGTCGTCAACACGGCTATCAACAAAAATGATTTCATTCTTTGTTTCGACCAATAACGGATCGAACGAGGAACAAACTTCAATTTCCGGCGGCGATGTTTCGCCTGTTGATGATGGATCGTTAAGACTAGATTGGTTGACTAATGTACTGTCTCCATCCAAAGTGTCAGTTGCGCCAAATGACAAAGTTTCTTCAGAAACGGGTGAAGAACTATTAATACCATCAGTCTCCGAAAGGTTTCCTAATTGTCCAGCACCATAATCTTCTGAAAGGTTTTCTATTACCGTTGGGTAATCGGTTTGAAGTAAGATTTCAGTATTTTCATTCGTATTATTTTCAATACTTGCAAGTTCGGTAACTTCATTCTCTTGAGACGAGACATAGGCTTGCGTTTCTGTTTCCGTCAACAGTTGGGATGTATTGCCACCAGTTTCTTCTAGAGTACTTCCATCAGGATTATTAACCGTAGGATCGGCTGTAATAGCTGAAATTGGAGAGGTATTTTCCTCAGGATGAATAAGTTCTACTGTGCTATCGGCATTGGGAATAGCCGGTACAGCACTTGTGCTTTGGCTTTCAGCAACCGGCTCAATGTTGGCATCGACATTGATAACAGTGGCTGCGGCATCGACAGTTTGGGGAGGGGGGACAACCGCCGCTGCGCCATCGGAAAATAATTGCCTGGCTTCCAGCTCTTCTAGAATCAATTTAGAATTGTAGCGATTGTTAATTGATTTTTTACTCATAAAAAGTGCCTGAATTCCAAGGAAAATACACTTTCCCAATGCCCTACAAAATAATTTAAATTATAGTTAGTTTTTAATTTAATTCTGTGACTTACACCTAAAAACGGCGTGTAACTTCCTTGAAGTCGAAAGTAATTTCACTATTTGCGTGAAATATCACGATAATTTCTGCCAGCACTTAATTTACATGGGCTTAGTCAATGATTTTTAGCTAGACTGGGCTAAAATCAGAAAATCTTTGGGCTACAAGTTAATTATTTACTTGCCTTGAGCCCTTCATTACAGATCCACAATCCTGCACAGTGATCGGGGATTATTTATTAGGATCACCTAAATCTTGCTTAGGGTTAAGCGACTCGTTTTCTGGGTTGAAGGTTTCTTTTGGGGATTCAGCCGCCGATGGTGAAGTGGTAGTTGTAATAGGCGGCGTTTCAAATTTAAAAATGGCGGTACAATTTACGCCACCAACAAGTTGGTCATCTGGGTTTGGTAAAGAAATACGTACGCTAAAACTGCCACTAGCGGGATCAATCAGTTGATCGACAGTCGTCACGGTCGCATTAAATATTTTATTGGCCGGACGTTCGGTGCGAATCTCCACGGGCATGCCTTCTTGAATTAAGCCGAAGTATTCGGTTGGTGCCACAAGCTCTACCCTAAGCGGATTGACTTGCGCCAATTTCATTATGGCCCTGTCGGCAACCGATTCGCCAATCATGGCGTAACGGTCAATAACAATGCCATCAATCGGGCTTTTAATCGTTTTAAGTATAAGTTGTGCTTTTGCCAATTCCAATGTCAATGCTGCCGCCGTTTTTTGTTCTTTCGCTTTAGCTAATTGCGTTTCAGCCAATGTCGCATCTGTTTCTGCCTTGTCTATTTCCGTTTTAGAAAGAGAACCTTTTTGATAAAGATCCTGTGAGCGTGTACGATTACGTAAGGCAAACTCCAGTTGTGCCTTTCGATTGTTAATCTCACTGTTGCTGCCCGCTTCAAATTTTGCCTGGTTGACTTTTGCGCTTTCAACCGAAGCTTCGAGTTGGGCAATAATTTGCCCCTTTGTAACGTGATCCCCTTTGTTAACCAATAGCTTTTCTAAAACGCCAGCCACCGGGCTGCTGAGTTCTATATACATTTCCGGCTTTACTAGACAATCCAGCTCAGCAGCTTCAGAACCGTTTGGCAAAAGCAAAATAGATACGGCTAAAATACCTATATGTTTGAGAAATTGAAAAATTTTGTTCACCATATATCAACAATCAGTATGTATAGTCTTTGGTTGTACGCAAAAATCCACTGTTTATGTGGCTTTTTACGGAACTACAGTAATTGAATCCTTTTTTAAACATCATCAAGATGCACCAAGTAGTCTTATAAGGTATTTAGGCTATGTAAGCGTAGATATAAAGCTATTCAAATTTACCTGTAAATGCTAAAAGACGCGCTATATGGCGGTCATGTTCCATAACCTGTTGCCTGATAACCCGCTGCTGCTTTTCTTTAATTAACTGAGGGAAACGTAAAATAACCCTTCCTAAAAAATCCGGAATTGGTTTTGCCTTAGGACAAAACTTACTAAATACCATGAGCATAGCAGAAGAATAAAATTGCTGTAGGGCTGGTTCTTGCAATGACAATATTGCTTCTGCGCTACCAGGGTCGCCCTGTCGAGCGCAACGGCCATATAATTGACGGTCAATACGCCGTGATTCGTTGCTGTTTAAGGCAATTACATGCAACCCTCCCTGTTTGGAAACTCCCAGGCCTAAGCCAATATCGGTTCCACGCCCAGCCATGTTGGTAGCAACTGTGATGGCATTTTGGCTTCCTGCCTTGGCAATAATATCAGCTTCAAATTTATCCTGGTTTGCATTCAATACCCGATGGGTATACCCGGCCTGTTGCAACCAAACGCTCACCTCTTCTGACTCGGCAACTGAACTGGTGCCGATTAAAACGGGTCGATTGCTTTTGCTTAGTTCTGAAATTCGATCCACAAACTTTTGCCGGACTTGCTTTGAAGAACAGTAAATACGTTCTGGCATCAATATTCTTTTCGAAGGCTGGTGCGTTGGAACTTTTATTGTTTGCAGCCCATAAACACTGTGCAATTCTGAGGCAACTTCTTTAAGTGTTCCGGATGTTCCCGCTAGGCGCAGGTATCTCCTGAAAAAATTTTGATAACTAATCCGCGCTATTGTTTCCCGCTGTTCGGTAATCAGGCAGCCCTCTTTTGCTTCTATCATTTGATGCAAACCTTGTTCCCAAGAGCGGTCAGCCATAATGCGGCCAGTAAACTCGTCAACAATCTGTACCTTATCCTCGTTAACGACATAATGCTTGTCTTTTTTATAAAAAAATTCGGCGGATATCGCCTGTTTTACCAATAATTCCCGCCTCCGTTTGTTTTGCCAATGTTTTGGTAAGGCTATTATTATTTTTTCAAGTTTATCTTCGCCTTTTAAAGTAAATTCAATTTCGCGATTTTTGTTGTCAATAGTAAAGTCGGTATTTATCGACAACGAAGACGCTAAATAAAGGGCGTCACTATAGGTTTCCGGATCTTCTTCATTTGGCCTTGTTTGGGTGATAATCAACGGTGTTTTTGCCTCGTCAATAAGCACACTATCTGCCTCATCAATCAAAGCGAAACACAATCCTCTTAGTAACAATGGATTATTATGACTATTTGCACTTTGCAATTGCCGGAATTGGAACCTCAAGGAACCGGTATCCTCCCCTATCTCTATGCGATCACGGAGGTAATCAAATGCAATTTGCTTATTGGTTGTATGGACGATGTGGCATTTATAGTTTCTTAGGCGTTTTTCTTTTTCCATGCCATCGACTACCGAAGCACCCGTCAACCCAAGCCGTTGATAAAGCGGTTGCATGATTTCAGCATCTCGGGCAGCCAGATAATCGTTGGCAGTAATGACATGGACAGGAATACCTGCCATCGCAGCTGTGCAAGCTGGCAAGGTAGTCGTTAAAGTTTTCCCCTCGCCTGTCTCCATTTCGGCCAACATGCCGTTAATCATGAGCCAGCCACCCAATAGCTGCACGTCATAATGACGCTTGCCGAGCGTTCTTGCGGCAGTTTCCCGTATGATAGCGAAAGATTGCGCGATAAGCTCTTCAGTCAACCCATAACGCCATAATTTTTCTTGTAATTCTACTATGGCTATTGTCAGGGTTTCTTCAGAACAATTTAACAACGATTCTTCGTAGTGTTCGATTTTTTTAACAACATAATTTTGATTAAAAAGGTGTCGAGAAAATGGCTTACAAATCTTTTCAAAGAGTGCGGCAGCTTTTTGTTCGAATTCAGACAAATCGCTTTCCTGTTTTTGCGGATAGTCGCCTAATCGCATTCCTGGACGAAACAGAGTGTCAGACATTGAACTGCCTCAAAAATGCTTGCCTGATGCGACGATACCATTGCTTTGACAAGGGTTCACCACCATGGTTGATCCTTATAAAAGCTCGAGTGCCGAGAGGAATGTTTTTTTCTTTTGGCGTAAATTTCAGGTCGGCCCAGAAAACTTTCTGTAAGGTTGTTAATTCTTTTTTGTTATCAGGTTCGACCTGAATCTTGCCACCCCCTGTAGTCGCCAAGGCAGAACTGGGCAGTTTATTAGTCGCTTCCGGTGCTTGCCTGATAATGGTGGCTTCGAATTCTTCATTCGGTTTGTTGATAAGCCTAACTTTAATATCGACAATACGTTCACGTAATTGACCGATATTCTCCTGATTCACCACCATTCGTATGGTCGGTGGATTATCATCTAGAATGTAACCAATCAGTTCCCCATGATGGAGATATCGTTCGGGTAAATCATCAGCTTCGGGCAACAGGATATGTCCGCTCTTGGAAGTTCTAATAGTCATTGACCGGAGTTTAGTCGTTAGATGGTTAAGCTCTGACTGGGCAATGCGAAGTTCCTCTTTAAGGTTATCGGCTTTAACAATATTATTTTCCCTTTCAGCGCGAAACTTACTTTGTAATTCCGCTAATTTTGCCCGAACTATCCTTGTCTTAGATTCAAGCGTATCGTCATTCATAAACAAAACCACGTCGCCTTTGTTAACAAACTGATTACTACGGACTTGTAACGCACCGATAAAACCATCTTGCTCTGCTTTGATAAGTGCCTCATCGGGTAGCCAAACTACCCCTTCAGTTTGCGTATAAGAAGATATGGGCATAAATCCCAACAAACCTACGGACACCACGCCCAACAGTGCCGTTGTAAACCCTGCTTGGCCTCTTTTCCTATCTAAACTTGGGCTAGTCATAACGAAACGTATAGCCTTGCAAATCGGAAAAATAATTTGGATAGTCACTAACCACAGGGCAAGCATCACCCCAAGTGAAAAGTATTTTTCAGTTATATAAATACTGAGGAACCACAGAATGCTTAAACGATAAAGCAATGAAGCAATGCTGTAGACAATGAAACAAATAGTTTCACCGGGTGCGCTAGCGGGTGATGTGACCTGGGTTAATCCAAACAGGTAACGTTGAAAAAAATAATTCCAGTATTGAACAGACCGTTGATAGAGATTAGGAATGCCAAGGGCATCAGCCAAAATATAATAACCATCATATTTTAATAGAGGATTACCGTTAAAAAAAAGTGATGAAACTCCCCCAATAAGGAGGATATTAAAACCGATGTCCTGGGCTACGCCTGCTTCGGTGCTTATAAATAACAATAAACCCAGCGATGCCAAAAAAGTCTCGACCAATATTCCGGCTGCACTAACCAGCATTCGATCGTATTTATTGCGAAAATTACCCGAACTGGAGACATTGACATAAGGCACAGGCATGAACATCATGAAATTAATCCCCATTTCGTGAACCTCACCGCCTTTCATTTTGGTAGCAAAAGCATGGCCGAGTTCATGGAGTATTTTTACAAGCGGGTACAACAAAAATAGCGTTAAACAATTGTAAGGTGACAATGCATTAATATCGATTTGGCTAGTAATCTTTTCCCAATTTAAATTAGCCTGGAAAGTTGAGAATGTAACAACCAACAACCAGACCCATCCCATCCAGGGACTGAAAAGCCAAGATATTTTGGCCAAGTGTTTTTGTAGAAAACTCTCGGGGTCCCATAACGGTATTTTTTGCGAAATAGGATTGAATAATTGCTGGTTTATTTTTGACTTCTTAAGGCGAACTTGACGATCAAAAAGCTCTTCAGTATTTATCAGGACATCTGTCTGTATTAAATCGGCGCTATGAAGTTGCCCCATTAATTGGATAATCTCTGCCTGACCTGGTGCAAAATCACCCAATTGCTTAGTCAGCATTTCTGAAATTTCTTGCACGGATCGTTTACCGTCTAAAAGCCCTATAAATTGATAGGCAGCAGGATTAAAACGATGATTACGGCCCGTGGTGGTGTCCTCCATGATGTACCAAATCAATCCTCGGTAATCATGGCGATGGATTTCAATATGCCCAGGGAGTTTGGGTTTAAGCTTGGCTACGCGGTACCAGTGAGGGCTGAATAAATTCTCGGTCATTGTTTGGATACTAAGTTAAAACGACCAAGACCATACCCAAAGACGCAACCAATCTACCAGTTCATGCGTCCAGATCCACAATAAACTTCGGCGACCCGCCGTTATTTTGCCGATACCTTCCATTCCCGGCCTCAACAACTCCGGATCATGATCGAGACTGGCTTCGACACGGAATATATTTTTTTTATTATCGGCTTCAGCTACAGCTGTTATTTTTTGTACCATTAAATTAAATTTACGCTCTGGCAAGCTAGATAGCGCGAGTATGCCTTTTTGGCCTATTTGAACGTGAGAAATCAGTCTTTCGTCGATTTTGAGGATTATGCGATAACCTTCTAAGGGAGCGATTTTAAATAAAATATCACCGCGCTGTACCGGGGAACCCAGCATTTGGCTCAAATCGCCTTCAATAACGATGCTGTCGAAGGGTGCGGTCAAAGCAATTTTTTGTAATTGCTGTTGCGTAAGCTCCATTTCAGCAATGGCCTGGTCGATCTGAGCGCTGATAACCCTGACTTTGACAAGATCGCTGCCAGAAAGGGCTTCGCGGTATTCACGACGATATTTCTGGAGTTGGCCGTTGAGCCTGCTGAGTTCCAATTGCAACTCATCATCATCCAGGCTAGCCATCAAATCACCTTTACGTACCGTATCGCCTGCCCGAACCGAAGCCGACATCAAAAAACCATCTATCGGTGCTGCCACGACGCGTTGCATTTTGCCTTCTAAAACTGCATCGGCAGTGAGTTGAAAATCGCCTTTTATTAAAGCTGTCGACAGTATCAATCCGATCAATCCTGCAGTTACCAACTTGGTTTTCAGATATTTAAAACCAAGTAAGTTGGCTATTAGCTTCCTGAATTTTTTAAGGATTATTTTTAATAGGCTATCTTCAGCATTTTTTTTCAGTATTAAAAAGGGCGAAAGTAACAACATTGCCTGTTTGCAAAATCTCACCAATTCGGCGTTAAATGGCACTTCTTCAGTGCGAAATAACGTTATTGCACCAAAATTATCTCCCCCATTTATGAGCGGAATCGTCAACAAAGAACCTACCCCGAACTTACGGGCAAGTTCCTGATGGGCTCTTTGAATATTGGTTGAATGGGTATTAGGAAATACGATATGGCAGTCCTGTTCAATAGCTTCGTCCATGGCATCAGCAATTTTCTGCATGAAATTGGACCGTACATCAAACTGGGCGCTATTTGAAAGTGCTACAACCTTGCTGTTTTGGTTTTCAAATTCCCCGAATGCCACCCTTTCACAGTTTAGTGATTGCGTAAGTGCCGCCACCAGGGCTATCAGTGCTTCGCGGTAACTCTTTTGCTCTATGCAGGTTGCCAACAAACGTAGCAAGGAAACATAAAAACCCACATTTTCATCCTGCCTGATATCAGCCAACGCTAGCCATTGCGTACCTTGTTGCAGTACATTAAAAATAGCTTCATGACGATCTGCGGGTATATGTTCAACTTTAAAAACGATCGCCCCTGATAATTCAGGTTGAAGTATTATCGGCAGGGCGAAGTAATCGTAATTAACGCTGATACCGGGGTGCTGTACGTTAAGCACCGAAACCTTTTCCTTTTTGATCAGCGCATATCTGATAACCTGTTTAAAGTCATCAATATCATTCAGATTTTCAGGCCACTTAGCTAATGGCAAATTTTGGCTTTCGCCATCCAGCAAAACGAATATCGCTGATATTGCTTCAGGTAAGCCTTGGCACAAAATTTTTAACCATAGTTGGATGAAATTGGCTGTCATGGCTAAATTTCAATCCCATTCATAGCAACACCATGAGGGTTTGGCGGGCTCAACATTGCGTATACTTGATCTATGTTTTCGACAACTTCTTTGGTGACAACTTCTTCGATATTTTCTTGGCCGATTTCATAATGCTGGCGATTGGCCATTATTTTCGAAAGATATTTATTCAGATAGCCTGGTTTTTCAGAGAGATGATAAGCGTGATTCACAATTTCTGTTTCGGCTCGGAAAATTGGCTTGCTATGCTCTGGATACAAATGATGTTCAATTATTTGTGAATAAACTTCAGGCAACTGCCATTGTTGCATCAAGGCTGATCCTAATTGGCAGTAATCGAAGCCAAAATACTCACGTTCTACTTTATCGATGGAACGCTTCTGTTCCTGACTCTCAAGTAAGGCTTTGAGTGCTAATTCTGGTGTTTTAATGAACATGGCCGCATGACCGATTTCCACCAATAACCCCAATGTAAAAAAACGGTTGCTGGCAGGTAAACGAAATAGCCTGGCAATTCTTCTTGAGGCAATTCCACACTGAATCCCGTGATGCCAAAAACCGCTGAAATTAAAAATTTGTTCCGGAATATTGTAAAAAGTACGCATGCATAAGCTGCTTACTAACAAGTCATGAAGTTGAATCACACCGATCAAGCTGATTGCATCATAAAGATTATCGGCTTTCCGGCTAAAACCAAAAAACTCACTGTTAGCTATACGGATAATCCGTATAGCCAGCATCTGATCAGTCTCTACAACGTTCTCATAATCACTGATGGTTGCGCTTGGATTCTCCATCAATGATTTGATTTTAAGATATACCTCTGGCATGGAGATTTTCTCAGCCAGATCACACATGAATTCATTGGCGGCATTCATCGTTTTTTAACTAAGAATAAACTGTTCCAGATCCGAGCAAACTTCAAGCGTAGTTTCCAAGGTGCTTTCAATCTGTTCAGGCTTTAAATTAAGGGTTTTTAAGGCATCAGGAACAATTAATTGCTCAAGCGCATGGTCAGTTTCACTAAAATATTTGTGGGCATAACCGTGGGCTACATGCAGTAGGGCAGTTTCTAAATGATGCTTATTCGCCTTTTCTGGTGTCGGCTGGTAATAAGTCATTTCCTGAAAATTGGCTGGAAGTTGCCATTGGGCCATCAATCGGGCTCCTACTTGACCATAATGAAGTCCCAGAAAGTTTTGTTCGGCTGCATGGATGGTTTGCTTACCGTCATTGAATCTTTGTATTGCCAATTCAGCTTGCTTTGGATATTTCGAGTAAATAACCAAATGACCGATTTCATGCAATAAACCAATAACGAACAAACTGTCACCTTTATTGATTTTAAGTTGGGTAGACAACAGTCGCATCAGCACACCCGAAAATAAACTGCAACGCCAAAAGGTTTTAAGTGGAACGATTTCGTTAGGCAGATCCAGTGTTTCCATAGCGGAAGCCGCAAGCACCATGCCATGCAATTGCTCTATACCGAGCATTACTATAGCCCGGTTGATGCTTTCAATTTGGCCAGGGAAACCAAAAAAGGCACTGTTTACAACTTTTAATACTGTCGCGGTCAAATTCGGATCACAACTCACCAACTCAGAAAATTCCGTAATACTTGAATTTGGTGTATCCATTAAGCGACGAAATTTTAAATAAATTTCGGGTAAAGAAATCAAGCCGCTGATTTCTTTAATGGTTACCTCAATAGAATTCTCAGGAATATTGAACTCAATCGCGTTCATCTTGGGCTTTATCTGATTATATTGTTTCAAATACTAAAAGTTTAGTACAGATGAGGATAGAGGTAGATATAAAGAAGGAAGCAACTGTGTTACCAACAATTTATTTAATACATTGCCTTTTCTATCTGCTTTACTCTAGGCAATAATATTATCTGTTTTTCCATGAAAGCCGGAGCTTTGAATCCGATGGGGAAACAAAAAAACAAGTCATATCAATCCCCAATAAGTTCTCATTGAAACCTTCTCCAGAGGGAGAAGGCCAGGATGAGGGGATTCATATAGCAACTTATTGGGATTGGTATCAGTTGTTCTGGATAGATTCCATTACCTCATTCAGAATATACCTAATTGGGCGAGGGGCGAGGACAATCAGATAGCTTGGAATTTTGAAGACAAGCCCTGGAAATATCGTTTTGGCTTAATCAGAATAGCCAGCAAACATTATACCCATCGCTTCTCGCCGGCTATATTACAAACGACCGGCAAATATCCCTTATTACTGGCTATTCCCACCACATCAAATTCGGAACTGGATAACACCATATCATATAGTTGCCCAATACCCAGAAAGTTTACAGCGCTGCTTACGCTTTTGATTTGTACTGGGGATCCAATAAAGGGATTATTGACAACATTTAATATGGCAGATGCCAAATTGGGGTAATCATTGACAGCTTCAATAAAATCCTCAATTCTTGAATTGGGATCTTCCATTAAGTTACGTAGCCTTATATAAATATCGGGTGCGGAAACTAATAAATTCATTAACATGACTCCGAATAAATAAAAAACAGTTGTAAATTAAATCAATTTTTCTAAGGTTTTTAACACCTTCGTAATAACTGTTCGCCTAAACAAAAGTATAAAAGACTACCCGATTTTTTTATGTGACCAGTTTCTCAATGTTTTAAATTAAATTGTGAGATGAGTCCCAACTTAACGTTTATCTGCTTAAAAACATGCGTGTTCTGTTGTTATTAGCGGGTAAACAAATGCATCGTAGGTTTTTTTGACTATGCAAATTTGTATCTTATGCCTCTTTCAATCGAAGACGACCTAATTATAAGTTTATGATTGAACAATTCCGCCCGTGCCAAGACGTGGATGAAGCGACACCCAGGAATGTTCGGCGTGTCATTTACAGGCGAAATAGGCTGGTTATGTGTTTACCTGAAAAGCGCCTATGCCCTAACTTAGGAATAACCAAAATTATCGATCAGAGCAAGGTATAAGTTGATGTGAATATACCGCCAAAAGGATGATTGTTGATAATATGTGGGGGTGGCCTCTTTTTATCTTTGGGTAAAAAATTGCACGGCAACCTTCGTGAGGGCGTCAGCGTGAAGTATCGCCGGATTAAGGGATGAATGTGGCTTAACGCTTTGGACTTCACTATTGCCAACACAGCTCTTTCTTATTTAATATCTGGATATTGGGGCTGGGTATAAGGCGTACGGGTGTGACTTAACGAATAAGCCGTTTAATTGTAATTATTAGTTTTAGGGCTTAATATGCTTGAAGATACACTGAATTAGAACTCAGCAAATACCTGGAAAAGGTTGGATTTACCTTACAATGCTAAATTGATTCCGCTGATCCTAAAACAGTTGATATACACATAACAGTATCCCGTAATATCAATGAATAAGATTTTAGTGACCGGCGCTACCGGACAAATCGGAGTGGAACTGACGCAGGCGCTGCGAGATAGATATGGCTGTGAAAATGTCGTCGCTACCGGTTATAACAGTCGGCCATTCAACGAGCCGACCCAGCAGGCCTTATTGCAGCCTGGATGTCCGCGATGCCTTGGCGCTCAATCAAATCATTGAAACCTATCAATGTCATACAATTTTTCATCTGGCTTCATTGCTTTCTGCTGTGGCCGAAGCAAAACCGCTTGAGGCTTGGGACATCAATATGAATGGTTTGCTCAATGTGCTGGAAACCGCCAGAACGCACTGTTGTTGTGTGTTTTTTCCAAGTTCCATAGGCGCTTTCGGACCTGAGACACCTAGTTTGAATACTCCGCAGGATACCATTCAGCGGCCTAAGTCACTGTATGGCATAACCAAGGTGTCTAGCGAACTGCTTTGTGATTACTATTTTTATCGTTATGGCGTTGATACGCGCGGCTTGCGTTATCCTGGGCTGATTTCCTATAAAGCTATGCCAGGAGGTGGTACAACCGATTACGCGGTCGATATTTTTTATGCAGCGGTAAAAAACCGGCACTATGACTGTTTTCTTCGGGCGGATACTCAACTAGATATGATGTATATGCCCGATGCGATAATCGCCGCTATCAAGCTTATGGAAGCGGATGGCGCAAGATTAAGGCATCGTAATGCATTTAATGTCACCGCTATGAGCTTTACGCCTGAGCAGCTTGCGGCAGAAATACAAAAACACCTGCCCGACTTTACGATCAGTTACAGCATTGATCCGATCCGGCAGGCTATTGCAGATTCCTGGCCGAAGCATATGGACGACAGCGCCGCCCGCGCAGAGTGGAACTGGCAAGCCCAGTATGATTTGGCTGCAACAGTCAAGGATATGCTTAAACAAATCATGTTAAGTGAGCAAAAGATAAGTGCCAATGCTGTAAATTAGGCGATTTATTCCTTCTTTTATGAGGGATAAGGTACGGTTCACTATCTATTGCTGCATTTCCTCCATCCTTGGAGGGCGAAGATTTAGGATGAGGAGGCGTTTCTTATGTCACTAAATAAAGTAGAACAATTGTTCAGCACTAAGTTGATCAGCCTGAAAGAACAAGGCATACAAAAGGGCCATGAGAAAATTATTACCGGCATCATGGAAGCGGAAAACGGCTTCGGCCCGCGCTATTTTCTTGAAGGGTACGGTGATAGGGCATTCTTGCGATTGAATTCAAACTCTTACTTGGGTTTGTCTTTACATCCTCAAGTAAAACATGCCGAAGCCGAAGCAGTTGAAAAATATGGCACCGGCCCTGGAGCGGTGCGGTTCATCAGCGGAACCTACCAGCCGCATACAGAGCTGGAAAAACGGCTTGCCGAATTCCACGGACGCGAATCGGCCATGCTATTCAGTGCCGCCTATGCGACGATGATGGGCGTTCTACCGCAATTTATATCGGAAGATACCCTAGTTGTTAGTGATGCGCTTAACCATAGCTGTATCATCAACGCTATTCGTCTATCACATCCCGCCAAAAAAGAAGTTTATGCCCATGCCGATATCGATGCACTGGATAAAATCCTTGCAGCCAATCGAGGGAAATTCAAGCGCGTATGCGTCATAACGGATGGTGTTTTTAGTATGCGCGGGGATCATGCACAGATTGACAAGATTCATGCCTGCTGTAAGCAACATGAAGCAGGATATGAAGAAGGGATTATCAGCATAGTTGACGATTCTCATGGCGTAGGCGCTTTTGGCCGGAGCGGGCGCGGTACCGAAGAAGTGACAGGCGGAAAAGCGGATATTCTGATTGCAACGCTGGGTAAGTCGCTTGGTGTTAATGGCGGTTATGTGGTTGCCAGTTCAGTAGTAATTGATTACTTGCGTGAAACTTCGCCGTTTTATATTTACTCAAACCCTATTACACCTGCTGAAGCCGCCGCCTCTTTGGCGGCATTGAACATTTTGGATAGCCATGAAAGTATTCGGCTGCTCGAAAAATTGCACGGTTTCAGTGTTTTTCTCAGAGCTGGGCTGGAACGCTTAGATTATGAAACCTTGCCGGGCGAACACCCTATTGTGCCGATTTTTGTCAGGGATACCAATAAAACATCAGCCTTGGTAGCCCATTTGTTTGCCCATAATATTCTGGTAACCGGATTGAATTATCCCGTTGTTCCCAAGGGCGAGCAGGAAATCAGGTTGCAGATTTCGACCGATCATACTGAACAGGATTTAAAATTTGTGCTCGCCAAACTGGCCGAATTTAAGGGGATAGGCTGATTATGAGCCCACCGTTTATTAAATATTTAAGGCTCTATATTTTGATATAACGCTATGTTAAAAAAACGGCCTTCCATCGGTTACATCTTGACATGGGCGCCAAAACGCGCAGCATTCCGACATCGCGTCGAGTCGTTGCGTAACGATGTTTCATACACCTTGTCGGGTATGAAGCGAGAGTAGCAGGACGGCTGGGTCAGCCGAAGGCATTAGCGGTCGCGTTAAGTTTTTGCCGCGTGCTTGGACAGGAAGTCCTCAAAAAAAGCTTTCGCAAAAATAGCGACGCCCCGATTTGGTCGGATTGAAAAAGCTTGTGACTATATCAGCTAACCTTTTTCCTATCCTATTAGGGGCGATTGCACTTCGGAGTTAAATCCGCCAAAAAAAGCAAAATTCTATTTTTTTATTTTGACAAGGTTCATATTTAAGGGTGAACGACATTAATCATGCTTGTTATAGTGTTAAATATTCAAGATCTTAAACTCACTGATTTAACGCTCCTCGATACTATTGTGAACTTATTGCTTTTTGCCGTTTTGTTGCAGTTTTAATCCCCAAAGTTCCTAAGATTGATTTTTTAATGTCAGTCACATTTGTAAAAATTCCCTGCCAACCGCCAGAAATCACACAGGTGATACTTATGAGCACAAACGGTAAAGACATTCCCCCGGGTGTGGCTAGGTATCGCGATTCCCAACTCGGTGCATATTTCGCCTTGTATTCGCGCAGGCCTTTGAAATTGTAAAGTTTATCGCCATTATCGAATAAGGTTGCGCCAATTTTGTGCCATAGCGGTGCTAACGGGAATTCCTCCAAGCCTGCTAACGGTGCCAACCCCATTGAAAACCATAGATAATTTTCCGACTGTCCCCAGAACATCAGCTCAGCAAACAGAAAATCCATAATTCCTTTTTCCGCATCAGGGTCATAACGCATCAAATCTATAGCCAGCTCTTCGCGGTTTGCTGTTTGCCATAGGTTAGCAAACGCTTTTATATCGCCCGCATCGTTTTTGATGACGGCCACATCCGTAAAACGAATATAACTTTCATTAAAATAACCCAAAGAGAAGCCTTTTTCACGGGCATTTTTGCTTTTCATCCAGGCATCAGAAATTCTTTTTAAACAAGGCATTGCCGAATCAAGTGATTCCCCATTCAGGATCTCAAATTGGTAACCCATTTTGGTGAACTTATTGCGGCGGTGGCGTTGCGCGTCGAGTTGCTTACCCTTAAGACTGAAGTCCGATAAGCTTATCCTCGCTTCTTCACCCAGCTTGTATAGCGACAAACCCAAGTTAAGATAATAGGGCAGCATTTCAGCATTGATCCGATAAAACACGGGTTTTGCCCCGTGCCTATCGGCTTGTTCTTGAAATTTCCGAAGCAAACTCTTAAATGCTGATGGCTCACCAATCGGGTCGCTCAAAGCAACCCAGAATTTATGGGTCACCTCAAACATAATGAATGCATTACGTTCATCGCTCCAAAGTAGATATTTATCCCCCAATAAAGCTAAAAATCCTTGGGTATGTTTACTTTGGACAAGTAATTTGTGCGCTTCCACCAGTTCAATTGCCGATGGTTTATGCAGGAATTTTGGTGGTGCAACATTTAGCAGCCGCCATAACCCGAGGCAAACAGGGAGTAAAACAACCAACGTAAGTAACCAAACTGAGCTAACAGGATTGCCATGGTCAAACAGCTCACTGATTGAGCGATTGCTGTCGCTATCGCCATAAGCAAACGATCCCAACAGAACAGAACCTAATAAAATCAGGCTGCTAGTCGATAACCAATATTTCGAATAGGACATTTGCAACAATGATGACGAACGCCGAAAGCGTTTGCGGGTTGGCAACATGAGCATTAGCATTATTGATATGACGGCGGCTGCGTGCCAATTGAAGTCATTCAGCAAAGAGGCCATAATCCCCCAGCCCAGTAGAATGACATTGCTGTACCAAGCGGCATCAACTCTGAGCCGAATCCCGCGCGCTAAAAACAATGTCAGCACACCAAACAGAATTCTCGCCAAGGGAGGCAACCCATCTATCGGTAAAGGGAAGAGGGAGCTAATAAGGCTTAGGGCATTAGAGTTTTGAAACAATCCAGAAAATATTAAAACACTACCCGATGAGAGCAACACATAGGCGTACAATTTGGGCGCGATTGCCGTAAATAATCGCATCAAATTAAGATTCCTTTTGGCTAGGGCTTGATGTTTACTATGGACTTCATACCCAAATAAACCCACACCAGCCAATAGTAAGGGAATAATAAAATAGATGACGCGAAACAACATTAATGCGCCCATCAAGGCAATGTTTTGGTCTGAGCCTTGTATATCCGTCATCAGCCACAGGAATGCGCCCTCAAACACACCGATCCCACCAGGAACTTGACTGATGACGCCTGCCACTTGAGCGACCACAAAAACCATCACAAAGCCGCTGAAGCTGATGTCCACCTTTCCCAGCAACAAAACCCAAAGGACGATTGATGACAGCACAATGTCGATACTGGATACCACAGTTTGCCAAAAAGTCATTTTGGGTGATGGCAAATACAGCTCAATACCCTTTATGTTTATCGGCTTGCGCCAGTACAATACAGCACCCCAATAAGCAACCAACGTTGCAAAACAAACAACGCTTATCCAGTAGATGGTTTGCGAATCATGGATCGTGTTACTCACATAAAGCGGCAACAATAAGCTACCGACCAAACCTAAAGTGATAGCGCCCAATAAATAGGTGATGGAAAGAAATAATGAGATTTTTAAAATGTCCCAAGCTGGCACACCCCATCTGGAATAATAACGATAACGGATTGATCCGCCTGCTGCCCAGGAATGTCCCGTATTGTTGCTTACCGCATAACTGACCAAAGCCGCTGCAATCACTTTCGGCAGTGGGATTTTGGTATGTCCAGTAAAGTACAAAGCCAGGCTGTCGTAGGCCGCTAATACTAGATAATTAAGTAACGTCAATGCCAAAGATATGATGATTATCCAAACAGGTGTCATCTGCAAAGCAGAGGTGATGTCATTTATGTTTTGATCTTTTAATTGATTGTTGACAATGACCAGCGCAGAAATAAAAACAATGGCAGGCGTAAGGTGCACCATTTTTTGAAAGGTCTTATTAAGCGTTTCTTTATTCATTGTTATGCTTTAAACGTTAGATTCATTAAAAACTTATAAAACCTTGAGCTTGTCGAAAGACTTAATCAGAGATTTCTTCAGTTAATCCCGCGCTGCCGGTAGTTATCCAAAATGAGCCTGGTTAACTTTGGGTAATCATTATCAAAATGGTGTCCGCCAGGCAGTTCCAAAATTATTGCCGCGCTATTTTCTAAACTTGAACAGGCCGTGCCTGTCTTTGCTTTCTCTTCTTTGCCATAGATACATAGCAGCTTATTTTTAGCAATTTTTGCCAGCTCAACATCCAAAGGTATTTCATGCGTGGTTTGCCCAAGCCAGCCTGCTACATGGACTTCAAAATCCGCATGTGTGCCTAACGCCAGAAATACCAACATCTCAACAGAATCTTGATCAGCAACCGAAAGCCTGTTGTATAACACCGGCAAAATATCCGCACCGAAGGAAAAGCCCGCCAGAACAAATCGTTTCACCCCCCAGTTATTCCGGTAATAAGTCATGGTTGACGATAGGTCGGCAGTCACTTGCTCCGGTGTTTTGCGCTCCCAAAAATAGCGCAAGACATCGACACCAATGACGGGGCTATTCATTTTTACCATTTCTTCCGCGACAGTTTTATCCAGGTCTCGCCAACCCCCATCGCCAGAATAAAAAAGCGTCACCACATCACTTTTATTCGAAGCTGGCATTTCTATGGTTGGCATGGGCGGTTGATTTTTGCCTTTCCCTACTTTTAAGTTCAACTCACTTAACAGCAATGCATCTAACGGTGTGTTGTAAGCCGCTATATTGGTATCGGCATGAATTACTTTTTCTTTAATAAAAACCCCGGTTTCACCTCTAGGGTTGTCATTCCATGCCGCACGCCAATTAGTTTTAATGTCTGGAGCAGAAACCAATAAATATTTTTTCTCTTTATATCCAGTGGTTAACGGTGTACATAAAACCAAATTAGCAGGTAAATTGACAGAAAAGCCAATGGAAATATTGTCAGCCTTATTTATTTTTCCAGATTGGGCATTAAGAAACGGCACCAAAGCACCTTCCGAGATACCCGTAATAAATAAACGGCCTTCAGAAGACGACGGCAATTCTTTTATGAGTGCATTGATTGATTCCGAAATGCTTTGTGCGCTGGCGCATTTGTTTTTATCGGCAATGAAACGGCTATAAAATTTATTAGAATCAACGATTGCGGCAATAATTCCGACCGATGCCAAACTGTGTGCCAGTTTGTCAGGTGGGAATTTTTGGGTATCAACAAAAACCAGTGCTGTTTCTTGGCTTTTCCAAATGGGTTGGGCAATTACAATTTCGCCAAAATTTTTAGTGTTAACAATTTTATTTGAGATGGGGGGATTTTTTAGCAAATAATTATATGCAGAAAACACTGCCAAACTAACAAAAAGAAGAGCAATTAATGGTTTTTTTAATTTCATAGGGTGGTTTTTTAGTTAAGTTATTTAGTGCTAAACACGTCAGGCTCTACTTTCTAGTGAATTCAACGACAATCTAAATCCTTAACCTTGAATATCTTGGGTTATGACAAAAGTTTGCTAACCGAGTAGATCGAACATTCTAGTTAGGGAGGCTCTGAATAAGTCCTTCGACAGACTCAGGACGAACGGTAAGATATTGATTCCGTTCGTGGTGAGCTTGTCGAACCATGAATGGAATCAACTTATTCAGAGCTTCCTTAGGGATATGCTTTTTATCTAACCAAGTATTCAGTTCAAAGTTAGCAAAGATATTGCATAAAATCTTTGAAATAGGTCATAGAAATGAATAGTAATACCCGTGGTGCATTTAGGCGATAACGATTTTCAAGTTGTTGAGCTTATTGCCGTTGCGCTGGTTGAGCCACTGGATCAAGGTCAGGGCGGTCAGTTTGGAGGCTATCCGGGTTGCTAAGCCCTGGAATGACTTGGCGTAGTTACGCCGGATCATGAATTGGTCACACAGTTGCGAGAACAGGGTCTCGATGCGCTTCCTGGCTTTTCTGAGCAGTGGGCTGAACGGTTTGAAGCCAACTTGGTTGCGGCGCATCGGGGTTTCGAGGCGGATGGCGGCGGTGTCGAACAAGTCTTGCTGCCATTGGCGGCTCAGGTAGCCCTTGTCGCCGACCAGGACACAGTGGTTAAGCTGTGTTTTCAGGTCGTTAAGGTAGTGGATGTCGTGCGTGGAAGCCCTTGAGATGTCGAAGGTAAGGATTGTCCCGTTGGGTGCACACACGGCGTGGAGCTTGTAGCCGAAATAATGTGCCTTGTGCGCCGCGCAATAGCCGTAATCGGGTCTTGCGCCATCGGTCTCCTGGCAAACGCGGCTGCGCCTGGCGCGGCCAAGCTTGCAGATTTCCAGGGGCATACTGTCCACAAAGTGGTAGTTCTCGGAAGGTGCCAGCCTAGTCGCCATGCACTGGCGGAAGTGCTCAAGCTTGGGCATCAGTTGGCGCCTGCGCCGGTTGAAGACGGAGCGGTCAATTTGGCCGACCAAGGGTGTCGGCAACTGCTTGAAAAGGTGGCGTTCCGAATCAATGCCCGAACTTTCGGCAGCCAAGGCCAAGGCGATCAGTTGCTTGTCGCTAAGCTTGGGCAAACGGCGTTGGTTCAGGAAGTTGGCTTGCGTTTCCAGTTCGTGCAAAAGACCGAGAATTTTGTTATAACTTGTCTCTAAGTTGCTCATATCATTTATTTTTTGGCGAAAACTTAATGATACCCACCCAGTGGAAATGAGCAACTTTTTTAACACCTCATAATGCACTACGGGTATAGTAATCTAATCGGATAGGGAAAGTAGTTATCGAAAAACAGAAAACTTTTTTGGTTGTAGCAGAAGATAAAATCTAGTTTGACGCTTGATTTGAACAGGTAGGAATATAACTCTGTATAATCAAAGCCCATTAAAAACGACAATTTTGCAAGGTTACTATGCGCGACAGCCTGATTTTAAAAGGGGCATTCATTGCCCTGTCATTGTCAACAACCGTTTTATCCCAAGGAGTCACTGTGGCACCTGCACCGAACGGGATTGCCATCCCGAAAGATTATAAAACCTGGCAACCGCTCGGCGTATCGCACCGGACGGATAAGGATTCGTTACGGATTATTCTGGCGAACCCGATTGCCTACAAAGCCGCGACGGAAGGCTTTACCAACCCCTGGCCGGATGGCAGCATGATCGCCAAATTGGCATGGAAAGACAGCACCCACAAGCACTTTGCCGCCGCCACCGTACCGGGCGAACTGACGCATGTCGAGTTTATGATTAGGGACAGCAAGAAGTTCGCGGAAACCAACGGCTGGGGCTACGCCCGCTGGTTGGGCATGGAACAAAAACCTTATGGGAAAGATGCCGATTTCGCTCAGGAATGTTCGAATTGTCATTTACAGGCGAAAGATAACGGTTTTGTGTTTACCCGGATAGCGCCATTGCCTTGATTTAGGATCGCAAAAAATTAATCGGAGATGATGAGTTGGGGTTCATGAATTCACCCCAACGAGCTATATATTTTATCTGTTCAGCCGCTTGTTGGTTGATTAAACCTAAGTTCGGCTCAACCCTTAATTGCTTTGCGACAGAATGTGAAGAAAGGTAATGTCAGTTTGGAATTTCTTTAAGATTATTGATTTAAAAACGGCGGTTTCAAGGTTGAAGTGCAAAGATAAGCATTTAATAGACTACCAGCAATACTTTATGCGCTAACTGCTCCGAACAGTAAACCAACACTGGCGGTAATGACCATCGATAGAGTACCCCAAAAGGAAACCCTGACAATCGCTTTCAAAACTGAAGCACCTCCTATCCAAGCGGACAATCCGCCCAACAGCATCAACGATAACAATGAAATAGAACCTACAGTGGCGATAAGGGGCATCGTATCTAATCTGGTGTTTTCGATAATAATTTGATTGATATTCGCCAAGGGTAAATAGGGGAAAACCATAACCATCAGAAGCGGTAATGATGCTCCCAAAGAAAATGTCAGGGCTGAGACTATAGCAGCCTGGAGAGGACGGGCTGTGGTAATTTCAGTCAAGCCTAACTCATCCCGTGCATGCGCTCCCAGGGCATCATGTGCCATAAGTTGCTCGGCAACCTGTTGGGCAAGTTCCGGTTCGAGACCCCTTTCGATATAGATCGCTTTTAATTCGTTCACTTCATGATGATGATTTTCCGCCAGTTCTTTGCGTTCCCGGTTGAGATCGGCTTGTTCAGTATCGACTTGGGAGCTGACCGAGACATATTCTCCCGCCGCCATGGACATGGCTCCGGCAACTAAGCCAGCCACCCCTGTGACAAGAATAGCATGCAGGTCGGCATGGGCAGCTGCGACACCAATTACTAAGCTCGACGTTGAGACGATACCGTCGTTGGCGCCTAGCACGGCGGCACGTAGCCAACCGATACGATGGGCGCGATGAAATTCAGAGTGTCTCAATTTAGCTCCATTTTTTTAGGTTTTTCTTTATAGTTCGTAGGTTATTGATAAGTATCATCGACGCCTTTTTCACCCGTCAACATGGCTTTTACCAATTTTTCTTTATCGATGATACTAGAAATTATGACGCCACCAACGTGTAAAAATACCAGCAATAACGTCAAGTTAGCAAATAGCTCATGCAATTCTTCCCAAAATTCTTCGGCTTGTTTCTCAACCTTGCGATTATCATTTAAGATTTTATAGTCATCACCTTCCTCGTCATCTTCCGCTTTAGTTTCTGTAATTAAGCTAACCGACTGTATTTGCACCGGTGCCTGCTGAGCCGTTATGGCAAATGGACCTTTATTTTCTTCAACGGCGTATAACTTCATGCCGGTCAACGTAGTACCGGCTAAACTGACTAAAAGTGCAATCACCATCGCACCACCCGCCGGGTTGTGGCCGATATAATGCTGGGGTTTACGTGCAATCAAATTTTTCAAATAGCCAATAATCTTAGCCGGGGAATAGATAAAACCACGGAAGCGCACATACTTTCCACCCACAAAGCCCCACAGTATTCGTGTAAGTAAATATATCCCCACGATATAGCCTGCCCATGCATGCAGGTTCATGAAATCGTCTTCTGTAAAATAGGCCGTAAAAAATGCAATCACCAATGTCCAATGCCCAATGCGGATTAATGGACTCCATACCTGTATGGTTTTTTTAATAGTTGTCATATTATTTCTCATGGTTAGTTATAGGATACCGCTTTTGCGAAGCCTATATTGCGTTAAACTGGTTCAGTTGGCATCCGTCATCCGACGTATAGGCGATTATTTATGGTATTTATTAACGATAAGAAACGGTTTAGCCAATGGGCGATTGCTCTCAGTTTGTTTGTTTTTGTCCTGATCACAATCGATATTACGGGTGACTATCGAGATGGCGTTCATTGGACGCATCTGCTCACAGAAGTGCTGATTCTGATACTTTCCTTATCGGGAGTTGTCTATTTTGGCTGGCTTTATTATCAATTTGCACAAGCCAAAATTAGTTTTCTGACGCAGGATTTAGCATTGGCAAACCAACAAGCCCAACAATGGCGTGAGGCCAATCGTGACCTAATCGCGGGATTGGCCGTGCAAATTCAAAAACAGTTTGATGCCTGGCAACTAACCCCGGCTGAAGCGGAAGTCGGCCTGCTTATGTTAAAAGGCCTCAGCCATGGCGAAATTGCCCATGTGCGCAATGCAAGCGAACGAACCATACGCGACCAAGCCCGTGCGGTTTACCGGAAATCTGGAGTGACAGGACGTACTGAGCTATCCGCTTTTTTCCTAGAGGATTTACTATTGCCGCATCAATAACAGTAAACAAAACTAACAGTCAATTCATGGCGTTCAAGCCCGACAATAAACGCAGCTTAAGCAATTAATCTCGATGGAAGAAAATTTAATGAAGCGTTTTTAAAGTCCCCGATAGGGGATCAGTAAATCCCTCGCCTTTAGGCGACAGGGATAAGGGGATAGGTCTAGCCCGCTTATCTCATGATTACAGGAAAACTTCTGTTAGAAAGTTGCCGAAGCTAGAATTGAGTATGTATTGTTCCTAAATTGAGGCTATAGGTCTGTAATGAATGGCATTTGCCTTTTATCAGGCACAGCTTCCCCTTACCCCATTCTTTAACGTGCCGGGAACAGCACACTTTAGGATTATTCAGGGCATAGTTTTTGGCAGACCGATTGAAATAACGTTTGATAAGGATAACTGCTGCTAAGCAAAAGTTTCACCCGCCGGGTGTTACGGATCACTACCGCTCCGACCTTAAAGAGTTTCAGCCGAATTGTGCCGCAAGTGGCGTGTGCCAGTTCGGTATTGCGTAGGGCTACCCTGCGAATGGCCTCCATTAACGTATAAGCGAGCGTCGATAGCAACAAGCGAAATTGATTCGGCCACCACAGGCTGCAACGGGTGCGGTCGGCAAACAAATCCAACTGTTGTTCTTTGATCCGGTTTTCCATCTCGCCCCGAGCGCAATACACTTTTTCGTAAAGGTGTTGCGGGTCATCCGTTAAATTGGTCACCACATAGCGTGGATTGCTGCCTTGGCTCATGTGTTCGGCTTTGAGGATCACCCGGCGTTGGCGCTCCCATGATCCTGCTTGGTAGTGTAGTTCGGTAAACAGGCGTTGCGTGTGTTGCTGGGCTTCAAATTGGCTTTTGGCCTGATCTGCCCAGGGCTGGCTTAACCGGTTGAGGCGTGGGTTTTTGGCCAAGCCAACAATATAGTTGACACCGTTGCGCTCGCACCAGCCCAGCATTTTATACCCAAAGGGCACAAGTGCCGGCAAAAACCGCTGTCCCCGCGTAAGGTAACCGAAACGTCTGGCCAAGCACAGCGTAAGCGTTTAACGAGCAGAGCCAAGATCGCCCAGCTGTGTTTGGCACCGTCAATGTTGCTGGGACGCAGATAACTGACCAGGCACTGGTCGCCACAAAAGACATAGAGCGGCAGGAAACAATAATGCCGATAGTAACCATGAAAAAACCGGCCTTCCTGCTGACCGTGCACCGGATCGTCGGTGGCGTCAAAGTCCATGATTAATGACGCCGACGGTGCCTCAAAAGACGCGATAAACTGTTCCACCATCTGTTCATGAATCCGCCACATGAGCGCCCGATCCGCTTGTTGTTCAAACCGGCACAGAGTTGAACGGCTGCCTAAGACCTGATCCTTTTCGACCGCGGTTTGCATGGCAATGTCGTTGCGCAAAGTATCGTGATCGTTTAGGTCTTCGTAACCGCACGCCAACCCATAAACCCGTTGCCGCAACAAATCAACCACCTGATGCCGGATCTTATCCGGATCCCTGGGGTCGGTGATCTGGGCAGCAACCTGCTCGGTCAGTTTTAAACGCTGGTCAATGCTCCTCAACAGCAGCACACCGCCGTCACTGGTGATAGCTCCGCCACTGAATTGAGCTTCAATTTCTCGACGTTTTAAGGCTGGAAATTCTATTTTGGTTGCGGTACAGTTTGTCATGGGCAAGTCCTTGTTCAAATTCAATGTAAGCAACTGAATTTTATCGAACTCTATAGGACTTGTCCGCCTTTTTTATGTGATATTCAGGCTAGCATAATGGCCTGACAGATTACAAGTGCTGAAGCTATACGATTTTGGATTGTAAATACCCACCTTGGTATGGGTAACAAAATATCGCATACATGGTGTTGGCTTGCGTAGACCTGCTGTGAAACGGATGATGTTGTATGGAAGAAATAAATTGAAGGCCAGTAGCCGGATAAAGCCGACGATGGTTTCGGTAGCGTATTCGACCCATTGGGTCGATAAAATCCGGCTTTAAGCCGTAACCCGAAGCCACCGGCTTTAGCCGGTGGAGTGTTCACATTTCTTTTCTTCAATTTTACCTAATTTCATCATGATCTATTTATCCGCTGCATCTAAGTTAGAAACGTCAGATGAAGAGCATAATCAATGTCATCTATTCAAGATGAAATTCGATTCAATTAGTATTTCCGAATGTCAGTAAATGGCCCAGAGCGTGTAAAAACATACTAAAGTTTTCCGGCAAGCCTATTCGTTGTTTTGATAGCGCCCTATTGGTTGAGTGGCGGTGAGTTTTTTTATTTCATGGTCGGGCGATTTTTTAAAAACCGCTCCTGAGCGCTTATGATATCGCCACAATTGTGTTTGTTTGGCCACCATAAATCCCCTCCCAGTGCGACATTCGCCTTCAATGAAACGCTTCATCAACTTGGCTACATCACCATGGGATGGCTAATTATACCATGCCGTTTTTACACGGTCTGTGCCGTTACCGGACAGTCAGATGTTATGGTAGTGCGCAATAGATTTCCTTTGAATCTCTTAATGTAATATCGATGTCCCCTTGATTTGGACAAAAACATTCATGCCTACCTTTAGGTTTAATAACTGGGCTGATTTGCTGGTGATGTGTGCCAGCAAAAGTTGTTTGTCAACTTGCAACTGCACCACGCTCCGACCACGCTTATCGTCAACAATGCCGATAATAGTTGCGGTGAACACATTTAGAATACTGGTTGCAATTGGTTTCTCAAGGACGATACTGACATCCCGGGCATAGATCAGAATCCTTAAGGTTATGCCTATCTCAGTATTAATTATCGGTAGCCACAATATACCACCCGCAAAAGCCACTTTAGTCAGATGAAAATCCCTATCATGCCCCGTAACCGTTGCTTCCCAAACAGTCGCAGCGTCCTTGTCTTGTGCTAATGGAACATCAAGTCGACTCAACGTTTCCGACAATAAGCCTGAGGCCAGGACACGGCCTTCCTCCAGGACTACCAAATAATCTGCCAATTGAGCGACTTCTTGTTGGGAATGGGTCACATAGAGGATTGGAATATTTGTTTCCTGATGAAGTCTATTGAGGTATGGCAGGATTTCTTGCTTACGCTTTAAATCCAGCGACGCCAGTGGTTCATCCATCAACAACACTTCAGGGTTGAGCGCCAAGGCACGCGCAATAGCAACCCGCTGACGCTCGCCTCCGGACAGTTTGTCTGGCATGCGATAAAGTAAATGATCAATACCCAATAATTCTAAGATTTGCTGAAGATCGTCAGGCCTTGACGACTTACCTATACGTTTTAAGCCGAATTGTAAATTGCCTGCTACCGACAAATGAGGAAACAGGTTGGCTTCCTGAAACACATAACCCAGCGACCGTTTATGCGTGGGCACAAACAAGCCTTTTTCGCTGTCCTGCCAAATTTTGCCGTTGATTTCCAAAAAACCTTGCGGTGCATGCTCAAGACCAGCAATGCAACGTAATAGCGTCGTTTTGCCGGAACCGGAATGGCCGAACAGCACGGTGATGCCGAAGCCCGGTAAACTTAGATCGACAGCCAGCTGAAACGCCCCGTAATCGAGCTGAAAACGGACTTGAATGGGGCTCGTCGTCATTGGTAGTGTGGTTATTTAAAAGGTTGGTGGGCAACGGGATGCGTTTTTAGACCCGTATAGAGTAGTAGTAATATGGTAAATGAAAATAACAACAAACACCCCGCTAACCAATGCGCTTGATCATATTCCAGAGCTTCAACATGATTGTAGATTTGCACCGACACGACGCGGGTTTTATCGGGAATATTGCCACCGACCATTAGCACTACGCCAAATTCGCCGACGGTATGGGTAAAACCTAAAATAATAGCGGTCAGGAAACCGGGCTTCGCCAATGGCAACACCACACTAAAAAAAGTATCCAGAGGGCTTGCACGCAAAGTGTATGCCGCTTCCAAAGGCTGCTTGCCAATGCTGGTGAAAGTGGCTTGTAAAGGCTGCACAACAAAGGGCAGGGAATACAGTACGGATGCCACGATCAAACCGGGAAAGGTAAACGGTAATGTGCCCAGGCCTAATTCAGATGTCAATTTACCAATTAACCCGTTTGGCCCCATTAATACCAACAGATAAAAACCCAACACTGTTGGTGGTAACACCAACGGTAAAGCGACCATGGCGTTACAGACAACTTTCCAGCGAGACTCAGTACGCGCCAGCCACCAGGCTAGTGGCGTGCCGAGCAACAACATTATTATTGTGGCGATGCTGGCGACCTTGAAGGTCAGCCACAAAGTCGCTATGTCGGCAGCGCTTAACATGGCTTCAAGGCTGTCCAGCTATGTTGTAACCGTATTTGCGGATAATCGCTTGTGCTTCCGGTGATTTTAAAAAATTCAGCAAAGCAGGTGCTGCCGGATTCTCGGCACCTTTTTTCAACAATATCGCATCCTGAAGGATAGGCTTATGCAGGTTACTAGGCACAATCCAACCGGAACCTTCCGTAATTTTACCGTCTTTACCGATGACCTGCGATAACGCGATAAAGCCCAGTTCGGCATTTCCAGTGCTGATGAACTGGTAGGTCTGGGCAATATTTTCGCCTAGAACGAACAACGGCTGCAATTTATCCAGCACTTTCAGGTTTTTCATGACTTCCATTGCTGCCGCGCCGTACGGCGCTAATTTGGGATTAGCTAGTGCTAGATGTTTGAATTTGCCAGCCTTTAGAACCTGCCCTTGAGCATCGACATAATTAGCCTGACTAGACCACAGGACAAGTTTGCCGATTGCATAAGTGAAGCGGCTACCGTCAACGGCCAAACCGGATTTTTCCAGTTTAATCGGATTGCTGGTATCCGCCGCTAAAAATACTTCGAACGGTCCGCCGTTCTCAAGTTGCGAAACAAACTTACCCGAAGAACCAAACGCTAAATTAGCGCTGTGGCCGGTAGCTTTTTCAAATGCTTCGGCAATTTCAGTCATGGGTTTGGTGAAGTTGGATGCTACCGCCACTAACACCGTCGCCGCTTGCGAATTCAAACTGAACGTCAACAACAAACATATGATAAATAGGCGTTTCAACTGCGTTAACTGCATAGTATTCTCCACTGGTTAATTAAAAACGTAATAGGCTTTGTACATAGAAGTAATCAATATCCTTGCCAGCCGGGGCATTGGGTACATTTTTGGCAAAGTCGCCCTTAAACAAATGCGTCCAGCCAATTTCAAAATTCAGGCTGCTGTTTAAATCGTAGCGGGCAGTCAGCTCCAGTTGCTGGCTTATGTGGTTGCTGGTTTTGCCGGTTTTGTCGCGTAACGCGGTCGTGCCGGTGGTCGTCCATGCATCCGTATCGGATGCCAGCCAGAAAGCCCGGTGGCTGACACCCAGTTGAACATCGGAACGGGGATTCACCGTAATCCGGTAACCCGGCGTGTTGATGTTGCTACGGGCGAACGCGCCGTAAATGCCGGTGGGTTCAAAGTCAAAGCGGCGAGCACCAAATAGAGTGTCGAAACGCTGGTCGTGGTTGTCTTTCGGATTTTTATCGCCGCTGGCGTAATCGTATTCAAAGGCCAGACGCGGTGTCCACGGATGATCGAAGGTATAACCGACATCGGCGTGTTGCATCCAGGCGGCATGGTCTAGGTTTTTGCCGTCAGTTTTATCTGTGCTGCCACGGACGGTACCGAACTGACCGATCGTTTCCGTTTGAAAGTCAATCTCACCTGCCGTCGGTTTAATATAAAAACGGAAGCCAGGGGTGAAATATCGGCGGTTGCGGGTTTGGTTATTGGTGCTATCGCCTTCGTCCAGATGATAGAGATAAAGTTCGGCGTTGATATTCCAGGCAATATCGAACGCTTCAAAAAAAGCGCCGGAAAACCAGGTATGGGTATCTTCTTCATCCCATTGCTGGCGATTATTCAACAATTGTTCGGTATCAGTGGGGAAACGTAAAACTGGCATCGCAGTAAAAATATTAAGCTGCCAGTTGTTGTAATCCGTGAGATGCATACGCGCCCCGGTAAAGCTGTTAATGGTGTTACGAAATACATTACGGGCGACCAAACGGCGGCTACCGAAATTCAAGGTTTGCCGTCCGACTATCACCTCGCCGCCGATACCGCTGTAGTTGATATTCTGATCGGCATAGGCGAGATAGCCTTGGATGAAATCGGCGGTATCAACATGCGTGTTATTGATCCCAGAGCCTTTATCAGCATCGAATTGTCTGGCATCCAGAAATTCTCCACCCAACCTGAACCCATTCCAGCGTGCTTCCAGAAACACATCGGTCTGCAAGGGGATTTGCTGGTCGCCGCCTTTACATCCACCCCTGAAACAACCGTCCAGGGTTTCATAACGGGTACGGTGTTCCAGGGAGAGGGATAACCACTCGGGAAGTTGCAAGGCATCGTGCAGATTCCAGACCGGCTTTTCATATTTGCCGCCCCCGCTTAAGCCGTCTGTCATTTGGCTAGAAAATGCGGCAAAGGGCGGTTTGCTATAGGTCTTCTTTTCCGCTGCCTGTGCATTATCGCTGTTACTTGTGTACAAGCTACAGGCAATGACTGCATTAAGCACGTAACAGGCAGCGCTCGTTGGGGCTTGGTTTCTTTGCGTCATTATAGGATTAGCAGGGTAGGTACGCCAATAGCGTTTATTTAAACGAAGGCGTTAAGCCAGCAATCAATCAGCAACAGCCAGAATGACTACCCCAGCCTTGAAAATAGCAGTGACCGGCTGGCCTTTACACAAACCCAAGGTTTCAACGCTGTCATTGGTAACCGTAGCAGCAATCTGCTCACCACCTTTTGACTCGATATCGACTTCGGCATTGACTACACCAGGCTTAATCTGGATTACTGTACCCAGTAATTGATTTCTTGCCGAAATCCGGTAGCCGCCGAAATCGCTGACAATGATAATTTGCGGTGCCTTAACCAAAGCGATCACTTCTTTGCCAGTCTTAATTCCCATCGTTTCGGCAGATTCTTTAGTAATTGTAGCAACGATAGTTTCGCCACCTTTCAAGAGAAGATGGACTTCGGTATTCACCGAACCAATACGCACTTCACTGACTGTTCCGTTAAACTGATTACGTGCACTGGCTTTCATATCAATACCTCAATAATGGCTGGCCTATGTTTGTATTTTTCAATACTTGTTAAAGCGGTAAGTTCAGATTGATTGTGCCGTTAAGACTATATGCAACAAAAAATCTGTTTTGCAAAAAACGCATGACCTATATCAAAATACATTTTACTGGGCAGCTCAAAAATGAAATTCATTCGTCTTCGGGAAGCCTCAGGGCTAGTATATTTCGTTATGTATAAAAGTAAATAACGAAATATAAAAACAGCACGTTTCTTTTAGGGAAATAATGCTTGCACCAGAAAGAGACCTGACTAATTTGATACCTCATATTTTTAGATATTGACATGACGAAAGAATCAAATGACGGCATAAGCCCCTCTTGGGTCGAGGGTGAGTTACGCTTGGCTGGTTCACTCGACAGTCGCATGATCAGCTTGCTGAGGGCAATCGAGCAAAGCGGCTCCATCAATCAAGCTGCCAAGGAAATTGGCTTAAGCTACAAGGGTGCTTGGCAGATGATAGAGCGTGCCAACAATCTTGCCCCTAAAGTATTGATTGCCACAGCAACAGGCGGTAGCAAAGGCGGCGGGACGAAATTAACCACTGCAGGCCATGCTCTATTAAAGCTATTCAATGGCTTGGAACAGCAGCACAACAAATTCTTACAACAACTCAATCGAAACTTGGCTGACGATCCTGATGTCCATTTACTACTTAAACGGTTGGCAATCAAAACCAGCGCTACTAATCAGCTATTTGGTGTAATAACCTCTATTGATACCAGCGCCATTAATGCAGAAGTATTCGTCGAATTGAAAGGTGGGGAAAAGATTGTTGCAACCCTCACTTTATCGGAGTTAAGGCAACTTGATCTCAGTGTCGGCAGCGATGTGTTATTGTTGATTAATGCCACGGAGATTATCGTTGTCACTGATCCTGTCAGCCATATTTTGTCAGCACGGAACTGTTTGCAAGGTAAGGTAATCCGTGTTCAACATGACGGCGTGGATTCAGAAGCTGTGATCCAGCTTCCCGGTGGCGAAAGCCTTACTGCTACGCTAACTCAGGTCAGTGCCGAATCATTGGATTTAAAATTGGGTATATCAACTTATGCGGTTTTTAAAAGCAATGCCGTCATACTTGGTTCAATTCCTCAGCATTAATCCACATTTATCTCTGTTAGCGACAAAAAATAATCGGTGTCATTTCGAACGCTAGTGAGAAATCTTAAGCTGCTGAAATTTAGTATTTCTCCCAATGGTCGAAATGACAACAATACAATTGGTGTAATATTTTTAGATTTTATGTCATGTACGAAGTGCGCTCATTCTAAAAGTGCTGTCAGCTCTTAACGACTACAACGCATTGGGTTTATGCTAACGCTTTCTCAAACAAACCAGCTCGGTCGATAGCCACCCCTGCTTCTCATAAAAATTCAACGCGGTCAGATTGTTTTTATCAGCCAATAATTGCAAGCGTTTAAGCCCTTGACACTCAGCCCAATAAACAGCCTCGGCAAGCAGTTTTGAACCAATGCCTTGATGACGAAAACCAGCCACAACAACCAAATCTTCAAGTAAACCGACTTGCCCGCCTTCCGCCGTTGAAATTAAGGTTTGGATTGTGCAAATCCCCACCACTTTGTTAACCCTGCTTGATTCCGCCACTAGGATACAATCCTTATCGCTTTTTAACAGTAGACCCAAGCCATTCGTTTGTTTTATAGGGTCAAAAACAAAGTCTTTTTCGATGGTGAATAGCTCTTGTAATAATGCAACAAGTTGGGCAATGTCAGATGGGTTTGCGGTTCGTATAGTTAGCATGATTAACAATGTGTCGCTAATGAAAATTCTTAACAACCCTTTTCTTTTTTGCCGGGATTCTACGCACATTTCATCCTAACGAACCCGCGCAAACATAGTAACTAAAACTATCCGCAACTATTCAGCATAGTTTGTCATTCCGAGTAAAGCGAGGAATCTTAGAGCTTGTCCATCTTTCAGCGCCTAAAAGATTCTCGGCAACTGCTCCTGCGTTACCCTACCTCCTGCTTCCATGCAGTCGTCCCTATGGTCGAAATGACAGTAAAATCAATTGTCTTGCGAAAAACATTAAATAGTTAAACCTACTCTTCGGAACCAAAACATTTAGGATAATCGATACAAACCTCACATGAAGGCGCACGGCATAGATACAAGCCTTCTGCTTCGCAAAGCTGTTTATACAGAAACTTTTTCCATTTCATGTCTTTGTCATTCTTTGCCGCCAATTCGGGGAAATTGTAGTGCAACATCGCGCTCAATTGTGGGCGCGACCAAAGGCCTAAGTCCTGCCATAGATGATCGCTGCCCAAACATCCGGCAACGATTATGGAAATCATCCAGTCACTTTCAAGCGTTTCTGGCCTAGCGTAATGCTTTAGCAGATTAACCAGATCAGCTTTTTCCAGCATTCTGCTAAAGTCCAATTTACTGCCTGATGCCGCTCGCTCAGGCAATTTACATTCTGAAAAAAAATGTTTGTTCAACGCATAAAACTGCCCTTCTTCCAACCCAAGATAATCAGGTAACACACCCTGCCCAACAGACCAACTGGCTATCATGTAAGCCAGCCAATTGCGGTTAGGATTTGTTGATAACTTCGGTTTGATCCCTTTGTAGACCTGTTCCCGGCTATCCTGAAGTTGCGGAGCTGCCGACATCGTTAGTATTCGACCAGAATATCTTCATCCCTGACGATCATTTGGCACGCCAGACGCCAAGGGGAGGGCAGGTCATCCACAATCATTTTCTCCATTTCTTCCTTGCTAATTTTGCCGCTAACACGCAGTACTTCTTTTTCTTTTTCAGTTAATGGCCCACCCATGCGCTGGTGCTTTTGGTCAACACTGCTGACTTTGACCAGGCACGTGCCACACTCCCCATCCTGGCATTCATAATTAATGGGGATTTTATTTTCCCGCGCCAGTTTAAGAAGGGATTCGGTATGGCTGCCAGCGACAGCATAAACGGTTTTATCCCGATATTCGGGATTTGAAAAAGTAACTAAAGCCATGATTGACTCCTTATAGAATGAGTTATAGGTAATTTAAAATCTGCACTTAAACAGGCCTGATGCTGATTTCTCCGCCCAACACCTGCGCTTGGCAAGCCAGACGGTTATGTTTGCCTGCCATATTTTCACGCAGGACTTTATCTTCCAAGACAGAAGGTTCAGTCAGGTTTTTCCAACCCGAAGTGACCTTGGTAATACAAGTACCGCATTCGCCTTCACGGCAACCGTAAACAATCCCTGATCCCACTTTTTCGGAAATTTCGATCAGCCGAGTTCCCGCAGGTGCGTTGACGGTAACGTTGATGTCTTCAAAGGTAATTGATGCTTTTGGCATTTGCTATTCTCCTATGTTAAAAAAAATTATTAAGCAAGATCGGCCATATCAATCACTTTGGGTTGCCTTAACCCCATAAGCTCTTGTGCCAATTCATGCCCGAATTCTCGGCAGATGATGATTTCTTCATCGGTCGGAATTAACTTCAGACGTAGTCCCGGAATGGGGACACGTAATTTGAGGCCGCGTAAACGGTCTTCAACCATTTTCACGGCTTCTCCAGTCCAGCCATAAGAGCCGAATACGCCTCCCAACTTGGATTTGAGATTGATCACGACCAGAGAGGACAATAAGTCCCATACCGGTTTAACCGCATCACCGTTAATAGTCGGTGTACCAAACAGGATGCCGTCCGCACCTTCTATTAAGTCCACGAACGGTGCGATTTCGCTGCCTTCCAAGTCATATAACGACACCCGGACATGTTCTACGCCCATTGCTCCCTCATAAATAGCTTCAGCCATCCGCCGGGTACTGCCATATGAGCTGATGTAAAAAATCAACAAAGTTTTTTCGCCAGTACTGATTTCGCTGTGTAACGGCGACAGGGATAATTCCCGATAACGCTTAACATACCGTTGCGGTTGGTCGCGTAATAATGGGCCGTGGGCGGGTGCGATTTTATTAAGCGGTAATAACGGTTCGATTAAATCGAGTGCACGATTCACATAGTCCTTAAATGGCCGCATGATGTGGGCATAGTAATATTCAAACGAGAAACGGAAATCACCGACTTCATCGTTGAACAACCGCGTATCGCAATAATGGCAACCAAATACATCGCCCGAAAATAGGGTTTGTTCTTCTTCCAAATAGGTGCATTGGGTATCTGGCCAATGCAAATAGGGCGTGTGTAAAAACGCTAGGGTGCGATCACCCAACGATACTTTGTCACCCGTCAGAACCGGAGTGAACTTAAAGTCATCCTGTTTTAACAGCGCTTTGAGCATCGATTGCGCTTTCTGCGATATGTAAAGCTGCGCTTGTGGTGCGCGGCGCATCAGTTCCGGCAGCGCACCGGTATGGTCGGGTTCCAAATGATTCAGGACGATGACTGTAATTTCTTCATAGCGTGCGACCATCTCCAAACGGGCGAAAAAATCGTCAGCAAAGTTTTCCTTCACCGTGTCTATAATCGCTACGCCTTCGCTACCCCTGACCACATAGGCGTTGTAGCTGGTGCCATTGGCGGTCTTTAATATGATGTCAAAGTTACGTAGTGTCGGGTCGAGCGCACCAATCCAATGGACGCGATCAGATAGACTAACTGCCTGAGGTATTCCATCTATTGTTAAGACAGGTGGCTTACTCATGGCCGCAACTTGTTTGCGCAAGCGTCTTGGGACAGGTTTCCATATCAGTTGTGTCCGTGACTTCTAAGCCGATCCACTTGGCCACCGCTGTTTGGTCAAAGCCAGCCATTAGACCATCGCCGACTTGCATTAACGGGCGACGGATTAACAAGGGGTTTTCTACCATCAATGCTAAGGCTTCCTGCTCAGTCAGCTTATCGGGTTCAACTTCGCCCTGTTTGATTGCAGGTGCGCTGACATTAAACCAATCCCGCACTGGCAATGCGCCGAAAAATGGGCGCAAGTGTTCTGGTTGCCAGTTTTCGGTCAATAGATCCTTTGATACAACCTGATGGCCTGCTGCTTCTAACAGTTTCTTTTGCCGGGTGTTGTTAATACATCCTGGCTTTTCGTAAAAATAGACCATTGCCATTGGCCTGTTAATGCGACTGTAACTCAGCCATGGCTTCGGCCATTTTTTCTGGCGGAATACCGGTTAACGAACCAGGCGGATTAATCGCCTCGCCCAGTGAGTTCAATATCGCACCTTCTATCGGGCAAATACTGGCGCATTGAAAATCAGGGAAGTCCCCTTCGCATTCGGTACATTTTTTAGGGTCAACCAAAAAATGCGGTTTGGCTTCGTAAATGGCATTACTGGGACAAACCGGTTCGCACGCAAAACAATTAACGCAAGACTCAATAATTTTTACTGCCATAACAAACTCCTGAACCGTGAGTTGGTAGCGTAACCCAACAGGTGTGATCTCTCCTTCTCCCTAAGGGAGAAGGCTGGGATGAGGGTGATAAAGGAATTCTTCCTATATTGATTTCCCCTCACCCAACCCTCTCGGCAACTGCTCCTGCGTTGCTCTACTTACCTACATCCATGTAGGCATACCTTTGAAGAGGGCTTTGCACTACTTAAGTTAGGCGACTAATACTATGCACTTGCCCTAACTGCTTCAGGCATTGCATCCAATTTACCCGCCGCCCCCATTTCCTTGTAAACTGCCATAACTGCTTCTTCAATAGGTTCCATGGCATGTTCGCCATTAGGCATAATTCCAGCAGTTTCGAGCATTTCCCAAGGTTCGTAACCGACTTTGGAACACAACACCGCTTCACAGCCCGCCAATGCACGGACAGTCACTTGCAATACGCTTTCACCATCACCACAAGACGTGTCACCGCCACAATATTGATCGGCTTTACGATGGCTAATAAATCGCACACCGTCTGGCGAGGCCTCATAGATCAGGAATTCCTTGGCATGTCCGAAATGCACATTGATAACTCCCTGGCCACTGGTAGCGACGGCCATCAATACCGGGCGTGTCGCAAGCTTGGGCTCGGCTTTATGTTGTGCAGCTTTTGCGGATTTTTCCAAACGTTTGCTGTCCATTTCTTCCTGGATGGCTTGATGAATGACCTTGCGCTTTTCCATCGCCGCCTGATAATCAATTTCCATATCCTCGATCTTGTCCAGTGTAAACTCATCACCGCGATCTTCACCCAGCATACCCACCGCATCGGCGCGGCATTGGCGGCAATGGCGCATCATGTTCATATCGCCTGAGCAACTATCTTGCAGGTCTTGCAATTCATCTGGCGTTGGGCCGCGCTGTCCCATTACACCGTAGAAAGTGCCATGTTCGGCTTCGGCAATAAGCGGCATTACGTTATGCAGGAATGCACCTTTGGACTTAACCACCTTACTGACTTCCGCCAAATGCTGGTCGTTAACACCGGGAATCATCACCGAATTAACCTTAACCAGAATGCCTTTGGCAATCAGCATCTCCAAACCTTTTTGCTGTTGTTCAATTAGGATTTTTGCGCCTTTTTTGCCTTTAATGCGTTTGTTTTTCCAGAAAATCCACGGATAAATCTTCGCGCCGATTTCAGGGTCTACACAATTAATGGTGATGGTGACGTGATCGATATTGTGCTTGGATAATTCCTCAACCGCATCGGGCAAAGCCAAGCCATTTGTAGACACACACAATTTAATATCGGGCGCTTCTTCGCTTAAACGGCGGAACGTTTCAAACGTACGTTCTGGGTTAGCTAATGGATCACCAGGGCCTGCGATACCTAATACGGTCATTTGCGGAATATTCGCCGCAACCGCCATCGTCTTTTTAACGGCTTGATCGGGGGTTAGTAATTCGGATACCACACCAGGACGCGATTCATTTGCACAATCGTACTTACGGTTACAGTAATGGCATTGGATATTACAGGCAGGAGCCACGGCAACGTGCATCCGGGCAAAATAATGGTGGGCATCTTCCGAATAACAGGGATGGTTCTGCACTTTTTCCCGAATCGAATCCGGCAGCGAGTCCATTTGATTATCGGTGGTACCGCAGGAGCTTGCAGAGCAGCCGCCTTTTGCTGCGGGGGCATCGTTTAATACTGGCAATTGCATCGGATTGACCTCGTAAGTTGCATTTACAAAAAGTAAAAGCACAGGCTGTGCCAACGCCACCATATAATTTTAAATTATTGTTTTATATTGTTATTATTTTTATAGGTAAGTGCAGTTGCTGCAAACGTGTTGTAAACGCAACAGTCAATTTTTTGCGTTTTGTAATGAATAGAACAATAGATTTACTCTCTATACATGACAAAAATGCACGCCGTCATTTCGACCAACGGGAGAAATGACAATAATTAATCCGACATAATGGTTCCAGATTTTTTGTCGTTTAGAGGGCTTAATTATAAAAATATCTGAAATCTGATTCCTTGTTGACAAGTCACTAATGCACTCATAATATGCTGGCATACTGCATTCATATAGCTTAAGGAGTTAACATGAGCAACCTCTCTATACGCGGGATCGACCAAGATTTGGCAACGACACTTAAACAACAAGCGCAAGAAAGTGGCAAGAGTGTCAATCAATTGGTGCTTGATGTATTGAAAGAACATACAGGCCACCACAAAAAGAAACTTTTCACCCAGGAATACCATGATTTGGATTTTCTGTTTGGTCAGTGGACGGATAGTGAGTTTCAGCAAATCCAAGCGAAAATTGACAGTGAATCGCAGATAGATGACGAACTTTGGAAATGAACGCCTTATTGATTGATACCAATATCTACTCCCATGCCATGCGTGGCGATGCCGAAATAATCAAGACTCTTCAACAAGTCGCCCATATTGGCATTAGCGCAATTTCAATTGGTGAACTGCTTTCCGGTTTTAAGGCAGGAAATAAAGAAAAAACCAATCGCAAGGAACTCAACCAGTTCCTTGATTCGCCCAGAGTGACGTTATACGGTATTGATGAAAGGACAGCCGAGTTTTACTGCCTAATTCTCGACCAACTAAAAAGTAATGGCACACCCATCCCAACCAACGACATCTGGATTGCCGCCGTCGCTTTTCAACACGGCATGCCAATCTATACAAAAGATCAGCATTTCAACAAGATTCAGGGATTGTTGCTTAGGTGAGTTATTTCTCAAAGGTGGGTCTCGAACCGCCTTTGAGTGCTGATTATCAGGGGGCGATTAGGAAAGTTTAGTTTTAGGTTAATTGGGCTATAATTCGGGCGTAGAGTTATGCCGTTAGTGAGTTTTGTGCCGCTATCGCGACGGTTGTTTTTGATGCCGGTTCCCGCACCGGCGGGCGGAATACTTTCTTTTGCGTTGCCAAAAGAAAGTATTCAAAGAAAAGACAATCCGAATGCCGCTTATTTCCCGCGTTCCTCAGTTTTGATGGGGGTTGCCGGAAGGGATATCCCTATCCCTCCGGCAACGTGCTGCATCCCTGCCGCACCCCTTCGGGCTATTTCCGCCAAAACTTCCGGTACTCGGCGCGGCATAACGGGAATTAACACCAAAAGCAGTTAAATAAATTATTAAATATCACGGAATTATAAAATGCTTGAACAGCTAATCAAAAAAGCAACAGGAGGCTTAGATAATGTCATAAATGAACTAATTAATGCTGCACAAGATAAGCTAAAAGAAAAAATAGCTGAAGTTTTTTCAATTAACAAACTTGAAAAGCTAAAGACAAATATTGCTAGAGTCGGGAAAGTTAAGACAATTTTAAATCCTGATTCAATTATGGAACTGAAAGATATTTTCATTGAAAGTGCAATATCATTAAATGATGCGGGAATTTTTCAATCAGTGGAAGATTTTATCTCAAATCATATCCTAATTGAGGGAAGGGCCAGGACAAGGAAAGTCATTGTATCTTAGGCATCTCTGTTTGCGTGAAGGGGAGAGACCGCATTACATACCTATTTTTATCGAGTTTAGATACTTAAAGTATGAAAAAAGCCTAAGGGAAGAATTATTCGATCAAATAAATGAATTTGGTGTTGAATTAGATGACATCCTTTTTGATTATTTAGCTCAATCAAAAAAACTATTGTTTATTCTTGACGGATTTGATGAAATTCCAAACTTAGCTAGGCAAAAAATTTCACGCGATTTAGAAACAATTGCAAGAACTTATCCTGATTTAAAAATTATTGTTTCTTCTCGACCAGATTCGGGAATGGGATCATCAGTTTATTTTAATAAATATAAAATTTCTTATCTAAATCTCGAACAGCAGCACGCATTTATCAATCATTTATATAATAACCAACAACAAGCAAAAGAAATCATCGATATTTTGATTGAAAGTAAATTCTTAGCAGAGGTTACAAATACCCCATTGCTTCTCACTTTATTTGCTATTACTTATAACGCTAGACAATTTAGACCTGATAGTTTATCTGAGTTTTATAGTTTAATCTTTCCAACTATGCTTTATCGACATGATCGCATGAAAATTGGTTATGAAAGAGAAAGAAAATCTAAACTTACTGATTATCAAATGCAAAGGCTCTTTGAAGCTTTTAGTTTTATATCACTTAATAATAACAAAACCAGATTTAGTTCATCAAAATTTCGTGAGTTTCTAGATCTTGCATCAAAGCATGAGAGAATCGATGAAAATCTGGAAGATAAATTGATTGATGATTTGACTCAGATAACAGCGCTCATTATACCTGATGGTTTTGATGACTTTTCATTTTCCCACAAAAGTATTCAAGAGTATTTCGCGGCTGTTTTTATTTCTAAAATTGATGAAGGAAAAAGGTTTAAATTTTATAGCAACCTTTCCAAGAATTTTGATGAATTTACAAAGTGGCAAAACGTTTTGTCATTTTTAGAAACCATTGATGATCGAGGGTACAAAAAATCGTTTTTATTACCTCTAAAAAAGAAAGCTCTTGGTCTAGATAAAAATAAAAAAATTAAAATTACTTACTCTTCTTTATTAGAACTTATCGGCACTGATTCGAAATTAAGCATCGATGAGGATGGAAATTTACATCGTGCATACTGGGGCGATATTTACACTACTGCAATCTATAAAGAATATTCAAGTTATGTAAGAAACATTTTATATAAATACTTAAAAGCTAAGAAGGCTGAACTAGCTGAATTTTTATTTTATTGTGATCAAAACGCTTATGAGATTTATAACCAAGACGATAGAATTTATATCTTGAAAATATCTTTATTACTAGACCAGGTTAACCTTAAAAAAGATATTTGCCTCCATGTTTCAGCTGAGTTAGAAAAGACCTCATTAACTCAAGAAATCATTAACATTGAAAGTAATTTAATAGCTTCAGAACGTATCGAAAATGAAATTTTAGATTTTTAGCGCGGTAGGTTGGGGTTCACAAGTTCACCCCAACCTACAATTTGTCACCCACTCCCGTAATGCCGCGCCGAGTACCGGAGGTTTTGGCGGGAATTGCCCGAAGGGGTGCGGCAGGGATGCCGCACGTTGCCGGAGGGATAGGGATATCCCTTCCGGCAACCCCCGTCAAAACTGAGGAACGCAGGAAATAAGCGGCATCCGGGTTGCCTTTTCTTTGAATACTTTCTTTTGGCAACGCAAAAGAAAGTATTCCGCCCGCCGGTGCGGGAACCGGCATCTAAATTAATCGTCGCGTTAGCGACACAAAAAAAACCCCTCACCCTACCCTCTCCCACAAGGGAGAGGAATACTGTAGTAAGTAGTCCATATAAAACTAAACTTCCGAAACCTCTATCTCCGCCAAAAACTCAACAACCCAACCTTCAACCCTCGGCAGACACTTATTAAGTGAAGCCCGCTTCTCCGGAATAGCAAAAAAATCCGGTTCATGAAGGTAGGGATTGGTGATTCTGCCGACATCAATGGCATCGTGGCTAAGATCGACAATGCGTCCGCCGATAATATTGTATTGATGTTCATAATGACCGTATATCGCACCGCCGAAAACCTGGTTCATGAACAAGCTTCCGTACTTACACGAACCGGAAAGGTCAGCGGGAGGTAGCAACCCCCGAGCTTTTGCCTGATCACACCATTTACGGAACACAAAGATTTTAGCTTGTGCAAAACGTTCGTAGGAATAGGCAATTTGCGCTTTCCTGTCTTGTGTCCAATCTGTCATTTTAAGGGCCTAGGTAAATCATGGATCGACCCTTCATGATGGATTGGAGGGGAGGGAAAATTTAGGACTAGACAATCTCAATACAGGCTTTATTGTCGAAAATTAATGCTTGTTCAATGGCTTGCTGATTATCTAATAAGGTCTTGATGGTCGCCGTTTTCGATTGGTTGCCCATTTTGAGCCAAACAATTTTTGGAGGTTGCCCGTGGATCAGGCTCATTTCGTAAAAATCGGCATCCTTGGTAGTGATTATGTAATCGTTATCAATGGCATATTTGCGAATAACTCTATCATCAACTCGTTCCAGACCGATTAAAGCCACTTGCGTTGAGCCGGGGTAACTCTCTTGGATGAAGGGTACTATTCGCCGTGACAGGTTTTCATCCAGCAATAACTTCATAAACCTTTAATCGTTACGGACTGATGTTCCCTATCGGCTGCATATTGCAGACATGCAGTAATATCGTCATCCGTTAATTCCGGGAAGTCTTCGACAATTTCAGTACGGCTCATGCCGTCGGCCAGCCAGGAAAGCACATCATAAACAGTAATCCGTAAACCTCTAATGCACGGCTTACCGCTTCGTTTACCGGGTTCAATGGTAATCATGTTGTGATAATCAATACTCATGGCTTTGCAATCATTTGAAGTTTGCTTAAATCAAATTATACCGCGTTTTGAGAAACGGATTGCTTTAACCCAATGAATAACGAGTGCTCGTGACAACCACCAGCAAACACAATTTGCAATTGAAAAATAACGTAATAAGAACAATGGAACTGGTTCAAGACCGCTTATACGTTACAACAATCCTCAAGCTACATCATGATACCAGTCCAAAAGCTCTTCACCACCCCAGTTTTCTGCATCGGGCGGGATCGTTTCATCCGTTTCGTAGAGCGTCATTTGCCCAGCTTGGGGGTTGGCTACTAATAAGCTTTCTGCATAGTCTATTGAGCAGCCTTGTTTGCCAGTTGCATCGGTCAGCCATTCTGCCGCCATAGCAATGGCTTCTTCCTCGGTTTCACCAAAGCCGAAGACGGCGTAGTCGTGTTGTACGTATAAGATGGTCATTGTTGCTCCAGATTTTTTAAGACATCTCTGTATTGTCCTTCGACAAGCTCAGGACGAACGGTGGTTAGTGTTGATTTCGTTCGTGGTGAGCTAGTCGAACCATGAATGGAATCAACTTGTTCAAAGTTTCTTTAAATTTGCTTCATGGTAATATCCAGCGTCAAAATACGATACGCGATTTGCCTCGGCGTCATATTTAACAGGCGGGCAGCTTTAGCTTGTACCCAACCGCTTTGTTCCAAGGCAGCAATAACCCGTTCCCGGTCATCCATGTTTTCATCATTAAAATCAATCGTGGGTACTTTTTGCGTTTGATAACTAATGCCAATGCCGATTTCATCTTCCAGACCAGTGTTGACCATGACATCCCGGTCGATGATACCGTTTTTACTCATGATGGCAGCGCGTTCCAGTCGGTTTGCCAGTTCGCGGACATTGCCCGGCCAGTTGTGTTTCATGAGTATGCGGATGGCGCTATCCTTTATTTCTAAAGGCCGCCCACCTTGTTGCTCGGAAATCCTGTCGAGCAAAAATTCGGATAACTGAGGAATATCCTCTGCCCTATCGCGTAAGGTCGGCATCTGGATTGGCATGACATTAAGACGATAATATAAGTCTTCCCTGAATTTGCCTTCGGTAACTTCTTCTTCAAGGTTACGGTTAGTTGCGGCAATGATGCGGACGTTGACTTTTATGGTTTGCGTTCCACCCACGCGCTCAAACTCACCTTCCTGCAAGACGCGCAGTAATTTGGCTTGGAACGAGGCGGAAATCTCACCGATTTCATCGAGAAACAGGGTTCCGTTATCAGCCAGTTCAAAACGGCCTTTGCGTTGACTGATTGCACCGCTAAACGAGCCTTTTTCATGACCGAATAATTCCGACTCCAATAAAGTATCTGGCAACGCCGCACAATTCAGTTTCAAAAAAGGACCGTTGGCACAGCCCGAGTTAAAGTGAATAGCATTGGCGACGACTTCTTTCCCCGTACCTGATTCGCCGCGAATTAACACCGTCGTATTCCATTTGGCCACCTGACGGATCAGATCGAACACCCTTAACATCGGCGGCGAATGACCTATAATATTTTCAAAACTATAATTTTTGATCAACGCCTGTTTGAGCTGGTCGCGTTCGCTTTGGAGGTGGCGCTGTTTACGTTCGATTAAGCGCAACATCTTGACGCTTTGTGCAATCAAGTTGGCTATCATCTCCATAAAGCGGGCGCGCTCACCTAAAAACTGGTTATTATCCGGTTGGGCGGCAAGCACACCGATGGTATCGCCTTCTTCGATATAAATAGGCGAGCCAATAAAAGGCAATTCAGGATCGTATAAGCCTAATCGGTCTAAAAAACGCGGTTCTTCAGAAACTTTATCTACAACGATGGTGCTACCCTCGTCTAAGATGGCTCCCATCAGGCCTTCGCCTGGATTGTACCTGACTGGCTCGCTAAACTTACTGGCACCATTAGTGTGCAAGACACTCAAAATCATGCTCTTACTTTCAATTTCACGCAGCGTTATCATTCCCGAATGCATCCCTGACCGCTTATGCAGTATCTCCAAAATAGCCTGTAATTTTGCCTGCAAATCATGGGTGCTGTTTAAGACCTGGCTGATGATGTACAACGTATCAAGTTCAGCTTCGATGAGTTGCGTACGCTCAGACATGACCATTACTCCTTCGATACGTGTCTACGCAATGGGAAACTGATTTTAAATCGGCAGCCCTGGTCAAAACTCGGATCTATCTCAATAAAACCCTGATGCTGAATGACAATTTCCTTTGCCATAACTAGCCCCATACCCGCCTGAGTGCCACCCTTAGAGCGAGTGCTATAAAAAGGCTCGAATACTTTTGCGCGTTTTTCAACGGGGATACCAGGGCCGCTGTCTTCAATGCTGACATAGATCAGGTCGGCATCCTGATCCGTTGTAATCTTAAGTTGTTGATTTTGTGAGTCGGATCCTCTGAGGGCTTCTATAGCATTATCAATCAATTGCTTAAATAACATTCGCAGTCGATTTTCAGATCCGAGCATCTTAGGCAACGATGAACTTGGTATCCAATGAACATCTATCCCATTGCTCCAAAGCCGCTGGTGGCTTAGCAACAGGACTTCATGCAGAATTTGATTCAAGTTAATCGGAATAAGGGCGGTTTGCAGTATTTCAGGTATGCATTTTTGCATGGTTGCTACGGCTTCTTCACCGGACTGCTGGATTTCCTGCAAAATTTGTAACAGCCCAGCGTTTTGGTCGTCCCGTTTGTGCCGTAAAATTTGTTCGGCCGCCCTAATTTGGTTCATAGGGAGATGAATTTGGTGCATTGCGCCCAGCAATGTCTCCCTGATACTCCGTACCCGTTCATCTTCAGCCATCATGGCTTTTAATGTCTGTATGTGCAGTTCTTCTATGTGTTTGCGTTGCCGCGTAATGTCCGTTATCGTCAATATAAGGTATTGCTTTGGGGTGTTTTCAAAAAATGCATCGACGTTGACTTCATTCTCAATAAACCAATTACCCGCACACGAAAACCAGAGGGTACGTTGCCCACTCTTGGTTTCCACTTTATATTCACGGTTATTGAAACCCTGCTCTTTACCTTGTAATTCAGCCCATAAATCGCCCATTTCATCCCTGAGTAACTGTAAGAAATAATGGGCAGGCTCGCCTTTATCCAGATCGCTAACTAGCGCCTTGTAATTATGGTTATCCAGAATCACCCGGTCTTCGTTATCGATAACCACCATTGCTATGGGTGATGCATTCAGGACGGACTCAATCAGTAATTTTTGGTTGATTCCTTTTTTTTCCGATTCATAAGATTCGGTAATATCCCGGTGCATACCGATGTAATGAGTAATCTTATCTTGCTCGTTTAAAATTGGGGCGATAGTTAATTCAGCGAGATAACGATGCCCAAATTTATGTCGATTACATAATTTTCCATGCCAAACTTTCTTGCTGCTTATGGTGCGCCATAAATTATGATAGACATCCCTTGGGGTATGTTTGTCGGATAATAACGATTCGTTTTGCCCCAAAACATCTTCCGGTTGGTAACCAGTGACCCTGATAAACTCTTCATTCACATAAAGAATTTTGGCTTTCTTATCGGTGATAGAAATAGCTATCGGTACTTGTTCAACTGCTTCCACAAAAAGGTTGTAGGGTATTTTACCGAGGACATCTTTATGTTCGCCTTCAAAAATTTTAGGCATCAATTCGTCAATAACATTCGCCATGTTGGTATGCGTCTGCAAAAATCGCAAAGAGTTCTTTTTCATAAGTCATGCCCGGTAATAGGGATATTTATAATATTTGTAAAGCAATTTTAACGCCAACATTCATGCCAAGTGAGGTTGTTGGCGTGATGCTTTTTGTTTAGTTCAAACTTAATTGATTAGCAAAGCTACGAACTAAGCGGGTTTATGGCGAATAAGAAATTGTGGGGTTTACGACACACGCATTTTTGTCGATGTATCTATGTATTACTTACAACAGTTTTTATGCACCGAATTGGGGTGTTTATACATCGCACTCAGTTGATAAACTTGCTGTGCCTGAACATTTTTCGAGTTGGCATAATTGATGCAGTAATTTTGACTAACAGCCATTACAACAGCCTGGAAAAAACAGTGGGTGACTATCTTTTACTTTTATTAGGTACGGCTTTGGTCAACAACGTAGTCCTGGTGAAATTTCTAGGGCTATGCCCTTTTATGGGTGTGTCAAAAAAGCTGGACTCGGCATTGAGTATGGGCTTGGCCACCACGTTTGTTTTAACGTTGGCAGCAATGACCAGTTGGTTGCTGGAGCATTTCATCCTAGCGCCATTGCACATTCAATTCTTACGGATTCTTGCCTTTATCTTGGTGATTGCGGCAGTAGTACAATTCACAGAAATGGTGGTGCATAAAACTAGTCCAGTTTTATACCAAATCTTGGGTATTTTCTTACCGTTAATTACCACTAATTGTGCAGTATTGGGTGTGGCTTTATTGAATGTGCAAGAACAATATGGTTTTATGCAAAGCATGATTTTCGGTTTTGGTTCCGCTATCGGATTTACTTTGGTGATGGTTCTGTTTGCTGGATTGCGTGAACGCTTAGCTTTAATGGCAGTACCAGTGTTGTTCGCAGGGACTCCGATTGCCTTTATAACGGCTGGTATTTTATCGCTGGCGTTTATGGGGTTTGCAGGGCTTTACAGCAAATAGGGACAGGAAAGAGCTATGTATGTAATATCTGCGATTTTCAGTTTAACCTTATTAGGTTTATTTTTGGGCTTTTTGCTGGCCATTGCCGGAAAATATTTAAAAGTTGAAAGCAGCCCCATTGTTGACGAACTGGAATCTTTGTTACCTGGCTCACAGTGTGGACAATGCGGTTTTCCTGGTTGTAGGCCAGCTGCGGAAGCATTAGCTGAAGGAAAAGCACCAGCCACGATTTGCCCTCCAGGTGGCAGCGCCTTGGCAAATCAAATTGCGGCTTTATTAGGTTTGGATCTGGACTTAAGTGAAGTCAAAGAACCTGAACTATTGGTAGCCCGAGTTAGCGAAGCCACCTGCACGGGTTGTACCCGCTGCTTTAAAGTTTGTCCCACCGATGCCATTATCGGCGCACCCAAACAAATCCATGTGGTTGTTGCCGATGCCTGCATCGCTTGCAAGAAGTGCGTAGATGTATGCCCAACAGAATGCTTGCAAATGCACCCGATTGAAGTCACGTTACGCAGTTGGCGATGGGCTAAACCCGCCTTGCCTGAAACAGGTAATGCCGTATGCTAAGCTTCTTCAAGAAACCCCTTATCCGTGGTGGTGTCCACGCGGAGGAAAAAAAAGCAGCAACCGCCACACAAGCCATCGTTTACAACTTCCCATTACCCAAAAAGCTATATATTCCCTTACAGCAACATGTCGGTAAGCCTGCAGAACCTTTAATCAGGGTTGGTGATAAAGTCTTAAAAGGCCAGTTATTGGCTTATAGCCAGGGAGTGATTTCCGCGCCAGTCCATGCGCCAAGTTCGGGCATTATTCTTGATGTTAATGACTATCCGGCTCCGCATCCGTCAGCATTGCCGATCCGAATGATCGTGCTTGAAACAGATGGCAAAGATAAGTGGATTTCCACGGAAGTTCCCATTGATCCCTTTCAGTTAGAGCCCGAAGATATAAGCCTGCGGGTGGGTGCAGCCGGTATTGTTGGTTTAGGCGGCGCGACTTTCCCAACTGCCGTAAAACTCAACATGGGCCGTGATAACCATGTTGAAACTCTCATTATTAACGGCTCAGAATGCGAGCCGTACCTGAGTTGTGATGACAGATTAATGCAAGAACGCGCCGAAGAGATCATTGATGGCATACGCTTGATGTTGCATGGCATGAGGTCTGAAAAAGCCGTAGTTGCGATTGAAGACAATAAACCGCAAGCTTTCCATACCATGCGTACTTCCGCATTGCCTTTTAAGACGATTCAAGTTATCCAAATCCCAACCCGTTACCCAATGGGATGGGACAGGCAATTGATCCGTTATGTGACTGGGAAGGAAGTCCCGGTCGGTTGCCGGTCATCCGAAATCGGCGTAACCATCCATAATGTCGGCACTGCGTATGCCGTCCATAGGGCGATTCGACATGGACAATCTTTGGTAAGCCGCGTCATCACAGTGGCGGGTGGGGCTGTAACGCGTCCGATGAATGTAGAAGTGCCTTTGGGAACGTTAATCTCGGAATTATTTACTTTTTGTGAAGTGAATTCAGAAGAAGTCGCGCGGATTGTGATGGGCGGCCCGATGATGGGGGAATCCTTACCTCACTCTGGCTTGCCTACTGTTAAAGCTACCAGCGGTATTTTGGCGCTGACAGCGGGTGAACTAAAAAGCACCGAAGAACAACCCTGTATCCGCTGCGCTGCCTGTGTAAGCGTCTGTCCAGCAGGATTGCGGCCTTTGGACATGGCGAACAATATCCGTGTTAACCAACTGGATGCGGCAGTCGATATAGGCTTAAAAGACTGCATCAGTTGCGGTTGCTGCTCTTATATCTGCCCGTCCAATATTCCTCTCGTGCAGTATTTTAAATATGCTTCTGGCGAAGTCATGGCCAGACAACAGGCGCAGCATAAAGCCGAACAAAATAAACGTTTGATGGATGCACGCAATGCCCGTATGGAACGGATTGCCCAGCAACAACGCGAAGAAGAGCAAGCCAGGCTTGCCGCCAAGGCAGAACGGGAGCGGTTAAAAGCTGCCGAGCAAGAGATAGTCGCATGATTACACACCTCAAGCCAGCAAGCGGCGCACATGTCGGTGCTAAATCCAGTGTCAGCTATATCATGTGGCAAGTCATGCTGGCGTTGTTACCTGCGACTGTGTTTGGTATCTGGTGTTTCGGTTGGCCTGCGTTAAACCTGTTTGTTATCACTGTGTCATCGGCGGTACTATTTGAAGCCATTTGTATACGAATGGCAGGACGAGTTGCTAAACCCGTCATTATGGATGGCTCTGCTATCTTGACTGGATGGCTGCTAGCCATGACATTGCCGCCTTGGTCTCCGTGGTGGATAGGTGTGGTAGGCTCCGGGTTGGCGATTATTTTAGGCAAACAAGTCTATGGCGGCCTAGGTCAAAACCTGTTCAATCCTGCCATGTTGGCGAGAGTTGCTTTGTTGATTTCCTTTCCCATCGAGATGACCACTTGGGCGAATGTGTCGCCTTTGTTTTTCTCGCAGTCGCCGGGCATTGCCGAAAGTTGGCATATTACCTTTTCTGGATTGAAGAATATAGACGCAAGTACGGGTGCGACCACATTGGGTTATATCAAAACCGAGTTTTCCCAAAACCGTTTGCTCACTGACATCCTGAAAGATTATTCCGGCTTTCTTAATTTTATTGGCTGGACGCGTGGTAGCCTAGGGGAAACGTCAACGTTGTTGCTGGCCTTAGGTGGGGCTTGGTTAATTCGGCAAGGCATTATCCAGTGGTATATCCCCATTTCTTTATTGTTAGCGGTAGCGGGGTTGGCTAGCATTTTCCATATGATTGACGGGCAGCATTACATAAGCCCGATGATACATTTGAATTCTGGCGCAATGATGTGCGTGGCATTTTTTATTGCCACCGATTATGTGACCTCACCTAATACGCCGACAGGACAATTGGTGTTTGGTGCCGGCTGTGGGCTATTGATCTTCGTTATACGCACTTGGGGTGCCTACCCTGAAGGCGCTGGCTTTGCTGTCTTATTGATGAACGCAGCAACACCTTTGATTGACCACTACATCCGCCCACGTATCTATGGCCGTGACCGTAAAGGCAGACCACTTGAAATACCTAAACCTTAAGCCGGAACACGCCAAATGAAAATCGATCCGGCCACCATCCAACGTTTGAAAGCCCAGGCATTTTCCTTTCAGGAATTCCTAAAAGGCTGGCTGCAACCTTCCAATTTAGCAAATCTAAGACCCAAACTGGAATTTCAAACAGGCATACTAGCAGGCTTTGCCCTAATAGCCAGCGTATTGCTTGGCGTAACCAATTGCAGTACAGAGGGCACAATCCAGCAGCGGCTTGATGAAGATTTAGTTAAGTCATTGGAAGAAGTCGTACCCGCCAATCTTCATGATAACGATATGCTGCAAGACACGGTAACCATCCCATCCACTGAATTTAATATAGGCGTAGATAAAACCACAGTTTATATTGCAAAAAAATCCGGTAGCGTCACGGCGGTAAGTTATAAATTTACCGCACCAGACGGTTATTCTGGAGCTATCAACATGATTATGGGCATCGACCGCAACGGCAATATTTTAGGTGTGCGGGTACTTAGCCATAAAGAAACCCCTGGGCTTGGCGACAAAATTGAAGTAACAAAATCTAACTGGATACTAAATTTTGTTGGTCGTTCTTTAGAAAACTTAACTCCGGTGCAATGGGCTGTTAAAAAAGACGGCGGCGAATTCGACCAATTTGCCGGTGCAACCATAACGCCTCGCAAATCGGTGCAAGCCATTAATCGAGGCTTGCAGTTATTCAAGGCGAATCAAGCCCAGCTAATTAACCCGTAAAGGTGAAGGCCATGTTCTTATCAGAAACCTATCGAAAAATCGCTGCTGACGGCATCTGGAACAATAACATTGTGTTTGGACAAAATCTGGCACTTTGCCCTTTATTGGCTGTAACTGGAACGGCAACCAATGGCTTGGGTATGGGCTTGGCTACCTTAGTCGTTATTACCGCATCCAATGGCCTAATTTCACTGACACGGCATTTAATCCCCAATGAAATCCGCATCCCGATTTTCGTCCTGCTCATTGCCACCTTAGTTACTCTCGTTGATATTATTATGAATGCGTGGGCACACGAACTCTACAAAGTACTGGGTTTGTTTATAGCGCTAATCGTCACTAATTGCGCCTTATTAGGCCGAGCTGAAGCCTTTGCATCCAAGCAACCTGTTAAAGAATCGTTATGGGATGGTTTAATGATGGGCATCGGCTTCACTATCGTGTTGGTGGCACTCGGTGCGGCACGGGAAATTAGTGCCACAGGGACGCTATTCGCCAACGCATCATTATTGCTGGGTGAATCATTCAGGTTTCTGGAGGTCACCGTCATCCCCAATTACAAAGGCTTTCTATTAATGGCGCTACCTCCCGGCGGTTTCATTATGCTGGCATTTTTGATTGTCGGTAAACGCCTTATTGACCAAAAGATCGCACAGATAAAATCAGCAACCACAACAGAAACAACTATCCCCACCTTAGCCACAGAGGAATAAAACAAGGAGCCAATATGAACGTCGGAGTTTGTTACGGAGAAAGCGATAGACAATTATGGATGCGCCTGGAAGTACCGGATCACTGTACCATTGAAGAAACCATTAATTTATCCGGGCTACTAAAGTTATACCCTGAAATCAACCTTACCAGCCAGAAAGTCGGAATCTTCGGAAAAATAGCAGCACTGGATACCCCGGTTAAGGACGGTGACAGAGTAGAAATTTATCGCCAAATAACGGTCGATCCACAAACCGTACAACGACGAAGACGTTAATAATTTTCTCTTACATTAAGGATAAAAAGATCACGATGTATATATGCGTTTGTAAAGCTGTCACCGACTCGCAGATAAAGACAGCTATTGATCAGGGCATGTGTACGCGCAAGAAACTGACGCATTGTTTCGGATTAGGTAAAGATTGTGGAAAATGTAATAAGGACGTTATCGCTATACTTGAGCAAAATATCATACCGATTCAACAATTTTCCGACTTACAACTCAAACCAATGAAATACCAGGAAATAACCTAATTGAAGCATTTCAGACTCACAAATGCCAAAATAGCATTAATGCCTTTAACACAATCTAACACTAACACCGATCTGAACCCTGCACTTTACGATATATAATTTCTCTTTTCGTACATAACGAAAAATATGCGTTGTCATTTTGAGCGGCAGTGAGAAATCTTTAATTTCAGTGACTTAAGATTTCTCACTGCCGTTCGAAATGACAAAAATACACCCTAGCAATGTTTTTAGCTTTTTTGTCATGTATAGAGGCTTTATCTACTAATTACAAACTTGCTGCAATTCCCTGTTCTTTAACCACTAACAAAGAGTAACTACTATGAAAGGCGATACCAAAGTTATTGAGTACCTGAATAAGGCCCTGGAAAACGAACTCACTGCAATCAACCAGTATTTTCTCCATGCCAGAATGTATAAAAACTGGGGCTTCCATAAGCTGAATGAAAAGGAGTATCACGAATCGATTGACGAGATGAAACATGCCGACACGCTCATCGAACGCATCCTGTTCCTTGAAGGTCTGCCTAACTTACAAAATCTTGGGAAGTTGATGATAGGGGAAAATCCGCTGGAAATGCTCCAGTGTGATTTAAAACTTGAGCACTTTGCCTTACCTTTGCTCAAAGAAGCCATTGCCTATTGCGAGACAATCAGCGATTTCGTCACCCGTGAATTATTTACCCATATCCTGGATTCTGAAGAAGAACATATCGACTGGCTGGAAACCCAACTTGAATTGATTGAAAAAGTGGGAATTCATAATTATCTGCAATCGCAGATGTAGCGAGTAGCCTGGATGGAACTTGCGGAATCCGGGTAAGCGAGGCTTCGATGCCCCGCATTCCGTTGCACTTTATACGGGCTACCTTGCTGCCAGTTTAACTACTAGCCTTTTTATTCCGTATCAAAATCAAGCGACCTTTCTCAAGCCATATTGATATAGCAGTTGTGTCCTATTGATCTATACTCTCTCTAGCTAAACAATTAATTGGATAAACTTATGATGAATATACAACAAATCTTATTTTATATAAGACATTCAATGTCTTATATATCACTTTGAGCCTCACATGACATGACACAGACCTGTGGAGATCATATGTTTTTGGCTTGGGTTACAAACATGAGTGTTGACGACTTCAACAAACTTATTTTGGCATTGGTAGCCCTCATTGCGCTATTCCTTGGCTCCTGGATGCAGTGGCAAATTGCAAGGAGACAAGTACAGATGCAGGCCGACATCACTAAGCTTCAGATTGAGACCCAATCTCGTATCGCAACACGCCAAATCGCAGACAACATCTCCAGTAAGCGTCAGAACTGGATTGATGAGTTGAGAAAGGATGCCGCCGAGTTCCTCACTGTAGTACGGTCGCATTCAAGAACTCAAGAGACCCCGCGTCGAACAGATACTGACACAAACTCAGATCGCTGAGGACTTCAAAGAACGGCTTCCAGTCGAAATGCGAGCCAAGGAACTCGGAACTCGCATCGAGCTACGTCTCAATCCGAACGAGTCTGAGCACAATCGCTTGGTTGAACTGATAGAAGTAATGTCATCGAAAGGCTACGACCTCAATCGCAAATACTCTTCAACCGAAGAGGCTCAGGTCGCAAATGACTTCAACGAGGCAAGTAATGCTGTAGTTGGGCACTTGCAGACTATCCTCAAGCACGAGTGGGAGCGCGTGAAGAGGGGTGACGTTTGACACCTAGCACTGTTAAGGTAACCAAGTAGGGTAAGCAATGCGTACCCTATGGTTCTTACCTAGTCACACCATCTCACCCGACTCATTAAAATTAATCTTACGCACCTCATCATCCTCTGTTATCTGCGCGTCCTTTAAAACACCATTAGCGTAATATTGATACTGGTGTTCGGATTCAACTTCACCGTAGACGATTTTCTGGCACAGCAGCAACCTGTCCTGGTCATCGAAATAGCCACGGTAATAGGTATTCCGGTTAAGTAAACCGATTTCCGAAATTTCATTGACCAGCTTGAGTGGAAGTTTAATGCCGGTATAACTGACGAAGTAACGGCATTCTGTAAGTTGCTCTGGCTGCATAATTAAAGTTTATGAAAAAAGATGTATAGCGATTATTTCGAGGGTTTGGTCTAAAGTGAGGTCTTCATTGCCACCGACAATATTATGGGCAGCAATGGGATATTTCAGGTCTATGCCGTAACGCCCTGCATTTTGGCCGAAGGTATAGATATAAGCCGCGAGGTTAGGGTTATCCAAGACGCTAATTTCAACAGCCTGGTAATGTTGTTCTTGGGCGTTTAATGCTAGGGTATTTTCTCCGTAACGATGCACCAACTCCAATAACAGCAGCTTAAGCGGAACGTCTTTATCAATTGCCCAAACATTCATTCTGCCATGCAAGGTTATACTTTCTTTACGACGATGGGACGAGCGTAGTAACCCAATATCATTAAGTTTTGTGCTTTGTTGATCAACCATAAGCATAGTAAAAACCCCGACAAGGCACTGGCGGCAATCCATAAATCTGCATACCGGATGTTATCTGCCAGTAGCCAGTCTGCAACGCCGGCACCGGTGAACAGGGCGATTAGCGGTAACAAATACAATAATAAGGAAGCCTGTAGCAAGACCGCTTCATCAATGGCGACCATGACTTGATCGCCAGTTTTTAATTCAATATCACTATCAACCCGGACTGATTTTTTCTTTAAGAACACTGCCGAGTGCGTTAGTTGTACACGACGCTTTTTGTAGGCAACCGCCACATGCGCTATTTTGTCCGCCCTCAACCCAGACTTGATAGTTTTCTATTTTTACCACGACCGCTAATTCTTCAATCATCGAAATGCTCCTTTAATTAATCGACCAATTCCAAATGCTTTTCGGCAAAGAAAAGTGTACCCTCAATATCTTCCAAACGAAGCGCTTGCAAACGTTGCCCTAAACACACCGGGCTTTGGCACTCGCCGGTTTTAGGATCGAAGATAAAGCCATGCATGGAGCAACGCAGATATTTACCGGTTTCGTCAAAAATGGCATCCTGTTCGCAGTTAAGTGGGCGGTGCATGTGCATGCAATGGTTGACATAGGCATAGGGAAAGCCTTCAAACACAAACAGAATTGCAGAGGTTGGTTGTTTTCTATAATGAATATTACGGGTTAAATAACTGACACCTTGTAACTCATCAAAAGTGCAAACCGGTTTGTATTTGTCTTTTGCCATAACTAATCCTTTCGACAGGGAAGCCTCAATCCCAAGCTGCCGCCAGCATTTTCAGCCAGGTTTCCAATCTTTCCGGAGTAAGGTCTTTTTGGTTTTCCTGATCCAGCGCCAAACCGACAAAGCGGTTATCAATGACTGCTTTAGAAGCCTGAAACTTATAACCTTCAGTCTCCCATGCGCCAATTATGGTCGCGCCACATTGTTTAAAACGATCATATAAGAAATACATGGCATCGACAAATTCACCCGGATAACCTTTTTGGTTACCCAGGCCATAGATCGCCACCTTCTTACCACTAAAATCCTGCCCATCCAGCTTCGGTAAAAATTCTTCCCAGCTCTCGGTCGCATTGCCAGTTGATAAGCCGGGTAACTGGCCTTCACCATAAGTAGGTGAACCTAAAATCAGGGTGTCGAACTTCATTAAGTCATCAACTGAGGAGTTACGGATATTGACTGGTTTTGCGGCAACAGCTGAGGTCAAGGCAACCGCAATGTCTTTTGCGATCCGACGAGTGTTGCCGGTATCTGTGCCGAAAAAAATGCCTACGTTAGCCATAATCGCCTCGCTGTTTAATTACAAAGATGAATTTAACTGAAGCATATAGATACAATTTTTGTAACTATTCAGCTTTATCTCGTAAGTCTATAAAATCATGCTGTCATTCCGAGCAAAGCGAGGAATCTTGGAAGTTGAAGCATAAATAGATGCTCAAGATTCCTCGCTTTGCTCGGAATGACAAAACACACTGAACAGTTATCAACTTTTTATAATTTAAAGCCGTATTTGTAACAATCCGCTAGGCTTGTTCATCTGCAAAGCTTGCCATTCATCAGGCGTGTAAGCTTTCACGCTAACCGCATGAAGTTTGCCTGATGCTAATGGGTCTTTTAATGTTGCCATAACCAGTTGCTGTTTTTTAACCAGGGTTAAATCGCTAAATTGAGTGCTGACTACTGTTATCAATAAATCGCATCCTTCGCCTTCAATTATTACGTCAGCATCGTTAATACCTTTCTTAACTAATTGCTCGACTTCATAGATTGATAACGAGTCATTTTCGGCGGAACTTTTCGGAATGCCAGTTTGTAATAATGGCAACAAAGTACCGTTAATGAACATCTCCTCGACAATATCGCAGCCGCCGACCAATTCGCCATTTACAAACAGTTGCGGATAGGTCGGCCAGTGCGAAATGCTCGGCAATTTTTCGCGGATAAACGGCGCTTCCAGTACATTCACATAAGCATAAGGAATATTCGTCTCATTAAGGATGCCGACTGTTTTGCCTGAAAAACCACATTGTGGATTTGCCGGTATGCCTTTCATATATAAGATTATCGGATTTTCTTCCAGTTGTTTACGGATCTTGTCTTCGGTTTTCATAAATCTCTCGTTTGTTAATTAGCTTTCGAAGTGTCGTATTGGCTATGACTTGCTACTGTTGCCCAGCCTGCTGCCTGATCTTATCTTCAGTTTTCCTGATTAACTTGACTTCGCCTCCACCCTTAACCACATCAGCATCAATAATGCACTCTTCAATGTCATCGTAAGAAGGAATATCGAACATGGTTTTTCGCAAAATATGCTCCATGATGCTGCGTAAGCCACGCGCGCCAGTTTCACGTTCGATAGCTTTTTCGGCAATTTCAACCAGGGCATCTTGCTCAAATTTCAGCTCAACGCCTTCATAAGCAAACAGTTGTTGGTATTGGCGCACCAATGCGTTTTTTGGTTCAGTTAATACCCGAATTAATGCGTCTACATCCAGGGGTTCTAATGGCGCTAAGATGGGAAAGCGACCAATAAACTCAGGGATTAAGCCAAACTTGCGTAAATCACTGGGCTGGGTAGCATTAAGCATGTCTTCCAGAGCAGGCTTGTCTCCCTGCTTGTTCATTTCAGCATGAAATCCGATTGCAGAATTAGTTGGCATCAAACGTTTTTCGACATGTTTTTCTAAACCTGGGAATGAGCCACCAGCAATAAACAAAATATTGCGGGTATCAATCGTGGACTCACCATCCTTGTTCCGTTGACCCTTAGCGGAAATCTTAACGTGCGAGCCTTCGACCAGTCTCAGTAAAGCCTGCTGTACGCCTTCGCCGGACACATCTCGGGTTCCGGTTTGTTGCTCAGGGCTGCGGGCAATTTTGTCGATTTCATCAATGTAAACAATGCCCCATTCGGCATTCGCCAAATTACCTTCAGCGACATCCAGCAGACGAACCAGAATATTTTCCACATCGTCGCCGACATAACCGGCTTGCGTCAGGGTCGTCGCATCAGCGACTACAAAAGGCACGCCGACGATTTTTGCCAGAGTGCTGGCCAGTAAAGTTTTTCCTGTTCCCGATGGTCCGTATGAGCAGGATATTCGATTTGCCGATTTCAACATCCTTATCGAACTCGCCCAAGCCAGCATCACCACTTTCATGCTTTAGGCGTTTGTAGTGGTTATAGACTGCGACTGACAAGATTTCTTTAGCTAAATGTTGGCCGATTACGTATTGGTCAAGATGCTCCTTTATTTTCGCTGGGATGGGTAATGCACCTTGCATTTCGGAAAGCTCTTTCTTCCTGCTCCAATTACTGACCACTTGATTAGCCAGTGACACACAAGCCCCACAAATGAAACCTTCAGACCCGGCAATTAATGGCACTGAAGCGGATTGGGCAATCCCACAAAAGGAACAGTGCTTTATTTCTTTATCACTCATGGTGGCTTACTCCAGGTTCAAGTGCGGGTAAATTGGCAACCCAAGCGCGCTGGCAGATTCGTCTAGCGCGTTCGGTCATCAATTGGCGAATTTTGGGTGTTGCTTTAGCCAAGGAAAGATTCTCAGCCTTTTGTATGCTCTTACATAACAATACATGGAAGCCAATTTCTGATTTAACGGGATCGCTAATTTCACCCGGCTTTAACTTAAATAACACCTCATCCAATTCTGGATACAGTTTGCCGCGTGGAAATTTACCTAGCACACCGCCTTGTAAAGCGGTTGGACATTCCGAATGCTTCAGTGCCAAATCAGCAAATTTGTGAGGTTTTTTATGCAGTCTTTCGGCAATTTCCTGGGCGCGGATAAGCGCCATTTCTGCCGTGTTTTCGGGGTAATCGGGATTAATACTAATTAGGATATGAGAAGCTTCACGCCGCTCAGGTAACTGGAACTGCTCAGGATGCAGGTGGAAATAAATACCAATTTCGACATCGCTGATCTTAGGTGCGCGACTGGCGATAAGATCCAGCACCGTATTGACCCGGCACTGACGATAAAGTGCAGAGCGCAATGCGGCTTCATCAAGCTGGTTTTTTTCCAGGTCTTTTAAAAATTGTGTTTCGTCGTCATAACGTCCACTTATTTCCTGATAAGCACGTTGCAGTTCTTCGGCTGTAATGATTACATTTGATGCTTCCCTAGAATTAAGTACTCGGGTTTCGAGCTTATATTCATTGGCTGCTTGCCGCTGGGCTTGGGTCAATTCTGTTTCGGCCAACTCACTGGGGGCTTTTTTAAATAAGGCCAATGCTGCCCTGAGTACATTGTAGGCTTCTGCTCCATCATTTCGGGCAACTGTTTTAGCGGATGGGGTCATAGCTAAAACTCTGGCTCTTTGAAAGTTTCTGGATGCGCTGGGGCAAGCGCAGGTTCAGGCACTTGTAGGACTTTGCCGTGAAACGCCACATGATATTGAATCAGTTCATTTTCCCTAAGCACCTTGAAGACTTCTCCCTCTGTGCCTTTGTTAAACAGGATATTGCCTTGAATACCCAAATCAATCGTACAAACCACCTTATCCCTAAACTCAAAACGGCTGGGATTCCAGGGTTCTTCAGCACCTATCAATTCCTCAAGACGACAACCTACCATACGGCCATGATTAAGAAAGTGTACGGTGAAAATAATTTGGTCTTGCAGAAAAGTACCCACTTCAATGACATTGCCGACGCTACCTCGACGAATCAACAATTCCCCCACTTCCATGCCGGGATATGTGCCATCATTACGGACATTCCGGGTAACCCGCACCGGTTCGCCATACTCAAAACGGCCTTCGTCGTAGCGCTCTGGTTTCATGTTTTAATATCAGTCAGGGCAACAAATGCGGATTGCGGCTCACCCATGGCAAATACTTTGAAGACTTTTTCGGTTTGGGCATCGGACTCCACAAAATCCTGATAAGCACGCAGCAAAAGTTTACTGTAAACCACCCGTTTTGGAGCTTCATCTTCCGGCATGCCCTCTGCGGCCTGTTGCAAATAATCATGAAACCTCTGCAAAATATGCAGGCGATTGACATGGACAATACTTGGGACGTAGTCCAACTGAAAATATTGTAAAAAATCTTCGGCGGATTCCAACTCTTCCATTTCTTCTTCAAAACTCATGGGTTTTCTCCGGTAATCAAATTGGCCAGACTGATGACGCATCCTGAGTTAACAGATAAATAGCCAGTATGATGAAGGCTACAATCGACATTATTGCCAGTACTGAATCAGTTTTTTCTTTCAACATATCTACCTCTCTTACGCATATCAATAATTAGGCTATAACGCTTTGTTTGGGGATGGTTTCGGCTTGGCGGTTTATCACCAACTCCAGTAAACCCTTCGCGCCAATTCGGTCTTTGCTATCCAAGCTAACCAATTTCTCAAAAATAGCTCGGCTAATATCCAGGTATTCCAAACGCATATTTAAAAAGCCAATCGCTTTCAGGGTAAACAGGTACAATCTGACCTGGGTTAATAATTCAGCAGGTGAACCCGTGATATGTTCTATTTTTAAATCGCGCCAGTTTTCTGGGAAAGCCACCTTGTGTCTAATCACCATTAACGCTCTGCTGGTTGCCAATAGCGCATCTTCGAGACGATGCTGGTAGTAATAAAACCGGTTTAATGCGACCAAAACGTTCAAAGAATCAGGTGCTAAAAAATAGGCTTTCAGCAAAGGATACTCAGCAGTACCCGCCGCATAATTATCCGCAGCGTCTGCGATTAACTCTTTTACACCAGCCACTTCGGGCTCTTCAAAATATAAACCTTGTGCTTCAAAATCTAACAAATCCATTTAAGCGCTCACCCTAAGTTTTACGGTCTGTCCCTTTTTAGGAAGACAAAGATTTTCAGCATCACAGGTGTCACACTCTTCATCATGCATCGGCGGTTTAGATGAATCTTCAGCAACGGCGACTTGTCTTACCTCAGACAATTGGCTTTGCTTGGCTTCAAGTTCATCAATCCGCTCGATCAAGCAGGCGATGGCTTTACCGACGGGATCGGGAATCAAATGATGGTCTAGGTCAATCCCATGACGATTCTGAATCTGTGTGCCTTTGCTTTGAATGATCCGTCCGGGAATCCCCACCACCGTACAACACGGCGGCACATCTTTAACGACGACGGAATTAGCACCAACACGGACGTTATTTCCCAAGGTGATGGCACCCAAAATTTTGGCGCCAGATCCCACCAAGACATTATTCCCTAGTGTTGGGTGACGCTTTTGCCTGTTCCATGTTGTGCCGCCTAAAGTGACTCCATGGTACAAAGTAACGTCGTTACCGATTTCAGCAGTCTCACCGATCACGACACCTAGGGCATGGTCAATGAATAATCGTCGCCCGATAGTAGCGCCGGGATGGATGTCAACACTGGTAAACATTTTAGTAATTGCGCCCAAGATTCTGGCGGTCAACTTCCAGTTGGCTTTCCATAACCGGTGACTAACCCTATGCATCAACACCGCATGCACACCAGAATAAGTCAGTAATATTTCCCAAATACTATGGGCTGCAGGGTCGCGACCAAAAACGCAATGGACATCTTCTTTCCATAGGGGAAAAAATCCCAATGGCTTTTCAAGGTTGATGCTTACGTTTTCAGCCACGACCCTGACCATTAGGTGATACTCCAAGTGGTTTCGCCGATAACAGGCATTCCAGGAATCCTGAAAAAAGTACCGGGATAACGGTCATCCTGTTCAGGAGCTTCAAAAACTTCCGGTACTTCCGCTTCGTTTACTAGGTTTTCGATATCTTCATTCATAAATCACCTCAACTAAAGATTTTGATGAAATCGATTAAGATCGATTGCTTTCGGAGTTTGTTTGGTTTCACTGACAAACCGCCTGACCTCGATTAGTAAGGCTTGCGCCTGTATTTGATTAACGGGTATGCCTATTTGCTGATAGGCATGTATGACTCCTTGTGTACCGGAATGTTTGCCCAGTACCAATCGATGGCTACGCCCAACCAGAGCAGGGTCTACACCTTGATAATTTTTTGGATCTTTAAGCAAGCCATCGACATGGATACCTGCTTCATGGCTAAAAACGTTTTTGCCAATCAGACTTTTCCGGCTTCCGATGGCATCACCTGATGCACTGGCAACTTGGTCGGAAAGGGCAGGGAAATTCTGCAAATTAACACCGGTTTCAATGTTATAAAGTTGTTTTAAACCAACCACAACTTCTTCCAATGCTGCATTGCCAGCGCGTTCGCCTAGTCCGTTAACGGTGGTATTGACATGCGTTGCACCTGCCAATGCTGCTGCAAGGGTATTGGCAGTAGCCAGTCCCAAGTCATCGTGGGCATGCATTTCTATTTCAAGATCGGTGGCTGCCCGTATTTTTTTGATCGTTTCAAATATACCAAACGGTTCCATGATTCCAACTGTGTCAGCGAAACGAATCCGGCACGCTCCTGCCAGTTGTGCGGTTTCAGCCATTTGTTTTAAGAAGTCGATATCTGCCCTAGAGGCATCTTCCATGCCCACACACACATCCAGCCCTAAGCTACGTGCTTCTAGCACGCAGCATTTAATAGTATCTAATACCCACGTCCGGCTTTGCTTAAGTTTATGCTGAATATGCTGATCTGATGCAGAGATAGATAAATCTACCTTATCTACATTCAAACCCAGGCAGAGCCGTAAATCATCCCGTCGCATCCTTGACCAGACCAGTAGCTTTGATGGCAAACCTAATGCCGCAATTGCCTTGATTTCTTCCCGCTCCACCGCTCCCATAGCAGGAATGCCAATTTCAAGTTCTGGCACACCCAAGCCTGATAATTGCGTTGCAATTGCCAGCTTTTCATCCAGGGAAAAAGCAACCCCGGCGGATTGCTCACCATCCCTAAGCGTGGTGTCGTCGATGATAAGAATGCGTTTTGCTGGGCGCATAAAAGTTCACACTAAACTGTTGTCCATAAAGGTTGGATAAGACCTTATCCGCTTTTAATAAACTTACAGCAAGATGTTTGCCAACATTTTAAGTCTATGTAATTAAAGGGCTTTAGATAATCAATGAGAGCTTATTGACAAAAAAGCTGAAACAAAGAAAAAGGAATTGTCGTAAGTCTGACAATTGGAAAGTGTGGTGATGTCGGTAACAACCTGTGGGCGTAATAGGGCAATTGCGCTGCATGGGATGCCAAACATGTGCCCCCCATGTTTGAACAGATATGACAGAAGGTTTTACCTAATCATGCAGTTGAATAGGCTGCATATTGCTTATGCGGCGGATACATCTTGAGACCTTTGCACGAACTCAAGCCCATAAACTGATAAAATAGCCTTTTATTCAAGTCCGAGCAATAGGCTCATGTCCTTGAAGAACCTAGCCCAAGCCAGTTTAAGCGACACCCTTGTCAAGCACCACGAATCCTTGGAAGAGCTAGACGGTATCAACTTGTTGAACGACTAGAAGCCGATAGAACAACCCTCGAAAAATTAAAAGTATTCCCCCTGGCACTAAATCAAGCTTTGTCGGTCGAATTTCATAAAATGATAAAAGCTCATGAACTTCGAACGCTTAAATGATAAATTAAACATTCTGGCAGATGCCGCCAAATACGATGTTTCCTGCTCATCGAGCGGCAGCAACCGTGCTAACAAAAACGGGCTGGGTAATGGCAACATGTCGGGAATTTGCCACTCGTTTACCGAAGATGGCCGTTGTGTTGCCCTGCTTAAAATCCTGCTTACCAACCACTGCATTTACGACTGTGCTTATTGCGTCTCGCGCAGCAGTAACGATGTCGAGCGTGCTGCATTTACGGTGGAAGAAGTGGTGGATTTAACCATCAACTTCTACCGGCGCAATTATATTGAAGGCTTGTTTTTAAGCTCTGGCATTTTCAAGAATGCCGATTACACTATGGAGCGGCTGGTGCGGGTCGCTAAAAACCTGCGTTTGGACCACAACTTTAATGGTTATATTCATCTTAAACTCATTCCCAAAGCCTCGCCGGAACTAGTTAAAGAAGCCGGACTTTATGCCGACCGCTTGAGCATAAACATGGAAATCCCCACGGCTTCAGGCTTGAAGTTACTTGCCCCAGAGAAAAAACACGAAGACATGATTGAGCCGATGACGGTGGTGCGTAATGAAATTGTCAGTCTTAAAGACAGCAAAAAACATATCAAAACCACGCCCAAATACGCACGGGCGGGACAGAGTTCGCAATTGATAATTGGCGCAACCCAAGAAACTGATTGGCAAGTGATTCATATTGCCGACCGGCTATACAAAAAATTTGATTTACGGCGGGTGTATTATTCGGGCTACGTGCCGATGCTGCAAGATAAGCGGGTTGCCTGCAATAACCGCCGAAGTGCCAACTGTACGCGAAAATCGCCTGTATCAAGCCGATTGGCTCATGCGTTTTTATGGCTTTCAGGCGAATGAAATTGTGGATTCTGCCCAGCCATTTTTAGATCTCACATTAGACCCTAAGCTGGCATGGGCGTTTAGACATTTGGAGCAATTTCCAATACCGATTCAAACGGCTCCCCTAGAATTAATTTTACGCATTCCCGGCATTGGCTTAAAGTCCGCACGAAAAATCGTTCAAGCGCGACGCTTTCAAACCCTTACCTTGGAACATATTAAAAAAATGGGCGCTGCAGTTAATCGCGCCCGCTATTTTATGGGATTAGTCGGCAGCAACGAACATCTAAAACATCTGAACAGTGCCAATTTGCGTGACATCGTTGTCCAGCAAACCCACAGCCAAAAACACAGTGCCCTGCAATCCGGTCAACTTAGCCTGTTTTAGCAATAACCCCATTGGTTAAATGCTAACTCTGACATATGATCATAGTTTTGATGGCTTTTTAACTTGCGTATTTGAGTTGTACGCGCAATACGGTATCGCCAAATCAACGGCAACCGTAATTTCCATTAGAAAGTCTGGAGATTATGAAAACGACTTGTTTAGCTCACCACTTGCGATAAGCTCCGACCACCAAAAAGCAACTCGGGTAATAACCCGACTGGAAAAACTGCTCGGTAAGGATGGCATTACCCAACTTATCTGGGCGTTTTTATCAGAGCACAATGGCGTAGAAAACTGCCTGCTTGGCGTAATAACCTATGCCATCCAGCAGCCTAAACAAAATATCTTAAAAAACTACGCAAATCCACACGTCATGCAACTGGCCAAGTTTGTAAAAAGTGTTAGCCGCGAACGGCATCGGATGCTGGCTTTTGTCCGTTTTGAACTAACCCGCGACGGTATTTATTTTGCGAGGGTTGAGCCGGACTTTAACGTGTTGCCACTAATAACACAGCATTTTCGTAACCGTTATAAAGACCAGCTCTGGGCAATTTACGATGTGCGCCGTAGTTATGGCATTTATTATGACTTGAGCCAAATTCACCTGATTAACGACCTAGACCATGCCAGATTCAACAACCCTGGCTTTTTTGCAGACAATGAAGCGGCTTACCAAAAAATGTGGCAGGGTTATTTTGCCCACGTCAACATCCCTGAGCGTGTGAATCACAAAATGCATGTACAGCAGTTGCCAAAGCGTTATTGGCAATATTTAACGGAAAAGAAGTTATAGTAAACAACAAGATGTCGTATTTTGAAGATTGACTTGCAAAAATAAGCTGAGACCTTGCACGGATAACAGAAACTCCGACGGAATGGTCAAAAGCCGATTTTTTTTGAATGGGCATTGGGCGGAGTTATCCTGCTATCGCTATCATCGAAGGAGTACACGGAAGCGTAACGTTAGTGGAGCGGTGTACGACGACCCCCGCATAGCCGTAGCGGCCGGGCGTGTTGACGGAGTTGGAGCGCAAGCGGAAGCGTAGTCAACATGCAAGGCCATCCGACACGGCGTAAAGTCATTTGGGCAGTCGTGATGCACAGCGTACCGAAGGGGAGTTGTGCATCGTGACGAACCGAGGACGAATGCGGGCAGCCGAAGGCATTAATCGCCACGTGATTTTTCGCCGCTAAAATCGGATGGATTCCATTTTAGCTTTCGCGAAAAATAGTGGCGCGCTAATCGGTCTTGCGTGCCCTAAGCATAAGTCGGTTGAAATGCCTTTTCAGGATCAGCCACAGGGCCATCACCTTCCCAATAAGGCGACAATTTACGCAACGTAGCAACAATGCCGGGCATTACTTTCAATACTTCATCGACTTCCGACATCGAGTTATAGCGCGAAAAGGAGAAGCGTATTGTTCCGTGGGCTGCTGTGTATGGAATATCCATTGCCCGCATCACATGGGAAGGTTCAAGCGAACCTGATGTACAGGCCGAGCCACTGGAGGCAGCGATACCGGCTTTATTGAGCAGCATCAAAATCGATTCACCCTCAATATATTCAAAGGCTATATCAGTCGTATTAGGTAGACGGTTGTACATGTCGCCAGTCACAAAACAATGGGGAATTTGCTCTGTTATTCCGCGTTCCAGACGGTCGCGCATAGCTTTGACTTTGGTGTTTTCATACTCGATAAACTCTAGCGCCAGTTCACAGGCTTTACCAAGACCTACGATTGATGCGCTATTTTCAGTACCCGCGCGTCTGCCGCGTTCTTGATGTCCGCCGCGTAACAAAGGCCGATAACGGGTTCCTCGGCGGAGATACAACACACCAATACCTTTTGGCGCATGTAATTTATGTCCAGATAAGGACAGCATATCGATTTTGGTATCTTGCAGCATCATAGGAATCTTGCCTACTGCCTGGACAGCATCGGTATGGAACATCACGCCTGCGGCATTTGCCAACTCCGCCATTTCAGCAACCGGAAAAATCGTGCCTGTTTCGTTATTAGCCCACATGACCGATACTATTGCCACTTGATCGGATAACAGTTTTTTGTACGATTCAAGGTTCAAACGTCCGGCTTTATCCACTGGCATCCGATGGATGGTGTAGCCGTCTTTTTCAAGATATTCGCACAAACTCAAAATTGCTGGATGCTCCACCGTGGTGGTAATAATTTCCTTCTTATTCGGTTGCGCTTTAATAGCAGACAACAGTGCCGTCGAATTGGATTCTGTGCCACACGAAGTGAAAATAATTTCCGAATCATGCTCGCAACCAATCAAGGCTTGCACCTGTTGCCGGGCGTGTTTAAGGCCCCGCGCTACGCCATCGGCAAACTTGTGGATCGATGATGGATTACCGTACTGCTCAAGAAAGTAGGGAATCATTACATCAACCACCGCCGGATCGACCCGGGTGGTAGCATTATTATCCAAGTAAATATCAGACATTACGCCACCTCTATATTGACCAGTTTTGCCATTTCGGTTGCAGGCACGACCTTAATGAATTCGCCCATGACTTCCATCAACCGTTGTTGGATACCGGCAATGGTCATCGCCGCCATTTGGCAGCCGTTACACGCGCCAGTCATATTGACATAAGCGGTGTTACCAATAACTTCAACCAGTTCGACATCGCCGCCATCCGCCATCAGTGAAGGCCTGAGTGACTCCAATACTTCTTCAATTTTTTTGATGCGCTGCAAATTGGTCAACGGCGCTTTAACGGCTGCAATTTTTGCCGGAGCTTCCACCGGCGCAGCAGTGGGGTCAAATTTCTCACCCTTCTCGGCCAATACTTTTTCAAGGATGGCTTCAATGTCCTCATGACAAGAGGCACAACCACCACCGGCTTTAGTAAAGTTAGTGACATCTTCAACTGTGCGTAGCTTGTTAGCCCAGACCATTTCTTCGATCATCACGGCATCAATCGCGAAACACTTACAGATCAAAGCGCCTTCTTCATGATCGTCTTTCCATTCTTCGCCGCGATAATTCGCAATAGCAGCATGCAGAGCTTCCCGACCCATCACCGAACAATGCATTTTTTCGGGTGGCAAGCCTTCAAGGTGATCGGCAATATCCTGATTGGTTACTTTCATGGCTTCATCAAGGGTCATGCCTTTAATGATTTCCGTGAGAACCGATGACGAGGCAATTGCTGAACCGCAACCAAATGTTTGGAATCCTGCTTCGAGGATAACTTCACTGTCATCATCGACTTTTAAGGTCAACCGTAAGGCATCGCCGCAACTGATTGAACCCACTTCGCCTGTCGCATTGGCATCCACGACGGCACCAGCATTTTTGGGATTAAAAAAATGTTCTTTAACTTTGTCTGAATAGTCCCACATATATTTATCCTCTGATTTGGTTGGTAGTGTTGGTTGGGTTTGATAACTTAACCCAACTTTTGCCGACCGAATTTGTTGGGTTACGGCTACCGCCTAACCCAACCTACATAATTAATTAAGAACAAGTTTTAGTTCCAGTGCTTTCGGCGTTGGTATTAAACGACGTACCGCAAGCGCAGCTTTTTGCCGCATTAGGGTTAGTAAACTTAAATCCCGAACCATCTATACTGTCGAGGAAGTCGATAGACATGCCATCCAGCATCGGGAAACTAATCGGATCTACAAACACCTTGACTTCGCCGCACTCAATAACAGTATCTTCGTGGGTATGGTTGCCTTCAAGTTTCAAGCCATATTGGTAGCCCGAACAACCACCATCGGTGACTTCTATACGAAGACCGGCGGAAGGCGTATCCGAGTTGGCGATAAACCGTCCTACAGCAGTGATGGCCTTTTCTGTTAATGTAATCATGCAAAGTCTCCTAAATGTTTTGGCATCTTTCTTGTAAATAGTTAAAGCAACCTGTGTGCCATTTTGTAATTTATTATTTAATTACCTGTTTAATAAGGCTTAAATAAATAGACACTACAGTTAATAGCATATTTTCAAGCAGGTTTTAACCACACTCACGACTGACAATGTAAGTTTTGCTACAAAATAAATGAGGATTTTGAAATGACTTTAGATGATTTAGATATAGGCGATGTCGTCTATGCTGCCAAAACGTTATTGGATGATGGCTCAATCCCTGGCGGTGTTGAAGGCCAAATACTGGCTGAAACAGGAACGCGGGGAGTCATTACCATGATTGGACATGTTGAAGAAGAGCCTTCCCGTTCTGTTTGGCTCGTCCGTTTTGAAGATAAAGACCGGAACCTGGGTAACCCCGTAGGCTGCTGGTTTGATGATTTGATTGTTGAAGCCAAACTAGGCGAATTACTCATCACTCACTAATTAAATGTAGCGAAAGTGAAAGCCCCTTTACGAAGGGGCTTTCCACATATATTTTTATAAATGAATAATCAAACCGCTTTTGTCTCAAATTACCATAACCTTACCAAACATAGCTTGGAGCGATACGCCCGTGGCCCTGAAACCATTGATTGGGAAGACCAGCCCGAGCAATTCCGGCGTTTTAACGGCTGTGATATTGTCGAATTACCACACCCTGGCAAAGAGCTAGATGTGTTATTTACCGACCTAGATAAACCTGAATCAATACCGACTAGCCCCTTAAACCTAGTTAACGTAGGATTATTGCTGGAATTAGCCTTTGGCCTGTCCGCATGGAAACAATTTGGCCCGAGCCGCTGGGCATTACGCTGTAATCCTTCCAGCGGCAATCTGCACCCGACCGAAGCGTATTTGGTTAATACGGATAGGAATTTAGTTAAGCCCGGTATTTATCATTATGTTAGCCACGACCATCATCTGGAAAGACGTTGTTTGTTTAACCAAAATATCCCCAGTGTGGGCATTTTAATCGGGTTAAGTTCAGTCCACTGGCGGGAGGCCTGGAAATACGGCGAACGGGCTTATCGATATTGCCAACATGATACAGGGCACGCTTTAGGTGCACTCCGCTATGCTGCTGCCACTCTGGGATGGTCGATTGAATTACTGGCTGATTGGTCAGATGATGATATTGCTCATGTGTTTGGGCTTAATCGTGCCGATGATTTCAAAAAAATGGAGGGTGAATCTCCAGACCTAATTTGCCGGATTAATACGGGTTCAACCAACACGCCTGTTGATAGAGAGGCGCTATTGGAATCTGTCCAATCAGGCAAGTGGTCTGGCTTAGCCGCTAGCCTTCGTGCCTATCATTTCTATAAGTGGCCTGTTATCGATGAAGTCGCCTTGGCGGCAAGCAAACCGCGCACGGAGGAACACCAATGGAAATCGATACAACAGGAATTAATTATAGAAGATCAGAGTAACTTGATTCCTGGCATGGTTCGACAAGATCACCATGAACGGAATCAACGACCAGTCGTTCGTCCTGAGCTTGTCGAAGGACATATTCAGCCACTACATAAATCACCCTGTACAAAAACAGCAACGGCAATTATCCGGCAACGCCGAAGCGCCCAACAGTTTGACAGCAAAATGCAGTCGCTGCCGAGTGCTGATTTTTATCGGATGTTGGCTGCCGTTTTACCAGGCACTGCGACTTTTGACCTATGGCGTTGGCCACCCAAAATACACTTGTTTATATTTGTACATCGGGTGGAAGGCTTGGAACCTGGATTATATGGACTACCTAGAACTGATGGAGCATTGGCAAAATTGCGGAGCGCAACCTTGCCTGATTTTGCTTGGCAGCAAGTTACTACAATAGCTGATGCCTTATCGCTGTACCACTTATATTCTGGGAATTATCGGCAAATCGCCAAAACGCTTTCATGTCATCAACCTATCGCGAGCGACAGTGCTTTTAGTTTAGCGATGGTTGCGGAATTCGGTGAAACCATCGATTCATCGCCGTGGCTTTACCGCCGCCTATTTTGGGAATGCGGCCTGATAGGGCAAGTATTGTATTTAGAAGCAGAAGCCGCAGGTGTTCGCGGCACTGGCATCGGCTGTTACTTTGATGACAGCGTGCATGAAATTTTAGGGATCAAAGATCATACATTCCAAAGCCTCTATCATTTTACGATAGGCGAGCCGTTGGAAGATAAACGGCTCGAAACCTTACCCCCTTATGGGCATTTAAATACCGATAAATAGGTTCTGAAACTATTATGTAAAGCTTTACGATGTTTAATCGGCTTTACGCAAAACATGGTTGGAAAATTTTAAATTATAACTTTAATGAACCTGGCCAAAAAATCGGCTTAGTTAGCGTTATCAATAATTAAGAATGGCAGAATTTAGGTTTTTCAGGTTGAAAACTTGCCTAGATTCAACCGACATACCAACTCATATAAAGGTCTGAGAAGGTGTCTTAGCCGACATTCGCAGTGAAAATTGCTCGAAAATTTGAATTTAAATAACCGGCCAGATTTACCATTTGCTCCTTCCTATTTTTGACCTCCAAAATTACAATAACAGACCTTCAGTGCGTATCATTACCTTACACCCGTATATTACGAAAAGGTGTAACGTATCTAAGCCTTATAGCGTAGTTATCTTAGGTACTGATATAGAATCATCTTACTTACAAGTTCGCTGCAATAATGAAAGCTAGAAGTTTTGATGTATAACTTGCGCAGCCAAACCGGTAGTAATTAATCAGACCATACGCATACAAACAAGGTAATATTTCATAGAATTAGGTCTGAATTTATAGTATTTTTCAGATATTAATTACTTCAAAACTTACTGATTAGAGAGGTTTTTGAATGGAAAATGTAAATGAAATTGCCATAGATGCTCGCCCAGCCTTACCGGTATCTTCTGATTCATTATGGGATCAGGCCGCTATAGAACGCGACAATATTGCCACCAAACTAGAAACATTCCTTAAAGAACAAAATATTTCTCCTTGGATTAGGAAGTCGAAACCTGGTGAGTATCCGCTTTATGTTGTAGTCGAATCGTGGATACAGAACGAGGAATCAAATCTTTCAGCATCATTAGCCAGAAGTTTTCTCAAAATAATTATCTTAGTTGAACCATGCCGTATACATAATTTTATTTATAAAGTTGAAATGGAAAATCATGAGCGAAAGTTTAATGGCGAACACTGGGAACTGGTCGATGAGGAATTAAGAGAATTAGCAATTTTTATGATAAAAGGTGGACGTAAGCTGAAACCTAAGTTCTTCAAATCAAGACTTTCAAATTTTGAAAAGGTTTTTTCCCTATTTCTCTCGAGTCCATTTGAAAATAAGCTTATTCCAGAAGCTAAGCCAAACTTTCCTTTTTTCTCGATCAATTCAATTCATTGGATGATAGGGTTGGTTTTAGTACTAATAAGCGTGTTTACAGCACAGGCATTAATTTTGTTAATAGGAATATTCTTAATTTTTAAAGATGTATTTCCTTGGCTGGAAATTGAAACTATAGACGTGGTTCCAAAACAGTCTCTTCGTACACCTCGGCGAGAGTTTCGCATAGATTCTTGGCATGTAAGCATCCCTAATGCTGGGGAACAGTTCGACCAATTCCGGCAACGCATTTACGGTGTTATCAAAACCAAGGAACCGAGTATTGATATGGGTTTTGAAATACATCAAAGGTTAACGCCTCGCGGTTACGAAGAACGGGAGCGGTTGGTACTTACAAAAGGACAAACTACATTACATGTGCATGTTTATCCCTTCGCAAATGATGCCTTCGTGGGGTGGGAAAGTTATTTGAACTGGAATCGCTGGGAAGAAAGTAAGCCTATCTCTACAACTGAAAGAAATGGTAAGAAGTATAATTACCGCTCGTTAAATGTGGGTATTTATAATCCAACCGATTTTGATATTATTGAAGCAGATGTTCTTGCCGAAACGACACACAGAATAATTGTTGACGAAATAAAGGCATTTTTAAAAGAAAAGGAAATTGAGGCTGACCTCGATTTTAAAATTATCCGTGGTGATCGCGCTAATGCGTTAAAGGAAGGAAAGGACGAAAAAAAATGAAAAACTGGTTGAGCTTATAAAGGAACTTTTATGGAAACATCTGTGTTAGCACGAATAGAAACCTCGCGGCGAATTGCAGTTGATAACACATTTCCATTTTACGACTTGCCTGCGTTCCTAGAATCCCTGTCGCCATCCCGAATTGATGTTTGTTTTTATCAACTTGCAAAGCAAGGGACTGTTATTTATCTTGGCCTAAAGTTTCTGGAAGAACGTTCCATAAATTCGATTTCCCTTTTCAAAGAAACTTTGATCCGGTCAGAAATTGAGCTTGATGTTGATTGCATATTTTTCGAAGAAGAATCCTTGTTTGATAGGTCAGAGTGGATTTCGGTTGAAATTCAACCTGATGTTATGGCTTTGCCGTCAGGGAAACAAATTGCAGTTACCATACCACTATTGGAGATTGCCATTGAGTTGTTTCGTCAAGCTGCTTTAACTGATTCTGATCTTTGTTACAAACTAAGGTTGGAACCGACTAACCCCGATCCTGAAAGCGCACGAGAACTTGTACCAGCATTAGCCGAGCTTCAAGGTAAGAAAGGCGCAACTGAAATTGAGGGCGCAGTAAAATTGGGTTTTGATCTGCTACGTTTGGGTGGCTGGTCATGTCTGGAGCATATTTGTATACCAAAAAATACAGCCAGTTTAAATAAACCACGATTAGAAACCCTGATAAGGGCACATTTGAAAACTATGATGGGTTTCATTCCTGATGAGTTGTGGGCTTTTCATTGGACTAATGATCTAGTCCAACATACAAACAACCATCTTCAACAAAAAGTCGCTCAACTTCGCAAACCAGATTTTCTAGAACAACTGTTTCATAGTGTTTTACCATCTGCCCCAAACAATTCAGCAATTCTCAAATCTCTTGAGAATTCACGGCGCGTTCATGCTACCTCATGCATTGAAGGTAACTATGCATTTATAAGCTATGCACATATCAATGTTGATTTCGTCAGGATATTATTGCAACAGTTAGATGCGGAAGGTATACGATACTGGTATGACACGAGTATTCCAGTAGGTGGGACTTGGGATGAAGAGTTGGAAAATCGAATACGTAATGCTGCTGTGTTGATCGCTTGTGTATCAGATGCTTACCAGGAAAGTAAATATTGCAAGCGAGAACTCAAGTTTGCGGATTTGATTAGTAAGAAAATTTTGCCTATAGCTCCATCAAAGTGGACATGGGGGGAAGGTCTTCAAATGATGTTTCAAGAGCTGCAAGTAGCAAGCCTTGATGGAGGGCGTAACTTTGTCGAATTCCGTCAAACACTGCAAACCGTTGCTCCTCAAGTATTTAATTCTTAATCAAAATGATTTTTATCATAGCTCGTACAACCTATCAATTATTGTGGTTGCTCGAATTAATTTCACAGTTCAGCAAAGCGGTCAATAAAAGACAATCAATATCCAAACTTACTTTGCTCCTTATTCAAGGTATACAAAGAAGTTCATATTTGAAAAAGTACAATACATCTTTGAATGCCCCTTTGGAGGTTTTACTTCACTAAGGCTGATGATCCCCTGTGGTCGGGTGTATCGTTTCAACATTAAAACTAAGCCTTGATTCTGACCGTCAGCAATCGTTTCACTTATCACATTCAAGTCAGGAATCAATATTTAGGATTTGAAATGATCTTTCCTAACAAGTTTTGCACAAAACAGCTTGAGATATTGATTAATTCTCAAACTAAGCCTCCAACCTCAAAGTGCAAATAGCCGTTTAATCGATTAAGCTATCTCATCATGGCTAAACCTGACACGATCTTCAGCTGAACGCCCCAGAGCTTTAGCAAACCACGGTGGGGGCGCGGCAAATACTTTTTGAAATTCTGTCAACTGGTCTAATGCTTCGGTGACATCCGGTATCTTGATCGGATAAATATCGGCACGAATGACTTTGGCCGCTGCCGGCCCACCGATTGATTGCACGAACATGACATGGCAGTCCTTAATCAAATTGGCACGGAACAGGTTTCTATCCTCGGCACTATCAGCTTCAATCGTTGATCGGATATCGACTAACCTGTAGTCATACTGCGATAACTGATAAACCAGAAAGCGTATACAAGACCCGAAATGCCCGTTTATCAATGCGCCACTGTTGGAGCCAATGGCGACGCGGATTGAATCGGGGATATCACCGTCTTTATAGGGCAAAATTTCTGGCAAATCTTCATCTTCTGCCTCATCTCCCCATAGATACCGAACAGCCAGTTTAATATTTGCCAATCCAATACCAATGTCTTCACCATCTTCCTCACCATCTAAACTACCCAATCCGGTTTTGAGGTTAGTGACGGTGATGGATTTTAATTTTTCATCATTTAATGGCGAGCCTACCCGCTCATGCAATATTTCCAACAGCCTGGGTACATCAATCCCCGGCAGGATGCGTGATGCCAAAGCGATACGTAAAGCGAGTTCACGGGGTAATGCTTCCATGTTAGTCTCCTGGTTGATGATTTTCTTTCCAGCTGGAATACCCGCCTTCCAGACTGTAGACATGCTTAAAGCCGAAATCACTGAAAAACTCGGCCAGATGCTCGCTAGCATGACCGTAATAACAATAAATCAACAAATTGCGCTGCTTATCGCCGCGTTTGACTAACGACTCTTTCAAGCCTTCATGCACATGCAGAGCATCTTCCAAATGCCCTGCCTTATAATCTTTCATGTCCCTACAATCCAGGATTATAGGCTTGGTGTCGATAATCAGATTTACTGAATCCACGATTGAAATGGTTTTGTATTTCTTCATGTTATGAACAGCCTCAGAAAGTCATTTTCAAGTTTATTCTGCGAAAAAAATGCGCCCTAGTCGTGAATATAGGACGCACAAAGTACTACCCTTCGAAACAAAACCTAAACTAAAACGTAAGAACAATGCCATTATTTTTAATCTTACCGATCCATTCTGCAATTAACCGCTTAGGTGCAAATAGGTTGAACATTCTCGTTCGATTTCTCAGGACTTATCCCGCGAAATATCGAGCAACGTTTAAACACATCCAAAGTTGGCGCGACCTGCTTATGCTGGCAATATTTTGCGACCAGTTTGGAAAGCCCTTTGATGTCCCGGCCTGTTGCTTCTGGAAAAATATCTGCCAATTGTTTGATTAACTGCGTATCTACATCTAATTCAAATTGATTGATCATGACTTGCCAAATCTGGCGGCGGGCATCGCTGTCTGGCGGATAATATTTAATCAAGGCAATACAGCGGGACACAATCGCTTCATCGATATCATCCACTCGGTTCGTCGTCAAAAACAGCAAACCGTTAAAATATTCCAACACCCTTAAAAATACGCCGACAACGGCATTCATGGCAATATTGTTATCGCGCCGCTTGATGTAAACATCGGCTTCGTCGATCAGCATTACCGCTCCCCAACGTTGAGCGCGGGTCAACACATCTTTCAAGGCTTTTTCCATTTCGCCGACGTTAAGCCCCAATTGCCCAGAATGAACACGGTACAAGGGGCGCTTGATGATTTCGGAATAAACTTCGGCAGTCAAGGTTTTACCCACACCTGCTGGCCCGGCACACAATACCGTCGTACCGCCAGACTTGCCTTCAACAATATCATCCATCAAGACATCCATCTCAGCAGTCAGGATGTCGATCAAATCAATCTGGTCTTCTCGCAGGATCAACTTTTGTTTTAATTCTGGTTGGTATTGATAAGGTTTGATGTCATTCACATGCACCCATAAATGGTGGTGCAATTCCAGATGAAACATCAACAAGTAACAGTGGACAGGCAGTTCAGTAAAAAGTCCTTTGGGGATTTCAGTTTCAGTCGATTCAACTTCATTCTCGACCTTAGAATCATAGCGGTTACTTTTTGCAGCTTTGCGTAAATATTTTGCGAGAATGTCACCCTTAGCATCCATGGTCAATGCACGTTCGCTAAGGATGCTTTCATCATTCACCAACCGCGCCGTTCCGCCCTCGGTCGATAAAACCACAACATCCTTGCGCGACCAATCGGTATTCCGATGCGATGCCGTAGGGTCTTCTGCATAAAACCCAATGCCTTTGCCAGAAAATTGCGTTCCTGACTGCCCACACCATTCAAAATATCGTGCGGCAGCATCGTCATAAGTTTTGATCAATTCTGGCGTTTCTTTAAGAAAACCTTTTGCCGCAAAAATTTCGGTCATGGTTTTATTAGCGATGTCACGCGAGCGGATGGTAACGGTTGATATTGCCACTTTACCTTTGGCATTGGCTTTAAGCTCAAGGGTAACACGTCCGGTTTCTTCCTCGCCAGAAGGCGTGTAATCCAGCCTGGTGACCACATAAGCCATCGGTTTTCCGGCGACATTCGCCTGGAATAACCAGCCGCGCACGGCATCATTAATCAGATAACGGGCGCAAGCCGGGAGCAACATTTCAAGGTCATCTTCTTCAAACCTGACCGTATCATCATTCATCGCTTTTTGGAGCGTTGAAAGCTGTGCAACATGGCCTTGCATTTCAGAACCTGCGTTCTTGTAAAGGATTTGCAAAAAGCTGATTTCGGGATTGGTCAGTTGCTTGTAAGGCACTTCGGCTTTATTGCCGAAGCGGAGTTGGTCTTTTAATCCAGACAACCCTGGAAACTCATTCACCATCGCATCGACATACTTTCGTTCAATCTGAAGTTTCATAAATTCCTTGGAACAGGATTTGGCAATAATGAGATGGGTCATTTCAGCCAAACAACACTGGCAGTTAACCAAAGACTGTCAGTGGAGATCGGATATAAAATGGCCGTTGGTTAGTTATGGTGCGATTAAATAGCCCCAACCGCAGCGTCTTTAACCACAACAATCGTACTATCTTGCGCTTCTTGATAAGAAACATGCGGCGCTTTTGACTTACGCGATTTGGCTGATTCGTAAGCGATAGCCACCTTATCCTCTGCAGACTGGTTTTTTAGTTCGCTTTTCTCGATATACAATTCTTCGAGCAATTCATTCCAAACCAAACCTTCTTTAAATGGCAGCAATTCATAAGTAACGCCTTCCAGCTCAACTTTCAATGCCTTACCAATATTTTCAACGTAGATTAAAGCAATGGCATCTGGGGCAATGTCGGCTTTGTACTTTTCCACAAATACCGGCAATAAATCGAGTGTCGGCAACAGGCCGTTGATAAATTTTATTTTGTCGTTTTCGATAATTAAGGCGGAATGAATGAACAAGGCTTCTGGCGGCTTACGGTCTGTGGTTGTGCCTTCGCGTAGGGCACCCTCCTTAAGGACAAGGTCGCCACGATAAGCATAAACCCCGGCGGTGCTGGTTTGACCGTTAACCAATGTGACCGTCAACAAACCTTTGGCTTGATAAGTTTCTAATAGCATAGATTTTTCTCCGTATGATTTAGGTAAATATGAATATGGTTTCCAATGCCTTACATGTCTGCCAACAAAAGCCCTTAGGGAAATACTAAAAATTTTGTCATTTCGAGCAAAGCGAGAAATCTTGTCTGCACGAACTTCATGCCATTCAATAACCTGTAAAAGATTCCTCCCGATGGTCGGAATGACAAAATCATTTATTCAGAACATCCCTGTTAGCATCGATTTTCGGTGGCTTCGGTTTAATCAACAGCCAAGGTGACTTCGGTCGATTTCATCAGCGCATAGGCTTTATTGCCGACCTTTAGCCCAAGGGCTTCAACAGCCGCTTTAGATACAATAGAAATGACAGTAACTTCTGGGGAAATTTCCAATGTGACTTCCGATACGATGCTACCGTGATTAATGGCTTTAACGATGCCTTGCCATTGGTTGCGGGTACTGAGTTTCATGGGCTTATCCTGACTAAATAGGTTTTATTTTTATTAGATAAGCAGGGTTTATGCCATGTTAGAGATAGATAATATTTATATAACTATCATATAGATAGCTATTTAATATGGGTTTATAGCATAAGATTCTGTATAGCTAATCTTACAAAGGCAATGGTTTATTTAATTATTGTAGGAAACCTGACATCAACGGGTGATAACAGGATGTAACGCGAAATATTGGAGCTTTCTCAATCTCCAACAACTTGTCATTTGGAAAGCCAATAATATTTGGAGCGATTTTTTTCAAAAAACCTCATAATTTGATTTACATCAAAACTAGATGTAAAAATTTAAAGACAATGAGATTTCCTATAATAAATACCACGAGGAAAACATATGGCTTTAATCACTTGGACTAAAGAACAATACGGTACTGATGTAGCGGTATGCGATGACGAACATAAAATCTTGTTCGGCAAGCTCAACAAACTTTACGACCTAGCAACGGGTGGCGCAGATCGTTCGGCAGTCGGTAACCAGTTAGACGATTTAATCAGCTATGTTGCCGAACATTTCGCTACTGAAGAACGTTTGATGCAAGAAAAGAAATATAGTGGTTATGCCGCCCATAAAGCTGAACATGACAAGCTGGTAGGGACTTGCGTTGATTTACAACAAAAATTTCACAAAGGTGAGGCGGAAGTTACTGCTGAAACCGGAGCATTTGTAAAAGGTTGGCTGGACAGCCATATTCCTAAATTTGACATGCCTTACGAACCCACACTAAATAGTTAAAAAGGCAAACACATTGGCTGGTGCCCTACCTCTCATCAGCCAATGGACTATTTTTTTCATAAACAAACCTGATTTTGTTTTCAAGATGGGTTGAGCGTAACTTTCGCACTAAGCAGAGATACGAATGCAGTAGTTGAGCGAACGCGGATCGGGGTTTGCAACCCAGTTTCTACCGAATTTCTGAGGTACGCACATACCGCACAACCCAAATTATTCCAACGTAAAATTGTACAGACGGGCAACATATGTTGTCCATCCAGAGCATTGGCTATGGTCGTCGGCTAATCCGGCTTCGCAGCTTGTCTCCAAATTGCTTGAGGCATGATGTGAAACTTGGTTTGAAACTTTGTAACGTAGGTTGTGAGTTGTCTACTGTTTGGCAACCCAACTTTTTGGGGCTTCGATATGTTGGGTTAACGATAAAGCCGTTAACCCAGTCGTTCAATACGTGAAATTTGCTAGGCTGTTTAAGTCTGGCCTGTCTTGTTTGTAAGCGCCATGTCAGTATCCCACAAACGCTTATAACCGCTATCCATGCGGGAAAGTTTTACTGTGACTTGCTCAAGTTGGGTCAAGGCAGGAAACCGGGCTTTTTTGCCGCTACCATACCAGTCTTCCATAGCCTTGTTTAGCCGCTGTTTTTCAGTATAGTCTTGAGCGATTTGATCCTTTAACCACGCCATGCTTGTGACAGGAGTCAGATCAACAATCCGGTAGCGCAGGGCCTTGTCAAAAATACGAACCCCGCCACCTTCAGCCACGGTTTGATAGAGTTTTTCTGCATCGATAACCTCTACACCTGCCAGATAATCAATACCGAACTCATGAATTTCGGGTAGCCACGGCACTGTCGGCCCCATTAAAACGGTAGTGGCATGTTGGGCAAGCTCGGCTAGGCGCGGGAAAGTTTTGTTGGTGATGGAGCTGGCGGTCAAAAACACCCAATCTGCATCCGGCAGTAAAAACTCACTGGCGGGATCAGGGTAATCATTATGGACTGGTTGACGTTCAAGAATGGTAAGGCTTAATTGTTCGGCATAGGATTCAATGCCTGGATAGCGCCCGATGACGACGACTTTTTTACCTTGCAACCTGGGCAGAAAATAATCAAATACCGCTAAATTGGCATTATCAGCGGCTGGCATCAAGGTAATGCCAGATGGCAATTGATAACGGTTTAAGCTGCAATTGATTGCCGCCATAGCTACCGTTGCCTTGTAAGGCTTCCCAGTCGTTAACCCATCCCGCCAATTCGCCCAATGTTTTTCCGGCTAATGTTCCCGGCCACGGCAACGTTCGGGTAGCTATACCTGGGCTCATGGCTAAACCCAAGTGCTGGGTTTTACAAGCTGTCCACACTAAACCTATCGTTAACGCTTCGACTTGCGTATTGTTGCTGGCATAATCCAGCAACAACTCATAAATCCGTTTAGGATCATCCATGTTGGTTAGCTGGGCATAGGCAGCAGTTTGGCTTCGGCCTTAATGGTGTCGGCTTTACCCCATGCAGTAATTCCTTCAACAAACCAACGGGCTTTGGCTGGATGGGTTTTAGCGACATCGTATTCAGCATAAAAAGTATCATCGCTATTAAACTGAAGCCTGCCGATACGCTGCCTGTTAGAGCCATCATACCAATAGCAGGTTAAATTCTGTTGGCCGGTATAAGGGTCTTTGATAAGGAGAAAATTGGCTTCATCAAACGTAGGGTAGTTTTGTATTTCATTTTCGCTGAACCCCAGTTTATTAATTTCTTCGCACATCCGCTGGCAAATGCATCTGGCAATTTCATGTTTTAACGCAACGTGGTCACTTAATTCCATTATTCACTGACTCCGGCCGCCAAATCCATAATCACAGAAGCACCGATAAGGTCTTCAGGGTCGAGCTGCCTCAGGTGAGACAAAATAAGCTGTGCATCACTATTATAACCTTGCCGAAGCTTGATAAAAGCTAACGCTTTCAGGCTATACAAGTAAAATAAGGTGGTCTCGCTCGCGTACAGATCCCATTTTTGCCCGTCTAAGGCGAGTTGGCGATAATCGTGGGGGAAACTACCTTGTCTTGCCGACTCCTCCAGCGCAGATAGGACTATTTTTTCTGCATCGATAAGACGTTTTTGGAAGAAGTAAAACTTGTACAGTGCAAAATAGGTCTGCAAACACTGCTTATCCAAGGCTTGGGCTTGTAAAAACAGGTTTTCGGCCTTAGTTTGATCTACCGAACTTGCGGCAACCGCTGATTGTAGTAAGTAATCAACCGCATCGGGTATGTTTGGGCTAAACAATACCCGTTGTTCAAAGAGCTGCGTGACACCCATCACCAAACCTCAGAGGATACCTTCAGGCTGGCCACCGGTTCTCCGCCAATCAAGTGTTGGTCGATGATGGTCTTGACATCGTCCTTTTTTAAATTGCCATACATGACCCCTTCAGGATAAACCAAAACGCTTGGCCCCAGATTACACTGGCCCATACATCCAGTATTGGTTAGGCCGATTTTTTCAAAGAGGTTGCGGTTCTGGATTTCATTCATGAACTCATTCATGACTTCGGCACAACCAGAGCTTGCACAAGACCCTCTGGGATGGCCTTGTGGACGGTTTTGGGTACAGACAAATACATGTTTTTCTGGTCTGGGCATGGTCTTGATCCTTCTAAATAATTAAGCGGCGTAACTACTCAGCTCAGCATTTTCTTGCAAAATGCCTGATTGTACTGTCATTTCGACCAACGGGAGAAATCTTGAGCATATGAATATGATGCTTAAGATTCCTCGCTGCGCTCGGAATGACAAGGTGCTAAATAGTTACAAAGTAAATTCATAATCTGCGAATCTGTAGCAACAAAACACCATCCAAGTATTTACTAAGCAGCTTGCTTATGTTCGTGGCTAAAACAATCTTTCGGGCATACTTTGGAACACGCTTCGCAACCGATACAATCGAGGCCATTTTTAATGCTCATGACCATGCTGTTATCATCGTCGTCTTCAAAGTCGCCATAATCATCATCAAAATCTTCCGGGTCGAGCGCTTCGGCTTTTTCGACTAAATCAAAAACATCCCGTGGACAGACTTTGAAACAACGTCCGCAACCGATACAGGTTTTTTGGTTGATGTCAGTCACATAAGCAGGTGTCCATTCTGTGCCTCCAAAAGTAACGCCAGTAACAAATTCAGACATGAAAGTTCTCCTGCTTAGGCCGCTTCAGTTTGTGCAGCAATCAGTTTTTTGTTGGCTTCATCCCAGGCTTTACACGCATCGTAAGTGGCTTGCGCGATACCCAACAGTTCACCGAACCCTTCCGGCAAGCTGTCTTCGATGAGGTCATGCAATACCATCGCTTGCTCATTTGCCAAACGCTTGGTCTTTTTGACTTCTTTTTCCAGTTTTCTTAATTCTTCTTCAGTCATGGTGTCAATCCTCAATCAGTTGCGGCGGCATTATATTTTTCAATTAAGCCCAGGGCCTTTTCGACGATTTGATCGCTTTTTTCGCGCAGGTCTTCCAGGCTTGAAAAGCCAAAGCGATGGGTATCACGCAATATCTTGTCGACCACAACTAGTTTGCCGACCATGATTAACGCTCGCCCAAAACCCTCATGGCTAAGATGGACAATGGGCGCAGCCATTAATCCGGTTTTTTTCTCGATGAGCGTTGCCAGCGAGTTGTAATAGGCTTTCAACCGGGCAATCGTGATTTCATCGGGGTCACCAATCACCGGAATGTTCTTCTTACGTTCTTTGGTCAGCACGATAGGGTCGATAATTTTTGCTTCTGACCAACCTGCATAGGTGTCGTAAGCATCTATCGCGCGTAATTGTTTAATCATGTCTTTGACAATATCAGAACTCAGATTGGTATCGGTTTCTTCTACGACTAAAGCAGCGGTGGACATTTTGTTTTCTCCGTTAAATAGTTATTTCACTGGCTTAAAATTTTATTATTTACCGTTAAACCGGCCTAAGGAATCGCTTCTTAAATTATCATTTCGAGAGTAACGAGAAATCTTGCTTGCATAAATTTTAAGCCATTGAATAAGATGCAAAGATTCCTCCCTATGGTCGGAATGACAAATAATTTTATTCAGCTTTCCCTTAGGAAGTATCATTCATCCCAACCTTCGTCTTCCATTTTTCTAAAACGGTCAGGGTCGGGACTTTTGTGTTGATTGATTGCTTTTGCCAGCCAACTGGATGGCCCTGCTTTCATTTCATTTTGCAAATCGGTGATCAAGTCTTTAATTTTGCCGCCTTCATGCACCTTAACCGGCTGGATGTTTTTGACAATTAGCTGGTTAATCGCTGAACCGCCAACCGCTTGGCAATATACCGCCGCACAACCATCCAATAACTTAATCTTGACGGATAACTTATCTTCATTGCCATCTTGGCTGAGTTCGCCAAATTGGGCGGCTTCAAGAAACTCTGAGTGATCCATATCAACAGCATAAATGGCGAACGATTTAGCCGAACCAAAATGTTGGTTTACCGTCTCCATGTCAGTAGTGGCGAACGCAATTTTTAATGCAGTTTCCATAAAGTTCTTCTCCTCAGTACTTTGCACGATTGCCAAGCGTCTAGTTAATGACATGACAGCGCTTTACTTGAATTAAGCTCGGTCATTTCGCTGGCTGGTTTTTGGCCGTAGATAGATCGGTAAACCGGGATTTCTTCATGGGAAAAATTAATAACCAAATTAGCCAGATCAAATAATGTCTGCCGAGTACCGCGATAACCGATCCAGGTTTTTTGGTAACCGCCGATAATGTCGTATAAAGGAAAACCCGCCCTTAGTATTGGTGTGCCTAATCGTTCAGCAGTATCCACTGCATGGGAATTGCCGATAACCAATTGCGCTCTATTAGCCTTGCCGATAAGCTCCATATCTTCAAGGTCACCAATTTTGATACTGGCAATAGGAATTCGCGCTAACAAAGGCGTATTGCAAGAAGTCACAGCCGCAACAACTTCTGCGCCCATTTCCTGAACCAGATCAACAAAGGCATTCAGTAAATCGGCATCTGCGGCAATCGCAATGCGTAATTGACCCAGCATAAAATGAGTATCCAGCATGGCATCCTGTAGCTGAGAACGCTGCCGTTCAATACGCTCAGGCACATCATTGCCGCTAATTTCCGCCAATGCAGAAATCAATGCATCATTCGCTTTTAAACCGTAAAGGTGATCGATGCTATAGGTTGGAACGCCGGTTTTTTCATTCAGTAATTCCGCCGCTTTAATAAGCGATGGCCCGATAACTACCGTGGCTAATGAATCACCTAACGTTGTCATTTCGGACAGTGGCGTACCACCTATAGTTACCGGACTGAAATCTTCATCCGTAAGGCAACCATCCAGTGAATCGGAAATATCCGGCACAAAAACGGGGCGTAGCTGGAATTGTTCAAAAATATCCCGAAGGGCTTCCAAATCACCTGGAGTCAGCATGTAGCTGACTAAGACATTCACCTGGCGCTTACGTTTACCGGGGTAAGTTCCCGCGTCTTTTGCATCCGGCACTAAGGCACGAATGATTTCGGTGAGTGTCGCCGCATAACCTGTTTCAACGCTGCCGGTGAAATCTGGCGTGTTAACTGCAACAACAGCAATATCGGCAAATTCAGGATTGGCTTCCCTAAACTCCCTGACATTGCGTTGCACATCGCAGCCTTGAGTTTCTGCCAAGCCAGTCGTCAAAATGGTGATTAAGGACGGACGTGATTTCCCTGCAATATTTTTTATCCCTTCACGGACATTTTCATCCGCACCCATCACCGAACTGCCTTGATCCATCGCCGTACTTTGCAGAGGAATGGGTTCGCGGAAGTGACGGACAAAAAATACTTTGGCAAATGCAGTGCAGCCTTGCGAGCCATGCAGCATCGGCATGGCGCGATTAAAACCTAATGTTGCCAATGAGCCGCCAATGGGCTGGCTGGCTTTCAGAGGATTGACCGATAGGGCTTTGTTACGTTTCAGGATGTCAGCCATTACGCGGCCTCCCGTTTTACTATGGTTTTTTTCCAGGGTGCAGGCAATCTGACTGCATTCCACACCGGACTCTCTATGGTTAATGCTAACTGACGCACCAACTCCAACATGCCTTGATAACCTTCATAACCGAATTCGCGTTCCTGGTTAATATCCAAAAATGGAATTTTTGCCTTCAAAGCCGTGTACATATTGCGGCCTCCAGCGATCAGGATGTCGGCCTTATATTCACGCACGATCCTGATCAATTCTTTTGGGCTACCGTCACTGATCATCATGGTATCTTCGCCCATCAATTCACGAATCCGCGCCTTATCTTCTTCGGTGGATTTATTCGTCCCTGTCGCAACCACCACCATACCTAAATCCTGCAAGGCGGAAATCACCGACCAACTTTTAACACCGCCAGTGAACAATAAAACCCGTTTGCCTTTAAGGCGCGCTTTCCAAGGCTCCAGATCTTTTCTAATCCGTGCTTCCTCACGTAGTATTAGCGCTTCGGCACGTTCAGTTAAATCCGCATCATTAATTGATTTAGCGAAATCCCGTAATGACTGGCTGGTATCGGTAATGCCGTAAAAACTGCCTTCAAACCAGGGCGTACCATATTGCTGCTGCAACTTGCGGGCGACATTCACCATGGCTTTTGAGCACACCATCATGTTCACTTCAGCCTTATGCATCGTTTGCACTTCACGGAATCTTGCATCACCTGACAACGTACATAATATCCGAAGGCCGAGTTCATCCAGCAATGGCAAAACATGCCAGAACTCACCGGCAATGTTGTATTCACCGACCAGATTAACATCATGGATTTTAATGTCGGGATTTACGGTATTCAGAGGTAAGGGGTCAGGGTCGCGTGTCCCAATCACATGCTTAACCATCGCGTCGCCGGCAATACGGTTACCCAGATTCTTGGTGCCATAAAATCCAGCACAATCAATTGGAACGACCGGAACATTCCAGCGCTCCTGGGCAGATTTACACACCGCATTAATATCATCGCCAATCAAGGCAGGCACACAGGTGTTATAAACGAACACAGCAGGTGGAGAGTAAGTATCAATCGCCTGTTTGATGGCATGGAACAAACGTTTTTCCGCGCGTCCCATTACGATGTCCTGCTCGGTCAAATCGGTTGTCATGCCGATGCGGTACAAATCAGCTCCGGAAGAACGTGTACCCCGGTTATCCCAGGAACTACCCGCACAAGCGATCGGCCCGTGGACAATATGCGCGACATCCGCAATCGGCAACAAGGCAATCTGCGCACCATCAAAAGCACAACCACCCGCAGCCCCACCCGGTTTTGGCTTGGCACAACCGGATTTTTCCTTTTTGTTATGCTCACAAGCAGGCTCGTCCAACAACGCGGCAATGTCTTTTGTTGATTTCATGGCAATGACCAAAGGTTCTTTATATTTGATAAAGCAACCATTGTGCCATTTTATATCACATTGATATTATTGATATTTAGGTGTTGAATTATTGTAAGAAAACTTACAATACGGATGGATGGATAAAACAAACCGATAATCTTGGGACAAGATTACCTATTGAAACGCTTTAACTAAATAACCCGAAAATTTAACCCTCATATTGTTAACTCAGTATAATCAAAGCACATTAAAAACATTAACCCTGAGAGGTTACTATGCGTATTAACCTGATTTTCAAATCGGCATTCATTGCTGCCTTATTCCTATCGTTGACAGCAACAGTATTATCCCAAGGCATCACTGTCGCACCAGCACCGAACGGGATTACCATCCCGAAAGATTACAAAACTTGGCAACCTCTCGGCGTATCGCACCGGACGGATAAGGATTCGTTAAGGATCATTCTGGCGAATCCCATCGCCTACAAAGCAGCGACGGAAGGCCTAACCAACCCCTGGCCGGATGGCAGCATGATCGCCAAATTGGCATGGAAAGACAGCACTCATCCGCACTTTGCCGCCGCCACCGTACCGGGCGAACTAACGCATGTCGAGTTTATGATTAGGGACAGCAAAAAATTCGGGGACACCAACGGCTGGGGCTATGCCCGCTGGCTAGGCATGGAACAAAAACCTTATGGAAAAGATGCCGATTTCGCCCAGGAATGTTCGACTTGTCATTTACAGGCGAAGGACACGGGTTATGTGTTTACTCGGAAAGCACCTTTGCCTTAGTGTAAGCATAACCAAAAAATTAATCGGAGATGATATGTTGGGGTTCGAAAGTTCATCCCAATGAGCTAATTTTCTGCTATGGGCTTTTTAATAAGTTATTGCTGTAATTTTTTGTTCGTTGCAATAATTTTTTCTAAGTTTCTTGAAAATTCCGTTGTATCAGCAAAATAGTTGGGATACGCTTTTTTTAATCCATGAATTGACGAGGCCGATACAAGAACCACATCTCTTTTATCATTATTTTCAAAAATCTTTTCTAATTCTGTGTAAGCGCTTGTAGCTTTATCAAGCTGATCTCCAGAGTACCTATTAACTTGTATCCTAGATTCATCAATTTTTAGGACTAGTAAAAAATAATCTCTTTGATTTTTCTTATCTTTTCCAACGAGTTGAGTTGATACCGCAAATGCTCGCAATCGAGGCAAGACATTTAAAGCTTCAATAGCATCTATAAGTTCGAGACGTTCTGAAGTATTCGCATTTTTTGATAACTTACGATTCTCAATATCTGCAAAAGCTTTACTTGCCAGCTTAAAAAAACTAAGCCAAGCTTCTCCGCCTTGGCTTGCCTTTAATGCTTGCCCTGTAAATGTTCCAACTACTTCAACGGCAGTAGCCCATGAGTGCTGTACTTTGCTCCTAATTTGTAGTTCAACAGAGTGACCTTTAAATTGAGATTTCCTACAATTATATTTATAAACTAAATGTATACCCCTGTATCCTGAAGATTTGGGGTTTTGAATATAATCTCTCTCACGGTGCAGATTATTTCGAGTACCACCTTTAACTATGCTATCTCTAACTAACCCGACATTTGATTTGTTAGACACAATAATTCTACAACCCGCAATGTCCTCGATACGATCTAACTTCATTCCGTTTTCTCTTGTAAGCTTTGCTAGAATTGAAGGAGTTCTTTTGAGCCTTTGAACAATTATAGAATTCTCATCTATTTCAAATGATTTTTTCCTGAAGTAGTTAAGCATTGACTGCATAGGGTATGCATGAGAGGCTCGCCAATTAGACAATACATCCAGAGACTCTAAAATTTTATCAAGTTCCTTACCTTTCTGTACATCAATCAAATAATCGCCTGCTCGTCTTACTTCTTTTTTAGAAAACCTCAGTTCAGTCCAGGCCAATTTCAATTCCTCGATATATTGATAACATAATAAAACCTTTGATAAATACCGTATATTTAAGATACTAACAACTGTAAACAATATAAATTCACTATAGCAACAAAAAAACTTCATGCCCATTTACAACACACAGGTTCAGTAGGTCATGTACAATCCAAAGCTTTGAAAGTTTTTGAAATCCCCTATGTTGATTAAAATGTAATTGGGTGCTGACGTTAGGAAGCCCAACATTCCACTGAAGAAGTCAAAGTTGATAAGGCACTCTTACCCCTGGCTCATCCTGCGAAAAATCCTTCGTATTACGCGTAACGAGTATGCGTTTATTGGCTTGCGCGGTCGCCCACACGATGGCATCGGGCAGTTTGATGTTATGTTTTTTCCTTAGTTTTACAGCTACTTCGCTAACTTGTGCTTCTATGGGCAAGGTATCGAACGTGTGTAAAAACGCCCTGATGATTGCCTCTGTTTCCGGCGTTGCGCCGACCATGACCTCCATCCAGGTAATGACGCTAATGGCTTTGTCGCGATAACGCTCCAGCTCGGTTTTAGCCTGTTCCACGCCGTTAAGGTAGTCGATGAGTATATTGGTATCGAACAGGGTGCTTACCATTCAGCCCGCACCTGTTCTTGATAAGCCAAGCCATCGACCTTATGGTCTTTCCAAAGCCCGAATGCATCATCTGATTGCGGTTTTTTCTTGTCAAGATAATAGGCAATGGCTTCCCTAATGACTTCGGCGCGGGACACTTTTTCTGCTTGGCTGATGGCTGTTAGTGCTTTAATCTGTTTTTCTGGTATGTCGATTAAGGTACGCATGGCTTTTCCTCTGTTGAATATATGATATACATAGTATATATCATTTCTAAATCGGATCAATTTAGTGAATCTATGTACAGGGTGCAAAGAGTTTACCCTTTGTCAGAATTACCTTAGTATCAGTAGAACCAGGTTAATTTGGTTTTTATACGAAATAATTGACTATGCCACCACAATTAAAAAAAGGCCGAGGCGCGTTAAGCAATCAAACAGGCCGTTTTGAAACACTGATCCGGGAAGATTTTGACGATGGCTGGGATGACCCTGATAAATTTCCGGCGAAAATCCCCACCCAATTATTCGTTGATACGGCTAAAACTGTTATCACTTATAACCAATCACCCGATGTACCTTTTGACCGCTCGATCAATCCTTACCGGGGCTGTGAACACGGATGTGCTTACTGTTTTGCACGACCCAGCCATGCTTATTTGGGTTTGTCACCAGGCCTCGATTTTGAAACCAAGCTGTTTTACAAACCGGATGCGCCCGAGTTGCTTAAGGTCGAGTTGTCAGCAAAAAACTATCGTCCTGCACCCATCGCACTTGGCATTAATACCGATGCTTATCAACCCGTAGAGCGGCAGTTAAGGTTAACTCGACGACTGCTCGAGGTACTCAATGAAACGCACCATCCGGTTTCGATTGTGACTAAATCGTCCTTAATCGAGCGCGATCTTGATTTGTTAGCATCGCTGGCAAAAGATAATCTAATCCATGTTTGTTTATCGATTACCACCTTAAACCCGGATTTGGCGCGTCGCTTAGAACCCCGTGCGGCTGCACCCAAACGGCGGTTGCAAACTTTGGCTACGTTGGCGGAAGCGGGAATTCCGGTGTCCGTATTGGTGGCGCCATTAATTCCGATGCTGAACGATTGCGAACTGGAAAAAATTTTGCAGTTAAGTCGAGGCGCACGAGCAGTGGATGCCGGTTATGTGTTGTTGCGTTTGCCGTATGAGGTGAAAGATTTATTTACCGAGTGGCTACAAACCCATGAGCCGTTAAAGGCAACGCACATAATGAGCCGCATTTACGACTCTCGCGGCGGGAAAGCTTATGATTCCACTTTTGGCGTACGTATGCGCGGAACTGGGCAATATGCCGAACTGCTTGCCCAACGTTTCCATTTGGCGATGAAAAAGCTGGCATTTCCTGGCTCACCTATCCTTAATGCCAGCCTATTCAGGCCGAAACCAATGTCTGGGCAATTGGATTTGTTCGATTGCGATTAAAAAATTCGTAACTATTTAGCATAGCTTGTCATTCCGAGTGTAGCGAGGAATCTAAAGTAGCTATTCATGCTCTAACGATCAAGATTTCTCCCTATGGTCGAAATGACATTGTAATCAATCACTTTTCAAAAAAAGTGGCTATTGACAAATTTTCAAACCTTGCAAATTTTTATATAGTCAATGATTAGCTTCGGTCTGGTGCTGAAATTTAGGATTGAAGAATGGGCAAGTTATTTGTCATGTTAAGGGTTAAAATACCAAATCACTGATAACCAGTAAGCTATTAAACGGAACCATCACATGAAAATCATTTCCTGGAATGTCAACGGCATCCGCGCTGTACAAAACAAAGGTTTTACCGAAACGCTGGCGCACCTTGATGCCGACTGTATCCTGTTGCAGGAAACCAAGGCTCAGGCTGAACAGATCGATAAGGCGTTGGAAGGCATCGACCATTACCATATTTATAACAACTGCGCAGAGCGCAAGGGTTATTCCGGCGTGACAATCATGTCGCGACATGAGCCGATCAAAATTATCCACGATATTGGCCTTCCAGAGCACGACCAGGAAGGCCGCGTCATTGTCGCTGAGTTCGAGCAATTTTATCTGCTCGACGTGTATGTGCCGAATTCCGGCGAGGCATTGGCGCGACTGGGTTACCGCAAAACTTGGGATACGGAATTTCTGGCCTATTGCCAGCAACTGCAAAGCAAGAAGCCGCTTATTGCCTGCGGTGACTTTAATGTGGCGCACCAAGAGATCGACATCGCCCGCCCCAAGCCCAACTACAATAAATCGGCTGGGTATACCCAGGTTGAAATCGACGGCTTCAGCCATTTTCTCGATGCCGGTTTTGTCGATACCTTTCGGCATTTGCATCCCGACACCATTGCTTATAGCTGGTGGAGCTACCGTGCTGGTGCAAGGGCAAAAAACATCGGGTGGCGGATTGATTATGTGTTGACTAGCCAATCATTAGCCGGCAAGGTCAAGCAAGCGTTTATCCTGCCGGATATTACCGGATCGGATCATTGTCCGGTGGGTATTGAGATTGACCTTTAGTTTAAGGGATAAATGACGATGCACGAACATATGATGCAAGCGCATCGAACAGCCCTGTTTAACTGTCGGCTTTGTCCAGAAATGATCGGCCCAGTGGTAAGCGGCAGCCCGGTTTTTTCGCCCATTTTGTTGATCGGCCAAGCACCCGGCGACAAGGAAGGCGGTTTCGGTAAACCTTTTGCCTGGACGGCAGGTAAAACGATGTTCAAATGGTTCGAACGCATAGGGCTTGATGAAGAAACGTTTCGTCAGCGTGTGTATATGGCCGCGGTATGCCGCTGCTTTCCAGGCAAGAACCCCAAAGGCGGTGACCGCGTTCCCAATAAGGATGAAATTGCAAATTGCTCCAATTGGCTGCAAGCCGAAATCGATTTGCTTAAACCCGACTTGATTTTACCCGTCGGGAAATTGGCGATCAGCCAGTTAATAGCCGTCAATAAGCTGAATGAGGTGATCGGAAAAACACATTCGGTTAACTTTCACGGCCATCTTACCGAAGCGATCCCGCTGCCCCATCCGTCTGGCGCATCAACCTGGCATCGAATGGAACCCGGCATTAGCTTATTGGAATCTGCATTGTCGTTATTGCAAGGACACAAAGCTTGGCAACAGGTATGCCAAGCAAGCAATTAGGTCATGCCAGCCATTATTGCTTTACTTCAGGAGTTGTCTTGAAAGCAGCAATAAAGGATGCTCAACCTTAATGCCATCATCAGCTAAAAAGAGCGCGTAACCGAAATTGCTGCTAACAACCACATCAACGTGCGCTGCGGAAATGGTTTGCTGTTTTAACAATTTTAACTGTGCGGCATTTTCAGGATGGGTCAACATATAACTGCCGCCCGAACCACAGCAGGTGTTATTGTCCGCCAAAGCTTCAATACTTATTCCTGGAATTTTTTGCAGCAACTTATAAACGGCTTGCTGATTTTTTAGCACATGGCGCTGGCTACAGGGTTCATGTACGGCTACTTCCAAGTTGGAATGCTTCAACTGCAAATCATCCGGCCAATGTTTTAGCAAAAAGTCGTTGATGTCAGTTAATCGCCTACTGAACAATTTCCCTGCTTCTTTGTCTTTTCGGTCATATTCACTCAACATTACTCCGCAGCCGCTGGCGGTATAACGTTTCTGTTGTGCAGAGATTCAATGTGTGTCGTGCAATCACTAAATTTTCATCGGTAGGTAAGACTATAACGGAGATTTTGGAATTCGACGATGAGATACTTATGCTACCTATTTGATTAGCGGATTCGACAATTTCAAGCCCCGACCACTCAAGCCGATGGCAAATTTTTGCACGAATCACGGCAGAATGTTCACCAATTCCACCAGTGAAAACCAGCGCATCAAGGCCACCGAGTGCTGCGGTCAACGAGCCTATTTCGCGACCAATGCGATAAACAAACAATTCTACAGCGTCTTTGGCATGTGGGTCATCATTGGCTAGCAAGGTACGCATGTCGTTGGATATGCCAGAAATACCCAGTAATCCCGATTCGTGATAGAGAAGGTGCTCTAAGGCACGGGCATCCATGTTGTACTGATCCATTAGATAGAGCAAAACAGCGGGGTCGATAGCGCCGCAACGGGTACCCATGACTAGGCCGTCGAGAGGAGAAAACCCCATCGTCGTGGCAACACTGCGACCATTTTGTATAGCACACAAACTGGCGCCGCTACCTAAATGGGCGACGATAACCTTTGCGTTCTTAAGTAAAGGATCAAGTGTGGGCAAAATAGAATTTATATATTCGTAAGATAACCCGTGAAATCCATACCTCCTCACCCCCTCATCAAAAAAGTGTCGCGGTAATGCAAATCGTTGCGCGACTTCGGGTTGTGTGTGGTGAAAAGCAGTATCAAAACAGGCAACTTGGGGTAAAGCCGGCATGATTTCTTGAAACGCACGAATTGCTGCGAGGTTGTGCGGTTGATGCAAAGGCGCTAATGGGATAAGGCTTTCCAGATCATTTAACACTTTTGCGTCGATTAACACTGGTGCAGAATAATGTTGTCCGCCGTGGACGACGCGATGCCCTACAGCCAATAACCCACCGTCCGAAATGTATTCCAATAGCCAAGCGTAGATGATATTTATAGTTGTTTTGTGATCATGTGCTTCGGTGTTAGGGGGAATGCTATCAACCAGAATCTCACCACCAGCATTTTTTACCGTAAAGTGTGGCTGATTGTCGATGCCCTCTATCTGCCCATTTGCTTCAATAGCAAGCCGTGATGACGAATCCAGTTGATAAATCGCGAACTTGATACTTGATGAGCCAGCGTTTATAACGACCAGGAATTTATTCATGGAAGAATGTTAAGCCCGAACATTTCCAGTTGATGCATTGAAAATAAATATCTGCCAAGATTAGTAAGGGGCATATTTCATCCGATTGCAATTCTGTAATCCTAATCCGTCGGCAAATCATGTGCCTGCACGTTCGCGTAACTCACGTGGCATATAATTGCGATCACCCAAGACCTCCAGCATTGGCTCATGGGCATCGAATTTTATAATGCTTACGGAGGCTGCGGGGGTATCAATGCGATCCCGATATCGGCCAAGATCAATGCCCATGAGGCTGCACAGGATAATTCGTATCGTAGCTTTATGGGACACCACCAAAACATTACCATCCTTATGGCTAGATTCGATTTCGGCAACGACTGGAAGCGCGCGGCTAGCAACCTGGACGGCGGTTTCGCCATGAGTTGGCGGATTCCAGGCCGGTTCAGTCAACCAACGGATATAATCTTGTTCGTAATGAAGTTTAACCTCTTCCTGTTCCCGGTTTTCCCAGTCGCCGTAAGCGATTTCTTTTAGTCCATCTTTTATCTTCATTGGTATACCTAGTGCATCACATAACGGCTTTGCAGTGGCAATTGTCCTTTTCATGGGACTGACATAAACACCAGACCAAGATATTGGGCAATACGCTTCGGCGAACGCCTCAGCCATCTGACTGCCTTCCGGTGTCAATTCGGGATCAATAGCACCGCAAAAAGCGCCGTGCTTACTGTATTCCGTCTCACCATGACGGAGAAAATAAATTTTTAGGCTCATAATAATTAATCCCGCAACTTTATATGCTTAGTAAGGCCAGTGCCAATTATCTTCTTCCGGCCTGTCGATACCATGCTCATAGGCATAGTTGCGGCACTCGATTTGCAAGTCGCGTAATTTTTGCTTGACATGAGCGCCGGACACCAATAAGGACGGGATACGATTGATGGCATCGATAGCTAAACTAAAGCGGTCAGTTTCGTTCTGGATAGCCAATTCTAGCGGCGTGTTGATACTGCCTTTTTCCTTGTACCCGCGTACGTGCAGATTATCGTGGTTGTTACGGCGATAAGCGAGCCGATGGATTAACCAGGGATAACCGTGAAAATTGAAAATAATGGGTTTATCAAGGGTAAACAGGCTATCAAAATCGCGATCCGAAAGGCCGTGCGGATGTTCAGTGCTAGGCACCAATTTGTATAAATCCACCACATTGATAAAGCGAATTTTAAGCTGTGGGAAGTTTTCGCGCAGCAAAACGGTTGCAGCCAAGGCTTCCTTGGTAGGAATATCACCCGCACTAGCCATCACTAGGTCTGGTTCAACGTTATTATCATTGCTCGCCCATTCCCAAATACTTATGCCTTTGGTACAGTGTTTAATCGCCGCGTCCATATCCAGATATTGCAGGTGTTTCTGCTTATCGCAGACGATCACGTTGATATAGTCGGTGCTTTTCAGGCAATGGTTGGCGACGGAAAGTAGGCAATTCACGTCCGGCGGCAAGTAGATACGGGTCACAGACGGGCTTTTGTTGACAACAACATCAAGAAAGCCAGGGTCTTGGTGGGTAAAGCCATTGTGATCTTGCCGCCAAACGGTCGAGGTAATTAGCAGGTTGAGCGATGATACCTCTGCACGCCAAGGCACTTTCTTGGACATCGCAAGCCATTTGGCATGTTGGTTAAACATAGAATCAATGATATGGACAAACGCTTCATATGTTGAAAAGAAGCCGTGACGACCTGTTAGCAAATAACCTTCAAGCCAGCCTTCCAACGTATGTTCAGATAACATTTCCATCACGCGACCATCCGGCGACAGCTCACTTCCGTCGGCATCCTCGGGTAGATAATCCGCCAGCCAAGTTTTCTTGCTGGCTTTATAAATGTCATCCAGCTTGTTGGAGGCGTTTTCATCGGGCGAAACACACGAAAATTGCTCATGTTTTCGCTCATAATGTCGCGCAGAAATTTGCCCAGCGGACGCGTGTTTTCCGCCGTGACTTTCCCAGGACTTTCCAATGCCAAGGCATAATCTTGAAAATCCGGCATCCGCAACGCTTTTCGGAGTAGGCCGCCGTTAGCATGAGGGTTTGCGCTCATACGGCGTGTGCCTTTGGGTGCTAGAGCCTTAAGCTCAGGGATTAATCTGCCAGTGGCATCAAATAACTCTTCCGGCTTGTAACTGCGTAGCCACTCTTCCAACATTTTTAAGTGAGCCGGATTTTCTTTCATGCCAGCAAGCGGGACTTGATGCGAGCGCCAGAAACCTTCCACTTTGTGACCATCCACTTCTTTGGGCCTGTCCAGCCTTTTGGGCTTCGGAATACAATCATTGGCCAACGAGGTCGGGTTGGGATGCCGGTTCGGCGTGCTTCCTTTTGGAATCGTCGGATTTCCAGCACACAGGTTTCAAGCGCACTTGCCATGAGTTGGTGCATCGTCTCGGGATTGCTGCCTTCCACAAAATAGGGTGTATATCCGTAACCTTGAAATAGCTGCTCAAGTTCTTCGTGGGAAATGCGCGATAATAGGGTTGGACTACTAATCTTGTAACCGTTCAGATGCAAGATCGGTAATACGGCTCCGTCGCGTATGGGGTTAAGAAATTTATTGGAATGCCACGATGTTGCCAAAGGTCCGGTTTCAGATTCGCCATCGCCTACCACTACCGTTACCAGCAAGTCGGGATTATCAAATGCCGCGCCGTAAGCATGAGAAATGCTGTACCCTAGCTCCCCACCTTCATGGATAGAGCCTGGCGTTTCGGGCGTGCAGTGGCTACCGATGCCGCCAGGGAAAGAAAATTCCTTGAAGAATTGCAATAACCCCTCTTCATCTTCGCCTTTATTCGAATATATTTCCGAATAAGTGCCTTCAAGATAAACAGGGGCTAAGACTCCTGGCGCACCATGGCCTGGTCCTGCCAGAAAAATGGCATTCAGATCGTACTTGTTGATAAGGCGGTTCATGTGGATGTAGATAAAACTCAAACCAGGGCTTGATCCCCAATGACCTAAGAGCCGATTCTTGATATGTTCCGGCTTGAGCGGCTCTTTCAGCAATGCGTTATCTTGAAGGTAAATCATACAAGCTGCCAGGTAAGTACAGGCGCGCCAATAGGCGTTAATGCTATTTATCTCATCCGTACTTAGCGTTGCAGAAATTTGGGTTACAGTTATTGAATCATCAGGTGTTGTCATTAGGTCTACCTCGTTCTCTTAAGGGTTTGATGGGTTCAATACAAGACTGATGGTTAAGCGCAGATTGCAAATGGTAACCAGAAGCGAACTATAGTCTACTCTAATGTACTAACCTTTAGGCTAGGGAATCTCTGAAAGTTGATTTTATTCATTATGATTCGACAACCTTACCAAGAAATGTAATTAACACAAACGAGTTCAGGGTTGCTTACAGATTCATTAGGTGTTCTATTTGTTATTTCACATTAGTAGTAAACTGAATATCTGTACCTAGAATACCGTTCACCTTTTAATGCCCTGCTGGAGATTTCTAGCTTTACCAAGGTGAGCAGATGCACTATCGGCACCAGGCTATGTATCCTCTGCGACCAGCAACCCCCTTTTACTTAGTAGTGCATTATTAATGCCGGTATCGATGTAAGCTTTATGCAGAGTATAAATAATCGTTAGGCTTTAATACAACATTAACAATTGTGGGTTTTACGCCTATTTCTCCACTAGCATTTTACTTTTCGCGAATAGGGTAGATAGCGGGAGCGAACAAGCATATTGGTATTTCACGTAAAGTTGAGGTTTCTCTTATCGCCCCATCGGCAATTACAACGCTCCAATTATGATCGAAGGCAATTTTAGCAAGGCGGTCACCAAAAACGGTTGAGTTTTTTTTAATTTGACAAACACGATACGTTCGTCGCTTTCCTGACCCAACAGCTCTATCGGCTTTCTGTTGCCCTTTTCAAGCAAGACAGTTTCAATATTTCCATGGCATTTTTTTTCCATATGGGTGAAAAACTTGGGGCAGGACACTTACCCTATTAGGGAACTGATCGCAAATAACTGCGACTAATCAATTATATATTGTCATAAAAAATACTTTCTGAAATGTGAGTCCTTAAAAATTAAACATCTCTGGTGAGGGCAATTTTCTAATGAGGCCATGATGGATAGGAGAAATTCAATGCAGAAGGAATTTAGTATCTTGGGGCTCGATTGCATAGGTATTCATAATGGTTCTTAAACCGCTTGCCGCCTTACGAGCCGCTATTAATCAGGCTTACTTAGCGGATGAGAACGAAATTGTTGGTGAATTATTAAACCAACTGGAAGTTTATGATCCAGCGGTGGTGAGTGCTTGTGCCAAAACGCTGGTTAATGCGGTCAGGGCAAAAAGGAATCCGCAAGCCCCCTTCGAAGCATTCCTACGTGAATACCAACTCAATTCCCAGGAAGGCATCGTGTTGATGGGCATTGCCGAAGCCTTGCTGCGGATTCCTGACAGCCAAACACAAGACCTGTTCTTACAGGAAAAGCTTACCCATGCCGACTGGCAAAACCATTTGCATCACAGCGATTCCTGGCTGGTCAACTTGTCCAGCCAAGCCCTGTTATTTACGCGTCAATTTGAAGAGCATGTGTTGCTGTCTGAACAGCATTGGTTTCCAGTTTTTGATCAACTGTTATTACGTTTGGGCGTGCCCTTCATAAGGTCTGCCTTAAAGCAAGTGATGCAGTATCTGGCTGGGCAGTTCGTGTTCGCGGATTCGATACAAGAAGCCGTGGAACGTAGCGAGCAAGACACGATGTACCGCTACTCGTTCGATATGCTAGGTGAATCAGCTTTAACAAAAGATGATGTAGATCGTTATTTCCAATCCTATCTTTCGGCGATTGAAACATTGTCTGAGCATGCCCCGCCTGCCGATGTTTATACCAATCCTGGAATTTCGGTCAAGTTATCGGCACTGTGTCCACGTTATGAGCCTTTACAGCATGCCCGGGCGGTCAAGGAATTAACGAATAAGCTACTGACTTTGGTTCAGAAGACCCGCGCTGCTAATATTTCCATCACCGTCGATGCGGAAGAATCAGAGCGCCTGGACATGTCGCTGGATATTTTTGCCACCGTTTTTACGCATCCCGATATAAATAGCTGGTCGGGGTTTGGTTTAGCTGTGCAGGCTTACCAAAAGAGGGTTCTGCCGATTATCCGTTGGCTTGCCCGTTTGGCTGAAGGCCAACATAAGTGTATTCCTTTGCGTCTAGTGAAAGGTGCCTATTGGGATAGTGAAATAAAACGTGCCCAGGAAAATGGCCTGAGCAATTATCCGGTGTTTACGCATAAATCGGCGACCGATGTATCGTACTTGGCATGTTCACAATTAATCTTGTCTCGGCCAGACGTGTTTTATCCCCAGTTCGCTACCCATAACGCCCACACCTTGGCTGCTATTTATCTTAGCGGCAAACAGCATCCCGGTTATGAATTCCAGCGGCTGCAAGGTATGGGTGAGCCGCTGTATCATGAAGTCATCGAAAACCAACAATGGCAAACCCCTTGCCGTATTTACGCACCAGTCGGACATTATCATGAATTGCTACCTTATCTGGTCAGACGGTTGCTGGAAAACGGTGCCAATACGTCGTTTATCAACCAGATTGACAGTGTCGATATTAGCGTTGAAGAATTGACTGGTGACCCTGTTGAGCAGGTAAAAACGTCGATGAAACAACAGGGTATTGTCTTGTCGGCCAAACTCTATGGCGAACAACGGCTTAATTCCCAAGGTTTAAATCTAGCTGACTCCGAACTATTGCAGCAGTTACAGCAAAACCTGAACGATTTGTCCGATAAATACTGGCAGGCATCACCAATAATCAATGGCAGAAATTATTCCGGTGAACAACATACCATTCTTAATCCTGGCAATAACCGATTAACAGTCGGCAGTGTGATTTTTGCCGACGAAAAGGCTATCGAACAGGCATTAAATGGTGCTGCTCAGGCTTTTACTGAATGGCGGCTTAGCCCTGTAACTGCTCGTGCAGATTGCTTGCGAAAAGCCGCCGACCTTATCGAGCAACATCGTTTGGAACTGGTTTCTTTATGTATCCGCGAAGGAGGGCGCACCATAAAAGATGCCTTAGCGGAAGTCAGGGAGGCCGTAGATTATTGCCGCTATTATGCCCAATCCGCACTTGAACTGTTCGGCATCCCTCTAAAACTGCCAGGGGTGACTGGCGAGGAAAACTTGCTTCACTATTATGGTCGGGGCGTTTTTGTTTGCATCAGCCCGTGGAATTTTCCGATTGCTATTTTTATTGGCCAAGTAACGGCAGCGTTAGCCGCAGGCAATACGGTTATCGCAAAACCTGCAAGCCAAACGGCATTAACAGCAATGCGTTGTGTAGAGCTTTTGCATCAGGCAGGTGTACCGGAATCGGTCTTACAGTTTTTACCGGCTACTGGCAGTTTGATCGGACAAAACCTATTGCCCGACTTAAGAGTTGCAGGTGTCGTTTTTACCGGTTCCACAGAAACCGCACAATTCATCAATCGAGAATTGGCACAGCACCATCAGACTATCGTGCCATTTATTGCCGAAACTGGCGGCCAAAATGTCATGGTTGCCGATAGTTCCGCTTTGCTGGAACAACTGGTTCAGGATGTCATCGTATCGGCATTCAACAGCACTGGTCAACGTTGTTCGGCGTTGCGGGTTCTGTTTGTGCAACAGGAAATTGCCGACAAAACCATAGCTATGCTGATAGGTGCAATGCGCGAATTAACTATTGGCGATCCTGGTATTTATCAAACTGACATTGGCCCTGTCATTAATAAGGCTGCGCTGATGCCATTAAATGCTCATCTGGAAAAAATACAAAAACAAGCGAACCTGCTTTTCCAACTGCCAGTAGATGCTAGTTTGAGTCACGGTAGTTTTTTTTCGCCCACATTGGTTGAAATAAGTGACTTATCACAACTCACCCAGGAAATCTTTGGGCCTATACTGCACCTGATCCGCTTTCCTGCCTCTGGATTGGATAGGGTTATTGATGCTGTCAATGCAACCGGCTATGGCCTAACCTTAGGTATCCATAGCCGTATTGATGCCAACATAAAGGCTATCCAGCAAGGTGCAAAAGTCGGAAATATTTATGTCAACCGGAATATGATCGGTGCTGTAGTCGGAGCGCAACCGTTCGGTGGTATGGGACTCTCCGCTTCGGCCAAGAGCGGTGGCCCGATTATTTACGCCGCTTTGCAGTTGAGCAAACCGTCACTACAAATACCGCCGCTATTGGTGGCAATGCCAGTTTATTGATGAAGAACTTGCGCTAACGCATGATGTAACTGCTTAGGCCAAACGCGGCATTTTATTTACCCAACATCTGATTCTGATGTGTATTATTACCAGTTATCGTTCAGGAACATGTTATTAATTTTGTTGTCTTAATGACTGTAAGAACTTGATAGCTTGCGGCTTTAATCAGTCCAAGATGGTAGTTTATTTTGACAGGAGAACGTGTTGTGTACCATTTCGACGTTTCCCAACCCGTAGTAGGCAAGGCCTGTATTGAAATCAATAAGCCTGTCACTGACGTATTTCACTTCGTAGGGGAGAAGTTTTTTGATAATTATCCTAAATGGGCACTGGAAGTTTCGGATTTTAAACCCCTGACAGGAAAAGATGTCTTTGTCGGTGCTAAAGCGCAGCAAACACGACTTGAAGAGAATCAGAAAGTTGAGTCAGTGCTTGAAGTCTCGGAGTTTGACCCTCTCAAAAAAGTGACTTTAACCGGTGTGGGTGCGCCATTTCGCTATACTTACCAGTTCTCCGGCAAAAAAGGCCAGGATGTAACGGAGCTGGAGTTTTCATTTGAATTTTTGGAAATAGAGCCAATTATGTGGCCGTTTGAAAAACTTATCCGCATGGCTATCGAAGAAGGCGCTGAAAATACCGTGGAAAACATCAAAAACTTGGTCAATGATGAACTTACATAACCCCTAACTTTTAACCAAGGGATCAGGCCACAGGTATTGGCATTTCTAGCTGAATAAGTGGATATTTTTTATCTTGTTGGCTGGATACGGTTTATGGATGAACGCTTTTTTTTGCACCCTTACTAAGGGAGACAACTCATGCAAAATGACACGGTCAACATGCTTCCCAGCCAAATATTGTTTGGATTGGCCATTCTTGCCTTCATTGCCTTGGTGGTCGTCGAAAAACTGAAGCCCTATCGCCATTTCACCGATAAAATCGATAAGGAATCTTTTGTCACCAATACCACAACCTTCCTGTTCAATAACATTATACTGGCTGTACTCCGAGCCACATCCCTGTTTTTTGTGGCGCAACAATTCTCATCACATGGACTTTTAAGCGGTATGGGGGATAACCCTGTCAAGTGGTTATTTGCCTTTTTGCTTTACGACTTAGCCATCTATGCTTGGCATGTTGCCAGCCACAAATATGAATTTCTGTGGCGATTCCATAAAGTACACCACAGCGACAAAAGCTTCAACACCTCTACTGGCTTTCGGTTTCACGTTTTTGACCTGTTTCTTGAAATCATATATAAATGCCTGTTTGTTATACTTATTGGGGTTGATGCATATTTAGTGTTAGCGATTGAAACCATACAATTGTTTTTTATTTTCTTTCACCATTCCAACATTACCTTCGACAATGAAAAGCAGTTGTCGGAAGTTATCATCACACCTTACCTGCATCGCGCTCACCATTCTACCCTGCGGAGTGAACATGACAGTAACTATGGGATTGTCCTGGCATTTTGGGATAAGCTGTTTGACACCCGCAAGGAGGTGGTTCCTGAAAAAATCGGCTTGGACATTATCGTCGCAGAGAACTTCTTACAACTCTTTTTCCTGGCATTTATTACCGAACGCCATATTAGAAAATTATTGCAGATGATTCCACGAGGTCGGCGTTCATCGGGTTGACTGGCCTTGATTTGACAGCGGTCGAAATAGTTGATTGGATAGGCTATCCGAAAAATTGGTGTGGATATGCTAATCCAACATAAATTAACGCACAGAAATAGAAACTGTTTTTTTATCGACCCAAGCAATCAAACCAGACCATGATCGTTTTATGACACATAAGACTGATAAGCAAAGTGCCAGTGAAGACATCATCCGCCGGAAAGAAGCTGAGTCCGCATTGATCGAAAGTGAAGAGCGGTTTCGCCAAATGGCAGAAATGACCGGTGAATGGCTATGGGAACAAGACCCCAATGGTTACTACAGCTACAGCAGCAATGCCGTCAAACAAATCTTGGGCTTTAGTCGTGAGGAAGTCATCGGCAAACATTACACAGAATTTTTAACCGCCAAAGACCAAGAAACCCAACAGACTTACGCTACCAGTCAACAACCGTTTTATTCGTTGGTTAACCATTATCAACATAAAAATGGGAATGAAGTACTGGCTGAATCGACTGGCTTGCCAATTATCAACGCAGAGGGGAAGTTGCTGAAATGGCGAGGAGTTGACCGGGATATTACCGCCAGAATGCATTTTCAGAGTGAACTGATAGAGTCTGAAAAACGCACTAGACTGATTATCGAAAGCTCGATGAATGCAATTGTCATCATGGATTCTTACGGTATTATTACCGATTGGAATCCCCGTGCTGAAAAAATGTTTGGTTGGTCTCGGAATGAGGCGATAGGCCAGCGCTTGGATGAATTAATCATCCCTACCCGTTTTCGTAATGCCCATCGCAAGGGCTTACACACATTTTTACAGACTGGCGTTGCTCCAATATTGAACAAACAAACAGAACAAGTGGCCTTACGCCACGACGGCACTGAATTCCCCGTCGAACTCAGTGTTTCGCCATTAAAACTCGGCAACGCTTATATCTTTAGCGGCTTTATCCATGATATTTCTGGTCGTAAAGCGGCGGAACAGCAAATTCGCCAAGCCCACGTCAACCTGGCGATTGCACAGAATGAAATTAAAATCGCCCAACAAATCCAGGCTACTTTATCGCCGTCTTCGGCCATTAAATCGGATGATTTTGAAGTAATCGGTTGTTGCTTGACCGCCAATAAGGCGGGCGGCGACTATTTTGATTATTTTTATCGGAAAGAAACTCAACTGGATATAGTTATTGCCGATGTTTCCGGCCATTCCATTGGCCCCGCCTTGTTTATGGTTGAAACCCGCAGTGCTATAAGGGCGCAGACCAATCTTATGGCGACACCTTCAGAAACGCTGGGAGTTTTGAACAATTTCCTATTTGATGATTTAGATAAATCAGACTACTTCATCACCTTATTTTATTTGCAATACAATATCCACACGCAACGAATAAGGTTTGCCAATGCTGGACATCCTCCACCTTTGTTACTAAACCAGTTTCAAAAGGAAATTAAGGAACTGGATTCTGACGGCTTAATATTAGGAATTAGAAAAAATGTCATTTTTGAGGAAAAAACGACGATGCTTGTGAAGGGTAACGTGATCCTGTTTTATACCGATGGCTTGATCGAAGCTGAAAACGCCGAAAAGGAATTTTTCGGCATGGATCGCATTAAAGCTGTGTTCTTACAAAATGCTGAAGAATCTCCACAAACCATCATTGATTCACTTTTTGCAGAATTACGGCAGTTTAGCCAAAGGACTTCTTTTGAAGATGATATTACGCTGATGGTTTTTAAGTGTGGGTGAAGCTAGAGCAGATACCGCCTTCGATACAGTAATTATCTTTCGCGCACCAGAACGGTAAGCTAACAGAGCCAATAATCATGATGGCTTGTAATGTAAGGCAAAGAATTTATTTGAGGTCAAATACCATGCAAACTCAAAATCATCAATCCTCGACTGTTGATGGGCTGGCAACTGGGGACATTTCCTCAGTTCCACTGGCTGTAAATCATCCTTCTCGAACGGACACCGATGGAATCAAAGCGGACATTACCAACACCGCAGACGAACTAAAGGAGCTTGAGCTTAGGCTTAAGTTTGGCGAAGAAATTCATCAGTCTATTCGGCATAGCATAGGATTAGCAGACCAAAAAGCAGCGATCTTTTTTGCTGGTGCTACTGCACTCCTTACCTATTTAAATACACTTGGGCTTACCAATAAGTGGATAACCAACCCTAATTCGTGGGGATGGATACATATCCTATCGCTTACCGCAACGTTAGGGCTTGTTATTGGCTGTATTTTCTGTGCATTCACGATTATGCCTCGCTTCGACGGATCAAAAAAAGGCATAATCTTTTTCAATGCAATTGGCGAGTATGATAGCGCCTCGGAATATTCAGAAGATGTGCGAAGTCGAAAAATCAGCCAGCTATGCGATGCAGAGTTTAGACACACTTTTGAATTGTCAGGTGTGTGCAGAGCCAAATACAATTCACTAATCTATGGCTTTTGGTTTGGCATAGTAGGCGTTTTTTCGGCTTTTGCGCTATTAGCCTTCAAGTGATTGTCTTGGTGGTTAGTTTAAACTCAGGTTTTTTTAAACTATATAATTCCCACGATCAAATTTTACAGCGCCCTAATTAGTCGATCCTGAAAAAATTTTCTGCATTAGGGCGTAGCGTTAGCACTGTTATTGGCAGTTTTATTTTTTTCGTTTTCTGTGCCATGTTACAGTTGGCGTTACATAAGCTATATAACAATAAATATTAAGGCTCCCAAATGTCACAAGTAAAAAAAGTCATTGCCTCTACCATGATAGGCAATGGTTTGGAATGGTATGACTATGCGCTGTATGGCACGTTTACTGCGCTCATCAGCAAACATTTTTTTCCTGCTGGAGACGATGCTGTTGCCCTGATAGCAACTTTTGGGATTTTTGCTGTCGGCTTTCTCATGAGGCCTTTAGGTGCGATGTTTTTCGGTTATATCGGCGACAAATACGGGCGTAAAAATGCGCTGGCTCTTTCCATTTTGCTGATGGCTTTTCCTACCGCCTGCATTGGCTTGTTGCCTGATTACCAAGAGATCGGTATATGGGCGCCCATATTATTAACGCTGATCCGTCTTGTACAAGGTGTTGCCGTGGGTGGCGAATTTGGCGGCTCTATCGTTTATCTGGTTGAACATGCCTCCACTAAAAATAAAAACCAGATGGGAAACCTATCCATACTAAGTATGCTGATCGGCTTGTTGAGCGGAGCCATGATTGCGGCTGCCTTGGCGCACTTTATGTCTGCGGAAGCATTTGATAGCTATGGTTGGCGCATTCCCTTCATCCTGGGCTTTTTTATCGGCATTATTGGCTTATATATCCGCACAAAACTGGATGAAAGCCCAGTGTTTATCGAAGCCCAAGATGCTGGGCATACTTCAGATACCCCGGTTAAAGACGCGTTGCAGCAGAACTATAAAGAAATTTTACTGGGGATAGGGGCTTACTTAGCGGTCACCATACCGTTTTATATACAAACGGTATTTATGCCTAGCTTTATGGTCAAGTTCCTGAAGTTTTCAACTGCAGAATCTTTACTGATCTTTTCGCTCAGTCTGTTGCTTATGATGGTGGTCGGGCCTATTTCTGCATGGCTAAGCGATAACAAAAGTCGGGAGATAGTTCTAAAAGTTGTACTAATACTCTATGTGGCTTTTGCTATCCCTTATATTTACTTGCTGGAGCAAAAAACCTTTGCCTATGTCCTTACCGCTCAACTTATGTTCTCAGCCATTCTAGGGTCTTACATAGCGCCTATTCCGACGCTTGTCGTTGAATTGTTCCCCACCAAAACACGCTATACCGGTATGTCGCTCGCCTGTAATTTAGCGGCGGCAATATTCGGGGGACTGCACCGATACTGGTTACCAAAATGATCACCTTAACCGGCACTTATTCACCGATTGCTTTTTATATTATGGTGGCGGCGGTCGTATCTTTTTTCTGTATTGCCTCCGTCAGAGTCCGCCGCCATCGGGATTTGTTGCATTTAGTGTGATGAGCAAGGTGATTGCTACTTTGTGGCTATATACGCGGGAGTTCTTTCATAATACTCTCACATTAGGTTTTTTCTGGGTGAAGGTGATTTGTATAAGTTTTTCTAGTTAATAAGCTCATCTTGCTGCTCGATCGTAACAATTTAGGGTTAGTTCACAAATTTACCTAAAAATATTTGCTATCCTTTACTTTATAACACTCGCTAGAAAAACCAGCATCTGCAATTGTTTTAACCGGGACTTAACCCTTAGCAACGAGAAACCCATGCAAAGAAATATTGCTTACCCTTTATTCATTGTCATTTTATCTGCATCGAGCGGAAGTGTATGGAGCGATGGCATGATTTACAAATGTAAAAATCAGCAAGGCGCAATGGTTTATCAAAAATCTTCCTGTAATAATACTGCTGATACTATCACTTCCTGGACACCAAAAGCAGCGGCTAAACCGCTCCTTTCTGAATCAGAAAAGGGGCAAGACAAAGACAAAAAACAGCCTGGCGCGACATTAAAACTAAAACAGAATGTTGGCGGCCATTATGTAACAGATGCCAGCGTTGACGGTAAGCCACTTAACTTTGTTGTTGATACCGGGGCTTCTTTTGTCTCTTTGCCGGAATCTATTGCTCACGGAGCACAAATTTATTGTGACAACAAAATAGGCATGGATACCGCTAATGGTGTTACTGATGCCTGTACCGCGAAAATAAAAAAGCTCCAGTTCGGGCCTTTTCTTGTACAAGATGTATCTGCGGTCATCGTACCTAATTTAAGCCAGCCTTTATTGGGAATGAATGTCCTACAATTATTCAAAATCGGCCAAGAGAATGGCGAAATGCAAATTTCAGTCCTTGACAAGACAAAGCCAGAATAATTTCAAATAAACCACTAATAATTGATACGTAAACCGATTTCGGCGCTACGACCTGGTTCTGGCGCGAAATTGCGAAGGTAAGAAGTTGAATTCCGGATATTTTCGTCTAACAGGTTCTTGCCTTTAGCAAACAGCAAAATTTCTGTGCCATGAAAGTCGGATAAACGATATTGTGTCCCTACATTCAGTAACAAATAACTGCCGGTATTTGTTTCGTTCGCACCGGCGTTTGTTTGTGCTTCACCGCGAGTCAACCGTGCGTTTGTTGACCAATCATCTTTCTCATAACTCAGTTGTAAGCCATAACGTAAAGGCGGCATACGGGGCACATCGCCGCCTAGATCAAATGTACCTCGCGTGTAATCTCCGAATAAAGTCAGGTCGACTGCACCAAAATTGTTTTGCATTAAGGTAAAAATAGTTTTGGCTTCAAAGCCTTTGAAGGTCGCATCAGCTTGACGGGTTTCTAAAATAGGCAGACAGGCTGCACCCAATGGGCAGTTCGCAGTGCGTGTTCCATCGTCCTCATTAAAAATATCGCGGTTACGTCGTTGGAAAATATAGTCGCTAGTCCAGTTATGGAACAGGTTGATTTCCGCCGTCATCCAATCGGCTGTAAATTGATAGCCAAGATCAAGGTTATTAGAAAGCTCTTTATTGAGTGAGCTGTTGCCTATTTCGTAGCTATGGGTGGCTTCGTGAACGCCTTTAGTCAGCAATTCTTGAATCTGTGGTGATCTTTGCGAGTGGGTGATGCTCAAGCTAATTTGGTGTTGCTCGTTAATTTTCCACAATGCGGAGGCCGATCCGCTGATCGGCAGGAACGTGAATCCGCTGTGGTTTTCTGGCTTAATCGTTTGCCATTCGCCTCTTGCGCCAAAATCGTATGTTACTGCACCGATGGTAAACGATTCCACCGCAAATAAAGCATAAGTATCAATATCCGATTTAGGTACCAGAGCTTCCGCACCCAGTGCGGCAAATTGGCTGTTGGTTGATTGGAAGCCTACTGTTCCTTTAACGGTACCAATAGGCTGATGTTCAAGTTCCAAACGGCTTTCGTAGGATTTGTTTAAGAAAGTTGTCGCTGGTGTGCCATTATCAAGTTCAACATGTCTATAGTCGGTGTAACCAAACTTCATGCGGAGTTCTTCTGCCCAGGTGAAAGGTTTATTGAGTTGGCCTTTAAAATCGTATTTGGTTTGGCGAAGGTCAACAGTGACACGATCATTGCTTTTGCCGTCGGCTGGAATGCCATACAGTTTTTCTAGGCTGTTGATGGCAACACCTACCAACCCTGCATCGCCAATTTTGGAAATGCCAATTGAACCCCCGCGTGTGCGGGCTTGCGAACCATTAATCAGGCCTATGGGATTGTCCAGAACAGGAGCGTTGGTAAAACTGGGGTCAACAGAGCGAACGGCGGCTTCGTCAATAGCCCTGCCACCTATATGGGTATTGTTTTGGTCGCGGTAAAAACCATCGACGTGATAAGCAAAACTGTTTTTGCCGCCTTCTAACTTAACGGCGCTAGATGTTTCATTAGTCACAGAATCAAAACGTTGCTCACCAGCGCCGCCAATGAGTTTGTCAGGTACTTGCTCAGGAATGCGGTTATCAATCACGTTAACTATGCCGCCGATTGCGCCACTGCCGTACAGTAAGGTGGAAGGCCCACGCAACACTTCCACCCGTTCTGCAATGATAGGGTCAACACCATTCGCATGATCGGGACTTAAGGATGAAACATCGTTATTGCCCAAACTGTTTTGCAGCACCCGCACCCGTGATCCCGATTGTCCACGAATGACTGGCGCACCGACACTCGCGCCAAACGATTGGTTGGTAATGCCCAATTCATTGCTTAAGGTATCGCCAATCGTTTGGCCTACTTTTGTGCGTAACTCATCGCCGGTCAATAATGTCGTGGGCCTAGCTGATTTAGCTGTCGCCTGTTTGATGTCGGTGCCGTAGACAACCACTTCTTCCAGTTGTTGTGGATTGTCGTCATCTGCATAAGCAGATGGGCTTATTGTGGAAAAAGCCAAACATATAAGCAGATGTTTGTTCATAAGACGTTCAAGATATTGAATGAAAATTACTACAGTTACTGCATATGCCGTGCGCTTCTATGGCTTTGCTGTGGGGTGAAAACCCAGCTTGATAAAACTCTTGCGACAATGCGTGCATAACCTCAGAGGCGGGGCGTTCTTCGACTTCATTACAGTGCTTACAAATTAACAGTAACAGTTCATGCTGATGATCCGAGCAACTGCAACCGACAAAAGCATTGAGACTTTCTACCCGGTGGATCAGGCCTTGTTCGATCAAGAAATCCAGCGCACGGTAAATCGTCGCGGGTTTTGCGGCATTTTGCAGAGGTTTAATTCGATCCAGCAGATCATAAGCCTTAACTGCTTTGTGGCTGTCCCAAATCAATGCCAAGACTTGTTGACGGATAGGGGTTAATTGTACGCCACGTACCACACACAATTGTTCAGCAGTGTTTAATGCCTTGCTGATACATTTTGTATGATCGTGTTCTAATGGACGAAGATGACCATGGTTTGCTTCTTCAGTAAGGCTCATTGCAAATGAATATTTATCCAATACGTAATGTTATATTATTACATTAGCTGATTGATGTCTAATCGAATATCTGATTCTTCAAATGCAATATGAGGTCAGCGAGATTGATTATTATGGAATTTACCGCTTGAGGGCGATAGCTGCTTTGTATCGTAATAATTGTTTATAGGCTACGCGCTTAAAGTAAAGGCGTAATAATTTCCAGTAGTTGCTCACGAGTCAACTCACCCATATGACTTTTAACGACAAGCCCCTGTTTGTTGACGATCACTGTAAAAGGGACGGTATTGACAATATTACCTAGGTCATGAGCAAGCTTTGTGCCTTGATCTTCACCCAACAAAATAGGGTAGGTGATAAGTTTGCTGGCGATGAATTCTTTGACCGGATCGGCATCATCTAAGGCAATACCGATAAACTGTAGCCCCTTCTTTCCGTATTCGGTCTGCAACGCTTCAAATTCGGGCATTTCTTTTAGGCAGGGCGGACACCAGGTCGCCCAAAAATTGATGACCAGGACTTTCCCCTGCCACTCCTTGATATTATGTGGTTTGCCGGATAAGTCAGGTAAGCTGAATTCAGTTAGTTTTCGTTGGCTTTCCTCACTGGCCTTTTCTTTGTCTAGCGGTGACGACGATAAGCTACGTACACTCAAGCCACTTATGAAAGCAATGATGGCAATGGTAACAATCAAAACTGATCGTTTCATAATTTTATCTGCTGTAAGGTTTTAGAAAAAGTAAGCGCATCTTGATAGCCAATTACACGTAATGCTTTGTTTTCTTCTGGACTACCGTTAAAAAACAGGATGGCAGGTGGGCCAATCAGGTTAAATTTTGTCAGCAGCGCTTTGTCAGCATCCGTTTGTTTGGTCACATCGGCTTGCAGCAGGACAAAGCCAGCCAAAGTTTGTTTAACATTGGCATCGGTGAACGTATAAGCTTCCATTTCCTTACAGGAAATGCACCAGTCTGCGTAAAAATCCAGCATCACTGGCTGGTTGTTGGCATTCGCCTGCTTAATTCTCGCCTCCAGTTCAGCCAGAGAATTGATTCTTTCGAAACGTAGCCCTTGTTCGCTTGCTTTTGCGGCAGTTACGCCAAAGCCTTGTAGAGGTTTCAGTGGATTACTGTTGCCGATGCTAAAGCCGATCAACAATAATAAGCCGTAGGCTAACATTGTAATGCCTATGCCTTTCCACAATTTACGCCAGCCGGAACTGTGTTCTGGCAAGGAATCAACGGCATCAAGGTAAATAGCTGGGAGTATAAGCAACAACGCCCAGAGCAACATGGTAACGCTTGGCGGCAGAATGCGGGACAACATCCAAACGGCAACACCTAACATAAGTACACCGAACACGGCTTTGGTTGCATTCAGCCAAGTTCCGGCTTTGGGCAACAGTTTTCCGGCAGACGCTCCCAAAAGCAGTAGCGGAACACCCATGCCTAGACCCATAACGAACAAGGCACTGCCTCCTAACACGGCATCACCAGTTTGGCCTATGTAAATTAACGCACCTGCGAGCGGTGCGGCAACGCAAGGGCCGACTATCAGCGAAGACAACGCCCCCATGATAGCTGCGCCAAGCATCGATCCGTCGCGGTGTTTCTCGCTGGAGTTATGTAATTTGGCACGGATAAAGTCTGGTAAGTCCAGATTGTAAAAGCCGAACATCGACAGTGATAACAAGACAAAAATTACGCTGAATAGGGCGATAATCCAAGGTTCTTGGAAAGCGGCTTGTAAATTGCTGCCGAACAACGCAGCTAAAACCCCAAAGATTGTATAAGTGAATGCTGAGGCCACAACGTAACTTAATGACAATAAAAACGCCCGTGCGGTGGTGATGTTGTGTCCTTTGCCAACGATGATGCCGGATAGAATCGGGATCATCGGAAATACGCATGGCGTTAGCGACAACAGCAAACCAAAACCAAAAAAACTGACCAGCGTACCCCATAAGCTGTCGTTATGTAACGATTGGGTAATCTGGTCTTGTTCAGACAATGGCGCGGTTTGTTGGGTTGAATTTCCAAGCGATGCCCCAGATGTTGCCAATGGCAGTTCCAGTTCAACAGTTTTGTCCATCGGTGGATAACATACGCCTCGGTCGGCGCAGCCTTGGTAACTGGCTTTCAATTTGATGTGTTGTGGCGCAGTGTCTGAGCGGATAAGTGGAATATCGACAGCGACTTCACTGTGAAATATTTCCACATGCCCAAAAGCTTCATCTTCTTTTGGCTTACCATTTGGCAGGGTATACGCGCCTAATTTCACCTTATCCGAACCAATAATTTCTAACTTAAATTTTTCTCGGTACAGGTAATAATCTTCTGCCGGTAGCCAGCTAACATGCAGGATATTAGGGGCTTTTACTGAAGCGGTAAATTGAAATGCTTGGTCTGGCGGCAATAATTCAGCTTGAGACAGATTGGTCTTTAAGCCTGAAATTCCTTTCACCAAACTATCAATAGGCGAAACATTGGCGGCGACAATGGGTGCAGGAAGGGTAACATTCAGTGTTTTTTTCTGCGGCGGATAACACACGCCGATGTCTGCACAGCCTTGATAATGAAGCATTATCTGGGTTGATGAGGCATCTTTATTAGCTGTTACAGGCAGCATGACCTTAAGTTTTTCTCGGTAATGTTCAATATCACCAAGAAGCTCGTCTTTTTTGATTTTTCCGACTGGGAGTACCGCATCGCCTAATCTAATATCTGGCGATTTAGTTTCAAAGCGCATGTTTTTACGGTACAGGCTATAGCCTTTGGCAATTATCCAGTTAATTTCAATTTTGTCTGGGCTGACCGTTTTTGCCGTGGCTTGAAAAACCTGTTCGGGAGGTAGGAGTGTATTGCCGTCCAGGGCAAAGCCGGTCTGGGCTAGCAATATCAGTAAGCAGGTAACAATTATTTTGTAGCGTGACATAAATGAATCCAGTTAATGTACTCAGAAAATCCGTGTTCTATTGGAATGGCGATAATCTCAGGAAGTTCATAAGGATGCTGGCTAAGGATTGCAGTTTCAATTGCTTGATAACTCTCTTGCGGCGATTTAATCATCAGTAGATGTTCCTCAGCCGTCTCAACCTGACCTTGCCAAGGGTAGATTGACTTTATATTGGGCAAAATATTCACACAAGCGGCTAAGTTTTCTTCAACCAGTAACCTTGCGACTTTTTCCGCTGTATCCTTATCGGGACAGGTGCAGAGTGTGATGATTGTTTGTGTCATTATGCGGTTACATGATGGCGATTAGCGTATCAACCTGAAGTTATGCTAGGAAATGCAGTCATTTAGCCCTATATTGTACCAACATCTGTCAGTGTATGAGAGTTATGAAAGGTTTCCAAAGTATTTTTTTGTTAGTGTTGCTTATTCCCTTTGTGGAAATTTATCTGCTATTGAAAGTCGGCGGGATAATTGGCGCGTTTCCAACTATATTTCTGGTCGTCTTTACGGCGGTGTTAGGGACATGGCTATTGCGGCAACAAGGTTTTGCAACTTTTCAAAGATTGCAGGAAAACTTAGCAAAAGGGACGATTCCGGCTTATGAAATGATAGAAGGTCCTATTATTCTGGTGGGTGGCGTGTTGTTATTAACCCCTGGGTTTATTACCGATATGTTGGGTTTTGCTTGTTTGATTCCACAGCTACGCAGGAAAATAGCGCAATATATTATTGAAAACCATCTGGTTCAGGCTGGGGGGCATTACCAATGGGGTAAGCCCAAAGAGAAGGATGTGTTGGAAGGGGAATTCCGTAAAGAAGATGAATAGCGGTGGCTGAAAACTACATCCTTGTAGTTTTCTGGGCTTGGCCTATTTAGGCGAAACTATATCTTCCGCAGTACAGGTGTTTTTGCCCAAGCCGGAATACGCTGGACACCAGCCGGTGTAACCCGTGGCAACTAGCACCAAGCCGACCAGTAACAGAACAATTTCAGCCGTGAAAATAGAAATAACCAGGAGTGCCGCACCGCCGTAGAGTCGGTATTTTTTTTCTTTTCCACCCACGTTGTGTTCAAATTTCATCATGCGTTTATAATCAAAGCTCATCTTAAACTCCTCTGGATGTAATTGTTATTATATTGTTGGGTGATTGTTATTCTGTCGCCAGAACCACTCGCAATATACACAACCCCTAAAAAAGTGCAAGCGATAACATGGATATTACCTCACTCATTGATCCTCTAAATGATGCCCAGCGTGCGGCGGTCACTGCACCTAATCAAGCTGTCCTGGTGCTGGCCGGTGCAGGTAGCGGGAAAACGCGGGTTTTGGTACATCGTATTGCTTGGCAGATCAGGGTGGAAGGCGTATCTGCACACAGTATCTTGGCAGTTACTTTTACTAATAAGGCCGCAAGGGAAATGCGTAACCGGATTGAGGATTTGTTGGGTTTATCTACCCAAACGATGTGGATAGGGACGTTTCATGGCGTTGCCCATCGTTTGTTAAGACGGCATGCGAAGCAAGCAAAACTGCCTGATACGTTTCAGGTGATGGATTCCGCTGACCAACTGCGGGTGATTAAGCGCCTGGTGGCAGCATTGAATCTTGACGAAACCAAATGGCCACCCAAGCAAATCCAATGGTTTATTAACGCCCAAAAAGACGAGGGCAAAAGAGCCCGGCATCAGCTGGATACTGGCGATCTTTTTCAACGGCAAATGTTGGCCGTCTACCGAGCGTATGAAGAGCTTTGTGACCGCTCCGGCCTAGTCGATTTTGCCGAATTGTTGTTACGCGCTCATGAAGTGCTACGTGATAATCCCGATTTACTTGAATTTTACCAAAAGCGTTTTTTGCAAGTGCATGTCGATGAATTTCAAGACACCAATACCATCCAGTATGCTTGGTTAAGGTTACTGACAGAGGGTAAGGACAACTTGTTTGTGGTCGGTGATGACGACCAGTCGATTTATGGTTGGCGGGGCGCAAGGATCGAAAATATTTTCAGTTTTCAACAGCAATATCCCAATCATCAAGTGATAAAGCTGGAACAAAACTACCGTTCTACAGGAAATATCCTGAATGCCGCCAACAAAGTCATCAGCTTGAATGAAGCCCGTATGGGCAAAGAACTATGGACGGATGCGGGTGAGGGTGAATTGATTTCCTTATACTCGGCATTTAACGAGCTGGATGAAGCTTATTTTGTGGTGGATAGAATCAAAGCTTGGGTCAATGAAGGTGGATTGCGTAGTGATGCCGCGATTTTATACCGATCCAATGCCCAATCCCGCCAATTTGAAGAAAAATTGATGGCAACAGCTACGCCTTACCGGGTGTATGGTGGACTGCGGTTTTTTGAACGCGCGGAAATCAAAAACGCCTTGGCTTATTTGCGGCTAATGTCCAACCGTGACGATGATGCTTCTTTCGAGCGCGTAATCAATACCCCGACACGTGGGCTAGGTGCTAAAGCTATAGATGGTATAAGGTTGATCGCAAAAGATCAGAGCATATCCTTATGGTCTGCGGCGATTGTTTTGGTAAACCAAAAAACTATTAGTCCCCGTGCAAAAAATGCGCTGGTCGGATTTTTAGAATTGATAGATAGGTTATCGACACAAGCATCAGAGCTGGAATTGTATGAAAAGGTCGGGTTAGTTAATGAGCAAAGCGGTTTGATCAGCTTGTATAAAAACGAAAAAGGTGATCGAGGTGAAGAAAAGCTCGAAAACTTGGAAGAACTAATCAATGCCGCTAGGCATTTTGATGCCGCGCAGGACACTGAGGAAAACCTGAGCGAACTGGATTTATTCTTGTCTCATGCTGCTTTGGAAGCAGGTGATATGCAGGGCGATGAGTTTGAGGATTGCGTCCAGTTGATGACCTTGCATTCTGCAAAAGGCCTGGAGTTTAAGTTGGTGTTTTTGGTTGGCATGGAAGAAGGCTTATTTCCATCCCAACAATCGTCAGACGATATCGCTCGGTTGGAAGAGGAACGCCGACTTTGTTACGTAGGTATGACCCGCGCCATGCGGCAATTGTACCTAACTTATGCAGAATCGCGGCGGATCTACGGCAGGGAAAGCTATCCCAGGCCGTCACGGTTTTTGCGAGAAATTCCTGCCGAATGTATTCAGGAAGTTAGGATGAGGGCTACGGTTAGCCGTCCGCAAGCGGCAGTAAAATCTGTCGATCTATTAGCGCAAGGCAGGCAGTTTAAGCTTGGTCAACGCGTGGGTCATGCCAAGTTTGGTGAAGGGGTAGTGTTACAGCTCGAAGGCGAAGGCGTGCAAGAACGGGCGCAGGTTAATTTCAAGCAGGCCGGGGTTAAGTGGCTAATGTTGAGTTATGCCCAGTTGGAGGCATTGTAGGAATGCAGCGTGTCAGCAGAAAACTCTTCATTCTACTAAAAGAGCATACTAATAAAATGCCTAATCTTACCTAATTGATTCCGGCAAAACCTTATGAGTTATTTGTTCTCGCTTAACTTACTGTTGTGCATTGAATAGGTGAAGTAAACAATTAAACCAATCACCAACCAGACCATAAAGCGTAACCAGGTGATTGCGGGTAAAAATGCCATTAGTCCGCCGCAAGACAGCATGCCCAACACCGGAAATAATGGACTAAAGGGGGAGCGAAAAGGTCTGGGGAGATTTGGTTGGGTGATGCGCAGAATGATGACCCCAAGGCAGACGAAAGCGAAAGCCGCCAAAGTCCCAATATTGACGAGTTCTGCCAGATCGCCTAATGGCATTAACCCAGCGACAAGCGCCATTATAAAGCCACACAGCACAATAACACGGATTGGAGTTTGGGTTCTCGGGTTCACTTTGCTGAAGAAAGCAGATAGCAAACCATCACGTGACATTGCGTATATGATGCGGGTCAATCCGTAATAAAGCACCAGCATGACAGTCGTCAAACCTGCGATAACGCCTGTTGAAATTAAAGCAGATGCCCAGTTAAAACCGATCAAGCTTAGGGCATGAGCAACGGGGGATGAGACGTTAAGAGCAGAGTAATGAACAACTCCTGTAAGCAGTCCAGCGACCAGAATATAAACAATAGTGCAAAACATAAGTGAAGTGATAATGCCAAACGGCAAATCCCGTTGTGGATTTTGTGCTTCCTCAGCAGCGGTTGATACGGCATCAAAGCCGACATAGGCAAAAAATACCAAAGAAGCCCCAGCTAGTACTCCTGTCGTTTTGCCGTCGGGTAAGGTCTGAAACCAACCAAAAGGCATAAAAGGATGCCAATTCTCCGGGTGAACATTAAACACAGCAATTCCAACAAATATGCTAATGGTAATTAACTTAACGACTACCATTGCATTATTGGCCTTGGCGCTTTGTTTTACCCCAATGATAAGCAGTGCCATAAGCATCAAGATGATAAGGCTTGCAGGGAGGTTAATGATGCCTCCCAATTTGGGGGCTTTGGTCAACGCTTCCGGCAAAGGGATATCGATTGCTGTTAAGGCATTGGTAAAATAGCCTGACCAGCCATTTGCGACCGCAGCAACGGATATGCCGTATTCAAGCAATAAATCCCAGCCTATAATGAAGGCGAATAATTCGCCAAAAGCGGCGTAGGTATAGCCATATGCGCTCCCACAACCCCCGACGGAGGCAGATAATTCTGCATAAGACAATGCCGCGAAGGCACAGGCAAATCCTGCAATTATAAAAGATAAAATGACCGCTGGCCCCGCTTGTGTGGCGGCAGCAATACCGGTCAGTACGAAAATACCCGTGCCGATAATGGCTCCTACTCCAAGAAAAGCAAGGTCCCAAGCCGACAAGCAGCGTTTGAGGCTATGCTCGTTATCGTCACTAGGCTGGACATGTTTGGTGCGAAAAATTTGTAGTGCCATAGCTTTGGGTTTCAGTCGTTTGAGATGTTAGCTGCTAATAGTAATGCAAGATGTTGCATCTTTATTTCAATCTTGAATTATCCATTATCCTGACTTAGATTGTCCGAATATTGGCTGGGTTAATTATTATGTTAACTGACAAATCAGGATTAGGCTGAAATTTGATTAACTTGTCGATTATAGCTCCAGCAGTTGCAAGCTGGCTAAAAAAAACCGTCAAACCTTGTGTTCAATTGGAAATTATTAGTCAGATTTTAGAAAGCAACTGCTTTGCCCTCAATTCCAAAACTAGCTAAATTTAGCAATCTGCCTTTTGGTGAATATGGTATTAGACGTAGACTTAAGTTTGGCTTGGCCTTAGAATTGATGTCAGCAGCTATGGTTTGGCCGTGTTTATTTGAGGCGGTAACTCTGTTCAACATAAAGTTTGCTGCCAAAAGATTTTCTCAGATTCGTGAGCAATCTATTTTTCTTAACGATAACATTAACCTAAGAGGTTTCAACACATGAACGGATTTAAATTTTTGGCCTATATTGCGATGCTATGCTTTGCATCGATTAGTTCTATTGCCTATGCAGAAAACGATGCACAGGTAAAAGCCGCTATCGACCAAACAGTGGCTAAGCTAGAACAAGCAGTAGCTGCCGTGGATAAGGGCGAAGACGCAAAGGCTCTTGTTGAAATGGTGCTAGAGGCTAAGCAATTACAAAAACCTATTTCTACCTCCGACCCCAAGATTTCGATAAAAAAATCACAAGGTAGCAATAAATTGGGACAAGCACGTACCAGTCTTAATGATGGTGACCTGAAAAAAGGCGGGGAGTTGGTAAAAGAAGCCCTAGCCGACTATAAGGAAGTTAAGGAAAAATATAACGCAACACATTGATAGGGATAAATCACAAGCGGTTGAAGGTTGTGATTAAATGGAATTTCAGGATAAGTTTAATACGGCAGTAGTTGTGATATTTCACGATATTCCGAGTTAATCACTAAATTTTGACAGTATTTAATGTCTGCAAACTAAGAAGAAAATCAATTCACCTGGAATCAGGTTAATGAACCGTAGTTTCGGTGAAGGTTGGACTAACGAATACTTATCTTCTTACTTGTTTGAATAAAATACCTTCTGTAGAAATTCCTCGGCTTGCATAGCAGGTAAGGGCCTGCTTAGGAAGTAGCCTTGCACTTCACTGCACTGTTTCTTTTTAAGGAACGCCAGTTGCACCTCCGTTTCCACGCCTTCTGCGATGACTTTTACGTCCATGCCTTCCGCCATCGCGATGATTGCAGACACGATTGAGGTGTTAACTAAATTTTCTCCTATCTCGCCAACAAAGCTCTGGTCAATCTTTAAGCAATCTATAGGAAAGTTTTTGAGTCGGCTTAAACTGGAATAGCCCGTACCAAAATCATCTATCGCCAATTGGACGCCGATTTTTTTAAGTTTATGCAATACGTTTAGAATACTGATTTCATCAGAGACTAATGCGCTTTCAGTCAATTCCAATTCCAGTATCTTAGGTTCAAGCCTAGTTTCCGCCAATACCTCCTTTACTAACGAGGGAAAGTCTTTGTTCAGTAATTGTATTACCGAAACATTGACGGCTACGCGGTTGAGGGCAACGCCCTGGGCTTGCCAGGTTTTTATTTGCTGACACGCCTTACGCAGCACCCACTCGCCAATGCCTATAATTAAGCCGGTGTCTTCTGCCAACGGGATGAACTCGGCGGGAGAAACTTGCCCCAGTTCCTTACAGCTCCATCTTAGTAAGGCTTCCACGCCGCAATATTTTCCGGTTTCCAGGTCAAGCTGCGGCTGGTAGTGTAGGTCAAGCTCGTCACGCTCAATGGCTCTACGGAGGTTGTTTTCCACAGCAAGCCGTCGTTGGGCGATTTCGGTCATCTTGGTTGAAAAATATCGGTAGGTATTACCGCCGCTGTTCTTTGCGTAGTACATGGCCAAATCCGCATTTTTCAGCAATTCATCTGCCGTATTGCCATCCTCCGGAAAAATGGCAATGCCAATGCTGGTGGTCGTGAACAGTTCCTGATTATTGATGGTGAGCGATTCCGATAAACACAGTCTTATGCGTTCGGCAACGGTTGCAGCGTCTTCGTTCAGTCCTATCGTCGATAGTAGTACGGTAAACTCATCGCCCCCCAAGCGCGCTAGAGAGTCACCCACTAGGGTCGTCGTTGGACGTGTAAAAACATCGCTAGAACGAAGTGTATTGCGTAACCGTTCGCCCGTTGCCTGGAGGACGAGGTCACCCGCATGATGGCCTAAGGTATCGTTGATACGTTTAAAGCCGTCAAGATCTAAAAACAACACGCCCAGCTTTAGTTTTTGCCTATTCGCCAAGGAAATCATTTTTTGTAAGTGTTCCTGGAAAAAATGACGGTTGGGCAGTTCGGTCAAGCTATCAAAGTATGCTAAACGATGAAGTCGTTGCTCACTATCCACTAGGCGTTTTGTGGTGAGACTGGCTTTGAGCATATAGCGCACCCGGTGGCCTAGCAATGAGACATTGATTGGTTTTGTGAGGAAATCGGTCGCACCCGCTTCAAAGGCATGGTTAATAGAACCAATATCTTCCAGCCCAGTCATCATGAGTACCGGTACATGCTGGCTAGCTTGATGTTGCCTAAGTTTTACGCAGGTTTCAAAGCCATCCATCCCGCCGGGCATCATGACATCCAATAAAATCGCATCCGCACCGTGTTCCTGGAATAATCTTAAGCCCTCTTCACCGCTAACTGCTTCAGTCGTTTTCAGTCCAATCATCTCTAAGGCTCTGGATGTCAGCAGTCGAATGATAGGTTCATCATCAATGATGAGTATGTGGGGCTGGCTTTGCATAGGGTGTCTCTAAGTGATTACCAATATTATCAAAGATAAGTGTTTAACGCTGCACAAGTGTTAGTAAATTCCTGCTTGATGCGGGTCAGCGTTTTGTCTGAAATATCATAGCGATGATCTCTTGCCTCAGTTTCTATTTCACGACACAACTCAGCCAGTATATGGGCACCAACTTGATGGCTGCTGGATTTCAGCGTATGTGATATGGAGTGGATTGCACTCAGTTCCCCTTTTACCCAAGCCTGTTCCAAGGATTCTAGCAGGTTGGAGCCATTGCTTATATAGAGCGAAATGATATGTTTCAATAATTGATCACTGCCACCAGAGTCCATATTGGAGATATTTTCCAGTGCGTCGTAATCAATAATTGAATTGGTTTTGGCGGGAGACTGAGGTAAATCAGATAAATTGGTAGTTGCCGGTGGTGCAAGAGACAATATCAGTTCGTCAGCATTATTAAGATATCGCTTGAAGGCGCGATGCAGCAATTTATTGCTACCGCTGGTGGAAATATTGTGGGATATTTCTTTTGCGGCATTGTCGACTGCCAGTCCCCTTGATGTGGTTGGATCTGGCGTATCGGTAAATATTATCGTAGAAGCTTTTACCCAAGATTTTATTACCCGCATCAGTGATTCAGCCTTAAATGGTTTCGCGAGGTAATCATCCATGCCAGCAATCAGGCATTTTTCACGGTCGCCTTCAATCGCGTTGGCTGTCAATGCAATAATGGGAAAATATGGCAATTGATTGGCATTTTGGCGCCGCCTGATTTCCGCGGTCGCTTCGTAGCCGTCCATTTCCGGCATCATGCAATCCATCAATACCATGTCATAAGGCTTTTGCGAGAGAGCATGGAGTGCTTCACGGCCATTGTTAGCGATGTCTACTGAGCAGCCAAAATTTTCTAGCATATGAAATACAACCTGTTGATTGACTAAGTTATCTTCGGCTAATAGGATGCGTGCCGTCAGTGATGTCGATTGGTCGACAGAGCCGTCAGGATTGTCGGTGATAGCAGCAATCTCTGCATTTGGCGTTAGGGTGTTTAGCAGGCATTGTTGTAAATCGGCTTTTCGTATCGGTTTGATGAGGTAAGCGGCGAATCCAGTTTTCTTAGCTTGAGCCGCTTCACCCTTGAACATCGTAGAGGTTGCCATGACCAAAGGGATGCGTGCTAATTCCAGGTCAGCTTTAATGCGTTGCCCTAGCTCAAGGCCATTCATACCGGCCATTTTCATGTCAATAATTGCCAGGTCATAAGGAAAATCACGGTTGATCGGCTTTCTTAACAGCTCCAAGGCTGATAATGCACTGGCTACCGTATCTACTGACATGCCCCAGGATTCGGTGTAATTTTTCAGAATGTCACGGTTAGTATCATTGTCCTCGACTATCAATACTTTCAGCCCAGTCAGTGCCTTATGTTGTGAATTCTGGAGTGGTTTCAGGTTGGTTGCTGGCGAGAGCGGAATGGTGAATGAGAAAGTGGTTCCTTGTCCGACATAAGTTTTTACGTTGATTTCACCTCCCATCAGTTCGACTAATTGTTTGGAAATAATTAGTCCTAAGCCGGTGCCGCCATATTTGCGGGTAGTGGAGCCGTCGGCTTGAGAAAATGCCTGGAATAGACGCGGTAAGGTTTCTTCGCTGATGCCTATACCGGTATCGCGCACGGAAAAACGAACCCTGAATGAAGAATTGTCTTTAGGGTTGTCGGAGTTGTCCTCCAAACCGACATCTATCACGACTTCACCTTGGCCAGTGAATTTGATGCCATTGCCTACTAAGTTACCAAGGACTTGCCGTATCCGGCTGGGATCGCCCCGGGCTGCTTCAGGGGTGTCCAGCGCAATACGGCAGCTTAGCTCTAAGCCTTTGCTATGGGCGCGTTCGGCAAATAATTCGGTGATATCCTCAATAGTTTTATGCAGATTGAAATCTATGTTTTCCAGCTCAAAACGTCCCGCTTCTATTTTGGAAAAGTCGAGAATATCATTGATAATATTAAGCAAAGATTCACCGGATTTGTGAACGGTGGTTGCGAAGCGGTGTTGGGTTTCATTGAGGCGAGTACCTAACAGGAGTTCCGCCATGCCTAGTACCCCGTTCATCGGAGTGCGTATTTCGTGGCTCATGTTGGCCAGGAATTGCGACTTTGCGCTATTGGCAGATTCAGCAATTTCCTTAGCCTGACGTAATTCGGCGGTACGCATTTCGACTTTTTGTTCAAGATTGTCCCGATGTTGTGCCAGTTCACGATCACGCCGGTGTATCTGTTTAAGCATATCGTTAAAAGCATCGACCAATATTCCCACTTCGTCGTCATCTTGCTTGGTAACGTGCAATTCATAAGAACCGGAATCAGAAATATGCCGTGTCGCTGCGGACAACTTGCTAAGTGGTTCGGTTACTGTCAGCGCTAATCGGCGTGCCATGAATAAAGCGGCCATAAAAGCCGTCAATAAAGCTAAAGCGGATAAGATCAGGTTGAATCCCAATTTGCCCCACATAGGGCTAAGTGTATAGTGCAAAGTGAGATCACCGGCGTGTTCCTGTTCGATCATCACTGGCTGGGTGATATTGACTTCCTGCCAAGGTATCCAGGCAGGTAATGGCAAGCCATTGCCACTGGTAAACTTGGCCATTTCTCGGCCGGCTGTGGTGGTAAGTGAAGCGCTGCTGATCGCCGGAATTTCCCGTAACGAATCCAGTGTTTGCTGGGCATTCTGCTCATCCAGAAAGCTCAAGGCAGCCTGCGAGTTAATGGCTGTAACGCGCGCTAGGCCTGCAAGCTCTTCACGTGCGGTGTGCAGCGAATTGATGGCTTCATTTGCCGCAACCAATACAAAAATGATCACTATTGACCAAGCTAGGCTGATCATCATGATCAGTCTTAGCTTTTCAGCGATAGGGCGGTTGCGGAGTTTTTTTGCTATCAAAGCTAATTTCCCCTTACATCTCGGGCTATCTTCAGCAATTGTGCGCTCAACTTAAGACCAGAGGGCTTGACTCGATCTAAGTTGACCGCAAATTGCAGGCGATCGCTGTCGTCGATCAACACGATCATGCCGCCCATATCGAGAAACTTGCTCATATTGCTCACCATCAGTATTGGCGAATTTGCCGTGTTCTTCAGCCACTCGAAGATGCGGACTGGTTTTTCTTCTCTGGACAAAAACAGGAGTTGGCATTCACGAGGGCTTTCGCCTAGCTCGATACGCTTTATACGCACAATTTTATTCTGAGCCGAACGGCCGGAAATGGCATCTAACTCATCGCCGAATGCTGCGCTGTCGGTGACGCACAATGTTATTTCGCCGTTTACCGAACCTTCCGGCCACTCCGCGTATTTCAAAAAATTATAGAGGAAGGCAACGGTCAACACTTGCTCGCTGCTCGATGCGGATAATGTGTTGGCTGAAGCCATCCCAATCACCAATACAAGGCCTAGTATGCGAGACATTATTTGTAAAAGAACGGTGACGGACTTCAAGCTTAAAATCCGTATTCTAGGCGAAACCTTACGGTACGCCCATCCATAGCCAGGGTGTCCTGGCTATGCTCACTGCCACCCAGTATCTTGTAACGCTGGTCGAGTACATTGTAAATGCCGAGATTGGCTTGGAAGCCATATACAGGTTTAGTCTGTGCAATGCTTATGTTAAAGAGGTGGTAGGCCGATGCGATATTGTTGGCTAAAGTGCGACGTTGATCAACGAATAATTCTTCAAAACCCAAACGTAAGGTGTCGTCAAATAAAGGTTCAGCATAATGCAACTTGACCAAGTTTTTCGGCGAATCTTGCGCCCAACTACCTCCATTCAATACTTCATCACGAACGAAGTTATGTGTCCACGTCAGCTTGAAGTGCCTACCATTTTCCCAATGTTTCTCCGCAGCTAACTCATAGCCATAGGTGTGGAAGTGCCCAGAATTAGTGAACATGAGATAAGTAGGGGAAGTTGTATCGGTATCCTGTACCAGGACTTTCTTCAAGTCGTTATAAAACATCGTCCCCAGTAATTTCAGGCCGCTGACAGGATACCATTCAGCTATTGCCTCATAACTTTTTATGAGTTCTTCCTTGTTATTAGGATTTGCCCTATTGCTATCAAGAAAGTTGTAATCGCGTTCATAGATATTGGGTGCCCGAAATGCCGAGCCATAGAGCAGTTTGGTGGTGAGTGTGGGCGTAACATCCCAGATTAAGCCGATGCGCGGGTGTAGTTGTAAGCTATTGATCAAATGATGATGATCCAGGCGTAAGCCGACATTCAATAGCAGGCTATCAGTGATACGGTATTCATCCTGAACATAAACACCTGCCCGCCAACCGTTATTATTGCTGTTGTTATAGAGTTGATAAGGAGTGATGTCGAAATTAATGAAGTGCTGGCGTTGGTCATATTGCGCTTCCACGCCAGCGATCCACTTATGATGTTCAAATTGGGTGCCAGTTAGTTTGAATTCGCCACCCCACCAGCGGGTATCGGTCGCATCGTAATTTACAACCCGGACTCCATTGTCATCAATTGGCGTATCGGCATGGTAATCGTACCAGTGATGAAATGCCCTTGCTTCCAACCCTAAGTTAGTGTTGATTTGGGTGAGATAATCCAAGTCGATATAAGCTTGTGTATCAACAGTGAAATTGCCCTTACCATTGAAAATCGAACCAAAGGAGGCTGTTGGTACACGCTTGTAACGGTCGACGTAGCCGGCGCGAAGGGTAAGGTCACGGTAACTTAATTTACCGAAAGCCCTGCTGGTCTGTTCCTGATCCATGTCTTGAGCGATACCGCCATTGATATTAGAGAACTCGGGGAAAAATAACTTTTCCGCGCCATGACTGAAGAAATGCGAGCCGTTAATTAGAAGGTCAGCGCCATTATCCCATTGTTTACCGTAGGTCGCCCGTCCCCGGTAAGTATCGAGGCTGCCGGCCTCACCGCTTAACCTAAGTCCGTTAAATTTCTTACCCTGTTTGGTGATGACGTTAACCACACCGAGTAAAGCATTCGCCCCGTAGACAGATGACCCTGAACCAGGGACGTATTCGATACGCTCGATCAGGTTCATATCTAGTAAAAATTCTTCACCGAGAAACCCTTGGTCAAAAACTGCATCATTCATACGACGCCCATCAATCATGATCAACACACGTGAGGTGTAGTCTCCAGTCCTCGAAAAACCTCGGTTGCCCAGGAAGGAGTAGTTGCGGTCATTGCGAACATTTAGGCCGCGTATCGCGTTGAGCGCATCCCCCAAGTTGCGCCAGCCGTAGTTGCGGATGTCGTCGGCAGTTACTACATCGACTGCCGAAGGCGCTTCAGAGGATTTTTGTTTGAAGCGCGAGGCGGACACCACTTCTACGTTAACCAATTGATCTAACGACAGATCATAGACTTTATCTGTTTCCTCAGCTGAGAACACCTGTCCACAACTCAGGGCAAGGCCAAAGAATAAAAGTCGCATACATGCGAGCCGGAGCGATATTTCGCCGGCGTTATTTATTCTGATCATGTGTCTATGTTGTTGAATTAAAGTGTGTTCTGGTAGAACCAACTATAGACGGTATTCGGGTAGAGTCAATGACAGGGCACGCTTTCAGCTCTTTTTGTGATCTGCTTTCAATTTTGCCGACACTATGATTTATTTGAAGTTAGTAAGATGAAAAATCAGATGTTGAACAGAATTATTGAGATGTAAGTCTGATATAAGGAAGGGAGAAACCAATTTCATTATTCTACTATACTCACGGAGGGATGATTAGGTGGGGGCTAAACCTAATTTGTTTTCACTGCTTTAAAAAAATCAATAATATCTTTGTTTCTTCCAGACCATATGCGACATAGCCCAGAGCATTACGCAACCAGGTTTGTATCCCATTTATTTCCCGCACCACCCAAATAAGCCAGAAATTTAAACCTTGCTCACAAGTTTAAGTCGTGCTTAATCATTGTGTATAATTGCACCCTTGACACATGATAAGATAAAACTATTATTGAACGTCAGAACCTGATGATTTTCAAAGGGTAAACTGCATTCTTAACATCACTACCATCAAGATATGACTAGCTTAAACATTCCTACCCAGAAAACTCGCGTTATGAACAGACTGGTATTTTCTATCGCATTGCTTATTATGGGTGGTAATGTCGGTGCGACTACCTATCAGATGCCAGAAAATCCAGGCGATACTGTCCTTGAGCAATTTCCAAACGGTGATGCTACGGCAACTGTATTGGAAGACGAGACGCTTCTGGATATGGCGTTGCGTTACACGTTAGGGCAAACAGAGATCATCAAGCTCAATCCTAAGATAGACCGCTGGTTGATTAAGAAAGGTCAGGTTGTACGCTTACCAAACCGTCGTGTTTTGCCCGATACCCCACATGATGGAATAACCCTGAATATCTCAGAATTCCGTATGTATTACTACCCACCAGGGCAAAAAGGCGAAGTGATGTCCTTCGCACACGGAATAGGCAGGCAAGACTGGAAAACGCCGTTAGGCAAAACTAGCGTCATTCGCAAAATTAAAGATCCCGCATGGCATCCACCAGAATCCATTAGAAAAGAACATGCGGCAAATGGCGATCCTTTGCCCGAAATTGTGCCGCCAGGCCCCATAATCCATTAGGTACGCGTGCGTTATACCTTAACCTGCCTGGCGAATATCGTATTCATGGCACCGATGTCGATAAAATATTCGGCATAGGTATGCAAATTACCCACGGTTGCGTACGTATGTATCCTGATGATGTTGAAACGTTGTACGATGTTGTGCCAGTAGGCACAGCTGTTTATATCGTTAAACAACCGATTAAGGTAGGTTGGTTGAATAATGTGCTGTATGTTGAGGCACATCCCGATCTGGAAGGCGAGGAAATGGGTCAAGAGCAGCGTTACGCCGTCGCTTTGCAACTAATCCAAAAGGCAACCAAAGAAGAAATGCCGGAGTTTGACCAAAAAGCCTTGAATCAAGCATTAAAGGACTTGGATGGTGAGCCTGTTGCGATTTATGAGCGAGTCCCCGTTCCCGTGATGCAGCCGCAAGAATCCGCGCCATCTCAAGAAGAGATGTCACCGAATCAAGAAAGAGTGTTTCCTGGTTCTGATCCGGCATCAGCGCCGGCTGGTAAAGGTTCTCCAGGCGGGTATTATCGAGGTACATAAATACCCGTAATGGTAGGCTGGTGTCTACCCTTTGTTCGCACCTGCTGGAGAGGGTTCGGGTGACGACTGCATGGATGCAGGAGGTAGGGCAACGCATGGAGCGGTTGCCGAGGAGAATAAAATCAACTGTTTATATTCCCCTCATCTCAGCCTTCTCCCTCGAGGGAGAAGGGGCAGAAACTTCTGTAGATTCCTACGCCTCTAAGTAAGGAGAAAGTGCGGTAAATGGCCGGAAGTCCTAATCGCCACAATCCTAAGCGGTCGAAGGATTGTCCCTACAACGAAACCAAAACGCCCGCCACCGCAGACACAACAATCGCAGGTATTACCCCAACTTTAAAGCGGAACAGCGCAATCAACGCATACACGCCGATCAACGCAGAAACCCCGTCAAAATCCCCAGCGAAACCCGTTGGCCAGAATACATGCCAGGCGAAGAACACCGCAAGGTTAAGGATCACCCCCACGACCGCTGCGGTAATCGCTGACAATGGCGCAGTAAATTTTAAATTGCCATGGGTTGATTCCACCATAGGGCCGCCCGCCAAAATAAACAAAAAACTGGGTAAAAATGTGAAGTAGGTCACAATAATCGCCGCAAGGATAGCTGACATCAAAAAAGTATCCGACCCTAAAGGCAAAGCGTTCCAGCCAGCCAGAAAACCCACAAAAGTCACCACCATAATCAGTGGGCCGGGTGTAGTCTCGCCCAATGCTAAGCCGTCGATCATTTGCGTGGCACTCAACCAGTGGTAATGTTCCACCGCACCTTGATACACATAAGGTAGCACCGCATAAGCACCGCCAAACGTCAGCAATGCTGCCTTGGTAAAAAACCAGCCCATTTGCGTGAAAGCGCCCTGCCAGCCGTATTGCCAACATAAGATACCCATAACACCGCCCCATAATATCAAGCCAATTAATGCAATTTTACCCACTCGCCCCCAACGGAGCTTTGCATGATATGGTGTGGGTGTATCGTCATCAATCAACGCCGCGCCATAACTCTGCTTGCTTGCGCCGTGTCCACCGCCGACAGTAAACTTTTGCGGCGCGATACGTCCGCCCAACGCACCCACACATGCTGCAATTAACACAATAAGAGGGAAGGGTGCATGTAAGGCAAAAATAGCCAAAAACGCCAATCCTGCAATCAGCCACATCAACCAGTTTTTCAACGCACGGGAACCTATGCGATAAGCCGCGAACAGCACAATTGCCGTCACTGCGGGTTTTATGCCGTAAAGCACGGCAGAGACAGTGGGCACTGTACCAAAGCGTAGATAAATCCAGCTCAATAGGATCAGCAAAAATAGTGACGGCAAGATAAACAACAAGCCAGCGGCAATCCCTCCCCAACTCCTGTGCATCAGCCAGCCGATATACGTTGCCAACTGCTGCGCCTCAGGGCCTGGCAACAACATACAATAATTCAACGCATGAAGAAATCGGCGCTCCGAAATCCAGCGTCGCCGCTCGACCAATTCCTGGTGCATAATGGCGATTTGCCCCGCAGGCCCCCCAAAGCTAACGAAACCCAACTTCGTCCAAAATCGTAAAGCAGCCATAAAGCTTACAGGTTGTGGTGGTGGGCTGGTATCAACGCTATTAGGTTCGGTGTTTTTCATGTGCATTCTGGGTTGCTTGTCAGCACGTAGTTTAACATTAGGGAGATTGATGTGGTTGCTTACGAAATGTAACCCATACAGTTATAGATTCGGCCTTTTAATGTTTTAACCGTTCGTGCTGAGCTTGTCGAAGCACAGAAGCCTTTCGACAGGCTCAAGGCGAACGGTAGTTAAAACTTCATGAGGCCGAATCAATAATTCAATCCTTTTAAAGTGCAGCCTAAAACATCCAAAAATTAGTCTGGTTTTGTCATTTTTATATAAAAACTGAGAATGGCTACTAAAAAACATTCAAAAAAGTGTGTCATATGACTCACTTTTTTAGAAAAATAGGTCATATGACACACTTTTTTTTGAAAGCCCCGCCCAGAGCGGCTTTCAGAGAATCAAAAAAATATGAAAAGTGAGTCATATGACACACTTTTTTAATTTCAGCGTGAAAAAAGGTGGATTTGTCGGGTAAAAACCCACCATATACCCAATTTTTTGCTCATCCAAAAAATCCCAAAAAAACTCAATACGCACTTGGTATGTAAGAATATATCTAATATATATCAATATCTTACAAGAAATAAAAGCAAGGGTTGTAAGTATAAAATTGCATCAAGAAATAGTTTTTAAAGCCTCCTAAATTTGGCACGAATAGTGCTTTTATTACATCGTGGCACTCTTATAGGTCACATTTACCATGTAGTGCTTTTTACAACAATAACGACGTCCCGAGGAGGACTTTAATAATGACAAAAACAAAACTAACACTTTGCACACTTGCGGCATTGTTTGCAGCTGGACAAGCGTTTGCCCACACTGGCGTTAGAGATGCTGCTGTAGAGGGTAAGTCAAGTTATAACGCTTTCAACATTGGTCATGGTTGCGGCGGTGATGCTGGTACAGATGCCTATCCTGTCATCGGTCAAGTGGCCTTATTTCCATTCGGTGCCAATGCCGTTTGGAGAGATGCCGCCGGCAACGTGATCGAAAGAGGCGGTAACGGTAACGGTACTATTGAGGCCGATACCCTTGCATTGTCGCCAGCGGGTTATGCCGGTTCCTCATCCCCTTTTATTACCACCCAAGAAATCGTGGATGACCTAGGTAACGTGCAGGCGATCCTATATAAAGATGGCGCGCTGGAACCTAAACTGAATGCCCTTACCCCGTTCAAGATAGCCGCACCTAAAATTGTTGATAATTGCACAAGGCTGAACGTCCGTGTGGCCGTGATCAATTACTGCGACACTGGAAAAAACGAAGCCAACGATGTAAAAGGCCCGTACAAAGCACCTAAAGATGCTTTTGGTAGAAAAATCCCTTATACAACGACGCTTGACGATGGTGGTGTTCAAAAAAATGTAGCGGATTCGCCTTTCTTTACTGACATACGTGCAGGTAATGGCGACAACAACCGTGCTGACTGGTGGTTTTATAACCCAGATGGCGGCAGCTTGTTATATAACGATGCAGAATTGATGCCTTCTGCGAAACAATGGTCAGCTGTGATCACCGTTAATAACGACGGGGCTCAAGCCGGATGTGCAACAGTTAATGATGTATTTGTTGAACCGAATGGGGCGGCATTTGATGCTTTCCTGACTGAGCGTAACGTTCGTCCATTCAGCAAAGGGTTATCAGATTTCTAAGTCTACCAGTTCGGTATCCGTCGGTTAAAGCGGGTAGTGTTTTTTTTCCACTGCTGTAAAAATACATCGGTGGATAAACGATAAGGTTACTTGGCCGCTTTGCACCAACAACACAATCCCCTCCATTCCAGGGCGTTCAGTGCAAGGCTGATCGCCCTGGAATTTTGCGTTTATGTCAACCCTAAAAACAGGTGTCATGGGCTGTATTTTTATTGATAGTTTGTAGTGACGCAAGATACTGCGCCTCTACAAACTTCCCCAAATTTGGTTCCAGGCTGGAGCCAATAGCTGGCCTTAACTCGGCTTAATTGCTGATGATAAATGCCAGTTTAACCGGGCTAAAGTGGAGTTTTTTCGCTTGCCCAAGTCGATGGTTTGTGGATTGAACCACGGCACTATGACAATGTTACCGTTGGTACGCTAACGGAACGAATAAATAAGAGGAAATAAAATGAAAATATCTAAAAAAATAATGACTGTAAGTTTATTGCTTTCAGCAGGATATGCCGGCCTAGTTTCTGCACATACACAATCAGGTGCTGTGGGACTTGCTGGTTCCGGCTTAGCTAAGACTGACGTGTATACCCTAGCTTGCCCTACCAGCACTGCCAAGCTTTATATTCGTGTTAAGGATCTTGCGCCTGTAAAAGCGCCGTCGGTAAGTATACAAGCGACTAAAGGTACGTCTTCATCCGCATTAAGCACCGATGCGGTCGATGGCGATGCTAATTACAGCCCTGCGCTAACGTTATCTGCAGGTTCGGGTACTTACACGTTTAAAGTCAATAAATCTGCCTATACCGGAACATCGGCAACACATAAAGGTGCTGAAACTTATGTAGCTGAAATCCATTGTCAGGATAGTGCCGGTAACCATTTGGCACAACCCGACCCTGTTATGACACAAAACCAATAAGGGTTATTTTTAAAGTTTGAAGGTTGGGTTACGGCTGCATGGATGCAGGCGGTATGACAACGTATGGAGTGGTGTCGTAACCCAACATTCGCCATTGCTAAGCCTTGGAGTTCGTGCCTTTTATACCCTATGGGGACATCCCAAATTACGTTTAGCACATCTATGGGTTCTACATACCGTCGGACTGTCGGTATCCAAGTCACATGGATGAGTTCAACACATGCCATTCATGGCTTCTGGCACTTTATGCCGGAATGACGGTTTTTGGAAATATTGATATGTAATAAGTCCACATAGAATTCACAAGTGCAAGGTTTTGTCTTTGCAATAATTATAAAGTCAAGGAAAGACCAGATAATAAAAAAGAGAGGGTATACGTATGAAATTGACTGGACTGCCAGCGAAGATGCTTCTGCTTACAATGGGTGCTTTGCTCGTTGGGTGTACAGCGGTACAACCTTGGGAGCGAGGCAATCTGGCAAAGCCTCAGATGGCTTTAGACCCGCATCCATTGCAAAGTGCGCTACGTGCGCATAATTACGGTAGCCGCGAGGCGGCGGCAGGTGGCAATGCGGCGCAAGGAGGTGGTTGTGGCTGTTATTAAAAAAAAAATAATGTGTCATTAAAAGCACTAACTGCTACGGCATTGTCGTTGCCGGGCTTGCTGTCACCCCTAGCCCATGCCACCGAAGGCGACGAGGTGGACTTTCAGTACAGCCATTACCAGGAAGGGAAACGGGATATTAGTGGTTTGGTTGCAGATCCATTGACAGGTACTTCCTCTGTTACTGGTACAAAGTCATTCAATCCAATTGAAGTCGAAAGCCTTCACGGCAGTGCAAAAATTTCCTTAACAGATCGTGTTAAATTTGCCTTTAACTACACGCAAGACACCTGGGGCGGTGCAACACCTGTTGCTACTGCACCAGCCGTATTTGATGGTAACGCCCCTCTTTTAAAGACAGATAGTAAAGGCATTGCTACAGTAGTAGGAGCAACGCCTTACCTAGAAGGGCAAGCCCTAATTCTATTGGACAGAAACAAAAAACCACTTTTGTCCAATATGGATCCGAATACTGGAGCAAATATATATACTAAAAATAACCAGTTGACTCATGTAATGTCTTACGCCTCGCCCGAAACCCGTAAGCAAGGCGATTTTAAGCTGACTTACGAATGGGATGAGGCAGCAGTGAGTGTTGGTGGCGGGATTTCTTTGGAAGATGATTATGAATCGCGGTTTGGCAATATTGGTGGACGTTGGGATCTTAACCAAAAACAGACTACCCTGAACCTGGACTTGAGTTATACCAATAGTGACACCCATGCGATAGTCAATCATGACGCAGCAGTTTATTACGACAGGAGTGCTTATGAGTTACGAGGGCAAATTGAGAAAATAAAGAGCTTAGATAATAAGGAAATTTTACATGGCAATCGCCAAGATTGGGCGACCCATTTTGGCGTAACACAAATCCTCAATAAGAATGCCCTGATTGGTGCCGATGTCAGCTACACGCGAAGTACCGGCTATATGGCTAACCCATATAAGGCAGTGAGCGTGGCCTTTATAAACCCTGATCAGCAATTTAATGCACCGCCTGATGGTTTTGAAGGAAAGCTCAAAGCTCTCTTAGAACAGCGTCCGGATCAGCGTAACCAATGGAATTTGGGCGGACGTTATGTGCAATACGTCAATGCACTGGATGCCGCACTGCATTTTGATTACCACTTTTCGGCGGATGACTGGGGTATTCAGGCGCATACCTTTGAAGCGGACTGGGTGCAGCCGGTAGGTTATGGTTGGACAGTCACGCCTAGGGTACGTTACTACTCCCAGGATGCGGCGGATTTTTATACGCCTTGGTTGGTAACGCAACAAGGATTTAACCCAAAAAGAGATGTAGCCGGTAATGCAATAGACCTTCCCTTCGATTCCAGTAAACTGCAGGCTAATTTTTCCAGTGACCAACGCTTGTCGGGTTTTGGTGCCTTAAGCGGCGGGGTGACTGTTACCAAGCAGTTTACCAAAGGCTTAAGCCTTGAAACTGGCTTTGAATATTACACCCACCAAGGGGGATTAAAGATTGGCGGCGGCGGTGAAGGTGCGTTTTCAAATTATGATTACTGGGTAGCCAATGCGGCTTTAAAAGTCGATTTGGCGGCATTGTCGCTTAGCGGCGGCGGGAATGCCCATGCTGGGCATCAACATCACAATCATGGCGTACATGCCCCAGCGGGAGTGATGTTCGACCATATGCTTTCCAAGGCGGGTGATTTTATGGTGGGTTACCGTTACATGTACGGCAGTCAAGGTGATCCAATGTTGCACGGCAGTAATCCGGTTGGCGACCTAGCAATTGTTGCTAATGGTTGTAGTCCGAATCCCTGTTTTCTTGCTTCCGACAGCATGACCATGAATATGCACATGCTGGACATCATGTATGCCCCTACCGGTTGGTTAACTTTGATGCTGATGCCACAGTTTATGGATATGAACATGTCCATGCGAAGGCTTGATGGTGCACCTAGCGATGATTTGGCAGTCAATAATGTTGGTAATCCCATAGATCCAAGCACTGGCACACCATTTACCATAGGGCAACATATTCCACACCACATCCAAAATGGCCATGAAACAGGTGGCATTGGTGACGTGAGTTTATATGCCATGTTCAAGTTATTTGATGACGGTATGCACCACGTCCATATTACGCCGGGATTCAGCGCCCCCACTGGTGATGTGGATATTCAGTTACAGCGTAACCATAAAGTTGAAGGCGGCTTTATCCATTATGGGATGCAGTTAGGCAGTGGCACTTGGGATTTTAAGCCCAGCCTGACGTATACCGGGCATGTTGACCAATTTTCCTGGGGTGTACAAGCCAATGGTACGGTACGTATGGAAGACCAGAACAAATCAGGCTATGCCTTGGGTGACATGTTCCAGGCGACTACCTGGGGTAGTTATAACCTCACCAATTGGCTGACTGCTTCGATACGCGGTATGTATACCTTGCAAGGGGCTATTAAAGGCCAATTTAACGGTCAAATTAATCAATATGGCCCGATGGATTACCCACAGAATCATGGTGGTAAATATTGGGATGTCGGTTTTGGTTTAAGCGCAGTAGTTCCTTCCGGCGATCTAGCTGGTAACCGCGTTAGCGTGGAATGGCTGCAACCGGTTGAGGATGATGTTTACGGTTATCAACTGGAGCGTGATGGTGCGTTGTCTGCGACGTGGAGTTATCATTTTTAGGGTGGTTTTGTTATGTCCTTCGACAGGCTCAGGACGAACGGTAGTTTCTCTATTCCGTTCGTAGTGCACTCTCTATGCCGGACTGTAAGATTTCACGTAGGTTAAGTTTAGCTTTGTGGCTCATGGCTTGTAATAAAAATTAGGGACGGGGTTGCAAACCGACACCAACAGTAGGTGCTTTAGTTAATCCAGTTTTTCCACATTACAAGCTACAACTAAATAATATTTAGGTTTAATTATTGGCAGGTTAAACAAAGTAAAGCTGATTTTTTGCAAAAAATAGAGCCAGGGAAGAACGCTCTATAAAACACTATTAGATGAACCATGAGATTAAAAAAACAAACAGCAAAACTGCACATGGGGGCTGTTATAAAGGAAAAGCAAAAGACATCTTCTTTAAAAGCGCTAACCGCTACGGCGTTATCGTTGCCTGGTTTACTGTCGGCGATTGCTTATGCCGCCGAAGGCGACGAGGTGGATTTTCAGTACAGTCATTACCAAGAGGGTAAGCGGGATATTTCAATCGATAGTGGCGAAGGCATGATAGGCATTAAAAGCTTCAATCCCATCGAGGTCGATAGCTTGCACGGAAGTGCCAAAATAAGTCTGACTGACCGAATAAAGTTTGCCTTCAATTACGTGCAAGACACCTGGGGTGGGGCGACACCGGTTGCTACAACACCTTACCTTTTTTCCGGAAACCGTGAATTGACAATTTCATCTGGCGTTATAACCGGAGCTACGCCATTATTAGGCGGTAACAGCCTTGTTGTCGATGCGAACTTTAACCCATTAATTAATCCATTAACCGGTTCAAGCATCTATCGTAAAACTGTGGACAGCACCAAACTAACTCACATTATGGCAACCGCTTCGCCAGAGACCCGCAAGCAAGGCGATTTTAAGCTGAGTTATGATTGGGATAATGCCGGTTTAAGTGTAGGTGGCGGTATTTCTGTTGAAGACGATTACGACTCCCGGTTTGGCAATATCGGCGGGCATTTTGATTTCAATCAAAAACGTACGGTCTTGAACGCCGATTTAAGCTATACCAACAGCTACACTCATGCCACACTAGAGCATTATAATTTTGTCTATTACGATTTTGTCCCCAAAAACCAGCTTAATAATCCGGATGGAACTAATAATTGGAATGTAATTCAAGGTACTAGGCAAGATTGGGCAACCCATTTAGGTTTAACCCAGGTTGTAAATAAAGATGCTGTCGTGGGTGTCGATTTCAGCTATACGCGGAGTACGGGGTATCTCTCAAATCCCTATAAAGGGGTCAGCGTTTTATTTGTTAATCCCGATCCCTTGGCGGTGCAAAATCTATTCTCCGGTGCACCGGACGGCTCATTATTAGGTGAAATGAGGACATTTGTCGAACGACGTCCTGAGGTGCGTAATCAATACGGTGTGGGCGGGCGTTACGTACAATACATTAATTCCTTAGATGCCGCCCTGCATTTCAATTATCAGTTTTCTGCGGATGACTGGGGTATCCAAGCACACACTTTCGATGCGGACTGGGTACAGCCTTTGGGCGGCGGATGGACGGTTACGCCCCGCATTCGTTATTATTCGCAGGATGCCGCAACTTTCTATACGCCTTATTTAGTACAAAACCAAGCTTTATCTAAAAAAGAACTCGATCCAATAACCGGCATTCCCATTATGCTAGGCTCCGATGGCAAAACATATCATTTTGACCTTGCGAAAGGTAATCTTGTCGATAACCAAGGAAATATTATTTCCCCTTATGTCAGCACGTTTGAAAAGACTACTCCCTTTGATCCGAAAAAATTCCCTGCCATTTTTTCTAGCGACCATCGTTTGTCTGGATTTGGCACGCTAAGTGGCGGGGTGACGGTTGCTAAAGAATTTGCCAAGGGGTTAACCCTGGAAACCGGCTTTGAATATTATACTCATCAGGGCGGCTTAAAAATCGGTGGCGGCGGCGAAGGCGATTATGCCAACTTCGATTACTGGCTTGCGAATGCCGCGCTTAAAGTAAATCTGGAAGCCTTATCGCTTAAAGGCTTTAGTAGCGGTAATGCTGGACATACAAAACACACCGGCCACGACCATGGGATGCATGCACCTGCTGGGGTGATGTTTGATCACATGCTACCAGCGGGTAAGTTCATGGTCGGTTACCGCTATATGTGGAACAGTCAGGGCGGTGGCATGTTAAACGGCGAGAGTTCGGTGAGTGATTCGTCTATCATTGCAAACGGCTGTAACGAACCGGGCAGTGAAGGTTGTTTTCTTTCGCCAGGTTCAATGTCTATGAGCATGCACATGCTGGATTTAATGGTTGCCCCGACCGACTGGCTAACCTTAATGCTGATGCCGCAGTTTGTGGATATGAGCATGGACAGAATGCAGCCGCTTTTACGCTCAACAAATGGGACTAGCGTAGCTAGTCATGGTTTAGGTGGGCATTACACCCATCATATTCAAAATGACCATGATACCGGCGGTATCGGGGACTTAGGGATGTATGCCTTGTTTAAGGTATTCGACAATGGCATCCATCATGTTCATGCCACCGCAGGCTTTAGCGCACCTACCGGCGATGTTGATGTCCAAATACGGCGCACTCATGGTATGGATGGCGGCTTTATGGATTACGGTATGCAACTTGGCAGCGGAACTTGGGATTTTAAACCCAGTATCACCTATACCGGACATATCAACGATTTCTCCTGGGGCGCACAAGCCAATGGCACTTTGCGTATGGAAGAACAAAACGAATCTGGATATGCTTTAGGCGATTTATTTCAAGCTACGGCATGGGGAAGTTATAACCTGACTAATTGGCTGACTGCTTCCGTGCGAGGTGTATATACCTTGCAAGGCGCAATTAAAGGCCAATTCATCGGTTCTAATGGGCAGTTTTATAATCCTGTCCTCAATCCTGATGGCACTCAAACTCAAAGCAGTATCTTAAAATTCGGCTCACAAGACTATCCACAAAACTACGGTGGCCGATTTTGGGATGTTGGTTTTGGTTTGAGCGCCGTAGTACCATCCGGCGATCTGGCTGGTAACCGAGTTAGTGTGGAATGGTTGCAACCGGTTGAGGATGATGTCAACGGCTATCAATTGAAACGTGATGGCGCGTTGTCTGCGACGTGGAGTTATAACTTTTAAGGGTTCTTACCTTCTGAATGTGTTTTGTTGAAAAATAGTATCGTTCGTTGTGTTTTCCTCACTACAGGGATGTAGATTTCTGGCCTGGCCTGCGGCGATCACTTGTTTTTTGCCGCATTTTTTTACTCGAATTTAAATTAAGACGGATATTAACGTCATGAAATTACTGCTGGGAACTTCAAAAAGTTCAAAAACTTCCATCTGCCTTTGGGATAAGGCTGGGATTAGGTGTGGATACTTGCATCGATACCTTTGCCCAAAGGGAAAGGTGCTATTTAGAGGTTTTCTACGGTACATTGTCTTGCTGTTCATTTTTTATGGGGAGGTAACCGCTGCTGCCAATACAACCGGCAAAACGACAACTAATCTTGTGGTAAGCGATAGCAAAGGTGCTGAGTTGCAACTGGAAGTCAGGCAAATGCCGTTGGCAAAGGTGCTGGATTCCATCGCTAAGCAAACTAATGTGCCTATCCATTATTCTGTGCTTCCTGAAGGTGTAATTACCGCGACTTGCGTAGGCTCGGCTTTAAAGCCGGTGTTGGAATGCCTACTGAACCGCAAGGCCGATTTGATTGTGCGCTACCCAAAGGCTTCGGACAAAGCGAACCATAAAGGGCAAATAGTGGAAGCCTGGGTATTGGGTTCCATGCTTGAAACTACAGCTAACAATAACGCTGTTTGTACAGCGACTTCCCAATCTGGATCAATGACGCTTAATAGTAATGAACCAGAGGGCGAATCCGAGCCAGACCAAACCGACGAGTTGCTCAAAATAGCACAGTCAAAAAGTGCTACCGATCGTGCTGATGCGATTGGTGCACTATTGGCAATTGGCCGAAAGGGCGACCCTAAGGTTAAGGCAATGTTGGAAGAAGCGCTCCACGATCCGGATGCCAATGTCAGGGCGCAGGCAATTTCGACGTTAACTCACCTAGGTGACAATAAAGAGAGCGCTATGGTGGCAATCCAAGAAGGTTTGCAAGACAGTTCGATCGATGTCAGGTTGATGGCGGTGGATAGTATTACTGATGACGTTGGTTTGCTGCAACAAGCGATTAACGATAGTGATGAAACCATCCGTAGTTTGGCAGAAATCAAGCTGCAGGAGCTTATGCAAAGCAATAAATCCAAACCATGAAATCCTGTTGTGCTTTCAAGAAAAATAGATGAACGATGTACGATTGATCCTGTCCGCGATAACTCGTGAACGGGTCGAACTAAGATTGAAAACGATAAGTTAGTAAATCCCAACAATTTTTTAAATAGTTAAGGAGTAAACCGATGAACAAGCAATATCTTTTGAATATACTGCTAGTGGCTGCAATTTTTTGCGTTAACCCGGTAGCTTTTGCAGTGGAGGCAGGTGGCATCATGCCTGCTTGCAATGTGTCGCCTATCGGTGAGACAAAAACCGAGGATTTGCAGAATTATAAAGGCCAAGTTATCTATGTCGATTTCTGGGCTTCCTGGTGTGGGCCATGCGCCAAGTCTTTTCCTTTTCTGAACGAAATGCACGAACAACTTAAGGGACAAGGCTTGCAAATAGTTGGTGTCAACTTGGATGAAAATGCCGATGATGCCAAAACCTTCCTGGCTAAATATCCCGCCAGTTTTACTGTAGTGGCAGATGTCAGCAAACAATGCGCTAAAGATTTTGAAGTAAAAGCTATGCCATCTTCATACCTTATAGACCGTAAAGGTGTTGTCCATCATGTACATCTAGGGTTTAAGCCTGGGGAAGCTAAGGAGCTAAAGGTATTAGTAGAAAAATTATTGAGTGAGAAAGTGGCTGGGTTGTAATGTTCCCATCACCTCAGCTCCAAGGTTGGAGCCGATTGTTGGCGTATCGTGGCCTATAAATAAGTCTGTGATATGCCAGCTTAATCGGGTAAAGCGAGAGTGGTTTCGCTTGCCCAAGCTGATGGTTTAGGGATGAAATCACAGTGTTTTGAAAATCTTACTGTTAGCTTACTAACAATATGAGGAGTTGAAATGAAAAATTTTAAACAAACAATGGCCGCATGCTTATTGATTGTATTGGGTTACACAGATAGTGTTTTTGCACATACTCAGGCTGGTGCATTGGGTAGCGCATTATCGGGCAAAGCGGCCACGGATGTTATTGTGGTGAGTTGTACCAAAGGTACTGATATACCCGGACATCCTATTGTGGTGCCGACAAGGCTCCGTTTCCATGTCAAGGATATGCTACCTGTAAAGTCACCGCTGGTGAGCATCCAGGCTATGAAAGGCACTAAATCTTCAGCTTTATATATCGATCGTAAGGATGGTGATGTCACTTATACGCCCTGGGTTGATTTAGTTGCTGGAGCGGGTAATTACACGATGAAAGTCAATAAATCGGCATCAACATTGAAAGGCGTGGAAGCTTATTTGGCTGAATTCCATTGTTGGGATGCCAAAGGTCGCCACTCTGGCATTAAATGGAAAGTAGTCCAAAACCAATAAGTTTTTTCATAGCTGCTCTGTGCCGGACGGGTTATGGAAACCTTTAATAATTCAAAAATCACTTTCTCCCTTCGGGAAGCTTATTTGGATTTAGGTAAGTGACTTGATTGGATTCTGCATAATCACATTCACCCTATCCATGGGTTAACCCGTCCGAATGGCCCTGATGATCAATCAATTAGGCTTAAATGTTTAGATCGGAGTTGCAAACCCCAACTGGATATGGTGAAAGTAGAGAAGCGCATCAAGCTCGATTGATGTGCTTCTTATCTTATTCATCTAATGTAGACCTTATGAGAACAAATAAACTGAAAACGAAAATACTTTTACTCACGATGGCTGTAATACTTGCCGGCTGCACAACTGTACAGCCGTGGGAGCGAGGCAATTTGGCTAAATCACAGATGGCTTTAGACCCGTACCCCTTACAAAGCGCGTTAAGAGCGCATAACTATGGCAGCCGAGAGGCGGCTGCAGGCGGTAATGCGGCGCAAGGAGGTGGTTGTGGCTGTTATTAATAAGAAAGCAAAAAACCGTTTTTTTAAGAAGTCTCTGATTACATCAAATGAGCAGAAGCAATTCGTTCAGAGATTCCTTAAAAAATCGGATACTGGATCGTTAAGCGCCTTAACTACTGCCGCGCTGGTACTACCAGGATTGCTCTCATCCGTTGCATTTTCAGCTGAAGGTGATGAAGTGGATTTCCAGTACAGTCATTATCAGGAAGGTAGCAGGGATATTGTTGTAGCTAATCCGGATTTTAGCTTGTCAGGGCAGAAGAACTCCAATCCGATTGAGGTTGAAAGTATTTATGGCCGCGCTAAAATCACCTTGTCGGATCGCGTGAAGTTTGCTTTTAATTATAGTCAGGACACTTGGGGTGGTGCTACGCCTATTTCCACAGCACCGGCTGTTCTTGGTGGGAATCAACAATTATCCACGCCTGATGGTAGTGTTGTGGTGGGGGCATCACCTTTCATCCAGTCCCCAAACCGCTCATTTGCCACATTTTTTGATAAAAAATACAATATATACAGCCAAAATCTTGAAACTGGGGAGAACACAAAAGACAATCGTTTAACCCATATATTGGCTACTGCCTCACCGGAGACTCGCAAACAAGGCGATTTTAAGCTTAGTTATCAGTGGGATGCTGCTGCAGTCAGTGCGGGCGGCGGGATTTCTCTGGAAGACGATTATGAATCGCGTTTTGGCAATATTAGTGGGCGCTTGGATCTCAACCAGAAACGCACAATACTCAATCTGGCCTTAAGTTATACCAATAGCCAAACTAACGCCATAATTAATCACGATACTTTCTCGTATATAGAGAAAGACGGATATTACAATGATAATGTAAAAAGCAGCAGTATTGATGCTCCTAATGTGTTATCCGCAAACCGTCAGGATTGGGCGACCAATTTTGACATCACCCAAATCCTGAACAAAGATGTACTAATTGAAGCTGATGTGGCTTATGTCCGTAGTACCGGGTATATGTCCAATCCCTATAAAGTGACGGAAGCAGTGTTTGTTGATCCTCAAGAGTTTTTAACTAGCAAGCTTGTTGCTCCTAGTGGGGTTGCGGCCTTTTTGGAAAGACGACCTGAAGTGCGTAATCAATGGAACTTAGGGGGGCGTTATGTGCAATACATCAAGCCATTGGATGCAGCTTTACATTTTGATTATAAATTTTCTGCCGATGATTGGAGTATACAAACGCATAGTTTTGAGGCGGATTGGGTTCAGCCCTTAGGTGATGGCTGGACAGTCACACCGCGTGTTCGGTATTACTCACAAGATGCGTCAAATTTTTACCATCCTTATTTCCTGGTTAAAAAAGCCTATAACTCTGGTGCTGTAGATTTAAATGCTAATTCTAGTCAACTGCCGACAAATTTCTCTAGTGACCAACGCCTGTCTGGTTTTGGTGCGTTGAGCGGCGGGGTAACCATAAGCAAGCGCTTTGCTAAGGGTTTAAACCTTGAGACTGGCTTTGAATATTACACCCACCAAGGTTCTATGAAACTGGGCGGTGGTGGCGAGGGCGGCTATGCTGATTTTGATTACTGGGTGGCGAATGCGGCATTGAAAGTTGACCTTGCTACCTTATCTACCGCGATGATAGGTATGGGTGGGATGGATCATTCTGCCCATGCCGGACATGATATGGCTCACATGAATCACGCTGAGCATGGCATGGGTCAGAGTCATCATCACGGTGTTCATGGCCCAGCCGGGGTGATGTTCGATCATATGCTGACTAATGCAGGCGATATGATGGTGGGTTACCGTTATATGTATAGCAACCAAAATGGCGAGATGTTGCATGGGACGAATCCTGTCAGCGACCCCGCGGTGGTAGCTAATGGTTGTGGGCCGAACCCCTGTTTCCTTAAGCCTGGTGGCATGGGAATGCACATGCACATGCTGGACATTATGTATGCTCCCACGGACTGGCTGACTCTAATGTTGATGCCACAGTGGATGGATATGAATATGTCCATGAACCGCTTAGATGGTGCGCCGCCGCCTGATTTAGCAGCGAAAAATGTTGGCAATCCGATAGACCCAGCAACTGGTGCGGCGTCCGACATAGGAACGCACATACCACACCATGTCCAAAACGGCCATGAAACGGGGGGTATTGGTGATCTTGGGATGTATGCGCTGTTCAAGCTATTTGATGACGGTACTCACCACGTACATGCTACCGCTGGGCTTAGCGCTCCTACCGCCGATGTGGATAGTCATCTCAATCGTGGTCATACCATTGACGGCGGCTTTATCCATTACGGTATGCAGTTAGGCAGCGGCACTTGGGATTTAAAACCCAGTTTGACTTATACAGGACATATAGCCAAATTTTCTTGGGGTGCACAGGCCAATGGCACTGTGCGTATGGAAGATAAAAACGAATCCGGTTATGCCTTGGGTGATATGTTTCAGGCAACCGCTTGGGGTAGTTACAATATCGCTGAGTGGTTGTCTGCTTCGGTGCGCGGCATGTATACCTTGCAAGGCGGTCTTAAAGGCCAATTCAATGGCCTCATCAACCAATTTGGCCCCATGGACTATCCAGTAAATCATGGTGGTAAGTATTGGGATGTGGGGTTTGGTTTAAATGCCATGATTCACTCTGGTGATTTTACTGGTAACCACTTTAGCGTGGAATGGGTGCAACCAGTTGAGGATAATGTCAACGGCTATCAACTTGACCGCGTAGGTACGCTCAATGCAACTTGGGGTATTATGTTTTAGGGCAAAAACTTAGGATAGCCCAACTACCTCCTATTCTTGATGAAAGGCTATTCAATCATATTAACGTGCTGATGAGTAACAAGAAAAGCCTGATAAAAACTTGAGGAGAAACGATGGGATTGATTGAACTGGCAGCGAAAATATTTTTGCTAACAGCGGCGGCTATGTTGCTCACCGCTTGCACAGCGGTACAACCGTGGGAACGCGGTAATCTTGCAAAGCCACAAATGGCTTTAGATCAGTACCCGTTGCAAAGCGCATTACGGGCGCATAACTACGGTAGCCGCGAGGTGGCGGCAGGTGGCCATGCGGTACAAGGAGGTGGTTGTGGCTGTTATTGATAGGCAGAAGCAAGAATGCTTAAGTATAAATGCCTTAACTACTGCTGCCTTGTTATTGCCGGGTCTGTTCTCACCCGTAGCTCACTCGGCTGAAGGCGATGAAGTCGATTTTCAGTACAGTCATTACCAGGAAGGCAAAAGAAACCTTTCCTATGCGGGTTATGATAGTGATGGAGGTAACATTGTCATTCCAGGCAAGTCATTTAACCCCATCGAAGTCGACAGTATTAAGGGGCATGGTCTGTTTTCCTTAACTGACCGGATTAAATTTGCATTCAATTACATCCAGGATACTTGGGGCGGGGCAACGCCTGTTTCAACAGTGCCTGCTGCATTTGGTGGGAATTCTCAAATTACGGATATAACAGGGGGTGTGATTACTGGTGCCACCCCATACACGCTCACGGGGCAAGGTGTTTTATTGTTTGATAAAAACTACAACCCTTATCTGGGTGACTATGATAATAACCCAATTGGCCCAGAAAAACGTACAACTCATATATTGTCCACAGCCTCGCCTGAAACCCGTAAGCAAAGCGATTTTAAACTCTCTTATGACTGGGATAACGCGGCAGTAAGCGTCGGCGGTGGTATTTCGGTGGAAGACGATTATGAATCCCGTTTTGGTAATCTTGGCTTACGGTTGGACTTAAACCAAAAACACACCACATTAAACCTTGACTTAAGTTATACCAATAGCGTCACAAATGCGGTCATAGATCATGATTTATATTATTCGCGTGATAAATGGTTTTATGAACACGTCGCATATAATGAAACAACCCTTGCAAATACCGTATCTGGTACTAAACAAGATTGGGGCGTACATGCTGGCGTGTCTCAAGTCATCAATCAATCGTCGTTAGTGAGTGCCGATTTTAACTATACCCGAAGCACCGGTTACATGGCTAACCCCTACAAACTCACCCAATTTTTCTTTGTTGATCCCGCTAAATTCCAAACTAACGAATTTGTACGTCCTAATGTGGATGCCTTTTTGGAACGCCGACCAGAAGTGCGTAACCAATGGGGTGTGGGTGGGCGTTATGTGCAGTACATCAATCCACTCGATGCGGCTTTGCATTTTGATTATCGGTTTTCAGCGGACGATTGGGGAATACAAGCCCATACCTTTGAAGCCGATTGGGTACAACCTTTAGGTTCAGGCTGGACAGTAACGCCGAGCGTCCGATATTACTCGCAGGATGCCGCTGATTTTTATACTCCATCCGTTATCCTAAAAGAAAAACGAGAAAGGGGCGAAATTTTAATCAATGGTAAGCCTGAAAACATTACAACCAATAAGTTACCCGGTGCATTTTCCAGTGATCATCGCCTTTCCGGTTATGGTGCTTTGAGTGGGGGGGTGACAGTCACCAAGCAATTTGCCAAAGGTTTAACGTTGGAAACTGGCTTTGAATATTATACCCACCAAGGTTCGATGAAAATCGGGGGCGGTGGTGAAGGCGCTTATGCCGATTTCGATTACTGGTTAGCGAATGCTGCTTTGAAAGTGGATTTGAATGCCCTGACCTTGAATGCGGCGACCAGCGCTGGTCATTTGGGACATCACGATCATCGTACCCACGGTGTACATGCCCCGGCGGGCGTTATGTTTGATCATATGTTACCAAAGGTGGGCGATTTTATGGTGGGTTACCGCTATATGTGGAACAGCCAAAGCGGTAACATGCTTAACGGTACAAATGCGGTGAGTGATCCAGCCATTGCAGCAGGTGGTTGCAATGGCAATCCATGTTATTTAACGCCGGATAGCATGGCTATGAGCATGCATATGCTTGATTTAATGTATGCACCCACTGATTGGCTGACATTGATGCTGATGCCGCAGTTTATGGACATGGACATGGATATGCGTAGGTTAGATGGCGCACCTAGCACGGGTAACTTAGGAACTGAAAGCCAGCATATTGTCCACCATAGTCAAAACGGCCATGAAACTGGGGGTGTCGGCGATTTGGGGATGTATGCCCTGTTCAAGCTATTCGACAATGGCGTTCACCATCTCCATGCAACTGCCGGATTTAGTGCCCCGACCGCCGATGTTGATATTAAGATGCGTCGTAATCACGGGATTGACGGCGGTTATATTCATTACGGGATGCAATTAGGTAGTGGTACCTGGGACTTCAAACCAAGCATTACCTACACTGGTCATGTTGATGAGTTTTCTTGGGGCGCACAAGCCAACGGGACGGTACGGATGGAAAACCAAAACAAATCCGGCTACGCCTTGGGCGATCTATTCCAAGCCACTGCGTGGGGTAGTTATCACCTGAATAGCTGGTTAACCGCTTCCGTACGCGGCGTTTATACGGTGCAAGGCGGTATCAAAGGCCACTATGTTGGGGCGAATTCAAACACAACAAATCCGTTTTATAACCTGGATGGCAGCACAACCAGCATCTTAAAATTCGGCCACAGGATTATCCCGGCAGTTATGGCGGCAAGTATTGGGATGTCGGTTTTGGTCTCAGTGCCGTCGTGCCATCTGGTGACCTTGCAGGTAACCGCATCAGCGTAGAATGGTTGCAACCTGTCGAAGATGATGTAAACGGCTATCAATTGGAACGTGACGGGGCGTTGTCAGCAACTTGGAGTATTGCGTTTTAGGACGTAAGGCTTAGGATAGTAAACACACGGCCTAATGAAAAGCTATTGAATTATAATAAGGTGCTGATGCAAGTCAATAATCTTAAGTACTATCGCAAGGAATTCAAGGCAATGGGAACGCCTTGCGATATACAGCTTTTTGCCCGCAACCCAGCGAAAGCAAGGCAGGCTGCTGCTGATGCCATTGCGGATGTGCAACGGTTAGAATCATTGTATTCACGTTATAAAGCCGACAGTTTTTTATCTGAAATAAACCGGGTTGCCGCAACCGGAGGCAGTATTAGTGTTGATGAAGAAACCGCCTGTCTGTTGGATTATGCGGTGACTTGCTATGAGCAGAGCGATGGTTTGTTTGACATTACGTCCGGTATTTTGCGTCGTGCCTGGAAATTTGACCAAAACAAGTTGCCGGAGCAATCCCTGATTGATGAGTTGTTAGAGAAAGTTGGCTGGCATAAGGTGATATGGAAAAGGCCTGTGCTTACGTTTACTGTACCGGGTATGGAAATTGATTTTGGCGGCGTGGTCAAGGAATATGCTGTGGATCGCGCGGCTTCTCTTTGTTACGCGCAGGGGATAAAACATGGCGTTATCAATCTGGGCGGCGACATCAAAGTGATCGGGCCTCGTGATGATGGCAGTCCCTGGCGCGTAGGCATACGGCATCCACGTAGTAAGGATGCGTTGCTCGATACTTTATTGCTTTACGAAGGTGCGTTGGCTAGCAGTGGCGATTATGAGCGTTGCATCATGGTCAATGGCGTACGATACGGTCATGTGTTAAATCCTAAAACAGGATGGCCGGTGCGTCATCTTGCGGCGGTTAGTGTGGTCGGCGATTTTTGTGTGGTGGCTGGTAGCGCTTCAACGATCGCAATGCTTAAGGAAAGTGAAGGTGCGGAATGGTTGCAAGATTTAGGATTGCCTCATCTTTGGGTGGACGTACAGGGTATTTCAGGGGGGTCGATAGGGGTTAAGTCCAAGGAAACCCAAGTTTAGTGAGGCTAATTTTATTAGCAGCATTCCAAAAGGCAGAAAAAGTTTTAACAGATCCCTTTGTTTAATCGAGATCAACGATGAAAAAGAAATATATGGCAGTTCATATTGTAAGGGCATGCAGTTTATTGTTGGCTTGTTTGTTTGGTAGCTTTCAATCTTCTGCGGCTGCTGAAGATCCTTTGCAACAATTGATCAAGGCCAAACCGGCGGCGATTAAGACGTTAAAGTTTTCGGCACCTTTTCAAGGTAGGGGTGATGGCGTTGATACTTGCCCAGTTACCGGGGAAAAGGTAACTACAAAAAGCCTTAAGGCTGAGTATTTTAGTCGAACAGTGTATTTTTGCTGTCATGGCTGCTTAAAAGCCGCACAGCAGAATCCAGAAAAATTTGTTAAACCGACGCTAGCAGAACAACAATCTGCTGCCAAAGCCTATATTGCCAAGGCAGCACAAGCACCTGATGGCGATGGGGCGGAGTTTTGTAATGAATAATTAGCAACGTATTGTGTTCAGACGGTTACACCCCTCCCTTTAGTTCTCCCGGGCAATTGCTGCATTATCCCGCTACTTACAACCTCGTAAGTATCCCAAAGGGGGAAGGGAGTGTTAGGGCTCATAAGGTAATAAAAAAATAATATTTAGGATGTGAAAATGAATAGCAATCCCACAATAAGCCATGGCAAAATCTGGCTGTATTTGATCGTGTTTCTGACCGGTGCGTCCGTCATGGTCATAGAACTGTTAGGAACTCGACTGATTGCACCGTTTTACGGTGCTAGCCTTTATGTTTGGTCATCGTTGATTTCGGTTACGATGATAGCCTTGGCTGTCGGCTATTTTGTCGGCGGTCGTTGGGCTGACAGGGCGCAACGCACGGGGTTATCGTTGATTATTGCTTTGGCAGCTTTGTTTACCTTGCTAATTCCCTGGGCTACGCGCCCAATCTTATTGGCGACTGACCCATTGGGTTTGCGCGGCGGTGCTTTTGCCAGTGCGCTGGTGCTGTTTTTCCCCAGCTTGACTTTGCTCGGTATGGTGGGGCCTTTTGCAATCAAATTGGCAACTTCACAACTGGATGGTGTCGGCAGCAGTTCCGGCACTATTTATGCAGTCAGCACCTTGGGCAGTGTAATAGGCACCTTGTTACTGGGCTTTTTTCTGTTTCCTTGGGTGGGTTCGCGGCAAATTTTGGTAAGCTTGGGTTTAATGTTGTTTGTACTCGCCGTCGCCGTTGCTGTGTTTGAACAAAAACGCTTTGGTAAAACTATCGCCGTCTTGCCTTGCACGATCTTGGCATTAGCTGGTTTGTGTTTGGTGCCTAAAATTGTCGGTGCGGGGCATGTCCCGCCTGATGGACGGTTTAGCGTACTGTCGGAACGGGAGAGCTTGTATGGTTATGTCCGGGTTATTGAGCAAAATAGCCGCGATTTAAGGTTTCTTACAGCAGATGCTTCCATGATTGGTGCTGCGAATATTTCTGATGGCGCTAACCGGTTGACCTATCAAGATATTGTTGCCTTGATCCCAGCAATAAAGCCGTCTACTAAAAAAGCCTTGCTAATCGGTCAAGGTGCGGGGCATATGGCGATGACACTAAGAGATAAATATGGCATTGTTACGGATACACTAGAAATTGATCCCGCAGTGGCCGATGCCGCAAGCAACTATTTCGGCTTCAAGTCTAACGGTAAAGCCATCGTTGGCGATGCCCGCTATGAAATCCGGCATTTGACTGGGCCTTATGATTTGATTATTCACGACTGCTTTACAGGCGGATCAGAACCGTCCCATTTACTGACCGTAGAAACCTTGCAACAGCTCAAAGGCTTGTTAGCACCACAAGGCATTGTGGCGCTTAATTTTGTTGCCTTCGGGCAGGGTGAAGGCCAACAAGCGTTGGCTTCCGTTTCAAAAACTGTCGCGCAAGTTTTTCCAAATCAATCATTATTTGTTTCCGAACCTGGCGAGGATTTCAATGATTATATTTTTTTGGCAAGCAGCCAGTCGATAGATCTGGCTTCGCCTTCCTTGGCCGCCGAACAAGCTGATTGGTTAAGTAAGCGCAAATTCACTGTCGATGCCAGAAACGGTATTGTCCTGACTGATAACTTCAATCCGCTTGAACACCTGCAAACCCGAAAATCTGAGCATTATCGCCATGTCTTGGTTGACTGGTTTGGTAATGATCTGCTAATACGTTAGCTTTATTCCGCACTATTCCTCTGTAATAAATCCACCGTATATCCAAGCTTAAAGAGTAAAAAATTCTGCTAGACTTGCGAACGTTTAAGGTATCTAATATTTATTTTAAGTATTCAATATAACTTATTGTAAATTATTGGCTAATAATATTGGTTGGCGTAAAAGATAATTGTGAAGTTGATTCTGTTATCCAGTTCGACAGGGGGGTATCAAGATGAAATGTTTTCGTCCAGTTTTGGTGGGTTGCGTAATTATTTGTTATGTTTTTCTGTGCGGATTTAAAAAACCGGTACATCAACATAAACACTTAAATGGCAAACATCAGTTGGTTAAAGCAGAAAAAAAGCAACAAAGGCAGTTGGATTTAACTGTGCCACAAAGGACGGTTAGTTTTGAAGAACTGCCAGAAACATTAGCAGTAGTGCAAAGTGATTCACCAGCGGCATTTTCTTCTGATAACAAAGGCAAAATCCGGCCAGTTGAATTCCAGGGCAAAGTTATTATGTCGTCGGATCAGGAAGCCGGAAAAACCAAATCGGCAGATGGTGCTGGAATAGTGATTAATCTTCATCACTAACATTAGTAATTTTCTCAATTGCCTGGAGGTAAGGGTCGTAAACCAATCAAACCATTGCCCGTTCCTGTAGCACCTTAATTTCATCCCTGATTTTTGCAGCTTGCTCAAATTCAAGGTTTTTGGCATGTTTATACATGGTTTCTTCCAGTTGCTTCAGCTTCTTGCCTAATTGTTTGGGAGTCATTACCTTATATTCCGCTGATTTCTCAGCGATTTTTGCGTCATTTTTGGTAAAGCCAGGCAAGCCAGAGCCAGGAATTGAAACTTGCAAAATGTCAGTGATGGATTTAGAAATGCCCTTGGGTTCAATGTGATGTTGTAGGTTAAATGCACGTTGCTTATCACGGCGACGGTCAGTTTCATCGATTGCCGCCCGCATGGAGCGTGTGATCTTGTCGCCATATAAAATTGCCTTACCGTGCAGGTTACGAGCGGCACGTCCTATGGTCTGCACCAACGAAACTTCGGAGCGCAAAAAACCTTCCTTGTCGGCATCGAGTATAGCAACCAACGACACTTCTGGAATATCAAGCCCTTCCCTCAACAGGTTAATCCCAACTAACACATCAAACCGACCCAGCCGTAAATCCCGGATAATCTCAATGCGTTCCACCGTTTCGACATCGGAATGTAGGTAACGCACCCTTATGTTGTGTTCAGATAAGTATTCGGTCAAATCCTCTGACATGCGCTTGGTTAAGGTGGTCACCAAAACCCGTTCGTTGACTTCTACGCGCTTATTGATTTCTGAAAGTAAATCATCAACTTGCGATGTGGCAGGGCGCACTTCCACGACAGGATCGAGCAAACCCGTTGGCCTTACAACTTGCTCAACAAAAATGCTGCAATGCGCTTTCTCATAAGGCCCAGGGGTTGCCGAAACATAAATCCGTTGCGGCGATTTGGCCTCGAATTCGTCGAACATCAGTGGACGGTTATCCAGGGCGGAGGGCAGCCTGAAACCGTACTCCACCAAAGTCTCTTTACGCGAACGGTCACCTTTATACATGGCACCGGTTTGCGGGAGGGTGACGTGGCTTTCATCAATAATCAATAAGGCATCATCACTCAAATAATCGAACATCGTTGGCGGTGGCTCGCCATTCTGCCTGCCTGATAAGTAACGCGAGTAATTTTCAATGCCAGAGCAGTAACCGACTTCCATAATCATTTCCAGGTCGAATAATGTCCGTTGCTCCAGACGTTGGGCTTCCACCAGTTTGTTTGCCGAATACAGGAATGCCAACCGTTCCTTGAGTTCGATCTTGATTAAGTCCACGGCGGACAATAATTGCTCACGCGGCGTGACATAATGGTTTTTGGGATAAACTGTATAACGTGCAATTCGGTTGATGATTTCGCCAGTCAATGGATCAAATATGGATAAGCGTTCGACTTCATCATCAAATAGTTCTACCCGTAAGGCTTCTTGTTCGGATTCTGCCGGAAAGATGTCAATCACTTCGCCACGCACTCGGTACGTCGCCCGACGCAATTCGATATCGTTGCGGGTGTATTGCATTTCGGCAAGGCGACGCACGATGTCGCGCTGGCTAATCAAGTCGCCTTTTACCAAATGCAGTACCATCTGGAAGTACGATTCTGGTTCGCCCAAACCATAAATCGCGGAAACTGTTGCCACAACGATGGTATCCTTGCGTTCAATCAGTGCCTTGGTGGCAGAAAGGCGCATCTGCTCGATATGTTCATTCAGGGAGGCATCCTTATCAATAAACGTATCGGAAGCCGGTACGTAAGCTTCCGGTTGATAATAATCGTAATAAGAGACGAAATATTCCACACTGTTCTCGGGAAAAAATTCTTTCATCTCGCCGTACAATTGCGCTGCCAGCGTTTTATTGGGCGCCATAATCATGGCGGGGCGTTGTACCTCATTGATGACATTGGCTATGGTAAATGTCTTGCCCGAACCCGTCACACCCAGTAGAGTCTGATGCACTTCGCCATCATTCAACCCTTCAATCAGTTGCTTGATCGCAGTGGGTTGGTCGCCAGCGGGTTGGAATGGGCTGTGGATTTTGAATTTTTTTTCCACGATTTTGTGTCAGTTTAGCTTATGGGCGGGGTAAAATTTGAACAGCACTAACATGGCCGAAGTTGCACCAATCGTATCGGCAACCCAATCCCAGGCATCTGCGGTACGGCCTACTACAAAAGATTGATGCCATTCATCCGATATGCCATAAAGACTGCAAAACATAATACTGATGATTGTTAATAGGAATGGCGATTTCACATAATGCCGGAATGTGCGCCAAGCCAAAATTCCCATCAAAAAATAAGCTGTGAAATGATGGAGTTTGTCTTGGTATTCGAATAGCATGGGCAAAGGCAATGACGGCTGGTGCGATAACCAGAAAATCACAGAGCAATAAAGTAATAAAGCCAGGATGTCGAAAATTTTAAACATATATCTTACTAAGTTCCGTTATGAATAGTCTTTTTGAGATGGCCGAAGCGTGTCTCCATCTTCCCACTATTGATGAAAAATTGGCGTTAACCCACCATGCCAAGCTTTTGTTAGATAAAGGTCAATTGGATTTTAGTCCAAACCAATCGGTACAAGCGATTAGCTTGGTAAAGTTTCCCGCAAAGCCGATATTGCAAGCACCACGCCACATGCCCAAACGCAACCTGACATCAGCAGAAGGCGTGATTGCGTTTTTTCATGCCATTGCCCATGTTGAATTTATGGCGATCTACCTAGCTTGGGATTTGCTTTATCGCTTTCGCGGCTTACCGGAGCAATTCTATCAGGATTGGCTATATGTTGCCGATGAAGAAGCGCAGCATTTCGATCTTCTCCGGCAACATCTGCGTAGCTTTAATGTCGAATATGGCGACCTACCCGCACATGGTGGCTTGTGGGAACACGCGGTTGAGACTGCCGATGATTTACTGGCGCGATTGGCTTTAGTTCCCCGTTGTATGGAAGCTCGGGGCTTGGATGTAACGCCCAGTATCATCACTAAGTTTGCTGCCCGTGGCGACGAAGCCGCTGTCGCTATCTTAAGCCGCATCCTGGCCGATGAAGTAAAGCACGTAGAGCGTGGATCATACTGGTTCAAACATATCTGCAATCAGCAAGGATTAGAAGCAGAAACCCATTACCAAGCTTTGATAGGCCAATATTATCGGGGCGGCAAGCCCAAAGGCCCATTTAATCGGGAAATGCGGAAAATTGCGGGATTTTCGGATGCGGAATTGGATTGGCTGGAGGCGGGTTAATATGCACAACCTTGTCATTCCCTAAAACGCCACCATGTTGGGACTTAATACGGTTTGCTTTATAATCGCAATCAATACACGTGGTTATTCAAATAAATAATCCACCTTCAGGTTAACACTTAGGTTAAACAATGACATCAACCCCGTTCCCCATACAAGATTACGCCTTACTCACCGATGAGGAATGCGATGCGAAGATTACTGCCGCCAAAACGAAGTTAGGTAAGCGCTGCGTTATCTTAGGGCATCATTACCAGCGCGATGAAGTGTTCAAGCATGCCGATTATGTCGGTGATTCCTTACAATTATCACGTGATGCCGCTGCTGCTGAAGCTGAATTTATCGTGTTTTGCGGTGTGCATTTCATGGCGGAAGTCTCCAACATCCTGACGCGCCCCGAACAGATCACCATCCTGCCGGATTTGGCAGCGGGTTGCTCCATGGCGGACATGGCAAACCTGATTAAGGTCAAGAAATGCTGGGAGGAATTAAGGCAGGTGATTGATGTCGATAATGAAGTCACGCCCGTGACTTACATAAACTCCGCCGCCGACCTGAAAGCGTTTTGCGGGGAGCATGAGGGGATTGTTTGTACCTCGTCCAACGCGAAAAAAATCCTGGAATGGAGTTTTGCCAACCGACCTAAGGTGTTGTTTTTTCCAGACCAGCATTTGGGGCGCAATACCGGTTACCGCATGGACATCCCGCTGGAGCAAATGGTGTTGTGGGATTTCAACAAGCCGATGGGCGGGTTAACCGAAGAGCAAATCAAAAAAGCCAAAATCTTTCTTTGGGGCGGATTCTGTTCCGTACACCAGATGTTTAAGCCGGAGCAGATCGATAATTTCCTGGCGAAATATCCTGATACCAAAGTCATAGCCCACCCGGAAGCGCCGTTTGAAGTGTGCCAGAAAGCAGAATATATCGGCTCTACCACGGCGATCCTTAAAACCATCCGTGAGGCCGAACCCAATACCCGCTGGCTGGTGGCGACGGAATTAAACCTCGTCAACCGGCTGCATGAAGAATGCAAAAAAGACGGCAAAAACGTCCACTTTATGTCCCCGACCTTATGCATGTGTTCCACCATGTTCCGCACCGACCCGCAACATTTGGCGTGGGTGATGGATAATTTGGTCGAAGGGCATGTGGTGAACCAAATTGTCGTCGATAAGGATGACGCAAGGTTGGCGAAGAAGGCGTTGGATAATATGTTGGGGATTCATTAATAGTTACCTAGGCGCTGGGACGTAATGCAATTTACCCTATATTATCGTGGCAATTTAAAGTCAAATGGTAAGCCAAAGCATAAGCATGAAATTCGACAATACTTTCATTCTCAGCTCAGAGAATTATGGCAACAACAACCTCTAAACGATTTTCGAAATTTGATTGATGAAGCCCCCCAATCGGGAGGATTAAACCTAATAATAAATAGAAATGGTTTTAACTTTGTGCCACTTATTTCAGAGAAATTGGCTCTAGTTGCAGAACTTGATATTCAAATACTTTGGCCGCAGTCACCTGGTAATATAATCAAAAACGGTGGTGATATTGATAATAGACTTAAAACACTGTTTGATTCTTTAAAGATTCCAGAAGCAAACGCTTTGCCTAAGAATACAAGTCCTTCAAATGAAGAAAAGCCGTTCTTCTGTCTGTTTGAAGATGACAGTCTCATTACTAAATTATCAGTGGAAACTGACCATTTATTGGAGCCTGTAAAAGATTCTTCTGAAGTTGTACTTTTTATCCGTGTCAGAACTCGGCAAATAAAGATTATGTGGGGAACGATTGGGCTACCATAAGCACGTGGTTGGCATACTTAGCTCGGTAGGATGCGGTGAGGTACGAACCGCATCGTTCGTGTTTTGCGATTGATGCGGTTCACTGTGTTCACCGCATCCTACGTTGCTTGATACTTTCACTCCCGGTTGGAAACCAGTGCCGTAGGTTGGGTTAGACGCGCATGGCAACATTGACGAAACGATCACTGGCCGTTGGGCGCGTCGTAACCCAACATTTGCCAACAAAACTGATTTGAACAGCCATACAACCCAACTAAAAATATCATCATGAATAATGCGTCTTATTTTTCAATAATCGTTTCGTCCGTCATAGCGTTGCTAGTCTTGATTGTTTTGCACGTTATCCCTTTTCCGCTTTTGGAAGTGCTTATTTTGTATATCATAATTTTTCGCCCCATCTGGTTTAAAAACTTTGTTGACCAAATTTATAATAGATAGCTTATTGATTAATTTTAATATTCCATAAAGTCGGGTAGCTCGTAGGTTGGGCTAAATGCAATGAAGCCCAACACAAACAGAAACTTTGAATGTTGGGTTTCGCTTATTACCCCAATAATTTATGTGTATCGTTATTAGTTACCCGCTGCTAAGATTTGCTGGATGCCCGGGAAAATTGTTTGCCCACAACGCTGAATTTTGGGCTGCCTTTTAATGAACTGACATTTTGCGCAGTCTTACTATCGGATGATGGATGGTTGCCGTAGGTGATTTTTCCATGAGCGTTTACCGATTTGTAGAGGCTTTGTGCGAAGGCATCTGGTGTCAATAAGTTGCCGAGCACAAACACGGCAACTGTTGCAGTAAGATTCCAATTTAAGTTAACGAGTTTGTTCACAGATGTTCCAAAAAAGAGGGTTGATAAAGTAAATGTTAACTGCCGACAAATTAAAACGGCTCGACTAATCACAGTTTCGCTATTATTAACTATTTAAGAAATGATAAGCGATTGTTATTCCAGTTCTGTGACGTACTGCTTATTTATAATTTACGTGCACAAATGCTAGGTTTCATACTTTAACCTAGCTAATATTTATATATTGGTATGGGCTCATTGCGTACGGGTATTTTCAATGTTGCAGATATTGCCGTTTCCGTCGGGGTGCTTATTCTTATAGTCGATTGGCTTTATAAGCGAAGCCAAGGTATTGAATAAATTGAGTTGATTTATGAAAGTAGGCCATCGTCATACCGGTATGATTGGCCACTCAAGGGGAATGGTCTAGAAGTTTAAATCCAAGTTAAGGGATGCTTTTTCAGGTATGTAACAACTATCTCTAAAGGTGTATTAGGCTATATTAAGATTATTATTTGCCTCTTCGTTTTATTACATCCAATTTATTTTTTGCTGTTAGTTAAATATCGTACGCTCTAAAAGCCAATATCCCCCAGCTAGGCAGGTTAAGACAGAACTTACAGGCACCAGTTTTTGGCTTACGCGGCCTTGCTTGTGTAACCACCATAGTAGCGGGAGTACGATAGCGGCTACGGTAATTTGCCCCAGTTCCACACCTAGGTTGAATGAAAACAGTGGCACCAAAATGCCCGTCTCGATAGATGAAATGCCCATTTCCTTGAGTACGCCAGCAAATCCGAAACCATGTATTAACCCGAAGAAAAAGGTCAACATACAACGGCTTCTGACGGTTACTTTGTTGCCCCGAATGATATTTTCAAGGCCAACATAGACAATACTGGCAGCAATTAACGGTTCAACAATGCTGGCGGGAATATCGACAATGTTTAGGCCAGCCAATGCTAAGGTGATGGAGTGGGCTATGGTGAAAAAAGTGATGATCTTGATGGCAGGCCAAAAGCTGTGGGTGATGACGAGCAAAGAAAATAAAAACAGCAAATGGTCGTAGCCAGTGAGGATATGTTCCACGCCTAGTTTAAGGAAATCAACAAAAGTTGACGAGGGATGGTTGTCGGTTGCTGTGGGCGTGGTGTTATTTTTTAGGTTAAATTCTAGGGTGTTAGCGGTCTTGGTCAACATTTTTTTGCCTAACGGCTGGTTGCCAGCGTTTTTGACCGTGACGTATTGTTTGTGATCTGTTGGGAGTTTGTTTAAAAAAGTGGATTGAATACTGATTGAGCTTGCAGGTGTACTTGAAAAATGCAAGTCAACCGTCGCATTATTTTGGTTGTCGAATGTTACAGTGCCGAGTGCTGTAGGTCTAATTTCGACACCATCGAGATGGATTTTGAGTTCATTAGCGACAAGATTTGCGATCTGGGGTTTGGCGGCATCGCGTTCGGCACTGGTGACTTCGGCATCTCCATCACTGTCCATAGGCACGAAGGCTTCTATGTCTTGGACGGCAAACGTGATTTTGGCATCTAGGCCGTCAGGTTTGACAGTGACATCGGCAGAGCTAAGGCCGGGCGGATGGGCAAATCCGATTTGCAATTGGACTAGAAGAAAAATAAGGCCGATTATTCTAGCCATGTAAGCTCCTGTTTTTAAGTATGTGTGTAGGCAATAGCAATGCCGTTAAGCTAAGAAATCCCTCCCCCTCTGTTGTATTCTGTGTGGGCAGGGTGAGATTGGGTTAAAACAAAGTGCTTATCCCGCCCATTATCTTAAGCGAAGGAGGTTTTTTGAACGTCCTATGGGTTGTTGCGCCTACGCATAAAACGAAAAGCCACGAAACCAATCAACGCTAAACCGAGGATGCTGCCAATGCCTATAGCGATGTAGGTGCCAATCGGTTTTGCATCAGGATCAACCCCCACATGCAATGGAATTCTTAACTTATCTTCATCTGATAAGGCTTCTTCTCCGCCCACCAACAGATAAATGGCGTAATAGCCGTTTTTGTCCAGTTGTGCCTGTGCTTCAACCGCGCCGCGTGGATACAGTTTGGCGGGGATTTCGGCAATGGTGCGGATGTCTTTGAAATTTTCAGCCTTATTTTCATCGCCGCCGGCAAATTCTTGTTCCACAACGCGAATGCCGATAGGCGTTTTCCGCAACTCTTCACCAACTACATCGGCAGTAAAGTAACCCATGCCCGTTGCAGGTATGTTTTTACAATATGACCGGAACAGGGCTTTTTTGTCTTTTGCTGACATCTTTACGTCGTCAATGGGCGGTTTGACGTATGCACTAAAATAGACAGCATAGAAATCAGTGGCGACCAGGCAACCGACTGTTGCCTTGGTCATAACTTGCGAGGGATTGTCGTTGTAGCCGGGATTTTCGCAAGCTGTTAATAGCAATATGCTGATAAGCAAAAAAAGTCGTAATGCTGAATAGGGTGATTTCATGTTGTGGTAAGCCTCGTTAGTAGACGGTCTGTTACTATTGACGATATATCAGGGCGTTTTTATGGTGAATTTGAATTTGCCCGTGACGATATGTGTATCTAAGGAGACAACTCGGTAACGCACGTTATACGTACCTGGCGGAAGTTGCGGAATGGTGACGTACAAATGTGATTGATCGAATGTTTCTTGGGCTGCGTCTTTATTATCTACTCGCTTGCCTGCGCTATCGATTACTGCGAGTGCTTTATATTCGCTGCCCACTTTATCGTTAAACCAGACATCCACTTGTTTGGGTGATTCTGCAATCGTGCTATCGACCACAGGCTGTGATTTCACCATGATGGCATGGGCAAATACAGGTATTGGTAAGGCAAAAATTGCCAACAGTGCAACACCTAACAATGGTTTGACTGGGAATGCGATATTGCGTCGTGTCATTAGTCTGTACCTTGGTAAATCAATTTATTGGGAGATAGAACAGCGCGCATTATATAACTGATAGCGGGCAGGGTGATTAAAACTTACTTCCTTGCCTAATTACATGTCTACATGTACGTAGGTATCCCGAAAGAGAAGTGCTGATCATTCGATAAATTGCCAAGCCAATTGTCCAGGCTGTTTGTTGGGTTTTTCTGTCCATAAGGCTAAAAGGCCGTGTCGTGTTGTAACCAGCCTAGGGTGGGTTGCTGCATTTTTGGACACAGTTAAGCGGGTAGAAGTTGACCAAGTTATGCCGTCATCATCAGATTCAGAGTAAAAAACGCCTGACCCGTCAGCATCCATTTCATCCCATACGGCGACAACCTTGTTGTCAAATGTGGCAATATCACCATGTATGGCGTTGTTGCCCAGTTTTTTCGGTTTAGACCAGTCTTTGCCATTGTTCTTAGAAGATAAGTAGTACAGCCCCGCTTTTTGATCTGCACCTGTCCAGACTAGAGTATGCAGATGCTTCGGGTTATCAGCTCCGACATACGCCAAGCTTCCGCCGTTATGTGGACAGCCATCAAATTGCCAGCCGAATTCACCAACCGTGCTAACGTGTTTCCAGATTTTGCCATCATCGGATGATTGTATCAACGACATATCCCTGGGTTTCATGTCACGATAGAGTATGTTTAGTTCTCCATCTGGAGATAATGCAAACTCATTCCAACAGCAGGAGCAGGTGGAATCGTCCAATGTGGTAGCGTGGTTCCAATGTTTGCCCCAATCAACAGAGCGGGCGTAACGTAGGCTTTGGTAGCCGTTTTCCTCTGGATCCTCCAGCCAGACGGCATGAAACATGGCATGCTGGTCGGCAATCAGGTCAACATGTGATTGGTCACCCGCATTGTTCAACGCAGGGTTAGTGCCTTTCGTCCAGGTTTTGCCCTTATCCTGGGAATAGGCGCTCACCATTGGCCCCATGCCGGGCAGTTCGCCTTTGCCTTGCCAGACAGCCAGTAGATGGTTGCTTTTGGCGGCAAGCTGAATATCATTGCCACGGCTGTTAATGCTTGCAGGAAGATTGGCTAGGCTTACAGAATCTTGCCAATTATGGCCGCCATCCTCAGAACGAGTGTAACGTAGTTTGATTTGCTTATCTTTAGCGGAATTTTTGCCACCTGCAAGGACATGAATAACATCATCATCTACGTAGACATCAAAAGTTGAAATGTCGTACAGCCCGAAAGTAGATTTGGAATAGGGGGCAACCGTTGGTGATTCGGCTATTTCTGTTGTGGGTTCAACTATCCCTAAAAGCGGGCCGGATGAACAGCCATTGATAGCTAACGTAGTCAGGCAAAGCAAGAAAACTGATAAAACAATAGGTTGTACGGTAATTCGTGGCAACTCAATGTCGGTTAGGTTAGAGCAATGTAACCTGTCAATACGTTGATATTGTGGGGTTACGCCAGCGCTAAACCAGCTTACAAAGCTAAAAACTGCTGAGGACATGACGGTTCAATTGAGGATTTTCTTAAAGTAGGCTTCATAATCTTCCTGCGATAAGACACCACTGATACCTTCCCGTTCATGTTTTTTGTTCAGGAAATAAGTCCGTGGCTGTTCCCCGTACCACTTAGGATCAATTTCATAACGCAGTTTTTGCGGATTTTCGTCCGCAAAAAGCCAGTTTTCAAGTCCGGTGAGTTCATTTTTAGTAAGTACTTGCTGAATTTGTTCAGTCGCAGTTGAATCATCCGTCGCCAGCATGACCATATTGATGTTTGGATTGGCCTTATGCATCTTGTTCAACAAGGCCATATCTTTAAGGCAGGAAGAACAGGTAATCGACCAGATCACCAACATAAAAGGCTTGTTGGCATTGGTGTCCAGCAGTTGCTGATAACTGCCTGGGACAAATGGTTTTAGCGTTGCTTGCTCGGCACGAACTGGCTGTACAATAATGCATAATAAAAGGAAATGGAAAATGATAAGGGTTTTGCGTGGCATAGTCATATCTCTGAACAAATTTATGTTGGGTGAAATATAGTTTACTGTCGATGGTGGCCAAAGCAAGCACTAACGTTTGTTGCAACTATCGGTTAAGTACGGAGTGATAAACCACGGAGCTTTGAAAAAGCACTATTAGATATTGTTATCCTCTGAAGTCGCCCTAACTCCAAATACATCGGTAACTGGTATTTCAATGTACAGCTTGGATGCTGCTGCAATGTGGTTTGGGACATGTAACAAGAATTTTATTAGCAAATGGTCTATTTCGTTGCTTTTCATTTTGTTTGGATCGGCACAAAACTCAACGTACTGCGCAAGATCTTCCAGCCAATCGGTCATGTGAAAAGCCACATCGTAAGCTACATCCTCAGAAAGTTTATTTTGCTGCGTTGCAACTTCTTTAATGCGCTCGACAATAAGAGTTTTTTCGAATATCACTTAGATTTATTTGTAGGCTAATATTAAAATCACTTGTATTGTTTAGGTATACGAGCGTCCATTGCGGGATGCCCGTATACCAAGAAGGCCCTAAAATTTCGCGGTAAATCCCATGCGGAAGCTGACGGGTTCTACGGGGTGGAAGTGGAAATCTTCACGCGCTGTGTCAGGTGTTGGCGTTGCTTGCGACTCATAGTAATAAGTAATGCCATCGTCTTCACGATTCAGGATGTTGAATACTTCGGCCTGAAAACTCAGGTTCTTGTTAACCTCATAACCCAGCATGGCAGATAACAACAGGGTTGATTCCGAACGCTTGCTGTTATCTTCGGTTAATGTCCGTGGGCCGAAGAAACGCAACCTGGGCCACCGAAAAAGCCGCCGTAAACATCATGGAAAGTTGCTCCCGCCGCAATAACTGTTTCCACCGAATTCGGAATATGATTGCCTTCAGGTAAATCATTACGGAAACGTGAATGAGAAAAACTTAAATCGGCATCAAAAGTTAACCAATCAGTAGGCGAGTAATAGTTATTGAATTCAAGGCCATAGCGACGGCTTGGCCGACTGGCTTCAGTTGTTCCCGCATCTCCAATAAACAAGAGCTCAGAATCTATATCCAGCCACCAGATCGCCAAAGTGCTTTGTAAGCCTTTCACCCAGGTTGACCGTACGCCCAGTTCCGCACTGTAAGTACGCACCAACGGATCGGCTCTTTCGAGTGCAGCACCACTTGATGGATCCTTTGTAGTCAGTACACCACGGGCATCATTGCTATGATAACCAAGGCCACCATTAAGATAAAACTCAGTATCCGCCCAAGGCCCAAACACAAACCCTAGTTTCGGGCTGACCAAACCATCATAGCGCTCACCGCTGTTTTCTGGGCGGAGGCCGTTAGTTCCAGCGCTTTTGCTGACATCAAAACGGAAACCATCAAAGCGTACGCCCACGCTAGTCCGAAACCAGTCGTTCCAACGAGTTTTGTTTTCCGCATAAGGGCTGATAGACGTTACCCAGATGTTATCTTGACGGGTAATGCCATACTGTTTTTGGGCATGGGTTTTGGTAAGGGCATTTTGAATGTTGTCGTTGCGGATTTGTAAACCAAATGTGGTTTCTGAATCGGCATCGCCAAGTTTGTGGAAAAGGGTATGGCTACCTTTAAAACCTGTTGTCCAACGATCATCTGGTTGTCCAAATTGGTCGCCACAGTTATAAACGGTTTGTGAAGTTGCGCTATTACATCCACCAGGTTTTTGTGGATCAGGTGTGTTGTTATCTAAAAAGTATGTAAAGTTTGAAAATAAATTCAGCTTCGAATACACCCCATAAGCCATCAACTTGGTTTCGCTTTCTGCATCTTGACGATGCCATTCACTCGTTAAGCTATACCGTTGGCTATCGCCGCCATCGGTAGGGTCAATATTGCCAAACCGGTCAAGTTTGCCTTGGTTCACGGATTGTAATGGAATTTGATCGGTGGAATCCCAATCCGATTTAGTCGCCATACCAGTAATGCTCCAGCCATGATCGCCATGCTCTTCGCTATAACGCAATATGCCGTTAAATTTTAGGTAATCATTGCCGACTGTCCAGGGCCGTTGTTGTGGACACTTTCTGCGCCATACAGCAGGTTGCCGTCCCCTAACTTATGTGAGCCTGCAACCATGCCACGGAAATAATCAAACATGCCGCCAGTAAACTTGACAATATTCTGGGGCAGTTCTTTAAAGTAGTGAATATTGGCAGAACCGGTGCTGGAAAAATCGCCGTTTTCTGCATAGTTACTGCCTTTTTTATAATCCAGGGTTTCGATTAATTCAGGGATAAGGAAGTTAGTATCTGTCCAGCCCTGTCCGTGCGAGTGTGACAATTGGTTGACGGGCACACCATCAATTTGGGTCAGAAAGTCGGTGCCGTGGTCTAGGTTAAAGCCACGCAAAAAATATTGGCTGGCTTTGCCTTCGCCACTGTGCTGGGTAGAAATCAGGCCAGGTACGGTTTCCAACACTTCGCTCGGTCGGGTTATTGGTCGAAATTTAAGTTGGGCTTGTCCGATATTGCCCTGAGAGGCACTATCTGCGATACCAACTTGAGAATCAGCCCGTTCGGTAATGGTCATTTCATCCAGTTCTATTGAATCTTTACTACTGTTGCCGCTTTCAGCTGCTAAGGTGCTTTCTGCTGATTCGGTTGCTGTCGCTTCCGGCTCTTGGGCATAGGCATTGCCGCCTACAAAAAAGGCAAAAGATAAGGTCATCAAACGTGCGGTCGCTATGCCAGCCCCATGTAACAACGCGGTGGCGAATACAAAGCCTAGTGTGTAGGAAATCAAACTCGCCGAGGCTGAAATTTCTTGTCCATGCACATAACCGTGAAAAAAGGCAAAAAAGGCGACAATCAGCACATTCATGCGGGTAGTGAAGCGCACTTTTCTGGCGATAAATACACTAAAGACTAAACCAGAAAGCAAGATCATGACTTCGACGCTGGGAACAGCAAAGCTGGCAGCTCCGGCAAGCCCACCCAGGCTCATCACGCAAACAAAGGTTAATGGCAGCATCCAGATAGCGGCACCACGTAGCTGTGCCGCCCAGATACCCACTGCAATCATGGTTATTAAATGATCCCAGCCTTGAAGGGGATGTTGAAAGCCATTGCCCCAGTCTCTAACATCAAGCAGTAAATTGATTGGGTTATTGAAGGGCGAAAAACAAAGCAAAGCCGACAATCCTAAAAACAGGATTGTTTTTTGGTTATGAAGTAAAAATCCCATTTTATTATTTTTATGTTGCATAAGATTCCTCGATTTTTTTGCTGAAGTGTATCGCGTCCATAATAGTCTGTAACGATTGTAAGATGATAATAAATTTTATCTTACAGGTTAATATAAAGTGGCATATTTTTTATTCGGTCACTAAGCAATTATACGTATTGTTCTAATTTGGCTCTAAGCCTCAAAATAAATGTGCAATATTCAATTAAATATGCGGCTGATTTTTTGTGCTTGCGTGAAATTGACAAAAACATGATAGAATCCAGCGCGGCAATTTTAAGAATTGACCAAAATAACGCTATACAACACAAAATTTGAGGATGAGTCCAAATGAAAACCTTAAAAACAATCGTACTTTCTTCCCTGATTGCCTTGGCTATGGGATCTTTTTCATCCGCCGCACTAGCAGAAGCCGGTGAGGGCAGAATTTCATATTCACCAGGCGATGCTATTGATATGGTTCTGGGTGAAATCAAGAAGGCGCAAGAAGCTATAACAGCTGGTAAATCAAACGATGAAGTTTACAAAATCATCAAACAAGGTATGGATTACAGTAAAGAAGTCAACGCAAATGACGTTGTTGACAGAGCGCGTGCTAAAGCGAATGACATTTTGAAAAAAGCGCGTACTGCGGCTAAAGAAGGTGACTTGAAAAAAGCTGAAGAGTTCTTACCACCGGCTGCCAAAGCGTTCGCCGATCTGAAACCCTTAATCTAAGGTTAATAGGCTTTTTTGCGGTATCTAGCTAGCTCGCCCATCTTTCGAGATGGGCTGGCGATTCAGGAGTTGTTATTTTAAAAGACCGTTCAAAATAATCCCAATTGTAACTGGGCAACCTCAGACATCATCTCGCGTGACCAAGGTGGGTCAAGCACTACTTCAACATTAACACTGGCCACACCCGGCAAAGCGCGGATACATTTTTCCACATCGCCTTGAATCACAGGCCCCATGCCACAGCCTGGCGCTGTTAGTGTCATAATCACGTGAACATCGTTTTTGTTGGCGTCTGTTTCTGATGGGCGTACATTGCAGTAATACACTAGGCCAAGATCTACGATATTGACCGGAATTTCAGGGTCATACACGGTTTTCATCACTTCCCAACAGTTGTTTTCCACCGCTTCGGAATCAGTATCGGATACCAAGGTGTGTAGTTGGTGATGTTCTTTGCCCAAAGCATCGGCATCGGTATTGGCAATGCGAACCATGCTGCCGTGTTCAGTAACAACGGTATAGCTATTACCCAGCGCCTGATGAATAGTCACTATTTCACCCTTATTTAGGGTGGTTGTGTTACCGTCAGGTACTGTAATGACATTTACATCACGGGTTAAAACAACATCTTCTCTTTCGGACATATGATAGTGAGTTATAAATGAAAGGTTCTGGCATCAATCATCTGGCCGTTTACACCTATGCTTTGCGGGCCAAACAAGTATAAGTAAGCGGCGGCTAAAGACTCCATTGCTGGTAATCTGCTTTTGTCTTCTGCTGGGTAAGCCCGTTTTCTTAATGGTGAGTTAACCGGCCCGGGAACAAAGATATTGACTCGTATTTTGTTGGATGATTCCATTTCTTCAGCAAGGATTTTCGCCAACCCTTCCAGTGCAATTTTAGATACGCCATAAGCGCCTGAATAGGCAGGTGCAATCCGTACGGAAGAATCTGAGGTGAAAACGATGGTTGCAGTTTGGCTTTTTTGCAGCAGTGGCAATAACACCCTGCTTAGTAAAAAGGGCGCATTCAGGTTGACGTTTAAGGTATGCTCCCAGTCTTTCGTTCCATGCGAGGCTATAGGCGTGTAACCACTGAATTCCACAGCTGAATGCAACAAACCTTGCAGAGAGCCGTATTTCTCCTCAATTTTATCGGCTAACTCTTGATATTCATCTTCATTAGCACCTGCCAAATCAAAAGGATACATGACTGGCTCGGGGGCATTAGCTGCTTTAATCGCATCGTAAACAGCTTCAAGTTTAGGGATGCTTTTATCCAACAAAATGATCTGTGCGCCTTGCTTGGCTAAAGTCAAGGCTGCGGTACTGCCTAGGCCGCCACCTGCTCCGGTAATTAAAATGACATGGTTAGTTAATGGCATAACAGTTTGCTTTCAATATCAAACAAGAAGGGAATTTGTTAACAGCTTTAATCTTGTTGGCCTTCACGCTTAAAAGCGGCAATGTAATTGACATCTATGTCTTTACTTAGGCTGAATAGTTTCGTGAACGGGTTGTACTCAATACCCACCATCCCCTGTAGCGTAAGGCCGCAGGCTCGCGCCGATTGGCATAATTCCGAAGGCTTGATAAAGGTTTTATAGTCGTGGGTGCCTTTAGGTAGCATCTTGAGAAGGTGCTCGGCAGCCACAATAGCCAGTACGTAAGCCTTCGGTTTGCGGTTAAGTGTTGAGAAAAACACCATTCCGCCATGTTTCACCAAAGTAGCGCAGGCGTTAATAATGGAACCAGGATTAGGCACATGCTCGAGCATTTCCATACAGGTGACGTGATCGAAACTTTCGGGTTGCTGGCTTGCCAGTTCTTCTGCGCTGATTTTTTGGTAGTGCACTGTGATGCCAGACTCAAGGCCGTGCAAGTCGGCGATGTCTATCAAATCTTCGCTAAGGTCAATGCCCGTAGCATCAGCACCGTGTCTGGCGAGTTCTTCAGTCAAAATTCCACCGCCACAGCCGACATCAACAATTCGTTGGTTTTCAAGATGGGTATAGCGTTGGATAAACGCTAAGCGCAGAGGGTTAATGTCGTGCAAAGTTTTGAATTCACCTTGCGGATCCCACCAGCGTTCCGCCATGGAGCCGAATTTATTGATTTCGTCCGGGTGGACGTTATTGATGGTTGTCATGAGCCTGGGTCAGATTGTTAACGGCTATAGTTTACTATATCGCTTGGTTATTAGCCATTTACTGAGGCGTAGCAAAAAAGGCTATTCCATATTAGTTATTGGTATCGGCACAGTTCTTCCAAAAGGTAAGTTGCCTTCCGTGTTTAGCTTGCCCCTTTCTTGAGTTTTTTAGTTTTGTTTGCTATCTGTATGGCTTCTTTGCCCATAAACTTAGTTGTTCGGGATCAGTTAGGATTTCTTCTGGGAGTTCAAAATACTTACGAACTTGAATTTGCCCTTTTTTGGTCGTATATGAAAATGGCTGCATCTCCGCTTGCTCATATTTTTTCCGGGAGTTCTCATCGACGACAAAAAACAGGCTGTTGCCCATAATCATGGCAAATTGTACTGAGTTATAGGAAATACCGACCCCACCAAAGAATGAGCTTGTTCTTACAGGGAATAAGGGTTCCAGAAACTCTAAAACATATTCTTTAAATTCAGCACTAGGGGCAGTCATTTGTTTTCTCTAAGTACTAAAAACTTTTAATAGCCATCGGTTGGGTTGTTGCAAAATGACAGTCATGACAATTGAGTGCGATTCATGGATAATCTTGCCGCGTTGGACGAACCATAATGTCGCTGATATGAACATGGGGAGGTTGGGTGACGATATAGTGGATTGCGTTTGCAACGTCATCCCCGTATAACAACGGACCAAACTTATCATTGAAGTTCTGCACCAGTTCGTCGCTGTAACCTGCAGCATCCTGAAACCCACTGATTACGATGCCTGGTTCAACCAGCGAAACGCGTACGCCTTTTGGCCCTACCTCGCGACGTAAGCCTTCGGCGAGTGCATGGACAGCGAACTTGGTGGCACCGTAAACCGCGCTGAAGGGCGATATGTGTCTTCCCACTACCGAGCCAATGATTACGATATCCGCAGCCCTTTCCGGGAAGACGGATTCCTGTTCAACCACCATTTTTTGAGCCGCTTGTTGTAACAAGGCCAAGGTGCTTGTCACGTTAAGTTTAAGCACCTCTTCAAACTTTGACAAATCAGCATCTTTGACAGATCCGCCCAGACCTCGACCCGCGTTCGCGACAACGATGTCAGCCGGTCTCCCAAAGTGTTCGATTGCTGCAACAAAAAGTTTATTTAATGTAGTGGGTTCGGCAGCATCACCGGCTATGCCGAAAAACGCGCGCCCTAACTCTTTTTCAAGTAAGTTCAGTTTTTCGGCGTTGCGGGCATTGCCAATTACGCCAAAGCCACTGGCAATGAATTTTTTTGCTGTCGCTTCCCCGATGCCAGAAGATACACCGGTAACGATTGCGATGCGCGAATAAACATTCGACAATTTGGTTTTTTCATCGGTCATAAAATTTCTCCTTCGTGATGTGGATCAATCTAAAAAATCAGCTATTAACCTATGATTCTGCTTTTGGCACATCCACCTTAAACCAAATCGCATACAGTGCCGGTAAAAACAGCACGGTTAGTAAAGTAGCTACTGCCAAACCACCCATAATAGCCACTGCCATAGGCCCAAAAAATACACTTTTAGTAAGCGGTATCATGGCTAAAATCGCTGCCGCAGCGGTAAGTAAAATAGGCCTAAACCGACGAATTGTTGACTCGATGATTGCTTGCCAGGGTTCTATTCCAGAAGATCTATCTTGATCGATTTGATCGACTAAGATGACGGAATTTCGCATAATCATGCCTGATAGCGCAATCGTGCCGAGCATGGCGACAAAGCCGAATGGTTTATCAAATAACAACAATGCAACAGTTACGCCAATTAATCCTAAAGGTGCGGTTAACAACACTAAAAATACCCGCGAAAAGCTTTGCAATTGAACCATTAATACCGTTAGCACGGTAATCAAAAACAGTGGAAAACCTGCGGCCACTGATGATCCGCCCTTAGCAGATTCTTCGACAGCCCCACCCGTTTCTATGTTTATGCCTAGCGGTAAACCTGATTTAATCGCAGTCAGTTTGTCTTCGATTTGCTGGGATACCACGGGTGCTTGCATATCACCCTGCAAATGCGCGCGCACGATAATCGACGGTATGCGATTACGCCGCCAGATAACGCCTTCTTCAAACTCAGAGCTAATCGTCGCAATTTGCGATAACGGTACGCCTACCCCTGATTGCGTATTAATCATGAGGTCAGACAAATGCGAAAGGTGAGTGCGTTCAAGTTCTGGGGCACGCGCAACTAAGTCAATCCGCTCAATGCCTTCCCGGAATTCCGTGATGTAAAGTTCTTGCATTGCGCCGTTGAGGACATTGGCAATATCAACCGAGCTTATACCTAATAGCCGCGCTTTTGCTTGGTCTATTTCTACTTTGACGGTTTTGCTGGGTTCTTCCCAATCGAACTGTACATTCATTAGATGCTTATTGTCGCGCATTATGTCGGCAATTTGATGGGCAATCTCCCGTATTTGGGGAATGTCCGTCCCTGAAACTCTAAATTGCACGGGAAATCCCACCGGTGGCCCGTTTTCCAGGCGCAATACAGAAGCACGCAATGCCGGAAAATCGTTTTCAAACAAGGTGAGCAAATCTTTCCGTAAGGCTTCCCGCGTTGCCAAGGTTTTACTCAAAATGACAAATTGCCCAAAGCCGAGATGCGGCAATTGGACATCCAAAGGTAAATAAAAACGGGGTGCGCCAGAACCGATATAAGCAACAAAATTTTCAATCCCCGTGTTTTTTTTGTTCCAGTCATGCAACCATTGTTCGAGTTTTTTGACTTGAATGTTGGTTGCTCGGTAAGAAGCACCTTCGGTCATGCGTAAGTCAACGATCAATTCGAGCCGGGTGGAATCAGGGAAAAACTGCTGTTGTACTTTGCCAAACCCAATGATCGACAGGATAAACAAGAAAAGCGTTATGGCAATGACTGTTTTGCGATAACGGACGCAAGCGGTAACAACGGCGCGAAAAGCTCTGTAAAACGGGGTGTTATAAATATCATGATGATGATTCGAGTCGGCATTTTCTTCATTCAAACCAAACCGATTTTTTAGCCACAACATGATTTTTGATGGCTGTGGGGCATGGGCGTAATCGGGCAATAGGTGATAGCCTAAGTAGGGGACAAAAATGACCGCCGCAAACCAGGAAATCATTAAGGCAATCGCAGATACCTGAAAGATTGACCGCGTATATTCACCAGTGGAAGAAGCAGCGGTGGCAATCGGTAAAAAGCCAGCCACGGTGACTAAGGTGCCGGTTAGCATCGGCATCGCCGTTGAGGTGTAAGCATAAGATGCCGCTTTGGCTCTGTCCCAGCCTTGTTCCATTTTGGACGACATCATTTCCACAGCGATAATCGCATCATCCACCAATAAACCTAATGCTAGGATTAACGCGCCCAAAGAAATTTTATGTAGACCTATGTCATTGAGCTGCATCACTAAAAATGTGCTTGCAAGTACCACTGGAATGGTAATGGCAACAACAATACCGCTACGCCAACCCAATGAAATCAAGCTAACACCCAGCACAATGACTAATGCCTCTAGCAATGACTGCACAAAGTCGTTTACTGAATTAGCCACTATTTTTGGTTGAGACGTGACGGTATTGAATTCTAATCCTACCAGCAATTGTTGTTGAATTCTGGTGATAACCTTATCCAGATCGTGACCCAGCGCGATAACATCGCCGCCATCCTTCATGCTTACGCCTAGCAATAAGGTGTCCTTACCCTGAAAGCGCACACGGTCATGCGGAGGATCTTCATAGCCACGATATATTCGCGTTACGTCACCCAATCGAAAATCCTGGTTGTTGGCGCGCAAGCGTAACTCGCGTAAATCTTCCAGATTATTGTAGCGACCTGTTACGGCAATTCGGATACGCTCATCAGCCGAATCGTATGTGCCACCACGCACAACAGCATTTTGTGCTTGTAAAATATTGATAAGATGGTTGGTACTGATTCCGATTGCTACCAACTTGGCATTGGAAATCTCGATAAACAAGCGCTGTTTTTGCTCGCCGAAAAAATCGACTTTGGCGACATCGGGTATTTTGAGCAGTTCTGACCGAATCAACTCCGCCTGTTTTTTGAGTGCTGCATAGTCAAAACCATCGCCAGTCAATGCATACATGCTGCCGTACACATCACTGAATTCATCGTTAAATGTAAGGCTTTCGATACTTTGCGGCAGGGTGTGGCGAATGTCACCAATTTTTTTACGTACTTGATACCACAGCTCTGGAATATCATCCGAAAAAGTATTGTCTTTGATTATAATAAATATCATCGACTCGCCTGGACGCGAAAAACTTCTGGTGAAATCAAGATGAGAGATTTCCTGGATTTTCTTTTCCAGCTTGTCGGTTACTTGTTGTTCGACTTCTTGGGCGCTCGCACCAGGCCAAGTGGTATGCACCAGCATCACTTTAAAGGTAAAGGGGGGGTCTTCCGATTGGCCCAATTTGGTATAAGCAATCAATCCGGCAATCGTAAGTACTAACATCAAAAACAGGACGAGGGCTTGATGTTTTAATGCCCAATCAGACAGGTTAAATCGACTGTTTGTTGCTAGTTTTTCCGATGAATCTTCAGGATTTTGTTTCAGTCCACTCATTGAATAGCCTCAACCACAGGCTTTACTTGTTGATCCTTGATTAAGGTATGCACCCCTGCAATGGCGATTTTTTCATTTGCTTGTAAACCGTTGACAATCAAAACACCATCTTCGCCAAATTGCCCTGCTTCTACTGTCCTCGGTTGCGCTTTATTATTGGCATCAATCACCCAAACTATTTTATTGCCGTTACTTTCAGTCAGTGCAGCGCTTGGGATTAGGAAGCCCGAGTCCTCTTGTACATTCTGCGGATTGAATTTAACCCTTGCCGTCATGCCCAGTTTTACGGCTTCATCGGTATTTTGGATAGCGATGCGGACATTAAAGGCACGGGTGGCCGAATCAGCTGCTGGAGAAATCTCACGGACAAAACCCGAATAAGTTTTCTCCCGATTAGCCCAAAGTTTTATTGTAACCTGGGCGTTTATTAGCACCTCAGCTATGTGGGATTCCGGTACGGCAACTAGCACCTCAGTTTCTTTAGTGCCTGCAATTTGCACCACTACCTCACCCGCTTGCATAACTTGCCCGGGTTCCGCATGGATCATGGTAACCACGCCATCACGGTCAGCGGTTAAGTGAGTGTATTGCGTTTGATTGCCGGATACATCCGCTTGCGCGTTTACTTGTGCCAGTTTTGCATTGGCAGATTTAAGTTCAGCTTCCTTGATGTCCAATGCTGATGCTGAAATGAAATGCCTGCCAAACAACTTCCGATATCGCTCTACTTCAGTTGCAGCCAATGCGCGGCTGGCTTCCGCAGAACGTACGTCCGCCATTGCTGCTGCGGCGTTTAGATCAGTATCTGCCGAATCTAAGCGAGCAATTACTTGATCCTTTCTAACACGCGCACCTACATCTACCTTACGGTCAATAATTTTGCCATTGATCCTAAAACCTTGGTTGGATTCATATCGAGGGCGCACTTCACCCACCAATGACATGGCGTTCGCCTCAGCCTTTGCCCCCACTACCATGACTAGTGCCGGGCGAGGTGGGGGAGGTGGCTCTACCGGCTTATCGCAGCCTGTTAGTAACGTTAACAACACGAATCCAAAATGCTTGATTTTCATAATGTAGGATGCTTTGTTTTATAGTTCCCATGCTCCAGCATTGGAATAATTTAATATATTCAATCTATTACAGTTTTATAATTAAGATTTTCAGGTTGACGTAATAGCCCGCATAAATTCGCGCTTTGCATTAAATTTAATCGCGCTTCTATACTTACCCAGTTAATCCAGGTTTCATGCCCTAGTGCAATTTCAAGAGAACACACGCCATGCGTGCCTGCCCATAAGGTTTGGGCGATCAGTTCAAAATCAGTCAGTTCGGACTTGAATAAGCCCTCGTCGAATGCCTCTTGCACTACTAATTTTAACTGCGCGTAAGCATCTTGTTCCGTGTTGCCTTGCTGAATTTGAGTAATATCCAGATTACATGGCGTACGGGGTGTCATAAACATCAGGCGATAATGGTTGGGATGTTGCAGTGCAAACAGTGCATAACCTTTGCATAACGCTTGAATACGCATAATTAAATCGGGTATCTGCATGATGTCGTGCATACCACCTGCAAGTGCTAAAAAGTCTTCATCGCATACCGCTTGCAACAAGGCTTCTTTATCCGCGAAATGATGGTACAGGGTGGTAGCGGAGTAATTGATTTTTTTGGCTATCTCGCGCATGGAAACCGCTTCGATGCCGCGTTCTACAAACAACGATCTTGCCGCATCCAGAATACTGGTGCGAAGCCTTTCGCGATCTTCTGGTGATTTGGTTTTTGGAGGCATGGGGGAACAGTAAACATTAACATCGTTAAATTAACACTGTTAATGTTAAAAGTAAACGTTAGTATGTTGTTTAGCTTAGGATTAAAGACTCCGTATTTAACAGGGATTGATGCCTATAGAAAAATATTACGGGCCTAAGAGTTTTATGCAAGTTGTTTTATGATATACACTAAAATTCCACAATTAATTATTCAGCTTATTGATTTAATGGTATTTAATTTTTAGTATGCCGATATTTAACAAATGCTACTCGATAGTAGAAAAACTCGCATCTACATAGGCTTTAACAATGGATAATAATGACTCGGATGAAAAAAACACGACTCAATCCCTAAAGCAAGCCCAGCAAAAAAAGCGCGGCTACAGTGATTTCTTTGCTTGGCCAGTAGATCGACAACTTGAAGAATGGGCTATTGTGGATTCTTTAAAAGAATCGTTGGAGAAAGCAAACGCCGGTTTTTTCAACTCCCTTGTCGCGCGAGGTCGGGGCAATGATCCGCCGGATTGCGAGGCGATGCTGTTTGAAGGCGGCAAGCTGGGTATTGAGGTGACAGAGTTGGTCGATCCTTTGGCAATTATGGCGCATAAGAATGGGGATTCCGCACAACCGGCACAGTGGGGCGAAATAAAGCTTGTAAAAGCAATCAGCCAACGCCTTGAAGTTAAGGATGCCTCCACAAATATCAAAGGCGGGCCTTATGAGCTGTATATGCTCGTCATTCATACCGACGAACCCGCCTTAAGCTTCGATTACACGCATTCGATATTGTCTGAATATATTTTCAAGTATTGCTCACTTATCAATCGTGCCTTCTTATTGATGTCCTACGATGAGAAATACCGGTGCTGCCCTTTTATCGAATTAAACATCAAGGCCAGAACATTAAGTAAGTAGCAGTTTCCATAGGTGTAAGCAGTTTATTGGAGGTAGAATGTAAGCCTATAAAAGTATTATCAACTGGGCATTAATGAATACCGACCCTTACTTTGTCAATACGCGGTTTTTAAAAGAACGGTTTAACCGTTTTTTACCTAATTCGCAGGCTTTTTCACTGGCTATCATCCTGCTGGTAAGCTTTGTACTCATCTATTTTCTGTCTGATTTGTTAAAGCCAGTGTACGTATCAATTGTACTGGCTTACTTTCTGGAGGGGTTGGTAGCCAAGGTTGAAAGCTTCAGGTTACCAAGATTTGTTGCGGTCGGCCTGGTGTTTTCTGTTTTTATGGCAGGTTTGATTTACCTGTTATTTTATTTAATGCCCATCATCACCCAGCAGGCGGTAGAGCTGGTTCAACATATTCCTGCGTTTATTAGCAGGGTACAAACCCAGATTATGCGTCTGCCGGAAAAGTATCCGCAGTTTATTAACGAAACAAAAATCCAGGAAATCATGTTCACTGTGCAAAAGGAATTGCTGGTTTATGGTCAAAATGTGCTGACAATTTCGGCGGCATCGGTAGTGGGTTTGGCCAGCGCCTTGGTGTATTTGTTTCTGGTACCCATGATGGTGTTTTTCTTTCTAAAAGATAAAAAGGTTTTGGTAGACTGGGTATTGCAGTACTTGCCCAGAGACAGAAATCTAAGTGTAAGGGTTTGGGAAGAGATTGAAATACAGATCGGCAATTACGTACGCGGAAAATTTGGCGAAGTTTTCATTTTATGGGTGGTCAGCTACATAACCTACGAAACCATGGGGCTGAATTATGCCATGTTGCTGTCGGTTTTGATGGGCTTATCGGTGATAATTCCTTACATCGGTGCAACTTTGGTGACTTTCCCTGTGCTGCTAGTCGCCTATTTTCAGTGGGGTTTGGGTGACGACCACTTTATGTACATAGTTATCGCTTATTCAGTTATCCAGGCATTGGACGGGGTGGTTTTGGTACCGGTATTGTTTTCAGAAGCGGTTAACCTACACGCCATTGCCATCATTATCGCCATCTTGTTTTTTGGCGGGCTGTGGGGTTTTTGGGGCGTATTTTTGGCTATTCCTCTCGCCACAGTTGTAAAAGCCGTGTTGACGGCTTGGCCGCAGATTGATGGGCATGCGGTAACGTAAGTAAGTCTTTAAAAAAGTGAGCCATATTTGGATTTTTATATGTTTCGTTCGAAGAAGATTTGATTTACATCAATGCCCCCTAATATATTTTGATTTATTATGACTTTAATATCTTCAGATTATTTTAAAATCAAGATCTGTGGATTCTCTGGAGTTTGAGTCTCCTTTTTATATATTGCTTAGACCATGAAATATTACTTGATAACATTATTAGCTATATTCGTCGTTGGGTGCGCATCTGATCCAGCGAATCGCTCTGCTGTTGCAAATCAAGAGGTTGCCCTCCTCGCCCCACCTTTGAAACCACTTTCCGAGTTTAGTAATTACGAGCTAAAACCGATAGCGATGAGCGCTCCGGTAATGGAGGATGAAGATAAGGTGCATGTAGCCCAGGATCTCGGATCTAAGTTAAATGCCCGCATAACCCCGCTCCTAGATAACTGGCGAGCCAAAAAAGGGAAAAATGCTATGGGATCAATTTTAATTATTGAGCCGACAGTACAAAAACTACATGTTGTAAGTGGCGCGGCTCGATTTTGGCTAGGTGCTATGATGGGGGATTCATCTATTGATTTAGATCTAAAATTAACTGACTCTGACACAAAGCAAGTAATCGCAACCCCACGTGTGCAACAAAGTGCTGGCGCATGGGGTGGCGCTTGGTCGATCGGGGCGACAGATCGAAACTTACTGGATTATGTCACTGACATAGCTCATCGATATTTGGAGGTTAACTACACAAAACAATAGGGTTTTGTGGCCAGTTTTTCTCCTTCAATTTTGACCGCTAACTTTCGATTCTTTCCGTTCATTCGGTTGTGTAATTTTCCGTATGTTAATTGCTACGCACATAAGATTTCTTTGCCTTTAGCTGATCTTACCAAATCACCAAAATGGCGGTTATGATAAACGGACGATATTTGTCAATTTCGTTTTCTTTGGCTCGAGTGAAGTTGATCGACCAAATAATGAAGAAATGGAGCTTAATCAGATCAGGCGGGGTGTTTTGCAGGGCTTTCTGGATGGCCCATTATTGCTAAGATAATTGGCGCGTTTGGATTGGGTTTGAGGGTTGATTTCGAATTGCTGTGTGTTCGGGAAAAAATATTTTAGTGCCTTATTTCCGCCAAAACTCGGGTACAAACAAGATAATAATAGAAAAGATTTGCACCCGTCCCAGGATCATGGCAAACGCACAAATCATAGTTTGCAAGTCGCTCAAGCTGGCATAATTTGTTGCCGGACCGACTTGGTTTAAGCCAGGACCGGCGTTGTTGAAACAGGCTATCACGGCAGAGAGGGCGCTGACAAAATCAAGCCCGGTCAACAACAAGGCAAAGACCAGGATAACTACGCACATAAAATACAGGAAAATGAACCCTGTCACTGAGGTCACGATATTGTTGTTGATAACTTGGTCGCCGATCCTTAAGGACTTTACGGCGTAAGGATGGATGAACTTAAACAATTCCAGCCGGGTTTGTTTAAGTAGGATAATGGTCCTAATCATTCGAATACCACCGCCAGTAGAGCCAGAAGATGCGGACAAGCAGCTTAAAAACAACATCCACATGGGCACAAAAATGGGCCATTGGTTAAAATCTTGGGACGCAAAACCACAATCGGTGGCGATAGTGACAAGATTGAAGGTGGCATGGCGCAATGCTGTAAGGAAATCCGGATATGTGCCGTTATCCCACAATACATACGCCGTTAGCACACAACTACTTAAAACAAGGGAAAGGAAAGCCCGCATTTCCATGTCTTCCCGATAAGGTCGTAGAGACCGCTTGCGGATGACGACAAAATGGGTGGCAAAATTAATCGCTGCCAGCAATTGAAAAATTGTTAATACGACTTCAATTGACAAAGAATTAAAGAAGCCGACACTGGCATCATGCGTAGAAAACCCACCTAGGCTCATGGCGGCAAAAGCATGGCAAACCGCATCAAACCAGTTCATTCCCGCTAGTTTCAACGAAATAATACAAATTATGGTTATGCCCGCATAGACCAGCCACAAGGCTTTGGCGGTTTGGGCGATACGGGGCGGCAAGTCGGATTCTTTCACTGACCCTGGCGCTTCGGCCATGTACAATTGCATGCCGCCAATACCCAAAATAGGCAAGATCGCGACGGCGAAAATAATGATCCCCATCCCGGCTATCCAGTTCAGCTCGTGTCGCCAGAGATTAATCGACATGGGCAGGTTGTCGATACCACTTAATATGGTAGCGCCCGTGGTTGTCAAGCCAGAAACGGCCTCAAAATAAGCATCAACAAAACTCAGGGACGGAAAATAAAGGAGAAGCGGGATGGTACTGAATACCGGCGTTACTGACCAAGTAATCGCAACCAGCAAAAAGCCAGTTTGGCGCGTTACTTTTTTGGTGGCACGAAAGGTCGGAAAAAACATTAATGCACCCAATAACAGGGTCATTAATGTTCCTTCAAGAAAGGCATCTGTTGCGCCATCTTTAGATATTATGGAGGTCAACAGGCTGGTGGACATTAAGCCACCACAGCCCATGGTGATTAGGCCAAAGACATGAATGATGGTGAGGATGACAGTCATGATTTGAGCCTGTTGGACTTACAAGTTTTTGTCGGGCTAGTTATTGCCATGGGAAGGGCTTTAAAACTGAAGAAAGGCAATCGCATACAGCCTTAACTGCACTGTCATTTGACTAGTGGTTGAAAATTTTTCTCGATGTTAATCACCAGCTTTTTCTCCATGGCAAACATTATGACATGGTCGTTTTCTTCAAATACCGTGTCATGATGAATTTCGATAACTTGCTGGTCACGGATCAACGCACCCAGCACGATGCCGGAAGGGAAATGAATTGCGTCCACGCGCTTGCCTACGACTGAAAACGAGCCATTATCGTGAGCGACAGCCTCAATTGCTTCGGCAGTACCACCACATAGGGAGCTAACTTGCGCGACATCACCTTTGCGAACATGCTTCAATATACTGCCTAGGGTTTCCTGATTAGGTAATACGGCGACATCGATACCGGTGCCGGGCAGCAATTTGGTATAGGAAATATGGTTGAGCAAGCAGATGGTTTTACGAGCTCCGAGGCTTTTTGCCAATGCCGCAGAAATAATGTTGACTCCATCATTCTCGGTAATGGCGCAGAATAGGTCGGTAGTCTCGATGGATTCATCCAATAGTAGCGTCTCATCGGCACAATCGCCCTTTAAGATGACGCATTTAAGCAGTTCGTTAGATATTTTCTTTGCCCGTCTTGGGTCTTTTTCAATTATTTTGACTTGATGGTCGTTTTCAAGCGCCAGCCCAAGGCGCTTGCCGATATGGCCACCTCCGGCAATTATGATACGTCTAAGTGGCGCTTCCAGTTTATTGAGTTCTTTCAGGACTCGACGCACCTCATCTCGCGGCGCTACTATAAAGACCTCATCCCCCGCTTCTATAATGGCATGACCATTCACCAATAAGGGTTTACCTTTGCGGAAGATGGCAACCACGCGAATCTTGCTATCGGCTAAACGGTCACTCAGATCCTTAATTTTTTTTCCGGTTAAAAAGCCATCCTCTGAGACCTTTACAGAAAATAGCCGCACCAGTCCACCCGCAAAATCGGAAATATGTAATACACCGGGAAAGTCGATCAGATTGCGGATGGATTCCATCACGATCTGTTCAGGGCTAATCACATGGTCAATAGGAATGCCCTGGATGCCGAATAAATGCGGGTGTTTGAGGTAATCAATCGCCCGTACCCGTGCAATGGTTTTGGGGCGGCTGTAAAGGGCATTGATGATGAGACAGGCCAGCATATTAGTTTCGTCGCTGTCCGTAACAGCGATGACAATATCGGTATCATGAATCCCGGCCTGTTCCAGAACGGAGGGGTGCGCGGCATTACCCGCCACCGTAGCAATGTCGAACCGCTCTTTCAACGCATCCAGGAGTAGTGGCTTAAAGTCCACGACCATAATGTCATTTTCTTCACTGGCTAAGACCGCAGCTACCGCGGAACCGGTAACGCCCGCTCCAAGAATGAGTATTTTCATTAAATCTTAACTGTCGATAAAATCATGGGTGGCGTATTTTACTGATTTTGATTGGTAAATACTATATGAATAATTTCTGATTAATCTCGATGGATAATGTTGATTCTCTACCATATAGATAGTTTCGGATTAAGTTACGAGAGATTCATTGTCGATTGATTGATATTATCCTTGCCCGTAATTCTGATGGATGAAACAGGATTAATTGGCTTCCATCGCCCAAGCCTGCACCTTATCAACCGCTTGCCTGGCCAATAAGTTAAAGCCAGTGATTGCACCTTTAGCATCTGGTGTAGGGCAAAGCAGTTGCAGGTTAAACTCGCGTGTTCTGGTCTTATGCTGATTATCGTCAGGCATTCTGGTGGCGGTGAATTGCATGATTACTTTTGCTTTTCTGGGTGAATCAAATTGCTGTTCAAAAATTTGTAACTTGATTATTGTCGGGCTAGGCCATTGCTTTTCGCTGTTATTGAGTAGCTGTTCGAACAGTTCTGATGGCGGGGCAATCCAGCGATCCAGGGCATAAAACCGCACCTGTGTCGGTGTGGCGTAAAGCAGACGGTAACGAATGCGGCTATCAATTAGCCACTTGGCGGCTTCCACAGTAATCGGCGATTGCTGAGATAAGGGCTGAGGAATGGTAATGGTTTCCGAGGGTGTGTTGGTGTAAGGATAGCCAAAATCATGCACTGCTGATGGCTGTGACTCAGGCAGAATACTGCAACTGGAAACAATCAGGGTAAGTAAAACGGTCATCAAGATCTTCATTTTGGCTCCTCAAAACCCGGTTCGCCAGGCCCAGGCTCTTGCTGTTCAGGCCCAAGCAATACTGATTGCGGGTTGTTTTCCAGGGTGGTGGCGATACGTTTTACCTGTTCTGTCGTCACTTGTAGGTCAGTCAGCAATTGGTTGACTTTGGGCAAGGTGGTTTGTACAAACTGATTGCCCGCAGCATTGCCCGTATCGGTAACTGCGCCAACTTTTTTGCTCAGATATTTTGCCTCTTTGCTTAGTGTTTGTAATTCAACCGCCAGCTTGTCTATGTTCCTAAGGGTTTTCCGTGCATCCGTGGTCAATGCCGGAATCCCTACTAAAGCCTTATCAACACTTTTTTCCAAGTTCTCTAATTTGCCGCTTAAGGTTTTCAAATTGGCGAGTATATCAACGATATTCTTTTCATTTTCTTCATTCAATAAGCTGCTTAAGCGGATCATGAGATGGTCGGCTTTTTTCAACAATTCATCGCCGGAGTTAAGCAATCTATCGGTAACAGACTGCATTAATGGGATACGATTGGCTATGTCATCATCGCCTGGCGGTAACTTTTCGGTTATTTTTCCGGCATCTTCCAATTCCAGTTGGGTTAAGCCCGTCACGCCTTTTAAATGCAGGGTGGCATACACACCTTTAGTGAGAACGATATTTTTATCGATTTCAATACCGACCAGAATAATGCCAGCATTGTCAGGGTCAAACCGGATATTCAGCACCTTACCTACGGCAATACCGCGAAAAAAAACGGTTGATTCAGGGTTTAGCCCCGATACCGAAGCTTGGGTCGAGATAGTATAGATATCCCGCTCCCGTTCCAGATTACCCAGCCAATAAATGACTCCTGTGGTTGCAGTTAACAGGACGACTAAAAACAATCCGGTAAGCAAGGCGCGGTTATTTCTACCCATTTAGCTGTCCTTGTTGAGTCTGGGGTTGGGTTTTGGCTTGATAGCCGAACACGCGCTGGGCGCGTTGATTATGAAAATAGCGTTGAACGAACGGATGTTGGCAAGCCAGTACGCTAGCCAGCGAACCAAAAGCCACTAACTGCTGGTCTGCCAGTACCGCAACCTGGGTGCATAAGTCTCGTAATATATCCAGATCGTGCGTCACTAAAATCACCGTAAATTTAAGATCTTGATGTAGCCCAGACAATAAATCAACAAAATCCTGGCTGGAGATTGGATCAAGCCCCGATGTTGGTTCATCTAACAACAACAGGCTTGGTTCCAAAATTAGGGTTCGTGCCAAGGCAACGCGTTTGGTCATCCCGCCAGACAAATCTGCGGGTTTTAACCATGCATCTTTGGCTGATAAGCCGACGTTTTCAAGATTCATAAACACCAGTCGTTTAATGAATTCCTCATCTTCAACACCCAGTTCGCGCAAGGGAAAAGCAATATTCTCGAAAACGTTAAGCACGCTGAATAATGCACCTTTTTGGAACAACACGCCGCAATGATTACGTAATCGCTTTCCATGGCTGCTTGAAATGGTTTTCAATGATTCGCCCATCACGAATATTTCACCTTGGCTGGGTATTTGCAAGCCAATAATTTCCCTTAATAATACGGTCTTGCCGCAACCGGAAGCACCGACCAAACCAAGTATTTCCCCTTTGGGCAGCGCAAGGTTAATATCTTTGTGGACATCCTTGTCCCCGAAACTTGTCCAGATATGTTCCAGTCGTATGGCATACGGCTCGCTCACGGCATCCCCACATCCATAAAAAGTATGGCGAAGATGGCATCGACCATAATCACCACCGTAATTGCTGCAACTACAGAATTCGTCGTCTCATTGCCTAAGCTTTCGGTATTAGGTTTGATGCGAAAACCGAAATGGCAGGCTATCAAGGCAATCATCAGCCCGAATACGGCACTTTTGCCCAGTCCGATAAATACATTAAGCAAGGGTACGGCATCTGGTAATTTTAAAAGAAATTGCTGATAGCTAATATCCAGAGTATTCTGCGCCGAAAACATGCCGCCAATCAACGCCGTTGCGCTAGTCCACACACTTAACAACGGCAAAGAGACTGTTAATGCTATCACTTTAGGTAAAACCAGCCGCAAGGAATGCGAAATGCCCATCGCCGACAGCGCGTCCAATTCTTCCGTCACTCGCATAATGCCGATTTGCGCCGTCATCGCCGAACCGGAACGGCCAGCGACCAGAATAGCGGCAAGCAACGGCCCAATTCACGAATAACGCTCAAGCCCAGAATATCAATAATATAAATTTCCGCTCCGAACAGTTTTAATTGTAGTGCAGAAAGATAGCTTAATACGATACCAATCAAAAAACCGACTAGCGCGGTGATGCCCAAAGCCCGAACCCCCGCATCATAAATGGTGATGGAAATTTCAGACCAGGGGGTATCACCTGGATGCAGTAGTAGATGCCCTATATCCAGCAATAATTGCCCCAAGAGTGCGATGAAATTCAACAATTGACCAAATATGTCTGAGACCTTTTGCGACAGGTAAGCTACTGCTTGCCCGACTGAGAAGCCTGGTGAATTCGTATCAGGCAAAGCCTGCGAGTGCCATTTGTTGATTAGGCGCAGATGTTCAGGATTTGCCTTCAGGCCAGCGGGAGTTTTTTGCCCCCATGCCCGCCAGAGCCATAAGGCTGTAGCATTATCAAGAATATTTATGGAGCGTAAGTCCCAAGTAAATTCCTTGTTATTGCTAGCCTGCTTAATGTTTTTTTGCAAAGAAGAATCAGACATTAAATTACTCAAAGCCCAGTCGCCAGACAAGGATACACAGACATCGCCAGATTCTTGTTTTATTATTTCCAGTGTTGGTTGTGTTTTCGAATAGGTATCGACTGAAGACATGTAATTATAGCTGTACCTGGGCAGAATACTCCCAGTTATCCTAGCCCCATTATGTATTCGGTACAACTAAATTCCGTTGGGCATATATTAATGATATGGGTTTCTCAAAGTACGAGAGTTCTTGAAGTTTTTGGAGTTTTAAAAACTGTGTGGTATCAGGCAGCTTGCAAATGGGACTAACAGGCGGATTGTGAAAAAAGAATATTCAGTAAGTTCCGTTGTTACTTGATGCCCACTACGGCATTCATAAAAAAGCAATTGGGCGTTGAACATTCAGCTTATCACCAGGGTCTAGGGGAAATGCTTAACCGTTATGGATGGAGGTGAATTGAAAAATTCTAAAGAGGGTGTATTTCAACATCCTGTTAAAATACCCCCGCCGCCAATTATTTTTAGGATTTATGACCAAAAGACCTTACCTAACGCTGACGATACTGATTCTGGTATTGATTGCGGCTGCCACACAGTTTGCTCCTGGATGGTTTCAAAAAGCGGATATTAACCCACCTGCCACCGCATATAGCCGCGCACAAGGGGACACCACGAAAATTGAAATGCCTTGCTCCAATGAACATCCGGAATGGCGACAGGCTCAGGTGATCGAAGGGGTAGAGATTGCCGCCGCGCCAGCTTGCGAACCGGACAATCCTTTTGATATTGCCGCATCGGTAAAGGGTACCAACAATATTTCTATGGCTACCTTGATGCAGTCCAATCTGGCGCAAGATGCGTTGGTTATGGGTGAAGATATTGACCATGATGGCGATCCTGATGTCATTCACCTCAAGTTGGAAGTGGTCGAATTCAATGGCGCCAGTCCTGATGGAGATTATTTCATCAACACTTACAACATTGCGCCGGGTATTCAGCCTGGGCTTTGGGCTTATGCGCCTAAATCGAGCGGAATGGCGTTGAAAAACTTTAGCTCACGCGAGGCACGGCCTTTCCTGCGAGCGCCATCACCTACCATACGGGTCGAGCAAGGCGACAAAGTTTTTATCACGCTGGAAAACACGCATTATCTACCCCACACCATACACCTGCATGGTGTCGATCATCCCTGGGAAAATTCCAAAGGTGAAGACAATGACGGAATGGAGGAGCATCCGGTTTTTCCAGGCAAAAGCCATACTTACGAAATACAGCCTCGGCATACGGGTACGATGTTTTATCATTGTCACGTACAAACGGCACAACACATGATGATGGGCTTGAGCGGCTTGTTTGTTATAGAAGAAAACCAGCCTAACAATTGGGTACAAACTTTCAATGTCGGTGCAGGGCAAGTGCGCCATCCATCGGTTGGGGTGAAAAAGGCTTACAGCCAGGAATATGATTTGCTTTACCAGTCTATCGACAAAAAACTGGCAGCTATCATCCAGTCTGCAACCGACCCAAGACTTATTGCAAAGAGTATGAGCCGCGACTACAACATGACCGAGTCGTTCGAGAATTATTTTCTGCTGAACGGACATTCTTTTCCCTATACCTTACGTGATGCCATGATCGTGACGGAAGGCAATGAAGCCATCAAACTGCGTATCGTCAATGCCCAGCGTTCTCAAGTTGCCATCCATATTCACGGACACAAAGCAACGATTACAGCAATGGATGGCGTGGAGTTACAGCCTGACCAGCAAGTAACGCGCGATGTATTTGATATAACGATGGCGCAGCGTCTAGACCTTAGCCTGCAAACCACGAATGATGGCTTGCACAGTTACGGGCCCGGTTTGTGGATGTTCCATGACCACGTACCGACCGGAACCACCACCGACGGGATGGAGCCGGGCGGAAATATGGCAATCTTGGCTTACAGGTCACTGATTGATGAGCAGGGGATGCCCAAGATGCATGATCAGCTGCTGGCTGAAGTTTTCGACAAAGACTACTACGCAAAAAAACAACCGCTTTGGCAGCAAGGGGATTTCGCGGCGGTGTTTGGCGATGCGGGATTGATTTCGCCAGATGTAAAGAAATTAGTGCTATTTGGCTTGCTGGTAGGCTTAGTTGTTGGTCTACTTATTTTGCTTATAATAGTTTATAAACGGAAGCAGCGAACATGAAAACAATGCTTACAATAATGATTGCTTTGCTGGGTTTTTATAAGCCAGCGTTCGCAATGATGGATCATGACCACATGCTGATGGATGAAAAAGGCATGATTATGAATGCCAATACGGATCGGTTGCCCAAGGATTGCCAAAAGATTTCAGGTGATGTCAATATCACCATCCATGCCGGGCATAAGTATGCGAAGAAATTTAACGGCAAAATGTTCGCATTCGACAATCAAGAATGGAACGTCGCCCCCTGCACACGCATTAACGTCACCTTTATCAATGATGACGAGATACGCCATCAACTGATGATACATGGCCTACCTGGGTACTTATATCCTCAAGGCATGTTCCATCTCGAGCTTTATGGGGCAGGGGATCTGAAGGCATCGTTGATCGTACCTGCTATGAAAAAAACTTACCTAGTGCATTGCGAACTGCCACAACATATGGAAAAAGGCATGAAATCCCAGCTTAAAGTCGATGGTGGCGATGGCGATCTGCCCAGCATTCCTGGGCTGACGAAACCGGTCAGGGCGGATAGTTATGCCGTAGACTGGACACCAGCTATGGGTGGAATGTTATTGGCTTGTATATTGGTCGGTTGCGTGGTGCCTTTGGTTTTGGTGAGGAAAAAGCTGGGTTGAATTTGAGTTGTAGCTTTGGATTTGCAGTAATTTAAACGCTACAACTTCGCCTTCATCATCATACTTTGGTTTTTAAGCAAAGCGGCCAATTGTCTAAGTGCTTGCCCCCTGTGGCTTAGCGAATTTTTCACATCCGCCGGTAATTCAGCAGAAGAACAGTCATGTTCAGGCACCCAAAACACCGGATCATAGCCAAAGCCGTTAGCACCGGTTGGATGAAATAAAATTCGACCTTCCCAAGTGCCTTGGGCAATAATCGGCACCGGATCGTTTGCATGTTCGATAAGTACCATCACGCAGATAAACCTTGCCGTGCGTTCTTCCAAGGACACGCCTTTCAGCTCCATTAGCAATTTGTTAACATTATCCTGATCGCTAGCGTTGATACCCGCATATCGAGCAGAGATAATGCCCGGTGCACCGCTTAAAGCATCCACGGCCAAACCCGAATCATCCGCGAGTACAGGAAGATGACAATGTTGCGCGGCATGCCTTGCTTTCAATAAAGCATTTTCAACAAATGTAACGCCCGTTTCTTCCGCTTCGGATTGAATAAATTCTGATTGCGGGATAATCGAGTAGTCCGGCAATAGTGCCTGGATTTCCTTGATTTTGCCTTGGTTATTACTGGCCAGGACGATTTGATGTGGTTTTGTGGTAGTCATCGCTTTAGTTATACAAGTAAATATTAAGTTTCGAGGTTGTCATCCATACAAGATTACAATGAGTGCCAGCTATTTTGCCAGCGATTAAAGATAAAATCCCTCAAGGTGATATCACTATCCTTAGGCATTTGAAAGCGTGCGCTGCCTGATGGTGTTAATAAGGTTTGGGTTTTTATGTTGTTTACATTGCAATACCTGACAATAGGCAACCATTTTTGCTGCCAAAAATCAGCTGTTGTTTGTCTCGTTAAATAGACATGAGCAATTGTTGGGTGATTTTTAAGGATTGCCGGTATATCCACTAAAGTAAATCGATGGAAATGACGGGCAATGGAATCATCCCGATAGTTTTTTAATTGGTTGATATGCGTCTGATTGTCACTATCGGCATCGTCGATGCTGACAATCAGATCAGTCAGTGCAATCTTATGTCGGCTACAAAATACTTTCCATTCTGTGTTAGGCGACAATCGTAAGTTGATGTTTTCATATAGTCTTGGCAACACATCCCAAAAATAGTTGTTGTTGGTTCGGCCATAAAACCATTGTGCATAATTACCAAGGTTATCCCAGCTCGGATTGAACGTCCCCACAATCAAAGTAGTTGGTTCAAAATCAATCCGTTCAAGATTCAGGTCATTTGCAAATTTGTGGATACACGCCATGAACTGTCGAGTAATTCTTGCAGTAAAGCGAACGTATCATGATCGCTTAAATCCCAACACAGCCCTGATGCGACGGATAGATGCGCTTGCCCATAGGTTTTTAAACCACATTTTTACCGACGCAATGTTGGCTTTTATCTTTACGTAAATGGCACTGGTTTTTATTTTCAGGAGCTGTGCTAGTAACCACTCATAACAGAATTTAAACCAGACGAACGTCATTAATTTGTCCTGGGCAATACGAAATACCCAAAAAGTGAAAGCAGCTATGGGGATTTTTCCGACATAGAGAACGGTTGCTAAAAGTACCTGGCCTTGGGCAAATAAACCTATCGCGATGACGCCTAATATTTCAACAGCGGCAAACAATGCTAGAAAACAAACTAGCAAGGTATAACGGTTAAGCCTATGAATTAAAATCTCAACTTTTTTGAGTATCTTAAGTCCGTGTATAAAGACATAGATAGGTTCGGCAATTCGTTCCCAAACCAGTTCTTCCAAAACTAAATAGATAAACACCAATATCGTCAATACGATCTTGGTAACAGTACGATAAAAATTTTTGAGCATATATATTCCTTGAATGGTAGGAAGGCAGGTCAATGCCTAATTTTAACGATAGATTAAGGCATATCTCTTGTTTATGGAATCAGGAAGTCCAGGAGAACTTACAAACCTAAAAAGTTTAGGGTGGGCATACTTGATCTTGTTACATGCACGATTTTGATATTGCGGCATTAAGGCAGCATCTAAAAATTAGAACACCTCCTTTCTTCCGTCCTAAAGGAAATTTTCAGGAGTATCCAATAATGACTTCATCTTGCTATATTACAGGTATGGAGCAAATCCAGGCATCATGGTACTATCCAAAATCATTAGTATTTTCCACTTATCCCTACTATCGACATTAAAAAAATATCAAAAGGAAGCTTCATGTTAATTAACTGCGTCGCCTATCAGGAAGGCAAAAAACTCAAAGATATTACAGTTGAGGAAGTCAGCGATTACCTTGAAATTCCCGGTTGTTTCGTCTGGGTTGCCTTACAGGATGCCGAGTTGGCAGAGCTCGAAAAAATGCGCGAGGAGTTCGATCTACATCCGCTTGCTGTTGAAGATGCCTGGCATAGCCATCAGCGACCGAAGATAGACGAATACGGCGATTCGGTATTCGCCGTAATGCAATTGGTGAAATTGGCTGACGACGAACTCACTGTCGGCGAAGTCGCTGTTTTCGTCGGCTTAAACTTTGTGCTTTCGGTGCGTAATCGCAGCTATGATGGTTTTCTCGGAGTACGTGCGCGTTGCGAGCGTGAACCACATTTATTGAGCCAAGGTGCAGGCTTCGTGTTCTATGCGCTAATGGATGCCGTCGTTGACCGTTATTTCCCCGTCTTGGATGAATTTGAAACCGAACTAGAAGATATTGAAGAGAAAATTTTCGTAAAAGGCTCTGCACTTTCCAATATTGAACGCTTGTACGCACTCAAGCGTAAAGTCATGGTACTTAAACACGCGGTCGCCCCCTTGATGGAAAATACTGGCAAATTGTATAGAGGACGGGTGCCATTGGTCTGTACAAATTCTCAGGAATATTTTCGCGATGTCTTCGATCATCTTACTCATATCAATGCGTCGATAGACACCATACGCGACACCATAGGCACGGCGATTCAGGTTAACCTGTCGATGGTAACTATCGAAGAAAGCGAAGTCACCAAACGCCTTGCGGCCTGGGCTGGTATCTTCGCTGTTGCCACGGCATTTGTCGGAGTCTGGGGCATGAATTTCGATGTCATGCCCGAGTTACGGATGAAATATGGCTATCCTGGGGCGTTAACTGCGATCGCCCTAGTTTGCGGCATTTTATATAAGCGGTTTAAGAAGGCGGGGTGGCTATAGCCAATCAAAAGCGAAACCATAATTCGGCGCAATCGTTTTCAATGCAGGGATCATATGATGTCCTTATTACGGTTTAACTGTTTGCAGTTAAACTAAATGTTTGATCATACCAAGCGCGTAGGCGGTTACGTATAACCTTAAATCCTTCTAATAACGGCCCTCGGTCATAGTTAATAATGACCATCAGGCTATTGCGAGGTTTATCTGAAGCACTCATAGGTTTTACACTGTGATAGCTGGTAGGAGTGACAGCAAAGGCGTATCCCGTGTTTGGCGCAAATAGCATGGTGTGCGCTACGCGGTAATTGCCGTCCGTGTCTTTCTCATGAAACAATGTGCCGAGATGAGTCTGCGATTCATCATCAGGAAGATAATACTGAGTTGTTATGGCTTTGCGTGGCGAATCTGGGTGGATTGAAATTTTATACCCCTTCAAATCCCGAAATAGCGTGTAGTGGGGGCGAAATTTGACTGCTGAAATCGGTTTGCTCGTGACGGTTTCTATTGCAGACTTGAATTTGACGCGCCAGGCATCGGTGACTTCTTTTGAGCCGAGCGCGGTTAACACTTGATCCCAATAGTCCCTCTGCGGGTTAGGCAGGCGCGCTATATTTGCCCTGTTCAGGGGAAATTGTAACCGCGCGCTTTGTCCATCGGCCATCATTGCGTCACTATGTTTCAACTCACGGTAGTAGTTGTTGGTGGGCAACATGGTTAGCATCGTTTCGTAAATTTCATCTGGAAAGGCATTAGTTAGCACCACATGGTCAAAAGGGGATGATTCGAGCCGCGTGTTGTTTATCACTCCCACGAGGTGATCGCTTACTTGTTTCGCAGTTGTTATTAAGGAGTCTTGGGTAAAAGTCATTTGCCTGGGTATTATGTCAAGTGCATGTAATTAGCGCTGTTTCAAAAGAATCAGGCCGAGAATATCTTTACAGAATTAAGTATTGCAGTACCTGACCGTATATTTTTCATATTTCTAATGTTTTTTCAATACTGCTATTAGGGATTTGATTTTTTTAAGATGCGTGGACAGATCTATTTGCCTACCATTTCCAATGTTGGAAGTTTGGGATGCTCAAGTTATGAATCCATCGCATGGCGGGTGGAATAACATCGCCTATGATTTGTAAAGCGATTAAAGTTTTTGTAATAATTCTTTTAAAATCATTTCGTTATATTGTAAATTAATTGTTATGATTCCGACTAAATTTTTTAGTTGTTTAATATTGCTAATCGTTTTATGTTTATACTCCACTTTGAACATATCGTTATACCAATCCCAATAAGTTCTCATTGAAACCTTCTCCAGAGGGAGAAGGCCAGGATGAGGGGATTCATATAGCAAATTATTGGGATTGGTATTATTCGTAAGTTAGGCATCAATGGAATAGGTGGTTGATCTTATTTTTGATTAGTCTGTTAGCCAGTTACAATAGGCCAATTCCCACAACTAAGCCCGAAAATGAACAACTCAATTATTTACGCGCTCGATTTTGACGGTGTTATCTGCGATAGTGCAGTAGAAACCGCGATTACGGGCTGGAAAGCTGCTACCAGTATTTGGAGCGATATGCCCAAAGCGGTTTCTCAAGAGATGATTGATCGCTTCCGAGTAATAAGGCCGATAATAGAAACCGGTTACGAGTCCATCTTGGCTATGCGCTTGCTGTATTTAGATGAATCAGTCAAGGATATTTACAGCGATTATACTAATAAGATAAAAATCTTATTAGAAGAAAGCCAATTAACGATTGCTGATTTGAAAACATTGTTTGGTGAAACCCGTGATGCCTGGATTGCTAATGATTTGGCTGACTGGATCAATATGAATCCCTTGTTCGACGGTGTCGCCGCAAAATTACAAAAACTTGGGGAACGGCAACGCTGGTATGTGGTCACTACTAAGCATGAGCGCTTCGTCAAGCGGATACTGAAAGCCAATGAGATTGAACTGGCGGATGAGCAGATTTTCGGACTAGACCGCAATATGAGTAAGATCGAAGTATTAACAGGGATATTAAAAAATCATTCCAATGAAGCTATTGTATTTGTGGAAGATCGTTTGCCGATGTTGCTGAGTGTTTCCAAAAACGCTGGGCTTGCCAATGTTAAACTGGTCTTTGCATTATGGGGTTATAGCACTGCCGAAGACAAGGAGATGGCCGCAGGGCAAGCGATCATTTCACAACAGCTTGAAGGTTTTCTTGAGCTATAGGAATCCACAAACCGCTCGTGCTGAGCTTGTCGAAGCACATAAGCCTTTCGACCGGCTCAAGGCGAATGGTAGTTAAAATTCTATAAGGCCGAATCTATAACCACTGGAGAAAGTTATGTCACTCAATATGTACCAAGCTTCCATTCCTGTTTTTATCCGCATGTTGGGGAATTTATCAGCGATACTCGACAAGGCACTGGCTCATGCCGAAGCTAAGAAAATCGATCCGTCAATTTTCTTCAACGCAAGATTAACACCGGATATGTATCCACTTAGCCGACAAGTCCAAATTGCCACCGATATGGTTAAAGGTTGCGCTGCCCGGCTTGCGGGTATCGACGTGCCTAGTTATGAAGATAACGAAACCACGTTTGCTGACTTACAGGCGCGTATCGCCAAGACGGTCACATTTTTGCAATCTGTTAGTGCCGAGCAAATTAACGGCAGTGAAGAACGGAAGGTCACGCTAAACTTGCGAGGCAAAGAAGTCAACTTTATTGGTCAACCTTACTTGCTTGATTTTGCGCTACCGAATTTGTATTTTCACATCACCACAACGTACGGCATTTTGCGGCATAACGGGGTAGATCTAGGTAAGATGGATTATTTGGGTTGTTACTGATCGGCACATTCAAGACTGCGGCTACCTATTGCTAGATTGAATGTTGGTATCGCTTTGGATATTGCCTCCAAACCATTAATAATGTGGTTTGGAAGCAGCTTGATAGGGGAATATATTACAAGTTCTCAAGATATTTGTTCTTAAGTTCCACATAGTGTTGGCTGGAATAGACTAAAAACTCTCGTTCGGAATCTTTTAAAGGTCTGACTGATTTAGCGGGAGAGCCGACATAAAGATGTCCGCTTTCGAGAGTTTTGCCAGAAGGGACTAATGAACCCGCGCCTACCATCACATAATCTTCTATGACGGCATCGTCCATAATGATTGCACCCATGCCGATTAAGCAATAATCCCCAATCGTACATGCATGGGCAATCGTCCTATGTCCGATGGTAACGCCTTTACCGATAGTTAAAGGATAACCCCGATCTGTAAATTTTCCATAATGAGTGACATGCAATACAGATCCATCTTGGATATTGGTGTCATCCCCAATGGTGATGCTTTCAACATCCGCTCTAATTACGGTTGTCGGCCAGATAGAGACATTATCACCAACATTGACATTGCCTATAATAACGGCGCTCTCATCTATGTAAGTTGATTTGCCAATTGTAGGCAGAATATTTTTGAATTTTCGAATACTCATAATAGAGCCACTAAAAATTAAGTTGCGGTCATGGGGGGTATTTCAACCTAGAATCTAAACTAACTGATACAAGAGTTGTATTTTAGGCGTTTAAACTATCAGATGTCAGGCACAAATACGCCTATAGTTTTGATTGGCGCTTTGGCTAAGCGTAGCAGGTTAACGTTTTGGTGTTTGTAAAATAAAACCTTAGTGACTAAAGTGCGGGATTAAGCGGAGTAAGAAATCTTGCCTGGCAGAAAAGAAATTCTGCCAGGCAACAACAGCTTTATTTGCCTACAGCGGGAGCTGCATCTTTCGCTTTGTCGACTACAGCAGGAGCTGGTGCAACGGCTTCTTTAGCGGCTTCAGCAGCACCTTTGGCTGCGTCTGCAGCGCCCTCCGTAACTGCAGCTGCACCTTCAACCGCAGCAGTACCAGCGCTTTTAGCTCCTTCAACGGCGGCAGCCCCTGCATTTGCAGCGCCTTCAACGGCAGCGGCACCAGCGCTTTTAGCTCCTTCAACGGCTGCAGCTCCTGCATTTGCAGCACCTTCAACAGCTGCAGTACCCGCATCAGTTGCAGTTTCAACAGCAGATTCACCGGCTTTAGTCGCGTCTTCAACGGCAGCGGCTCCGGCACTTGCTGCACTGTCAACGGCAGCAGCGCCAGCTTCCGATGCTTTTTCAACCGCAGCAGCGCCAGCATCAGCCGCTTTTGAAACTTCCTCTTTTGCTGCGCTTGTAGTGGATTGCTGGGTAGATGAAGTCTGCGGCGTGTTACCGGCGTTATCACAGCCTGCCAACAAAGCCATACTAATCATACTGGTAGCAATAATCTCTTTTGTTTTCATACTTAGATTCCTGATGTTGAGTTACAAACGGGTCGTGTGTTACCTGAAGACTTCGTAGGTAATGCGCTAATACTAGCACATGGATAAATGAGCTTTGCAAAAAAAAATGATGAATGAGTTAATAAAACTGGATGGATATTGCCAATAATAGCCATATTTATTTGTAAATAAATTATTTAACTAATTGATATTACTTGAATATATATTGAAAAAAATCTTATCAACTTTGATGCTTGAGTTAAGTTTGAGCTTTTTTCATAGCGAATAACACAATAGCGAAAACCGTTAAGCTGGGCAGTAACGCCATAAAGGGTGGGTTGATGTTATAAATCAATCCGACATGATTGATAATTTTATTGAAAATATCAAATCCCATTCCAATGGCTACGCCAATCATGATTCGGGCACCCACGCTAACGCCTCGGCGTATGCCTATGACAAAAGGCGCCGAAACTAATAGCATGATGAAAGTGGTTAGTGGGCTTACCGCCCGTCCCCAAAACGCAACCTCATAGGCTTGAGATTTTTGATGGTTTTCTTTTAAAAATCGGACATACATCGCCAGATCGTATAAAGACAGATTTTTAGGGTTAACAATAACAATTTTTAACAAATTGGGAGCAATGGAAGAGTTCCATATTTGCTCGGCTTGTTGGGTTACCTGAACTTGCTGTGTAGAAATTGTCGATTGTTTTATGTTTTCCAACTTCCATGTTTTTTTGCCCTGAAAAGTAGCCCTATCGGCATGTAATTCCTGGTGCAAATGCCGTTCCTCGTCTACTGTATAAATGCTGATGTCAGACAGTTTTCCATCATCTTCTACTTGGCGGACATTGATATAATTAGAACCTTCCCGCAGCCACAAGCCGTAGCTGGAGTTCATTATGATTTGTTCGTTTTGGGCAGTCATTTTTATTTTTTGCCCCAGTCTTTCTCCTAATGGCGCTATAAACTCACCTATCAGCATTGACAATCCAACCAGGACAATACCCGCCAACATAACGGCCTTGATAATACCCAATACGGACATTCCTGACGCTTGCATAGCGATCAACTCCCTATTGTTGCCCATAGAACCCAAGACAAATAGACTACCAATTAATGCCGATGCAGGAATGAGTTGATACAGAACGGTAGGTGAAGTTAAGCCAACATAGTAGAAAATTTGTTTTAAGTTGTAGTGGCCTTTGCCTATATCACTCAATTCATCGGCAAAGGTAAATAAATTGAAAAGTGTCAATAATATTAATAGGGTAATGAACGAACCTTTGAGGATTTCTTTGGCAATATAAAGCGATAATACGTTCATTTTGGAACTCTTTGCTTGATGGTTAAGAGTAGCCATCGGTATCCATACCAATTCGCGAGTAATACTATCCCGACAATAAACAGAACCAAATTTACCCAGAAAATCCCAGGCCAAGCGGGAATAGATCCCTTAATGACCCAGCTTTGCACGACATTGGAAAAATTTCCGTAGCTAAAATAGATTAAAAACCCTAGCAACATGCTGCCATATACGCCGCCTCTTGGTGAAGTTCTAGACAGTGGTACTGCTATAAATCCTAGTAGCATAACGCCTAATGGTACGACGAGACGATTTTGAAGCTCTGCAATTTCCTTTTTCACTGCGGACTTCCATAACTTAGCGCTGTTAAGCGCGCTCGGTGTAACGTAAGCTGACAGGGCTCTTTCTTTTATTTTTACAGCATATTCATTAAATATTTCAACTACGTACTCGAAATCACCAGGATGGCCTTGTATGCGCTCACCATTCTCAAAGATCATGTAACGCCCTTCGGGTAAATCCTCGAAGCGGCTTCGCTCTGCGTTAATAATGCTTAGTTTGTTTTTTTGCCTGTTCTGCACAAAAACCGAATGCATTTTTCTGTCCGGTGTTATGTTTTCAACATAAAAAACGAGGTCGCCCAGGCTGTACTCACTAAATTTACCGGCAGCAATGCCCCGAATATCGGAAGATTGTTCGTCTTGATTTATGATGCTTTGTATTTTATTTTCAGCCCACGGTGAAACATAGAGAGATAAGCCGAAGGTTACAATGCTTAGTGGGAATATCAACAAAAAAACCGCTTTGTAAAGCGTACCCGCACCACCTCCCGCCGCCGCAATTGCAGACATTTCCTGGTCTTTATACAATCGCCCCAGCACCATTAATAACGCCATAAAAGTGGCGGCAGGTAATAGGGAAATACTGGAAGTTATCGTTTTTAAACCTAAGATAGTCAACAGGGTCTCATTGGAAACATGGCCCTCAACGGCCTTATCAAGAATTTTGATAAATTTCCGGCTCACCACAATAACCACAATCACTGACCACACAGAAAATAATGTTTTCAGCAAGTCCGTGGCAATCATTTTGTCCAAAACGGTAACCCATGGTCGCCGTGTCGTTTTGTAGCCTTTAGGCCAATCCGCTTCCAAGCCTATCTCCTCAAGCAAATCGATATTTGTGTTGTATAATCAAACGAAAAATAGAGTGAAGTGGCAACCGCCGGTTACGCTATGACCCCAGTCAATTTAAAAACAACCTATTTAAAAGTAAGATGGATTATTCTATAGAAACCGCTGCCATAGAAACATTACCATGCGATTGTATCATTATCGGTGTATATCAAAACCAGCAACTTATCGCTTCTGGATCAACCTTAACTGATAACTTACAGCAAGTAATCAGCAAAGTCATTAAGCGTGGAGATGCCAGCGGTAAAGTTGGCGAGACAGCGTTGATAAACGTAATTCCCGACAATAAAGTTGAACGTGTTCTGTTGGTTGGGTTAGGCGAAAACAAACCCTTATCGACAAAAAATTACCGGAAAGCATTGTCGGCAGCGGTTAATAGCCTAAAAAAACCCTATATCAAATCCATTGCCTGTGGACTAGCAGACGTTGGTGTCGAAGGTTGTAATCTGCAATGGAATGTCCGCCAAATTGTTGAAATTTTTAACGATGCCAGCTACCAGTTTACCGCCCTCAAATCCGACAAGGAAACTGAAAGCAAGCTGCAAAAAGTTGCTATTACCACCTCGGAAAGTGGGCTTGCCCTGGCGCAATCAGGATTAATCCAAGGCTTGGCAATTGCCGAAGGCGTTAGCCTTACCAAAGCGCTCGCCGACCTTCCTGGCAATGTTTGCACCCCGACTTACATGGCTGAACAAGCTGTTGAGCTCGGCAAAACTCATCCAGGACTCAGCGTTAAAATCCTGGAGGAATCGGAAATGAAAGAGCTCGGCATGGGTTCTTTTCTGTCAGTTTCACGTGGCAGCCGTCAACCAGCCAAATTGATCGCCCTGGAATATCTCGGCGGCAAAAAGGACAGCAATCCTATAGTCTTGGTGGGCAAAGGTTTAACTTTCGATGCGGGTGGTATCTCCTTAAAACCCGGCGCAGGTATGGACGAGATGAAATACGACATGTGCGGCGGCGCGGCGGTCATGGGTACGTTGCTGGCAGCGGTAAAAATGCAATTGCCGCTCAATATCGTGGGTTTGGTGCCTTCATCAGAAAACATGCCTGATGGCGATGCCAACAAACCTGGCGACATTGTTACCAGTATGTCCGGTAAAACCATAGAGATTCTTAACACCGATGCCGAAGGCCGCTTGATTCTTTGCGATACGTTGACTTACGCAGAGCGCTACAAGCCTGATGTGGTCATTGACTTGGCAACTTTGACGGGCGCATGTTTGGTTGCTTTGGGACGTGTTCCCAGTGGTTTGTTAGGCAACGACGACGACCTGTGCAATGCCTTAATCAAAGCGGGAGAATCTTCCTGTGACAGCGTTTGGCGCTTACCGTTATGGGAAGAATATCAGGAACAACTTAAATCCAATTTTGCTGACCTTGCCAACATTGGTGGTAAAGATGCTGGTACGATCACCGCCGCCTGTTTCCTGTCGCACTTCGCCAAAAACTTCCGTTGGGCGCATCTGGATATTGCAGGTACAGCCTGGAGAACCGGACAATTCAAAGGCGCAACAGGCCGTCCAGTACCCTTGTTAAGCCAATATCTCATCGACCGGGCAGCGTCATAGGTTAGCCGTGTGCCAGAAATCAGCTTTTACGTATTGCCGACGGAATCAACCCAAGAACGCTACCTGTTTGCTTGCAAACTGATCGAAAAAGCCTACCGCAGCGGCGTTTTTGCTTACGTACTCACCGATTCATTAAAACAAAGCCAAGCCATCGACGACCTGCTCTGGACATTCAGGGCAGGTAGCTTTATTCCTCATCAAGTTTACACGGGCGAATTGCCCGCTGTGCAGAATGTGGTATTGATCGGTCACGATAACCCACCAGAAAACTGGCAGAAGACGCAAATTAATTTATCCTCACAGCCACCAAAAGATTTTCAACACGCCGAACGCATTTTGGAAATACTGGATAACAGCGAAGAAACCAAAGCTTGGGGGCGGCAACGGTACAAGCAATATCAGCAGTCGGGTATTGAGATTACAACCCATAAGATGTGAACAATCACACATCTTTATGTGGAATAAAAATTAGCACAAAGGTTTAACAGAAACCAGTACATCCCTGTCCGGTTTCATCGTAACGCTGATCGCCGTCGTCACCGTCATTCCGGTTTTAAAACTGAACTCCCTTAACAAACTGACAATGATAACCAGCATTTCCAGCTCGGCTAAATGTTTGCCGATGCAATTATGGATGCCGCCGCCAAACGGGAGATAAGCATGGCGATGGCGTTTTCCAGCCAGATCAGGGTCAGCAAAATGTTCAGGATAAAAATCATCGGGTTTTTCCCAGCTTTGTGCATCGTGATGTGCGGCATAAATGCTGATCAACATGGTGGTGTCTTGGGGAATACTGTTGCCGTCCAATTTAAAATCAGCGACGATGGGATTGCGCGAAACCGCTGTGGCTGCCGGATATTTCCGTAAGGTCTCGGATAACGCCGCTCTGGTATAAGTTAACTTAGCCAGTGTTTCCGGCGTTAATAGCTCGTTTTTGTAGAGTCTTACCTCTTCGATAATGGTTTGCTGCACCGCTTCATGCTTGCCAATCAAATAAAAAAACCAGACTACGGTATTAATCGTCGTGTCCTGTCCCGCCAGATAAAGCGTAATCGCTTCATCTTTAAGGAGTGCTTCGGTCATGGCGTAACCGGTTTTTTTATCGGTTGCCTGGCTCAATAAAGACAGCAGTGAATGATCATTTTTGCCAGTGTTAGCTTTTAAGGCTTGTTCAACAAAATCAGCAAATTGCTTTACCGCGTGATTAAATTTTCTGTTTTGCCAGATAAACAAGTAGTTGATGATGTTAGCGCCCAGTACCCCGGCACTCAGTTGTGGCACCAAACCTTTGATAATAGTATCGACGCAGTCCATCAAAACGCTTTGCTTGGACTTATCAAACCGATTTCCGAATAAAATCCGGGTGACAATGCTTTGCACGAGCAGCTTGATTTCTTTGGAGATATTGATTTCAGCTTTGCCCTCGGCCTTAAGCCGATTAACCATCGCCGCCGTTTCTTCAACCATCAGCTGGTTCCAGCAAGCAATCGCCTCTTTGTTGAAAAACGGTTGCATTAGTTTACGTTGGTTCGTCCAAAGCTCGTTTTTACTGTTGATCAAACCATCTCCGAAAACCAGCTTTTTCGCGTCATAAAGCGCATCCCGGCCGACGTTGCCTTTCGCTTCCTGGCTGAAAATGTGTTCGATGGCTTCGGGTTTGGCCACGAACAGGATAAGCTTCCCGAAAAACCGGGTTAACACCAGTTCGCCGTGTTTTTTATGGATAGTGGTTAAGGCTGAGGATGAGTTGGTGATTAGGCGCAATATAGGAAAAAATATTTTAAAATCAGCAAGGTAAGTGGTTGTAAAATTGGGGTGATTTTGCATAGACATTGATTTAATAACGCAAAGTCAGATGTATATTAAATGCTGATTTTAGAAAATAATTATTCAGGCCAGTTAATATCTAAGCCTAATATTTCACCAAGGTTTTTCCCTTGATTCCAAATCATCTTATCTTCTTTGGCTAACGCGTGTGGAAAGACAGTAAGAAAAACTGGCAACTGAATACTCGCCCAAGGGTTAAAATATATTGTGTGTTTCCTACTGACAATTTTCCATGGGTTCAGTGTGTCAAAGAACCATACTCCACTCACTCTAGTATACTGGAGTCCTTTTTCTCCATACCACGCGCCATTTGGTACTCGTTGCATATCTGGTTGCAAATTATCCGATTCAATATTAAAAATGTATTGTTCTTGACCGAATAGAGCTTGCATTTCATTTATCCTATTCATTGAAGATGTGTCTGAATTTATTGCTATCAAAAACGGTTTATCAAGTTTACCGTAGTGATTACCTTTACTAGTTATTGCATTTCTCATGGGTGTCCAGGAATCTACCCATCTCGCTCCACCTGATAAAACACCAATTACATTGCCATCTTTTTCTCTAGAATCCGACCTTTTAGGTATTGCCTTGAATTCTATTTTCCATCCTTCATGATCCCATGTTGTACTGGGTAAAAAATCATGGCCCTTATGTTCAATTTCGTTAATTACAATATCGGGGTCTAGTGAGAGTAACCATTGGTCTAAATATTTCCTCAATGGTTTGCCTTTAGGTGGTGTGTCTGGATTGCCCTCCGCAGAAATTCCAATGAAGAAATTTGGAGATTTAAGCTTATTGATAGTATCTAAAACTACGTCTTTACGTTTTTCAGCAGCTATCATGTCGTCATCGTATTCAGATGCTAAAACAGCTTCCAAGTAAAACTCAACTCCATCAGGGGTTTTTACTAGAAAATCAGGTTTTGAAGTACTGCCATTGTTTAATGTTGGATGTATTTCAATTTCGCAGTTAATTTTTTTAAGTATGCCGTAAAGCAGGAGTTCAAAAGTTGCAGATTTATAATGCCTAACATTCCTACCAGTAATTCGAGAATATAATTCTTTTTTTTCATCCTCTGGAAATTGGACAAATAGAGAATTCAATAGATCGCGAACTTTTTTTGCCTCTATTCGTGCCGATCTATCCAGATACTCATATTCTAATTCCGCATAAAATTTAGAACCTTTAAAATTTCTTTCTTTGTCTTCAAATAATAGTGTCATTACTTTTATTTACTAATTACAGATAAGAGCAATTTACGGATGCCGAAATGTAAGCTATTCACCAAAATCTCCCAGCCCCTATTCTTAAGCTGTTAAAATATTTCCATTGATTAAAACAAAGCCTAACACAATAAGATCAAATGGAAAAAACCTACGCACCGTACGACATTGAACAACGCCTGTACCAAAACTGGGAAGCCAAAGGCTATTTTGCGCCATCAGGGCAGGGCGAGCCTTATTGCATCATGATTCCGCCGCCCAATGTCACCGGTAGCCTGCACATGGGGCATGGCTTTAACAATACGATTATGGATGCGTTGATCCGTTACCAGCGGATGCAGGGCAAAAATACCTTATGGCAGGTCGGTACCGACCACGCCGGGATTGCCACGCAAATGGTCGTGGAACGGCAACTTGCGGGCGAAGGTAAGACCCGCCACGACTTAGGACGCGACAAGTTCCTGGAAAAAGTGTGGGAATGGAAAGCCGAATCCGGCGGGACGATTACCCGGCAATTACGGCGTTTGGGTTCGTCAGTGGATTGGACGCGCGAGCGCTTTACGATGGACGAAGGCTTATCCAAAGCGGTGCAGGAAGCCTTTGTGCAGCTTTATGACGACGGCCTGATTTATCGTGGCAAACGCCTGGTGAATTGGGATCCCAAATTGCACACAGCGATTTCCGATCTGGAAGTGGTGAGCGAGGAAGAAAAAGGCTCGATGTGGCATTTCAGTACCCATTAGCCGATGGCTCTGGTCATTTAGTGGTTGCTACAACGCGACCTGAAACCATGCTAGGCGATACGGCGGTGGCGGTTAACCCTAACGACGAACGTTATCAGCATCTAATTGGCAAGACGGTCTTACTGCCGATCACCAACCGCGAAATTCCCGTAATCGCCGACGATTATGTCGATCCTGAATTCGGCACCGGTTGCGTTAAGATTACGCCTGCCCATGATTTTAACGATTACGAAGTCGGCAAACGCCATAATTTGCCATTGATTAATGTGTTCGACCGCGATGCCAAAGTCATCGGCGAATTTACTGTACTGACGTTTGAAGGCTATGCCGGAACGCACGGCGAAAAAGCGCCGGAAGCTTATGCTGGATTGGATCGCTTTGAAGCCCGGAAAAAGATCGTCGCGGAATTGGAAACATTAGGCCTGGTCGAAAAAATCGATCCGCACACGCTAAAAGTCCCGCGCGGCGACCGTTCCGGCGTGGTTATTGAGCCTTGGTTAACCGACCAGTGGTACGTGAATGCGAAAGAACTGGCGAAACCGGCAATTAAAGCCGTGGAAGACGGCGATATCAAATTCGTGCCGCAGCAGTATGAAAACCTTTATTTCTCCTGGATGCGCGATATTCAAGACTGGTGCATCTCCCGCCAGTTGTGGTGGGGGCATCGAATCCCCGCGTGGTACGACAACCACGGCAATGTCTATGTCGGGCGCAACGAAGCCGAAGTGCGGAACAAATACGGTTTGGCGGCGGAATGCGAATTACGACAAGATGAAGATGTGCTGGATACCTGGTTTTCGTCGGCTTTGTGGACATTCTCCACTTTAGGCTGGCCGGAAAAAACCAAGGAACTCCTTGCCTTTCATCCTACCGATGTGTTGGTGACGGGGTTCGACATCATCTTCTTCTGGGTCGCACGAATGATCATGATGACCCTACACTTTATGAAGCATGAAGACGGTAAGCCACAAGTGCCGTTCAAGACCGTTTACGTGCATGGCCTGGTGCGCGATTCCGAAGGACAGAAGATGTCTAAGTCCAAGGGTAACGTGTTAGACCCGCTCGACATTATCGACGGCATCAGCTTGGATGAGCTGGTCGCGAAACGTACCAACGGGTTAATGCAACCGCAGATGGCGGAAAAGATAGAGAAGCGCACCCGCAAGGAATTTCCGGATGGAATCTTATCTTATGGAACGGATGCCTTGCGTTTTACGTTTGCTTCTTTGGCATCAACCGGGCGTGACATCAAGTTCGATATGGGGCGCGTGGAAGGTTACCGCAATTTCTGCAATAAGCTGTGGAATGCCGCGAACTATGTGTTGATGAATACCCAAGACAAAGACTGCGGTTTTTCCGGCTCTGTTTTTAAGCAAAATCAAATCGATCACTGGATTCTTTCGCGGTTAAACCAAGTTATCGGCGAAACCCGCAACGCATTGGATAGCTATCGCTTTGACCATGTCGCACAAGCGATTTACGATTTTACCTGGAACGAGTTTTGCGATTGGTACATTGAGCTGTCAAAAGTCAGTTTACAGTCTGAAGATGAAGCAATTCAACTCGGCGCTCGGCATACTTTGTTAACCGTATTGGAAACAGTATTAAGGTTAACTCATCCAATTATGCCGTTTATTACCGAAGAAATCTGGCAAACCGTTGCGCCTCTGACTGGCAACACCGGCGAGACGATCATGCAACAACCTTATCCAGAAGCAGACGATAGTCAAATAGATCGCAAATCTCTTTTTGAACTGGCATGGTTGCAAGGTTTTATCTTATCGGTACGCCAGATTCGCGGAGAGTTGAATATCGCTCCCAGCAAACTCATTCCTCTCCAATTAAAAGATCCGTCTGGGCAGGATTTGATATATTTCGAACGTAACCGTATTTATCTGCAAAAACTGGCGCGGCTAGAATCGATCGCATTCTTGCAACCGGGCGAAATCGCGCCGGAATCTGCGATTGGTTTGGTCGGTGACCTTAAGTTGTTAATCCCGATGGCGGGACTAATCGATAAAGAAGCTGAATTGGCGAGGTTGGAAAAAGAAATTCAGCGGATTTCAAACGATTTGCCTCGTGTTGAAGGCAAGTTGAGTAATCCTGCTTTTGTCGACAAAGCCCCGGCGGAAGTTATCGAAAAAGAAAAAGCGAAATTAGCGGATATGCATTCAAACCTAAAAAACCTACAAGTGCAGCGGCAGAAAATAAGCGCTTTGTAAGGTGTATATTACATTACAGGGATTTGGTGGCATGTAAGCGTGGTCAGTTATTCTGTTTTCACTTCCACGCAGCAATTCCCAATTCGCACAATGCCGTCGAATAGCACTTCCGCCCTTAAACCGCCCTTGTGGGTAAGGGCTCGAATGATTTCAGTTTGTGATAATGAGGCTTTTGGTAATTGCTTTGCAAGTAAAGAGCATGGTTCGCAAAGTTCTATGCCTTTGCACAAAGTTTCTCCCACGCGAAATGTTTTTCCAACTAACGTATTCAATTGGATGCCGCGCGTGACGAAGTTACGCCGGGAAACCTTAAAATCCATTGTTTGTTCATGGTTTTTGTTGAATTCCTCAATAACCTCTGCTTCGATAAGGGTAAGGTTTAGTCCCGTGTGCTTTGGGCGAAACCCAAAAAACCGATCACCCACAATCCCTTTGCCTGCTTTGAGTTGTACGGCTTCGACGGCCATTAGCTCAGCGTGCCGCATTGGGGCAACAAAAATAGCAGTTATGTAGCCTGACATATTGAAGTTGTTGTCGGTTAGTTATTTTTGCAATTGCAAAAGTTAAAAGTCATTTCGCTCAAGATTTAAACCAATAACTACGCATTGGCAAAAAATTTAACAATCTAAAAATCGTTATTTTTTCAAGGCATCACGGGTATATATAAAGTATAAAGTAGAAAAATCAGTGTGTTAGTTTTCACTTATCTGATGCCGTAACTGTCAATATTTGGATTTTCTCGTAAAATCTGATTTATTCATATAATGTTGAATTATAGCGTCCCTTTCTATTAAGGGTCGGTTGTATCGTTTTCAGGGCAGAGCGTTCAGCTAGCTTGTGGTAAGTGCAAATTTTCATTGTAATGCAATTCCTTTGGTTGACAGAGCCAGGC
>CAWDOO010000008.1:0-547294 GCA_963804035.1 uncultured Gammaproteobacteria bacterium | reverse complement strand
ATGAAGTCGCCCCACGATCACCTCCGGTTCGGTCGCCACCGCCATCAACGAGAACAGCGGCGCAGGCCAGGCCATTTATACCGCCACGTCAACGGATTCCGGCGACACCGCCACCGGCAGCACCAGTTACAGCCTGGGCGGCACGGATGCGGCGTTGTTCAGCATCAACGCCACGACCGGTGCGGTCACCCTGCTGGCCAACCCCAATTTTGAGGCAAAGCCCAGCTACAGCTTTTCGGTCACCGCCACCGACGCCGCCGGCAACGCGTCCAGCCAAGCCGTGTCCCTGGCCATCGCCAACCTCGATGAAGTCGCCCCGACGGTCACTTCAGGTTCGGTCGCCACCGCCATCAACGAGAACAGCGGCGCAGGTCAGGTCATTTATACCGCCACGTCAACGGATTCCGGCGACACCGCCACCGGCAGCACCAGTTACAGCCTGGGCGGCACGGATGCGGCGTTGTTCAGCATCAACGCCGCGACCGGTGCGGTCACCCTGCTGGCCAACCCCAATTTTGAGGCAAAGCCCAGCTACAGCTTTTCGGTCACCGCCACCGACTCCGCCGGCAACGCGTCCAGCCAAGCCGTGTCCCTGGCCATCGCCAACCTCGATGAAGTCGCCCCGACGGTCACTTCAGGTTCGGTCGCCACCGCCATCAACGAGAACAGCGGCGCGGGCACAGGTCATTTATACCGCCACGTCAACGGATTCCGGCGACACCGCCACCGGCAGCACCAGTTACAGCCTGGGCGGCACGGATGCGGCGTTGTTCAGCATCAACGCCGCGACCGGTGCGGTCACCCTGCTGGCCAACCCCAATTTTGAGGCAAAGCCCAGCTACAGCTTTTCGGTCACCGCCACCGACGCCGCCGGCAACGCGTCCAGCCAAGCCGTGTCCCTGGCCATCGCCAACCTCGATGAAGTCGCCCCGACGGTCACTTCAGGTTCGGTCGCCACCGCCATCAACGAGAACAGCGGCGCGGGCCAGGTCATTTATACCGCCACGTCAACGGATTCCGGCGACACCGCCACCGGCAGCACCAGTTACAGCCTGGGCGGCACGGATGCGGCGTTGTTCAGCATCAACGCCGCGACCGGTGCGGTCACCCTGCTGGCCAACCCCAATTTTGAGGCAAAGCCCAGCTACAGCTTTTCGGTCACCGCCACCGACGCCGCCGGCAACGCGTCCAGCCAAGCCGTGTCCCTGGCCATCGCCAACCTCGATGAAGTCGCCCCGACGGTCACTTCAGGTTCGGTCGCCACCGCCATCAACGAGAACAGCGGCGCAGGCCAGGTCATTTATACCGCCACGTCAACGGATTCCGGCGACACCGCCACCGGCAGCACCAGTTACAGCCTGGGCGGCACGGATGCGGCGTTGTTCAGCATCAACGCCGCGACCGGTGCGGTCACCCTGCTGGCCAACCCCAATTTTGAGGCAAAGCCCAGCTACAGCTTTTCGGTCACCGCCACCGACGCCGCCGGCAACGCGTCCAGCCAAGCCGTGTCCCTGGCCATCGCCAACCTCGATGAAGTCGCCCCGACGGTCACTTCAGGTTCGGTCGCCACCGCCATCAACGAGAACAGCGGCGCAGGCCAGGTCATTTATACCGCCACGTCAACGGATTCCGGCGACACCGCCACCGGCAGCACCAGTTACAGCCTGGGCGGCACGGATGCGGCGTTGTTCAGCATCAACGCCGCGACCGGTGCGGTCACCCTGCTGGCCAACCCCAATTTTGAGGCAAAGCCCAGTTACAGTTTCTCGGTGATAGCCACCGACGCCGCCGGCAACGCGTCCAGCCAAGCCGTGTCCCTGGCCATCGCCAACCTCGATGAAGTCGCCCCGACGGTCACTTCAGGTTCGGTCGCCACCGCCATCAACGAGAACAGCGGCGCAGGCCAGGTCATTTATACCGCCACGTCAACGGATTCCGGCGACACCGCCACCGGCAGCACCAGTTACAGCCTGGGCGGCACGGATGCGGCGTTGTTCAGCATCAACGCCGCGACCGGTGCGGTCACCCTGCTGGCCAACCCCAATTTTGAGGCAAAGCCCAGCTACAGCTTCTCGGTCATCGCCACCGACGCCGCCGGCAACGCGTCCAGCCAAGCCGTGTCCCTGGCCATCGCCAACCTCGATGAAGTCGCCCCGACGGTCACTTCAGGTTCGGTCGCCACCGCCATCAACGAGAACAGCGGCGCAGGACAGGTCATTTATACCGCCACGTCAACGGATTCCGGCGACACCGCCACCGGCAGCACCAGTTACAGCCTGGGCGGCACGGATGCGGCGTTGTTCAGCATCAACGCCGCGACCGGTGCGGTCACCCTGCTGGCCAACCCCAATTTTGAGGCAAAGCCCAGCTACAGCTTTTCGGTCACCGCCACCGATGCCGCCGGCAACGCGTCCAGCCAAGCCGTGTCCCTGGCCATCGCCAACCTCGATGAAGTCGCCCCGACGGTCACTTCAGGTTCGGTCGCCACCGCCATCAACGAGAACAGCGGCGCGGGACAGGTCATTTATACCGCCACGTCAACGGATTCCGGCGACACCGCCACCGGCAGCACCAGTTACAGCCTGGGCGGCACGGATGCGGCGTTGTTCAGCATCAACGCCGCGACCGGTGCGGTCACCCTGCTGGCCAACCCCAATTTTGAGGCAAAGCCCAGCTACAGCTTTTCGGTCACCGCCACCGACGCCGCCGGCAACGCGTCCAGCCAAGCCGTGTCCCTGGCCATCGCCAACCTCGATGAAGTCGCCCCGACGGTCACTTCAGGTTCGGTCGCCACCGCCATCAACGAGAACAGCGGCGCGGGACAGGTCATTTATACCGCCACGTCAACGGATTCCGGCGACACCGCCACCGGCAGCACCAGTTACAGCCTGGGCGGCACGGATGCGGCGTTGTTCAGCATCAACGCCGCGACCGGTGCGGTCACCCTGCTGGCCAACCCCAATTTTGAGGCAAAGCCCAGCTACAGCTTTTCGGTCACCGCCACCGACGCCGCCGGCAACGCGTCCAGCCAAGCCGTGTCCCTGGCCATCGCCAACCTCGATGAAGTCGCCCCGACGGTCACTTCAGGTTCGGTCGCCACCGCCATCAACGAGAACAGCGGGGCGGGACAGGTCATTTATACCGCCACGTCAACGGATTCCGGCGACACCGCCACCGGCAGCACCAGTTACAGCCTGGGCGGCACGGATGCGGCGTTGTTCAGCATCAACGCCGCGACCGGTGCGGTCACCCTGCTGGCCAACCCCAATTTTGAGGCAAAGCCCAGCTACAGCTTTTCGGTCACCGCCACCGACGCCGCCGGCAACGCGTCCAGCCAAGCCGTGTCCCTGGCCATCGCCAACCTCGATGAAGTCGCCCCGACGGTCACTTCAGGTTCGGTCGCCACCGCCATCAACGAGAACAGCGGGGCGGGACAGGTCATTTATACCGCCACGTCAACGGATTCCGGCGACACCGCCACCGGCAGCACCAGTTACAGCCTGGGCGGCACGGATGCGGCGTTGTTCAGCATCAACGCCGCGACCGGTGCGGTCACCCTGCTGGCCAACCCCAATTTTGAGGCAAAGCCCAGCTACAGCTTTTCGGTCACCGCCACCGACGCCGCCGGCAACGCGTCCAGCCAAGCCGTGTCCCTGGCCATCGCCAACCTCGATGAAGTCGCCCCGACGGTCACTTCAGGTTCGGTCGCCACCGCCATCAACGAGAACAGCGGGGCGGGACAGGTCATTTATACCGCCACGTCAACGGATTCCGGCGACACCGCCACCGGCAGCACCAGTTACAGCCTGGGCGGCACGGATGCGGCGTTGTTCAGCATCAACGCCGCGACCGGTGCGGTCACCCTGCTGGCCAACCCCAATTTTGAGGCAAAGCCCAGCTACAGCTTTTCGGTCACCGCCACCGACGCCGCCGGCAACGCGTCCAGCCAAGCCGTGTCCCTGGCCATCGCCAACCTCGATGAAGTCGCCCCGACGGTCACTTCAGGTTCGGTCGCCACCGCCATCAACGAGAACAGCGGGGCGGGACAGGTCATTTATACCGCCACGTCAACGGATTCCGGCGACACCGCCACCGGCAGCACCAGTTACAGCCTGGGCGGCACGGATGCGGCGTTGTTCAGCATCAACGCCGCGACCGGTGCGGTCACCCTGCTGGCCAACCCCAATTTTGAGGCAAAGCCCAGCTACAGCTTTTCGGTCACCGCCACCGATGCCGCCGGCAACGCGTCCAGCCAAGCCGTGTCCCTGGCCATCGCCAACCTCGATGCGATGCGGCGTTGTTCAGCATCAACGCCGCGACCGGTGCGGTCACCCTGCTGGCCAACCCCAATTTTGAGGCAAAGCCCAGCTACAGCTTTTCGGTCACCGCCACCGATGCCGCCGGCAACGCGTCCAGCCAAGCCGTGTCCCTGGCCATCGCCAACCTCGATGAAGTCGCCCCGACGGTCACTTCAGGTTCGGTCGCCACCGCCATCAACGAGAACAGCGGGGCGGGACAGGTCATTTATACCGCCACGTCAACGGATTCCGGCGACACCGCCACCGGCAGCACCAGTTACAGCCTGGGCGGCACGGATGCGGCGTTGTTCAGCATCAACGCCGCGACCGGTGCGGTCACCCTGCTGGCCAACCCCAATTTTGAGGCAAAGCCCAGCTACAGCTTTTCGGTCACCGCCACCGATGCCGCCGGCAACGCGTCCAGCCAAGCCGTGTCCCTGGCCATCGCCAACCTCGATGAAGTCGCCCCGACGGTCACTTCAGGTTCGGTCGCCACCGCCATCAACGAGAACAGCGGGGCGGGACAGGTCATTTATACCGCCACGTCAACGGATTCCGGCGACACCGCCACCGGCAGCACCAGTTACAGCCTGGGCGGCACGGATGCGGCGTTGTTCAGCATCAACGCCGCGACCGGTGCGGTCACCCTGCTGGCCAACCCCAATTTTGAGGCAAAGCCCAGCTACAGCTTTTCGGTCACCGCCACCGACGCCGCCGGCAACGCGTCCAGCCAAGCCGTGTCCCTGGCCATCGCCAACCTCGATGAAGTCGCCCCGACGGTCACTTCAGGTTCGGTCGCCACCGCCATCAACGAGAACAGCGGGGCGGGACAGGTCATTTATACCGCCACGTCAACGGATTCCGGCGACACCGCCACCGGCAGCACCAGTTACAGCCTGGGCGGCACGGATGCGGCGTTGTTCAGCATCAACGCCGCGACCGGTGCGGTCACCCTGCTGGCCAACCCCAATTTTGAGGCAAAGCCCAGCTACAGCTTTTCGGTCACCGCCACCGACGCCGCCGGCAACGCGTCCAGCCAAGCCGTGTCCCTGGCCATCGCCAACCTCGATGAAGTCGCCCCGACGGTCACTTCAGGTTCGGTCGCCACCGCCATCAACGAGAACAGCGGGGCGGGACAGGTCATTTATACCGCCACGTCAACGGATTCCGGCGACACCGCCACCGGCAGCACCAGTTACAGCCTGGGCGGCACGGATGCGGCGTTGTTCAGCATCAACGCCGCGACCGGTGCGGTCACCCTGCTGGCCAACCCCAATTTTGAGGCAAAGCCCAGCTACAGCTTTTCGGTCACCGCCACCGATGCCGCCGGCAACGCGTCCAGCCAAGCCGTGTCCCTGGCCATCGCCAACCTCGATGAAGTCGCCCCGACGGTCACTTCAGGTTCGGTCGCCACCGCCATCAACGAGAACAGCGGGGCGGGACAGGTCATTTATACCGCCACGTCAACGGATTCCGGCGACACCGCCACCGGCAGCACCAGTTACAGCCTGGGCGGCACGGATGCGGCGTTGTTCAGCATCAACGCCGCGACCGGTGCGGTCACCCTGCTGGCCAACCCCAATTTTGAGGCAAAGCCCAGCTACAGCTTTTCGGTCACCGCCACCGATGCCGCCGGCAACGCGTCCAGCCAAGCCGTGTCCCTGGCCATCGCCAACCTCGATGAAGTCGCCCCGACGGTCACTTCAGGTTCGGTCGCCACCGCCATCAACGAGAACAGCGGGGCGGGACAGGTCATTTATACCGCCACGTCAACGGATTCCGGCGACACCGCCACCGGCAGCACCAGTTACAGCCTGGGCGGCACGGATGCGGCGTTGTTCAGCATCAACGCCGCGACCGGTGCGGTCACCCTGCTGGCCAACCCCAATTTTGAGGCAAAGCCCAGCTACAGCTTTTCGGTCACCGCCACCGATGCCGCCGGCAACGCGTCCAGCCAAGCCGTGTCCCTGGCCATCGCCAACCTCGATGAAGTCGCCCCGACGGTCACTTCAGGTTCGGTCGCCACCGCCATCAACGAGAACAGCGGGGCGGGACAGGTCATTTATACCGCCACGTCAACGGATTCCGGCGACACCGCCACCGGCAGCACCAGTTACAGCCTGGGCGGCACGGATGCGGCGTTGTTCAGCATCAACGCCGCGACCGGTGCGGTCACCCTGCTGGCCAACCCCAATTTTGAGGCAAAGCCCAGCTACAGCTTTTCGGTCACCGCCACCGACGCCGCCGGCAACGCGTCCAGCCAAGCCGTGTCCCTGGCCATCGCCAACCTCGATGAAGTCGCCCCGACGGTCACTTCAGGTTCGGTCGCCACCGCCATCAACGAGAACAGCGGGGCGGGACAGGTCATTTATACCGCCACGTCAACGGATTCCGGCGACACCGCCACCGGCAGCACCAGTTACAGCCTGGGCGGCACGGATGCGGCGTTGTTCAGCATCAACGCCGCGACCGGTGCGGTCACCCTGCTGGCCAACCCCAATTTTGAGGCAAAGCCCAGCTACAGCTTTTCGGTCACCGCCACCGATGCCGCCGGCAACGCGTCCAGCCAAGCCGTGTCCCTGGCCATCGCCAACCTCGATGAAGTCGCCCCGACGGTCACTTCAGGTTCGGTCGCCACCGCCATCAACGAGAACAGCGGGGCGGGACAGGTCATTTATACCGCCACGTCAACGGATTCCGGCGACACCGCCACCGGCAGCACCAGTTACAGCCTGGGCGGCACGGATGCGGCGTTGTTCAGCATCAACGCCGCGACCGGTGCGGTCACCCTGCTGGCCAACCCCAATTTTGAGGCAAAGCCCAGCTACAGCTTTTCGGTCACCGCCACCGATGCCGCCGGCAACGCGTCCAGCCAAGCCGTGTCCCTGGCCATCGCCAACCTCGATGAAGTCGCCCCGACGGTCACTTCAGGTTCGGTCGCCACCGCCATCAACGAGAACAGCGGGGCGGGACAGGTCATTTATACCGCCACGTCAACGGATTCCGGCGACACCGCCACCGGCAGCACCAGTTACAGCCTGGGCGGCACGGATGCGGCGTTGTTCAGCATCAACGCCGCGACCGGTGCGGTCACCCTGCTGGCCAACCCCAATTTTGAGGCAAAGCCCAGCTACAGCTTTTCGGTCACCGCCACCGACGCCGCCGGCAACGCGTCCAGCCAAGCCGTGTCCCTGGCCATCGCCAACCTCGATGAAGTCGCCCCGACGGTCACTTCAGGTTCGGTCGCCACCGCCATCAACGAGAACAGCGGGGCGGGACAGGTCATTTATACCGCCACGTCAACGGATTCCGGCGACACCGCCACCGGCAGCACCAGTTACAGCCTGGGCGGCACGGATGCGGCGTTGTTCAGCATCAACGCCGCGACCGGTGCGGTCACCCTGCTGGCCAACCCCAATTTTGAGGCAAAGCCCAGCTACAGCTTTTCGGTCACCGCCACCGATGCCGCCGGCAACGCGTCCAGCCAAGCCGTGTCCCTGGCCATCGCCAACCTCGATGAAGTCGCCCCGACGGTCACTTCAGGTTCGGTCGCCACCGCCATCAACGAGAACAGCGGGGCGGGACAGGTCATTTATACCGCCACGTCAACGGATTCCGGCGACACCGCCACCGGCAGCACCAGTTACAGCCTGGGCGGCACGGATGCGGCGTTGTTCAGCATCAACGCCGCGACCGGTGCGGTCACCCTGCTGGCCAACCCCAATTTTGAGGCAAAGCCCAGCTACAGCTTTTCGGTCACCGCCACCGACGCCGCCGGCAACGCGTCCAGCCAAGCCGTGTCCCTGGCCATCGCCAACCTCGATGAAGTCGCCCCGACGGTCACTTCAGGTTCGGTCGCCACCGCCATCAACGAGAACAGCGGGGCGGGACAGGTCATTTATACCGCCACGTCAACGGATTCCGGCGACACCGCCACCGGCAGCACCAGTTACAGCCTGGGCGGCACGGATGCGGCGTTGTTCAGCATCAACGCCGCGACCGGTGCGGTCACCCTGCTGGCCAACCCCAATTTTGAGGCAAAGCCCAGCTACAGCTTTTCGGTCACCGCCACCGATGCCGCCGGCAACGCGTCCAGCCAAGCCGTGTCCCTGGCCATCGCCAACCTCGATGAAGTCGCCCCGACGGTCACTTCAGGTTCGGTCGCCACCGCCATCAACGAGAACAGCGGGGCGGGACAGGTCATTTATACCGCCACGTCAACGGATTCCGGCGACACCGCCACCGGCAGCACCAGTTACAGCCTGGGCGGCACGGATGCGGCGTTGTTCAGCATCAACGCCGCGACCGGTGCGGTCACCCTGCTGGCCAACCCCAATTTTGAGGCAAAGCCCAGCTACAGCTTTTCGGTCACCGCCACCGACGCCGCCGGCAACGCGTCCAGCCAAGCCGTGTCCCTGGCCATCGCCAACCTCGATGAAGTCGCCCCGACGGTCACTTCAGGTTCGGTCGCCACCGCCATCAACGAGAACAGCGGGGCGGGACAGGTCATTTATACCGCCACGTCAACGGATTCCGGCGACACCGCCACCGGCAGCACCAGTTACAGCCTGGGCGGCACGGATGCCGCCCTGTTCAGCATCGATGCCACGACCGGTGCGGTCACCCTGCTGGCCAACCCCAATTTTGAGGCAAAGCCCAGCTACAGCTTTTCGGTCACCGCCACCGACGCCGCCGGCAACGCGTCCAGCCAAGCCGTGTCCCTGGCCATCGCCAACCTGGACGATGTTGCTTCAACAACTAGCCCAGTTACCTTAACCGCCATAGACGAAGACAGTGGCACTCGCATCATCACTCAGGCGCAACTACTTGCCAATGCGGTCGATATCGACAGCCCTCATCTCAAAGTAAACAACTTAGTTATTGCTAGAGGTTATGGCAACCTAGTCGACAACGGCAACGGCACGTGGCGCTACACCCCGGGATTAAACGATGACACTTCTGTCAGTTTTTCATACACCATTACCGACGGCAATGGGGGCATTGTCTTTGGTAAAGCCAGCATGGACATCTTGCCGATAAACGATGCCCCTACGCTTATTGGCTCCACTAATATAAAACTTGCATCAACTAATGAAGGCAGTGTGTCTTCTGCTACAACTCTAACATCGATATTATCAAAGGTATCTTGGAGTGATGTGGATAGCGAAGCTGTTACGGGTATTGCAGTCACTTATGTAAAAGGTAATGGAACTTGGCAGTTTTCAAGCGATGGTGTTGCCTGGACTGATATTGGAAATGTATCTACCGAGAATGCTTTATTGTTAAATGCTACTAGTCAAGTACGTTATATTCCGGCCTCAAATAATGGTGAAGCTGCTAGCTTCGGTTTTAAAGCCTGGGATCAGACATTTTATAATTCTTCAACAAATGCCAATCCAGTTTATGCCAATATTATTGAACCCATTGATCCTTCGGCCTTTAGTTCTAGCACAGCTTCAGCCATTATGGATATAACTCCGGTTAATGTTACGTCGAATATTCCAAATATAACATCAAATCCGCTTTCCCTTGGCTCTATAAATAGCAGCGCTGCTTATTCATTAGTGGTCATTGACACAGATATATTATCTCCACAAACTTTAAAGATTGGCGATGAAATATTCCTCAATAAGGAAGATAATATTGTTAGTGAACCAGAAGTAATTACCAATTTGGGTTCATATATCGAAGCGTTAATTAAAAAATTTGAGGATTCTTCTGTATCTGGTTTCAACAGCAAACAATTAACAAGTACTGAAACAGAAGCTATTGACAATAATCGACACTCTGGAAACATCTTTAAATATACTGGTAAGATTGAGAATATTGTCGAAGCAAATAAAGAAACAAAAGATATAGAACAAGAGTTTGAGAATACACTTAACCGTATTCGTCACCAGTTTGACCAGTCGGATTTAGTTGAAAACACTAAACAGATTGATGTACAAATCATGTTAGGGACAACAGTCGCATTGACTGCGGGTTATGTTAGCTGGATTTTAAGGGGCGGAGCATTATTGACTAGCCTCTTATCAACTATTCCGCTCTTTAGACGGTTCGATCCTATACCAATATTAACGGCATCGAAAAGAAGAAAAACCGTTAAAGAGAATAATGTAAGCGAAGGGGATGTAGATGTAACTGATTCGAAAAATAATAAACAAATGGAAAAAGAAGATGTTATCGAAACAAGGAATGAATAATATTTTAGCCTGGTATAAAAAGGGTACTCACGGCACTCAGACTTTTTGATGCCTTGATTTGGTTAACATGTCGGTAATCAGATTGGCAGAAATAGGTTTACTTAGCAGGTAACCTTGGATTTCATCACAAGAATACTGGGCTAATAAATCTAGTTGGTTTTGTTCTTCAACCCCTTCGGCAACGACTATCATTTCCATAGAATGAGCCATTGTAATCAAGGCGTTGACAATTTGTTTGTCTTTTTCATCCGTACAAATATCCTTAATAAAAGCCCTATCAATTTTTAAAGTATCAATAGGTAAATTTTTAAGGTAACTTAAGGAAGAATAACCGGTACCGAAATCATCAATAGCAATTGTGATCCCCCTGCTGTTGAGCCTTTTCAATGATGTCAATGCAACTTTAAAATTGTTCATTAAAGTTGATTCGGTAACTTCTAACTCAAGTTGCCGAGGAGGAATACCGACTTCGTCAAGGATATGAAGCACTTTAGTGACAAAATCCTCCTGCCTTAATTGCACTGCAGACAAATTGACGGCAATTTTACAATCGCTTAAACCTATTTTTGCCCATTCCTTTAATTGGAGGCAGGCAGTTTTTATTACCCAGTCACCAATAGGAATTATTAGTCCCCGTTGTTCCGCAAAATCAATAAACTCAAAAGGTGAAAGTAATCCTCGCGTAGGATGGTTCCAGCGAATTAATGCTTCAACACCGACAATTGTCTTAGTCTTAAGAGCCATTTTGGGCTGGTATAACAATTCCCACTCATCATGTTTGATGGCTCGCCGTATTTCTTTATCCAGATTAACCTGCTTAATCGAAAGGTTTTGCATATGATCGTCAAAGAATTGGTAATGGCTGTCACTCCCCGATTGTTTACTGTATTTTTTTGCTGTCATTGCGTTATTGATTAAATCTTCAGGACTGTTAGCATCCGAAGGATATAAGCTGATTCCAACATGATTAGCCAAAAAGATACTGTTGCCGTCAATTTCGACAGGTTCAGACAGGGATTCCAGCAAACGATTGACAATCCAGGTTACAGCTTCCTTGGTGGCCAAGTCGGTCAGCAATACAGCAAACTCATCACCGCCAAATCTGGAGACAGTTAACCTTGAAATACCATCGTATTTCCTGAAAGTGGATTTTAATCGATCAGAAATTCCCAGTAACAGCTTATCACCTGCGCTACGTCCAAAAGTGCTATTGATCTGGCCTAATGTGCCAATGTCAATAATCAGTATTGCAGCTAATTGGTCATATCGGTTGCCACGTTCGATAACCTGGCCAATACGGTCATAGAATAAAATTTGGTTGGGCAGCCCTGTAAGAGCGTCATAGTTTTTCGTATATTCAAGTTCAGCAGAAAACTGCGAGGCAATACTTTCAAGTTCAGCCACCCTTAGCTGCAACTGAGACATGCTTCCCGCTTCTATTTTGTTTTTTTCATTAATATTTTGTTTATTTTCTGCACTGAAATCGTCCTTAGATTCAGCAGAATCTTTGGCATCAGGTTTTGGTTGCCAAATTACAACCCGGTTTCTGCCTGAATCCTTTGCAGCGTATAACGCTTGATCAGCAAAACCAATAAATTCTATGGAATTGGAAGGATTGTTTTTGATGCTTGCGACACCAAAGCTGGCTGTCACTCTGGGTCCGGCTTTGAAGTTTTTTGTCGATTCATCTTTTATACGTAACCGCAAACGCTCTGCCAAAATATAAGCTTCTTCAGACGTTAAGCCTGGAAGTGCGATGCAAAACTCCTCACCTCCATAACGGCAGACATAATCCACTTTACGGGTATTCGACTGGAGAATTTCTGCAAATAATTTAATCACAGAATCCCCTACGGCATGGCCGAAATTGTCATTGACCGCTTTAAAATGATCAAGGTCAGCCATGATATAAGACAGCTCCAAGTTGTTTTGCTGTGCTTCCGAAAACGCTTTATCAAATTGTTCAGTAAATGTCCTTCTATTTAAACATCCTGTAAGAGAATCACGGGTTGCCAGGAAATTCAATTCTTTATTTTGTTGTTGAACCTGTGCTTTTGTTTCCTCTAATCGATTCACCATAGTTTCGAGTGCGGTATTACGCTCTTCGAGTTCAGTGATGTCATCAAGGGTAATTAGTACGCCTTGCGTAACTGAATTTTCACTTTGAATCGGAGATGCATTGATCACAAATTTAAAGGGCTTGTCATTTGAAGAGGCAAGGCTTAATTGGGATCCTATTGAACTCTTGCCGGAATTCAATACATTTTGCCAGGGGAATTTTTGCTCTTTATGCTCACTATTAGACTTTAGCCACTTGAGTGTGGATAGTTTTACACCGATCAATGATGACATCGGACGGGCCAATTTTTCGGTAATGGCTTTATTTGCTAAGACTATTTGCTCATGTTCGTCGAGGATTATTATGCCTTCAGTCAAGGTGTCAAATGCGGCATTCACTCGATCAGGGATAACTGCGGAAGGATCAAGTGATCTTAGTGTCCTAAGCATGAATGCCAGATAGACAAAGAAGCCGATTATCGAAACAAAACTGCCCAACTTGAAAAAAGACTGTTGGAAGAAATCATACTTTGACTCACCTCGAAGCGGCAGAAACTTTATTTCAACATTTCCCCAAGGTTCACCATTTTGTAAGATAGGGACAACCAAATGAGTAGACGTAGATTTACCCTTAATGTAACTATGCCATTTGTTTGAGTGATCGCCTATCTGAAAAATGAGCGGCCCATTTTCCAGTCGAATACCTGCTGATTCAATTTCTGGATTACGCTTGACTACAGCACTTAGCATTTTTTGTATATTTTTTGGATCTTGGCCTGGAGCGAAAATTGAAAATTGAATAGCTAGCGCTTCACTTACTTGTTTACGCGCAGATAATAGAAATTTAGATTCGTTAGGTGTAAAGCCCAATAATTCGGCACTTAAAAATAAACAAGCAGTTAGCAAAACCAGGGCAAAGCTGATTTTGAGTGCCGGTTTTAGAATTCCTATTTTTTTAAGTCCCGCCATATACAAAAGAATATACAAGATAATTAAGAAGAGACTCCAAATAACCTTGCGCAAAGTTTTTTCAATTACGGCAGTTAATTTGGCTATGCTTAATGAAAGTATAGCCAGTTTTTAAAAGAGATAATTCTAAAATATTAGCACTAAATTACACAGGTCGGATTCTAACCCAGATATTTCATTACATTTAAAAATTGAATACCCCCAAAGTGGATAAACAAAAAAATCAAGCCAATAAGATATGGCCAGAAAAGGGGGCAAGTAGGCTATTGTTTAAATGAAAGGAGGGTAATCACTTAGGTCATGAATATAGCTATAGGAAAGCCACAAGGGTCTACCGTGGCGCAACAAATAGTGGGCAGAGGTTGGAAAATACATTGAAATCTAGTGAAAATTTATAAGAAAAAGAGCGTCAATATTTACCGCTAATATTATCTATATTATTAAAAAATATAGATATTACTTGCATGTAAAAAACACACTGAATTATAGAAAAAATTGAAAGACGATTTCCATAACAAGCTTTTTCAACTCCATCAAAACTAATTTGATTATGGTTTGCAATGACCGAACGCCAATGGAAACTTTGAAAAGTGGAGAATTGATTTGGGATGGAAATAACCTGAACCAAATAACAACTGACAAACACCCTGAAAATTCGATAACTGTCAGATCAGGTTTAAGCTAGTTCAGCTAAGTTCAGTCTAAAATCGTCGGTTTGGCTATCGGTTGTAACTAGACCTTAAACTCAGTGCGGTCATGTCCCTTATCAAGTAAGGCTTGCATCCATTTAGGTGTCATTCCTCGCCCCGTCCAAGTTTTGTCGGCATCTTTAGGATGGCGATATTTGACAGGAATTTTGGAAGCCGCACGTTGGGCTTTCTTTCCTTCTTCATGAATTTCTACGGTAGCATCTATAGATGCGGCCAACTCTTTAATCTTGGCAATAACTTCTTTTCGTTTGTTGGCTTGCTTGTTTTTTAACGCTATTTCCGCCCGCTCAATAACTGCTTTTAGTTCGTTTTCGGAAAGATTTTGATAATCACTCATTTTTACTATCCCTTGGTCAATATAAATCGGCAACATTTTAGCATTCCCTTATTAAGGAATAACGCAATAATAAATTATTACTAAATATAGCTCACTATAATTTAATGCTTACTGTGGATAAGTCCTTCCTTAAGTTTATTTTAATTCTAGATTAAAGCTTTGCTCTGCTAGCTTGTTTCTAGATTCATCGACCACTCTAACTATCCAATCATTATTTGCCGTGTAAGTAACCATTTGTTTACTTGCTGTACGCCATGGATCAGATGATATGTTGACTTTCTTTCGCGATATAAGCTCACCATTCAACCACCACTCATGGAAAACGGCTTTACCTTGCATCCCTTTTAATTCGACGAAGTAATGAATCCATAAGGTCTCTTTTTTACCTATTTTTAGCGGTAACGTTAAACTATCAACAGGTTCGCTTTTTTTAATTCCACTTGTTAATTGCGCCCTGACGACTAGCTTATTTTTTTCTAATTTGGGTTTTATCGTGGTATCAATAACCGCATCGGGTTGACCCTTAATTTCAGTAACTTGCTCTGGCAGGGCTAACTGCGTACTGGTATCGCTCTTTTGATCGCCACTATCGGCGACATAAAACAATGCCATAAGAACCATCAGAACACTGCCTAGTGCCAATCCTATGCGTTTAAAATTCCATTCAGTTGTCATGCCGGAATCTGAAACAGGCTTTCCTGATGTTTTTCCAGGTGAGGGGTATTTAACTTTAATGACGATATTTTTATTTTCTGGCATAAATATACTAACCCTATCAGATAAATCAAAACGATAATGCTTTAAAATCAGACTATAGCATAGTTTTTGTCGAAAAAAATGCTATACCTTGCTAATATACAAGCATAGGTTTAATTAAAGAAAGGTTGTTAGGAATAGTCTTTATCCGCTTATATGAACCGGATTTTTCTGCTTACCTTAATAATCATAAAGTATGATTTGATCATGTTTAACCTGACATGGTCTGATAACCAAATCTTTCCATGTATTACCAGTATTAAAATGAACTTTTTTTGTTTTCTGAAGTTCTTTTTGTAAGTAGCTTTCGCAGAATCATGTGGATATCCCCTAATGTCACTACTTAAATTTTTTCAAGACTCTTCCTCGCTTAACGGCGGCAATGCTTCCTTTATTGAAAACCTTTATGAGCGATTTCTGGAAGACCCAGAATCGGTTGAGCCGGGCTGGCGAGAACAATTTCGTGAAATCCACAATGGCGCTAATTATGAAATTCCGCACAGTCCCATCGTAGAACGTTTTGGGCAACTGGCATTAAAGCCGCAAAGCAGAATCGCACAACTGCAAGGATTTACAGAAGAAAGCGTAAAAAAACAATCAGCGGTCGCCAGGCTAATTAACCATTATCGCGTTCGTGGACACCAGATCGCTAACAATAATCCACTTGGAAGAGACCTTTCACCGCCAACGGATATGGATCCTGCTTATTATGGCCTGTCCGAGCTGGATATGGACACCTTGTTTGACACCGGAGCCTCTATGGAGCCGATCGATTGCCTTTACGGGATATTATCAGCCGTCTACGGGAAATTTATTGCGGTAGTATTGGCTCTGAGTATATGCATATCGTCGATACGAATATTAGACGCTGGGTAATTACTCGCATTGAAAGCTACACGACTGAATTAAAAATAGATCCTGAAAAAAAACTGTGGCTTTTACAATTACTGACCGCTGCGGAAGGTATCGAACATTATTTACAGAATAAATTTGTCGGCCAAAAACGTTTTTCGCTTGAGGGTGGCGAGTCGTTGATCCCGATTTTAGACGAATTTATTCAAAACTCCGGCACAAAAGGGGTGAAGGAAATCGTAATTGGTATGGCACATCGTGGTCGACTTAACGTCCTAACCAACATCTTGGGCAAAAGCCCTTCTAGCTTGTTCAATGAATTCGCCGGTACAACTCCGCCATCTCCAGGGGTAAGCTCAGGTGATGTTAAATATCATATGGGGTTTTCTTCTGATATTGCAACTCCTGGCGGCCCTGTTCATTTGACGCTAGCGTTTAATCCGTCCCATCTGGAAATTATAAACCCAGTGGTTGAAGGTTCAGTAAAAGCTCGTCAAGATCGTGCTGGAAAAGATGGCAAAAACACTGTAATCCCCGTGCTAATTCATGGTGACGCTGCATTTTCTGGGCAAGGTATCATCATGGAGACATTAAATATGTCGCAAACGCGTGCTTTTAATACCGGTGGTACTGTCCATATTGTCATTAATAACCAAATCGGTTTTACTACCAGCAACCCCTTAGATGCACGCTCAACGCTGTATTGCACAGATGTAGCCAGTATGATTCAGGCACCGGTTTTCCATGTCAATGGTGATGATCCAGAAGCAGTCCTTTTTGTTACCAAACTGGCACTTGATTTCAGGATGACCTTTAACAAAGATGTCGTGATAGATCTTATCTGTTATCGCCGCTTGGGTCATAATGAAGCCGATGAACCGGCTACCACCCAGCCGCTAATGTACAAAAAAATCCGCAATCACAAAACCACTCGTAAGCTTTATGCAGAAAAACTAATCAGGGAAAACACAATTACGGAAAAACAATCAACCGCTATGGAAGCGGCTTATCAGCAACAACTTGAGGCTGGTGTTAGCGTTTCAAGACCGGTTCTGGATAGCAATATTTATTCGTACAGTGCCCAATGGAATAACTACTTGAATCAAGACTGGGGTGTTCCTGCACGCACTGCGGTTTCTATCGATCATTTGCGTTTTTGTAATGACCGAATGCTGCGTCTACCCACTGGTTTTGAATTGCACCCTAGAGTTGCTAAGGTTATGGATAACCGCCGCAAAATGGCTGCTGGTGGAATGCCTTTGGACTGGGGCTTTGCTGAAAACATGGCGTATGCTACTTTGCTTATGGGTAATTTTCATGTCAGGCTAACCGGTCAGGATGTGGGAAGGGGGACTTTTGTTCACCGTCACGCTGTGCTGCACAACCAAATTAATAATAAAACCTACAAACCCCTTAAGCATCTTGATAAAGACCAAGGCCGCGCTCAAATTTACGACTCTTTGCTTTCTGAAGCAGGTGTATTGGGTTTTGAATACGGCTACAGCACGACCATGCCTAATACTTTAGTTGTTTGGGAGGCTCAATTTGGTGATTTTGCCAATGGTGCTCAGGTCGTGATCGACCAGTTTATTAGCTCTGGTGAAACCAAATGGGGACGCCTGTGTGGACTCGTTATGCTGCTGCCCCACGGCTTTGAAGGCCAAGGTCCTGAACATTCTTCTGCTAGACTGGAACGTTATTTACAGCTTTGCGCCGAACATAACATACAAGTTTGTTATCCGACTACGCCCGCGCAAATTTTCCATTTATTACGACGCCAACTGATTCGGGTATATAGAAAACCGCTTATTGTTATGAGTCCAAAAAGTCTATTAAGACATAAATTTGCAGTATCTACGCTTGAAGATCTTACTGATGGTGAATTTCAACCTGTTATCGGGGAACAAGATGCCTTAGATCCCAAGGCAGTAACTCGTCTAGTTTTTTGCTCTGGGAAGGTGTACTTCGATTTACTGGAAGTACGTCGGCAAGATAACCTTACAAATACCGCTATTGCACGCATTGAACAACTATATCCTTTTCCGGCAGATCATTTTAAAACTGAAGTTGCGAGATATAAAAATTTGAAAGAGTTCGTCTGGTGTCAGGAAGAACCACAAAACCAGGGAGCATGGTATCAGTCAAAACATCATTTTACAGACAATCTGGAAACCCATATTAACGTGAGATATGCAGGACGTGAAGCATCAGCATCACCTGCCGTTGGGCATTTTCACGTCCATATAAAACAACAAAAAGCGGTCGTACAATCTGCCTTATACGGTAACCCTTCAGGAAAATAACATGAACATTGAAGTCGTAGTCCCTAACTTACCGGAATCTGTTTCCGATGCTACTGTCGTTGCATGGCATAAGAAACCTGGTGACAGCATCCAAAAAAATGAAAACCTTGTAGATTTGGAAACAGATAAAGTTGTACTTGAGGTTCCTGCACCTGAGTCTGGCGTGCTTTCAACAATTCTCAAAGAAAATGGGGAAATTGTTAATGCAGGGGAGCTTTTGGCTAAAATTGAGCCACAAACAAGCCGATCAACCAATATTATTGCAGAAAAAGAATTGCCTATTAAGGACGCGGCAATTCCGTTAAGCCCGTCCGTACGCCGACTAGTACATGAAAATACACTCGATCCAGCTTTGATCAAAGGTAGTGGCAAAGATGGACGTCTAACTAAAGGAGATGTCTTAGACCATCTCAACACGCAGCAATCGGTAGAAACAAAAGCACTTGAGATAATACCGACACCTGAAATTAAACAGAAACCCAGAGAGTTAGTCGAACCAACGGTAGCAATTACTAGTACGGGGCATCGACCTGAACAGCGTGTTGCAATGACACGGTTAAGGGCAAAAATTGCCGAACGCCTACTTCAAGCGCAACAAAATGCGGCAATGTTGACGACGTTCAATGAAGTCGATATGCACAATATTATTGAGCTTCGTAATCAATATAAAACTCGGTTTGAACAAAAACACAGCACAAAGCTGGGCTTTATGTCATTTTTTGTAAAAGCATCAATTGAAGCCTTAAAACGCTTCCCGGCTATTAATGCTTCAATTGATAACACTGATATTATTTATCATGGTTATTACGATATCGGTATTGCTATAAGTTCTCCTCGTGGTTTGATTGTTCCTGTCTTACGTGATGCCGATCAACTCGATTTCGCAGGCATAGAGAAAGGTATTGTTGATTTTGGTGAAAAAGCCCGCGCAAGTACATTGAGCTTTGATGATTTGAAAGGTGGAACATTTACTATCACTAACGGCGGTATTTTTGGCTCCATGCTATCTACCCCAATACTCAATCCACCCCAGTGTGCAATTTTAGGCATGCACGCAATTAAAGATCGAGCAGTTGTAGAAAACGGTCTAATCGTTATTAGGCCGATCATGTACTTGGCGTTATCTTACGACCACAGGCTAGTCGATGGTCGAGATGCCGTACAATTTTTAGTGACTATAAAAGAATGCCTTGAAGCGCCCGCTCATTTGCTCTTAAACATATAACAATGTCCAAGTTAAAAGTTAAGTACGATGTCATTATACTAGGCGCTGGCCCTTCTGCTTATGCCTGCGCAATCAGATGCGCCCAGTTAGATTTAAAAACACTTTGTGTTGATTCCTTGGAAAAAGAGTCATATAGTGCTTTTAGTAATGCCGGTAATGTTGGAACGATAACATTATTAGAATCTGCAAAACTATATGACACTTTAATTAACGATATCAATTCTCACGGTATATTTGTTGAAAACGTATCATTAAATTTACCCAAAATGATACTTCATAAAGATAAGATAATTAACGGCTTCAGCCAAAAAATTACCAAAACATTTACTGCTTACAAGATTGATTTCATTGCAGCCACGGCGAAGTTAGTAGCGCCACAAATTATAGAATTGGTTTCGGCACAGTTATCTCGCCAACAAATTAAAGCTAGCAATATTATCTTAGCAACGGAATCCATACCAATATCAATACCTTGCGCACCCATCGATAATGAATATATTGTTGATTCTTCAGATGCTTTAAATATCAATACAGTTCCTAAACGTCTGGCAATTCTTGGAGCGGGTGTTATTGGGCTTGAATTAGCTGCAATCTGGAGCAGGCTTGGGGCTAAAACTACTCTATTAGAAGCACAAGAAACTTTTTTAGGGTTATCAGATAATCAAATATCACGCCAAGCCTATCAAATATTTACAGAACAAGGTTTGGAACTATGCCTAGGTGCACGTGTAACTTCAACAAAAATAATTAATAAAAAAGTACTCATTGAATATCAAGATGCTGATGGAATTCATGCCATACGTGTAGATAAGCTTATAGTCGCCTCTGGTCGTAAACCAAATTCAGAAAATCTTGCAGCCCCCGAAGCAAACTTATTGCTTGATGAAAACGGTTATGTGCATGTCAACGAAAATTGCCGTACTAATTTGCCAGGTGTTTATGCCATTGGTGACTTGACCTTGAATGGCCCCATGCTATCGCATAAAGGTATGGCCGAAGGAGTTTTTGTTGCTGAACAATTGGCCGACATCCATAGCTCGCCTATTAACTATGATATTATCCCAAATGTTATTTACACCGAGCCTGAAATTGCTTGGGTAGGTCAAACAGAACAAGCACTTAAAGCGATAGGCGACCAAGTTACGATTGGAACTTTTCCTCTAAGCATTAACCACCAGCCTAAGTCTTCGACCAAAACAACCGGAATGGTTAAAATTATAGCATGCGCTAATACTGATGTTATTCTTGGTTTCCATATAATCGGTTGCCATGCATCCGAGTTGATTGCCCAAGCGGTTCTTGCTATGGAATTTTCAGCAAGTAGTGAAGATCTCGCAAGAACAATTCTTGCGCACCCTAGTTCCGCTGAGGCTGTACGTGAAGCTGCTTTGTCTATAAAAAATAAAGGGTTGAATTTTCGGATTTAGAAATTTCAATTAATATTTCGATTTTTCTTTATTTTTTTTTGATAATAAAAACTTTCTATTAAGCAGGAATATTGCTAGACAATTCAAAAAACGCCTTTTTCAAACATCAATTTCGCTTACATTGTGAATTATTGATTAATCAATAAGGTGGCACGTATTTAATAATCCCAAATTTGCTATTTCTACAATTCCAACTCGTAAACAACGTTAAATTTTAGCATTAAAAAACCCCCAGCACCTTTCGATGCTGGGGGTATTTTTACCCTTTTAGATAATATCTTTTTACAATCTATTATCTATCATTTATTTAGATAAATGATGGGATTAATGGAGCATCGATGGTAACCATTTGACGGTTGCCAGCTTCATCAGTGAAGAACAGTAAGCCAGCAAAACGGCTATCTGGATCATAGATAAGGTCGGCTAAACGGTATACTTCCCATGCCGCATCAGAAGCAGTTACTTCAACTGTTCTTGTTTGACCTGGAGCAAGTGGGCTGTTATCGCTAACAGTCAAACCTTCTTCAGCCAACAAGTCATCTGGGTAACCTGTATCATCTTCATGTACTGCTGGATCCAAGAAACGGACAGAAGCTGTCATGAATTCACCCAAACGAACTGAGGAATCACCATTGTTGGTAATAGTCAGCGTCATTTGCATAGCACGACCAGGAACACGATATGTTGCGCTATCTACTTTAACAGCAACTGTTCTTGCTGGCATTTCAATAGGTTTCATACCACGTAACAAACCAGCTTGTAGTGGTGTTGTGATTGGATACTGGGCATTTGTGCTTTCCATAGTGGCAGCAACGATAACCAAAGTAGCAACCATGAAACCAATACCAACTTTTTTGTCCATTGAAGAGATCAATGTATCACCTTTGCCTGATTCCATAGCAATTAAGCGTGGAACAAACACTGGTTTACGCGCCCAATATGCAATATAAGCAATACCAAATGCATACCAGAAAGCATGCCAGAAATAGATATTACCTATATTCCAATTTTCAAGATCGATAGTTTGACCTGTCAAAGTGGTGATTGGGTTGGTGAATTGGCTCATAGAACCAGTAATGGTTACCCATTTTCCTGGGCCGATGATAGGACCACCGTCTTTTACGTTCATCATGGAATGGACGTGCCAGTCACCAGGACGACGAGCTTTCAACAATACTTTAAATTCGTATGTTTCGCCCAATTCCAATGACACAGAACGTGGTACCAATTGACCGCCAATCCATGAACCAGCACGAATAAATACTGGACCTGGAATACCGATATTCAAGAACGAAATTTCTGGTTTGGCAACAGTTTCTGGCCATCCAGCGAAAACGTGGAATTTACCGGTTACAGTCATTGTGTCATTTACAGGCACAACATCTTTTGACCAGTTAAGGTCATACCAGTGAATTGTACGCATACGCATGAACGCAGCCTGAGACTTCTCACCGTGAGCAGAAGCAGTTGGAGCATAAAACATCGCCGCTGTTACAGTAACCAGCAAAGCGATAAAGGATAATTTTGCTATCCTGTCTTTTATTAATTTCATATATCCTCCTCTATAATAGAGAATCTATAGTTTTTGAGTATCTAGCCGCAACGAACCATAAATAGTTGTTGTGACAAGCTTATTTTTATTATTTATTCTAAAACAGCTCTTCTTAAGAAGCTTTGGTGAAAGCGGTGCTTCCAAACCATCTACCGAAGAAATGCCACAAGAAATAAACGATGATACTCACGAAACCAGAGAAGAACGCTGATACTGGAGCAACGTCTTTACCGAAAGTTCTAAGTGTGCCTTTTTCAACCATACGGATGTATTCTGGCATACCAGTTCTTACATAGTGGTAACCTGACAAGTCAGCCAAAGTCATCATCATACCGTTGTATTCAACAGGTAAATGCAATGGAGCCATTACTGGCCAGTTGCCTGGGTAGAACAACAAACCAAAACCCAAACCACCGACAACCGCTGTCAACTGCATACTGTTAGATACCAATAACACAACATCTAGCACGATAGCGCCTGGAATCAATTGTGATGGGAATACAAAATTAATAGGGAAGTATGTCCAGCCCCAAAAATTGAAGTATCTGTTAACCCATTCACCGAAGAGCAGACCCAATACACAAAGAGTTGCACCAAACGCGATGCGATAACGCCACCAAAGTACTGCTTGTACTGCCGCAGGGAATGTGATACCCATGATAGGTAAAACTGTTACCCATAGACGTCTATCTTTCCAGTCTGTCCAGAAATCCCAGTCACCTGCAACCAACATAAAGTGAACGTGATAACCGCCAAGAATAACAAAGAACAATGTGAACATAATTAGCCAATCGAACGTACGCGAAACTTTTACTGCTTCTGCGCGTGAACGTACAGCTGATTGAGATGCGCTCATTAGCTTACCTCCTAAAAAGGATTTAAATTATTTTTATTTAATTACCATCTATTTCTCGACTGCCCCGCCCTTAAAATATATAAGGATGGAGCAGTCAGGGGAGATAGTAATTACGACTTTAAAGATTTAGCTTACGCCAAGTCTTTTTTCAACAACTTAGCAAGTGCTGCAAGTTCGATGTTCAATACACCTAATACACCCAAAGCTGACCATCCGAAGAATACGAAGCCATAGTGTAAAGGAGCAACAAACAATTCTTCCATAAACCAGAATGTGTGACCCCATTCATTCAAGCCAACATTTGGCAGAATCATGAATGGACCAACTGTAGCAACCATATATTGAATAGAGTTACCTTGTTGGTATGTTGGAAGTCTGGTTTTAGCATACAAGAAAGCAGCACCGCCAGTGATGATATACACTGGGTAGCTCAAATAGAACTCGATTACATGACTTGGTGTAAAGTCAGTATCGCGAACGATAGTTTGATGCCATGTGCCATCTTGTTCTGTGAAGTAGCTAGCGCCAAAATAAATCGCAACAGCGTAGCATACCAACCATGTCCAATGTGTGAAGTGTCTTCTTAATTCTTCACGTGGAGTGATTGACATAACTTTACGGTCACGAGATTTCCACATGTAACCCCACAGGATACCTGCAGTACTTACTTCTAATACGAACTCGATGTAAAGAAAGTTCATCCAATATGTTTCGAATTCTGGAGCGAAAGAGTCCATACCGGCTGACCAGCCATAGACACCTTCGTACCAACGAACCCATGCATAAAATACACAATACAACGCAACACCGAGAAACAAATTTCTTTTGTTCAACAACGGTGCTTCCGCAGCATCAGCTTTTACTGATTCAGTTGTAGCTGCCATTTCTACCTCCTAAAGATTATTAAATCCCCAGCTTGTTTAAAGAACCGGGAGTCAATTGTAAGCCTCCTTTTAATTACCGCTAATTTGAAAAATTACTCAAGCCAACGATATCACCAAATCCATTCAGCGAGTTGTAAGTCTACCAGTTCGACTAAACGTGTCAAGTCTAAATTATCATCAACTGCACTAACCATTAATTCAATATTTGTATCGATAACTCACCTCCGCTAAAAACTTTGAAAAACTTGGAATTCTGATACACTGCCAACCAACCAAAAATAAACTAACTAACCCGCGTAGGCTATCGCCATGAAGAAATTCTCCCTGCTGTATCTGATTATAGGTCTTGCCACTCTTGTTTTAATTACCCAAAAAATCATACTTCCAATTGTAAATGAAGTCGTCAAATCAGATGCATTTCTTGTTGACAGCAATGATCAAGGCAGCCAATTTCCGATTTCGAATTCAATGACTGACCTTGCGTTTATGCATTGCAACAACTATATAAAGTCGGAACTTGGAACGGATGTAACCGTGACTTTTTCTGAAAAGCCGATACACGCATGGAGCTTAGGCAATTACCAATATGTTGTGAATGCTGAACTTAATTTGACCAACGCATCAAACACTTCGACTAAAAAATACGCCTGTCGAATCACCTATGACAACGGTGATGACTTGGCTGGTTCTCTTGATTTTGATAACTGGTCAATAATTGGCGTAGATGGCATAGATGGAATTTGAGCGTGCCGAAGCAAAACGATCTTTTTAACTCAAGCCCTATTCATTAAGCTCTTTTATCCGAACATCAAGAAGCTGATGTTAATAACTTTATAAATTACAGCACCCTCTTTTTAATGCTGTTAACAACCATAAGATACCCTGACAACTTAGATAATAGTAAAGATCAAAGAATGATGAGCATGGTTAGAAACCGAACTCTATGGATAAATTAGGTAGCTTACTAAAATAGACTAAAGCCTGTGCCAATAAGCATAATCTATTAATGAAACCACAGGCTGTTTCCAACCCCTTTACCCTTACGGTATTTTTTACTCAAAACAACCACGCCACCTATTAGCAAAGGCCAAAACAAGAAAAGCAACGTTTTTAAAATGACTAACGACTCCATAATTTTATCTCCAACAATTAGTTTTATCGCATCTTGGGGCAGCAAGTAATAAAAAAAGTTTATCCCATAAAGACCACACCGTAATTACGTCCAATCTTCTGTCTCAAAATTTATTATTGATTCTGTAATGGAATTTGATACGCGCCAGGCCGAACATGGCCCTGGAATTTGTGTTTACAACGCTGGACTACATTTTCGAAAAAGTCGTTAAATCGCATCCACCCCTTCTTTTTTAGATAGAGCACCGGACAGGAAATTCATTAGAATTGGAGTATTTGGCTTGATTTAGGAATCCTTTTGTCACAATTTGGATACCAAACCCGAAATACTAAGCGTAAAAATTAAGAGCTTTTATCTTCTGTTACTTTATTCAACAAGGGAGAAAGTATGGGTTTAAGGTATTTTAAAATCTGTACTGGCAGTGAGCTGGTAAAGTGATAGCGTTCAGCATTTGGCCCTTCGACATAAGCTGTAATGACACCAAAAAACCGATCACCTAAGAAAAACACAAACGTGGCGGCTCGGCTAATAAATTTCGATTCCAGCAGTCGTCCCCGTTCCCCCCAAACTTGTTTGCGATGGTCTCCAGTTCCGGTTTTACCACCGACTACCAAGGGCTTGCCTTTGTCATCCATGTAAATACCTCTTAGACGTGATGCAGTTCCGCCGTCCACTACCCCTGCAAGCGCTCCACGGGCAACGCTTGCGACATCAGATGGAAAAATACGCTCTCCTTGCGTAGATTGCTTTTTTAGTACCGTTTCATAAGGCGTTGCGGAAGCAAAATGCAAGCTGTCAAACCGGATAGTTGGTAGTCGCACCCCGTCATTTTGTAGGATACCCATCAGCTCAGCCAAGGCGGCAGGGCGGTCTCCCGATGCACCGATAGATGTTCCATAAGATGGCGTTAATTTTCCGAATGGGTAACCCACCCGTTGCCAAGCTTTATGGATTTCTTTAAAGGCTTCTTCTTCCAATAAAGTCATAATGCGCCGTTGCTGGGAGTTTTTTCGTTTGCTTTTAAGCAGCCAGCGGTAAACTTCCTGGCGTTGCTCGTAACTGGCTGCCAAGATATTTTCCAGAGTTGATTTTGGATTGGTGGTCAAATATCGCACCAACCACAGCTCCAAGGGGTGCACTTTGGTTATATATCCTTGGTCTTGCAGATCAAAGTTCTTGATCGAATATTTATCGTACAACTCATAAATATCTTCATTCAGCAACTCATCTCCCTTGATGTGCGATTTTAAAAACACTTGGAACTGCATTTCGTCATTTTCTGGGTAAATAGCGCGATACAGCATGGAATAACGTGAAGCCTTTGGCTGAACCTTTTCCAATAACAGTTGCATTGATTCATCAGGCGACTTGTTTTGATACTTGGTATAAAAGCGCCTTAAATAAGCTTTGCCTTCCTGATCAGCGAATCTTTCCAGATAATCTTGACGTCTTGGATCTGACGGATCATCAAGCCATCGCGCTATGCCTCCCGGTTTATATAGATGGTAATAAACAACATCGCGCATCAGGCGAATAAAAACTAGATTGGTCGAATCCCGTAAGGCATGGCGGACAGATTTGACCTGGCTATTTTCTGATCTATCGAAATTGTTAAAATGATGAAGCCCACCTCCAGTAAAAAAATATTCATAAGAACTAGCAGAATAACGCCTGTCCAGCGCTTCATTTAGGAAATCTTCAAGAGGAATATCCTTTTTTAAGGAAAGTTTTTCGATGACCCACGCTGACAAATAATCCCGGGGATGCAGAGCGATTTGTTTGAGTTCTTCTGATGATTTTCCCTGGTACTGTTGATATATTTGGGCAATCAATTCCAAATAATGCACCATTGTGCGCAATTTTGAGGTTGAGCCAAGATCCAGGCGGATACCTTCATTGATGTCCAGCGGCTGGTCATAGTTATCCGTCTGTACCCTTAGCAGGTTTCCTGTGGGACTTTTTTCGAATAACATCAGGCTGTAGATAATCGGAGCCAGATCGATATTGCCATCAAGCATCCGGAAACCCAAGATTCCTGCTGCCTTGGCATTATCGGCTACATTCAAACCATGCAGGGCTTTGCTGACGGATTGCTGAAGGTTGTAGTCGAGTGTGGTTTTAACCGTTAAATCCAGACGATCCAGCTCGTAATTGGATTTAATGCCTAATGTTTTGGCAAGACGAGACCTAAGAATCGATTGGGTTTTCTTTTCCGCGACAAAAACAGTTGGATTAAGCACCGAGGTGACTGGCTTTAAGTCACTTACTTTTAGCGCAGCATCACGCAATGCCGTTGAAATAAAGCCCTGGTTAGCCATAAGCCTGAGGTAACTATCCGTGAGTTCTGTTAGTGTTGGGTAACCTTTACCGAGAAGGAAAGAAGGCCGCCGTTGCGACAACAATGTTGTCAATACTTGTCTGAAGGCAGTAGCCTGTTGCGGGCTGATTTGTTCGTGTGATTTGAATGAACCTGGATTAAGCAGCCGGTTAACCTCATCGAAATCAGCACCAAACCAACTGGCCAATCCATCGCCCAGGCCATGGACTTCACCGGCTTTTCGCGTAGCAGAAAGCGGCATCGAATTAAGGTAAGCGAGGACAATTCGTCGGCGCATTTCACGGGTATCAGAACCTAACAAATAAGCGCGGAGGGAAGCACTAATCATCTGGCGAATTTTATCAATGCCAGAATTGGTATAACCATTGGCAGAATGACGGTATTTTTCGATTTGTGTTGCCAGAGTGCTGCCACCGGGAACACTGTCGGTTATGCCAAGCTTGTTGGCCATCATTAGTAAGGCGGCAAAGCCGAAGCGATCCCATTCAACAGCAGGATTCAGAGTTGGATTTTGGTCATCTAACAACTCCCTGTTTTCGATAAACAACAGCGTTTGAAGGACTAAAGGAGGAATCGCCTCGAAATTCGGGTATCCCCGGCTGGGATAAATTGTGCTAAAAATAATATTGTTGTGGTAGTCATTAATACTTAATCCGGCTCTGGTTTTTTCCTGATAGATGGGAAACAGGCCGTAATCAGATAATTTATCCATCATCGGCGATGAAGATGCTTGTGCGCTGATACTGAAACCGGCTTTTCCCAACCTGGCAACTGAGTCCGGAATCAATGTGTAACCAAAGCGCTGGTCATAAGGCCCATAGCTTGGATAATGGATAACATTGCTTTGGCCAGAATTAAGTTTAAAACTTAATTGCTTGGCAATTTCTGAGAGATAACGCGCTTGGTATTTTGAAGTGTGAATTTCCTGTTGGAATAATTTGGCGATACCAATAATAACAAGAATTACGCCGACGCTAATGTACCCCGTTAAAAATTTTTGGAGGGCTCGTTTATTCATTTGCGTAATTTATGGTGTTTATGGAGCTTATTGGAATACCTAATATTTAGTGATAAGGGCTTAGAGTTATATACTCATCAAAGCAATACATGCCTTGACTTAAAGCTTAATAAAAATGGCCAGTGCAGTGTTTAATCTTGACGAAAATTTGGAAATATTGCTGCCATTATATAACTAACAGAGAATCTTTTAGACGAAGCTGTCCATTTAAATGTAGAGATAGACGGTGCAAAATCAATTAACGCTTCACAGGTTATGGATCGGGGATTTCGTATTTCTCATGCCATAAAGCATTTGTCATCAAACACTGATAAGTGCTAAGCATATCCCGCAGGATTCCATTCGTCCATCATCTTCTGGCGTGCTGCATCTAGACGCATCGACATCAATCCTGCAAATTTCTTTAATAGCTCGTAGCCGAACTTCGGTTCCTGCTCGCATCGTGCAAGTATAGCGACCCCGTCAAACATGAGCAATTCGGAATCCTCTTCGGCCATGGCTTGAAAACTCCACTTAAAGGGTGAAATCAGCCAAGACCACCCAAGGACTTGGTTCTTACCCAAAGCCTGGATTTCCAGGTTCGGGCCTATTATCGCTGGCATTTGTATAGAGATGTAACCATTACGAACCACATAGAATTTGTCAGCATTTTCGCCCTGTCGAAACAAGATCTGCCCCTTTTTGATCTCGTGCATACTTGAACACTGGCACAGGAATTTGAGAATATCATCATTAAACCCAGAAAAAAATTCGTGGCTCGAAAGGTACTCGGTAATTGATTGATTGTTCACTGTTTACCTCCAGAAATCACTGGTTAAGACGACGATGGGCGAGTTGCCTTAACCTGGCTATTCTCACGCCTAATACTTTGCTGCTAGGGTTAGACTAATACATTTTAAAGCTCTAATTGCAAAATCTAAAAATACTTTGAAATTAATGGCATGTTATTGGGTTTAGCCCGATTATCAAATAACACAGTCATAATTCGGCATCAGACTGATTTTCCGGTGCGGCATTTGAAAAAGCGGCTTCCTGCACACAATTTTCATAGATACCACTAATCAGCGGATAACTTTTCATTTCACATCCAAAGCGCAGGGCATTGTAGACTTGGGGTATTAGGAATACATCGGCCATACCGGGTTTGTCACCAAAACAAAACCGTCCCCAGTAATCATTTTTTTGCAGCAGCTGTTCGATAGCGGTAAATCCTTCTAGTATCCAATGACTACGCCAAGCTTTTTGGAAGCCATATTCAACCGTGCCTTTTAAATAATTCAGCACCCGCAAATTATTGAGTGGATGGATGTCACAGGCAATGATTTGAGCCAATGAGCGGACATAGGCACGTTCAATCAAATTGACAGGTAACAAAGACGGAATTGGATAAGCTTCTTCCAGGTACTCAATAATCGCGGACGACTGGGTCAGAACCTTATTTTCCACCAACAGAACTGGCACACGCCCTTGTGGGTTTAGTGTTAAGTAATCGGCCTTGAATTGTTCACCTCCGCTTTTGAGCAGGTGAACGGGGCGAATTTCATAGTCGATATTTTTCAAGTTCAACACAATACGTACCCGATACGCGGCCGAACTCCTGAAATAACTGCACAGGATTACCGACATGGCCTGACCTCTTGTTCAATCGCGCCGAAAATTGAACACCCCTGCCCATCCAGCATTTCTATCCGAATTTTATCGCCGAAATGCATAAATTCCGTAACGGCCGTACCATCTTCAATAATTTCAACAACCCGTTTTTCGGCGATGCAAGAAACCCCCTTAATTAGATCATAATTGCTGACCGTACCGGAACCAATAATAGTCCCGGCACCCAGTTTTCGCGTCTTAGCAGCATGAACGATCAATTTGGCAAAACTGAACTGCATATCGACACCAGCATTCGCATGACCAAATAAGCACCCGTTCCAATAGACCTTCAAAGGCAAATGCAATTTGGAATCTTTCCAAGTCAGGCCTAGTTCGTCGGGAGTTACTGCCACTGGTGAAAATGCGGTAGCCGGTTTGCCGTGCAAAAACCCAAATCCTTTGGCCAGTTCATCAGGAATCAGGTTTCGCAGTGAAACATCGTTAACCAACACAACCAACTTGATATGGAAACCAGCATCATTGATGGATATTCCATACTCCACGTCATCGGTAATCACGCCGACTTCAGCTTCAAAATCGATGCCCCAATCTTCATTCGTTGCTTCAATAGGGTCACAAGCACCCAGCATGTTGTCTGATGCGCCTTGATACATCAGGGGATCATCAAACAAACTGATTGGCATATCGGCACCGCGCGCTTTCCGCACCCGTTCGACATGACTCAAATAAGCGCTGCCATCCAGCCATTGATAAGCCCTAGGTAAGGGGGCAGCTACCTGATATGGATTAAAAGGGACACCTTCAATCTCGCCTTTGTTAAGTGCCTGATAAACCTGTTGCAGTTGGGGTTCAATCTCGCGCCAATTATCCAGTGTGTATTGCAACGTCAATGCAATATCGGACACAGGTTTTGCCTTGGTCAGTTCGCGGTTAACGACGACTAGACTGCCGTCCCGGTTAGCAGTTTTGAGCGTGGCGAGCTTCATTTCCAGGAATCCACATAATCCGCCCACTCAATGGCTTTGGCCTCGCCAGAAATTTCCAATGTATTTCGGGTATCGATCATCACCGCCACTTCGTCCGTCATCGTCCCGCGCTTTTTCTCGGCATTTTGTAGTGCTTTCGGATGCGGCCCGTGGGTGATACCGCTGGGATGCAATGTCATCATGCCCGGATAGATATGATCCCGGGAAAAAAACTGGCCTGCATGATAAAAAATCAGTTCGTCATAATCATCATTACTGTGGAAAAAAGGCAGATTCAATGCGTTGGGATCAGTTTCAAAAGGCCGTGGCACAAAGGTACAGACGACAAAACGGCTGGTAGTGAAAGTGGTATGGGCTGAAGGCGGCACATGGTAGCGGTGGCTCATCAACGGCCTGATATCGCGCCAATTAAGCCGCGCAGGCATCAAGGTACCATGCCAACCCACTGCATCCAGCGGATTAAACGGATAAGTAATCGCGCTTAGTTGATTGCTTTTTTTGACTACAACCTTCCATTCCACGTCATTTTGTTGGGCAAGGAACGCATCATCAATTTTCGGTACGTCCAAAATAGCCGGATCGAAAATCGCCTGATTGCCGACTAGACCTTTCTCCGGCAAGCGGTAGTTATCACTAGTCGCCTCAACCAACAATGCACTTACTGATTCTTTCACGTTCATACGCCACATCGTCCCACGCGGCAACATGACATAATCGCCCTCGCTAAAACTTAAATGACCGTAATCGCAGTATAATTCGCCCGTACCCTGATGTACGAAGATCAATTCATCGCCGTCGGCATTCCTAACCAAATGATCCATGTCGTTTTCCAACTTCATAAAGCGTATTTGTGTGTTGGGGTTGCTGAACAGAAGAGCCGCATCCCAAGGACAGTTTCCTGAAAACGCCAGTTTTTTTGTGTCAAAAGCGTGGGGCCGTAACAAACCCTCAACCATTAACCAATTCGTAGGTGGGTGACGGTGATACATCTGTGTGGCGGGACCGTAAAAGCCTTCCTTGCCTAATTCCCGCTCGAAAGTATTTGCTGGCAAGTCAGTATGTGCCTGCCGGGATACAATTCCTTCCACTTTGGGTATATTAATCCAAGGCATCAGATCATTCCCCGTTTAATTTGGTCGAGTTCGATGGCTTCAAATAGCGCCTGGAAGTTGCCTTCCCCAAAGCCTTCGTTGCCTTTGCGTTGAATGATTTCAAAGAATATGGGGCCTATCACGGTATTGGTGAATATTTGCATTAACAGCCCAGTACTGATTGCAGGATCGCCGTCGATCAATATCCTGTCCTTACGCAAGCGCTCCAATGCCTCGTGATGTCCCGGTATCCGTTCATTAATCGTGTCATAGTAAGTATCGGGGACATCCATAAACTGGACACCGTTAGCCCTCAATTGCTCTACAGAGGCGTAGATGTCGTCGGCAGACAAAGCGATGTGCTGGATACCTTCGCCGTGATAGACATCCAGATATTCCTGGATTTGCGATTTAGAATCGGTCGGCTCATTGATCGGGATACGGATTTTGCCGCAGGGACTGGTCATGGCGCGCGATTTCAAACCGGTTGCCTTGCCATGAATATCAAAATAGCGGATTTCACGAAAATTGAATAACCATTGGTAAAATTCCGCCCATTTGTCCATGCCGCCATGGTAAACATTATGGGTCAAGTGGTCGATAGCGGTCAGCCCAACACCTACAGGTCTTGGATTCATGCCTTCCAGCGATATAAAATCCACATCATAAATGGAATGATCTTCACCATAGCGATCCACCAGATAGATCAGGCTACGGCCAATGCCCCGGATTGCCGGAATGTTGAGCTCCATCGGGCCGATATGGCCATGATAGGGCTGAGCGCCCAATTTGATGGCACGACTGAAACATTCAGCGGCATTTTTGACCCTGATCGCAAACGCACAAATGGAAGGGCCATGCACTTTCGCAAAAGCCTGGGCGAAACTGTCCGGCTCATGGTTGATAATAAAATTGATTTGTCCCTGCCGATAAAGCACCACATCCTTGGAACGATGTTTTGCGATTGCGGCAAAACCCATAAGAGTAAATAATCCTTCTAACTCACGGGTATCCGGCGCGGTATATTCGACGAACTCAAAACCATCTGTACCGACCGGATTTGCTGCACTGTTCATTGCACTGCCTCCGTCTTCAATATATAACCGTTCAGACCCAATCGTGCCTGTTTAGTTTCTCTGTTACCTGTTGGGATTCATCTTAGAACGCGGTATTTTCTGAAACTTATCGAGTTTGGGTTATATCCCCCCTCCTGATGGAGAGGGTTGGGGTGAGGAGAATTAACACAGAAATATGATTTAAATACCCCTCATCCCAGCCTTCTCCCTCAAAGGAGAAGGCAATTTTTTTGAATTTTTAGAGATTCCCACATGTCGAATGGGCATTAAACAATCTTTACCGGAGGTGCATCATGCTAAACGAGCAATTAGCCGGTTTCGCACATCAGCATCATATCGAAGGTTTGACAACACCATCGCTGATTGCGCTCAGTGAAGGCCGAAGTGAATATTCCATCAATAAAGCAAAACAATTTCTTATATTTCAACAGCGTATCAACAAGGAGCTGCTTAATCATCGCGTCATTACCGACAATCTCTATACCACATGGTTCGAACATGGCGAACAAAATTTAGAACAAATCAAGGCTTTTATCATCCAGTTTTCCGTGTTTTCCAACCAGTTCCTGATCGCCCAATTGCACAAGATGATCCATGCCGATACGCTGGAAAGTATGCGGGCATCAAAAGAAATCCTGGCGAATGAAATCGGTGTACGGTTCAAATCGACTCGGCAGACAAGCGGCGGAAACAACCTTGGATCTACGGAAGGCAGCATAGAAGGCGGTGTATTCCATTTTGGCGCAGGCCATTTTGAATGGTTGTATAACCTTGCCCTTAAGCTCGACCTTTCGTTTGCCGACATAGGCCAACCCAAACACGGAATTAGATCCACCCTGTTTTTCTGTGAAGAATTGATCAGGCTTTATGGCGGGGAGGATTATCAGGCATCCCAAGCCGCCAGTTATGCTGTAGAAAACTGGGCCGCTGCCGGATTCTGGGGGCAATTAATCAAGGGTTTCCAACTGTTTAACGAACGGAATGGAACGCACTTACCTTTGGGGTTTTTCATCTGGCACGACCAACTGGAATGCCAACATGCCGCGCATACTCAGGAAGAATTGGAAGAGCTTTATTTCACCCTGGACTTGGATGAGGATGGGTTTATCCATTTCGGCAATGAAATACTGGATGGCGTTGCCGTATTTTGGGATGGTTTGGATGAACAAAGGCGCGAGTTATTGGCAGTTCATTGAGCCATTATACATAGCCATCCCTAAAGAGTAGCCTAGATGGAGCTAGCGAAACTCAGGGGTTTGTGGCTTCGATTTCCCGTATTACGTTGTACTTCGTACGGGTGATCCAAATGCCGAAATTATTATGATTCGTTGAAACGCTTGCGTTTCTCGTGCGGTTTACTATCCAGCAAAGAATCTAGCGTATTGAAAAAAGCTAAGTAATCGCTCGGTTCTTGATCAACATCCTCTTCGTCCAGAGAGGCAAGCTCAGTTGGCATTATTGCGTTGGGTTGCGCCACTTCGGCAATCGCTTCTTCATCTGGTTGAGAAATCTCCGTTAGTTTTCTTTTAAGCGAATGAGCAATTTTTAAAACTAACTGACTGAACCCAACGACGGACACTTTTCCGTTAGGTTGCCTTACTAAATGCCATATAGCTTGCGGTGGTTTTTTTGATGACAAGGCGACAATTTCCGTCCTTGGAAAATCCCGTTTAAGTTTCTCGATGTCTTCATAGTCATCTTCGGAGGCGAGATCGACGAATATTACGCGAGCATCTTCAATGGTATCAATCAGTATCCAAGGCGTAGGCCATTGATCTGCATGGACGAAAGCAGATTGCATAATGGCTTCATGTTCTTTTACAAATCCATATAACGCCACGGTTATCGGAATTTTCTCTTTCATGAAACAAACGCTAAACTTTATTAAAAAATAACTTATAGCTTAACAAATCCCCAGAGATAATCCTTAAAATATTAAGTTTAAACAGCTGCCGCTTTTTGCATGTTTTGAACAATGATGCTGAGTTCCTTGCGTTGAGTTTTAAGTTCGGTCAGCTCTGTTTCCAGTTTGGCCATATTTTCAGTTAATTTCGTTTTGGATTCGCTCGTAGACCGCAAAATATTCAACCTGTTTTCGATTTGCTTTTTTTGATCGATGAGCTGATGGGCAACTGGCGTGAGAACGTTTTCACCCCAGTTGACGGCTTCCATATAAGCTTTATAGGTCACTTTGCGGGACTGCGATATCATTGTAGAGAATAACTTTCGCGTGACTAGGTTTTTTTCTGTCATGATTGTCTTGGCGCTGGTGCGGAATTCTTCGCCGATGACCAACAATTCTTCCAATTGGGCAAGAGAATCCCTAATTTCAAATGCGCTCGGTTTTAATTCCTTTAAACCGAATTCGGTATCGAACTGGGTGTGTATTTCAACTATGAAAGCCTTGGCATCATCAGCCCGCTCGACACATTTGCCGAGTAACTCCCGATATTCCTCAAACAACTTTTTGATACCTTGTCTCATGCCATGGGTTGTTATGCTGCGATCTATTTGTTCTTTATGGGTCATAATCGCCCTATCGAAAGTCGCCGGTGTTAGCGCTTCCATCAAGGCACTCAGTTTTCCGCGGAATATCTCACGGCTTTGAGTAAAGTGATTGAGGTTTTTGAAATAGGCGGCTTCTTGAAGTTTCGTATCGCGGGATAGCTTTTCGATCGTATCTTGGTTCTCAAAATCCAGTTTTCGAAATTCCTCAAGTTGTTTGCTATGATTAGTGAAATTGATTTCGGTCAGTGTGAAGGATTCTTTAAGTAAAAAACCAATATCTCGAAGTACCGCTTCCAACAAGATTTTTTGCCTTTGGTTTAAGATATTTTCAGATAGATAGTGTTCTAGTGGACTGATGCGGCTATCGCTTAGCATCTTTTCGTCATGCCTTAATTTAGCAATTAACGCTTGTTTCGCTGACACTGGATAAATTAAATTTTCCTGGATACCCAAAACAGAAGCAGTTTTTTTAACTTGTGACCGGATCGACTGTTCATACTCAGATTCACCGGCAAACTCGTCCCAGATGGCATCAATTTTATTCAACACCACAGCTAAACCCTGTTTATTGGCGTTTGAGGTGCTTAGTACGTGATGAGTCCAGATGTTCATGTCGCTTTTAGTCACACCGGTATCGACTGCGAGGACGAAAATGATGGCCTGGGTGCTGGGCAACATGCTCAAGGTCAATTCAGGCTCGCTACCTAATGCATTCAGTCCTGGGGTATCCAAAATACATAAACCGGCTTTCAACAACGGATGGGGAAAGCTGATCATGGCATGACGCCAAACCGGTATATCAACACTTTCGGGATCGACAATGCCGAGTTCGGCGGCTTCCCTTTCATTGAAAAGCCCCATTTCCTGGGCTTTTTCCTTTGAAACGGCTTTTATGGCAAGCAACTCCTTGAATGCCTCTTGCATTTGGGCTGGGTCGTCAACATCAAGAAAGATTTTTTTCCAGCGTGACGAGTCTTCTTTTAAATCCGCAAACGAAGTCTCTTCATAGCGGGATTCGATATCCAGCAATTTGATATAGCTCGTGCCGCTTTGATCGAAAAAGATTTCCGTCGGGCACATTGTCGTACGGCCTGGCGATGAAGGTAATAATTTAACGCCGGTTTCGGAAAAAAACAGGGAATTGATAAGTTCAGTCTTGCCCCGGGAAAATTCGGCAACGAAAGCTAAGGTAACCCTATCTTGGGAAAGACTATTTAAAATATGGTTAATGGTATTTGACGTATTCGAGTTATCCAAACCATATCGCTTACGCCAATCATGATACATTTTAATAGTAGAAATTAAATGATCACGCCATTTGGAATAGCTTTGAAGCTTATCTGTAAAGTCTAAAGTTTGCATTTTAGGCAGTACCAAAATTAATATACTGTAAGTCTAGGCAATAAAGCTGCGACATACAAATAATGGATAGTTTCTCCTAAGTAATTGAATCAAAAAAATGGTGAGCAGTTAAAAAGCGAAACCTGTTTTGATAAATGGATTCATTCGTTCATTTTAGAACATTATTGTTTTTAGTTAAAAATCCCGGCATTTGTCAGCGAAAAGATCATGTTATTATTTGGTTGAAGTCAGTAGGATCAGACAATATTGTATGGGGTTTTAAATTACTATTTGATCAATAAATAGGAACCCTTGCATATAAGCGAGTCACCGACTTCAACAATTTGAAGGTCGTAAACAAGCTAAATGGGCAAATTAGCCATGCAAACATACGGCTCATCGGTTTTGATTATTCCTTGGAGCGTCTATCCTGCCCTTCACCTTCAACTTATCAAATATTCAATCCCCGATACTGTTCCAGCGCTTCTGGATTGGCCAAGGCATGCTGATTTTTTACCGGAAGCCCGTGAATGATATTGCGTACTGCCAGTTCCGCAATTTTTCCGCTTTTGGTGCGAGGAATATCAGTTACTTGCAAGATTTCTGCCGGAACATGATGAGGCGAGTGCATTTTGCTTGATTTGTTGTTTGATCTTCATCTTCAACTGGTCAGTTAACGTCACGCCCTTACGCAGGATAACAAACAAAATGATTCTGGCAATCGCCCCCGATGTCCTGCCCAATCACCAGACTTTCCAAACTTCATCGACCTGTTCCACTTGCCGGTAAATTTCTGCCGTACCGATTCGAATGCCACCAGGATTGAGCACCGCATCCGAACGCCCGTAAATAATCATGCCGCCGCTGTCTGTCAGTTCCACATAATCGCCGTGCCACCACACGCCCGGATATTTTTCAAAATAGGTTGCGTGGTATTTGCTCCCATCAGGGTCATTCCAGAAACCAATCGGCATGGCAGGGAACGGTGACTTACAAACCAGTTCACCTTTTTCCCCTTGCAATGATTGGCCGTTGTCGTCATAAACATCGATGTCCATCGCCAGTCCACGGCACTGGATTTCGCCGCGACGCACAGGCAGGATCGGGCAACCGAGCACAAAGCAGGAAATAATGTCCGAGCCGCCGGAAATGGACGACAGGCAGACATCGGATTTGATCGCCCCATAGACGTAGTCAAACCCTTCCGGCATCAAAGGTGATCCGGTGGACAAAATCGTATTGAGCGATGACAAGTCGTGGGTATTTATAGGACTAATGCTTGATTTTTTGATGGCATCAATATACTTGGCGGAAACACCGAATACATTGATTTGAAATTCGTCGATTAAATCAAACAACGCATCGGCTTTAGGATACAGCGGCGAGCCGTCATAAAGCACGAGTTCCGCACCGGATGCCAATCCTGAAGCCAGCCAATTCCACATCATCCAGCCGCAAGTGGTGTAATAAAACAGGCGGTCGCCGGGATGGATATCCACATGCAATAAATGCTCTTTCAGGTGCTGGATTAATGTTCCGCCAACACTATGCTCAATACACTTCGGTGGCCCGGTGGTGCCGGAAGAATAAAGGATAAACAGCGGAGCATTGAACGGCATCGGCGCAAATTTTATAGGCTGGTCTTCGGGGAAATCAGCCAGATAATCTTGCCAAAGCGTTACCTGTTTGATAGCGTTGGGTGATTCCCGGTGCAAATAAGGGATCAGCACAGTCTTTTGAACCGACGGCAATGCCTTAAGCAAAGGTTCAACCTGATCCAATCGGTCAAATACCTTGCCGTTGAAGGTGTAACCATCGCAGACAAACAAGACTTTAGGAGAAATTTGGCTGAAACGGTCTACGATGCCAGGAACTCCAAAATCTGGAGAACAGCTACTCCAGATTGCACCCAGGCTGGTGGTTGCCAGCATGGCTATTATAGTTTCGGGACGGTTAGGTAAAACGCCTGCCACGCGGTCTCCGTGCTTGATGCCGTCATTCTGCAATGCCTGGGCAAGTTGGGAAACACGGCTATACAGTCCTTTGTAAGTAAACTGCCGAGTTTCGCCGTTTTCGCTTTGAAAACTAATGGCGAAGCTGCGATTATCATATTGCCTCAATAAGTTTTCCGCATAATTGAGCTGGGCATCAGGAAACCAAAGGGCTCCTGGCATTCTTTTATCATTCGATAAGACAACATCCCCCTTACGTTCAGCCTTTATATCCGCAAACTGCCACATCAAATCCCAAAAAGATGTGGAGTTTTCAATAGACCATTGGTAAAGGGTCGCATAATCCCTGACATCAACGCCGTAGCCATCCCTCACAGCTTTCATGAAACGGGTTATATTAGCGTTTTCCTGACGTTCTATCGAAGGCTGCCAAAGGATTGGGTTCATGTTGTTTACCTATGCCTGGACACACCCCATAAGATCGGAAACGGTTCGGGTAAGTTCAGGCGAGCTCAAAATCGACTGAAATCAAGTGTTGCCCCATGTGCGATATGTCGAAAAACCCGGTATGATTTCGGCAATGCAGGTATTCGTGAATAATACTCGTATCGATATTGGATTGGGAACTGGTATCCAGCACCGGTTTTACCCGCCAATTTTTCCCGTTCCAGTAGGTTCACCAGATCGACAGCGTTGTAAAAATGATGCCAACACACTATATTGCGGGTGTTGACGGGCACTACTAATTTCTGTTCATTTGCATAGTAATTTTTCAAAATTACCAGCACTTTTAGCGGCATCTAGCAGGTCTTCAACGCTCGCATCCAAGATTTCCAAGCCTATTTTTTTGCAATAGCGTATTTCTTTAGGGGTTGGGTTTTTGTTTAATACCCAGCCTTTATTTTCTGCGGCATTATGAACGATATCACTCATGACCATGCGCTCTGAATCCCTGTTTAATGGCAAACCTATCAATAGATATTGCTTGCCCTTGCGGTACTCTTTAAGGAAATCTGGTATAGCAAAGCCACCCATCAGCTCGGTGATGTAATCGACATAATCAGCATCGGATGCAATGAAGTTAGCTTCGGGTTTAGGGCTGCCCATAGGTTTAAACAGGATCGGCAATGAGGTAACTACCTTTTCTTGGGGTATCTCATTATATTGCTTGCAATCATAGTGATAAATTTTAAAGCGGAAATGGTTGGCTGTGATTCTTGCTAGACCAAGGATTAGCGTATGTTTTTCATCAGCATAGCTGTCTTGTAATTGCGTATCCCTATTTACATCAATGACATAAGCAGGTTTCCATTCTGCCAGCCAATTATGAACCGAAGCACGTGTATATTCGGTGTCACCATATAACTTGGTAAGAAATTGGCCGAGAAAGTTTCTACCTCTTTTAAGTTCCTGGTTCATAGCGGCACGAGGAAATTCATACATTAATTTCGGTGCCATAGGTCTGCCGTTATTCATTGCCAAAATCAAACTGTTGCTATCGGCGGGCATTGCCTCCCCCGTCAGTTTATTTGTTGCATCAAAAAGCGCACCCGGCCCTATATAAGGTATAACTTTATTTTCGTGCAGACCATTTAATATTTCAGAAAAATCAACTGATGACATTGTTAGCTCCATAACAAGGATGTTTATCTTTATTAAAGCTAAAGCAATAATCACTCCAGTTTCTAATAAGAAGTCAAAAAACACAATAACCTTATGATAAATATAAGGTTAAGCAAGTCTGCAAATTAGTAAATTGCCTGAGTGTTTATGCATATTGTTCGGTTCGTTACAAAATTGAGTGTTGTAAAGGTTACCTATATGCAAGGCAAAACTAACAATCATAATTTCCCTACATTCCGTGTGGGTAAGCTTACAGAAACATAACAAAATGTTTGAAACATAACGTGATGAATTCTTTTTATATCTATATAAAGATAATTATATCAGTTACTTATAAATATTTATTTGGTTTGGCATACCGTTTGCTTAATCCCTAATGTCATTAACAGCAAATCCTATAAGAGGAGAAGATCATGGCATTACGTCAATGTGCAATATACGGTAAAGGTGGAATTGGTAAGTCTACTACAACTCAAAACCTGGTTTCTGCATTAGCAGAGTTAGGCAACAAAGTAATGATTGTAGGGTGCGATCCAAAAGCCGACTCTACTCGTTTAATCCTTCATGCAAAAGCCCAAACCACTATTATGAGTTTGGCTGCTGAGGCTGGCAGTGTTGAGGATCTCGAACTCGAAGATGTATTGAAAGTCGGCTACGGCGGCATCAAATGCGTTGAATCAGGTGGTCCTGAGCCTGGAGTTGGTTGTGCGGGTCGCGGGGTTATCACAGCGATTAACTTTCTTGAAGAAGAAGGCGCTTATGATGATGAACTCGACTTCGTTTTTTATGATGTATTGGGTGATGTGGTATGTGGTGGATTCGCCATGCCAATTCGTGAAAATAAAGCCCAAGAAATTTACATCGTTTGCTCAGGCGAAATGATGGCGATGTACGCGGCTAATAACATTGCTAAAGGTATCGTGAAATACGCTAACTCAGGCAGTGTGCGTTTGGCTGGCTTAATTTGTAACTCACGTGAAACTGCGCGTGAAGATGAATTAATCTCAGCATTGGCAGCAAAAATCGGTACGACAATGATACATTTTGTACCGCGTGATAACGTTGTACAACGCGCTGAAATTCGTCGTATGACTGTTATCGAATACGAGCCACAAGCGAAGCAGGCGGATGAATACCGTCAGTTGGCGATAAAAATTCGTGATAACAAGAATTTTATTATTCCTACTCCAATCACTATGGATGAATTGGAAGAATTGATGATGGAATTCGGTATTATCGACCAAGAAGACGAGTCAATTATCGGTAAAACTGCAGCTGCTGAAGCAGCCGCATAACAAATGAATACCCGTAGGGATGTGCTCATCCCTACGGATTCTCATCCTCAAACCTGTCTATGGGGGATTACCCATGACATTAGTAGGAGATACTCATGGCAGCTCTAACAAGAGAAGAGACCGAAGCGCTTATTCAAGAAGTGCTTGAAGTCTATCCCGAACAAGCCAGGAAAGATCGCGCTAAACATTTAGCCGTTAACGATCAATCTTTGGAAAAATCAAATAAATGCATCACTTCAAACCGCAAATCCCAACCTGGCGTAATGACCATTCGTGGTTGTGCATACGCAGGTTCCAAGGGTGTGGTTTGGGGCCGATTAAAGATATGATCCATATCTCTCACGGCCCGGTTGGCTGTGGACAGTATTCGCGTGCCGGTCGTCGTAACTATTATGTGGGTACGACCGGTGTTAATACTTTCGGCACCATGAATTTTACGTCCGATTTCCAGGAAAAAGACATTGTTTTCGGCGGTGATAAAAAGCTCGCCAAGATCATGAACGAAATCGAAGAATTATTCCCGCTTAATAAAGGAATCAGCATTCAATCTGAATGCCCAATCGGTTTGATTGGTGATGATATTGAAGCGGTTGCTAAAAAAGCCAATAAGGAAATTGGCAAACCCGTTGTTCCTGTGCGTTGCGAAGGCTTTCGCGGCGTATCACAATCGTTAGGGCATCACATTGCGAATGATGCGATCCGGGACTGGGTATTGGAAAACCGTGATGGTGATGAAAGCTTCCCAACCACACCTTATGATGTCGCAGTCATTGGTGACTACAACATTGGTGGCGACGCTTGGGCATCGCGTACCTTACTGGAAGAAATGGGTTTACGTGTAGTCGCCCAGTGGTCTGGTGACGGCACGATTGCGGAAATGGAAAAGACCCCCAAGGTTAAACTGAACTTGATCCATTGCTACCGTTCAATGAACTACATTGCCCGGCACATGGAAGAAAAGTACAAAATCCCCTGGATTGAGTACAACTTCTTTGGCCCAACCAAAATTGCGGAATCATTACGCAAAATCGCTTCACACTTTGATGAAACGATTATAGCAGGCGCTGAAAAAGTCATCGCCAAATATCAGTCGGAATACGATGCGGTTATTGCCAAGTACAAACCACGTCTGCAAGGCAAACGCGTGATGCTGTACGTCGGCGGCTTACGCCCACGTCACGTGATTGGAGCCTATGAAGATTTAGGTATGGAAGTGGTTGGTACTGGATATGAATTCGGTCATAACGATGATTATGACCGCACTATCAAAGAAATGGGCAATGCGACGTTGATTTATGATGATGTCACTGGCTATGAGTTTGAAGAATTCGTCAAGAAAGTACAACCTGACTTGATTGGTTCCGGTATCAAGGAAAAGTACATTTTCCAAAAAATGGGTATCCCATTCCGGCAAATGCACTCCTGGGATTATTCAGGCCCTTATCACGGTTATGACGGCTTTGCCATCTTCGCCCGCGATATGGACATGACCTTGAATAATCCTTGCTGGAAGCAAGTGAAAGTGCCCTGGAAAACAGATGACACGTCAAAAGTAGCGATTGCAGCAAGCGCTTAATTTTAAGTAGGGTACGCATTGCGTACCCTACAGTTCCTCAACCGTTGTCCACAGATTAGTGGCGCGTAGGAGATTATCATGAGTCAAGAAGTCGATAACATTCAACCCAGCTATCCTTTGTTTAGAAATGATGAATATAAGGAAAGTCTGGCAAACAAACGTGAAGCTTATGAAGAGCGTCATCCCCAGGAAACCATTGATGAAGTCTTTCAGTGGACGACCACCAAGGAATACCAAGAACTCAACTTTAACCGTGAAGCATTAACGGTTAACCCGGCAAAAGCCTGCCAACCCTTAGGTGCTGTATTGTGTGCATTAGGGTTTGAAAAAACGATGCCTTATGTACACGGTTCACAAGGTTGCGTTGCGTATTTCCGCACCTATTTTAACCGCCACTTCAAAGAGCCGGTCGCTTGCGTATCGGATTCGATGACTGAGGATGCAGCGGTTTTCGGTGGCCAAAAGAACATGTTCGCTGGCCTTGAAAATGCCAAAGCCTTATATAAGCCAGAAATAATAGCGGTATCAACAACTTGTATGGCTGAAGTGATTGGTGACGATTTAAATGCGTTCATCAATAACGCCAAAAAAGCAGGCCATATCGAGCAGGAATTTCCTACGCCTTATGCCCACACGCCTAGTTTTGTCGGCAGTCATACGACGGGCTGGGATAATATGTTTGAAGGCATGTTACGCTTTTTCACCCTGAACTTCATGGATGACAAAAAAGTCGGTTCCAACGGTAAGATCAACTTGGTACCGGGTTTTGAAACCTATCTGGGCAACTACCGGGTCATGCACCGCATGATGAAGGAAATGGGCGTTGATTACACCTTAATGAGTGATCCATCCGAAGTGTTGGATACGCCCGCAGACGGCACGTTCCGTATGTATGCTGGTGGTACAACCCAAGCTGAAGTGAAAGATTCTCCGAACGCAATCGATACCTTATTGTTACAGCCTTGGCAATTGGAAAAAACCAAAAAGTTTGTGCAAAACATTTGGCATCAACCGGCTACTGCCATCAACATCCCGATGGGATTGGAGTGGACGGATGAATTCCTGATGAAAATCTCAGAGCTCACCGGCAAACCAATTCCAGCTTCATTAGAACTAGAGCGTGGTCGCTTGGTGGACATGATGACCGACTCGCACACTTGGTTACATGGCAAAAAGTTCTCCTTGTATGGTGATGCGGATTTTGTCATGGGCATGACCAAATTCTTGCTAGAAATGGGTGCTGAACCCACTGATGTATTGTGCAACCATGCCAACAAACGTTGGAAAAAAGCCATGGACAAAATGTGCCAGGATTCCCCTTACGGCCAAAAAACTGAAGTCCATATTGGTCGGGATTTATGGCATTTCCGGTCATTGGTATTTACCAACAAACCGGACTTCATGATCGGTAACTCTTATGGCAAGTTCATCCAACGGGATACCTTCTATAAGGGTGAAGAGTTTGAAGTGCCATTAATCCGTATCGGTTTCCCAATCTTTGACAGGCATCATCTGCACAGAATGACAACCCTGGGTTATGAAGGTGCCATTTACATGCTGACAACCTTAGTTAATGCAGTGCTTGAGCAGTTGGATAAAGAAACCAAAGGCATGGGTACTACGGACTACAACTACGATTTAATTCGTTAAAGAGAATAGGGGCAAAGTAACTTTTGCCCCTACATTAAATGCGTGTAAGCGGAGATTTTAATGCCTAGTGTCATGTTGAAAAAGAATATCGAAGGCAAATTAGTCTTCTATGTCCCCAAAAAAGATTTGGAAGAAGTGGCGGAATCCGTTGAATTTGACAGTCCTGACAAATGGGGTGGCGAAGTCCTGCTCAGTGATGGGTCGACTTATTACTTTGAACCACAAGCACAACCAGATTTCCCCGTTACCTTACGCGCTAAACGTCTAGATTCAGGAGAATAATCATGGCTTTATATATTGTTGAAGCTGATTGTATTTCATGTGGCGACTGCGAACCTGTCTGTCCCACCAATTCGATTACTGAAGGCTCTATAGTTTTTAAAATTGACAAAAAAACCTGCACAGAGTGTGAGGGCGATTTTGATGTGCCCCAGTGTGTCAAAGTCTGCCCTATCGATAATTGCATCCTGCCGTTAGAGGTATAATGCCATGAGCAGCCAGAACGCGCTCTCAAGGGAACTGGCCTTACGGATCGGGCTTGCCGCCCGAGCATTGCCCGATACCGATGCCAAAACTCTATTTAAAGTATTGATCAATAGTATTGGTTTACCCATAACAGAAGATAAGCTGGTTGGGCTCAACCTGAAAACATTTAGATCAGCGCAAGATGGGGAATTTACCGGTCTGGATGATACCACCCTTAAATCTGCGTTGCATATTCTTAAGCATCATATTGAAGCAGATATAGAACTAAAACCAAAAATTTTTGATTTTAATGAGGGTGATATGCCTGGATCGGTTCGCATTGCAGTCGCCAGTGACGATAACATAAACGTCAACGGTCATTTTGGCTCATGCGCTCAATTCATGATTTATCAGTTATCTGCCGATGAGATCCGTTTAATTGGCATTCGTGAAACGGCTATTCCTACAGGTTTAGAAGTGGATGACAAAAATGTCTATCGGGCGGAACTTATCCAGGATTGCCAAGTGCTCTATTTAACATCCGTCGGTGAGCCGCAGCAGCTAAGATAGTCAAGATAGGAATTCACCCTATCAAATTACCTTCAGCTGAACCCATTTTAGAGATTCTCGGCCAGCTGCAAGGCGTTATTGCCGGTGCACCACCGCCATGGCTTGCAAAAGCAATGGGTATTGATTCAGCCGACCGGTTCAGATTTGAGAGGGAAGCGACGGGATGATCAGTGCAGAGCAACTCAATGAAATTGCCATAAATATTGAAACATTAGGTGTGGATGAAGCCACGGTTTCTAAACTAAGGCAGCAATATCAACCTATCCATTTTACCTACTGTATGGATGACGATTTGCCCAATAATGAGCCCCTTATCGAAAAGCCTGCTTTCAATCTTTATCTGATTGACGGACGCGAACACTGTATGTGTTTAACGAATGATTATGAGGCAGCAACGGGCATTGTCGTGGCAGAAGTTATCGCAGACTAAACGGAATAGATTGCATGTCTAGTGGGGAAAAACCTGTAAGCGTACCCGTTGCGAATTGCAGCCTGTGCCCTTTTCGCGGCAAAACGCTGTTAATGGGTCGTTGCATGCCGGGAGATACTTGTGTTTTCATTGAAAGCGGAAGGCAAATCGACCGTTTTTTCCGGATGAACCCTGCTTATGCCGAACACTACTTACACGATAATTTTTGGGAAAGACGTGCGATTGCCGTCCGTTATGCACCACAAAAAGCGTTGACTGAACTTATTCATGATGTGGACGAAGTGGTAAGGCGTGCGGTTGCCTATCGTATCCCTCAATCCCAGCTTAATTTGCTGATCGATGATCCTGACCGGGAAGTGCGCATGACGGTTGCTGACCGTATTGGGCCGGAAGAATTGGAAAAACTGTCCAACGACCCTGATTATATTGTCAGGCTAACCGTTGCCCGAAGACTACCAACAGGCCGCTTGTTCCGCCTGATACGGGATCGGGATATGCAAGTTAGAAAAGTGGTGGCTGAGCGCTTGCCTGATGTCAGTTTAGGTTTGATGGCCGATGATGATGCCCCGGAAGTCAGGCGTGTCGTCGCTGAACGTATGAATCCAGCCGATGCAGTGATCTTATTGAACGACGAAGACTGGGTGGTGCGGTATACGGCAGCCCAGCGTGTAGCGCCTGAAGCATTAGCTTGCCTGATAGACGATCCCGAACCCGATGTCAGGGCGGCGGTACAGGAACGGTTGAACAGTTTTGCACAGGGCGCTCATCGAACCGAACAACCGGACGCAAAATAATGGATGATCTTGATTCTCAGCTTAATGGCCAGCAACTGGCAAAACTCTGCAAGCAGATCCTTCCCAGCCAGGATGATGAATTGTTGCTTGCTAAACTTCAGGAAGTTATCCCAGGCCATAAATTAAGGTTAGCCAGGATTGGTGATGAATGGTATCGACTGGGTGGCATTGTCGATATGCAGGGCAACCGTATCGCCCAAGATTTGGTGGAATGGACGGAAAGGACTTTTATCAATTGTGGCAAAAACTTACAGACCTTGATCGAACACGCCAAGGAACAAAAATTGATTGCCACACGGCAAACCGGAAACACGCTGCATTTTGTTGTGCAAACAGGCAGTAAAGCGGAACAATTCGTACAGATCGATATTGATAAAACCCATGAGATTTCAGACCGGCTTCTGGTTAGTGAACATAGTCCACCGGAAGACCTAGAAGAGTTTATTGATCCTCTGAACCCAGATTGTTTGGAAGCATTCAGCATTGGTGCCGCGCGTTATTCCTATAAGCGTAAGACTGATGTGGCAGTCTTTATGGATGAGATCAATAAATACCATATCGAAGAACATCCCGTGCAACGCTTTATGGACGACTGGAACAGGAGCAGTGCACAACAAAAAGCCGTTCTTTCTGATGACTGGATCGTCAGGCCGTTTCGTAATACCGGTCGGTTTGGCGAGCAAATAATCAACGTTGAAATCGTCAATACCCAGCAAAAAAATGTGCTGCAAATGGAAGATGTCAGCGGCAAAAAAGGCACAACGCTGTCTAGCCTTCTGGCCCGTTTTGACCGTCAGGCAGGTTATCCATTTGCCTGGTTTTTTTATATGGTAAAAGGCAAGCTTGTTTTGCCGCAGACCGGCAGCGCTGTTTTCAAGGATGTCAGCGGAGATTTTTCTTACCTGCCGGAACGGGATGTTGCGGTGTTAAAAGATTGGGTCAACACACCTTACAACGTATAGCCATAACCACGATTTTTATCAACCGCTTTGAAAATCAAAGCAAATAAATAATAGGAGAAAACACTATGTCAATTGCACAAATAAAAGCATTTTCTGAGAAAGCGAAAACCGATCTTGAATTAAAAGACAAGCTGTTAGCGGTTCAAAAAATCAGGGAACTGATCGCACTGGGTAAAGAATATAATTTTGAACTGGATGAAGTTGAGCTCTACCCACCCAATGAGCCTCAGTTTGTCGAAGCGCAGCTTTCAGAAAAAATGGCTAAGGCGTTGTTGAGGGTTTAAATGGTAAAGGTTGTACTTAGTAAAGTGCAACCAAACTTTAAATCCTAGCAACTTTCAGCATTCTTTGTCATTCCGAGCAGAGCGAGGAATCTTAAGATTTCTCACTACCGTTCGAAATGACAGCGCTAATTAACCGCCAACCTTTACTTAACGCTGATTTTGCAGGTTTGTTTGCAGGGTTAATCATGGTTGATGGGCTTTGCTTTTTTGCCACCATGGCGTGATGACTTTATTCAACAGTATCATGGCCAGCTTCTTTCGACTTGTTATTCTGACGAGAGTTGCTCAGCACACCCAGAACAGGGAGGGTCTGCGGAGCGGTGCTTTGTAAAAAAGCCTGCATGAATGTTTCCAGGCTGGGCAGGTAATAACCATCGCGTGGCCAGTGTTCACTGATGACAGGCGGTCGAGCAAAGGTTTTGGCTTTTTTTAAATAAGCCGCATACGCATCTTGGATACCTTTATGCAAGACGTTGATCGCTTTTAGTAGGTCTTCCAATGTTACAGCTGAAGCCGGATACATCCAAGTCGCGGCTCCCATCACGTCATTCAGATGCCAATCCTGTTTAGGTGATTGCTCGTGTTTGTTGTGGCACTCGACACAGGGGGCAGCTACGGCAATGTCAGCGAACATAGCCGTGTGCAAGCCAATATCAGGCACGTAAAAGAATTGTGCTTGTTGGGAACGGCGTAAGGCCTGAAATTTTTCCTGTTGCAGGCCCTCGAAACGGTTGTCGGGGCTGATTGGGTAATCCGATCCCAAAAATAGACTGATCCGAACCGGACTCTTTTCCATGCTTTTTGCCGTCTCGCGCAGAAACAGCGCAGGCAATGGCCCTGCCTCCAAATCGGCATCCCGCCAGTGTTCATCAAATTTCAAGCCCACTTTCTTGCCTTCACCGACAATTTCCTTGGTCCATATCAACCGTGCGGCAGCGTTCTCGGCTTGCAACAAAGTAAACATCTGTCTACAGCAATAGTGGCTTGTTGGGTTTTTTGATCATCCAGCGGTGGCGGCGCGGTGACGAATAGGTAAATACCTAGACAGCCCAGTGAAAACAGAACAATCCAATAGCTTTTGTTAGTCATGGTTGACCACCTTTTTAACTTTAAAGTGGCGGCCTTCCCCGTAAGGCGATTTACCACCACGGAAGTACGCACGAATTTTTTCTGTAGGGATGACCTGATCGACCACCTTTTTTGTTTTCATGATGTGGTTGCCATGAAAATCGTGGCAACTCAGGCAACTTTCCCAACGCTTGAGGGCAATCAGCTGGTCATGTGGCATATCCAGAGGGTCTTTTCTGAGCTTGGTTTTCTTGTGGCAGTTCACGCAATAACCTATCTGTGCGCGGGTGACCCGCTGCCCCTTATGTTCGGTATGGCAGGAGACACAAAACTGAGGTCTCAGAGCTTCTCTGGCTTTTAAGAAGCGCGGCTCAAGAAAGCGATAGACCGGATGCCGGTCATTAGGGCGCTCGTGGCAAGTTAGGCAATTTTCATTACCTACATCCTGATGGCCGAAATCTGCCAAGCGTTCACGTTGACCGAAAGCATAGCGCAGGTTAGCCTGAATTTGCTGGCGTAAACTTCCGGGTGCGTCTTGATGACAGGATTCTCATTTGATCGTTTCATGGCCACTATTCATCGGGCCATGGGCGTGATATTTGTCATTGGCGGGGGTCAACAACACAGCCATGCCTAGCACGCCAATGATAATCCCTAGCGCATAGGCAAGATATTGCGGTTTTCGTGTTGTTGCGCTCTTGTTCATTGTTGAGCCGCACCTTATGCCCTTATATATTCGGCTATATTATTGTTAGTATAATCCGTATCTTGTGACCTACCTGTTTTCCATTTTCACCATCACATCATGTGCCGTTCGCAAGGCGCCCTCAATAAAGCCTTGGTAGTCCGAAAAGGCTTCGCCTCAAATATGCACGTTCGCAGGGCCGTTGCGTTCCAGGGAAAATGCCGCCACTCTTTCCTGCACCGCCCAGGATTTGACCCCCGGCTTCCATAGATGGCAGTCGGCACCGTACGGTTCGGTTTCCCAATGCCGGATTCCATAGCTGACAATGCGTTTTGGATCGATGCCTATGAAACGGGAGAAAGCCAACGGCAATCCTTGGATGCCATTAATCTCCGCCCGTGTCTCATAACCCTTGCGCAGATATTGGCTCCAAAAGTTCACGACTTGTAACGGACATGGCATTCTCCCCATGGGTTGGCAGGTTTGTAAGGTTCTTAATGTTTTTCAAGAGAAGCGGCACGACGCTTTTTTGCCGCGTCCCTCCCTTGAGAGTCCTAATCGCTTCTAGTATTCCGGGTAGTTATCATGATTATTTCAACGTTTTAATGTATTCGATAACCGCCATACGTTCATCGTGACTTAAATCAGTGCCAAATTCATGGCCAGAATTGCCATTACCCAGAGCGGTGGTATCAAGCAGGACAGTGTTAGGATTCCGCTCCCGCTTAGTCGAGAAGCCTAGACGTACCGGATCAAATCGCTTACTGCCGACATAAAACTTATCAAGACGTTCTTCTGCTGGTAACAGAAGCTCATAGATTGATGCGACTGAACCATTGTGCAAATAAGGGGCTGTAAAGGCAACGCCATTCAATGGTCGTGCTTTGTAGGTTATCAGTTGATCAGGAGTTGGGCTACGTGATTCACGGAAACCAAGATATTTATATAGTTCGGGCACCAAGATATTATTCTTCTTGAAGAACTCGCTGATAATTGTTGAACCGGAAATATTTAGCAGTTCAGCCATACGTACTTTGCCATCAGGTCCGACCTTAACTCCACGTGCTACCACTTGTGGTAAGAAAGCACCCGGAAAAGCGCGATGTGTTGCAAATGAAACTACAGCCGTCGGGTCGGTATTTAGATTTAGCACGCACGAAGATGGATCAGGATTTAGCACGCACAAAGGCGCATCAAAATTCACCTTCGCAAAGGTCTTGCCAAACGCATTGGGTGCAGTTCGAGGTTGCGGGTCTTCAGTATGGCAACTCACACATTTATCGGCAAAGATAACCTCGCCTAGGTCTGCAAGGGTGGTGTCAATCTTACCAAATATGTGTTCAGGCCATGCCGGCGCGTGTAACTCCTTAAGCAGTTCTTCCAAATCATACAAATTATTAATGTTTGCACTGGAAGTGATTGAGCCATCAGGGAAAATCTCCATCTCTGCATAAACCCCCGTCACTTCACCGACATTACGGCCAAGAGGGCTATGCACGGATGAATTGTATTGTACCCATTCAAAATCAGGCGTATCCCACAAAAATGGGAACTGGTTGGGGGCTACAGCAGGATAACAGTTTTCTTTTTCATGAAGAGATAAACAGGTAATTTCGTTGGCGATAATGGTAAGAGCATCCGTCCTGCTTGGGCCATGAGGTGTAAGGCCTTTGCTCCGAATAATTCGGGCATCCCACCAAGCACGATAAGTCTCCATATTTTTAATAAGTTCTTTACGTGCCTTATCAGAAGCAAACTTACCAATGACGCTATCAGCAAAACGGTGAAATTTTTTATCATCCGCAAGCGTCGCCGTCAACGAGGCAAGGATACCATTTTGCAATTGCTCAATGTCCCCCATGCTTTGTCCGCCGTCGATGCGAACTTTTTTGCCATGGCGTTCCAATTCGCCTGTATGACAGGCTGCACAGGTAAGGCCCACGGAATCACCTTTGACAAGATCGACATCCTTAGCGAAACCAACAGGCAAACCATCAGGGTTGGTTTTACTTCGCCCGTCAACTAGAAACCCCATTTTCCGCATATTGGATGGCGCACTGAGTTTCTGACATCGATTTGCTTGCTCTAATTTTAGAAACCAATCGTAAGGCAACATCCTGGAGCCTTGCGTAGTTTGGTAAAAGATTGCCCGCTTTTCATCGTCCCAACCCTGTTCTAAAAAAACCACCCGACTATCAAACGTTTTAGAAAATGTGGACGAATTTGCGTCGTTTGCGGCAACTGTGCCGCTTACAACCGCCAATACACTACCCAGCGCATACAAAACTAACTTTGTTTGAACAGTTTTCATGATTATTCTCCAGGTAAATAAAAAATAATTTCCCACTCTAAAAATCAGGCGAAAAGCTCCCTAAAGGTTCTACCTGATATGTTTTCTACAATTCAAACTATCTTGGGATAACTAAACTGGGCATAAACAGAGCTCAACAAATCGACTACCAAGAACAAATGAATGAGATCACTCCTTATCCCTGAAATGAGCGCAAATTCGATCGAATACGAAAGATATATCCGAGAGATGCTTACCACACGTTCCGCAAGCATTTGACTCTATCAGGTTAACCGTAGGACTGCCCACTTGTAGAAACCTCAGTAACTTCCAGGGGAAAGTTTCTTTTTTCCTAAAGTAATGCTTTAGGAAAAAACACTAATATTAAGGGTTACTATTCATGATTGTATTGTTGCCATCAGTTTGTTAATTTCATGTTCCGGCACATCCATTTCGACCAGGACGTGTTTAAGATGACCTATTGCTGCCCCCATTTGCTTGTCATCCAGCTTTGGATGAGTCTGTTGTTTATAATATTCGCGCAGGTTTTCCGGTACACTCTGTTTATCTCTATTTGCGCCGAATGCAGTTTTCAGGAAATGTTTTTGCCTATCCAATAAGGTTTGCAAGCTGATTTGGTCTAAAACTGGTTTTAGGGTGTCATCCAGTAATAGTTTTCTAACAACTGCTTCGGTTATCGCCTGGATTGCTGGTTCGCCGCCAATCCTTTGGTAAAGGGGGATGCCGTCCAAAGTAAAAAAATCGCTGCGTTTTAGCCCGTCATCATCCGTACCCCAGGCAATGTCTTTTTCCACTTTTTTCAGCTGAGGAATATGCTTGGAACAATGTATGTAAGCCTCCTCAATCTCAACCATAATCCAGCGTTCAGGTCGGCATTTACCTTCAGCGTTCATTTCTTCTAGGACATCACGGGGCAAGTCTTTTTTAAATTTCATCAAGTCGTCTTGTTCGACGATCTTAGCTTTGCCGTTCACATGCAGGCCAACCGTACTGGCAAAGAAATCAACGAAAATCATGCCGATATGCGGGTTTTCGGTGATATTGCCCTGGCTTGCCAGCACTCCGTTGCCTCGATATTCAGGGTAGATCAGATAGTTGTCGTTCAACGCCCTGACGAAACCTGGCTTACCAAAACGGAAAGAACAATCACAGTCGCCATGTTTGTCAGACGTTGCAATAAACAGGATTTCCTGCTTGGTAATGAATTCTTTCATGACTGGCGACAAATAATTCAGTACCTGCTTGTCGTAAAATCGTAACGCACGCTGCGTCGTGCCATATTTTTGTTGTAAAAAATGCTCACCTTCCGATCCCGGCAGTAAAGTGAGCGGAGCTACAGAGGGTGGCATGGTTTTTGGTTTGGCTTTAAATAATCGGAACATGGTGGTTCTCCTTTATTTTTTACCGAGTTTTTTAATTCTTATTAAACATCCAGAACCGCATTTGAAACCGGATAAGCGCAACAAGCATAAACCCAGCCTTTTTTTCTATCGAAATCAGCTATTTCAGCCTGTTCAGTCATTTCAACCTTGCCTTTCAGGCACTTAACCATACACTCGCCGCAATTACCGGCACGGCATTCATGGCCAATGGAAATTCCAGACTGTTCCGCGAGTTCCAGCAGTGATACGCCGTCATCGGCAACAATGGTTTTGCCAGATTTGGCAAACCTGATCCGATAATTGCCGCTTATTTGTTTCGGTGGTCTGCCAATAATGGAAGTTTGTGTTTTAGCTTGCGCGACTACTTGCGGGCTATTAACGGTAAAGCTTTCGCAAAAGACTTGCCCCTCAGGCACTCCAAGGTTTTGCAGATATTGTTTGTTATCCGTCATGAAAGCATCGGGGCCGCATTGATAAACTAACCGTTCGGACACGTCCGACACGCAGGCAGCTATCATTTTTTCGTTAACCCGCCCGGTCAAACCTGCCCAGTTGCTGTAAATAAGCGGCTCTTTTGTAAGGGTAATGAAGAGTTTGATGTTTTTATGGCGGGCGGCGATCAATTTAAGCTCTTCGCCAAAAATTATGTCGTACTGAGTCCGGAAGGACAGCAATAAGACGATATCTGTGTTGGCATGGGTATCGACAAGCCAGCGCAACATGGACATGATAGGCACTATGCCGCTGCCCGCCGCCAAAAACAGGATTTTGGGCGGTACCGCCCTGGCGCAAGTGAATTTCCCGAATGACCCTTTTATAGTGAGGATGTCGCCTTCTTTTAGGTTATCGTTTAGCCAGTTGGAAACTACGCCGCCTTTTTGGTCTCGCTTTACGGTAATCTCAACGCTTCCAGGACGTGTTGGTGTCGAAGCTAAGCTGTACGAACGTTTGCATTCTTGCCCTTTGATCTCGACTGAAATCGTTACGTACTGGCCGGGCAAGTAATCGAAAGGCTGTCCATCCAGTCTACAAAACCGGAAGGTTTTCGTGTCCAGCGTTTCTTCATAATCATTTAAGACGATGAATCGTGTACTTAAGTTAGATTCATGGGACAGGTCAACACCATTTTCTGAACCCTTTAGAGTGGCACTTCCATAAGTATGATTCGGTTCAGTGGTGACAGGTCTACCATGAAATAAAGATAATTCATGGTCGAAAAACTGTTGGAAACTGGATTTATCAGGCTCTTGCGTTTGAGGAAGCTTGCCTGAACTGGAAAAAAGGACATTGAACGGTGTATCTCCTACTACGGCTAGGTTATCGCGATAACAATGGGCGAAATGGGTTTTAGCACGAGAAACTTTTGGCGCAAGATTGGATTGTTTAAATAATTGGCGCATCCAGGGTGCTGTTGATTTGTTATTATTCTTCATCTACTTCAATAACCAATATATCCGTTGGAGTTACTGATAACCTAGGTTCAACCAGTCAAATGCAAACTTAATATCAGGGTAAGCTAATTTAAATAACTTGTATGTCCCGTCTTTTACGGACATGATTGAATAAGGCTATGGCTATACGTTAGAAAAAACGAATGTGGAGTTGACGCTTAGTTAACGACTGGACGAAGAGAGGGTTGCTTAATGACAACTGATTTCGGATTAAATTGAAATAGGCTTATATGGATTTACCTTCAGATCATGGTTTTGTGGCTCTTTTCTGACCGGTAACAGCAACCGGAGCAAAGTGCCGCATCCCGGTGTGCTTTCTACATGCAAATTGCCGCCCAAGCGTTCTGTGCGGTTGACTTGGCTGTGCATACCCCGTCCTGGGATGACTGTATTTTTATCGAAGCCACAGCCATTGTCTTGGATCTGTATTTCCACTTGATCGCCCAAGTCGCGGGTCGCTACACGAACGTAACTGGCATTGGCGTGTTTCAATACATTGACCAGGGCTTCTTGCACCAGACGGAGTACATTCAAGGCATCCGGGGGTTCCAGCCATTGCAATGGCGGCAGGTCATCGATTTCCCAACGCAATTCCAGGCCAGCGGCATCCAGGCGTTGTCCTAGGCGGTAACGGATTGTCGCCAATAGCGTGACGAGGTCATGCGCCACCGGTTCCAAGGAGTCGATGACGAGACGAAGATCTTCTATGCACGCACGCAAAGCGTCAGCAACGGCTTCTTGCGGCAAATTATCCTTTTCGATGGCGGCCAGGGTCGTCAGTAATGACGATCCCAGGCCATCGTGCATATCATGCATCAGACGTTGACGTTCTTCCGACAGAGTTTGGGCGCGTTCTAACTCAAGCAAACGAGTTTGTTTGGCACGAAGTTCAGCCTCAGAATCAGTTAACCGCTGGGTCAATGCCTCGCGTTCACTCAGTCGCTGTGCCAAATTGATATTTAGTTCCTCTTGCTCATTGATGGCTGCTGCATAACGGCGTTGTATGGTATAGAGAAAAACTGCAAACTCTATGAGAATAGCAAATGGGCCAATATGTAGGTTTTCAGGGTTACTTAGATTTAGATTTAAAGCAAAATCATGAAATCCATCGTAGATGCCAAAAATAAGCAATATTGCGATAATGCGCAACTCAATATTTTTAGTAATAATCGCCTTCCATATAATAATTACATTCCCAACCATTGAAGGCAAAAAGCCCATAATCCCCTTTAATAAACTTATATCGTAATATAGGGAAATAGGCGATAAGGTTAAAAGACTACTGATAATAGCCTGAAGCCAAAGAATTCTTTCTAGCCAAGGATAAGAAATGTGGGCAAAGCGCGCAATGAAGAAATAAACGAAGCAATTTATCCAGGGCGTTGGGCTATCAAGCATAAAAGTATTAAGCCAATTACCCGTACCAAAATTGTCAGGTAGTATGAGTACGTATCTTAAATTGAAAACCATAAAAGCCAGACTGGCAAAAGCCAAATAAAGGTACTCTGTTTCAGCTCGGCGAGACAACGAAAAAGAGAAAAAAAACAACCCCAGCAATAACATCACGGCACTCATCGCTTGCGGCACGATGACTTGAAGGTACTCTCGAAAAGCTTTCTGGCTTTGGAGGACGGTTGCATCGCCCACTGAAATACGCGCGATGGAAAAGCCTTCAGCTAGCGAAGCCGTTACGCCAAGATCAATAGTGAGTGTCCGGCCTAACTGGAATTGGTTCGCAAAAAAATTGACTGATACCGGGCGATTCCAAGTCGAACGCCAGTCAAAACGGTTGTCTGCAATAGGCTTTCCTTCAATCTCTATCTGCCAAGCATTGGCAATAATGCGTGGGACATAAACCATCAACGGTTTTGTGTTTGACCAATCATCCGGCACCCGGTATCGGACGCGATACCATGTGCGAACGAGTTGTGGATGATTGAGGTCAACTTTTGCTTCCTGGATAGGATTGTTATTTGGCAAAACAACTGTTTCCCAGCAATTTTCAGCAGTATTTGAGGGTTGATCCATCGTTGCAGCAATACCACTGCTATTTAACGGGGCTAAATTCGGCTTTTCTATGCAGCGGCTCGCTTGCCCAAAACGCATGACTTTGTCAGGCGTTGAATCGGAGGGGATGAGGAACAGAAATACGCCAAACAGTTGAGCAATACCAATAATGCCGGCTAACCAAAATACAATTTTAGGCATTTTAATCCCGAATTAGCCCCAATTTACGCGCTTCATAAATCGCTTCACTTTTGCTATGCACCTGGAGTTTAAGATAGATGCGCTTGACATAGGTCTCAATTGTGCGGGGTGACAAATTTAGCAGTCGGGCGGTTTCTTCATAAGAATAACCCTTGGCGCTCATTTCCAGGACTGTGCGCTCCTGGGTAGACAAGCCAGGTACTTCGCTTACTTTTCTTACATCAGGCAATGCTTCAACCGCCTGAAAACGGACTAATAATTGCCGCGCAATCGCTGGACTAATGGGGCTGCCACCCTCATACAAGGAACGAATCTGGTCGATTATTTCAAGGTCTTTGCTGTCTTTTAGCAAATAGCCGGTTGCGCCAGCCTCAATGCATTCGAGTACATGGCGTTCGTCCCCAAAGACGGTAACCACCATCACATCACAGTTTGGCAGGGTCTGGTGCGCTTCGCGGATCAATTCTATCCCGCTACCGCTGGGCAAGCCGATATCGACCAGCAGCACATCCGGTTGTGTTTGTTTTAACAGGCGCAGGCCTTCAGGTAAATCATCGGCGATGCCTGCCAAACACAAATCATCAGCTTTTTTAACGGCATCAGAAAAGGTTTCCCGGAATAACGGATCGTCCTCAATGATAAGTACGGAATGCGGCATAATAACCCGTCTTTTAACCTATTCATTTAAGCATAACCCATTACGTAATTTATGTATGTACCGTGTTTTACTGACAGGGCATAGAAACCTGTAAACATAATCGAATTAAAATGTAATTTAGGAACAAGTTTTAAGCTTCAGTATCGGTACTCAAAACCGGCAAATACCATACGTGTCGAACCGGGATTGAAAAGTGAAGTGCCGCGTCCTGAGGTATCAGGTATCCTGGCATCTCCCGTCACAAAAACCGAAGCGGCGTAATATTCGTTGGTCAAATTGCGTCCGTCTACAAAAACCTTCCAATGTTTACCGTCGTCCCAGCCGATTCGTGCGCCCAGTAGCGTGTAAGGCGATGCCGACAAGGTATGGGTGAAATCAACCCAGTTCGAGCTGACCGATGTGACATTGGGGCCTATGTAAAAACCGCTGGGATGTTGATAGCGCATCTCGAAACGTCCGTTGTGCTCGGGTATGCCCGGTAGGCGGTTATCACCGAGTTTGGGGTCGTTGTCGAACGCAAAGCGGCTCCAGGTGTAACTTCCGCGTAACCGTAAGTGGTCATCGGCGGCAAACAGGCCTAAGGTAATATTGCTCTCCAGACCTAATTCTATCCCTGTATGCACTGTGCTTTTTGCATTGGTGGTAGTGAAGTTGACGAAGTTCGGCGGAGTCGGGATGGTTAGCAGTTCATGGTTAAGCCAGGCGTGGTAGATGGCTAAATCCCATTTAAACTGTTCGCTTCCACCGCGCGTCCCGATTTCAATGGTGGTTCCTGTTTGGCTGGTGAGTGCGGGTGTTTGAAAAATATTTTTTAAGTCATCGATGGGCGAAGGCTGGGCGCTTCGGCTGACATTTGCATAAAATTGCGCTTGCGGAGTGGCTTGCCAGCTAAACCCCAGCTTGGGGTTAAAATTGAAGAAATCCTGTTGAGCTGGACTGGATAGGCCCGGTTCTAAAGCCGGAAATAGGCGAACGATGCCGATACTGCGATAATTAATTTGTCCACCTATTACTAATGTTAAGGTATCCGTAAGGCTTAATTGATCCTGGAGATAGGCTTCCACATTATTCCACTGATCCTGTTCATTGAAACGTATGTCTCCAGGTTTACCAGCAAATGGCTCTCGCTCCACATCGTTAATCCACAACCATTGCGAAAGCCCTCCCCAAACAATGCGATTTTTAAAATGGAATAACTCGCCGTTGATTTGATGTCGCCAGGAAAGTCCAGCATCCTGCCATAACTCATGAAAAAAGCCGAAAGACTTAAAATTATAGTCATTGTCTTTTACGAAATAATAAGCACCAAAATCTAAGGTGTCACCATCATCCAAACCAATGGTGTGCTGTAATTCCATACGATACACCGGGAAACCGGAGGGCTTATCGGTAGGATTTGCATGGGATTGGTGAGGATTTTCGTTGAGTTGTTGTTTGGTTAAGCTAAAGGGGAGTTGGAAAGTAATATTCTGGATATCAAGATGTAGGCGGGTCTCCTGATCCTCATTCCAGCGGTAGCCGATATTGCCGTAACCATAAAACAGTTCCTGGTTGGAGTTAGCGCGGTTACCGTCAAAATTGATATATGAAAACGAAGTATACGCATCCCAGCCTTTGCCCAGATCTCCACCGCCGCTGACGCGGGGATTAATGTAACCGTTGGTGCCAAGGGTCATGCCAACTTTAATCGAATCCGCCGTATAACCGGTTGGCGTGATGAAATTGATGGCTCCACCCAGGTTACTGCCCCCGTATTCCAAAGCATTAGCACCCCGGTAAACTTCAATGTGTTGAATTGAATTCAAGTTGAGCGTTTCGGTATCGGTAAGGCCATTTGCATTCGTGAAGGGCAATCCATTCCGCAAAAACTTGATGCCGCTTATTGGTATAAAGGAGGAATTAATATCCGAACCTCGTATGGAAATTCGCGACCCACCGGTCACACTCGCTTGGGAATCGCCCACATAAACACCCGGCGCATAAACCAAGGCATCGGTAACCGTGAACGCCGCCCCTTCTTGTATTCGCTTTCCATCGATTAAGCTTGTACCGCCTGGGACTTGGTCAAGTTTTTTCTGGGATTCATGGATATCAGGAATGGTAAGGCTTAAACTTTCTGGTGTTGCGAAAACCGTTATTGGCTCAAGGTTGATAATATCTTCAGGGTTATCCTTATTCAGTTTTGAACCTGATCTTGAGCCGGCAAGTGTATCGCTATCTGAAACTCGCATAATTGATCCAGTATCTGAGGTATCTTCAGCAGAGTACACGACTTGGGTGGCAATAGTTAACAAAGCTACTGACATAAGTTTTACGCCTGCGGATTTGCACAAGCGATATAGCTGTTTATGCTTAGAACAAATACCCTTCTTCAGCATTTTAACCTTCGCCATTTTTGGTTATGGTTATTGCCGTTAGGGTTGTGTTAACTCAAAGTAATTGGAATACAGTGGCAAACGAATATGTTCATATTCGAAAGCGAGGACTTTGTTACCCAAATAATTATGCATTGACTGACCCCTTCCCAGTTGTGGGATTCGTTATTTTAATTTTAGGGAATAGTAATGTAGCGCGTTTTCCAAGTTAAACGAAGAAAAAATCCTCAGCTTCAAAATCAGAAATAGTAATTGTTAATACTTATAAGCAATTGTTTTGGAAGGCGTAAAGAAACGATGTTATTTCATAATTTATGATTAAATTTAGTTATGAACCCCCAAAAAAACACTATCCTAGCAAAATGAGCTATTGGGTATGGTGTTGTTTTCGAGAGCATTTGTCGATTTACATTAGGTTGAACCAGTTTGCGTTTGGTTATCAATGCCGTTTTTTTTATTTTCTGAAAACGTGCAGCTAATGGCGGTATTTGCCTAATAATTTTCCTCCTTGTTCGACAAGTCTATTGCTACTTTTATCGATGATATTGCATGAACGACTTGCTTCGGACGTAGTTGCGGCGGAAAATACGATATCAAAGTCATGGCGAGCCTGGCTTATGCGGCTTTGATGCGGGCAAGAAAATCAATGGGCGCAAGCGCCAAGTTCTAGTTGAAACGTTGTAGCAGTTGCTGAGGATGGTCAGTACGACGGACCGCCGACTATGTTTGTACATCAACTTTTATAACACTGACAAACCACATACGAGTTTTTATATCCGAATCACTTATGAAAAATATTTTTCCAATACTTTAATCAACCTATCTGTAAACAACACTAAAATTTCTTTTAGCTAGGGCTTGCATGGTGTTACTTTCCAAGAACCAAAAAACTTCACTCAATATTATTGCAAGGGGGGACATTAATCACTAAATTCCCTCTACAAAATCAATAACAAATCAAGTCTTATCTTGTCCGTAATTTACGGGACATACAACTCTAAAATATTGTTTTAAGCTTCACCTTAAGTTATACAAGGTAGCTTTTTTATATATATTTGTAATATAAGAATGTCAATTATTTGACAAAAATTCATAACGTAGGTAATTCACGATCAAGATACTTTTCGTATATTTATAGTTTAGCTAAAAAATGAGAAGGGATATTTCGACCCACTTGAGGCCGTCAACCTTTAAAATAAAAAACAATCCAAACAGACATTCAAAATTGACTGTTGCTTAAACACAAAAATGCTGAGGACTAACTATTATTCGGATGATGAGTGGAGGAAACTACTTGAATTCACGGAGAATTTCCCTACTCCCTTTATTGTTATAAATCTTGGACGCGTCAGGAAACAATACGGAGAATTAACCAGTCATTTTCCAAGTAGTCGGGTTTATTACTCTGTCAAAGCAAATCCCGCAGTGGAAATTAACGCCTTACTACACCAAATGGGGAGCTGCTTTGATATTGCATCTATCTATGAAATGGACAAACTATTACCCTTGGGCGTGCCACCTGAAAAAATGCTTTTTGGGAACACAATAAAAAAAGCCTCCGATATAGCCTACGCTTATCGAAAAGGACTGAGGCTTTTTGCGACAGATTGTTTGTGTGACTTGGAAAAAATAGCTGACCATGCACCGGGTTCAAATATTTACGTAAGAATTCTCGTTCAAGGCGAGGCAACTGCTGATTGGCCTTTGTCTAAGAAATTTGGCTGTCACCCAACTGAATCTATTTTCCTTTTTGAATCCGCTTTAAAGCTAGGGTTGAAACCTTATGGTGTATCATTTCATGTGGGATCGCAGCAACGCGCTGTATTACAATGGAACGAAGCCATTTCAACCGTTTCTCAAATTTTTACAATGACCCGTAATAAGGGAATAAATTTGGAAATGGTCAATATCGGCGGTGGTTTTCCAGCAAACTATGTCAACAAAACACCTGGCATTGATGGATATGCCACAGATATTCATCGATACCTGCATGAAAATTTCAATGGCAACATTCCAGAAGTCATAATAGAACCGGGAAGGTATCTTGTCGGCAATGCGGGCGTTTTGGTTAGCGAAATCATTACCGTTTCAAAGAAGCATAGTTCAGATAGCCATCGTTGGGTATACCAAGATGCCGGCAAATTTAATGGATTAATAGAAACCATGAGTGAAGGCATAAAATACCCGGTAGTCATGTCAGGGCATAATGAAAAAGATCAATATGGGGAAGTGGTATTGGCGGGGCCACTTGCGACAGCGTCGACATCATGTACGAAGAAACCAGTTACAAATTACCTATGGATCTCTTTCCAGGCCAAAGGTTGTACTGGTTATCGGCAGGGGCATATACTTCCAGTTATGCATCGGTGGAATTTAATGGGTTTCCGCCGATTAAAACCTATTTTATGGACAGCTAGATGAATTACCTTTATTTATTGGGGACAATTTTTTTTGAATCAATCGGGGTGGCTTTGCTTAATAAATCTGATGGCTTCAACAATTGGAAATATCTACTGGCCGGTTTAATAATGTTTAACATCGGTATGCTTTCGTTTGCAATGGCCTTAAAGACAATTGATATGACGATAGCCAACACGACTTGGGCAGGTTTCAGCATATTGGTTGTAGCCATCCTGGGTTATCTGATTTTTGATGAGCGTTATCATTTCTCCCAATATTTGTATATCTGTTTTGTCATTATCGGTTTAGTGGGGTTGAATTTTACAGGTATTGGCAAGTAAACACATTCAGTCTCGATAGAACTCTTGCGACTACCTGACGGTTTGTAATATGAAATAGTGAAGGCAGGCTTTGTTAAGGTTTGTCAGACACCTGCCCACAGCGGTAGGCTTTGCCCGGACGCGAACAAATACGGTGGGCAGGTGTTTGACAAACCCCAAGGGAGGAAACCGCGGAATAAACCCGGCGGGTTACGGAGGGCAGTAGGCTATGGGCATTTGAATGGTCGGTCTGCCGATTCTTGCGGCGATTAAGCCCGTTTGGTTAAATAAATCCAGCTTTTGGTTGTCAGTTTTACAACTGATGTCCTTATATCTCGGCCTATTTGGCCTTAGTAGCGAACGAAAAACCCTGGTTTTACAAGCGACGGCAATAGCATTCCCTATCGGTGCTGAGCGGTTATTCGGAGCCCGATGCTTTAGGAATCGTAAGGACTTATAGTTCACGCCGCACATCGCTGCCAAGGTGGTGCCCGGATTTGCAGTTCCCGTGCCAAGAGGCTGACGATAACCATGACCGCACCGCAATCCGGGCAAATGAAGGTAGGCTGGACAGGTTCGTCCCGTGCTGTCTGGCCGTTGGGAATCGTTATCGGTGCTTGTCGCATACAACAGTTCCCGTGCTTTCGCAAATTATCCTTTCGCCCCGAATTGGCGAGCAAACCATAATGGCGGATGCGGTGGAAACCGCTGGGCAACACATGCAACAGGAAGCGGCGCATGAACTCGTCTGGCTGAGGGTCATGGTCTTGTGGCGGCTATGGCCTTTGGCCCGGTAATCCTTATAGCGGAACGTGACCCCCGTTCCCATTGGAGGCGATAAGGCGTTGGTTTGAAATCGCCACCCGGTGGGTATAGCGCGACAAGTAGGCCAGGACAGCCGCAGGCCCGGCAAACGGTTTTTTGGCATAGACCACCCATTCACAACGCTTTAACGGCGCGAGCCAACGGGCAAACGCTTGGTTATTGTTCAGTTCGGCATAGTCGCCAAAGAACTGGAGTTGGCCAGCACGATAGGCTGTTGCCGAGTTCTTCCAGGAACCGCCGCCGAAACAAGCGCGAGAGCACCTTCACCTGCAGGAAGAAACCGGGCTTGCAAGCCACCCAACGCTTACCGTCCAACGACAGGCCACCGCCGGGGACGATGCCATGGACGTGCGGATGGTGGGTCATCGCCGAACCCCAGGTATGCAAGCACCAAGGTCGCCCCGATGTGGGCGCCCAAATGTTTGGGGTCGGCGGCGATCGTCCGCAAGGTTTCGGCGGCCACCTCAAACAACAACTTATAGACCACCGCCTTATTGTAATAGGCAATGGCAGCGATCGGCGCCGGCAAGGTGAACACGACGTGGTAGTACTCGACCGGCAAGAGGTCGGATTGGCGGGCCTTGAGCCAACGCCGCGCCGCATTGCCCTGGCATTTCGGGCAATGCCGGTTACGGCAGGAGTTATAGGCAATTTCGTCATGCCCGCAGGCACGGCAATGCAACACATGCCCGCCCAGCTCGGCGCTGCGGCAGCGTTCGATGGCCGACATCACCTTGAGCTGGCCTAAACTTAGATGGCCTTGCTGGGTTTGTCGCCAAGCCTCCCCATGGCGGCGGAAAATATCCGCCACCTCCAGGTTTGGCCGCATGGCAGCGGCACGCTATTCCGGCGGCAAGTTTCTCCAATGGGCTGATCACTTCGCGCAACACCTCGGTGGCGACATGGGTATAGCGTGCGGTCGTTTCCAGCTTCTTGTGCCCGAGCAAGACTTGGATGACCCTGATATCAAGCTTCTGTTCCAACAAATGGGTGGCAAAACTGTGCCGCAAGGTATGCATCGAAACCCGCTTGTCGATCTTCGCCTCGTCGGCGGCGGCATGGATCGCCCGGTTAAGCTGGCGGGTGGTGATCGGTTCAATCAGGCTGTAACTCGGGAACAGCCAGCCGCCGTCGCCCATCTTGCCTTGGGCGCGGGCGACCCGCCACCATACCCGAAGGCGGCCCAGCAGCAACGGCGACAACAGGGCATGGCGGTCTTTCTGGCCTTTCCCGCGTTCAACGCGCAGGAGCATGCGCTCGCTGTCAATGTCACTGACCTTAAGCCCAACCACCTCGCTGGCACGCAACCCGGCAGCGTAGGCAACGGACAGCGCCGTCTGGTACTTCAGGCTCGGCGCCGCCAGGATCAGGCGCGACACTTCGGCACAACTCAACACCACCGGCAAGGTGCGCGGCACATACACTGGCTGCATCTTGGCCATCAGTTCAGGCCGGTCCAGCGTCATATCAAAGAAGAACTTCAACCCCGTAATGGTCGCATTGAGCATGTTCGGCGAGGTGCCTTGGTCAACCAGGTGCAGTTGGAATCGCCGAAGGTCTTCAACACTGGCGGTGTCGGGTGAGCGGCCAAGATACACAGGCCAAGCGCTTAACTGCCCGGATATAGCCCCGTTGTGTGCCGTCGCTGAGTTTGCGCATCCGCATGTCTTCAAGCATGCGTTGGCGTAAGGGGGTGATGGTTTGGTTTGATGATGACATGATACTTCTCCTAGTCTGAAACAAGGCGGATTGCCTCATTTCAAAACATAGGGAACAGTTCCTATCAGTCAATAAATAACCACCATTTAACGCCAGTTGTCTGTCACCATCATTGTTCGTCTTTTAACACACTTAGACTAAAAGGTGCACCCCTACCGCGCGAGCGGTTTAGTCCGTTGGCCGACAACGTATGCGTTGGTTGATTTGAGCCAATGTCCGGAATGGAGCATGATGTCAAAACGCATAAAGCTTGTTGTAACGGCATGAAAAAAATTCAATCGATTGTTTGTAGGTCACGCCAGCCTCAGTTGTTCAAGTGATCCCAATACATTTTCGTTGTTTATATCGGGGGTAATAATCAATTCGAGCACTGACACATTGGAAATCGCCACCAAATGATCTTCCACCTCTTTATTGTTCCCGTCCGGGCTAAAATTCCACTGTTGCCTAACGATCTCCTCGAATGTCAGTCCATTGTCATGAGAACAACGAAGAACATACTCTTGCGTTCGTACCAAGTAGGTCTCCAGAAAACAAAGATGGATGTGCTTGATGGTTTGAGTTTGATTAAAAAGAAGGCGAATGATTTGTTTTCCGGGCATGCCGGCTTTCCAACCATGACTCTGATTAGGTAACAAGGCTCCTTCAATAGGATAGCCTTTGTCCTCTGAGGTTACTTCCACCTCTGCAAGTGCCTCCAAATCCAACCAGCGTGAATTCAACTCTTTGTTCGAAGGCAAAGCATCAGTAATTATTCGTTTTTTCATACGGGACTTAATGTCGGGGGGTTTTAATGTCTCCAGATATGGGAGCTATTTTAGCCACTTTAATGTAATCGCCGTGATTCAAGATGACCAAGCATGAAATAACCACCATCAGTCGCTAAAGAACAGTTTTTCTTCCAACGTCTTGCCGAGGCTCAATTGCCGGTATTGCCAGTGGTTTGCGCTAATGCACTGCATCAGTTGCTGATCCATACTGGGTTGAAGGCCGGGATTATATTCCACGATAAATTCATTTTTTTGTGTGTTGGTGACCTGAACAACACCGGTTAATCCGTGGAGTTTAGCCATCACTTCCGGTGCAGGGCAGGCTTCCATTTGCAGGGTGATAAAACGGGTGGAAGACTGTTGTTCATTAAAGCCAATGGTCTCTGGCTGCAAGACACCCTTTTCAAGCAGTAATATCCGTCGGCATTGCCGATCAAGTTCTGCTAAGTCGTGGGAGCTTATGATAAAAGTGGTTTCTGACGATTGTTCGGCAATAATTGTCCTGATTGTGCGGACATTGACCGGATCAAGGCCTGCGGTGGGTTCATCCAGCAATATCAGCTCAGGTTTACCGATCAGTGCCTGTGCAATCGCTACCCGTTTAGCCATGCCATGACTGAGTGCCGTCGGTTTTTCTTTGGCAGCTTCTGTCAATAAGACGGCTTCTAAAACCCTGTGGGCTTCCAGAGTGGCCTGTGGTTTGGTCATGCCCTGTAAACGGGCATAAAAAACCAGTTGTTCGGCAGTGGTAAAACTGGGGTCTAATCGTGCATCCTGTGGGAGTGCCGAGACTTTACCGATGAGTTCCGATGCGCCGGGCGGATAACCGAACAGATTGACGGAGCCATAGGTAGGAAGCAAAAATCCAGACAGGATATTGAGCAAGGTGGTCTTTCCTGCCCCATTGGGCCGACCAAACCAATCGGCTCGCCCGCAGCCAACTCAAAATTGACATCGGCCAGTGCAGGTTTTCCCGAATAAACGTGGCTTAGCTGGCGGCATTCAATGATCGGGGTCTTCATAAGGCTTGCCTCGCCATTATCCAACGTCCCAAGGCCAGTAATACAAAGCTCTGTGAGAGCGGGATATAGGCCAATCGCAGCGTTTTCCATTCTGACAGTTGCGCCAAGTCAGATAATTGATTGCCGGGGATCAGATATTGAAAAACATCAAGGCCTGGCAAATAGTAAGCAAGGCCGCTGATAATGCCGGCCAGGAACGTCCAGATCAGGATCGCCCAGAGGGTCGCTTGCCGCGCTGATTTAACCTTGGCGGATAAGGTAGCCATCATGGCGGTAAACGGGAGAACCGCTAAGGTCACATTCACAATAATGACGGCCAAGTCCGGCAATGCTGGAATAAACAGGGAGACATCGCGATAGAGCACCAAGACTAGCACACTGATTGCGGTTGCACAGATTAATAGCGTCTGGACTGCCATTGCGCCTACAAACCGGCCAAAGAACAGGCTGTCACGGCTGCTCCGCAAGACGATAAAACGCAAGGTGCCGCGCTCACGGTCAGAGCTGGTTTGGTCGGCAGCCACCGTAATGCTCAACATCGGGAAGATAAGCAGGGCAAATTGCCAATACACGCCGAATTCAGGGATCGGCCAAAGTTGCAATGAGCCAAAACCGAAAAATTCCAAAAAGCTGGTGTTTTGCTGGAGGCCTTTTCCTTTCGCCAACAGGTCGGCAACAAACCGGAGCGGATACAGCAGGATAAAATACCAAACGATCCCGAAGGTCACTACCGACAGCAAGCCTTTACGCGTTATAAAGCTGCGTTTGAGCTCAAACTGAGTGATGAGCAAGACTTGCTTGAACTTACTAGGTGGCATTGATTTACCATGTCCGAAGAGTGATGTCTACCTTAACACCAAAGCCAAAAAAATTTAAAAAAACTACTGGCTCTGACTCCGGTGATCGTTGGCAGTTAGGCAACAGCCATTATTGAATAGTAAACAGCTATGTCCTTCTTCGCCTTTTCTTCTGGAGATACGTTTCATTTATTATAAGAATCGGCGATGTCGGTTCACATAATTAGTGAAAACTAAAGATACACAAAGATCAAAAAGTTGCATCAACTATGAGGCTATATATTTAGCTAAAAATCATATTATTTGTTGTAAAAAACTAACAATATCTCAGCTTTGAAGAAATCCCGCCATGCCAATTACTTAGCCCACCACCTTTTAGCAAAATCCTCAACCATTTCTTGACCTCTTTTTTGCAAGTCTACTTTTTTAAAGGTTTTGTTTGTTGATAAGGCTGCAGCAAAGATAGATGTCATTTTGAATTTACTTTTGCTATACCCGTCCAATTTCTCGACAAGATCATAATTTTTAATGGAACTGTTGATCCTTTTTTCCAACAAGGTTAAGTTCCCAATCAAGTTCTTGTGATCTTCGAACTCTTCATCGTTCTTAAATCCATATGCGCGCGGCTTGAAATTTGGGGTCTGCGACAAAATATGCTCAATGGTTTCCATTTCTGAGTAAGCATCTAACATAAATCGCTGGCTTTTACTTTCCGGTTCTAATTTAAGATCACCATTTAATAGCTGAAAGCAAAATTCTTCCTGATTCCGTATAAGATTCAGCAACTTTATAGTTAACAATGACTCGAAAAGGATAATAAATTAAAGGAGATAGCGTCATGCCAAAAAATAAAGTGCAATTTCAGCCTGGGTATAGCTTGCTTGAGTTATTCAAAGACTATGGCATCGAAAAGCAATGCGCTGACGCGCTGTTCAAATGGCGCTGGCCGCCTGGGTTTCGTTGCCCTCATTGTGGTTCGGGTCGGCATAGTGTTGTAAAAACCCGGAAACTCTGCCAGTGCACCGATTGCCACCACCAAACCTCATTGATTAGCGGAACCATTTTTGAACAAACCAAGCGGCCATTGACCACCTGGTTCTTGGCGATCCACTTGATCACGCAAGCGAAAACGGGGTTGGCCGACAAAGCGTCACCAAAGAGGAGTTTACTTGGGTCAACACGATGATAGGCAATGTGAAAAATGCAATTACGGGCACTTACCATGCGATCAACCCCAGACATTTGCCTCGTTACCTAGCCGAATTCTGCTATCGGCATAATCGACGGTTCCAACTGGAAGACATGCTAACCCGTTTTGCTTATGTTGCAGTGAGAACACCGCCTATGCCAGGTCGTCTTTTGAAATTAGCTGAGGCTTATGGGTAATCAGGAACGCCTAAAAACGATAAGCCACCGTTTGGTGAAGCCGGAACCAAACCTTTGTAAATGACTACGCCAGTATTGCTGAGATATTCTATCGATGTGAGGTTATTTTTATCAACATCGGTGAAAACTGCTCCAAAGCCAGAAACCTAAGCTTTCGTTTTTGAACCAGGCACAAAGAAGTGCACTTCCATAGCATTGTTGCCCAGCGAGGTGAACAGGCGCTCTGGGCTAAAGGTTTGAAATTCGTGCGAGTATCCAGGCCGAATATTATCGAACCTAACCGGTGCGACCCCGTTTTTTCCGCTTACCTGAAATCCATTTCCTATGCTCAGAAACTCGACGCCCCTGGGTGAGTTTGCGTTAAAAAAATTAGCCGGAAGTTTATTTGGGGCGGAAAAGCTATCTGGAACGCCGTCCCAGTTAATTTCCCGGCATCCCCAGGATTGCGATCCAGGCGTAGCCCCGTTATTGGGTTGCCCCAAGGCGGCGCGAAACTGTCAACGGCTCGTTGTATGCTCGCTGGCATAGCGCCATAGGCTTTATAAACATAAGCAATAGGAGTTGCAGACACGGTTTGGCTTACTAACATCAAACCGAATGATAGTTTTAATAAAACATTTTTGTTTAACATGATAAATTCCTCGTATTGAAAAAATAAAGCAATAGGCCAATGCCTAATTTTGTTTAAGGGCGTATTCATTGCTGCCCTCGTAACGTTATTTCTTCCGTGTTGCAAAAATATTCAAATTTTTTTTAGTTTTGGTGAGAAGATAATGTGAGAGTCACAGAATCGACTTTCTTATCGCCCCACGCTGGAGAATGTGCGATAGTGCCGCTATTTTTGCAGATAGCTAGTTTTGGGCATCACAGCCCTCGGCTGCCTCAGCCCTCCTGCTATGTGGTAACTACCCCTATAGCGCCAGATCTTATAGAACACTATAGGGAGACACACATTTGCAGACGAACAGGATCTCGCCGACCCCATCCGTATTGATAAGGCCTTCATGAAGCTGGAGGGGTTTATGCAAACGCATCGTATACGGCATGACCCGGTTGTACCACTTCATGGCTCTTTCTCGTCGATGTTTCAAAAACCACATATCGAGATCCAGGAGCAATTAGGAACGGGGTTTCATGCCGAAGACGGCACTATGTTCTATGGTAAGCCACTTCACGGGCAGCTTCTTCGATGACACTGTCAGGAACACCGCGTTTTTTTAATGCGGCAATCAGCTTGGCTTCCTTGCTAAAAGTAAACTGTGCCTCATCCCGGCGTAAACCTTCGCTAATATATGACTTTAGTAAGGCCTGATAGCCAGTAAAACCTTTATAAGGCGCAATAGCCTTCATCGATTCCACAACATCAACAGGAATACGCAAGGTAATTGAAGTCATCGGGCGGTCTTTGCTCAGGCGGGTTTTAAGGGGGTCAGAAATCATAATCATTACGCTCCGTAACAGTAGCTTTGCGAGCTGAAATCAATCGAATTTTGTCATCTTCCAGTTCAATATGGACAACAAACAGCAACCGGCCAGATTCGTCATAGCCAATTACTGCATCACGCGCTTCTTGTTTCCTTCCGGCATCGACGAGCTTGAAAAAAGGATCAAAGAATGCTTCAGTTGCTTGCTCAAAAGTGATGCCATCATGCTTATTAAGATTAGCCACCGCTTTACGGGCATTCCAAACAAAAGTGACACCATTTTTCTCGTAGCGGATATCCATTGGTCTAGTTTATGCATTGTATTCACATTGTCAATACATCAATAAGCCGCGTAGAGTTTTTACGATTGTTCTATGGAGGTCAAAATTGGGAAGACAAATTCGCTTGAAAGCATTCTTTATATTGAATATAAAAACCAATAGATTAATATATTCAATAGGTTATTAGCCTTCTCAATAGCCGACTGTGGATCATATCAACCATTTTGGGAAGATCGGCCATGAGCGGGCGTTCGGGATTGAAGTAAAATGGCAATAAAATGCGGATAAACAGACGTTTGGCCTTGATTCAACCACACAGGTTCAAGCTCCAGGTTCTACTCTAGCCTGCTATGTGACATGTCCGGCTTGCGGTTTAATCCAGCGGATGCTGTCCGATTAAGGGCATCAACTTAAATGTATTGTTAGCCCAGTTTTGGAAGCTCAGCATACAGGCGCTTCACCTGTTCTTTTCCATACTTTTTTTCAAGCTTGCGAACAATAAAGTGACCTCTTGCCATATCTTGAAAGTGATCAATAAATATGCTGTTAATGATTGCCCCTCCAGCAGCCCCGATTGCGGGCACAGCTTGGGCCGCAGCTTTTTCTGTTACTTGGATTCCAAATCGTTCGGCAATCTTGGCAATAAGTTTAACTAACACCGGAGTCCCCTTTTCTGTCATTGTCTTATTTGCAAGAAACTCAGCAGCATCGGCAACGGACTTTGCCAAAGATGCGCGGACTGCATAGTAGCCGCTCTCCGTGCCATCATCTGACTTACTATTTCCGCCAAGGGCAAACACTTCTAAGCAGGCTATCTTAGTCTCCATGGAAGTGATCGATTCACCTTGGCTTCTAGCAATATCTGCTATCGATCTGAGCATTATTGAGGTGGAGATTGGCAATTCAGCGGCAACGGCTGCAATTCCAAAAAAACCACCGACACCACCGCTAACTGCAACACCTAACTTATGCCAGATATTGGAGGATGCTTCGCCGGGAATGTCTTTCATGGTGAATATCGCTATATTAGACGCTTTCATTAATGCTGCTTGCGTAATCTCGCCGATATTTTTATTCCAATTGTCTGGCAACAGCGCCAGGCCTTTTTCAATTGGCGTACCTATGAGGTTTGTCACTTTTGCAGCGACACCAGGGTTTTCAAGTAGGTTTTTTGCAACTTGAAGCTCTTTTTTGTCCCCTTCAGGAAAATCCTCTGTCATAAGCACCTCGGTTGATTTACATGGTAAACGTAAGGCTATACACCTTCAGGTGTATAGCAAATGCAATATATCTGATTATCAAAACCATAGTGCATTATATTTCTGTTAGTAACCAGCCGGGGCAAATGAGTTCCACGCCCCCTGTTCTGCCTCCAATGCATTTAGATAAAACCCATAGCCAAGTTCGACTTTAAAATTTTCGAAATAATCATTAACGAGTAAACAAGTGAAGATGAATGTTCGGTTAATTTGTTGCAGAATGTTAGTCAATTTCTGATTAGGAATCTAATTGCCTCCGATAACGGAATAACCGATTTCAGGATGAGCCCGCTCTTAATATTGATAATTAACTATGTTCTGGTGTTTTCCGAAAACCGTTTTTAGGCGAATTGGCATGTAATAGGGGTTAAGTTATTCGAATAATATTATCTAACTTGGCTTTAGCGGTTAGTGACCGGTTACAGCATTGAGGTTTATTCAACCAACATTTTTAGGACGCAAAACGTCAATAGCCTAACAGGAAGAGGCCCGTTCCCTGCGATTAAATACGGCTGCCCACCACTTTTCAACAAAGCTCTTACCTTGCAGCCATCTCGGATAGCACCGCACCAACCTCCCCATTCACTCTTTTTCTTTCTTTGGCAGGCGCATGACCGGCCTGCATCGGATCTGGCGCTTTATGCGCCACCGTCACCGGGACGCCCAGCGCCCCCCAACGATAAAGCCATCCGGCATCTTCGGAGACTTTGGGCCAGCGTTTGTTTTGGTCTTTGGTGGCCATGTTGACGCAGCCATGGCTGGTCGGATGGCCAAAATTATTATGCCAAAACGCGCCATGGAAGGCATAGTCCTTATGGAAGAACTGCGTATAGGGGACATCTTTCACTTCATAGAAACCGGGTTGCCCCTGGTCGACATCGCTACGCATGGTCTTGTGGCGGTAGCGGTCATAGATATAATAAGTACCCGTCACCGTGGGGGTTTTGCTTTTGCCCGTGCTGACTTTGAAGGTGCGGATCACTTTGCCATTTTCCACGGCCTCCACACTTTGGCTGTCCAAGTAAACGAAAAGCCTCCGGTCCGTGCCGGTGCTGAATTGCTCGATCAGGGCTTGCTCCAACATCCCGCCCCGTTCGCTTTTTAAGTTTTGCCTGTCGGCGCTGACTTCGATGGTGCTTGAGGCCGGCCATGCAGGCTGGGGGGTAAATTTAAGCTGGTGTTGTCCGATCCAACTCCATTTTCCAGGGATGGCTTTGCCATCGCGGGTTCCGCACCTGAAGACTGTTCGCCGCGTTAGCCTGATCGATCAATGGTTCACTAAAGGTCATTTGCAGTGGCAACACCAAGCCTAAATTGGTCAACCCCCGGACATTGGTCTCGACGGCAAGCGGTGGTGGAGTCCTTAATTCCAGGGTTAACGGCGGCAGGGGTACGCCTTTGGTGGTTTTATATTTCAACTGGATCGGATAGCTATGGTCTTGCGCATAAGAACTGGCCAGCAGCCGGATGTTTTGGCCGGTGGCATCGGGTTTCGTGCTCAACGTCAAGTCGCCCGCGGCCAGTACCTCACCCACTGGCCGGTCGAAATGCAATTTCACCGATGCGTCCGGTTCCAACACCCTAAGTTGGAAGCCTTCCAACTTCGGCACTGCGACGGTTGTGAAATTAACTTCTCGGGTCTCGGACTGTCCAGACCAAGACCGCTCCACCGTCACTTTGATCATATAGCGTGCTCCGAAGGCCAGGGGGGCGGGTAAGCTAAGACGGGTTTGATCCTTCGCCTCAAACAGGATTTTTCCAGTGTCGTCGAGCAGTTCGACCTTGGATATGCGGACGCCTAAGCCCTCTGCCTCCAGGGTGATGACCTTGTGCGGATTGACTTCGTCATGCCCTTGTAAGGATGTCATGGAAAACCCATAGGACAGTATGTCTTGGCTGACAAAAGCTTCGTTCTGATTGGCTTGCACAATGGCTGACAATGCCATGCTCGCTGCGGCTAACCAGAAGAGAAACAGCTTTAATGCAACAATATTGGTAAATTTCATTGAGTCAACTCGCACCCAATACACATATTAAATAAAAAGCTGGGACAATTTCCCCCAACATGCGCCTTTGATAAAAGTCCGTGTTGAAAAGTTTCACCTAAATATAGTAAACGCCACATTTTGCCCAATCGCCAATTTTTTTTTGCGGGCTTAGCCTCAGGATCACATTGATTAATTGAATTTATAGTCGAAAAAATAAACATTTACTAAACTTAAATCAACCTGAAAAGTCATATAAAAATAGCAGTAAATTTCAGTTCAGGCTTGAACTAATACAAATTCTGAAAGGTCAGAATTAAATTTTTTGAACCACTTCATAAAAAAGTTACGAAAACTGAAATTTTTTAGGAGCAATTATAAAAATATGAAAGTCGACGAAGAGCTCGCGATCGCGTCAAGACGCAAATTTTTAATGAACTTGGCTTATGGCTCTGTATTTGCATTGAGTGGTTGCGGGGTTGAAACTGCGGTGGTCCGAGATGGGGGTTGGCAGGGAATTGCTCAGCAATCTCACACCCATTATCACCACAGCCCTGGACACAGAACGCTCTCCTTCGAACATTCGCATACCGGCGAAAAATTAAAGTTAACTTATTTCGAACAAGGCAATTACATAAACGGCGCGCTACACGAAATCAATTATTTCCTTCGAGACTTCCGCACCGATGATATTCACCCCATTGATACCGCATTACTGGATCAATTGTTTGATCTGAAGCAAACCCTTAGCTTAAATAAACCTTTTCACATCATCTCCGGTTATCGTTCGCCTTTAACCAATACCCAGTTACGCAAAAATAGCCATGGGGTTGCGGAACATAGTCTTCACATGCAAGGCAAGGCCATTGACATAAGGGTTGAAGGGATAGCTACCAGAACAATTCGAAATGCAGCGTTAGCAATGGCGCAAGGTGGCGTGGGTTATTATCCCCGGAATAATTTTGTTCATTTAGATACAGGCAAGCATAGAACCTGGTAGAGAGGTGGAAACAGGCGAAGAAATTGATGTTTTTGCTTCTAAGGTGAGCGCAAGGTTTATCATGAACAAAGCTGTTCGTCTGTATTGGGTCGTTTTTCACATTCGCTAAAGCGAAAAAATTAATTTTTTGAATTGCCGGTATGGAAAACATTAAGCACATCAACACACTATGTAGATGCTTTAGAGTCATAAATGAAAAATTAGCAATCTACATAGTGTCAAATTTAACGACCATTTCAAGATCCAGATTTAAAGATATTGCTTGCAACGAAAGCCATTACTACAAAGAAAAAAATTTGGAAGATTGCCATCATGGCGTGAAAGAATAACTGTAAGATAACCATATCAACCCCCGATACCAGATAGGCACATTAAGCTTAGGTAGGAAAATGAGAAATATCCCATTGACACAAAATAATGAACCCAACCTCAATACTGAATACAGGCTAAGGTGGATTAAATAATATCCTAGTGCTTTTGCTCTCGTGACTGTCAGGCTCATCTTTATGGTAGATAAAACCACGACAAAAAGAAGTTAAGTTTTACTGGGTTTGAGGTGAATTAATACCAAGTTATTTCTTGAAGCTGTCACACGAAATGGAAAGCATACAATTTAATCAATAACTTTTAATGAGTTGCGCAGCCTCTCCAACGCTGACCCTGGGTTTTATAAAGCACTTTTGTAAGATAGGTCGGCCACCGACATTCGCAGCTCCAAATTGCATGCCGTCGAATCCCTATTAGGATCTTACCACCTTCCCATTTATCGATAATCTTTCGTTGCAAGGCAATTGTGCCGCTATGCATAACTGCTATACGCCTGAGTACAGGGCTTAGGTATTAGTACTAATATCCCTGCCAACTTTTTGGGCATAGACTTCTTGACAGACCGGAAACTCAAACCAGTGACTAAACCCTTCGCTAATCCACTGGTCGGGTAAGGTATGGATCCGCCGGTTATAACCCTATTCGTGATTGCTGTATGCCAAAAGTCAAGCACATCACCGAACCCGACAAGTTCGGTTATCAGGTCCGCATCGTCAGGCGCGGGAAAGAGAGCAGCCGCTATTTCTCCCATAAGCTGTGGGGCGGCAAAGCCAAGTCATTAAAAGCCTCCATCGCTTGGCGCGATCAAATGCTGGTCGTCCTCAAGGGCAGCAAGACCCGTTTCCTAGAGCCGCCCAAAAACAAGACCACCGCAGGCATTACCGGGGTGTCCAGGGCCATCAAATTCGACCATCGCAAAAACAAGAGTTACCTGTGCTACACGGTGTATTGGGTGGACAACGGGAAAGCTCGGAACAAGACCTTCCAGGTCGGCAATGTGGAAAGCGTGACCGCTGATGATGAACTGCATGCCTTCCGCACCGCCCGGCTGTTCAGGAGTTGTTACGAACATGTGATAGGCAATGACCTACAATTCCACGAGGAAGTGTTTGCCGGCTGGAAAAAGCGTCGGGTCTATGAAGGATGAGGGCCTGAAGGCGGTGTAAGCTGATACTGTAACTTGATCACAAAGAGCGCATAACTTTTACTTGGCCGGAAAATTATAACTTGATTCGCCGGTTATGTAGAGGTCATAAAGATATTGACAGCCCGCCTGAATCAGCCTACAAATCACTTATGGTCAATATTCCCAACTGATTGATCGTATTATCCTTGCGACGGGAGGACAATATGTTGCGTTTGGTGTTTGAAGCGGTGATGGTGATCGCCGTCGTATCCTGCCTGTATTTCATGATGAAGTTGGGCGAAATCGATAACAAACCAGACGAACCGTCTCCCGGAAACGAGGACGATCCGGAAGGGAAGTAGTATTTTGTATAAAAACTAAGTGGTATCGGGATGGAAGGCGACCTACGAATTAACCGATTCCAACCCGACAAAATAGCCGCAATCGGTTATTGCTTCGGTGGTGGCATAGTTTTGCATATGGCAAAAACGGTCACCGACTTGGCGGCAGTGATCAGTTTTCACGGTTCTATGGCATCGAAAGACCCGATCCCTCAAAAAGGTTCGATAAAATCCAAAATACTGGTGTTAAACGGTGCTGATGACTCTTTTGTCACCGCAGACCAAATCAAATCGTTTAAGCAAGACATACAAAATGCCGGGGCCGATTATGAATTTATCAATTATTCTGGCGTTAAGTACAGCTTCACCAACATTGAGGCTGACGGTTTCGCCAAGCGGTTCAATATGTCCTTGGCCTACAATGACGATGCGGACAAAGACTCCTGGGAGCGGATGCACCAGCTTTTAAAGCGGGTATTTAAGCAATGACCAAAAAATGGGGCGTGTTTCCGAAACCTTTTAGGACGGCTACGGTTTCGCCAGGTATAGCCTTAATTTCTCCCGGTTCCATATCTGCCCAGTGACCTTGCGCTGTTCCGGCTTTGTGTAGGTATAACGGTACAAATAAGCCCGAAGATAGTTAGGCGGTCGCTTGGGGAATGGGTTACGCGCTAACAAACCCAAAACATTAGGCGAACCTTCTTGCAATCGCTGCATGAACATTTCAAACCAACCGCCAGGCTGTGGTTCACTAAGCGCGGCAAACCACATTTGCCAATCCAGGCGCGGCTGATGGGGGATATTCCAGCTTAAAGGCTTCCCTACGTAATACGCGGCCTTGCTCTCGGACAATTACCACCTTCTTAATCCTTGATGGACAAATTTATAATCGAATCAGAAAGGCTTTTCAAGTTCAGGCAGGTTGTAGTCCATAACCTTTAGCTAGAGCAAGTTATATGCAGTTCATTGAATCTCGCCCACCTTTTCAAAATAAGTTAAACTTCATTGCCGACAGTCTGCAATTGAGATAACTATCCCGGTTGCTTGATAGACTGCTCAGGGTCGTACTGTCACCTTCGCCAGTCATTGAATGTTAAAATTGCTGACCGTCTGGTAAGTAGAAATGTCATTTTTTTGGTTTCACCTGGCTAAAATTCTACAAAACAGCTTAATTGTTGACAATATACCAATATGGTATATTATTTATCTATGCACGTCATTGCCAAACCCGCCCTTATCGCATTTTGGACAATTCATCCTGATTCAGAGAGGCCATTGCAGGCATGGTATCAAACGATGGAAAGAGAAGTCTTTTCGGACTTTAACGGGCTACGACAGACCTTTGCGAGCGCTGATTATGCGGACGGATTGACTGTGTTCAATATCGGCGGCAATAAGTATCGCCTGATTACTTCAATCCACTATAACCGCAGCAAAGTTTATATCCGCAATGTCCTTACGCACGCGGAGTATGACCGAGGTAGTTGGAAACGGAGAACATGATGAAACAGATAGACATGAGAGTACCTGAACCCCAAGCCATTCTTCAAGCTTGGATGCCGTTCAAGCAAACAATAGGCGTGACTTCTGTCCATAATGAGGAAGAGTACGCTCAGGCAACAGCAACGATTGCTGTATTGCTTGACGAAATTGGTGATGATGAAAACCATCCATTGGCCGATGTGCTTGATTATCTTTCTGATCAGGTCAAAGCCTACGAAGACGGGCACTTTTCGATTCCCAAAGCGGAACCGCACGACGTCTTGCGCTTCTTAATGGATCAGCATGGTCTCCGGCAGGAAGATTTAGGAGATTGTGCGCCACAAAGCCGTATATCAGAAATCCTGGCAGGGAAACGGTCAATCAGCAAAGAAATTGCCAAGCGGTTTGCCAAACAGTTCAATGTTCATGCTGATCTTTTCCTCTAAGAGAAAATTTCGGATTTGTGCAGAAATTATCGTTTGTCTGTAGTTTATGATTTTTGGTTGTTCGATATAAAGAAAATCATTTAAGCCAAGTCAATCCTTATAATCTTTTTATATATAAAACATATGCTTATGAATTTCTCCAAAGAAGCCTGTGGCTTATATCAACCAATTTTGTAAGAACGGCCAGGAACGGACATCCGTCCCTCAAAGAAAGCAGACTTCGATAAAGTTTATAGATGTGTGTAAAAAATCAAAATTGAAAATAATATTCATTGAATGCTGCTTTCCTACTTAGACTAGGCAGATATTGGTGGCAAGGACTAATGTAGCCCATATGAAGGAGTTACCCATTCACTGAGTGGTGATAAAGAGCCGGTCTTAATATCTACAGTTAAGATGTAAGCCCCTTTGACGCCTTCTCGACGCTTAGGGTAGAACTGGAGTGGTGGTATAATGTTCATAGGGAAGCTTTTGGTCTCTTCTAATGAATGGGCAAACTTGTCTCGGGTTAAATGTTTGCCTGTGTGTTTTAATCCTTCTGCCACGAAATTGACCGCCGCACAGGCTATGCGTTGCAACCCTGGGCTTTGTATACCTACCGAATATTTCTGCATTAGGTCAAGAAATTGCGGTGCCTTAAGATCGTCCAGGTCAAAGGGGTTCGCCAGTAACATTTTGGACATGTTTAACTCAGGGAAATTTAAAACGTCAGCACCTAACATTGCAAGTAATCCCAAAAGAACGGGTTGATGCCCTTTTTTTGGCATCAATTTATTGAATGACGCTAATTCTTTGGCTGTTCCGATAAAAAAAACAGCGTCCGGGTCTGCCGATTTCAGTTTTCCCTGTTGATTGTCGGCAGGCTTTTGGGTTGCCTGAGATATGACAACGTCTGCCGCTGCATTCAACTGATTGCGCTGTAGCTGCACACGAATCGCTTCAGCCACCTTCAAATCAACCGTCCTGTCACTATGGATGATAGCCAGTTTTGGACTTTTTGAAGTTTTTTCTTTATATAATTGGGTTAGCCAATAATCGATCAAAGCCCTAGATTGATCTTCATAACTGGGCAGAAAATAAAAAAAGAAGATGACGGCATTGGATTGTTTTCCGGAATAAAAGTTAACGGGGCGATTACCGGTATTTTTTCTTGTGCCAGCGCTGCGTATAAATCTGGTGTAATTTCTGGAAAATAGCCAGAAATCAGTGCAAAGGGCTTGGTTTCGGTTTGTAATCGCTGGACGGAAGCAAGAATTTTTTCTTTCGTATCGCCTGAATCCAATGCCGTTAGCGTAAGTTTACGATCATAAATCAGGCCTTGATTGTTTACTTCGGCTATACAAGCATCCAATGTTGCTTTGAGTATTTTTCCGGTATTTTCTAATGCCCCCGTCAAAGGGAGCAAGGTTGCTAATTGGACTTCGGATGCGTTAACGCCCACATCGGCATCACCAACTGAGCCCAAACGCTTTAGGTAAGCCAATAAGGCCTTCACTTGATTGTCCGTCAAGTGATACCTGGGCATGGCGACGCTTAGTGGCTTGTTTTGGGCATTGATGCCTTTGCTAATTGCTTGTAATAAGGTGGTTTCGTCATAAGCTGATTTGGATTGCGTGTTTGAGGTGGTATTGGCGAATAGCTGTTGCGACGTAAGTGCTGGGACTGTCAACCCACCTTCTTGCTTGCCTTCACTTTCTAAGCCATGACAATTAGCACAAGGAAACATAGTTGCTGGGACAGAATCGCCTGTAAACCCTAAGGTTGCGGTAATTTCGTGTTGGCTATCGTCGCTACCTTCACGATAGATTTGTCGGCCTAGCAATTCTATTGCGGTTAATGAGCCGTCGGCGTCAGCAGCTCCAACAATGCCACTTGATAAGGTCATTAATACGATGAATGCTTTAAATTCCATGATAAAAAGACGATAAGGCTTACTGATTCTTGCTATCACCCGTAATATTTTTCAATGCCGTGATGATTTCATCGGCTTGGGGGAAGCCATAGAGACGCGTCCAAGTGTGTGTGGCATCATTGCCTACGATAACCATATTGCTATGCTCATTTATATCCGCTGCGTACACCCCTAGGCTTTTCAATAATCCAGAAATGACTGTTTTCTCTCCGGTGATAAACGCCCAATTTGGCTTGGTATTAAATTTCTTACTGAATTCGAGTAGCCGTTCTGGAGTGTCATTTACCGGATCGACGCTGATGGTAATCAATTGCAGCTTTTGATTACCTGGCTTCTTTTGTACTTGCCGGAAAACAGCGGTAGAAAGCGGGCAACTGCTGGTGCAGCTTGTGAAAACAAAATTGATGGCGACAGTTTTGTGTTTGATAAGGTCGGCGTAGAAATTTACCTGCTTTCCGTTTTGATCTAAGACCATTTGATCGGTCATCAAAAACTGTAGGTCATTTTTTGGCTTATCACTATGGGCAGGGCCAGAATATAAGCCTGCGTAAAAACTCAGCATAAGACATATTGAAGCAAAAAATCGTCCCAACATTTTTAAATGCCTACCGCAAAACTATAGAACATCGCCGTTTCCAAGTGCCATAAATAGTGGCACTTGGAGGCGTTGGCATCTTTCAGGCTTAGGGCGTAAATACATTATTACAAGCCGCTTGAGGATCGGTAACTAAGTGTCCTGAATCAGGCCAGGGTTTTAATTGCTTGAGCACACAGGTGCTATCCGCGCATCCCACGCCTGGGGTTTCGTCCCTGCGTAAAGTATCGAGTGGGCCAGCCCCTTTAGCCAAGAAACAGAGATTTTCAAAGTTCATCGGAACCTCAGGATTTCCCCAGTTTCTTCCTTCTGGAAACAGGTATTCCCCAACCGGTGCCGTGTACTCGCACCATTCCAGTCCATTGGCGACAAGATCATTCTCGACACTTGCGGTGCCGACAATATGCGCTTTTATTTCACGCGTCGGAGGGAGAAAAACGGATTGCTCCACTGTCCTTCTGAACCTTCCAAGGGGTGCGATAGCTTCAGGAGGAATAGAGGCCAGGATACGTTTTGGAGCTTTATCAGCCCCTGTAACAGGATCTACATCCAGGGCAATGATTTCGACATTACGAGAGGGATCGGTCGTAGAACCCACAATAAAAAAGCGCGTTACCAGATTTGTGCCTGGGATAGCAGGTTTTCCTGGGCCAGTTTCTTGCGGAAGATTATCGAACGGGATACCGCCGCTGCCCCAATGGGCTTCTTCGATAGCGACATACGCAGGATTTTCGCCAGGGGAAGTATAAATTCCCAGATTGGCCTCTAGCGCATACGCTGACATATAACCGGTTGGATTGGCCGGGTTAGCGGAATCGTCAATCCAGATGCCTGAAAAAATAACATAATCACCTGCAACCAATGGCACCATAAACCTGGAATCACAGGTAGTGCAAAGTGGTGCAGTTGCTACGGGTATACCATTTGGATTTTCCGCTATTTTGGAGCCGATGGTATAACGCTTTACAAAGATGCCGTCAACTATCATGCGGTTTGACATTGGACAGCGTGGGTCACCATTAGCACTTGTTGGAATACAGACAGGATAACCTGTCATGGCATGAACAGTTGGATTGCCTTGATCGACCATAAAACGATTGTCGTCTTTAGCATCAACGGAACCCTTGCTAAACCGACCTGGTCCGGTTCCATCGGCTTTAAGTGGGGGATCATTTAATTGCACCCTAACTTGATTCGTTGAGTTGTTAATATCCGGTGTCACCAAAAGTTCACCTTTGGTGTAATTAATCTCTTTAATATAACCCGCCGTTGTTTGTAGTACACCTTGGGAAATATTGATCAGACCAGCGATATATTCAACCCTACATTGCGGATCAATGGGCGTAGTTTTACAATTTGGGTCATCTGGATTTACTTTCGCAATGTTGCCAGAAATTTCCGCCGTAAATGGGATAAAGGTTTTTCCGGCAGGATGTGGGTCATCTATTGCCAAGCCTGATTTTTCTGGATTTGACAGCACTCCCGCAGCTGTGCCTTTCGGCCGCTTGAAAATATCCTGCGCCGTCAGATAAGTACCTGGCATAATAATTTTAAGGTTCTCAGGAATAATAACGGTGATCCCATTCACCTTCATGGTTGCAGCAGCACGGGGATCGTTCTTATTACACGGCGCAACATTATAGTCAGGATCGCATAGCTTGAACGATTGAATATAACCAATGATACTGAACGGGGTGGTAGGAATTTCTCCCGCTGAAAATGACTTGCCGCAAAAAAACACAGTCAAAACCAATAATAATCGACACTTGTTCATAATGTTCACCTCACCGTTTGCCAGTCTTATCGCTTAGGAAATTTGGCTTGTTCAAATAATTCGTGAATTCCTTTATTACTCATGATGCTCTTCTATCTTTACTATTACTAAAGCTTGGTCGGTGAAGTCTAACGCCCTCGATTTCGCTTCCACCAAAACATTAAATTTCCCTGCATGTGGAAAAATAACGACAGCCTGATAAGTTCCACCGTCTATTTCTTGCAACCACTCACGTTTTTGCCAAAGACCCGGCGGTTCAAACGCCAGCAATCGGGCATCCTGAATTCCTGAAATAGGCTTGCCGGAAGCGGCATCAAGCAATTTAAAACTTAATAAGGTTTCTGCATTTGCAAGCGGCTGGGCTTTTAGGGGTAAAAGCTCCAGCTTAACTTTTGCTTGTCCTTTTTGCTTAGGGGTATCTGCATTGCCCTCAAGTCTTGCGGTAAAGCAATGAATGATGCGCGGCTGGTCGAGCATGACGGCGACATCGTAATTGCCTGGATTTTCGATAGTGACCGGCGCTTCAAAAACGCCTGGAGTTGTCTCCTTCAAACTACGGTCCAACACCATCAAGGCTCTGGGAATGCGGCGATAATTGTCGAGTGTCCCCATAGCTACCATCATACCTTCAACATAGTAATAAATGGTTTTTCCGGGTGAGTTGGCGATCATTACGCCGTTTTGTTCAGGTACTGGGGCTATCATGGCGGCAACGCCTATTGAATCGGGCAACGCGGAAGGTGGTTTTTCACCGGCCTGTATCAGTGTGGCAGACAGTTCGGATAATTGGCTGTTTTGCATTTCACCGGACTGAACAGGCAATTTTTCCAGTTGTTTACGGTTGACCAGCGAGAATTTTTCCGACCCTAAGCCCCGAAAATAAGCATAATCGGCAGTAAAAGCGATCTGGTCGGGTTCAGTTGTCAGCTTGGCAAAAGCGATTTTCGCATTAGTCGCCGAATCAATGACATAGGCTTTTGAATCCAGTTGATTGACCACCCAGACATAACGTCCTTGCGGGTCAAAAGCCACATCAATAGCGCCACGCCCGACATCAATTTGAGCTTCAACGGCAAGTTTAACCGGGTCAATCACGCTCATGGCGGAAGCGTTGATGGATGTCACGTAAAACCGTTCGGCTTTGCTCACCCAAATCGGTTTTAAGGGGGTATCCCCTACTTTTACGTCGCCCATTTTTTTCAAGCTGGAGGTATCTATGATGGAAACAGTATTGGCGGCAGAATTGGTAATCGCCGCAAACTTGTTATCGGGTGTAAAACTAATTTGATGTAAGCCTTCCCCCACGGTCACAAAGCTGGCTTTAGGTTTTTCACCTCGGTCAATAACGGCAACCTTAGTAGAACCATCCAAGCCTACCCATACTGATTGTTCGTCAGGGGGGAGGGCAATACGTGTGGGTTTGCTGCCTACCCCAGTCGATATTGTGCTTACCAGGCTGTGCGTGGTGGTATCGATCAATGCAACCGCAGCAGCGTCCGGCATCGTCACATAAAGCTTTGTGCCGTCTTTAGTCAGAACCCAATCTAAACCTTGTTCCGGTAATTGCACGATACCTGCCAGTTTGCTGCTTGATGCGACTTGAGGGTTAATAAACGCAACCGTCTTATCCTGGCTAAGCGTCAACAGAAAGTAGCTGTTCAAATCGACATCGGCACGCGTCGCCAACTGACCGCTGGCAAAGCTGCGGACTTTCGCTTCGCAACTAGTTTCCGTGGCGACTTGTTCTGATCGGCGCAAGGAAAGCCAGGCTTTGGGACGAAGTCCGGCTATCGCCTTTTCGTTTTGGGAGATTTCTAGCTTTATTTTTTGGTGAATCCCTAACTTAACATTACTTCCGCTGTAATGTTCTGGGGTTTTTAGAGCGAACTTCAGATTTTCCGGGCCAACGCTTGTAACGTCTTCGGCAAACGCAGGCATTGCAAAAAACAGCAAAATAAGTCCCTTTAGAATTTGGCTGGCGTTGTTCATCAGGCTCTCTAGTTAATTATTTTTCATTCAGCCAATTCGCAGCCGCAAGCTATTAATGAAAAAACCTAAAATAGAGGGGTCTGTTTTTGGCGCTACGGTAAATTCGGCTAGCACAATATTCTCTCCAGGGTCGGCTTCTGCGCCTAGAAATACGGCAGGATCTGGATCATTAGCCCTTCTAATGATCTTATTAATCGTTTTGCCTTGATCGTTTTCAAATAAGTGGGTTGCCCCTTTATCGTCTACGACCCGTAAATTGGCCGTAAATTGAAATCCGTTTACATTGCTATCGACGGCATATTGCGCTCCCACACCAAGAATCTTCAAACCCGGATGCGCAGGTTCAAATTTTAATTGGATAGTGTTATCAAATGGATCGGCGGTCAATTCCCATTCCGATTGGATCATTTTTTCATTATTTTTGAAGTTAACCGCTTTCGTGCTTCGGTGGCAGGGAAGGCATGACAGGGCTTTTTTCCCCGAGATCAGCACGGCAATGTCATTAAAGACATTCTCTTTACCAAAAGGGATGGGCCTGTTTGGAAGCAGTTGCCAAGGAAAATCTTTGCCAGCTAAGTTTGTTCTGGGCGCATTAATAGGTTTCATTTTCATTACCTCAGTTATTTTTTGGATTGACTCGTAAAATCCCCCACATCCCGCCTTGGAATTGGAATTGTTCTTGAACACGGAATAAATAGTCCCCAGGCACTTCAAATTTACCGCCTGCGGTTGTCAGTATGTTGACATGTCGCGCTGGGCCAATGCCGCCTATTGCACCTAACCTTGAGCTGGTCATTTTGGCCTCTTCATCACCATCGAGATTGTCGAAGAGTTCAGTTGAGCCTTTGATCCAAGGTTGATAATCCCAGTTGTGGCCATACAAGACGAATGCGTGTTGTCTTGAGTGTCCACCAGGGTGGACGATTCGGAAGCGTACTGAACTACCAGTGCTTGCAGAGAATACTTCAGTGTTTGGGTCACCACAGGGGCCTTGACATCCTGGGTTTGGATAGTTAGAACTCAGTGAATTGGAATAATCCACATTATTCAGTTCATTAAAATCAGCGCCGGATGTGCCAATGCCGTTTCTTGCCCAGAGCGGTTCAGTACCGTAGTTAAAGCCTTTTTGACCGGTATCCTCGGCATCGTCCGCCATACGATGGTTCGGCATGGGTTGCTTTTGTTGTTGTAAGCTCAAATCATCTTGGACAACAAGTACAAATTCCCGAAATTTTTTCCCTGCTTTGGTTTGTATGTCCGCAGTGGTCGATAGTTTGGTATTCCCTATACCTTTTCCACTGTCGCAGGGTAGATCGGGATGGCAGTAGATAGCATCTTTCGGTTCTACCACCAGTGCGCCAACCAGCCCGTGCGAGCTATGTTTGATAACATCGCCAAAACTCCTGAGAGCGACAGCGCCAAATTCAGTCGGGGTAAAACGAATGATGCCGGTGATTCTTTCACCTTCGGCCTTATCCGCATCTTCTATTGATTCGTCAGAACAAACCTCGGGGTCACACGGATTCATCTTTGCATAATCCGTACTGATGACTCTTTGATGCCCCATGTACCAAGTATAGAGGGCTTGAAATTCTGCTCTTTGATCTTTATCATCACACCGCTTAAATTTCACTTTCGGGTCATCGGAGCCAGAAGTCAGACAGCCTGAAGGCATCGCTTTGAAATAGTCTTCTATCTGGCTTTTCTTGCATTCTTTAAAGTCCTCGTCTTCATCACAGGTAAAATGGTTGAACCCAATGTTGGAACCTAAGCTATTGAAGACATTTTCCGCGACCAGTTGCGGCACTAAACCGACATAGCTGGACATTTGTACCTGATTAAAGTTAAAGCCGTTTACGATGGGCGGCATCAAGTTATAACTTTGGCTGGCCGCCGTTACGTGCTGATGTTTGGCATCCATTTGCTCGACAATGTTAGGCAGATAATTCATGAACTCTATGTTCACGCATTCGCCCGCATTAGCACGCAGTACCATCGGTTTTATGGGCAGCTTATTTTTGTTTAAGTAATCGAGGATTCTTGCCCCATCAGCCCAATTTTTTCCAGGTACCTTAGGATCTTTAGGATCAATTACCACGGATTCTGGGATTTCAAAAAACACGACAGCGTTGGGGTCGCTAATGTTGAACTTGTTGTTGTAAGTTAAGGCATCTTTTTCTGCCAAGCCGTTTTTCTTAGCCAGTTTCATAATTTCCGAAGCTTGCCATGCAGTAACATAAATCTTTTTTGGGTTACGCAGCTTGTCTATGGGGCATACCGCTTCTTTAGCAGAGCGTATTGGCAATGGTGGTTTTGCAATAGCCGATTCAGGCAATCTGGCAAGACTTTTTTGTTTTACCGGCACAGGCGAGCCATCGTCATCCGAGGTAACGCCAAATCCCCTGATAAGCCCCCACATTCCGTCCCACATATTTTCGACGGCAGGTGAGCCATACCAGTAATCAGTTTGAACTGAAGGCGCAACATTGACGACTGTCTCGAATTCGAAATGTTCGGAAATCCCGATTTGTTGTCCGCTCATAAAGCTGGAATTTAGGGATTTCGGCTCGGCCAGCCAATCCATACCGTTTATTGAAAATACATGCTGCTCTTCCTGTGCGCCCTGTATCAGGTGGAGTTGGATAGGGTCGCCTTCGTAAGCCGCTAGGATGGGTGTTGAAGGATCACCGGGTTTCCGCCAAGGTTCGTTTTGGCTTAGATGTGTCCTAAAACGCTGGGTATATTCACGTTGTTGGCTGAGTAAGTCCTTATAAGTATTGCGGTTATATTTAGCGTTATTAATAATTTCATGGCCTGCATTCGTAGCCACCTTATCAATACGCCGATCAACAGTCACAGAAGTCAATAAATCGCTATCATCTGCGTGAACAACAGAACTAAATACATTCGCCATATCGCCTTCAGGACTTGTTTGCTGGCCTGTCTTGTCCAGTTTTTGATGATATTCAAGACTTTCTTTATCTTCCTCCGCAATGCGCAAAGGAATCGGTTCATTGCGGTAATTCAATAGTCTTGTGCCTGGGTCTTCCGTAGAGATGCCTTCTGGTTTCGGTTTCAAGCCGTCACGCACATTATGCGGCAGCGATAATTCATCTTGTCGGCTAGGCGGGTTGACGGGGCGTAAGTCGGCGTTGTACAGGATTGCAAAATCGGCGAAGGCTAAGTTATATTCACGGCGCACTTCGGCTTTTCGCGATGCATTAGTAATTGGGTCTGCGAAGCCGATGTTGGCTGCATAAGAAGTCGGGCCACCGTCTTTGCGATTATTGCCAGGATTTAGAGGATTGCCACATACCAACGGTTTACCGTCTGCGCCCCCGCCAAAGATTTTGCCGCCAATCGCACGGCTAAAGTTTGTGGCACAATTAGCGATGTATTGGGTAGCCGTTTTGCCACTACCATCAGTTGCCTTCACTTCAACTGATTTCACATCAACTTTTTCCGAAGTTGTGTCTAATTGCGTCCAGACTGAATCTTTCGGTTCGACGACTAAAGCCGCATAGAAGCCATGTTGTTGGTGTGAGCTGGGCCGTAATGGTCGTGCGTAAAGACAGCACGCATGGTGCGATCCTCCCAGAGGTGGTTCAAGACCGGATCGGCCCACCAGCGTTGTACGGTGGTTTGCGGCACCGCACCAGGGATGATTGTGCGTATTGTCTTCCGGATTTTTTGAACAATTGCCGGTTTCGGGGTTTGCACCCTTAAGTGCATAAGATGTCGGGGTTAACGGAAGTTTTATAGTCTTATTGGTAGGCGTAATTGCATTGCCGTTTTCATCTACAATTTTTCCTTCTTTATGGTTTGCGGCCTCTATGCGTTCCCTAACTTCATCGGGAGAGAAGGTACCGTCCTCATAATTCCAACCATTGGCCGAACCGTCGGAAGCAGTTACATCAAACTTAACCAAATGGATATGCTGTCCGATGGTGTCTGTCGGTGTGTATACCTGAAAATCATCTAGATTAAGGACGCTCGGTATTAAATTAGTCGCCTGAAATTGGATGCAATCGCCCGAATTAGCACGGAAAAACAAGGGTTCCGCCATGCGTTTGCCGCTTATCGTATCCGCCGCATCTTCTTCCAGTACTGGCATACGCGCTTGCGGATCGTGCCAGCCGTATTTGTTGACGGTTAGGTCAAACTGGATATAGGCAGTTTTGTAAAGGCGGGGCTTAAGGCGGTTAACCTCAAACGGGTTGTTGTTTTTGGTCTTGTCTTCAAAGTATCGGGTCGGACAAGGATCTGCAAAGGGTGCGCCTTGTGCTGGAGAGTAGCCGTTGACCCGAAAACGTGTGCCTGGGTCGATTTCTTTGCTGGATTTTTGTATGAGCCTACCTGTACCTTCTTCTTTTTCACATAGCTTATCTATATTCTCTTTGCTTTTTTCTATACAGCTTGGAAGGCTTGCTTTGGATTCTTTGTAGCCTTTACCTTCCCACAATGAACTCATAAAAGCCGTGGATTCTTGGGGATTGGGGTTTGTATCGTTATGGATGTGTCTTTTATAAGGCCATTTGGTATTAACGGGCAGTAATTGCCAGTCTTTTGCGGCGTTAATATCGGCAAATGCATCTTTGAAAGATTTTCCGCAAGCATTCCAAAGCGCAACGCCCATATCTTCCGGTTTTGTATTTGCTTTTATGTCCTGAATTATTTTGTTGCCATAAGTTTTATGTTTACCTTTATCATCAGTTTTCTCGATTTCATCAAAGCCCCAACCGGCATGATAGGCCATTGCCAAAATCTCACTTTTCGTGCCGCATTCCGGCAATATTTTGAGCGTGGCGGATTCAATAACTTTGGCTAAGCTGAGGTTATTTGGGTCGCTGTTTAACGTCCACGTCCTCTGTGCTACATACCGCGAAGCTTTGGTTGCAGTTTTATCGCCATAGCCTTCAAGCAATTCGTTTACCATTTTTTTGTCATTTAAATCAATAACCTCAGCTTTACCGCCAACAACTACATGCCTGGGCAACCCGCCATCAAGCCAGCCTGTAAAAGGCTTTTCTGGATCTTGGTTTTTAAGCGCCATGTCCATAGGTGGTTGTGGAGGCCGATGTCCAGGTTCTCCTGCCATAAAGAAAGGGTAACCAGGGAGAGCCGCCGTCGGCAATGGCGCGAGCGGATAGCCAGGAATGGGTACGAGGGCCGGGTTGGGCGTACCTCCAGCAATTTCTTTATCGGGCAGGTTTCTGCCTCGAGGATTGGTTTTTTCGTTAAATAAGACGGGCTTGCCATCTTCAAACACATCATGGTTGCGCCACAATTCCCACATGCCTGCGGCAAAATGCGGGTAGAGATGGCAATGGAAAATCGCGTCTCCCACGGTTAGGTTGCGGTTGCCACCGCCACCATATTGAATATCGTAGGTATAGGACGAACCCGGTGATATGGTTTGCGAATCTAGATAATTCGCGTTAGGGTCGTTTTTGTCCTGTAACCATTGGTGTGCATGTAAATGGAAAACATGGGTTTCCTTGGGCCGGCGTGGATATTGCGAAAACGCACCGGATCGCCCAAATAGGAGTGATGGACATTGGACGGATCATCAGGATATAAGGCTTCCACCGCCTTACCTTCCATGTTTCTTTTCACAATCATGGCTGGATCGCCATTGACCCAGGAACTCAAAAAGAATTCCTCCAGTTTACAATCTGGGCAATCGCGGCTTGGCCCAACTTTTTCCTATTGGCCAGGACGACTGAGCCAGCACCAGAAGAGCCGTAGTTGATCGCCATACCATCGGCAATCGCACTGATGGGGTTGCTTTCGTCCGACAATTCGGCAAAGGCTTGGAATACTTTGTTTTCGTCATGGAAAATCGTGGTGAATTCACGGAACGACATGCCGCAACTGGAGACCGGGAGAGCGCTTGCTACACACATGTGCAGTTTCCCCCTGATTTCCACTGTGGCCTTTTTCATCCTTTTGGGTTTGGTAGATGATGGCATTTAGGTCGGAGTGGACGATCTGGTTGTCGGAATCCAGAATCGCGAGTTTTTCGTAATCCAAATCGTCATAATGCAGATTAGAACCTGATTTTGCCTTAACAAGTGAGTCATGTGTCACTTGCGAGCGATACCATATAGAACCTTTAGGCTCGACATTGACGGAACCAAACAAGCCTAAGCCCAATTGACCGCCGTCGCCTTCACCACCAGCTAAAGCGCCAGCGGAATAGAAAAAGTAACCACCTTCTTGGCGGGCGTACCATTGGTAGGTTGTGTGTTCCCCTGGGTTAACGAGCGAAGATGGGTTGTTGCCAACATTGGCACCATCGGAACCCATCTCTGCGAATACTTTATTTAGCTTGCAAGCTTCAGTGAATTTTTTTATTTCTTCCTGTGTATACCGACCTGTTTCTAATTTTTTGTTGTCCAAGTCAGCACAGATTTTGGGACTATTTGAAGCATAGTTTTCAGGTTTGATAGGAACGTAATCCAGGCCATTCACATGAATTGATGCGGCTCTGGTTGTTGGATAGTCTGACTCTTCTTGACTAGGAAAAGGAAATAAAGGGTGGCCTGGCGTAGCTGTTTGGCGTGGTGGTATAGAGAGATCGTAAATGAAATGTTTTTTAGGGTCGTCAGGTGTTACTTTTCCAATTGGGGGTTCGTCAGGTGTAGTTTCTTGTATAGAATGTCTTTGTACGCCCCCCTCCTTAAAGTCGGCACGAACAAACTTAGTATGTACAACAGGCTGGGGTGATAACAAATTCCAGAACTTAACTTTAAGACATTCGCCTTCGTTAACTCGTAACACTAGCGGTCGTGGACGTTTGTCAAATTTCAAGCTTACCCGTCCCGCAATACTTTTCGAAAATTCAGGGTTATCCAGCTTGCTGGCTGCAGGCAAGGGCAGTTGTTCTTCTTCCTTGGTCTTAGGGTCGTCATAAACCACATCCTGCCTTAAAGCATATACCATGCCTGCTGGATTAAATGCACCAAAGCGGTTGAACGTAATGATTTGTTCGAGCGCGACAACCTCGGCGGTTATCGTATTCGATTTGTCTTCCTTATTGTTTTGCCCACAAAGCGATGCCTGGGGATTGCTAGTTTGCTCACCGTTCGGTTTATGATCTGTCTTTTCGGTAGGAGAACAACCAGCAAGCAGGGTTACTGTCGTAAAACATAAAGCTAAGAGGAGGTTATACAGATACTCACTTTTTGGCTGAACCCTTGTTGGAAACAGACCATCGTAATTTTGATTAAATCGTGATTTCATCGCCACTCCTCTATTGCTGTTAAGTTATTCAGCTTTTATTGTTTTTATGTGCGACCTTATGGCTAGAGGTCAAAACCTTTTACACTCAGTTTCGGACGTGAGTATTTATAACCCATTTTAAACCTATTGATTTATATTAAGTTTAATTGATCAAAACGCTTAAGCTAAATTTAATGTTCCCCAATTGAGTTTAGACTAGCACCAATGGATAATATAACAAGGTAATTATTCACACTATATTTGCGTCTAAAAAGATCAAAACTGTTGGTGTCGAGGGGCTTAAAAATGAGCATTTCTATCAATTAATTGCCAGCATTAAAGAGGCTGGAAAATTTAAGCACGGCGAAACAGAAGCCACACGTTCATGCGAATATTCCAGCTCCTGATATCAAGGCTATACGCGAAGGGATCGGTTTCACTAAATTAATGTTTGCCACTCTGATCGGTGTCAATATTCAAACCCTTTAGAATTGGGAGCAAGGCCATCGCCATCCTACTGGTCCAGCTAATGTTTTGTTAAAGTTAGTGCAAGCTGATTCGAAGCCAGTAGAAAGAAACCTAAAATTTAGTCACGCATTATTTTCGACTGATTTTTTTAGAAATATTTTTCTTGATGGTCTGCTATGGACAGAAATAAAAAATTGCTTCGGTGGCTGTTTTGGGTCCAGGCCGTGTCAAAACGCGCGAAGTGTTGCCGGTTTGCATGATTTACTCAGGGCAATACGATTTTTGGCGCAATTCGCTCATTTATGGCGGCATAAATTTATTTCCCGACCGATGGGGTTTGTCCTAATAGATACAGAATCATTCCACACTAGGGTGAAAAATGTATGACGATGGCTTTACGCCACCACCATGGCCTCCATCAGCGTGGGCATTCCCAGTATTTTGTTGACCCGTTTTAGGTTATAGACCAGCACATGAAGGCTCATTTCGGTACTGACGCGGTCAAGAGTCTTGGTGAGGAAATGCGTGTACCCCATCCAGGATTTCAGTGTGCCGAATGGGTGCTCGACGGTTTCCCGTCGAATCCGCATGCTTTCGGGGGCAAGGCTCAAGCGCTTCTGCATGGCCTCGAGTACGTCTTCATGTTCCCAGCGGGCTATTTTTCGCGATTTGTCGGGTGTACACTTTGCCTTGAGTGCGCATTGCTGGCAAGATGAGCTCCAATATCGGTGCAGTTTCATGTCCCGCTCGATCCTGCTGTAGCGCCATTTCAAACGCTCACCTGCCGGGCAACTGTATTCATTTTGTCCGGGATGGTAAACAAAGTGCTCCCGGCCGAACCTGCCGTTAGCTTTAGCACCCGATGTAGCAGGCTTTGGCAAGGTCGGGACAATGCCTGCCTGTTGGCAATCAAGGATTTCCGGGCTGCTGAAGTAGCCCCGGTCGGCGACAACATGGAGTTCAGTCACTGCCATCGCGTCTTTGGCCTGTGTCGCCATGTGGGTGAGCTGGTGACGGTCATGGCCGACGTTGGTAACTTCATGGGCGACGATGAGGTGATGCTTGGTGTCGACGGCAACCTGGACGTTGTAACCGACCATCCCGCTGCCCCGGCCACTGGTCGCCATGGACCGGGCATCAGGGTCAGTCAGGGATATTTGTTTGTCCGGTGCTTCCTGCAATTGGGTTTCAATAGTATCCAATTGCTCCATCTGCTGTTTCAACTTGGCAATCTTTTCCTGTAGCCGTTCGGTCTTGGCTTCAGCAATGTCGGGCTCTTGCAGGTCTGCGGTTTCCAATGAGGCCAAATACCGGTCAATGCTGGTTTCAATCTGCTCCCGACGGCGTTTGATCTTATTGGCGGTATAGTTGCGGTCGCGGTTATTGACCGCCTTGAATTTGCTGCCGTCAATGGCGACCATGGCCGCGGAAAACAGGTTGAGTTGGCGGCACAGCAGCACAAACTGACTACAAACCTTACGGATTGCCTTGCCATTCTCTTTACGGAAACGGGCAATCGTTTTAAAGTCTGGCGTTAACCGACCGAGCAACCACATCAATTCGACATTGCGCTGGGTTTCTTTTTCCAAGCGAAGGTAACCGTAGAGGTATAACTTGAGGAGAATCGAGGGATGGTAGGACGGCCTGCCGGTGATGGCTGGCTCTGCCCCGTTAAAGCCCAGCTTGCCAAGGTCGAGATGTTCGACAAATGCTTCAACGATTCGGACTGGGTTGTCCTCGGCAACATAATCTTCCAAATTCTCGGGAAACAATGTGCCTTGCATCCGGTCATCGCCTTCAATAAACCGTTTCATTTAAGTTCCAGTTCAAGAGTTGTCCTGGGGGCTATTTTACTGGGTTTTCAATGGGGAAGCTTACGTTTTGACACATATATGGACTCCTCGGTTATTGCAAGATAAACCATCCTTTTAATAATGTTTCAAACAGAGATCAAGATTGCTGACATATATCCGGCTTTTATTAGAAAGCATTTTCTTTCAAGCCTTGATGAATCTATCCGCATGCTTTTTTCCTCAACAGCCTCACGGTTTCTATGAACCTCTGTGTCAAGCGGACTTTAAAAGCACCGGTCTGACCTGTTGTCGCCATCAATAGGGATGTTTACCTCCGCAATCTGGTTTTACTCGGTTGTAAAATAGTTAAAGTTGTTTAGGCGCTGACCGCCGCTTGATAACGCTCTTCCTTATAAGCCAATGCCCAAAGAATGCGTGCATTTTTATTGGCCAAGGCTACTGCCGCAACATTGAACCCACGCCGCTGCATCAGGCCCTGTAACCATAAACTCAGCTTGTCATTTTTGTGTTGACAGGTTCGGAGCACAGCCCTGGCACCGTGGATCAATAAGGTCCTGATGTAGCGGTTACCGCGTTTGCTAATGCCTAACAAGGCTGATTTGCCCCCACTGCTGTTCTGCCGGGGGACAATGCCAAGACTCGCTGAGTAGTGCCGGGCATTGGCATAATGCCGGGCTTCCCCCAAGTCGGCGGCCACAATGGTTGCCGTCAGCGGGCCGATACCCGGTACTTCGGCCAAACGTTGGCTCAGTGCGTTCGTCTGGCAAAGTTGGCTCACCTTTTGGTCATAGCGCTTGATCTCCTTATCGAGCGCCAACAGGTGCTCGTATTGCTCAGAAAAGGCAGCACGACTCAGTACCGTTAACGCATTTTCCGCATCTTCCAGCAGCCCAGGCAAACGTTTCCTTACGTGATTGGTTCCCTGTGCAATAACAATGCCCCGTTCACTTAATAAGCCCCTAATTTGATTGACCAGCGCCGTCCGTCTTTTTATCGCATCTTGCCGTAAGCGATGGAGCAATTGGATATCTTGTTGTTCTACCGTTTTAACCGCGATGGTCCGGACATTGGGTCTTGAGACCGCATCGAAAATGGCCTCCGCGTCATTAAAGTCATTTTTGTTGCCTTTGACAAACGCCTTAACATGTCGGGCATTAAGTAACTTGACGTCATGACCCAATTTAATCAACTCCCTCGACCAGTAATGGGAACTGCCGCAGGCCTCTATGCCGATCAGGCTGCTTGGGTAATTGGCAAAAAAGACCAACACCTCTTGGCGCCTTAACATTTTCTTGAAAACAGTACCGTTTTCTTGGATCGTATAAATATGAAATACGTTCTTCGCTATATCTAAACCAATGACACTATGATTCATTTCAATCTCCTCTTGAGCCAAGTTAGTATTGGCGCATTATGCCACCTTGGCCGTGTGAGGAGTCCATATCATCAGCCTGGGTCGAACTGTCACCTTCGGTAACGAGCAAAAAAAGAAATTACTGAATGGCTGGTATGGAGTAATAGCGATCGGGCGATAATTTCTATTACACTATAGAGATATTTGAAATAGTTTAAGAATTGTACCATGCCAACTTCCGTAAAAGTGCCAAAAGCCCTGGCAGATAAATTTTCTGCCATCACTGTGCTTACCGACGCTTTCAGTAAAAAACATCTCAATGACGAATACCTTCAGTTGATCCATCAAGCTATTGGTGCTTTGGCTAGAAAACGTCCCTCTCCTTTACTTAAGGGAAAAGAAAATGTTTGGGCTGCAGGTATGGTTCACGCCGTTGGTCTTGTTAATTTTCTGGACGACCCGTCCCAATCGCCGCATTGCAAATCAAAAACCATCTATGAGTATTTTGGCATTGCCGCGAGCACTGGCCAAAACAAGTCAAGGGAAATTAGGGATATGCTTGGCATGGGCCAATGTCGCCAGAATGGTCTTTGCCCAGCCAGCTCATGGATAACCCGATGGTGTGGATGTTACAAGTCGATGGGATCGTTGTTGATATTCGCCAGGCACCCATTGAGCTTCAAGAGTTGGCCTTCGAGCAAGGCTACATCCCCTTTATTCCTTCCAAACAGCAATAGGCGTTGTTAACCTGCAGGGTATATTGCCTGGCAGTTTTGTTGCATTATGTATTGCAATGTTCTATACAAATATGTATTATTATGTAATATACATTGGAGCAAAGCCATGCCACAAACTCAACCCAAAGAAGCGGTTTCCATCAATATCCGTGCGAAAGCTAAGCAGCGTGACCTTATCGACCAAGCGGCGACCCGGTTAGGCCGTAGCCGTTCGGATTTTATGCTTGAGGCCGCCTGCCGTGAAGCTGAAGACGTATTGCTCAACCAAGCATTTTTCTCCGTCGATGTGGGCACATTTGCTAAATTTCAGGCGTTGCTCGACCAACCCTTGCCGCCCACTGATAAATTACGCCGCCTACTCAAGACCAAAGCGCCTTGGGAGAAATGATAGCGCTTAATTTAAAGCCGCCAGCATCGATAACGGCGGATATTGGCCTGGCAGATTTCGACAGCGGTGAATTGTCACTCAATGAATGGCTTAGGAAACGTGCGTTAAAAAATCATTTAACTGGAGCCTCACGTTGTTTCGTACTTTGTTCCGAAAACACTGCCGTCGGATATTACAGCCTGTCTGCCGGGGCGATAAGCCATGAGGCCACCCCGAAGTCGATGCGGCGCAACATGCCAGACCCTCTGCCAGTGCTACTGCTCGGCAGGCTCGCCGTGGATAAGCGTTACCACAATAAAGGGTTCGGCCAGGCCTTGTTGCGCGATGCGATGATTCGGGCTGTCAATGTATCTGGCAACGCTGGCGTTTTTGCCATCCTGGTTCACGCCCTAAATGACCCGGCCAAGCAATTCTATTTGTCCCGTGGTTTCGTGGAATCGCCTTTGCAGCCAATGACGCTTATGATGACCATAGAAACAGTCCGGTCAATATTGGCTGAGCCCAGCTGACTTTTTCCAATCAGTCGGAAAACTGACCGAGTTTGACCCCCTTACTCTCAGTAAAATTAATACTATTAAGCCTGCATTCATTGACGAGGGCTAAAATCGTTTCAACTTTAAGACATTTGAATCTTAATGTTGAGTCCTTTAGTCTCAATAATGTTTCATTTACTGGAGAAGAAAATGAAAAAAATGATAGCCTTAGTGTCTATTTTAGCTTTTGCACTTGTCCTACAAGGATGCGCTGTATACCCTCCCTATGGGTATTCCGGAGGTTATAACGGCTACCAATCTAATGGAAACTATGGTGGCGGAAGGCATCATGGGTGGGGTGGTGGACATGGCTGGAATGGAGGAGGTAATGGTTGGGGAGGACATCATGGATGGGGAGGCGGCCGTGACCATGACTGATAGCTATTTTTCTGGCATTTTCTAATTCTTTTGTAAGAAAGCCTTGGCGATGTTTAAAGAACAAAACGCAAGGGATACTGAATCTTTTGCGTTAGTGTTCCAAAAAATTAACACAAATTTATAATATTCAATTGGTTACAAACAAACCGCTCATCCTGTCACGACTTCTCTAAAGCCGACCTTGGCTCATATCAACCAACGTATTCAAGATCGGCCATCTCCTGCCGCTCAGATTATTCGAAAGCTGACGTTCAGAAATAGGTAAACAGACCTTCGTGCCTTGTTTTCCTTGAGACGGATTTATTGGTTATCTAAATGATTATTTAAGGATTTCTTACGGAATTTGAGGATTCAAATCAATTGTCGTTACTCCTAACAACACATCAGCCAGGGTTGCTGAATCCAATATATCTAAATAAGTCAGGGCCGTGAAATAAGTTGTTCTCAGTTAATGTGGTTTCTGGGCGATGTTTGCAGGCTGTTTGTAAATAATTCCGGCTCATTCGTATTTATTCCGGGTCGGTGGCACTGGATATTCGCAAATAATACAGGCCGAAAAAGCCGATGTTTGCAGGTCGCTAGACATAGCAGTGACCAGGGACTTCATAAATCCTTGCGTCTGCCTAAGTGGCAGGTGGAAGGCTTGACGGATCATTAAGCTGACTTCAATAGCAAGGTCTGAGTATTTTTGAGGGCTACTACGACTGCCAGTCTTGACCGTATGCCAGCCATCTACCGCCTCTTCGGTAAAATACACCGTGAAATTCCCGCGATTCCTTAACGCCTTATTATACTCAGGCCAATTCGTAACCTTATAACGAACGGGTTCAATTTTATGGCGGTGAACTTCATTATGTTTATAAGGCATGCAGGTTTGTGATGGCAATAATTAAAGCCAAGATGATGCCATAGTTTCTTCCAGGATGCTAAATCCGATTTATTCAACAACGCCTGTCCGGCTTAGGTTATAGTTGTCGTGAAGTTAAAGTGCAGCAATTATTAGTGAACAGTGATTTTTAGAGAGACAAATTGAATATTCAGCATATAGAAAAGACATCACTTTGGGGATGCGTGAAATCAATGGCCATTGTCGGCATAGCCAGTTTTATGGGTCTTATGAACCCTCATGCTGTGATGGCGGCGGCCACCTTCAACGTTTTGCACAGCTTTGATAACACCAACGGCGCTACGCCCACCCGAGGGGTCACCCAGGGTAGCGATGGCAGCTTCTACGGCACAACTTACAATGGCGGTCAGTTTAACCGGGGTACTGTATATAAGCTCGATGCAAACAGTAACTTCAGTGTAGTACATAATTTCGCTGACGATCATACTGATCTACCCTGGGACGGTGGTGAACCTGATAGCGGTATAACAATCGACGCTAATGGCAGCCTTGTCGGTGCGACAACAGTTTCTACCCTGGATTTTAGAGCAAGAGTTTTTAAAATCGATATTAATGGTGCCTTCAGATTTTTTGGAGGAGCTTTTGGTTACCACGTATTCCCCAATGGTCAGCTTGCATTAGGGAGCGATAGCAGTCTATACGGGACTGCTGATGGCGATAATAATTTCGGCGCTGGTTTAGTATACAAGATTGAACCAAGCGGTAACTTTAGCACTCTGCATGTCTTCAATGGCTGTTATGTCTGTCCTGGTAGAGAAGATGGCAAGAGCCCAAGAGAAGGCGTCACACTGGATATAAATGGTAACCTTTATGGTACCACTTCCGATGGTGGGAGTTTGGGAACGAGCCAAGGTGGTGTTGTCTTTAAAATAGCCGCGAGCGGTGTCTACAGCATTTTACGCAGCTTCGATGACCCAACTTACGGAACAATGCCGTCCTCCAGAGTTATTGTCGCAAGTGATGGCAGCCTTTACGGCACTACCCTGCTTGGTGGCAGCCTTGACTTTGGGGTCATGTATAAAATTGACCCAAGTGGTGTTTACAGCGTCCTGCACAACTTCGACAATACCACGGGAGGAAAGCCTACTGATATTATTAATATCAAGGACGGCAGCTTCTACGGCACAACCACCGTTGGTGGTCAGTTTGGTTTTGGCACCGTGTTTAAGCTCGATCCGAGCGGCATCTATAGCGTTCTACACGATTTCGATAATACCGGCGGTGCTGAACCAAATGGGATTTCATTTGGACGTGACGGTAATCTCTATGGGACAACGGCTAAAGGTGGACAATTTGGATTCGGTACGATTTTTAGTGTCGACTTTGGCCCAGCCAACGCCGCACCCGTGGCGACAAACGATGCGTTCATGCTTAAGGTTCATAAAAATAATCCAGTCACTGTCGCAGCACCTGGTGTTTTAGGCAATGACGCCGATGCGGACGGTAACAAATTAACTATAGTTGGCGCTACAGCAACCACACCGCGTAATATCACCCTTCCCGGCGGCACAGTGGAATTGTATGCGGATGGGCATTTTGTTTATACCCCGTCTAAGGATAAAAAGATGTTCAACGGTACGAGCAGTTTCACTTATCAAGCGACAGACGGACTAGCCACTAACAATACCGCGATTGTTGTCTTGGCCATTACACCCGCCGCAAAAGATCCTAAGCATGGAGACGATCATAACAAACATGGCAAACATGGCAAACATGGCAAGCGTGGGCATTAGGTATCATTACCGTGTAACCCCCCGCAAAAATCGATGGGATCAGACTCTGAGCTATCCCCACAAAATTTAGGCGCATAATATGCTCTCGATATAAGGTTTGATCGTGGTCGGTGATTGCCAAATTTGGCGGTATCGAAATGAGTGCCGTAAAACAGATGTTTCTCGTGTACTCGTTTAACGTATTGTGACTTTATTGCGGAGAGAGGTATGTTGAGTTGAGAGCAAATTTTACTTTAAAAGTTTGCTCAACCAAAAATATAATCCTTGGCTTATGTTGAGAGTTGTCCGGGAAATGCGAGAATCCCGGGCAAATCCCATATTCAAAAGTCAGCTGAGTTTAAGGTTGCCAGATAGAATGATGTTAAGCATGCAAGTATGTTGGTTCATAAATTGTACAAAGCGAATGGCTTCTATCCGGAAACCTATCTACGTCACACAACTGGCAGCTAGGGGTCGGAGTTGTTACTTCTGCATCGAGCAAAATTCAATTTATTGATAGACTGCTTTTGAGAAAAGGATTGACTCTAAAACCCAGCTTGATATTACAATCATTTAAAATGTAGGTTTTTGAGAGAGGTTGTTTGAAAGCCTTGCTGTACAAGGCTTACTGAGTGTTTATGCCTCAGATGTCGCTTTTTTGCAGTTTCGCTCCCAATAGGCTTATAGCCAATTCCAATGCGTTTGGGCGCATATTCTCGTTTTTTGAGGATTTTCCCACATAACGTAGGGTCTCCGCCTCATCGGCCATCAGAAATGTTTTGGCGCACCCTTTCGCGCCGATCCGGCTTATCAAGGGCGCATACGAGCATCCCTTGTCAGGGCGTTGCCGTCGGTTTTCGTCATGGGGCCGAGGCCGATGCAGGTGATGGTGGGTTCGCTGAAACAGGTGTGGGCCGCGTCGGTGATAAGGGCGTGGTTCACGCCCCGCTTCTCCGCCTTTTCCTTAATCCTCATGAGTGTATCGAGAGAATCCACCTCCATGGCGAGCTTGACCTGGTTTTCCGCCATATAGTGCTCCACTAGTGCCGGATTTTGAGCCATCGCCTGAACTAGGCAGCTGGCGACGGCATGTCCGAACTGGACCTCCCCCTTGCCACGGGTCATCTCCGGCAGGTCGGCGCGGAGGACGACAATGATGCGTAATTTATCGGCTGTCATCGGATGAAGTCCTACCCTTCTGCAAACAGGCGCGGAAACAGTAGACCGACGGCGTCGCTCGGAAAGCGCAGCGAAACCGCGCTTTTGGGCGTCTCAGACCCCAAAATACCTTGCTCGACCAAACTGGCGAGAACCATGCGGGCGGCTCGTTCCTTGAGGCCGGTGATCCGCTCCGCCTCGCCACGTGGCATCTCGCCCTGAAGCAATACCCGCTCCAGAATATGAAAGGCTTGCGGCTTCAATTGCTGACGCTCGACATAAAGTTTCAGGCGACCGGCGAGATGATCGAATTCAAATAGATTGCCCATGAAAACAACCTGGTCGAGACAGACTTTCAGGAACCATGCGATGAATTCTGTCAGTGCCCTCTGGGAAAGGTTTCCGCGCCCATCTAGATCGCCCTGCCTCGGCATATCGGCGTGATCCATCATCTGTTTGTATTCCTGCCGACTGTCTAGGCCGCGCGCGAGGCCGCGTGAGACCGACCAAAGACCGGATGCCCCTATTCCCGCAGTCAGACCCATCGCATGGCTCATCAGGCGGCTGACGCGGCCGTTGCCGTCAGGAAAGGGGTGAATGTAATTCAGGCGGTGATGAGAGGCGGCCATGGCGACGATCCGCCCACCCTTCCCCAGAGGCTCTAGGCGATAACGCTGTTCAAATGTTCGCATGAATATCTCCACTTGGGCGCTGCCAGGTGGGATATGCCGCCCGACAGCGACATCATGAAGTGGTTCCGACCGGAACGCGCCTGGCTCCATGCGGAAGCGGCGACCCGCTCCCTCAATCATCAGCATAGGATCAAGAGCTTCGGCATAGAACGCGCGGTGAAGTTCCCGCAAGAAATCCGCCGAAGCCGGTTCCGGCAGGGTTCCTTCCGCATGACGAGAATCGATCATGCGCTGAACGTGAATATGCGCCCGCGCTTCGACCTGAAGATTGCGCCGTACTTCTTCTCCGTCCAAATCGTTCGCCAGCGCGCGCTCGATGTCGCTCGGCATGGTATTGTGCCCCTCGATCAAATTCGAGTAGTAACAATTCATCAAACGAACAAGGTCGGCGAGATTGGCTGTGGTCTGGGGATGCAGGCGATGACCAAGTTGCTGCGCCGCAGACGTAAGGTTGGCGATCAGATCGTTGATCTCGACCGGAATGGATTCAAGCATACAGGGCTCGATCCGCGAGGAACTTTCATTGGGTTGCGTCATGCCGATCTTGCTATTATTTAAGCTGCTGTTTAATAATGCATTATACCATTACAGACGTGCATTATTGCCGATCTTTGTGCCGATCGCAAGTTTTGATGTAAGCCACTGTTTTCCGGTAATTATTCTCTCAAAATTTCCGTACACTTTGCCGATCTAGGTTTAACGTAATCCGACATAGGTCAGGCGGCATCTCCCAAAAAACCAGGCTCATACATAAGTATGACTCATCTAAGCCTTTTGGGGTGGTGTTTTGGCCGGAAAGTGAAGTTGATGATCCTGTTATATTTTGTAACCGCGTACGGAACATTCCGTAAGTCGCAAGAGTTGTTAGACGTGTTCCGACGAATGTACTCCGCCAACCCTTATCCATGCCCTGCCTGGGGTCGCCAAGACAAGCCGTGCGCCTTTGCAAAACCGCGCCACTAAAATAGAAAAATAACTGAGCGTCTGCTTAGTAGGATTTTATAATTGATTAGCCAATTACCGCTTAGGGTCGGGTACGGAAATTCAAGCTTTGATTTGAGCTCTGTTCCTGAAGGTCCGTTATCGTTTCTTTTAAGACACTCAAGTCAATAATCAACCTAGATTAGTATGCTATTGATTAAGCCTTTTAAAATCTGAACCCATAGTGCTGAATTAAGCGAAGCACATTCCGTCTTTCGATATGCTCTAGGCGAACTGGATTAAAGACTTCAATGGGCCGAATCTATAATTCTTAGTTTTAAACTTCAGAACCTAAATTGTCAGGAAAAAATTCAATACATGCCGCCTAGCATGCGGATTTTTGTTTCTGAAATGAATTATTTTTTTATTGAGTTTTATCTCAACTGCTTATTATGTGCTTATTAATTTTTTAGTAAGCATTAAAAAAGCCTTTATATAACCCGTATATCTTTGTTTTTTATGGAGACAATGGCGGGAATCGAACCCGCGACCTACTGATTACGAATAATAGATTCAATTTAACAATCCTTTTAAATCAAAACCTTGCAATGATCGCCAAAGCCAAAAACAGCATCAAAAAGCCCCTAAAACACCTTATACAGCAGCACTTAGCTACGATTTAGCTACGGTCATTTTTAGCTTTCCTTAAAAAACACTTGTTTTTAATTCCGTTTAATAGGGAAGAAATACCAAGCACAAGTAATTGTAGATTTTGTCGAGATACTCAAAAATCTTAACGGCTTGGCTAAAAATAACTTTAATGCGAATCCCGGCTTTAGCACCCAATACCAGCAACCTATTCAAATTTCATTATTTCTGACAAACGCACGGGCTTTCAAAAAACGTGAGTGAATTAGGGTTTTTTGAAGTGTGCTACAATTAAATTTTATGAGGCACAAAATGAGGTCGTTGTGCGCGAATTGAATATCAGGGAAATGCGCAGCATTTTAGGCAAACTGGATACCCTAGTTGAGGAACAACAAGAATTAATCATTACTCGCAATAAGCAGCCTATAGCCAGGGTGTTGCCAATTACCCCTGCAAAGAAGCGACCTTCACATGAAGGCTTACGGGCGTTACAGCAACTTAGCACTATTTCCTCCGCCGAATTGATCCGACAAGACCGGGATGAACGCTAACGGGGCTGTCTATCTGGATACCAGTGCGCTGGCAAAATGGTATCTATTGGAAACCGACTCGCCACAGGTGACGGAATATATTGTTAATTTGGACAGGGCAGCCTAACTATTACTGAGATGCGCTGCTTGCTGGCAAGGCGCAAAAGGATGCGGGAATTGGATGCTAGCCTTGAAGCGCAAATTTACGCAACTTTTCTGGAAGATATCGCCCAAGGCGGTTTATGGCTTTATCCCGTCGAAGATAAACATATGGAAAGCGCCGCTAATCTGATTTCCATATTACCCTCCTTAACCCTAAGAACACTTGATGCGATCCACCTTGGCATCGCCCAGCATTATGGCTTCGAGCGCATTGCCACATCCGATAAAAATTTTGCTGAGGCAGCAGTCGCTCTGGGTTTGAGGGTTGATTTATTTGAGTAGTTTGTTCTACAAAAGCCCTGCAATTTCCATGTTTTTTTGCCCATTGTTTTGCCGATTGATTTATCAATTCAATATAATGAATTCTAACAAGAATTAGTCTTTATAACGGTGTCTCATTACTGCTATTTTTGCCGGATTACTCGCCTCAATTTTATGCCCCTTCACTTACTTGTTCGAGTCAAACACATTTGCCAGGAATCTTTTCAATTCTTAATAGCCAACTAGAGCAAACCTGAAGGAAAGGCGATCACCCAGAAAATTGTAAACCTAAAAATAAATTAAAATGGAGCCCCTAACATGGCATTAGCCTCATTGCGTCAAATTTTGGATTATGCAGCAGAGCATGGTTTCGCCGTGCCGGCATTCAACGTCAGTAACATGGAGCAAGTTCAAGCCATCATGCAAGCGGCTAATGCCTGTGACAGCCCCGTGATTATGCAAGGCTCAGCTGGAGCGAATAACTATGCTGGCAGTGTTTTTTTGCGTCATTTGATTCTTGCGGCGGTCGAACAATATCCGCATATTCCAATCGTCATGCACCGTGATCATGCCCCCACCCCCGACATTTGTGCACAAGCCATTCAATCAGGATTCAGTTCTGTGATGATGGACGGTTCATTATTGGAGGACATGAAAACCCCTGCCTCATTTGAATATAACGTCAATGTTACGCAAAACGTGGTCAAGATGGCGCATGCCTGTGGTGTATCGGTTGAAGGTGAAATCGGTTGCCTGGGTTCTTTAGAAGACAAAGACGGAACTGCGAATGACAAGTCTTCGATACAAGCAGATTACGGTAAATTATTGACCGACCCTGATGAAGCGGTTGAATTTGTCAAACAAACCCAAATCGATGCCCTAGCCGTCGCCATTGGCACCAGTCATGGCGCTTATAAGTTCAGCAAACCGCCTACTGGCGATGTGCTGGTGATCAGCCGCTTAAAAACCCTTCAACAACGCTTGCCGAATACCCACTTCGTCATGCACGGTTCCAGCTCGGTTCCACAAGATTGGCTAAACATCATCAATGAATACGGCGGTGATATTCCCCAAACTTATGGCGTACCCGTGGAAGAAATTATCGAAGGCATTAAATACGGTGTTCGTAAAGTCAATATTGATACCGACTTGCGCATGGCATCAACCGGGGCTATTCGTAAGTTTGTAAGTCAACCTGAAAACGCCTCAGAGTTGGATGCGCGCAAAATTTACAAAGCCGCACGGGATGCCATGCAAGCGTTATGTCAGGCACGGTATGAAGCCTTTGGCTCAGCGGGACACGCCAGTAAAATTAAAGTTGTTTCTTTGAGTGAAATGGCAAAACGTTATCATTAGGTCTACGCATTAGATTAAATACTTAATGAAACTTTCCAGGAATATAAAAAGATGAGATTAAAAGAAAATCAAATTGAAGTGGGCTGTTTATATTTGACGACTTTGAACCAGTACCGTGCTGTGCTGGCATTGAAAGGCGAATTTATGATTTATGCCCCCAGTTTGGAAGGGGCTAGCCCATTAAATCTGAGCCCTGCAAAAATGCCATTTGAAAACCAGCCCTTTAAAAAATGCCAAATCGTCACCTTTGCCAAAAAGGATTACCAATTATTTAACTTTAACCGCACGGACGCTATCAAACATCAATTGGATGACGCACAGTTAGCCCAAGTGATTGCACAATGTAATGCTAAGTCGGCTATTGCTGCTTTGTTAGCGGAATAAAGTTGTAACCCCCTAAAATGAAATAAGCATATCTATTTAATAGAATTAGGGATTTACTGTTCATAAATTCGCCCACTCCAAACCAAACTTCGCCAGATATTTCCGCAAGCGGTCGGAGTCATTGGTGCTGCCACGCTGGCTGCGGGACACTGCGAACAGCTTGCGTCCGGCTTCGGACAGGCTTTTGCATTGCTTGCAAATGGTGAGCACCGACTGCAATTGCATCCGGTCGAACAAGTCCATTTCGGCCAGTTGTTCAGGTATCAATAACCCTGATAATTCGGCAGCTTCCGGCTCAGTGCGGTTGCCCCATAGTTTCTGCAAGCGCTTGATTTCCTGCTCGACCAAATCATCGGTGATGCGCCCGCCGTCGGCCAAAGTCGCTAGCCGTAACACCGACGCTCCCAAATCGCGGAAATTTCCCTGCCAACGCGCCTCGTTGGAGGTGGCAAAACGCAGATACTTTTGTCGCGCTTCCTTGTTGAAACTTACTTTGCCGCCAACGTCAGCCGATTGTTGCGCAAGCAGGTAATCGATATTCGGCTCGATGTCTTCCGGACGCTGCGCCAGTGACGGCAGTTCGTAAGTCCACAAATTAATCCGGGCGAATAAATCTTCCCGGAATCGGCCAACAGCCACATCCTGCCGCAAGTCACGGTGGGTCCCGGCAATCAACTGGAAATCGCTCCTCGCCAGTTTATCCCCGCCGACGGGAAAGAAATTCTTTTCTTCAATGGCTTTCAGCAGCATCGCTTGTTCGTCAGCGCCCAATTCGCCGATTTCATCCAGAAATAACAAACCCTTGTCCGCACTCCTGAGCAACCCGCCCCGGTCTTGTTGTGCGCCGGTAAATGCGCCTTTGACGTGGCCAAACAAGGCGGATGCCGCGCCATCGCCGCGTAAGGTCGCGCAGTTGACTTCCACAAACGCACCGCTGATTTGATGGCGGGCTTTTTTAAGTTCAAAAACCCGCTTGGCCAAAAAGGACTTGCCTGCTCCGGTCTGCCCCATCAACAACATCGGAGCTTTCGAGCGCACAGCGACATGTTCGATTTCGCTGATTATCCGGTTGAAACCCGGGTTACGCGTTTCGATGCCTGACTTTAATAATGCAATAGCATCGGCTTCCGCCTTAGCGTAGCGTTTGGCAATCGCATCGTAATGGCTTAAGTCAAGGTCAATCAAGGTATAACTGCCGACCAAGCCGCTTTTTTGCCTGCGTGGCGGGGAGGTTTGCAGCAATACGCCAGGAAAATACCGTGCCTCCACCATCAAAAACAAACAAATCTGGGCGACATGTGTGCCGGTTGTGATGTGTATCCAGTAATCTTCGCGTTCGGTATCAAAGGGATATTGTGCGGCGTAATCAAACAGCGCGGCGTAAACCTGACCAAAATCCCAAGGATCAGCAATCGTCATTTCCACGGGCGAAACTTCTGTTTCCGGCGAGATCGACGCAATGTCCTCCGTTAACACTTGGAGTAAGGATTGGTATTTCCGGTCAGACAACAAGACCAAGCGGTCGATGACCAAGTCTTCATGCTGGGTCAATGACACCGTTGGCCGCCATTTCTCCCAACGTCCCGAGCCGACACCTGAATCCAGTTGTACGCCGACAAAGCCTATGACTACCTTTTTCTTCATGATATAAATTTATAAATTTGTATATATTTTTATAGAAAAATATTATATCAGCAATGCATTTGCTATTCCCATGTTGAACAATAAAATTAATTAATTATTATATAACAATAATTTATAAATTTTTTCTTCATTTATTCGCAATTGGCACACCTTTCGCTTTACATAAATCGAGTTCAAACAAAACGAAAGGAAGACTCCAATGGCAAATGCACAATTATTCAAAAGTTACCGCGGTAATAAATTACCTATGGCTAATACCTATAATGAAACAGGTTCAGCCGCATACGGTTTCAATACCAAACATGTTTTGGCGCAATACGCCGCCACCGGTTGTTTGAATGCGACGTTTTATGCGGATGCCGAGCTGCAATTGCAAACGCTGTTGGATGTTTGCGAAAAAGTTGAGCCACGTTTTATTGCGAAAACAGCGGTGTATTGCCGAGAGCGCGGTTACATGAAAGATACCCCAGCCTTGTTAACAGCAATATTGACGATGCGCGGACAGGAATATTTGCCGATCACATTTAATCGCGTGATTGGTAATGGCAAGATGTTACGTAACTTTGTGCAAATTTTGCGTAGCGGTTCGGTTGGTCGCAAGTCGATGGGAACAAAGCCTAAAAAACTGATCCAAAACTGGTTGAACACTGCGCCAGAACGCGATTTGTTGAATGCCTATATCGGCTCGCAACCGTCCTTGGCGGATGTGATAAAAATGGTACACCCTAAACCTATGGAAAATTGGCGCGAAGCCTTTTTCGCCTGGGTAATCGGTAAGCCTTATGATTGGGCAAATTTGCCGCCGATAACGCAAAGTTACGAATGTTATAAGAACGACATGACACGCCCAGTGCCGGATGTGCCGTTCCAGCTATTAACCGCGTTGCCGTTGGCAACCGAACAATGGACGGCGATAGCCTTAAATGCGGGTTGGCAGATGTTACGGATGAACTTGAACACCTTTGCCCGTCATGGCGTGTTTGCGGATGAACAAGTAATAACAACCTTGGCGGAAAAACTGCGTGATAAGCAAGCCATTGCTAAAGCCAAGGTATTTCCCTACCAATTGCTGGCGGCTTATAAGGCCGCAGCAAACGGTTTACCCAGGGAACTTAGCGATGCCTTGCAAGATGCGCTGGAAACATCGCTATCGAATGTGCCGGAAATTATTGGCAAGATAGTTGTATGCCCTGACGTGTCCGGTTCGATGAGTTCAGTGGTAACGGGTGGCCGCGGTTCGGCAACTAGTTCGGTGCGTTGTATTGATGTGGCGGCATTAGTGGCGGCGGCCTTACTGCGTAAGAATCCGAATACGGTCGTGTTGCCGTTTGAAAACGACGTGGTGAAGGTTGATTTGAATGCTCGCGATACCGTGCTGACCAACGCACAGAAACTGGCGGCCATCGGTGGTGGCGGAACCAATTGCAGCGCACCGTTGCAGCAATTGAATAAAAACAAAGTCTTTGCTGATTTAGTGGTCTTTGTATCGGACAATCAGTCTTGGATGGATGCTAAACGTCACGGAGCTACCGCAGTGATGCAGGAATGGGAAGCATTTAAGCAACGTAACCCAAAGGCAAAACTGGTTTGTTTGGATATTCAGCCTTACGGAACGACACAAGCTGCCGAACGGCACGATATTTTGAATGTGGGCGGATTTTCCGATGCCGTGTTCAAGATTATTGCAGCCTTTGCCGCTGACCAGTTGAGTCCTGAACATTGGGTAGGTGTTATAGAGGAAACTGTTTTATAAGGTTAGGTGGAGTGTTCGTGAATGCCGCTGTGATTACATCGACTGTAAATCGCTATCAAATCACAGAAATTATTGTTACGGCACTTCACTTTTTTGAAAAAAGGTTTACAGGTTTTGTGCGAATGCAGTTAAGACTACATCGTGTCGTCGGTTCGAGCCCGACCTTGCTTCGGCAAGTAGCTCAGTCGGTAGAGCAGAAGTCTTAGCGATTCTTGTCGCACTTTTTTAACAATTTTTGGCGAATGCCGGTGTAATTACATCGAATTCAATGGTCGCAGATTCGAATCCTGCCTGTTTCGAGAAATCGAAGCAGTAGCTCAGCGGTAGAGCACTGAAAATATTACACCCAACCCTTGTCGCCATTCTTTTTGAACGATTTTTACGCTGAATGCTTGTGTGATTACATGGTAGAAGCGGCGGGGCAACTCGCAGATTCCAGGTTCAAGTCCTGGTCGGTAACAATGCCGGTGGCTGAAAAGAAGATCACACACAGACTTGTCAGCGGTTTTTGGGAATACACGAATGCAGTTATGACTACATCGTACGTCGGTTCGATTCCGACCTTGCCGAAGGGCAAGAAGCTGAGTGGTATAGCAATGTTTATAACAACTTTTGTCGTGCATTTTTAAAGTTTATGTTGAATCTACAGGGGTTCACAACTAGTTTTGGCGAATGCAGGTGTAACTACATCGCCTGTCACGCGGGAGGTCGCGGGTTCGAATCCCGTCGGTTCCGACATCAATGGAACCGTAGCTCAGAGGATAGAGCGCCTAACGTGTTACACCGACTCTTGTCGCCAAATTTTTCATCGGTTTTGTAATAAACCGACTTTGAGTTTAACAAATGGAGACTGCAATCGTGCAACCCGAAAACTACCAAGTAATGCAAGCCGGTAACGGAAAGCCGATCAAGATGTGGACAAATGGGGTACCCGTGGAAGATGAAGCCAAAAAACAATTGCAAAACATCGCGCAATTGCCGTTCATCTTCAAGCATGTGGCGGTGATGCCAGATGTGCATTTGGGTAAGGGTTCGACCATCGGCAGCGTAATCCCCACCTTGGGCGCAATTATTCCGGCGGCGGTCGGCGTAGACATCGGTTGTGGGATGATGGCGGTGCGTACCAGCTTAACTGCTAGTGATTTACCGGATAACCTGCACGCCTGGCGAACAGCGATTGAACGCACTGTGCCTCATGGCTTGTCGCGTACACGCGGTGGTCGTGATAAAGGTTCCTGGGAAAATACATCGACCCATGTGGATAACCAATGGGCGGAATTATTACCGGAATTTGAAGCGATCTGTGCTAAACATAAATGTTTGAAGAACACCAACAACCATAAGCATTTGGGGACACTCGGCACTGGCAACCATTTCATCGAAGTGTGTTTGGATCAAAGCCAGAACGTGTGGTTTATGTTGCATTCCGGTTCGCGTGGAGTGGGGAATCGTATTGGAACGCACTTCATCGAACTGGCAAAAAAAGATATGGAAAAATTTTACATCCAACTGCCGGATAAGGATTTATCGTACTTTCCGGAAGGTACGGAGCATTTCAACGACTACGTACAAGCGGTCAGTTGGGCGCAGGATTTTGCCCGCCGCAACCGTGAGTTAATGATGCAGAACGTGGTCGAGGCGATCCAGGCGATTTGTCCTAAGCCGTTTAGCGCTGATGTGGAAGCGGTGAACTGCCACCATAACTACGTGCAGCGTGAGCACCACTTCGGCCACAACGTGCTGGTGACACGAAAAGGCGCGGTAGCGGCATGGCCTGGGCAAATGGGGATTATCCCCGGCTCGATGGGTGCTAAGTCGTTCATTGTGCGTGGAAAAGGACAGGAAGAATCTTTCTGCTCATGCAGCCACGGCGCAGGACGAACCATGTCCCGCACCGCCGCGAAAAAACGCTTCAACGTTGCCGACCAAATCGCGGCAACGCAAGGCGTGGAATGCCGAAAAGATGCCGACGTGATTGACGAAATCCCGATGGCGTACAAGGATATCGATGCGGTGATGGCAGCGCAAGCGGACTTGGTGGAGATTGTGCATACCTTGAAACAGGTGGTTTGTGTGAAGGGGTAAAAATTAAAAATTGTTCCCATGCAGAGCATGGGAACAATACAGTCATTTATTGATATCAAATACAAAAAGCAGGAAGTAAGAATGATGGTTTCAGATGAAAGATATAAAGGACACCGTGTATTTGCGGAACTTCGTCAGTACGAGGATTTTTATGAACATATTTCTGACTCAATTTTTTCATTTCCTACACTAGGAACTAAGGCAATTGCTAATATTGACAGCTATGCTTTTTCTTCTATGAGAGGCACACTGGAATCAATGCGGATTATTCTCGAAATAGGCAGAATCAACGATGCTTATGCCTTGCTCAGAAAATTCTACGACTCAGCAATTATCAATGTTTATACAAACTTATACTTGCAAGATAATTTCAGCATTGATAACTTTATAGTCGAAAAAATTTATAACTGGATGAATAATAAAGAGAAGCTTCCAAAATATGGCGTTATGTCTGATTATCTCAAAGCATCTAATAAGTTAAATCCCATAAATACGTTACTAAGTGCCGACAACCGTTATCAACTTATCAGAAACCGTTGCAATGATCATATGCACTACAACTCATATTCTAAATTGATGTTAAACGATAACGACATATATTTAAAAAATCGTCTCCAATGGTTAGATATTTTTGCGGAAGATATAAAGAATATATTTATCCTTCATTTAGCTTATGTGTTTTATCTGAAAGATCACTATATGACCTCAGGTGACTACATTGATTTCTTAGACTGCGGAATGGAACCTCCGGAAGATTCACAATACTGGGTCGCTCCATTTGTGCAGGAAATTATCGATAAAGTTTTAATAAAGGAGAGACCTGACATTTATTCAGTGCTTAAATCAAATTCAGCAATGCAGTTAATATAGGAGCTGAATGTCATAAGTATTTAGTCCCTTTATTCATATGGATGTACTACAGATAAAGTAAATCATCCACCAAGGTTTAGGTTTAACTTATTACAACAAAATCAATGAAGATAGAAATCGACGGCTCCCAAGGCGAAGGCGGCGGCCAAATTTTACGCACAGCTTTATCCTTAGCCATTATCACCGGACAAGCTATCCAGATTAAAAACATCCGCGCCAGACGTAAAACACCCGGTTTAATGCGTCAACATTTGACTGCGGTAAATGCGGCGGTTGCGATTTCTGGTGCTGAAGTCAATGGCGCACAAGTCGGTTCGACCGAGTTAGGATTTAACCCAGGCAACGTGCAAGGCGGCGATTACAACTTTAACATCGGCACGGCGGGCAATTGTACCTTGGTGTTGCAAACGGTGTTACCGGCTTTGTTGATGGCAGAGCAAGAAAGTCGACTTGTGATTACCGGTGGTACGCATAATACAATGAGCCCGCCGTTCCATTTTTTGCAACGGGCTTTTATCCCGCTGCTAAAGCGGATGGGCGTTGAGGTGGAGTTGCAGTTAAACCGCTTCGGCTTTTATCCGGCAGGTGGCGGTGAAATTACGGCGACCATTAAACCCAGCACTCGCCTTATCCCGTTGCATTTGGAAAGTCGCGGCGAACGGGTTAAGGCTTATGCGGAAAGTTACTTTGCTGCATTACCAGCCCATATTGCTGAACGCGAACTCGCCGTGGTGAAACAAAAGTTATCCTGGAGTGACGGGCAATTGTTGCTGCGGGAAATCAATCGTAACCAAGGCCCGGGAAACGTGTTGTTAATCACTTTGGAACACGAACACGTCACCGAAGTGTTTACCGGTTTTGCCGAGCGCGGAGTGGCGGCGGAAGTCGTTGCCAAGGGTGCGGTTGCCAAAGCACAAAAATACTTAGCCAGCACTGCGGCAGTCGGTACGTATTTGGCAGATCAATTGTTATTGCCGATAGCGTTAGCGGGTGGTGGTTCTTTTACCACCACCGAGTGGAGCCAACATGCAGCAACCAATGCGGAGGTCATTAAAAAATTCTTGCCAATAGCTATTCAAACGCAAAAATTGGGCAATAGTGTAATTGCGGTAAAGCTAACGTCAAACAAGTAAGAAATTAATATTTGACAACCTTTTATTTCTGCGTAAAATCGCGCCCTTAATTTTAACCAACCATAAAGTAGGAGGCTGTATGTTCGATAGTGCAATTAAATTCAGCCTTGCATTCGTTAGTCCCCGGTAGACCTTTTCTTCCGATCTGACAACGGATCGGGCTTCCACACACACAACCAATTTTTTAAATTCGACCGATGGGGTCAAGGCTTTGCTTTGCCCGAATATTTCGGTCTGTGGGAGTTTTCAAATGAAAAACCAAACAAGTTGGGCTTCAACTGCCGCTTCCCTCTGCGTCGAATTCGGCGAGGAAGATGGCATTGACCCACGTTATTTAGTGAAAGAACCGCGCCCGAAAACGTCACATAAGACCTTGCAACTGTGCAAAGAAGGCTGTCGCATTGTCACTTTGGTGTTAGCGGGTGAATCCCAACATCCGCTGTTGCGTGACTTACACGTGTTATCGGTTGTGCCAGAGCAGGAAGGCCAATCACTTTATGTGACGGTTGCCCATAATGGGGATGATCTTCAAGTTTCAGGCGATGAAATACTGGCAGCCTTAAAGCAGGTGCAAGGTTTGTTGCGGTGCGCGTTAGCCCAGGCAGTGAACCGAAAACACATACCCGTGTTACGTTTCCGGTATGCAGGTGTTGTTGGCAAGGGAGGTGGCTAATGCCCATCAAGACCATTATTACCAAAGGCAAAGTGCCGATAAAAATATATACCGATAACGTTGAGGCAGAAGCCTACCAGCAGTTGCTGAATATGGCGCAGATGCCGTTTATCCATAGCCACATTGCCGTGATGCCGGATGTGCATTGCGGTAAAGGGGCTACAGTGGGATCGGTGATACCCACTGTCGGCGCGATTATTCCGGCAGCGGTCGGCGTGGACATCGGTTGCGGTATGAATGCCTTACGCTTGTCGATTAAGGCACATGAATTGCCGGATAACTTGCGGTCGTTACGGTTATTGATTGAGGCGGCGATTCCGGTAGGTTTTAACCAGCACAAGCACGATCCCGTTAAACAATCGACAGTCACCGGTTTGTCGGTAGGTTTGCATAAGATTTTGGGCAAACATCCCAAGATCAACACCATGCAGAAGAAACCTTACCAAACTTGGGTGCGGCAACTGGGCACCTTGGGCGGCGGCAACCACTTCATCGAACTGTGCCTGGATGAAAACGACAACGTGTGGGTGATGCTGCATTCCGGCAGTCGTGGTATCGAAAATGTGATCGGCGAATACTTTATCAATCTGGCCAAGAAGGATATGGGGCAACATATCGTCAATCTACCGGATAAGGACTTGGCGTATTTCAAGGATGGTGCGAAGCATTACGATGATTATCTGGAAGCCGTAAGTTGGGCACAGGATTACGCCATGGTAAACCGCCGAGAGATGATGAACTTGATTTGTGACGTTCTGAAAAAGAAATTGCCCAAATTCGGCATCACCAAAGAAGCGATCCATTGCCATCACAACTATGTGGCTAGGGAACAGCATTTTGATGCTTCAGTTTGGGTTACCCGCAAAGGTGCCATAAGCGCACAAGCAGGTGAGCTGGGCATCATCCCCGGCAGTATGGGAGCAAAGTCTTACATTGTGCGTGGCTTGGGCAATCCAATGTCGTTTTGCTCCAGCTCACATGGCGCGGGTCGGGTAATGAGCCGGGGCAAGGCCAAGCGGCATTTTACGATTGATGATATGGAATGCCAGACTCATGGCGTTGAATGCCGCAAGGATGCCGGGGTAATCGATGAAATCCCAGGTGCCTATAAGGATATCGATACTGTAATGGGACACCAGTCTGATTTGGTGGAAGTGGTGCACACCCTAAAACAGGTGTTGTGTATTAAAGGATGAGATTATGGACATTAAAACTGCACAAGACGTATTGACCTGTCTGCCAGTCGGTAAAACGCCGTTTTACTACTGCAAAGATAGGTACGCCGTGTTCTTGCTGTCGCAAGTCATCGGTAGGCAGTGCGCGATTGCCGATTTGAAAAAGTCGGCCTATTCGAGGCTTTTGCATAAGCCGTTGGTCAAAGATATCTTGGCGCAATCGGGCGATGGCCAGTTGCGTCAGGAACATCTGCCTTTGGCTTGGGGCAACCGCATAGAGCCGTTCTTGTTGACCCTAGACATCTGGGGTGACAAGGACAGGAGTTGGGATCAGGTTTCCCGCAACGGCTATAGCCTGGTGCTGCAACTTAACTTCAGCAATAAGCATGATGCCGTCTTCAAACGGCTGGCGGAACCGAGCCAATTTCACCAGTTTAACTGCTCGATGCATCCGGTGTTGAAACGGCAACATCGGGATTTCTTCCGGGAAACCCTAGCCTGGGCGAGGATCGATTTCGATTTCAACACCAACGAAGCCCTCATCGAAGAATTGCAAACCGATTGGTTAAGGCGGGCTAAACGTCTACTGGGTGAAATCCAAAGCGGAAAAACCCGCTTTTACAGCTTGGGGGCAAATGCCAAACCGGAAAAGTTGCGGCGTTATCTGGAAACCGTCTTGGCTGATTACGGCGACATCTGGGACGAAGCGTTGTTGACGGCAACCTTGCAGTTTATCCGCCAGGAGTTGGGGATTGCCAAGATTTACCTGCACACACCGGAAACAGGTGGTGCGATAAAGCACATCAAATACACCCAACCCCCAAGGTCGCTGTACAGCAGCCTGCCCCGAAAATTCTGTTTTCGCCAAACAGATAAAGCGCCGGAATTCCTGCAACAACAAAGGACATTCCGGAAATTGGAAAAGCGACTGGGCGGCACCCAGTGGCATGTCATCAACTTAGGAGGAAATTATGCCGACAATACCAAAACGGCGACCGAGAAACCCGGTCGCCCTGTCACCCTTGTTGCATAAGGGTGGTGTACACGAACGTTCTAGGTCTGGTGTCCGTGCCGAAGCCAAGCAAGAATTACAAGATGAGCTTGAGTTTTGGGAGGAAGAACTAGAAGAAGAATGTTTATCAACAACAATTCGTTCCCGGAGTGATTCCGGGAATCATTTCTTTTTATGTCGCTTATCCAGCGTTCCTCCTAGTAGTGTAGCGTAATCGGAGGCATCTCTTTCGTACGATTACGCTATTGCAAATCAGACCTACGGCTCTATAGGGCTTCAATAGCTACAAATGTTGCATCATCCTTTAAGCCTTTCAATTCTAATTGACGCGAAATATTCTTTGTAAATTCAGTCAATGAAGGATTTTGGATAGATAAGTCTCTAATTTCTTTCTTAGTAATTAACCTATGAACACCATCTGTGACCAATAAAATTCGATCTTTTAGCTTTATATCAAAACTTCCTGACAAAAGGTGATGGTCACCTTTTACAGAGAGAGCGGAAACTAAAACGGAACGCCGCGGATACGTCTTTGCTTTCCTTATTGTTAAAATACCTTGCCTAACTAGTTCTGCAGCCTCAGTTTGGTCTTTAGTTATCTGTAAAATCCCTTCATTTCTAAGGTGATATATACGCGAATCCCCAACATGCCCAAAATGTGCTTTACCATCAAAAGCAACGATTAAACTTAAAGTGGTTGCCATATCTTTAAAAGCATTATTTTCTTTGCTTTTATTTTCCAGTTCATCGACTACTTTTTCAAACACATCTCCTAATAACAGGGGAACACCATTAGCCAACTCCTTTTCAGCGCATTTGATAGCTATATTAGATGCAACCTCTCCCCCTTCATGGCCACCTACACCATCGGCAACTGCCGCGAACAAATTTCCCGATTGAAAAAACTTTATTGCCATTGCATCTTGGTTTGGTCTTGTATCTAAGCTTAATGTAAAAGATTCTGTTTCAAAGTTCATTGTTGATTTTATTTGCAAACAGCGAGTAAAGGATGCAACTGAATTCTGTTCACTTTTATAGATATTTCCCATGCCGATAAATAATAATCAAGATCAAAAGGCTCTGCTTCCACATCAATCAAAATTCTTTTCACTATGCTTTCATCTAAATTTGGCCCTGCCAATTGCAGAAATTTTCGTTCAGCAAACCATCTGTTGTGGTTAACACCCATCTTTAACAAACTTAGCAGGATATGAGCCTTCAATCCGATTAATCCTAGCTTGAAAAAGCGTTCTAATTTATCGGCAAGTACATCACAATAATCAAAGTCATGTGAAGTAGAACGGACATACTCAGAAAACTCCATACCCAAGGCATTAAATAAATCTGATGATGTTGACGCCAGTGAATCAATATGTCCGCTCCTTAAAGCTCGAAATAAGTTGTAAGCTGTCGTATTTAAACTGTTTGAATGATCTAACACTTCAAAAAACCGATCCCATTCGTTATCTTCCAGTTCTATTTTATCATTCAACAATTTTACAATTTCAGCTTCCTCATTACTGCTGAAACTAAGATCGGGATGATTTAACGCATCATATACATCAATACGAAGCGATGTAATATCTTGATAACGTCTCTGAGGTCGAGTTTTTGTACACTTTTCTACTATTGCTCTAAATGGCCCGGTACTGTAAGTTCTACATAAGGAGTTCGATAGCCGCTTCCAAAAATATCATGGAGAATTGCTCCAAAGGAATATATGTCAGCTGTTGGAGTCGCATATTTGAAGTTTGTCATTAGCTCTGGTGCGGCATAAATTGGCGTTCCTCCTCCATGTCCTGTTTGCGTGATTGTAGTTGTATCTGAAGCTATGGTAGTAATCAGTCCAAAGTCTGAAATGGCATACCGAACAGAGCCATTTTCTTCATTAAATTTTAAAACATTCACAGGCTTAAGGTCACGGTGGGTAATATCTAGACTGTGAATTGCTTCAAGTCCAGCGAGAATATCAAACAGTGCTGTTTGAAGATTTTCACCTAATGTTCGATCTAGAGTTAGATCATCCTTTAATGTTCCAACGCCAAGCTCCATGACATACCAAGGAACAGTATTTTTTAGATCGCTTTCAATAATTTGAACTACATTTCGGCTTTTGACTTGGCTTTGATACTTAACTTCCTTAAAAAATCTTTTCTTTATATCTGCTAGAGAAACGATCCCTTTATCAATAACCGCCTGTATGTCACCACTTGGGTTGAATTCTTTCATAGCAAAACGTTGATTATGTTGGTTGGTCACTTCGGTGACTAAGCCAAACCCTCCACGACCAAGTTCTTTGATTTTTGTATAACTCATCTCATTTTTCTGAACAATTTAATTTTACTAACTTATCCCGTATGTTGGCTATTTTGTAGGTGTGAGCTGACGTTAGGCAACCCAACATCCTAATGGAGTTATATCCAGCCATTAAATCCTTTCTTTCCAAGCACTTGGGTTTCTGCGAGCATGCAAAACAGCTAATACAGACAATTGGTGCTCATCTTCGATAAAGAAAATACCAAACGGGAACCGGTCTATTAAGATTCGCTGAATGTTCCCATGTATTTTGCGGTATCGCTCAGGGTTTCTGGTTATCCGTGCTAATCCACTTTCTACGCATAACAGAAAATCATCCCCCAAGCCTTTTCTTTGCGACTCGTACCAGCGATAGGCTTGGCCTAAGTCCTCCTCTGCTTCCGGTCGAACAAGAAGCGTTTTGCTCATTCTCCGGTAATCCGGTTTTTTACCTCGCTCCAAGATGAGCCTGATTCTTTATCTTGAATATACTTTGCTAACCGCAAATTAAGCAGTTCTTTTTGTTCGTCTGTTAAGGCGAACAAATGGTCATCATTAGCCACGCTATCCCATAATTCCTCTGCCAACAAAATACGTTCAGCATTACTAAGTTCCTGAATTTGTATAGCCATTTTATGTACCCTTGGGAATGCCTAAAGATACAAGTGTACCTGCTTCTTGTCGTTATGTTAAGTATCACGTACGACGGGTTGTAGGGCGGGTCGATACCGGCTCTAGATGGTTCTAAAATTCATAGCCATACCGTTATTACTGGTGGTCTTTAACGTCGGCCAATAGTTTGATCCGACCCAAATGTTTGGCTTTTGCGTAATAAACCTTGTCGGCAGTAATCAATATTGTGTCGTTGGTTTCTAGGGCAACGGCATGATATAGCGTGTCGAATAGGTGGTGGTTAAGGTCAATGCTCAGCCTTATGGCTTGTTGGTAAATAGTCGGTTCGTCGACAACCGTCATTTCGACTTCAAGCAAGTCAGCTAAATCCTGGTCGGCCTCAATGGGTTTTTTTCGTGCCAAAACAGCCGCGACTTCAGCTATAAAATGCGGTGGCTGGATTAATGGATAGCCCATCAGCAAAGCAATGGCTTCGTCGCAATGATCTTCGTTTTCCTGTAAAAACCATTTCAGTGCAACACTGGCATCGACGATAATTTTGTCATGCACGCAATTCTTCCCTTGCCGCGCGGATTTCTTCGTCAGTAACAGTTGGCGCATGTTTACGGCGCTCTAAAATCCTATCGATAGCCGCTTTGCTGCGTTGTTGTTTGTCTTTCCGTTCTATTGCTTCAACCATCAAGTCCGCAACGACTGCGCTTTTATTTTTACCGTGGAAGGCTTGGTTAAACTTGTCTTTGATGTCATCGGGTATGCTGAAATTCATAGTGGCCATTGATTCACCTACTTTTGTTGAATATTTCAACAATAATAGCACTGCTGTTGAATAATGAAAAAATTAAATCAGCAAAACGATTTTAGTCAACAGTTCACTTATCTTTCCAATTGACTGCTTCTCGTTACAACCAAATGGCTTCTTGTTCTAACGCTTTACCGCAGCGTTGCGAGAGTTGCCCCAATTTAATTAAGTCGCTGTTCAACGCATTCATGTTAGCTAGTTTTTGCATGGCATTTTCAAATTGGATGCGGGTTTTTGACCAAACTTCAGTGTTGCCGTAGATCGGTAATTTATTTTCCCAATCCTTGAGCCAGTAAAATTGTAACGTTGAATTCGGATGAATCGTAGCAGCTAATCGGGCGTAATTAGTCAACCCGATACCGTCATAATCAGGGAAGAGTATCACGTCATTAGATCGCTTTTGTTCCGATAACCAAAGCAGTACTAGCTCGGATAATTGACCGGCATAATAGACGAGACATCCGTTAAATCCCTCTGGCAACCAGTCGCAGCGATCAAATAATGCTTGGTTTTCAACTAACAACAAAGGGCGGTTACAATGCCACGCATTATTCGTGCTAACCTGCATGGCGACTACTCCTAAAAGTTCGGTCAATTCCGAAGGGTTCATCGTGATATCGCCACATTGCCAGACCACATCACAATCCCAGGCTTTCATCAGTAAATAAAAACTGTCGTGGCCGGATTGTCCTCTTTTACTGCTTAGGTCTGTGCCGATGTTACGGCTGCGCTTGGGTAAAAGCGATAACAATTGTTCATCTTCCAGCGGATGGAGCTGACGGACATAGTTGCTAATGTTTTGCCTATCAATCAACCGATAAACTACACCGTTGCCTTGTTTTTTGACTTCAATAAGGCGGGTATTTAGGGCGAACTGTTCCAACGCTTTACGTTGGCTTTGGGTGAAATCCGATGCATTAAGTGGCTGTTCGTTAGCTAGCAAGCGTTTTAAAGCTTCAGATAAAAGTGACATCAGGCTAGGTTCTCAGAGGGAATGGCTTCGAAAATTTGCCAATTTAGGCGGCTGATATAGTTTTTACCTTGGACATTGCCGATGGGCACACAATAGCGTGCGGTTATTTGCGGTTCTGGGGAAGCAAAAATCAGGGAAAAACCGAACTCTGCAGCCGTTTCAATCAAGTTGCGCTGATTGTATTGATCAAGGGATGCGGCCTCATCCAAATAACAGGCTGTCTTGATTTGTTTACGTGGGTCTTGCATTTGGTTGAGCATGGCGAGGCCGGTGATGAGTTTTGCCATCAATACCGTACCGTTTGAGGCGGCACTGTCAATGTCCTCAAATTCGGCTGGCTCTTGACCTTCCTTGGCGAGGATAAAAACCAGCCTGAAAAGTTGCTCAACCCGCAAACTACCTCTGGCTTCGCCTTCTTTAATAAGTAAATCCTTCGCCTTATTAAGCTCTTTGTCGTCCAGCACCGCATTATGGTCAAAAAGGTCGAAAGAATTGCCAGAATCGACCTGTTCTGAGGTTGAGATTAAGGTTTGTATGGCCTTGACCAAGGCATCTTCTTCCCTCGGTTCAATTTTAAAGACCTTAAGGTCTGAAAGCTGGCGGCGATTAATTTTGTTATTAAATTCCCGCATTCGCCGTTTGAATGACTCGAGGCTATTGCGTAAATCGCGCAAAATTGCCGCTACCTGGACGACGGCTGAACGGGCTTTGCGCTCAATGGATGCTTGTTCCTGGCTGAGTTGTGCCGTGTAGTTGAATAAAGCAACTAACTCCTGTTCGGCAGAATCCTGAGTTTGGAATTTACTCACACCTTCTTGGTGTAATTTACTGAGTTGCAGACTTAGGTTGTCATCAATTTGCCGTAGCTTTTGGCAATCCCGGTTATAGTTTTCAATCTGGTCTGCTAAGGCCGACATAGCCAATGCCGCTGCTTCCATGCAAGGTAAAAAAGGTAGCTGTTCTAAAAAATTGAACGGCGGTTGTTGATCCAAACGTTGATGGCGGGCAGCATTGATGCGTTGATGTTGGCTTTGCAACTCACTTTGTTCAGTTTTAAGGCTTGCTTGTATTGCCGAGAGGTTATTTTTCTTATCGGCCAGTGTCGATTCTTCCTGTTCTAACCCAGCAATGTTCCGTTTTAATTCAGCTATCGTTTGCAATCTGGTTGACTCATTCTCTTTGAGTGACACCAATTCTTGATAGTCTTGAATATCGATATCCAGCGCCTTGATTTGCCGTTCCAGCCCTGTTTGCTTCTGTTTTTGTTGTGCCAAAGTTTCAACGGTTTGCAACAGCTTTTCCAACTCTGATAGTTGCCGCGTGCAATCGTCGATTTCAGTTTCGAGTTCGTGGGCAGTTTTTAGGGTGAGGTTCGCCTCAAGTGCCGAACTATCCAGCGACAAACCGGGGAGTTTCAAGAGATTTCCCGACAGTTTGCTTTCTACCGCGGCAATAAACGATTGGAAGGCTGGTTTATCATGCAGATTAACTGCATTACCTTCAGCGACAGATAAGCTCAAGACCGATTTAGCCAAAAGCCGTGTCAACAAGTCGAAGCTGCTTTTTGGCAAAAGCTTTTGGAGTTGCAAATAAAGGTTATCGTTTAGGTTGGTTAACTGCTGGTTCAATTCGTCCCGTTCTTTGCGGATTTTGGCGATATTCCTTTTGATAGCATCAGATGACTGATGTTGCTCGGCATTTTTGATGCGGGTGACCAAATCATCGCGTTGTTCCTGCAAAGCTTGCCGTTGCTTTTCCAACTGCATAGCATCAGTGACAAACTGAAATCGGACAGTCAGCTCTTGATAACGAGCCTCCTTTTTTCCTAGTTCTTTTAACGTGATATTAGCATTCGCTTGATCTTGGAAAATAGCTTTTTGGCGATGCTCCAATGTGCCAATTTCAGTGGTCAATAACTCAAATCGTTGTTGTAATTGGGCAGAGCTGTTTTGAAAATGGGCTTCCCAATCATTCAAGCCTTGTTCGATTAATGGTCGCCATTGAATAATTTTGCCACGCAATCCAAGACGTGTCTGCTGGCTATTTTCCATAGTCTCAATCAGAGCCTTGTTGCGGAACACGGCATCATATTGAGCCTTATCGTAATTGACATCGGCGAAGTTTTTATCCCATTCGCTCTTAAAATCAACACTACGATCCTGTAAGTCATTTTTGAAGATTTCCAGCAAGTAGGTTTTTACTTCCCGGCTATCTAAACGATCCAACCGTAAAGTCCGGGTCAAGATGCGTTGGTAAGTTCCGGCTTGGGAGGTAAACTCAAGTGGAAAGATAGTTAAATCAGGGTCATCCGAACGCTGCTTTTGCCGATTACCATACAACAATGCCCGTAAATCGGCTTGTTGGTAGATTTTGGCAGGTTTGCCGCATTCAAATAGACGGCTGATCAATTTTGGCTGGGCAACCAGGTGACCATTGTCCAACCGGTAATCATCGAGATCAAGACTGCCTTGATAGGCGAAGTACTCATAATCATGGCTTAAGCCCTTACCAACACAACCAATCACCGCCATCCCGGACGGCAACAACACTTCGAGCAGAATATACGAACTGTTGTCAGGGAAATAGAAACGCCGGGTATTTTCAGGGCTGTGCGCCCCAAAATCCATGTGCTGTTTGTTGAGAATAAGCAGAAACTGCAAGGCATTTATCAGACTGGTTTTGCCGGTATTGTTGGGGGCGATAATCGAAACCGAATCGTCTAGCGGCAATTCAGCGCGGCTGTAACCGGCACTATTGAGTAACACAAGCTTCTGGAATCCATACTGCGCCAGACTCAAAGCGTATCCTCCGTGTCGTCTTCGTTTTGCATTGGGTCATTTCGCTCAGCTTGGGCAAGTTCTTGAAACAAGTCCAGATAGCGGTGCACGGCTGGCTGTAGCCGGTAAACGCCATCTTCTAAGACCAGAAAACCAATACGGGCGGCACTGTCTAAAATTTCCTTTATTGTTTGCGGACTGGTGATTTCTTCGGCTTCCAAGATGGCATGATACTGGATATGTAGTTTGTTGATTAACGGTGTATCGAGCTGCCATTGTTGGAACTGGAACAAATGTAAACCTTGATCGGCTTGATATTCAAATAGCAGCATCAACAGCAATGCTAAGCGACGCGTGAGTTTGCCTGTGTAAGCGCTGGCTTGATCGGTTTTAAAGTAGGCATAACCCCGCCCATCCAATACGAGACTAAAACCTAATGCAGCAAACAAGGTTTCATATTGACTCTGATGATTTTCAAGTTCTACCCATAGCTCACTGTCCTGTAAGCGGTTTAAATGGGCTCCAGAACTTAACAGTTTAAACAGGGGTTGTAATTGGGGTAGTTGCTTTAAGTCTATTGTCATAAGGCTTCAAGCGTGTGGCTGTGCAAACGAATGCGGACTTTTTTAAGCGTAATCTGAGTTTCGTCCGAATTAGGGCTTGCGCTAATATCGGGAAGGCGGATGAGTTTGTGATAAAGCTTTAACAGCGTGGCATCCTGATAATAGCCATAATGGTTGACCAACCATTGCATCAAGTCCAATACCGGAAGATTTTGGTAAAGGTGCTTTCGAATACTATCTTCATCGACGCGTTCTAGCGGTATCTGCATTTCTTCAACCGTCTGCTCGGGAAAATCAACCGCTTTAGGCTGATAGTGGCGCACCTGTTCCATCAACATTAATAATTCAGCGCCTATGGCAACCGATACGGGACGTTCCTTACGCCAAACCGGCAAGCTTTTTTGTGGAAAGGTTCGGCGTAAGCCTTTTTTGCGTACATCGCCTAATAATTGTCCGATGGCAGCGCTGAGGTGGTTGTGGCGACGGACTTCTTCCCGCAAAGGCATCAAGATGTTGGTGCATTGTTTCAAAGCAAGACGACCGGATTGCCGTAAGTCTTTCACCCGAAAACCAACCTGGCGCAACAGGACTTGATGACTGTATAAACCGCCTTGATTGTGCAATTGCTGGGATAGCGATTCCAGGACTCGTTCTGCTCCTTCCAATAACGGATAGAAACTGCCGCCAGCACCAGTATCCATCAGCTCGGTCATGGGTTGCACATAACGGTCATAGGCTTCCAACACTTCACGGTAACGTCTCGATAGCGGCATACGCTCATCAGCGGCTTTGGCGCGTTCGGCAATATCCTGGATGGCATGGGTGTCCTGACCCAGTTGTTGCAATATTTGCCGAAGTTGATTGTCGATGCGCACTGCACCCTGTTGTAACGCCGCGATATCACGTTCTTGAAATGCTTGGTGCAATTGTTCCAGGGCGATTTTAATGTCACTAACCCGGGCTTTTAAGATGTCGGACAAGCCAAGTTCGTGTTCATGCAGTAAGCTGCCGACAAACTGGCGGACGTTTTCGTTAAGTTGGAGCGTATTGCTGTGCGACATTTCAATCAACAATTCCGCGTTAACGAGTTGTTGCAAGCGCTCTATGTGCTGCTCAGCAGATTCATGCACATAGATTTTTCCAAATATGCCCAGCACCTTGTCGCGTTCATAACCGATCTGGTCACGGCCAAGTAAAACGATACGTTCTACGGCTTCCCAGTGTTTATCAAGCGCCCTAACTAGGCTACGTGGATTAATCATTATTTAAAGGTTTAGTACTCGTTCTTTAACTATTTACCACAGAAATGACAGATAAACTACATAAGCATTGGATGTGCTGAACGAAGTGAAGCGCATCTGTCGCGAACGATGAGACTCGTTCCTCGGCACGTCCTACGAGCTGTGAAGACAGAAATACATCAATCGCAAAAGATATAAGTTTCTATAATTTTATATCTAGATATTGACAAAATAATATAATAATAGATATAACTATAAATATTTAGCTTATTACATTAAAATTTATGTCAAATGCAATAGATTTACGCGAAATTGACCCGGAAAAGTTGTACACCTTGGACCAAACGGCTGACTTTCTTCGCTTGTCTTATGGAACTGTGTTAAAAATAAAAAAAAATAATGAGTTGCCTCATAATAAAGTTGGAAAGCGCGTGTATGTTAAAGGTGCTGACATTGTTGAATATGTTCAAACTGGCAGGGTTTCATAATGAGTAAAAGGAAAATATGCGTTGCCTTAGATGTAAACACACTTGCTGAAGCAAAAGATTTAACTAAACGGCTTTCACCCTGGGTGGGCGTGTTTAAAATTGGTTCACAATTGTTTACCAGCGAAGGGCCACGAATAGTCGAAGCAATTCAAGACGCTGGCGGCGACGTATTTCTTGACTTGAAATATCATGATATACCCAATACCGTCATGCAAGCATCGCTCGTAGCAGCCAAAATGGGTGTTTTTATGTTTAACATTCATGCCTTAGGCGGCTCCAAAATGATGAAAACAGTTTCTTCGCGTATTCTTGAAGAAGCGGATAAGTGTAATTTTCAAAAGCCAATCTTATTAGCAATTACCGTATTAACAAGCTTGTCTTCGGATGAATTGCGAGAAGATTTAAAGATAGAGATTCCGCTTGAAGAATATGTCGTACACTTGGCTAAACTTGCGAAAAATGCTGGGTTAGATGGGGTTGTTTGTTCGCCGCGAGAAATAAAATCAATTAGGCAAGCGTGCGGGTCAGATTTTGTGCTCGTAACGCCGGGTATTCGTCCAAGCTGGTCAGCCACTGATGATCAGATTCGAATTACTACTCCCAAAGATGCTATTTCAGAAGGTGCTGATTACATCGTTGTTGGTCGTCCTATCACACACGCGGAGAATCCAGAACTTGCTGCTGAGAGAATACTCTCAGAAATAAGTGAATGATTGACTGGTTCAGGGATTATTGGCAAGTAATAACACCTGCAATTGTTTTTATGTTTCTTATAAAAAGCATTTTTGGATCAGTAATTGGGCGAGTATTTGTTTCTTTGTATGACAGCTATATTCAAAAATGGCTGGTACTACCAATCCAAAAATGCTTTACAGCTATAAAACTAAGGTTTTTTGACGATGGAATTAGAGTTTTAGTCAAAAGCGAAGTCGAAAAATCAATAACTTCAGCTATTTTGGAATTAGATAAAAAAGACCTCGTCTATTGTATTTGTAATAAAAAAGCAATCACAATCTCTAATAAAGAGCATTACACCTTAGACAATGGCAATATACATTTAGAAAGGCGTTTTAAAGTTTCTCTACTAAAAGAGGATGTAAGTTTTTTTTACTATGCTTGTGAGAAAATTAGTTCTCTAATTCAAGAATACGAAGGCAGTCTTCACTCTATTTTGTATTTAGATCGCAAAAGAAACGATCTTTTTGCTAGTAAAATTTGCAACAAGAAAAGCGTCACAGTTAAGCCCCTTTTACGTCAGAACAATGAAATTTATTATAGAGAGATTGATTCGTTACAAGGTCAAAATGTTATAATTGCCGATTTTCTCTTATGCTCAAAAGAGACTTTGCAAAAAGCTATAGACTACGTCATTGAACAAGGTGGCAACGTGCTCTGTGTTGCCATCTTGTTCAGTTGTTGGCCAGAAGCAATGGTGTTCAAACAAAAAAATATAAAAATTTTAACGGCTTACAGAATAGATTTAAAAATGAATCAAAAATCAGAATGCACAAGATGCAAAAAAGTAAAGGTCACAATACCACTAACTTATGACAACGAAGTATGAACAAAACCCATCCTATTGTTAATAAGGAGAATGTTATGACAGAATCTTATGAAGCGCGTGTTAGTAATGTTGTTCAAGCGCCAGTTCTCTACTCGCTTAAAGAAGACGAAATTTCCGAAATTCTGCATGTCGCAAAACCGATTTGGTTTGATGGTCACTTTGAGTTGCTTTCAGGACAACATAGCGCTAGTTTTTTCAGATTTGCGTTGATAGCTCAACATCCTTATTTAATGACAAAAATAAGTAATGAAATTTCAGCTTGGATTCATAACTCCCCCAACCTTGGGCAGATTGATGTTGTGCTCAGCACATCGAGAGCGGGCATGCTGATCGCTTACGACGTTGCTCGAGAATTACATTCAAAAAATAATAACAAGACCAGGGCGGCATTTGTTGAATGTGATAGCTCAGGTTATCCAAAAGATTTACAAGAAGATTGCACGATTAATAAAAATGAAAGAGTTTTGATAGTAAATGATATAACCACAACAGGCGAAGCTCTACAAAAGCTAATTGACATAGCAGAAAGCAATAAAGGGGTTGTTGCTGGCATTTGTGTGTTTGCAACACGGCAAGAACAATCTCTTAAAATTGAAAACATAAGAAAAAATTATTTTTTTCATTCCATTATCAATATCAATCTTGAAAGCTGGCATAAGAATGAATGTCCATTATGCAAAAAAGGTGAGCACGTTGTTTACAGTAAAGAAATTAATTCTTTAGGTTTACCGCCAAAAACATTAGCGGAAGTTTTAGCCCCTCTCAAAAGATTGAAAACTGGTTAAATTTTTTATCATGTTCGCATTCAAAGGTGATTTAGAATGCGAACACGGTTGGGACGAGGAACGAACCCCAACTTAACGTCGGTCACTAGATTTGTTGGGTTCACAAGCTCAGCCCAATCTAAAGCTACCTCTATTTCCCGTATGCCTCGCAAAGCATCGGATCATCTACCAGGGGTTGACTTTTAAAAGAGCAGCCTACAAAAGCTCATGTTAAGCGTCAAACGCCAAATTAAGCTGTCTAGCGACCGCGAGTAATCGCTTGTCCCGTGTCCAGAGCCGAGCACTGCCAGTTAACTGGGTAGCGGCTAGCAGGTGTGCGTCAATCAGCCCTATACCTAGGCCATACAGGGTATGTGTTTCGATGAAATAATTGATTTCATCGGCAAAGACCAACGGTGCTTGTGGCAAGTTATCTAGCGCAGCCAATATCGTGTCCCGTTGGCGCAAATTCCCTAACGCCAACTCACCCCGGACAAAGGGATGGCTTAATACGCAATTCTGCAACAGCAAACTGGCTAATAATGGATCATTACCTCTGAGGTGATCGATCCATACCGAGGTATCGACCAGAACCATCATGCTAGGCGACAGTCTGCCGTCGCGGAATAGCTTCCAGTTGCGGTTCGCTACCGCCCAAACTTGCCAACCTTTTTGCGCTTTCGCGCTCAATCAGTGCTTTCAAGGCTTCCCTCACCAAACTGGATTTCTCCTGCAAGCTGGTCAAAGCCTGGGCTTTGGCCAACAATTCATCATCTAAAACAATTGTCGTTCTCATGGTTGATCTCCAATACTATCATCGAATGATGCGCTATTTTGTGCTTGAAAGCAATTCGTGGCAACATCTACTAATTGCTTTGCTTATGTGCACAATGTAAATGAACCACAAATTTGACGCGATATTCCAATTAAATTCTTTTTATATCAGAGTGATGCGTAAGGCCGCCTGACAAATTGGCTGTTATTTAGAAATTAAAAATAGCAACTAGCTTTTTAGCAAGGTGTAATCCATTATTTATGTTTGTTAGTAATCTTAACCCGTGGTGCATTATGAGGTGTTAAAAAAGTTGCTCATTTCCACTGGGTGGGTATCATTAAGTTTTCGCCAAAAAATAAATGATATGAGCAACTTAGAGACAAGTTATAACAAAATTCTCGGTCTTTTGCACGAACTGGAAACGCAAGCCAACTTCCTGAACCAACGCCGTTTGCCCAAGCTTAGCGACAAGCAACTGATCGCCTTGGCCTTGGCTGCCGAAAGTTCGGGCATTGATTCGGAACGCCACCTTTTCAAGCAGTTGCCGACACCCTTGGTCGGCCAAATTGACCGCTCCGTCTTCAACCGGCGCAGGCGCCAACTGATGCCCAAGCTTGAGCACTTCCGCCAGTGCATGGCGACTAGGCTGGCACCTTCCGAGAACTACCACTTTGTGGACAGTATGCCCCTGGAAATCTGCAAGCTTGGCCGCGCCAGGCGCAGCCGCGTTTGCCAGGAGACCGATGGCGCAAGACCCGATTACGGCTATTGCGCGGCGCACAAGGCACATTATTTCGGCTACAAGCTCCACGCCGTGTGTGCACCCAACGGGACAATCCTTACCTTCGACATCTCAAGGGCTTCCACGCACGACATCCACTACCTTAACGACCTGAAAACACAGCTTAACCACTGTGTCCTGGTCGGCGACAAGGGCTACCTGAGCCGCCAATGGCAGCAAGACTTGTTCGACACCGCCGCCATCCGCCTCGAAACCCCGATGCGCCGCAACCAAGTTGGCTTCAAACCGTTCAGCCCACTGCTCAGAAAAGCCAGGAAGCGCATCGAGACCCTGTTCTCGCAACTGTGTGACCAATTCATGATCCGGCGTAACTACGCCAAGTCATTCCAGGGCTTAGCAACCCGGATAGCCTCCAAACTGACCGCCCTGACCTTGATCCAGTGGCTCAACCAGCGCAACGGCAATAAGCTCAACAACTTGAAAATCGTTATCGCCTAAATGCACCACGGGTAATCTTAGAATAAAGCTAGCGTCATGACTTGTTGTCCTTCTATATCCATAAAAGCCCAAGCTCTAATCGAAACTCGTTTAGCAACGGTTGCAAACGAGCATCACGTTAACATTATCTATGCCTGTGAATCGGGTAGTAGAGCTTGGGGCTTTCCGTCCCCGGATAGCGACTATGATGTGCGGTTTATTTATGCCCATCCTTGGACGTGGTATTTGACGTTGGAAGAAGGTGAAGATGTCATTGACCTGCCTATTGAAGACAGCCCTGTAGGAGTTCTTGACCTAGGCGGCTGGGATTTGCGCAAAACATTGCGCTTGCTGCGTAAATCAAACCCAGTCATCTGGGAATGGCTGCAATCACCCGTTTGCTATCAAACAGGGCAGCCCAACCGATTACTGGAATTACGCAACGTGCTTGATCCTTTTTACTCCCCCATTTCTGCTTGCCATCACTATTTGTCAATATGCCGTAATACAATGGAACGGGAGCTGAACGGCTCAAACGTAAAAATTAAGAAATACTTCTATATGCTACGCCCGTTGTTGGCGGCGGTATGGATTGAACGTTACCATACGATTCCACCGATGGAAATATCGCCTTTGTTATGGTTGCTTAACGATCAGCTAGACATCAAAAACTGCATTGATAAATTGATGGTGCAAAAACATCACACCGACGAGCAAATCCCCATTACCCGGATTCCTGAGCTTGATGATTTCTTGACGCTGGAGTTGAATCGGTTACAGGATTCGGCAAAATTGTTGCCGACGGGGAAGGGTGACTCGGCGAGCTTGGACACGCTATTCCATGAATGCCTGGGCTTGTGAATGTAAAATGCGTAAAAACGGCATATGACTGTCAAGACCTGCATGAATTTAAGCATCGATGATCTTAAACAACAAAACTTGATTTTGCTTGATACGGTGAGTGGCAGCCGGGCTTATGGCTTGGATACCCCGCAATCGGATACCGATACACGCGGCGTGTTCATCCTGCCGCAAGATTTGTATTTCGGCTTTAATTATTGTGAACAAGTCAGTAGTGAAAAAAATGACCATGTGTATTTTGAGTTGGGCAAATACCTTAAATTGTTAGCCAAAAATAACCCTTCGAGTATCGAATTACTCTTTGCTCCACAAGAAACCGTTTTGTATCAACATCCATTGATGGAAAAAATAAAGCCGGAACCTATCATGTCACGCTTATGCCGTGACAGTTTCGCCGGATATGCCTTAGGCCAAGTTAAAAAGGCGAAAGGTTTAAATAAGAAAATTTTTAATCCAATTACTGAAAAGATGCCGCTACCCATTGATTGTTGCTTTATTGTTGAAGGCGATAAAACAATCCCTGCCGAGCAATGGTTAACAATACAACAACTTCAGCCTGAGCGGTGCGGCTTGAGCGCATTGCCGCATGTGCGTGATGGCTACGCATTGTTTTACGCCGATGATTGCAAAAATGGTAAAACACGTTTCAATGGGCTTTTCCGTTCACAAAGTAATGAAAGTTCTTCGCAGCCATCGCAAGATGTCTGTTTATCCTCAATACCAAAAGGGTTGCAACCAAGGGCATGGTTAGTGTTCAACAAAGACGAGTATTCCCGCCGCCTTCGGGATTATCACGAATATCGGTTGTGGGAAAAATCACGCAGCCAACAACGTTACCAAGGCACACTGGATCATGGCGGCGGTTATGACGCCAAGAATATGATGCACACTTTTCGCTTATTGCGTATGGCAAAAGAAATCGCGTTATCCGGTAAGCCTTTAGTTAGGCGACCTGATCGGGAAGAATTACTAGAAATTAAGTCAGGTCGATTTACATATGACGAATTAATGACGAAAGCAGCCGAGGAACTGAAGCAAATTGATGACAGTTACACGACTAGTCGCTTACCAGATGAACCGGATGTCCACCAAATTGAACGATGGGCGATAGAAATAAGAAAGGCTTGGTACTCTGAACGTTAATCTGGTTAACATTGATTCATTAAACTGTAACTACTCGGATTTGTTTGTCACAGCAAGCTAATATTTCTAATTGTATTGCGCACAAATACAGAAAATTCGTATTCACAAATCCCTTTCCCCGTCAATGTTCTTAGCCCGTTTCATTTCCCGAATATAGGGCATATGGTCGATGCCCGAGACCAGTTTCCTGCGCCAATACAAGGGCGACTCAGCGCCTTCTTCCCAAAGGGTGACGGCCTGAATAGTTTTTCGGCATAACTCGATCGACAACATAGCGGGCATCGACCGGTCGTCGATACGGTGCCGTTCGATAGTCCTGACTAAACCGGCGACCGGGTCTTCCAGGTTATTTTTATGTTCGCCTTGCCGGTTGTTCACCCGGGTAAAAAATTCTTGCAAGTCCCTGTGTGTGCCCATCATGATGAGTGCCCCTGCCAACACACCCGTGACAAAAATATCGGGCTTCGGATTAATGCTGTCAATGAACGTTAGCTCACTACTGAAGAGCTTGATGGCTTTTTTGAGGTCGACATCTTCACGTTCATGGCTCAGCCGTTTGTCTTGCAAGGCACGCGGCCTGCCCCGTAAGGCGATGTTGATCGCTTCATTGATGAAACCGCTCTTGATGCGTTCTGAGGTAAAGCTTAAGCCGAGTTCTTCATAAACCCCCTGGATCAGTTCATTGGTTGGTGGGGTATTAATTCGTTTGGCTTGCACTTCGGCATTTAACGTCGAGAACTCGACTTCTGACATGTCGAATACCTGCGCTATGAGTGAGCCAGGTGGTTGCAGCTTACCGGATTGCCACAGTGCCTTTCTGGTCTTGCCGTCAAACTTGAACAGTTCGCCGCCAACCTTCACTAACAACACTAACCCTGAATACCGGGATAGCGAAGGCGACTGTTGTAGGAACAGCCAATGGCTGTCATCTTGGTCGGGGTTAATGTCAAAAACAGGGGATTCCTTGATGCTTAACCAATCAGGGTAGGGAATCTCTAATAATGCATAAGCGGCCTCAGTGGAAGAATAGAGTGTTTTCATACATTGGAATAATAATAAATTTATTTGTACAACTACCTTATTGATATTAATGTATTTATTATAGCTATAATATTTAATATTATTTTTTATTGTTATAACTGCTTTATTTCAGTGAATAAATATGCTATTTTAGCAGCAAATTGTTCAACCAAGGCAATTTTAGCCCGTAAGCAGTGATCACTGGGTTTATTTTGCCGTCAGCTTCCAACGTGAGGCCTTGCATGAAGACTTTAGACCTGCAACAAGCCGCTGACCTCCTACACATTCACCCTGTCACCTTACAATCCAAAGCCAAAGTCTGGGGAAATTCCCGGTGCCAAGATCGGCAAGTGCTGGGTATTTGTCGAGGTTGACTTGATCGACTATATCCGTTCAAACTATGCGCGGCGAACATTGCAGGGTGAACAGGAGATAAACCTATGTCACTCTTTAAACGAAAAGACTCGTCCGTTTGGTGGATCAAGATCACCGTCAACGGACGAACTGTACAAAAAAGCACTGGAACGCCCGACAAAACACAAAGCCCAGGAATTCCACGACCGGCTGAAGGCACAGCTTTGGGAACAAACCAAGCTGGGCGCTAAACGGCGGTTATTCGTGGAATGAAGCGGTGGTGCGCTGGTTGAACGAAACCCAGCATAAAGCCTCACGGAAGGATGACCTAAGGCATTTGCGCTGGCTGGATCAGCACTTGGCGGTGTTGACGCTGGATGAAATCAACCGCGATGCTTTGGAACGCTGGTACAAGCCAAGCTGGGTCATGAAGTCAGCAACAGCACAGTTAACCGGATGCTGGCCTTGATCCGTTCCATCCTTCGGAAAGCCGCCCTGGAATGGGACTGGCTGGACAAGGTGCCGAAGTTTCGGTTGCTGCCGGAACCCAACCGCCGGATTCGCTGGTTAACACCGGTGGAAGTGCAACGGTTGCTGGCAGAATTGCCGGATCATTTGCAAGCGATGGTGAGCTTTAGCCTGGAAACGGGATTGCGGCAAGCCAATGTGACGGGCTTGCAGTGGTCGCAAGTGGATGTGACGCGGCGGTGTGCCTGGATACATCCCGACCAAGCGAAAGCGAGGCGGGCGATTGCGGTACCGCTGTCGCAAGCGGCAGTCGTTATCATCCGCGACCCAGATGGGCAAGCACTTGACTTATGTGTTTACCTACCAGGGCAAGCCGGTGATCCAAGTGAACACCAAAGCTTGGCGGCAAGCGTTACGGCGGGCGGGCATCAAGGATTTCCGCTGGCATGACCTGCGCCACACCTGGGCATCTTGGCATGTGCAAAGCGGGACACCTTTGAATGTGCTGCAGGAGTTGGGCGGTTGGGAATCGGCGGAGATGGTGCGGCGCTATGGCCACCTGTCCAGCGACCATTTAGCCGGGTATGTGGATCGGTTGGCCGCATTCCAATTGACCAAACCGGGACATTCTAGCTACGATTTAGCTACGGTTAATAAAAATGACTCTGAAAAATCACTATAAGTTACTGATTTTATGAAGCCAATGGCGGGAATCGAACCCGCGACCTACTGATTACGAATCGGATTATTCCAATAAATCACAACACCTAAAAATAGCCTACAACAATTATATCAATACCTTAGCTTAGCTTTTTGTTTGCCATGTGTTGCCAGTTTTCGCTGTTATTTATTTCTTAGTGTCCCATGAGTGTCCCACGGAATTTAGCTAGCACTGCATTATCAAACTAGCCCTCTTTTAATCCTGAATTATACAAAGAAAGAGCGACAGACAATGCTCGTGATTTCTATATGGCTCTGGGTGGAGCTTTGCATTAAATATTTGACTAAAGTTAATTTTCAATAAACACCCAAAATATCTTTATAGACAGCTATCATTTTATACATAGGCTAAACAAAAAAACTAGTTAAAGTTTAGGTTTAGCGGAAGACAAAAAAACCATCAGGAACGCATGTTTGAACAAACCTTTAAGAATATAGACGACATCCTGCACAAAGACGCTGGCTGCGGTAGCGAGCTGGATTACGTAGAGCAAACCTCATGGGTATTGTTCCTCAAATACCTGGAAGATTTTGAACGCGACAAACAGACCGCCACTGAACTTTGGGGTAAGACATATCAACCTATTATTGAAGAACAGTATAAATGGCATGTTTGGGCAGTGCCTAAAACGCCCGAGGGTAAAATAGACCATCACCAAGCTTTAAATGGTGATGACCTCAAAGATTCCCGTGTTACGCGTGCTTCCCTTGTGTACATGCAATCGCCACTACCACTGCTCAGCGACTTAAGCGCGCCACTATTTTTCGCGAAAGCTAAAATGGAATCCATCCGATTTTAGCGGCGAAAAATCACGTGGCGATTAATGCCTTCGGCTGCCCGCATTCGTCCTCGGTTCGTCACGATGCACAACTCCCCTCCGGTACGCTGTGCATCACGACTGCCCAAATGACTTTACGCCGTGTCGGATGGCCTTGCATGTTGACTACGCTTCCGCTTGCGACCCAAATCAGTAGTTCAGGCTTTATCTTTAATAATCTTCAAAGCTGACTGTCAGAATAGGTAAGGGACTATACAGTTAGGGTCACGTAGAATCTTCCTGATCGGCGTTTCTTCGTTTACTCATATTTACTCCCTTACAAACTTGCTTTTCAAGTATACGTTAATTTCATTATGCTTTTTTCTAAACCACTAAAATATTGATTTTCCACCCCTGTTAGTATCAATTAGATCGTCCGTTATCAGCCAAGTAAGTCACTAATACGATTGTCTTTTCTTTTTACGCTTCTGTTCGTACATATGCGCATCGGCCTGTGCCACGAGAGATTCGAGTCCGATGTTATCTGTCCACTCGAATTCGCGTGTACCGAGGCTCATTTGCAAGATCATACTCAGCTTCGTGTTGTTATTGAAAGCATCGAGGTGAAACGCCAGACGATTGGTGAAGGTGGCCGTCGAGTCGCCCGTGGAGAGCAAGGCCACGACTGCAAACTCGTCGCCGCCAAAGCGAGAAACGAGGTCTCCAGTACGAAAAGTTTGTGTCAGCACCCTGGCCGCGCCAATAATAAGTGCATCGCCCACATCGTGACCGTATTCGTCGTTGACCCGCTTGAGGTCGTCAACGTCAACAAACATAAGAAGTCCTCTGGCACTTGACCGCAGGGCGATCTGCTTTTGCTGCTCGGCCATGATGAAAAAACCTCGACGATTGTAAAGCCCAGTGAGTTCGTCGGTGATGGCCAGTTGTCTTGCCTGTTCCTGTGCAAGTTGCAGCTTTAGATTGGTCTCTCGAAGCTCCTGCTCCAGTTGCTTCTTCTCTGTGATGTTGCGTCCCTCGGCCACAAGCATTACGACCTGTCCGGTGTCGTCGGCTATCGGCATCAGGGAGAAATCAAACGTGTGCTCAGGTCCATCGATCGATGGGAGCGTGACGTCATACCGGATGAATTCGCCTTTCCCAGCTGAGTCTACAGCGGCCTTGAGACGTTCGAGAACGGCGTCGCCGGCATTGATCCACCAGGGTGTGTCCCACACTTTAAGGCCCACTACAGCCTCACGCGAGCTGCGCACCCACGCCAATGCTGATTGGTTGACCTCTAGCATCGCCCCCTCCGCATCCAAAAGCCCAATGAATTGGAATGCCATCTCAAAGATGAGCCGATAGCAATCACCCTCGGCAAGGGTCTGGTGCGTAAATTTTGACTGGCCGTATGATAGTGTATTGATGGTTTTCATTTAGGCAGCTAACACCCCTTCCTAAGAATTGTTTATCCTTGGCACAGGTTTCTCGAGTCGATTCAGATCAAAATGTTTTTTCCTGATTTGGTGGGCATATAAGTCTTTTCCACCTTCAACTTCTATGAAACCGAAACTTTTTTTTACGTTAAGCTAATTGGTTTAGCCTTTTACTAGTACTGACATAAATTTCTCGCTAAACCTATTGCTGTAGTGTTGCCAGGTAATTAGCTTATCAAGGCATGTTCAATTATATCCCTTATAACTTTACTCTTTGCCCCGCCCTTAACTGCTCTACGGGATACAATGTTCCCCGCCAATATATTCCGCTGTTTTGAAAACACTTCCAAGCGGCGTTGGCCATTATCGTAGCGATCAAAATGATGCCAAAAGGGAGCAGGAGATAGAAGGGAAGTTCCTTATAGGATGCTTTGGGTACAGTAAAAGCAACGATGATATTGGTTAACCAAGCCATGGAGCCACTTATAATCAGAATAATATCGCTACTGAGCAACCCAAGTACCAATGCAATGGAAGGCAGCAAGCCCATCACCAACAAAAACAGCACAATCCCTAATTTGCTTAAGGTAACTGTATTGAGAACCGGGGCCGAAGCAGTTTTTTTCCAAACCGCTAAACGCTTGGTTGAGATTTTGATACCAGGGAAACATCATGAGCCCTAGGCCATCTGCTACCCTGGATTTTGCACCGTGTTGATTGAGCATAAGACCAACGCCCATATCATCGGCAGGTTCCATTTTCAGCCACTCAAATCCTTTGGTCTGATTAAATACCCTAGCTTCAACTAAATTAAACGCACCCAGTCCAATGGCGTTATTCCCTTTATTTTGATTAATGTCCGGGATTCGCGCAGAATTACAAAACAATAACAAAAATCCAAAGCAGGTAACATCCACCCAAAAGTCGTTGTAGAGCTCTGCTTCCGGGATACAGGTCAAGTGTTGAACCTGCTGGCTTTGTGCATAATTAATAGCTGATCGTAACATTTCTGGCTTAAAGGTAATATCAGCATCACTGAACAAATACCACTCCCCTTTTGCCAATTTGACGCCTTGATGTAACGCATGCACCTTGCCAAGCCAGCCATTTGGCAATTCGGTGATATTAATCGGTATAAGCCTGCCGTCGATTGCAGCGATTCGGTCTATGATCGCTTTTGTCCCATCGGTTGAGCGGTCATTAATGACAATTAACTCGAATCGGGGGTAATCTTGGTTAAGACGGGACAGTAACGACTGTTCCAAGTGTCCCTCTTCATTACAGGCAGGAACAATGATGCTCACCATGGGAAGTTCAGCATCATCATAGTAGATTGGTTTTACCTGTTTTTTAAGAACAGGCAGGCAAAGCATCGTATAGTTGAGATAAACCAGCATGTACACCCAAATTACGCAAATCGCCAAACTAACCAAATAGAAAATGATCAATGTCCTCTCTCCGTTTTGAAGGTAAAGCATTGGATTTTAGTTAACTATAGGTGAATCTTACAAAAATGTTATAAATGATCGGCGGCAAGAATGCTTGGGTTGAATAATGAAAACACTGACGTTCAACGTAAAATTTATTAATTTGGTTAATTAATCCCGAATCAAAGCTGCCTTTGAAAATCAGCAGTAAGTTCAGAAATTGGCCGGTTCCTGCCTATCATTGGCACCTCGATATGATGTGATTTGAATCACTTAAACAAACTGGGTTGCTCGGTATTATTAACGGACATTAGTAAAGATTTAAAAATTTTAATCGCTTCTTTTAAAGAAGCCTCAGCAGCTACTGAATCACCGTTCTTAATTTGACGACGCGCATTTTTAAGTGCGTTGGAACCGCGTTCTTTTTTTGCTTCAACCGAACACCTTCCCAAGATGTCGCTGGCAGAGCTCCGCGTGGCATCAATATAATTTTGTGCCTCATCCAGCTTATTCTCAGTCACTGCTTTCAATGCCGCTTCAAGGTTAACAATGGCATCATTAGTAGCTTCCGTCGTCAACGCAATTTGAGTTTCTGTAACCGCTACGACAGGGTTCGCAGCGCAAAAAAACAGCACTAAAAAACCGACAAGCAAGTATTTTTTTAATCTAGTGTTCATGTTTTTACCTTTTTCTGTGTTGTTGTTTTCATACTTAGATATAGCGAGCATAAAGTCAAGCATAAGGAGACGGCCTTGCAGGGCATCGTGACTGTTCGATATGACACCTCAGCAGCATTTCAGTCAAAAAACGAGAAAAATTTGTCGGCTACTATTGAATTGGCGAATTGAAATGAAAGCAGGTCTTCCTTTATTTTGAAACAACATGTGGCAGACATCGGCAATTATCTGAAATCAACGTGTTTTGGATTTGCACTGATAGCATCAGTAATGCCGAGCTTTAATTATCTTGAACTATACAGTCATGTCCAAGTAATTGCCTACAGAGTCGTTATAGTTTGCCTTGGATAGCGACTGGTACTTATCAATCGGTAACGATACTTGTTCGTACTGATGGGAGGATGCCTGTAGATACTCCCCATGACGTAATGTGATTGGCTGATCCGCAGCTTTTACGACGTTTGTTTCTTCAACCCGCGCTTTAATGGTGTTAATTTTGCCTGTTATGGCTTGGATATTGGCTTTACCTTTTGCGGTTTTGGCGGAATCGCAATTGACACAAGCCGATAACTCCTTTTGAAGTTTAGCAAGCTCCGGATCAAGCCCAGGCTTTGGTTTAACCGGGCTACTGAGGGTTAAGCTGGTAGATGAACCAATTGGGGCTAACATAGCCCTCCTCAATCAAAAAACAGTAATAATGGCTGCGACATTCATGACACCCATAATCCAAAACCAGGGCGGGCGCTGATTAGGCATCTCATGTCCTTTTCAACTTGATAGTATAGACATTTTCCTCATCCAGTCTGCGAACCAGCTCACATTCAGGTATTATTTTCAATATTAAGCAGCATAGCGAATAAGTTCATAGTTCAATGCTCTGACATTGCTAAGATGAATTCCAACAAGACAGTTTAGGTTTCGACCCATGAGCAAAAACACCTATCAAAAGCCATCACCACAAACGCAAGAAGAGGCAATAAAACTTGCCAAAGCGACACAGCGACCAGCCCAAACCAAAGAACAAACCAAACTGATAGCCCAAGGCATCCAAAAAGGCATTGAGCTTTATAAAAAACAGCAGAAGGAAAAAGCCAGGGAGTTAAGCAAACGGCTCAAAAAAGCTTCTGCACAAAAACCAGACACAGAAGATGCTGATGAAAACGAAACAGAACCTATCATCATCTATCGCCACCATTGGTTGCCTTGGGTGTTGCTAGTTGTGTCGTGGCTAGGGATGGTGATTTATCTACAAGTTTAAACCTAGTCAGCAAAAACAAAGTGACGAGTATCCATGAACGGTATACCTAACATGTACGTCTATTACAATTCCGCTTGCCCTGTGTGTAAAGCAGGAATAGAAGGCCAGATGAAAAAGGCTAGTGCCTGCGAGATTCAATGGAATGATGTTCATACCGATAACGCACATGTTTCTCAGGTCGGTTCTGAACTCGAATTTGTTCGAGAGCGGCTGCATGTGGTCGATGAGAATGGCTGGTTACAGGTCGGTTTTGTTGCGTTATTAGCAATTTGGCGAAATTCACCTTCTGAGACTTGGAAAGCAAAGTTTTTCGGCTTACCCATTATCAAACAAGTCTGTAGTATTGGATACAATGTGTTTGCTGCTGCACTTTATCAATGGAATCGCTCAAAAAGCATTGGTAACTAACCATGTTGAGTTAACGATACCGAGTATGTATCAAATAGAGATTATTGAGAGTCTGCTCTAACCGTACTGACGGTCAGCTTTGGAGAGAGACGATTGACCGCAATTTGGCCGATCTTCCCAAAGCGGTTGAAATGAGCCAAGGTCGGCTTTAGGGAATCATTTTAACTTATTAAAATTATCAATAATTTTAATAAGTTAATTTATATACGCCCATAAGTATTAAGGCGGCATATGATTTTGTTCTTCGTCTATTGAAATGCATTGTCATTATAATTTTGTTTCGCCTCATTTTCTTTTCTCGCCGCGTCTATTTCCCGCATAACAGCTCTCACGTCGGCAGCTTTGGTGTTATCTTCGAAGTGGCCGGTTAGCTGGGTTTCGGGATGAAGTTCGCCACTTTGGTAAAGCTTCCACATTTCCTTGCCGTAGGCGGTTGTTAGTAACTCAGGAGCAAAGCGGCCGAAATAGCTGGCCATGTTGATAACATCCCGCTCCAGCATCATGCGGGCATTATTGTTGCCAGCCGCATCGATGGCTTGGGGCAAATCTATGATGACCGGCCCGTCGCTGCCAACCAGTACGTTGTATTCTGATAAGTCGCCGTGGATAAGGCCATCGCACAGCATGCGGACGATCTGGGAGATTAGGAACTTATGGTAAACTCTGGCTTGTTCCGGTTCCATTTCGAGGTCGTTGAGCCTGGGAGCTGGGTTGCCATCAATATCGGTCACCAACTCCATTAGCAGCACACCATCGATGAAGTTGTATGGTCGAGGAACCCTGACGCCAACCTCGGAGAGACGGTATAAAGCTGTCACTTCCGCGCTTTGCCATGTCGACTCCTGTTCTTTGCGGCCATAACTGCTCCCTCTTTCCATGGCGCGGGCACGGCGGCTATTGCGTACCTTGCGGCCTTCTTGATAAAGCACGCTTTGGCGAAAGCTGCGCTGGCCCGCTTCTTTGTAGACCTTGGCACAACAGGTTTCAGTTCCACAGCGTACGACGTAGACAGCGGCTTCCTTACCGCTTTTCAGGGAATACATGACTTCGTCGATGAGGCCATTTTCTATTAGGGGTTCGAGTCTTTTAGGTGTTTTCATGGAGATATTATGCGGCTTTTTAAGGTTTTCCTTGTCTACATGCATGTAAATAAACAGCTATCCTTCTACTGTATCCAGTTAATCATTAAGTAAGCATTCATGTTCACTCTGTAGAATAATTGCCAAGAAATATGGAAGAACAATTTTAGGAACCTTAACCATAAGCACGATAGTTAAGGGTTTCTTTAATAGTGTTGATAATAACTGATAGGAGTTATGACATGAAGAAAATAGCTTATTTGATCCAAATATTAGCCGTTACCGTCTTGTTTTCGTCCGCTGCGTTTGCCCATGACCGTGACTGGGACAGACACGGTCACGGTTGGGGACACCATCACCATGGCCACCATCATGGCTGGGGTGGGTATCCTAGACGCCAAGTGAACAATTATTACCCACAACCACAGGCAAACTATTACTATCAGCAGCCACCCGCCTACTATGGGTCTCAGCACCAGTATTATCGGCCACAACCGCAGTACAACTATGGCGGCGGACGCTATTGTGATAATCGCTACCGCTAAGGTTTGGAAGGCATTGTGTTTGGGAACCGTTGGACATGTTGGTTGTTAATTGCCCACCTAGGCGCAACGGCTTGCTCGTACTTGGAAACTGGGCTGGGGGCTATTAGGTGCAGGTTCCAATTTCCCAGCAAGGGTAGGATTTTGGCCTGGCTTGGATCTAAGCCGGGCCTTCCCATTTCGTAAACCAATAAATGGAATCCATTTTCCCATACCGGCTACCTCCAGCTAAAGGCATTGCGTTGGGATGAATTTACTCTTAATGGCTTCTCAATTGCAGCCACTCGCCAAGGCCAATTTTTGCCCGAAGCAATTTAACCCAAATCGACCCTAAGCCGTCGGTCACAGTCAAAAATTGATTTTCCCAAAACCAGTCATTCAGAAAGTAATTTAGCTCTAGAAAATTACGACCACCTTAGCAATTTTGCCTAAATGAAAGGTATTAATGGCATGTCGTAAACAAAATTAATTGCCACAAATATTGAATTTCAATAACCGGCCTGTTGCTAAAAAATCCAGAAAATCAATTTCAGAGATGACTGTTTTAAGCCGAAGGCAGGGTTTCCTGATAAGTTTTTAACCCTATTAGTCCCAGCACTACTTTTTCCGTTGTATTGAGCCTTTAACTTGATAGTTCAGGACGAAATATTACGATATGAACCACCCGATATAGTTGAGTAACCTTCATTAACATATTGAATTATTGTTAAATGCAGAGAATCAATCAAACTCAAAAAAAGCACCCTACCAGACTTAACAAGTCCTATCTAGACAACAATTGATAATTACGTCACAAAACTCAAATAAAGGCGATCGTAAACGGTAAATTTTCACGATTAAACTAGACTATGCACAAAATTATGTAAGTGCTACCACTTACATATACAACATTCGTATAACTCTTTTTGGTTAATCGAAATAGAGACCTTTCCTATCGATAGGTAAAGTAACGTATTATTTTTTATTGTTTTTCTTGTAAAGAAGAACATTTTACCCTTATTTATACAAGGTAATTGACATGGATTTGAAACTCACAACCTGGAAACTCAAATATCAATTGACAGCTCAGATAGCGATCGTAATATTCGGTTTTGTTTCTTCTGCGTTGATTACCAAGACGATGATGGATAAGGCCATCGTTAATGGCCCGGTTTACCTCGATATTGTACAAGGTAAAGACTTGGTGGCCGACATCCTGCCGCCACCTGAATATTTAGTAGAGTCCTGGCAGATTGCACTTGAAATGTTAGTGACCCCAATTAACGAATTGGGTCCGCTGATCGTAACGAGCAAACGGCTTGAAGAGGAATACAAAAGTCGGCATAGCTTTTGGGATCAGACGCTAACCGAACCAACGATTCGGGAAACCATGCTGAACAAGGCCTATAAACCTGGCTTGGAGTTCCTTAAAATTCGGAATGAGTCATTCATCCCGGCCCTCCAATCTGGGAACAAAGCAATTGCCGAACAATCGCTTATTGCCATGAAGGCGGCTTATCAAGAACACCGGAAAGCGATCGATGAAGTGGTCGTGTTGGCGAATAACCAGTCATCTCAGTTTGAAGTGAATGCAGCGACTATCATTAATCGTAGCATCCACATTTCCGCAATAATGATGCTCACATTCTTGCTTATTGTTGCATGGTTCAGTTGGCATATCCTAAGTAGTATTATCAAAAAACTGGGCGGCGAACCCAGCTTGATTCACACGGTAGCTGACCGCATTAGCCTTGGTGACGTTAACGTGGCAATATCCCTTCAACCTGGTGACACCAGCAGCGTCATGTATGCCATGGGCAGGATGAAGCAGTCATTTTCCGAATTGATCAACGACACCCATAGATTGACCACGACAGTGATGTCGGGAGATATCAGTACACGAGTCGATGCCAGTAAACATCGCGGTGCTTTCAGCGAACTGCTAAGCAGCGTAAACGAAACCTTGGATTCGGTCGTCGAACCTCTTAACATGACAGCCGACTACATCGACAAAATTTCCAAAGGCAACATCCCACCGAAAATTACCGGCTTTAGTGACGATACCAATACCATTAACACGATCAAAAAAAACCTGAACACCACCATCGGCACCTTAAACAGTTTCATTTCCGAGATGCAAACGATGTCAGATCAGCATGACAAGGGCGATATCGACGTAATAATCGACGCCAATAAATTCCATGGTTCCTACAAGGCAATGGCACAAGGAGTCAACACTATGGTTGCTGGTCATATAGCTGACAAGAAAAAAACCATGGATTGTGTTAAACAATTCGGCGAAGGCAACTTTGAAGCCCCACTCGAGCCATTTCCCGGCAAAAAAGCCTTTATTAACGACACCATAGAACAAGTCCGCAAGAACCTCAAAGCCTTGATAGAAGACGCCTATTGGCTGGCCGCCCAAGCCCAAGAGGGCAACTTGTCTGCGCGTGCCGATGCCGACAGCCACCACGGTGACTTCCGTAAAATTATTGCCGGCATCAACCATGCCCTCGATTCGATTGTTGTCCCCATGCAAGAGACGATCGCGCAGGTCACGAAATACTCACACGGCGATTTGGGTGGGAATCTTACCGCGGAATACAGCGGTGATTTCGCCGAGTTGAAAAAACGCCTGAACAACCTGTCCTTAACGATTAAAGGGGTCATCGACTCGTGCGACTATGTCAGGAATGAGCACGACAAAGGGGAAATCGACATCATGATTGCATCCGAAAGATTTAAGGGTGACTTCAGCAAGATGGCAACAAACATCAATACCGTGCTGTCCTCACACATCGAACTCAATAAGAAAACCATGGCATGTGTGTCAGAGTTCGGCAAAGGCAACTTCGAAGCCCCGTTGGAGCGTTTTGCTGGGAAGAAAGCCTTTATCAATGACACCATCGAACGGGTGCGCAGTAATCTTAATGCCCTGATTACCGATACGAGCATGCTGTCCCAGGCTGCACTCGAAGGCCAAATTCAAGTCCGGGCAAACGCTGAAAAGCACGAAGGCGATTTTCGTAAAATCATAGAGGGAATCAATGCTACCCTAGGAACCATTGTGACGCCAATTATTACGGTTAAGGCTGCGGTCGATTCCATCAGTACCGCCGCCAAGGAAATCTCCGCCGGCAACGCCGACCTGTCGAAACGTACTGAACAGCAGGCCGCAAGCCTAGAAGAAACCGCCTCCAGCATGGAACAACTTGCCTCAACCGTCAAGCAGAACTCAGATAACGCCAGGCAGGCCAACCAGATGGCGCACTCAGCCTCGGACATCGCCACCAAAGGCGGTGGCATCGTACAACAAGTTGTTACTACCATGTCCGCCATCAATGAAAGTGCCAATAAAATTGTTGACATCATTAGCGTCATCGATGGCATTGCTCTGCAAACTAACATTCTGGCGCTTAATGCCGCGGTAGAGGCCGCCCGCGCCGGTGAACAAGGCCGCGGCTTTGCAGTGGTGGCCAGCGAGGTACGTAACCTTGCCCAGCGTTCTGCAGCCGCGGCCAAAGAAATCAAGGTACTAATAGGGGATTCGGTTGAGAAAGTCGAAGACGGCAGTAAATTAGTGAATGAAGCCGGTAAGACCATGGACGAGATCGTTACCTCCGTCAAACGTGTCACCGACATCATGTCCAACATTGCGTCAGCTTCCATGGAACAAAGCTCCGGCATCGATCAGGTCAATAAAGCCATCACACAGATGGACGAAGTTACCCAACAGAACGCCGCCTTGGTGGAAGAGGCTGCGGCAGCCGCTGAATCCTTGGAAGAGCAAGCCGGTTCCCTGGCGACGACCGTCGCCCACTTCCGTTTGAATTCTGATAACTACCCACCTGTGGCACGAAACCACAGCGCTATATCGGTCGTTACAGCTAAACCTCCGACCTGGATCGTCGTCGGCACTTCACCCAAGCCGAACAAGCGGGCAGATCTAGTGTGGGAAGAGTCTTAATTTAGCCATTGGCAAGAAAGAGTCAATGTAATATACCGCCCCCATAACGGGGGGTAAAAATCAGAACACTTTTCTTATCAATCAACAACGGCAACCTTAAAATATTCTGAATCTCCTATAGAAAGTCGGGAACTGCTCAAAAAATCCATTACAATAACTCTTTATCGTCTCGTGTCCAGCAACAGTAACTATGAATCGGGTTCAACCTAACATGGCAGCCAAAGATACGCGCTTGACGCAGGCGTTTGTTTACCTTGGTTGTTTTTTCGGGTTTGCTGGCTTTATAAACCTTTGACACCCGGCGCTCCCCTTACTTTTACATTAATCCGCACAAACGTGACACCGATTGACCGATACAGTCTTGAGCCACACACCGGCCCATACAGTTCTTGGCCGCTGACTTCGATCCTGAGGGTCAATGAGCAGGTCACTGAGGCTCGCGTTCCCGGATACTTCATCGAGGCACAGTACGAGTCGAACCTCGGCAACATTCTGATCACGTCTTACGAGTGCCCGTTCGAAGAGTCAAACACGTTCCTGTTACTTGATCATTCTCACGGTATAGTGGCCGAGCTGGGCATCCCGTACGACTCCTTCCTCCTACATGAGCACTGGCCAGTGGATGAGTCCACTATTGGTCTTCATTACCACGAGAACGCGTTCTACACACTTCAAGTGCTTCCAAGCGGATCATGGCTTCGTCGAAAGCCTCGCCTTGGGCTTCGACGAGAGTTCAGTTGGAGGAAAGATGAACGCATGTCTGAGGCGCATGCCCGTTTGCAGCGGCAGCTAGCGGATATTGAGTCCACCTTTCATTCGAACAGCAACGAAAGTGCGACCTAACTCTTCGCTCGAGCGGACCTCCACCGACTTCATAAGACATTCCGTAGATTGTCGCCAAAAATTATCAATGTCGTCGATATCAACGTTATTGATTTCTCTATTGTGGTCATTAGGAATCTCATTTTTTCTATTTTGCTGAATTAGCACTTTCGACCCATATCCGACAATCAGACATATACCACTAATATCTTGTAACCGGTCACTCGGGAAGATGCTCTCCAAGGCAAAATGCGCTGCATTATTTGATGTAATGTTGTTCGCAATTACTCTGTCTTGACGTTTTCGAATCAAATTTTACCAACACCTTTCATCAGTCTGTCGAGCTCAAACTTTGAGTGTCATTCATAAGGGTAAAATCGGTTAATCACTAGGACTTATCGAGAAAATGGAATGGATAACGCTACTGGAGATATTTAGTTCTGACTCTTATTAGCTATATGTATTCTATTGTTAAGCCATCTTGATTTAGTGTATAAAATGCCCCGTTCGGGATAATAAATGGCGATGTGTTGCAGTTAGTTCACGAATCGACGTAACAAGATGAGGGCAAATTAATGTCAAAACTAATTCTACTAGGTACACGCAAGGGTACAGTAATATTTGATCATATTAATTCTAACTGGCGTACTCGGCCAATCATGCATTCTGGTATTCCAGTTTGTTACGCGGCGCGTGATCCGCGTGACGATACCCTGTGGGCTTCCCTGGATCACGGCCACTGGGAACTTAAGTTGTCTCGTTCGCGGGATGGCGGTGCGACCTGGGAGGATGTGACATCTCTAAAGTACCCTAAAGGTGCTCGTTTTATTGTTAAATACCTACCTACCCCCGATTTCGATCCAGAGTCACCAGCGGCACAGCCTGAGTATGCCAATGCGTCTGTATTTAAGATCTGGAATATTGCGTTTGGAAATGCCAACCAGCCTGGCAGGCTATATGCTGGCACGATCCCAGGCGGCTTATTTGTTAGCGATGATGGCGGCGATAGTTGGGAACTCAACCGGCCACTATGGAACCATGATAGTCGCGGCGGCGATTTGTTCGCCGGTGATGCGACAACCGAAAACCGCTGGTACGGCACGCCTGCGAGTATCGATTACGGCGTATTTGAACCCGGTATTCATTCCATTATTGTTGACCCACGCGATTCGAACCATCTTCTTGTCGCTGTATCATCAGCAGGCGTTATCGAGACTATGGATGGAGGCGAAACCTGGCTTGGACGTAATACCGGGATGTTGAATGATTACATGCCGAATCCAGAAGCAGAATGGGGCCACGACCCACATTTTGTGACAAGCTGCGTTGGGCAGCCGGATCATTTATGGCAGCAAAACCATTGTGGTGTTTTTTTCAGTGATGATGGGGCGCAGAGCTGGAAAAAAGTGTGCATGGCTAATGGGGGCGTGCATTTTGGTTTTCCTATCGCGGCAGATGCATATGATGGGCGTACCGCATGGGTTGTACCGGCACGCGCGGATTCCGAACGCATGGCGATTGATGGGGGTTTGTTCGTCGCCCGGACGACCGATGGTGGACAGTCATGGCAATCATTTCGAAGAGGCTTGCCACAGGAACATGCCTACGATATCGTACTGAGGCATAGTCTCGATGTGGCTGGGGATTGTGTATGTTTTGGTAGTACGACAGGAAATGTTTACTTGTCAGAAGACCGTGGCGAAACTTGGCAGTGCCTTGGTAACAATTTGCCACCCATTTATTCCGTGCGATTTGGCTGAATCCCATGCCAAGTGTAGAAATGACGTCACATCTGTATCGGTTCTTTCCTCAATTAGAGAACCGAACGATTAAAGTGCCGCCCGGCTCAGTGGCGGAAATATTGTGCGCTGTCAACAAAATTGCCCCAGGTTTTACTGATTACGTGCTCGACGAACAGGGGGCGCTGCGCCGGCATGTTAACCTGTGTATCAATGACACCATAGTGATCGATAAAAAAACTCTTTCTGATCGTGTTCCAGATGATGGGACTGTTTATATTTTCCAGGCCCTAAGCGGGGGCTAATTAATCAGATGCTATGGCATGTCCTTTGGATCAGTTGCTACGCGTGCTCAATGGGTATAACTCTCGATCCTCATTATTTCCGGCAGTTTGACCGCATTCTGGGATTAAGACTAGAAAATTGGGCTTTTAGTTTTTATTTTGTACTACAGGGGGCATTCAAAAAATTAATTTTTTCAATTTGATGAATGTGACAGTCCGACCCACTGCGGCCTGTGGAGCAATTTTTCAATTGTTCCTGAAAGCAAGCGTTCATCAATGGTGGGAATCATGCGGCTGGTTACGCCGTGCAGGAACATCGTTGGTCTTTTGGGTTCATTCAGTGGGGTTGCCCGGTTAACCACGCCCTACGCGGTATTATGCCTAAATTGACCTGCCGCTAGCCATATCAAAAGCCACCCAAATAATCCAGTTTGCCTAACTCAACGCCATTATGGCGCAAGATTGCATAAGTGATGGTGATATGGAAATAGAGATTAGGCAGCACAAAATTAAGCAGGTAAGGCAAGCCAATAAAATTTCTGTCAATTCCGCGTATTTTGAAAGTGATAGCAAGGTCTTCGCTGCCGTTGATTTGTTCTGGGGTTAGGCTTTGGGCAAAAGCGATGGTCTTGGCAATACGCGTCTGTAAGTCGGCAAACGTGGCATCATTGTCTTCATAACTGGGCACTTCCACCCCAGCCAAACGGGCAGCGCAACCTTTGGCCATATCAGTGGCTATTTGGACTTGCTTGCTCAGTGGGTACATGTACGGTGCCAGTCGGTAATTTATGAAAACTGACGGATCAATGTTTTTCGCTTTTGCGTACACATCCCCTTTTTCAAGTATTGCCGACAGGTTGCCTAGCATTTTGACGAAAACGGGTATTGAGGCTTGGTACATATCAATTGGCATAATGTTCTCCGTTACCAGTTAAAATTTACATACCCGCAAATTGGCGTTCCAGCGCCTTAGGGTTTTTCGCCCATAATTCGCTTACTTGTAAAGAAAAAGGGTCTGGAAAGATATCTTCCTGGTCGGCAATAATGCCTGCAACAATATTTTCAGCGGTGGCCTGTGCGCTCGTTTTTTGCATCTCCAATCCTTTAGCCATGTCAGTATCAATAGGTCCAGGAAAAACGCCATGCACCGAAATGTTTTTGGCTTTTAATTCTGTACGCATCGACTGGGTCGCTGAGAAAAGTGCTGCCTTGGAAGCGCTGTAGCCCACGACACCTGCCATGCTGGCAAGGCTGAGGACAGAAAGTAGATTGACAATGACACCCCCGCCCTGTTTTTCGAGCATGGGAATAAAGCTTCGTGACAGGTTCAATGTGCCAAAATAATTGACTTCCATATCCTGTTTAAGTAGATCACTTTCTCCCAGTGCTACGCCACCATATGACAATACCCCGGCATTATTTATCAATACATCTACATCTTGAGCCTGGGCAACGGCTTGATTGATTTGGACAGGGTGGTCGCCAATATCCAGTTTGATAGGTACTACCCCGCTATCGTTGAAGGTTGGTAAATCTTCAATCCGGCGTGCCGCCGTATATATTTTCTTGACAGGTTGTTTGAGCAAGGCTTCAACAAGGGCTTTGCCAAGGCCACGATTAGAGCCGGTCACTAAGATAGTTTTGTCGTCGAGTTTCATGATTATTCCTTAATAAGATTGATATAAAATGATTTGATTGCTCAAAATAAGTTCTTCATTCACGGGTGCTTGAAATGGATTTGATGATTGAGCAAGGATGCGTCATCCGATACTCATTTTTCGATCAAGTCCGGCACCCATCGCTATGCGGTTAATGCAATTTACGACCGAACATAAGCAAACCAAGTCGAGAAAATCGCGTTCACTCCAACCCGCTGCAAAAATCGGTTCAACATCAGCATCATTAATCTGCCCTGGGGTTAACGTCAGTTTTTTTAAAAACGTCAATATTGGCGTTAATTTCCCACTTGTTTTTGCTTTTTTCGTGGATACATTCGATTGATTGATGTCCTGCCCATCAACATCCAAATCAGATGCAAATTCCTCAAGGGCTAAGACACCGCAATCTGGGTCATTCAACGCTGAGACATACGTAATGACCATTTCCTGTAACCCATTATTTAACGTAGAGCCATTATTTTTGCTGTCCTCCAATAGCTTGAACAACAAAATGCCCCGGCGCGGATATTTTGCAAGCAACTCTTTGAAAATTGGGCGTTCAGGATTTGCTGGTAGAAACGACATTTATTCTCCTTTGATGCTTGTTCAAAATCTGTAACGCGGTAACAAGGATGGCGTTCAACGTAAAATCGCATCATCAAGATGACCATTCCCTCACCGAATGAGAGAATCAACCTTACTGGTTTTCCAGCGCAAATTTGTCCAGCAACACCGACATACGTGCGATGATTTGTAAGATCGTTCCTTCAAGTGCCAAGGCGAACCAGACTGAAATCACGAAACCGTAATGCACTGGCGAAGCGAAGAGTTCCTCCCGAAACCAGAAGGTATGCCCCCATTCGTTGTAACCGACTGACGGCAAGAGCATGAACGGGCCGACGACAGCCAGAGTTAACGGCACCGATATTTTTTTCTCGTACAACGGCAGCCTTGTCCGTGCATACAGCCAAAGCCCCATGCCCAAAATGGTGTAAAGCGGGAATCCTAAGTAAAACACCACGATATGATTTGGAGTGAACGGCGTGTCACGCACGGCGGCCTGGTGCCAGGCATTGTCCTGTTCCCCAAAATAACTGCCAGCCCAATACACAGCCATGCCGTAAACCCCGCCCCACATGATGAAAGTAAAATAACGGGTGATTTCTTCGCGGATAGACAAGGAATGCATGTGCTTGTCGCGGGTCATCCACAGGTAGCTGGCGACTGCAATTGCGAAAATAACCTCAAAGGTTATTTCTATATAAAACAGCCTGCGCCAATAAACGTCGAATATCGGCATGGTTGAATCCAATCCGGTATCCATCGCATAAGCGCCCTGATACAGCCGGATGCCGACGTACATGGCACACACCGCGAAAAGGGCAAGTAAGTATTTGTAGCCATCCCGCAAATACCAATATGGGCTAGGGCTAGTAGATAAAATGGCTTTTATTTCTGATGCTTGGGTTGACATGATTCACCTCTATTTTAGGGTTTGATTAATTAGTGCCGAAGTCAGGTATGACTGGCGCAGTAATACTGGCTAAATAGCGTTCGCCTGTGTTGTCATAGAAAAACAACATCGCCCCGAAATTACTGTCGGTGTCTTTGGTGATGCTGGCCAGTTTTTGATTGTGCCAAGCGACATCGGTCGCGTTAATCGTGAGCGTAGTCGTTGTTCCTGGGGCAATGGGGGAGTTGGGTTGCACATCCAGGCCTTTTTCGACTGCAAGCTCTTTAGGATAACTGCTGTCAAAACGCTGCAACGCCGGATTAAAAAACCGTAAAGTTGCCGAATTGAGTTCGCCAAGTTCGACTGGCTTATCGGACTTATTGGTAACTTCCATTGTAAGTTGCAAGGAACGCTGGACAACCCTGTAACTCGCCCGTTTTGTTTTGACAACGACATCGTGTTTCATCGGCAGCGGCTCAATTTCTGTGCGGCCTGTTTGCAATGGGATACTTTCTGGATATTTTTGGTCGGCTTGGACGAAAGAGGCGGTTATCAACACCAATGTACCGATAATGCCGAAGCCGCCCACTTTACGATCCAATGAAGTAATTAAAGCGTCTTCATCACCGGCGAGGGTTTGTTTGTAGCGCGGTATGAATAGTGGCCGACGTATCCACCATAACAGCCAAACAGCAGCAATTGCCAGCCAGACCAAATGCCATAGGATGCCATTGGCCGTGCCGTAGGTTTCCAAATCGACGGTTTCGCCAGCTAGGGTTGTAACCGGATTCTTGAAATCCGCAGCCGCACCCTGTACGTCTATCCACATCCCTGGCCCCACAATCACGCCGATGTCCCGCAAGTTCATCATGGGATGGATGTGATAACGCCCAGGTACCCGTCCTTTAAGCACCAACTTGAAGTCATAATCGCCACCCAGCTTCAAGGCCATCGAGTTATTTACGATAGCCCCATTGATATAGGTGGCGGTACGTACCAATACCGGCGTGGGTATCGCCAAATTAAGGAAAGCAGAATCGGGTTTCACCATCGCGTTCGGCCAATCCTCAGCTACATGAAACCGTCCGCTCAAGACAATCTCCTGGTTTACATCCACAGCATTCTTTGACCATTGGATGTCGTACCATTGGATTGTCCGCATCCGTATGAAGGGTTCCAGTGCACGTTCGCCGTGGGCAAAGAGTTCGGGACTGAACAGCAATAGGGCAAAAACCCCAAATTTAATGATTCGCTTGGTTATAATTATCATTGCCTTATCCTCGGATCAAAACTTGTCGATAAAACGGGTGGTCGAAAACAGCTTGCCGATATACGACCATAACGCATACAGCGGTACTGCAAGCACGGCGGCACAAAATGCGGACAGCGGCGTGGCATAGCTGTCGTAAGTACGCAACACACCCCGTTCAATGATGCGGAGATATTCCGGGACACCCGGGCGGATATAGCTGTAACCCGACACATCGGCCAAGGTCATCAACGAACCGTTATATTCCACGGGCTGGTGGAAAGGCGCAAAGATCGCCCAATTGGCAGGGTAAAACACGGCGGCGAACAGCATGCCACCCAATATGGCCGTAACGAAAAAACTACGGCTGGTCAGCAAGACAAAATCAAGCAATAAGGCACCCGGGATCAATGTTGCCGGTAACACAAGGTTAATGGGGTAATTCGTCCAAAGATGGTAGGCAAACCAGCGGGTAATTGCCATCCCCAGCAACAAACAAACCGTGCAAACCGTCGCCCCAATCGGCAAGCGCAGATGCTTCCATAAGCCATACTGGATAGCCGCCGGAAAGGTGATGCCCATAAGCGGCGTCACGATCGGCCACCATTGGCGGTCTTTCCAGTCGAGCCAGAAATCCCAGTCACCCACAGTTAAAATCATCGACAAGTGGTAAGTGCCGATGATGACCAACAAAATCGGAACCAATAAGAGAAAATCGAAAATTCGTGAAATCCTTGCAATTTCAGCGGTTCTGCTGATAGTCGTGGATTGAGAAAGCATGTTGTCACCTCATTAAATTAAAATTGTTATGTAGACAAAGTTTGAATAATGCTTATTAATGGCCTGGGACACCTTCATTCAAGGCATTCATTTTGAGTATTAAAAAGGGAGGCTTTGCAGTCTTCTCTCCGGCATTCAGCACTGCCGAGCGGTGCAATTGGTTAACAACCGCATATAAATCCCGACCAGCACCAAAGCTGAACGAATCCACCCAAGCCAGTTCCTCGGATTCGGCCAGACGTTTATAGTGGTGGTCAGGCGTAATCACTCCAATTGCATTCGCAGCCAATTCACCCAGGTATATGTTATTGGCTTGATCTATGGTGATGCCGTCACAGAGCGGCTTGTCACTATAGCGTTCGACATGGCGAGCCAAATCGGAATCTTGCGCTTTAAGGTTGTGCGCCTTGATGCGGTATAAGCTCGTCCCTGACATTGCGCCGTAATACAGCCACTCATTGTTATGATCCAAGGTAATGGGGTTTAGGCCAATCAATGGTTTTACGAGAGTCCCGTCGTTGTTCTTGATGGCAACCTGCTTTCCTTCGACCTCGAGGTAGATCGGCTCTGGTGTGACACTTGAATGGCCTTGTAGCACCCGCCGTGCCGATTTTGTGTTCAAGTCAACGACAATGAACGCGGCATCCTTGCCATTGGCCGGATCAGCGATGTAAATGCGTTGGCGTTGCTCGTCGATGGCAAAATCATTCACAAAACTGCCTTTCACCGACACCGGAATCGGCAGTTCGATCACCTCATGCAGCTTATTAAGGCGGCTATCCCAAGCAACCAGCTTGGGTACGACATCGCTACGCATCCCGTTATCCAACATCCAGACGATGCCACGGCTATCCGAATGGATGCCCAGCACAGAATCCAGACGCAAGCCTTGGTTTTCCTTAGTACGGGCATTTAATTGGAGATTAGGGAATGGCACTACGCTGCCGTCTTTGGTCATTTCAACGACGGAATAATCCGGTTGGTAGAATTGGTGTTGGCTAAAAATAATCCGATTATCTACTGTTACCGTGATATTGCCTGGTGCAACCTCGAGCTTTTTCAGAATTTCATAAGGTTTAACTTCGCCAGACCAGATCGGCTGTGAAATTAAACCCAACAAACCCAAAATAACTATATTCATGTTTTTCATATATTTATCCTATGGTTAACCGTGAAATACGACTTAAACCAGATTGTATTCTGCCCGATTAAGACGTCACGAAAACAAGATATAAAGCACTCTTTTATTTAGATGATGTATAACATCTAAATAAAGATTATACTTGTCATCTATAAATGTCAATAGGAAATTATCTATGCGGCGCACAAAACAACAAACCGCTGAAACGCGGCAACAAATAGTCAAATCGGCTTCCGCCTTATTCAGGGAACGTGGTGTTGATGGGGTGAGTGTCGCCGAAGTCATGGACAAAGCCGGGCTGACGCACGGCGGTTTTTACAAACACTTTGAATCGAAGGAAGCGCTACTGACTGAAGCCATTGCGGATGCGTTTGCTAATTCCATGTGCGCTTGGGAAGAAACGATAGCAAAACAGGTGGATAACCAGCTTACCATCCAGGCTTTGATCAATTTATATCTATCTGAGAATCATTTAACTGACACAGCCTTCGGCTGCCCTGCGGCAGCACTGGGGACAGAAATCGCCCGGCATGTGGGTGGCACAAAAAAATGTTTTGCCGAAGGCATTAAAGGTATGATCGGAGTATTTGAAAATCACTTAGAGGGTATTAACGCATCTGACCGGAAAGACCTTGCGGTGGCCACCGTAGCCTGTCTTGTCGGCACATTGATGATCGCCCGTTGTGCGGAGAATGACAAGACTGCACAAGTTTATACAGAGGCATCAAACAAAACACTGCTGCGGTTTTTATCTTCCCAGATCCCCAAAAAAAATTGAAAATACGAAACACTAGCGAGTATTTTGGTATTTAAGAAAGGAAGTTCCAAAACACTGGGATTAAAAACTTGGCAGATGGGTTTTGATTTTGCCCTATCTTCACGGACACCCTGCTAAGCGACTTTTTATCAGTCAAAAATCTATATTGAAACCCAAACATCGCTTTGAACGCCTGCTTAAGTGGGAATTCGTTGTTCGTTAGTTGTGTGTCGATGGTCTGCACTTGGCCGGTCTTCACAGCGTTGGTTGATATGAGCCACAGTCTCCTTTGGAGGAATTTATAACCATATGTTTTATAATGAATTATATAAATACATATGGTTGCTTTGGTTTTAATGATTGCCCTTCAATTCAAACAGTAAATAGCTAAAACCGTACAGACAAAAGTTGATTTCTGCGTAAGTCTGCGAATTATCTTTTAGAGGAATACATCAGCATGGACATTGAACTGTCTGCTCCGCAATTTCTTTACTACTTGCACGTTTGCCCGCCAAGATTTTTGATATCCGGCTTTGCGACGCACAATCCCAGATCTTTCTGCCGTAGGCCTGCTGATCCAGAGTTGCCCTATTCAGTTCTGATTAAGGTTTTAGTTATTACACTGGACACAACGAATAAAAATGTGTTTTAAACAGCCTAAAATAAAATGAGGATTAAAAATGAATAGCAAAATGATATTGATTGCAATGATTAGTGCCTTGTTAACCGCGTGTGCCAGCCAACAACCTTATGGCTATAACAGTAACTACGGCAACGGTTATAACAATGGCGACAACAACTATGGCTACAATAACGGTGGCAGCCGTGTGAACAAAGCCCTCATAGGTGGCGGTGTTGGTGCCGTGGCGGGTGCTGCCCTTGGCACGGCCTTTGGAGGTAATGATTTGGCAAATGCCGGTTTAGGCGCATTAGCAGGTGGGGCGGTAGGCGCGGCGGTCGGGGCTTATGTCGATCATCAACAAAACAGGCGAATCCAACGCGAACAAAATGGGCGGCAACAAGCCCCTTACTACAATGATGGCTATGGCCAGTAACCTCGGCTAAATCGTCAATGCTAGCAACGCCTTCACGATCATGTTGAAGTTGGTTGCAAAATTGCTGCCTGGTTGAACATGAAATACGCTAGAAATTGTAAACAAATGGCGCTTTTTTTTTGCGTACCCAGTGCGCTTAAATGCATACTAGATATTCCAGAAGCTTAACAGCGATTGCGGGCATCCAGCATTAATATTTAACAAAAAAACAATTGGTTATGCCCAATGTTTTACTGCTACCTATAATTGCCAGTTAGGAGTAGTCCACAGTTCTAAGGTCTTTCGTGCCATTCCTTCAGCTTCTTCCGAGCCGTCCCAAAGGTGCTAATTTGGTAAACAGTCATGCCGACGGGCGAGAATGTGAATGGATTCAAGGGTTCACTGATGATTTCCTTTATGTTGCCTTGCCTAGCGAGGCCTAATGTGACATGGGGGTTAAAGTTTTTCCCTATCCGCTCAGGAACAAATGCCGTGACGTAGTTTATTGTCGTCTTGTCGATAACCGGTTCTTCCGGTGTGGTGACAAATGCCGTAGCGGCACCGGTTTTCTCCGTGAATGGATTAATTGCCTCTATCAATTTTTGTTGCAGTTTAATGAGTTTGTCGTTCGGCTCGACGGCTATGACCCCAAGGAACATATTATCCCAAGGCGTAAGGTAATAGTGGGTTGCCTTTAATTTCCAGCTCGCAACCTTCTCGCCAGCTAGGATAGCGTCTACCACAGCGTATATATTATTAAGATTATCAGCACGGACATACCTTTGAAGGATGGTGATGTGTGGTTTATGTGTGGCATCCAATGCAAATCCCTGCGGGTAGGACTTAAGCAGTTGGGCATTGGCGGCTTCCGCATGTTGGGTCATCGTCGCATCAGGTTCTAGGGCAATGTTGATCGCCAGGACAGTATTTGGGGCTGCGTGGGCAGGCCCTACAAAGCCATGCATTAATTGCAATACGATGCCAAAAGTATCAAATGGGATTAAATATTTGGGCATACGATAATCAGTAGGCAGAAATAATTTTGCATGGCATCTATTCTACGCCGGTAACAATCTTAAGGTTAACCGTTGACGCGATTTATTTGTCAGTGAACCCAATCTTTTTTATCTAGCGATTTTGTGATGGGTTAATTTGGATCAAAACATTATTTGAAATTTCTCAATACCAGCCATTAGGAAGTTTAATTTTTTGGTCTTTACCGAAGGTGACAATCCGACCCAAAACAGATGCCCGAACTTTTCCATCGTGCATCTGCAAAGCGCTCGTTCAATTTATTTATCATTCGACAATCTCTGCAAAATAATAAATCTAAGCCTTATTTTGGCTATGCTCGAATAGCCGAGTATTATTGTTACCCTTTATTCAATCGTAGGTGGCCAGTTTTGGCTTTCGCTGACAAGACTTGCGCCAACTGTACAGGTTTCCGACATGGGACAGTTCGGCGCAGGGAATATCATAAGGGATAGCGCACGTTTGTTCCGCTATACAGAGCTATGGGAAAGGCAATGTATACAAGCGTAATCTTTTTTGCCAACGCAACAGAACCTTCAGCAATGCCAAAAACATATTTGATTAAAAATACTAGTCCGTGCCCAAGCTAAGCACATGAGATGTAGCACGCTTTTTTGCTGTTTCTTCCTGCTCATGCAAGGTTGCGCATCGATCAATTTATACTCAGAGCCCTTATCAAGTAGCGAAGTTGGTATGTGTCACAAATGGTTTGAAACCATTGAGGCAAGACTTGAAAAATACGATATTCATGATCCAGAAACAGTTGGGCTTTACGGTTTTCCTCAACTTAGGCTCAACCGTTTCCTTGCCTCATTTTCCGATGATGTAAAATCAAAAGAAACCTATGCAGCTTGGCTGGAGCAAATGCGGATTCTAAATGCTACGAGCATTAGGCGTAGGGTCGCTAACTTGCCTGATAAAGAAAATTTGCAAGAGCTTAATAATACACCTTCGGGTGATAGTTTCGACCAAGCCTTAACAAAATGTGGCATAAGCCTTAATAGTTACAGTTTAAATCATCCTGAGCATAAAAAAATCCTGTTGGAACAAGCTAAAGTTCCAGACTCTTATCAAGACTGGAAGCGTATTATCGGTTTATATCCAGTCGCCCGTTATTTTGCGAAAATTGGGATTGATCGCCTGCACCGGGAATTAAGTGCAAGCATCAAAATGGCTATCAATGACTTGCCTTTAAACGGTCAGTTAATCCGCTATCGACCTCCCTCAAGTAAATTTTTATCAACTGATGAAATAGCTTCAATCCTCAATTCAGCTTATGCGACTGGCAACACTTTGGGAATTCCCGGACTGTCTCAACTGCATTTTCAAGAGTTAACAGAACATTATGCACCTGTCTGGGAAATCGATACACGAAACGATAACGATAAATTGGGGGTTGTAAGGCTAGACAAAAATAATCATCCAAGCGTTGATTCATCTCAACCCAAAGTTTATACCGCACAAGGCTATGCTCGATGGCATGGAAAAGTGCTGTTACAGTTGATTTATCAGATCTGGTTGCCCGCAAGAGAAAAGACCGGTGTATTCGATTTATACGGGGGAGCATTAGATAGTGTCATCTGGCGTATCACGCTTAATCCCAATGGGATACCCATCGCGTACGATAGCATTCATGGCTGCGGGTGTTACTATCTATTATTTCCAGGTGAAGGCTACCGGGCAATATCGCCAAGTGATGGTGCTGAACCGGTTTTAAGCCCTAAACCGATCACAAAGATTCCGTCCGGTTTTCGTCTTGTTTTAAGGCTGGATAGCCGTAGCCATTATCTTCAGCAAATTGCCTTTGATGATAATGAAGGCAAAAACAGGAGTGTTATTTACAGGTATGAAGATTCAGGAAAACTTGGTTCGCTACCATTACCGGATGGGTCACGCCGCAGTTTATACGGCGAAAACGGGCTAATCGATGCCAGTGGCCGGAACGAACGCTTTCTATTATGGCCTTACGGCATTGCCAGCCCGGGCGCGATGCGGGAATGGGGAACGCATGCTATCGCGTTCATCGGTAAACGGCATTTCGACGACCCTTTTTTATTTGAAAAATTATTGGCAAGAAAATAAACCCGCTACAACTTTTACCTTTTGTTCTCACTCAATAGGTAGCCGGTAAACTAAGAACTCAGTGCTATTAAGCAGGGGTAATAAATGAAGATTGGCCGGCTACCACCGCCAAGTTACCGAGATAGTCGTTTTTCCTAGCTAGATAGCCATCGACAAATGCCTGCATGGGCTCAGACTCATAACTACTTGGCACACTGATAGCTAGTTTTTTAACGCCTTTGCCAACCTTATGCCCGTCTGCCTTGATCTGAAAGTGTAAAAAAGCCGATGCACGCTTGCCGTTGACTTCCATTTTCGGTTCCAGCATTTCCACTGACGCTTGCCGAAAATCAAGATGATGAAATGATAGGGTCATGCTTTCGTAAATGACCAGCGGTCGACTGAGGTTAAACATGACATTTTCTTGGGCTAATAGCGGCACCAATACATAAGGGAAATTTTGCCCTGAAAATGCCACATAATCGCACGTGAGGCTTTCAATCAATGCTGAATCCCGGCTAAGGTTTCCCGAACGTTCGACCTGCAAATAGGTTTTGCCCTGATTGTCGTTCACTTCAATCTTATCGGCATCAGTGTCTGGAAAATTTAATAAGATGTCATGTCCAACCATGCCGGAAAAGACAAAGTGCATAGTTTGGCTAAGGCCATATTTCTCCAGTGCCAGCGCAAACAACAAATCGCCAGGGACACAAAAGCGTTTGGCATCAATATCGTGTAATGGGTTGAAATCATGTGCCACTTCTTTGGCAAACCTGCTGGCCTGTTCGGCATCAATACTAATATTGCCATTTTGAATACTGTAAAATTCTTTTAAAAACATATCGTTATTTATTAATATTGGTTTGGCCAATAATTCTACCATGCGGTTTAATTAAGTTCCATGTAGGGACATCCTGCCCAATTATTCATAGATATATTGGTGGGCAACTAACAATAGAAGTGCGTATTGCGAGAGTTCTCGTTTATTAAGCCAGTTATGGGTAATTACAAATCGGTATTAATTCACCACAAAACCAGTAAAACTTAACTTCTTTTTGTTGTTGTATTAGCTACCATAGAGATGAGCCTGACAGGAAGGGCAGAAACAGCACGGGGATAGTTTTATCCGGAATTGGCCTGATTTCAGTCTTGAAGCCTGCTCATTCAGTGTCAATGGGATATTCCCCATTGTCCTACCTTAAGCTTTATTGTGCCTATTTGGTACAGGGGGTTGATATGGTCATCTTACAGTTATTCTTTCACGCCATGATGGCTATCTTCCAATTTGTCTCCTTTTTGGCTATTGCTTTCGTTGCAAGCAATATCTTTAAATCGGGATCGTGATAGAGGTTAGTTAATTTAAATTAACCCGTGGTGCATTTAGGCGATAACGATTTTCAAGTTGTTGAGCTTATTGCCGTTGCGCTGGTTGAGCCACTGGATCAAGGTCAGGGCGGTCAGTTTGGAGGCTATCCGGGTTGCTAAGCCCTGGAATGACTTGGCGTAGTTACGCCGGATCATGAATTGGTCACACAGTTGCGAGAACAGGGTCTCGATGCGCTTCCTGGCTTTTCTGAGCAGTGGGCTGAACGGTTTGAAGCCAACTTGGTTGCGGCGCATCGGGGTTTCGAGGCGGATGGCGGCGGTGTCGAACAAGTCTTGCTGCCATTGGCGGCTCAGGTAGCCCTTGTCGCCGACCAGGACACAGTGGTTAAGCTGTGTTTTCAGGTCGTTAAGGTAGTGGATGTCGTGCGTGGAAGCCCTTGAGATGTCGAAGGTAAGGATTGTCCCGTTGGGTGCACACACGGCGTGGAGCTTGTAGCCGAAATAATGTGCCTTGTGCGCCGCGCAATAGCCGTAATCGGGTCTTGCGCCATCGGTCTCCTGGCAAACGCGGCTGCGCCTGGCGCGGCCAAGCTTGCAGATTTCCAGGGGCATACTGTCCACAAAGTGGTAGTTCTCGGAAGGTGCCAGCCTAGTCGCCATGCACTGGCGGAAGTGCTCAAGCTTGGGCATCAGTTGGCGCCTGCGCCGGTTGAAGACGGAGCGGTCAATTTGGCCGACCAAGGGTGTCGGCAACTGCTTGAAAAGGTGGCGTTCCGAATCAATGCCCGAACTTTCGGCAGCCAAGGCCAAGGCGATCAGTTGCTTGTCGCTAAGCTTGGGCAAACGGCGTTGGTTCAGGAAGTTGGCTTGCGTTTCCAGTTCGTGCAAAAGACCGAGAATTTTGTTATAACTTGTCTCTAAGTTGCTCATATCATTTATTTTTTGGCGAAAACTTAATGATACCCACCCAGTGGAAATGAGCAACTTTTTTAACACCTCATAATGCACCACGGGTTTAAATTATGTTTATTGTTCTTTGTCGGGTATTAAACATTTAATGAGTGGTTGAACATTTATATTTCAAGGATTTGATGTAAACGACCAGTCAATACCACGTATTGAATTTTTTCGACATGATATCCTCAAATTTTTGAAGATATACAATGGCGTTATCAAAACACAGCAAAAGAAATGCAGAGACTTAACAAGTAAACGGATTGTCAAAAGCCAAGTAGCAGATTTTAACAAGCGGTTTTTTTTTGGTTACATTAGTTCGTCCACTGAATTTCTATCCTTTATCCTTTAGGAGGTGCAGCATGCGACAACGTAGCTTGATATCATTATGGATCGTCATTTGTTTTTTCATGGGTCTGGCCGGTCGATCCGCGTATTCGGCTAACCCCCTGTTTAATCCTCAAACGTCCTCTAGCATCGTCAAAACTGAACAAGGCAAGCACCAGCCGATCCCTGGCAAACTACAAGAACGCAGGGTCGCCCCAAAACAGTTCCACCCTGCCTTTTTGCTGCCTTGGCCGGGCGAGTTCGCACTGCGTACTAAAAAAGGCTTTTATATCACCGCAATCGATGGCGGCGGACGGATAGCCGAACCGATCCTTATCACGACTGCGACGACGGCAGGGCCTTGGGAAAAATTCACTTTCGCATTAACTTACCCGGACACACCCCACGACAAAAGCATTCAGACATCCCTTGGCAAGTATTTGACTGCATTGAACGGAGGGGGATTGACTGGAGGCGCTTTTCACACAGATGCCACACAATCCCGAGACTGGGAACGGTTTCGGCTGCTCGACCTGAGCGACGGCAACTTTGCGCCCAGTTATTATGCATTTTATACGATCAAGGGATTTTATATCACAGCAGTGGGAGCGGGCGGAAAAGTAGCCGATGCTTTCCATACCGATGCATCGCAGATACAAGATTGGGAAAAATTTCGAATCATCAAATGCGGAGATGTAGGGTCGAGTTTTGAATATGGCATTTTGGCTGCGGATGGAACCTTTCTTTCTGCCCAGTTTCCACAAGGTTCATCGCAAGGGGATATTGGGCGTGACTCATGGGCATGGCCGGAGACCACGAGATTTAAGCTCATCCGACAAAACGACGGCACCTATGCTCTACAGACCTCCAATGGAGTGAATTTCGTTACTGCCCTCGGTGGTGGAGGGTTAGTCCAAAAATATCTCAAATGTGATCCGGGTTTTCCTGGCGCATGCCTCGATGGATACTCAGTCATCTTCCACACTGATGCGACACAAGTACGAGCATGGGAAAAATTCCGGATCATCGATCAGGGTAATTGCACCTATGCGATTCAGACCTCGAGCGGGTTCAATGCGGGTATTTACCAGGATTCTGCTGGACGGACGTTACTCACCACCCGTCGTGATGGCGTATCGACACCGAACGAATTGTTCCAACTTGTCGTATATGGTTTGGCTTCGCCCGTTGTCTTGCATTGAATGCAAAACAGATTTTAATTTTTGGCATTTAACAATGGCAATATATACCGTTTTCCATTTCGACGTATGTTTATGAAACTTGGTGTGAACCCTCTTGCTACTATAGGTTACTCAGTCCACACTACTAAATGGGGAGATTAACGTGAGTGTAAATTAAGGTAAATATGATATTTAATGAAGGTCAGTTAACATTATTTATGGTAACTGCTTTCGGCGAACTCGAATGTCCAATTGGCCGAACTAGTATACGGTGGTTGATATGAGCCACGGTCTGCAATGGAAATGTATTCCATCTTATTGATTTAATATATAATATGCCAATTTTGTGTGTTTTCTCGTACTGCTTTTTTTCAAGATGACGAACATAGACCATTCAAAGGCTGTAGCGTTGGACTCTCATAAACTAAATCGATAGCAGGGCAGCATTAGAGCATCATCGGACTGAATGGTAACCACCTGGCACTCCATTCTTGGAAAACACAATCTGCCAAAGCTGATTGCCCCTTGCCCTGAAGCCGCCGGCACACGAAAGCAAATAGTATGTCCACATTCGGTAGAACCGGTCATCATAATGGTGTTTGATCGTTCCCCAGTTGTCATTAAAATTTTCAAACCAGCACATTAATGTCTTGTCATAATCGGCACCAAAGTTATGCCAATCCTCCATAATAAACTTATCCTCCGTTGCTTTTACAATCTGCTTCATGGAAGGGAGCATACCCCCAGGGAATATATATTTCTCCAACCATTGATGGGCTGAAATAACTGACTTGTTGCCCCCGATTGTATGCAATAGAAACAGGCCGTCATCTTTAAGGCAGCGTCGGACAATGCGCATAAACTCGTTATAGTTCTTATAACCGACATGCTCAAACATTCCGATCGAAACGATATGGTCAAATTCGTCGTCGAGTACCCGATAATCGGCCAGTCTTATTTCAATCGGCAAGTTTGCGCAATTGGTATTGTCATAAGCAAACTGATTCTGCGAAAGGGTTACGCCGACACAGGCAACCTGATAGTTTACAGCTGCGTATTTCATAAATCCGCCCCAGCCGCAGCCGATGTCCAGAATCTTTTGACCAGGTTGCAAATTCAGTTTCCTACAAATCAGGTCAAACTTATGTTCTTGGGCTTGGTCGAGCGTCTTTGCATGTTGCCAATACCCGCAGCTGTAAGCAAGGTGTTTGCCCAACATTGAACGGTATAATTCATTCCCTAGGTCATAGTGTTGCTTGATAGATTTTGCTGCCAATCTTTTGTTTTGCCGGTTTGTGAAATACGCCCACAGCCTATTTTTTATCGCTTGTGGATAGAACTTAACCTTATAAACCGACTTTCCAGTGCACAGATGATGAAACATCTCGTCAAGCTGATCGCAATCCCACCATCCGTCCATATAAGCTTCGCCAAAGCCAATCGATCCTTCGGTCAGCATCCTTTCATAGAGATTTGGGTTATAGACTTTGATGTCCCATGGATTAAAGCCGTTGAAGGCGATATTTTTGTCTGCCAAAAATAACTCCAACTGAGTCCGGTAAGCATTTCGGGTATCGTCAATTTCTTTACTCATATCGGTTAACAAGTTAAGCTTTTATGCCAAAGGGAAAGCACTTGACAATGCATAAGTGACAGGAGTAGGGTTTGCCTGCCAGCAAAGAATCTGGCGTGGTAGGATATAATAGAACTTTTCTATCATTGTTTTACGAAAGTAGGAAATTAGCGAAACAGTTCACCATTACTTGCGTTCGATCAATTCAATCTTGTATCCGTCTGGGTCTTCCAAAAATGCGATAACGATGGCGGCATCATCCTTCATCGGCCCAGGCATCCGTGTGATGTTGACACCTTCGCCGGCCAAGGCTTCGCAGGTTTCATAGATATCATCGGTCGCCAAGGCCATATGCCCGAAGGCAGTGCCCAGGTCATAGTGCTGTTTGTCCCAATTGTAGGTCAGTTCCAGCACGGTGCTGTCAGCTTCGTCTTGGTAACCAACAAACGCAAGGGTATATTCGCCTTCCGGATATTCTTGGCTTCGGAGCAGTTTCATGCCGAGCAGCTGGGTATAAAATGCTATGGATTTCTCAAGGTCGCCCACGCGCAGCATGGTGTGCAACAGGCGGGTAGGATAGTGGTTTTGTTTCATCGGTTGTCCTCAATCAATTTTCGCCCTGGGTCTCGTTTTGCAAATGCCCCTGACCCTCATTAGCGCACCCATAGTACCTACCGCTAAAGCGGGAAGCAACACCCAGACGAGTTCCGATGCGATCACCCGAAGCCCCCATTCCGAAAAAAGCTACTGACCCCGATTGGGGGAACCTCAATTGGCCTAAAAGGGAGGAGTATTCGCTCTAAACTGAAAGGCCAAAACAATGCCACGCCAAGCCCGCCATTGGTCATGGCATCCAGGAAGGCATGGGAAGCGCAAGATACGAAACAAAACCAAAATACAGCCCAATTCTTAGACCGGAGCTTCCTATGAAAAGGGGTTAACAAGGAAGTCAGGCACAGGGCAAAGGCCAACGAATGGGTGAACCCCCGATGACCCCATTGCGATCCGTAAGGGATACCAAATTTGAAGCCAATGACATCAATATCGGAGAAAACGGAGCATAGTGCAGCCAACAAAAATAATCTGATATTTACCGTGTCGCTTTTGAAACTGGCATACAGGACTGCCGGTACCGCGATGTGGGAAAATGCCGATGCCGTTCATTGTCCTTGACAAGTTTTCATTCGGGACCGATTATCAATTATTCCTTTAGTCTTTGCCATACCAGGAATCTACCCAGTGAAACCGCAATGATCACCGAAAAACCCCATCATTCTCTTTCCCGGTTGCCGTGCTAAGGGATTGCCGCTCTTGGGCAACCTGTTACAAATCGACTTGCAGAAAATGCATTCGATCCTGGAGGAATGGGCTGCCGTTTATGGCGATATTTACCAATTCAAGCTGTTCAACAAGACGGTCGTGGCGATTAGCGACCCCACGTTGATCCAAAGCATCATGCGAGACCGTCCAGAAACCTACCGAAGGGTTAGCGCTATCGAGCGGGTTGGCGCTGAATTAGGCAGTAATGGTGTGTTTGCCGCCGAAGGGGAACAGTGGCAGCACCAACGCCAGGTGACTATGCAAGCCTTCAAACCGGAGCAATTACGCCGATTCTTCCCAATGTTGCACAAGATTACTGAACGGTTGCAAAAACGTTGGGGCAAAATCGCCGATACCGGTCTAGCCATGGATATCCAGGAAGATTGGATGCGCTTTACGGTGGATGTCACGACCAATTTTGCCTTCGGTTACGATATAAACGTACTTGAACAGGAAGGTGACAGTTTTCAGCGGCATTTAGAAACATTCCTGCCCGTTTTTAACCGCCGTGCCAACGCGCCGTTTCCCTATTGGCACTTCTTCAAATTGCCCAGTGAACGGAAGATGGAACAATCCTTGGCTATCATCAAAGAAACGATCAGCGCATTTGTCCATCAAGCACGCAAAAAACTAGGACAACAACCCGACAGGGAGGCAGAACCGGCCAATTTCCTGGAAGCATTGCTATTAGCCAAGGATGAGCAAGGCAATGGTTTAACCCATGACGAAATTCAAGGCAATATCATCACTATCCTGTTGGCAGGCGAGGACACCACGGCGCACACCTTAGCCTGGCTGGTCTACCTGATCACCGAATATCCGGAAGTACAACAAAGGATACAGTTGGAAGTCGATGCCGTCCTTGCGGATAATCCTATCCCAAAAGATATCAGCTCCACTGAAAAATTGGTCTACACCGAAGCCGTCGTGCATGAAACCATGCGGTTAAAATCGGTAGCCCCGTTATTCTTCATCGAACCCAATCGGGATATTGAAATTGCCGGAGTTAATATCCCCAAAGGAACTTTCCTGATGCTGGTCAACCGCTATGGCGCTTTGCAGGAGGAAAATTTCACCGATGCACGCCAATTTAGGCCGGAACGCTGGCTTGGTACGAATACATCGGGTTGTGCCCATAACCGGAATGCAAGCATGCCGTTTGGCGCCGGATCGCGTTTTTGTCCTGGACGGAATTTGGCAATGCTTGAAATGAAAATGGCGGTGGCCATGTTGTGCAAGAATTTTAGCATCACCCGTCATGAAACAGGGCACCCTGTCCAGGAAGTTTTTTTGTTTACTATGATGCCGGATAAGTTGATGGTGAGATTTGAAACCCGTTGAGGTTACAGTTTAAAGCCTCGACTTCTCGTTTGCCGACCTCAATAATATTTATTACGAATTATGGCTAAAAGTGAATGTGTCATTCAGTCTTTTAATAAGACATCTGATCTATCTCAATATGAATTTTATATACTAGGAATAGAATAGCCGCGGTTTCTTTAATTTCTAAATTAATGAAGTTAGATCCGCAATAATGTAATTTGATATAGTTAAAAAATAACATAGGGGACAATCTGTGAACAAATTATGGTTATTAATTTTTTTATTAAATTCAGTGGTCGTAGTTGCCAGCCCTCGAACAGGCCATCATGGCGATTTCATTGTGGTCTGCCATAAACCCAAGTTCATTCAAGAGAAACCCGTAGCCGACTCTCAGGTTGATGAGTTTCAAAAATTTGAATTCAACACCTCTGAAAATACGGATGGAGATACCTTAAAGGTATGGGTAAACAATACGTTAGTTGACGTAAAAAAAGTAAAAAACCCTATGGGCTTTTACCATGTAACTGGAAAACTACCTGAACCCATCATGGAGGGCAAAGCCTGGATTAAGGTGAAAGCGGAAAGCAACGACGGCTGTAATGATATGCGGGCATGGAATGTTTATATAAAATGACGGCGTAAAAGGAAAAACGAACCCTACGCAAGGCACATTGCTAGTTTACGATTCATGGTTACGTATTAATCGTCTCATAAGTTCTCGCATTATTATGGTAAAATACCCCCATGAACCAGTCCGAGAAACGAAGCCAAAAACGCAAAGAAGTTGTCGAAGCGGTGGTCGTAAGAAAAGAGCCTATTGCTTTAGTCGCCCGCATATTCGACATCCCACAGAGGACCGTATTTGACTGGCTTGCCCGTTATCGCCAAGGTGGCTGGCACGCCTTGGTTGAGGGCAATCGCCAAGGCCGCCCCAAGAAGATTAGCGGTGATGACATGAAATGGCTCTACCATGCGATTACCATGGGAAGCCCTTTGAACTATAAGCTCCCGTTTTGTCTGTGGTCACTGAACACCATCCGCGCCGTTTTGCACAAGGAGCGTTCGGTTCTGTTGTCGAAAAGCTCCCTGTGCCGGCTTCTCAGTCATCTGGGTCTAACCCCACAGCGACCGTTGTACAAGTCGTATAAGCAGAACCCAGACAGCATCAAGACCTACCCTGAGGCGGTAGCGAAAGCGCACCGTGCGCGCATCTATTTTCTGGACGAAGCGGCCTTCCGTAGTGACGCGCACCGAGGATCGACCTGGGGCAAGCGCGGAGAGATGCCGGTCATCAAAGACAGTGGCGGACGTTTTGGTTTTAAGCTCATCAGTGCCGTTTCCGCCCGTGGCGACATGCACTTTGATGTCATTGACGGAAGTATGGATGCCGAGAAATTTATCGGTTTCCTACGAAAATTGCGCCAAGACGCAGATTGCCCGATCTTCGTGATTGCCGATAACGCACGTTATCATCATGGCAAAAAAGTGCAGGCGTTTCTGGAAACGCAAGTCGGACAAATCATGATGGCCTTCCTGCCCGCCTATTCGCCCGAATTGAATCCAGATGAGCAGGTTTGGAACCATGCCAAGGCCGAAGTCGGCAAGCACCCCATCAAAAGCAAGCTTGAAATGGAGACGCTCATCCTTATGGCCATGTGGTCTATCCAACAAAAAATTGAACTGGTGAAAAGCTTTTTTCAATTGCCCGACACCTTGTATGCGGAAAAGGAGGCATAGGTTTATGTGCGAAAACTTATGGAACGATTAATAACTTCTATTTTACCTATAAATACCAGCATTGGAACTGTCGTTAGCTGACTATTTTGCAACTTTTTATTTAAATAAAAAGTACTCTTTACCAGCATTATTGGTATTGAGCGTCCGTTTTTGACATTTTGACGGTCAGCTTTCGTCACTCATGCTATGACCGCTCATGGCCGATCAGAGAAGGTCAACTAATCGTAAGAAAACTAATTATAAATGACTGGTATGAGTTGAAAAAGCATAGTGGGAAGATATATTTTTTAGACAAAAAACACTACTATTCTATTGTGCTTTGTCGTAGCTTATTATTTTGAACTGCCCCGCTAGCGCCCCATAGAAATTAAAAAAGATATTCTTTTTATCTTAACCGTTTGATATTATGGAGCCAATGATGGGAGTCGAACCCACGACCTACTGATTACGAATCAGTCTAAATCCGCTGTCATCTGCCCACATCTACAATTCAAAATATTTATATCCTCATGTTTTTTATACTATACATAAAAAACATTATCACATCCGATAACAAATAATTCTAGCTAATAACTTAAATAACGGCCACAATAACGGACACATATAACATGAATAGTGAGTCTATATGCCGTCATTTAATGATCAATACATTGTTGGGTTAAAACCCGAGACCCGAGATTATTACAAAACCGAGTCCAAGGCTGAACGAAATGGCGGACGCTTTGCAGTTAGAGTTTTTCCATCGGGACAAAAACACTTTTATTTTATTTACTACTTTGATGGCAAAAAGCGCCGTTATGCGATAGGCCCTTATGGTAAAACACAAGGGAAAATGAAGCTGGAAGAGGCTCGATATATTTATAACGACTATGCTAGATTATTAAACAGAGGCATTGACCCTAAAGCCGAAAAGGAACGTGACCAACGCGCAAAAGCTGAGCAAGTTCGCATCGAACAAGAGCAAGCTTCAAAAATCAAACAGCAAGGAAGTATTGGTCAGTTATTAGAGCTATACATCGAAGACCTAAAAAACAACAAAAGCATAAAACATGCTAAAGATACGGAAGCAGCATTCAAAGCAAATGTCTACACTATATGGAATTTATCCACAAAAGCTGACCAAATTACCAATAAACATATAGTTGATATTTTGTACCCCATGAGTGAACGAGGTGCCAATGTATTTGCTAATCGGGTAAGATCCTACCTGAGCAGCGCCTTTCGCTTTGGCATTGAATTTGATAAATCTGTCTTGGCCCGGAAAGAGGAAATTAAATTTCACATTCAGTTAAACCCAGTGACAGCCGTTCCCAAGGTGTTAAAAAAGGAATCAGCAAGGGAGCGAACATTATCGGAAACTGAAGTATTACATTTTTGGCAAATATTAGATAAATCCGCTATGCATATCAGTCGAAAACGTGTATTTAAACTGATGCTTGCCACTGGCCAAAGACTCACGGAAGTATCAGGTATGCTATGGAGCGAGTTAAATTTGTCAGAACAACGTTGGTTCACTACCATCATCTCGAACAAAAAATCACCTTCCGCATCTTGTTCCACTCAATGATATTGGGCAAGAGTTATTGTTGGAATCACGTGCGCTAAATTTACACGATCGGTTTGTTTTTCCAGCTAAATGCAACACCAAACCTCTACCGCTTGATGGTTTTAGCCAAGCAATAACTCGGTTGTTGAAAAACTCTACCATTGAAAAATTTGAACCTCGAGACCTGAGGAGGACATTCAAAACCCTAGCTGGCAAAGCTGGATTGAGCAAAGAAATACGTGATCGCTTGCAAAATCATTCAATGAATGACGTTTCAACTAAACATTATGATAAGTATGATTACCTGCAAGAAAAAATACAAGCTATGCAAAAATGGGATGATTTTCTGGCTAACATTCTTCTCGAACAAGATACTGGATCACAAAGTCAACAAATAATGCCATTCACTGAGATTAAATCGTGAAAGCCGTTAAAGTTCCGATTGTTGCGATTCTTCCGATACGCTCCAATATCCATTTTTCATTTCAACCCTTTATATGATTGGCGTATAGTTGTGGAAACTTTTCGACTCTTTTTACCGCTACATTGCTAGAAAGTTTTCAACGCCGTTTGGCAGTCTAAGACCAGTGATCGCGTTTATATAAGTTTCAATCCACGCGCCCATGCGGGGCGCGACCCCGGAATCGGCGCGGTTTTTTGACCTTACCCTGTTTCAATCCACGCGCCCATGCGGGGCGCGACCTGTCATTCGCACATATAGGGTTGTATGACTTGTTTCAATCCACGCGCCCATGCGGGGCGCGACAAGTACGTCGCCACGCCGAAAAGCATTGACCAGTTTCAATCCACGCGCCCATGCGGGGCGCGACAACGTTGCTTGTAGCATTAGCTGATTGCAATTGTTTCAATCCACGCGCCCATGCGGGGCGCGACCCGGTTATCTGGATAAGCCCATGCCCCTTATAGTTTCAATCCACGCGCCCATGCGGGGCGCGACGCTATATCCACCCAATGATAAGCAATTTGACATCGTTTCAATCCACGCGCCCATGCGGGGCGCGACGGTGATAGACTGCGTACCGAGCGCAAGTGTCAGTTTCAATCCACGCGCCCATGCGGGGCGCGACCTGATGTCCCATATATCCGCGCTGATATTGTTGTTTCAATCCACGCGCCCATGCGGGGCGCGACCTGGATGGGGTGAACATGAACATATTAGGCATGTTTCAATCCACGCGCCCATGCGGGGCGCGACTATCATGTTTTTTACGGTAAGATCACATCAGGTGTTTCAATCCACGCGCCCATGCGGGGCGCGACAGAGATAAAACACAATAGCCACAATGAGTTTAGTTTCAATCCACGCGCCCATGCGGGGCGCGACTTTCTTTTGTGAAATCACTATCTATCATTACAGTTTCAATCCACGCGCCCATGCGGGGCGCGACCGGGGGGCAAGAACAAGCCATCGACGAACGCTGGTTTCAATCCACGCGCCCATGCGGGGCGCGACGTATGTTGGAGAAAATAAACGGTCAAGTGCGTGTTTCAATCCACGCGCCCATGCGGGGCGCGACGTCTATGCCGAAGCCTTCCCGCATTATCAAAAAGTTTCAATCCACGCGCCCATGCGGGGCGCGACTTTGGGCGTGAGCTTTATCGGCGGCAGCGAAGATGTTTCAATCCACGCGCCCATGCGGGGCGCGACTTAGTGCCTAATCAGCATAAAGAGTTATAGTAGTTTCAATCCACGCGCCCATGCGGGGCGCGACTAAGCGACAACACCAACGAATACAACCTCGCCCGTTTCAATCCACGCGCCCATGCGGGGCGCGACCTATGCTGGCGTTGGTCTTGGCCAGTTCTTGGGTTTCAATCCACGCGCCCATGCGGGGCGCGACCTGCCGGACTATATCCGGGCATTTGGTATGTTTCAATCCACGCGCCCATGCGGGGCGCGACATCAAAGAGCACCCAAGCCCTTATGCCAATAATGTTTCAATCCACGCGCCCATGCGGGGCGCGACCAAAATTTCAATTTCAAGGCTCTCACACAACCGTTTCAATCCACGCGCCCACGCGGGGCGCGACGAGGAAATGCGCGAATTCCTCACCCAAAAAGCGGTTTCAATCCACGCGCCCATGCGGGGCGCGACCCACTCATCAGCAACCTCTTTTGTAATTACAGATGTTTCAATCCACGCGCCCATGCGGGGCGCGACATCCACTTTTAAACCCTCTTTGTGTTTGTTAAGTTTCAATCCACGCGCCCATGCGGGGCGCGACGCGCGCACACGTACCAGGCTTGGTTATGTTGGTCGTTTCAATCCACGCGCCCATGCGGGGCGCGACAATTGCCGTTGTTACGGCGGTCTATTTCAACTGTTTCAATCCACGCGCCCATGCGGGGCGCGACGCTCTTATGCGGCTGTAATGTCCTATCGTGTATGTTTCAATCCACGCGCCCACGCGGGGCGCGACGCGCTGTTGCAATAGCTGGTTGTACTTGAATTGTTTCAATCCACGCGCCCACGCGGGGCGCGACAGTGTATTTGCAGAGCCACGGAATTCATGAGTGTTTCAATCCACGCGCCCACGCGGGGCGCGACTTTCTTTTGTGAAATCACTATCTATCATTACAGTTTCAATCCACGCGCCCACGCGGGGCGCGACCGGGGGGCAAGAACAAGCCATCGACGAACGCTGGTTTCAATCCACGCGCCCATGCGGGGCGCGACGCTTCATCTTTATTGCCTGCCCCCAACCACAGGTTTCAATCCACGCGCCCACGCGGGGCGCGACGCCTTACATCCGTTACGATATCGCCATCGTAAGTTTCAATCCACGCGCCCACGCGGGGCGCGACTCCTTTACGCCGCGGGCGGCGATATCGCCCGTATTGTTTCAATCCACGCGCCCACGCGGGGCGCGACGTCGTCGTCCAAAGTGTCCCCCTATCTATGTTTGTTTCAATCCACGCGCCCACGCGGGGCGCGACCCGAACTTATCCCATACATGCTCGTTTTCATGCGTTTCAATCCACGCGCCCACGCGGGGCGCGACAAGCGCACCCAACCTGCGAGGATTAAATGAGCGTTTCAATCCACGCGCCCACGCGGGGCGCGACCGTGGTCTAGTTCTTTTTCTGACCAGAAGAACGGTTTCAATCCACGCGCCCATGCGGGGCGCGACCCTGTTTACGGTGAAGAAGTCAACGAGAACGGTGTTTCAATCCACGCGCCCACGCGGGGCGCGACGTGCATGTACGTTGTTGGGACTTTGGTGGAGGTGTTTCAATCCACGCGCCCATGCGGGGCGCGACTCCGCCAACGAAAAGCTGCACTACTTCGACAAGGTTTCAATCCACGCGCCCATGCGGGGCGCGACAAATACGTTCCAATGCTTTTCAAGCATAGATCAGTTTCAATCCACGCGCCCATGCGGGGCGCGACCTTCTTCCTGTGCCTTGATGATGTGCGTGGTAGTTTCAATCCACGCGCCCATGCGGGGCGCGACTTCATACGCCAACTGGTAAACGACTCCAGGCAGTTTCAATCCACGCGCCCATGCGGGGCGCGACCCTCAGTTGGATTGTAGCACTCCCCATACCCATTGTTTCAATCCACGCGCCCATGCGGGGCGCGACTTCGCTTTCGTGACCACCGACTTGCCATTACCAGTTTCAATCCACGCGCCCATGCGGGGCGCGACGAACGTATTTGCGTCGATCACCTTAAAATTACTGTTTCAATCCACGCGCCCATGCGGGGCGCGACGAATCGTACATTTTAATCTCCCCGGTTATTTTGTTTCAATCCACGCGCCCATGCGGGGCGCGACAATACATCCGGTGATGCAGAGCTAATGTTATTGTTTCAATCCACGCGCCCATGCGGGGCGCGACCCAAAGGGTTTTTAACACCCAGCCCATGACCATAGTTTCAATCCACGCGCCCATGCGGGGCGCGACCAGCTAGTGTAGTTAATGCTACTGGTAACGACCAGTTTCAATCCACGCGCCCATGCGGGGCGCGACGTGGGGGACATACGAAGCCGGTACGCGTAGAATGTTTCAATCCACGCGCCCATGCGGGGCGCGACTTGCAACTTAAAGGCCAATGGTTCACCTGGGCTGTTTCAATCCACGCGCCCATGCGGGGCGCGACCAACAGTTCCCAATCATGTACTACCTGATCGTGTTTCAATCCACGCGCCCATGCGGGGCGCGACTTGAGTTCACCCGCCGAACGTAGGGACGGTAAGTTTCAATCCACGCGCCCATGCGGGGCGCGACAGGGTAAAAAGCCCAGTAACTACTATATTTTGTGTTTCAATCCACGCGCCCATGCGGGGCGCGACGATCTAAAATTGTGTTGTTGCTAATGTTTATACCGTTTCAATCCACGCGCCCATGCGGGGCGCGACTTGTATTGCCTGGAATAACTTCACCAAAGTAATGTTTCAATCCACGCGCCCATGCGGGGCGCGACAATTCTTCAAAATGGCATTTGAAGACACTTGAAGTTTCAATCCACGCGCCCATGCGGGGCGCGACCTCGGTCTTTGCTTCTGTTCCTGAGTAGTGTAGTTTCAATCCACGCGCCCATGCGGGGCGCGACAACCCTGGCCGCGCCATTGTTGCGGGAAGGTTGGTTTCAATCCACGCGCCCATGCGGGGCGCGACGCACCTGTTTAGTCTTAACCAGTGCGTTGAGTGGTTTCAATCCACGCGCCCATGCGGGGCGCGACTCCATTGCACGGCTTTATAAATCGCTTGGGTTTGTTTCAATCCACGCGCCCATGCGGGGCGCGACTTCCACGTACACGAGTACCGGGGTTTTACCCAGTTTCAATCCACGCGCCCATGCGGGGCGCGACGGTGTGTTACCTGCACTTGTTACCGCTGGAAGTGTTTCAATCCACGCGCCCATGCGGGGCGCGACGAAATGTTCCGGTTTTGGAGCGTACATGACTCAGTTTCAATCCACGCGCCCATGCGGGGCGCGACACGTTGTGTCAACAAAATGTACGATAAACCAATGTTTCAATCCACGCGCCCATGCGGGGCGCGACGGCCTTTGCTCAATTCATTGAATTCAAAGCGTCAATAGCTTTTAAAATGCGAATCAATTGATTCAAAAGCATCTTCATTTTAAGTTACGCCTCCCTAAAAATAAATCGATTTATTAATCATGGGATTATAGGCGATGCGAATGCGCCGGGGTTTTTATGTACGCTTGGGGTTCGCATTAGACTAGCAATAGGCCATTCAGGTCTAACGGTTTTTTTGCGCCAATGTGTTCAACGCGTCGTTCCCAGTTGTTGCCCAAATAGTATATTCTCAAGCTATCTTCGTTTTCATCCATTACTTGCATTAAATCATTCTTTAACTGAGTCCATTGTGCCATGTCGATTTCAATTTCAAAAACGGAATACTGCACCCGCTGACCAAATACTTGGCATAATCTTGCCATCTTGCGTAGGCGTTTGGGTCCCGTTTCGTTTTTGAAACTTACATCGTAAGTCACCAGTATCATCATGATGGTTTCTCCTGGTTATTTCCATAAAAACGGTACATAGCTGTCGCAATCCCCACGCAGATGCCGTGCCAGTATTTGGGCTTGTAGCCAAGGCAATAGGCCTATCGACACCGATTCGTCAAACCAGGGATGCATCAAAGTATCTTGTTTGCGGTCTTGCCAGGCGGCCAGCAAAGTTTTGCGCGGTTCTTCTTTTAATGTTACCGAGCCATTCGGCCAAGTTTCAAAATCCTTAATGCCCAGTTGTTTTTTGTTGATTAACGATAAAATAAAGCGATCTGCCATTGGCCTAAGTTCCTCAGCCAAATCCAATGCCAACGACGGCCTACCGCTACGCAGTTGATGGAGAAAGCCACTCGCCGGATCTAGCCCGGTGGTTTCCAATGCCGACCGGCAATCATGGGTCAATAAGGTGTACACAAATGACAATAAGGCATTGACCGCATCAGTCGGGGGCCTACGCCTACGGACGTCAAAGGTGAAGTCAGCTTGCCTTATCAGATGTTGAAAAACAGCAAAATAGACTTGTGCCGCTTCGCCTTCTCGTCCCATTAGGGTATCTATGGCTTTGCAGTCGTCAAGTTGCGCTAAACATCGGGTTAAACGTTTTTCCGCTGTGGCTAGTTCCCCCAGTGCGGATGGCGCAGTGGTCTGGTCGCCATAATCCCGAAGATAACGTCGAATGACGTAACGCTGATTGTACAACTTTCCAGCCAACATCGTCCGGGCAATCGCAACGCTTTGTTCGATATTAGCACCTGTTAAATGCTGGGTACGCCTAAGTAATACGTTGCCGCTAACTGGGCCTTCGACCCGTGCCAGAAACTTACCAAATTGATTAAGATAGGTAATGGTGATGGCGTTTTCGGCACAATGCGCCATCAAATAGGGCGAGATGCTGACTTGCCCAAAACAAACCAAACCTTGCAATTTGTGGATGGGAATCCGTGCTTTAGTTTCTTTTTCAACTTTTAGCACCAGGTTGTCATTGTCTTTGTGCAACCAGGCGTTTTGGGTTTGAACATAAATTACGTTGCGTAAGGGACGCATGGTTAATCCTGTGCCAGTTGCTGGGCAAGCCAAAGAGCCGCAGATTTGCCGAAATCCTGCGGATGGCATTGGTCAAATAACGAGCAATTGCCGCATTTTTTGGCTTGGTACTGGGCTTTGGGGGTTCTTTTTGTTTGCAAGATTGCTCGGCATGCCAGAATACTTTGCTGGGTTAAGGTACGCAGCTCCTCATCAAACAGCACTGTTTGCCGACGACGGACTTCGCCATAAAATAACGCGCCTTCCGGCACAGTAAGGCCTTCCATATCTTCCAGGCACAAGGCTTGGGCGCACAATTGCACTTCATCGGCGCGGTGCGCTTTAGGCTTGCCGCGTTTGTATTCAACCGGATAGGGCAGGTCTTGCCCATCCGGCTGTTTGTGGTATTCAACCACATCCGCTACGCCTTCAATGGCCAGCTCTGCATGAGATACCCGCAATGCTCTAACAGTGCGTATATCACTGCGCTTTTCCTGCTCAGCCTGATTAACGCGCTGATGCAAGACTTGGCCTTCCGCCGTAAACTGGTTTTCAATCCAGATGTCTTCCAGTTCTATCAGGGCAAATTGCCGTGGGCAGAATAGATAGTGTTGTAGGCTAGACAAGTAAATGGGTTCAAGTGGTTGCATCATTGCCATTGAGCTAATAATAACTGTGTCGTTCCGGCAGGGATTGCCGGAATCCAGAAGCCAAGGATGGCAACCAAATTCACAACCCTGTGAGCTGGATACCGGCAATCCCTGCCGGTATGACGTCTTAACGGCTTTATCCTCTCATCCTTCGGCAAACTCAAAATAAGGGGAGCAAGTTTTGATTTTATGGCAATACCTTTTTGGATGATAAGCATTAAAAGCCATCGATTTCTTCTGGGTCTAAACCGTCAAGTCGTTTTAGTTCGTAGCTGCCATCGGCATTGACAGTTAAAGTGCTATGCACTTTGGCAGAGGAATGTTGCCCTGCTTTGGAATTATGTTGCCACCACACTACCTTGCTTACCGCCATTGAGCCTTCTGGCCTTGCAGATGACGCATCGCCTTCAAACAGTTTGGGTAATATGGCTTTGATTTCTTCAGCATCGGCATCACTAAAGCCGGTTTTATCAGCCAATTGCGGGGTTATTGCGCCGTAAGCGACATAAACTGCATGATCGACGCGGTGCTTCATACCCATGGTATCGGAGGCTTTTTTCGTACCATCCCCTTCGCCGCTGACGCTTTTGGTAATCTGAGTGCTGGTAATGCTGACCGGTTCAATACTAAAGGCCGATTGAATAGTCACTGGACCTCTAATCGCGATAGATACCCCAGCCGCATCGGCTTCTTTACCAAAGGCGAATACTTGACCAAAGGCACGGACATCAAACCACTGTTTACAGGCTAGTTCTGCGGCTTTATCTTTGCTGGTGTCTTTGGCATTGAATGTTTTTTTGCCTAAACCAATCGGCGGTTCAGCATAAGCGCGATTTTGCAAACTGGTCATGCCATCGGTTTTTTTCTCGTCGGATTGCACAAAAATAGCATGGCCTTCTGATTGCAAGCGATCACGTATTTTGCGTTTTAAGCAAACATCAGTTATTTCGCCAAAGCCGTCATAGTCAGTGCGCGGGCGGTTGCCGTTCAGAGGGTCACCATTGGGGTTGGCATTTTTTACGTTGAAGATAATAGCAAAATCAATTTTATGGCTTAATGCAGTCATTCTGCGTCTCCTTGTGAAGGGTTTTCATCGGTGGTTTTAGTCCTTAGTTTTTGGCGTTGGCAGTGATAACCCAGTAAAAATTCGCCAGATAGCGCGGCTTTGCTGGTAAAGTCCTGGGGGCTAAATAGCCCTTGCACGGTATCCAACTCTTTTTGCCGATTGGTTAAAAACCCTGCACGGGATACCCGCAAGCGTTGCATGTAGGGCTGCAAGGCTAATTCTATAGATCGCCAGGTTTCAAATGGGCGATCAGCAAAACGCTGCATTAAGCGGGCAGCAGTCGTGGAACGGTTTTCTCCGCTTATGCCTAATGCAACTTCTTCGATACGTTCGGCAATGGCTAACAGCCGCCCGTACAGGTAATCTCGTGAATGGTAGTTTTCTTCAAGTGCCATAGCATAGTTTCTCCGTTGGGTTAAATTGGGGTGGCGTTGGTAATAGCCTTTGTACAGCGCACAAGTGATACTTAAGTTTTTTTCCCATAACCACTGTTCATCGCTCGCATAGCTGACCCGGTTAGTCGCTTTGCGTACGCAGCTTGTCACTAAATCCAGCGGAAATGGCTGACCGTCGATGATGCAGGGGATCAGACGCTCAATGACTTTTTTCTTGAGGTTATCGGCTACATTTTCACCATAAGCCGCTTTGGTTATATCCCTGGGAACTGGGGAACTGACCGGCCAAATCACTTTCGTCTTGGGCTTTTTACCGTCAACACTAGGAAGCTCTTTTGTGTGGCGTTGCGGCCAAGCAAATTGGTCATGCCACGCTTCCAAGCGATTGAGGAATTCGGCACTGAACATTTCCCGGTAGTAGAGGATGCCCATGCGACCCGGCGTAGCCGAATCAATGCCCATGATGATGATTTGCTCGGTAGGGCTTAATTTGGCAGCGTAACCTGCCATGTATTTTTTGAGTTTCTGTGCGTAGGATTCGCCTAGATCAATCGAATGGTCTATCGACGTTTCAGGTATTTGGATTGGATTTTGTTCGACTTTTTCCAAGTCAAAATCATCTGTCTCAAGAAATGACCAAGCATCTGCCAAAGGTTCAGGGATAGGTTTACCTGATACTGCCCATGCAACATAAGCTTGGTCGCCATTCCTAAAGCCTTGTCTGGCAATAAGCCATCGCAACGCATTGTGGGCTTTTTGCGAGGCATCAAAGCTGATACCACAGGCTTCCTGCTTATCCAAAAATTTACCGCGATAGGTATAACCGCTGTCATCGTTTGATGAAATTAACTTAGCACCATCACCAGAATGCCTAATAAATTTGGAATGATTTTCGATCAAGCGCGTTTCATTACCTGTTATGAAACAAAACCCTGTTTTTGAGTTTTTGAACTTATCAAATTTAATCCATTTTTCGATTAAATCACTGTCTTCCCATGTGCCGGAGCAAGGATTGCCGACCTCTTCAACTTTCCAACGCACAAAAGCCTTATCAGCAGCAATTTTTGATTTTAGCCCTCTTCTATTGCTAAACGTTATTGGAAACTCTATGGCTTTGCTTAAATCATGCCATAAACTCCGCTTTTCGAGATAGCGGTATATGGCTATAACTTTTGGATGTGTGTATTCCGACAAGTACCATTCTTCAAGTTGGTTTAGATAAGCCTCACTTCTTGCGGGTATTGCATCTGGAAAATCAGCAGCGCAGTAACCTATTTCATCGCACAGTGGATGTGGAGCAATTTTTGCACCTGCTTTGCCCGCAGAAGCCTCTGTTGCAGGTATTAGTGTTAACGCATCATTTCCAGATAACAAACTAATTCTGTCCTGCTTTATATTTCCATTGCCATCAATAACAACTTCAATATGAGCTGTTTTTACAAAATGCGAAATAGGCCAAGGCTTGGTTGTATCGGATTGACTGGCATATTCATAGGTTTGATAAAGCTTTTCCATCCAACTCATACAGACTCCTCTTCCCGAACTACTGACTGCATGTTTTCATCCAAATTGAATGTTTTTGGTTTCATATCCCGAACTAAGCGACGAACGGCACAATCTTCTGGACGCGGGAATTCTAAAATGCCTTTTTTAAGCGTAGCTTGCCAGAATTGGCTATGCAATTCGTTACTGCCTGTTTCATCAGGATAAGCAAAGCTGTGGAACATCAGGCCAAAAGGTATATCGGGAGTTTCATCATAAACGCCTTCACCCTCACCAAATTTGCACGCTTCAACATAGCCTTGACAATCCCGTGTGCCTAAAAAAATATCCTGCCTGCCACCTTTTTCTAAAGTGCGATTTAGAATAGCGTAGTGCTTGCCATCAATTCGATCTGCCACCAGTTCAGGGCGGTGTTCGTTCCATTCAAAATGCGCCTGTACTTGGTATTCGACATCACGTAAAAATGTATAAATGGCGAGACTGTTGCCACCGCCCCAAACTAAAGGTTTAGTGCCTTTGGTTTGGTTCCGTAATGGTTTAATCACGCGCACTTTATCGACATACCAAATAATGGTCGGCTTCCAGTAGATGGATTTCAAAACACCTTTAATGGCTTCGTAAGTCGGCAGATGATAGGAACACTTTTCGCCGCCAACCTTGGTGATGGGATCAGTAAATAACGCATACTTGCCCCACAATCGAAAACTAATGCTGTTTTTCACGGATCACCCTCCTTAGGGTATAATTTTTATAAATCAATAAACTCGAATTTACCAACAACCTCGGTAGATAAGCCAAACTCGTCGCTGTAATAGCGCTCATTTAGGTAATACACGCCTTCGCCTTGAATTTCGCATACAGCATCTTGCTCTTTTAATTTTTGCCAAACATTGGGGAAAACATTAACGCTGTATTTTTGGGCTTGTTTTAAACTTTGGTAATAGCTTTTAGCATTGAAATCTTTAGAGATTCCGCAGAGCGTTGTAATCAGGTTTTTTCCATGTCCGTAGGGAACGATAACGGATTGGGTAGGTGCATCTATGGCTTTAAACGCATTGCCAGCGGTCATAAACGATTGTTTTAAGTGTAGTTGCGCTTTTGAACCAATGTTCAATTTATTTTCACTGAGTAAATTCAACAGCGAATCATCCCGTCCAACCTGTTTGGCATCCAATGGATACGCCATTTGACCCGCCCGCTCATAAAAATAATACTTGAAATACAATGCCATAACCTCTGGATCGAGCAGGGATTTATCCTTAGTTTCACTAAATACCCATTTGGTTTTTTCCTGCCCTACTTTGATGTCGATGAGTTGATTAATGGTTTCTTTTACCGGATTGACGACATGTACAGTCGCTGTGTCCATACGGCCATTCCTATTGCAGCGGCCTGCGGCTTGGGCTATTGAATCCAAGCCAGCCAAAAAACGAATTACACTGGCAAAATCTATATCAACGCCCGCTTCAATTAGTTGGGTGCTGAAGCATAAGACCGGTTGCTGGTTAGTTAATCGCTCCCGCATCCTTTGAAAAAGCTCTCTTCGATGAGCCGAACATTGGTTAGTGCTTAGATGAAATAGGCTGGCCTTATCAACCGATTTTGAACAATTAATGTATAACGCCTGCGCCCAGGCTTTCGTGTTGACGATCACCAAACAATTGCCTTTGCTACTAAATTCGGACAATGCCAATTCGGCAATTTCGGCTTCCGACCAACCTTCTGGTTTAGTTTTATTGCTTATGTTAACGCGCTTTAGTTGGTTGAATAATTTTCCAACATCGTCGACTAATTCATTTTCTTTTGGGATAAAAAGCTGGCCTTTTTCGGATACCGGCAATTTGTCCAATAAGGGCTGGGTCGCCGTACACAACACTGCCGTGGTTTTGGCATGGGTGCTTAAAAAATTAAGGGCGTTACAAAATAGGTGCGTACAGTTAATCGGTAAGGTTTGGATTTCATCAAAAATGAGGACGCTGTTAGCCAGTTGATGCAAACGACGCACCCCACGCGTACCGCCGCTAAATAGTGTTTCCAAAAACTGCACCATCGTCGTCAAGACTATCGGCGCATCCCAATTTTCGGCGGCCAGTTTACTGTGCCAGGTTTGGTTTTCAGGTTCTAAGTTGGAGTGATGTTCCAGTACCCAAGGGGTTTGATCGCCAACCTGTTCTATTACTTTGCGGATGGCATCGGCATTTTGTTCGATAATCGACGTATAGGGGATAATGTAGATAATGCGTTCTAAACCGTGAGCCTTGGCATGATGTAAGGCGTAGCGCAGGCTGGCGTAGGTTTTACCGCCACCAGTAGGTACTGTAAGTGTATAAATGCCTTGGGCATTTGGGGCGCGGGTTTTACAGGTATCAGAAATTTTTTGGCGAATTGTATTTATCGGCGACAGCGTTGGTGTTGCTTGTTGGCTAACCAAAAATAATTCAAACCGCTCAATAGCAATGTCCCAAAATACCGGCTTATTACGCTGCGCCATATTTGTCGGGTTTTCAAAATCGGCACTGTTAATGCGGTCTGCATCAATCAGGCAACTGAATAAAAAACGCGTCCAAAAGCCGACATAAAAGCATTTGACCGTTGCTGAGACAACTTGACCATGTTGTTCGGTTTGGGTGATACGTGTTATTTGCCTGAGCATGGCAGACAGTAATGGCTTGTCGGCAAGCCGTTGGGCTTGCTCTAAAATAACCCTGTCGGCATTGCTTTTGCATTCTGTTAAGTGAGAGCGGCCATCGCCTTTGTCGATACGTCCTTTAAAACCGTTGTCGCCTTCCGGTTTCAGGCAATCAATCAAACCGCTATGGTGCGAGGCAATACACAACGCCAATATCTGCCCACATAATTTGACTTCACCATTTGTGCCATATTTGCTGAGTTCCTGCCATACCCACTGTGCGCCTGCGGTGGAGTGGTCGATTTTGCCTTTTAACGCACCGGCATTCACAAAGTCCTCGCTGTCTGGATTGATTAACCCAGTGCCGGACTGGATGTAATTCTGAAAAGATTGGCTGTATTTGCCAAAATCATGAAGCAACCCAATCAGCTCACCTGCTTCAGGAACATTAATTTTAGTGGCTAATTTTTTGGCAATCTCAGCCACTTCCAGCAAATGTGAAGCGACCGTTTGTTTGCTTTGATCTGATGTTCGGACGTGGGCTATGTAACGTGGGTTTGGTTGCCTTATAGTCATCAAGTTGATTTTATATTTATTTGTATACTTCGTTAAGAATGGATATAAGAATAAATGGGGTGAATTTAAGTCCGTATCCCCCGGTATTTTTAGGCTTTAAGCTCATTATCATAAGCTGGCAGTTGTTCTAGATTTCAATTCTGAAAAAAATCCAGAAAAGCTTTGTTTATACGTTGGCATTAGTTAAGTGCTTCAACAGGGGCAATAATTTGGGAACATCAGCCTAAATTAGGCTTCATACAGTATCATCATTACCTAGTTAACCATACATTAAACGATTATGGGACGCAACAACGACCCGTCAAGGTATATACGGGTTAATTTGGCGGGTTTCATCTGGAATATGCGTGGCTTCTTCGCCTGTTTATTCCAGGTTTCGTAAGGTGGAATCGTATTTTAAACCGCTAACGACAAAACCCTGCTGTTCAAAACCTTCGCTATAACTAATTTGTTGCCATGAAAAACAATTTATCTGAATGACGTAAAATAATATATAAATTTGTATTGCGATACTGATCGACCTGAAATGTTAAAATTGCGGTTAATTTCCGGCATTTTCCCTTTCAATAAGATTGCTTTAATGGCTTAAAAATCGTCATCGGTAATTTCGTCTGCTTTGTGTAAAACGTTGATTAGCCTGATCCTCACTCTACCTGTCCAACTAGACCGTCTACTGGAATCTACCAGCCTTGCAATCTCCATGGGCGGCACGGGCATCGTCAGCCAATGCCTGATGACCGGCATACTCCTAACTGTTAGTCCCACAAAATAATGAACAATACCTCATGGGCGCCGCATTGAGGCTCTCGGTGTAGGGCTAATTGCCAAGCAAAACCACCCAAGGAAGAAGATTTTGCGGCGCTGTTGACGTAACTGCTCGAACTCCCCCGTTATCGCCACGCCGCACAGTCATTTTCCCAAAAACATGTGGACTTCAAAGCGGAACAAGTGGTTAACCAAGTTAACTTGTTGATCTAAAATGTCCTGAGTAATTCCCCTTAGCACCCTAACTTTCCAAATGGATTCTATCAACTGGCAATAAGGACATTAATCACGATGGTTTTTTAAATTAATTCGTCAAATATTGATTCGATAAATCCCCTTCCTTCGCCCCGATCAAGGTAAAGGAAGGTATTTTGTTTGGTTTGTATGGCTGATTGCGCCTAACCGAAAGGGCTGGAAGCTGACGATTAAAAGTTACCCAACGGCATTATTTTTATACAAATCTTGCCGTTATCGCTATACTTTCACCTGACAAGTGGATTCTATTTGACCGGATTGGTTGCTTAATATCCGCAACAAAAATGATGTCGACTTAGCTTGAAAACTGGAGCTTTTCCAAACATCTCTCCGCATTCGCTTGATCCGACCGTAACGGCATTGTCCGCAAAAAAAGCAATGCGAATGTCAAAATAGTTAACCGGTTTCATTGGTTTGTAAGCCAACCAAAAGAGTGACAGCCCTTCAGTTGATGCTCTAGGTATTTGTACCTATATCAATGACCGATTATTATCCATACACTGCTGCGAAAATGCGATACCCCGACAAAAACAATCCTTATTTTCAACCTAAAGCTTAAAAAACTGTGACAAGCGTCACAATAATTCTAAAGCCCGGGAAATTGTATTGGGTTCAACTATACTTGTGCATCCTCAAAAATTGCTCGCTTTACCGGCTGATGCCCTACTGCACAACCAGCAGTGAAGGAATAGTGCGCCTGCATCAACAACTTGGATAAAACATGGCAGTTAAGTGCAGTTAAATTAGGTCAGTGCAAAGGTGTAGCCTGAGCCTTACCGGTATAGGCCAAACCAGTGTATCGCGACCACTGCTGACCCTATTAATAATGCGGCATGGCGGCAATAGCTCAGGGTGGTGGTTAGACGGCTGACAGGCCGGATTGTCCCGATTGCAGTAGGTGATATGTATAAACGAATTACAAAGGTTTGATATGAACATTGGCTTTATAAAGATTATTTATCACACAGGAAATAGTTCATTCGATGCAATGCCTTTTAGTTACTACGCCTATATTTTTGAGAATTAGAGATGAATGAAATCAATATATTGAAAGAACAGAATGATAAGCCTACTCAAAAAGGCACATTCAAACGTTATATGTTTTTAGGATTTTTGCTGCTTATAGGCAGCCTACTTTATTGGTTGCACTACAATCCACTGCAAAGCGACGACGAGATGATTGCTCATTTCCATGAACACCGGGCAGAAATCGAGGAACTTGTGAAACGCTACCGGGATTGGAAGCCTTCAAAAGAAACCCTAATCTGGGAAAAAATACCGGGCAACAAACCGCTGATGGAAAAGGCAAAAGTCAAGCGTGTTGATGGCGAGGCTCCAACATGGCCTCTCAATCCTTATTCCCAAAAGGCCATGAAAGAATTTAGCGATGCACAGCTTGCGGGCAAGATACCGACCCTGAATCCCTACAACAGTATTAAAGTTGAATTGGTAGATGAAGACGACCCGCAGCGTCGTTTCGGGATAGTTGTAACCTCAAGTGGCGTGCATTTGATCTTTAAAGATTTGGTGTTTATGCCGGAAATTGCCAGGATCGAAGGCGAGAATTTATGGCTTCATGTACATCCTTTAACAGGCGATAGCGGTAAATTACGCATCTTTCCAAGCCTGGACTCCTACCCGTCAAGCTGGATAAGGGGCGAGTGCGTGTACCGCCAATTTGAGCCGCATTGGTTTATAAGATTATGTTCAGGCGCAGTTTAATTATCAATAGAGAAAACTAAATGACCACACTATTTTATCTTTCAGCAGCCCCAAAAGAAAGCTACAGTAACCAAGCGCTTATTGACTATGTCAAAGTGTTGCAAGCAGACAATATAAAAGATGCCGCGAACGCGCTTGGCGTTTCCGCTACCGCTATCGCGGGGGCGATGGCAGAAGAGAATAACGATTACTGGGCAAACCATGCCATCAATGTTGCTTCCGATATTTATGCACTAGGAAGAAATTTCACCAGCAACATGTGGTGGGAGGATTACTTGGCAGTTGGCGGCGATACCGGTTATGTGCCATCGACACAAGACAAGTTTGACCATCCCGTATATACGGATTTGGGCTACGGCAATTTCAAGATGACCACAGCTATTAGGTTGGTGTTAGCACATGCTTCAGATGTGGTGCTTGGTCAATATGTCAATAACTATGCACAATTGGCTTTAGACATAGTCAATCAAAGCAATAACGTAACTGCCAGGCTTTACGGTTTTATGATTAAAGAGGCCGACCAATGGTTCCGTGATCACAATGCCTACGGTTCGGATTGGGACGCACTACCACAAGAAATTAAAGATGCCTTATATGTGACTTATGTAAATTTGGGGCCTGGCCAAATGCAAGATAAGTATATTCAATTAACGTCTAATGGTACTTATGTTTATGAACCCTTACCTGCTGCCAGCACTGGTGGCGGGTTAAATCATTTGAATAATGCTTCTGCAATTGCAACAGCTATAGGCGTCACTGGATATGGTGATATTACGATAATTGATGATGAGAATTCTTGGCTTCAGAATGCCAAGCTGGATAACGCTCTCGGGGCTGCTTATCGCGAAGCGTTGGTGAAACTGCGGCCTTTCGCTGTGTTCGATAACATCTATGAGGGTGGGGTTGAATTCCGGGACAATTTCACCGACGAATATCTCCAAGACCGCACCGACATGCTCGCTTGGAAAATGCAGTTAAGGCAGGATGGGGTTCTACCTGATAACACAAATACTTTATTTGCCGTAAACCTCCAAAATACCATTTATATCGATACTGCCAGCCAACTTAAAATTCAATTAGGCGGCACTGAAAAACGCATTGTATTTGGTGGAGAGGCCGACGACACTATAAATGGGTTTAGCAAAAATGATCATCTCTATGGCGGTGCGGGAAATGATACCATTACTGGTGGCGGCGGAAACGATTATCTCGAAGGCGGCAGTGGAGACGACACCTACGTCTACACTACGGGCGACGGCTTTGACGCCATTGTGGACAGTGACGGTTCAGGCCAAATTAAAATCGGGGCTGAGGTATTGACTTTGGCCGGCGGCAAACAACTCGGGGAAAATTTTTACCAAAGTGTCGACGGCAAGTTCTATTTCACCTTCAACAAAGTTGCCGGCACCGAAAAGGGCGACCTGTTCATCAGCAGCTCCAAAGAATCCGGGCTGGACATCAAAATTCAAGTCAAAGACTTCACCACTGGCGCACTCGGCCTGACCCTGCCGCAACCAATAACTTTAACCCCGATTGAGGCCACCATCATCGGCGACCGTATGCCCATCGACACCAATCTTAACGAGGCTGGAGTACAGAAAGGCTATGATGCCAACGGTAACCTCATAACAGATCCCAACCAACCCGAACCTGGTCGGCAAGACGAGCTCTACGATAGTACCGGCAACGATCGGCTCCAAGGGTTAGGCGGTCAAGACATCCTGGATGCCAACCAAGGTGGCGATGATGTTTTAGAGGGTGGCGAAGGCAGCGATATTCTCTTGGGCGGCGATGATAATGATCATCTCTATGCAACTACCCAACAGACTTTTGATGAATTTATTACCATTGATAAAACTCAAGTTGGCACAGGCCTGCGCGGCGACCTCCTCAGCGGCGGTGCTGGTGATGATGAACTATATGGCTATGCCGGCAATGATGTTTTAGTTGGCGGCATGGGTAAAGATATCATCTTAGGTTTGGCTGGAGATGATGATATTAATGGTGACAAGGACATCACCTCTTCTAGTCGCAATTGGAGTACTGTACGTACCGTTACTATAGAAGCCGACATAACTACTTATCGAACCACTTACAATGAAGTCGAGGCTATCGATCCCAACCTGGGTGCAGGCGATGATGACATCATCAATAGTGGCGCAGGCAATGACTGGGTAAGTGCCGGAGGTGGTAACGATATCGTTGATGCCGGGGCGGACAACGATGTAGTGTTCGGGGGCGCAGGCAACGATATAATCTTGGGTCAGGGCGGCAATGATATTTTGATTGGGGACAACCTACATCCCACTTTAGATGCATCATTGCATGGTGATGACACTTTGATTGGCGGCACGGGGGACGATCAATTATGGGGCTCGGGCGGTTCGGATGTCCTGGAAGGCGGTGATGATAATGATATCTTACATGGGGACGGGGAAAACGTTCCGGTGCTATATGAAGGGGTTGATGTACTCATTGGGGGTAATGGCAACGACACCCTTTTTGGCGACGGAAAGGACGACCAGCTCTATGGTGGCATAGGCACTGACTACTTAGATGGCGGCACCGGCAACGATACCATGGCAGGTGGTGCGGGGGATGACACTTATATAGTGGACAGCGAAACCGATGTCGTGATTGAAGTTGCTGGCGAAGGTGTTGACCTGGTGCAAAGCAGCATCAGCTTCACCCTAGGCGCCAACATAGAGCAATTGGCCCTGATCGGCACTGCGGCAGCGAATGCGACCGGCAACGCCCAGAACAACATCTTGACCGGCAATAGCGCCGCCAATGTCTTATCGGGCGGTGCTGGCGACGACTCCTTGTGGGGCGGTGACGGCGACGACAGCATTCGGGGTGATGACGGTAGCGATGTCTTAGAAGGCGAAATCGGCAACGATACCCTTCAAGGTGGCGCAGGCAATGACACCTTGCGGGGCGGGGAAGGTGCCGATTCGCTCGAAGGCGGCACTGGCAACGATTACCTGGACGGCGGCACCGGCAACGACACCATGTCAGGTGGTGCGGGGGATGACACTTACATTGTCGATAGCGTAACCGATGTCGTGTTGGAAATGGTTGATGAAGGCACCGACTATGTAAAAAGCAGTGTCAGCTTCACACTTGTCGTCAACGTAGATCAATTAATCCTAACCGGTGCTGCCGCCATTAACGGCAATGGAAACGACTTAAATAATGTATTGACTGGTAACACAGCCGCCAATAGCTTGACAGGCGGCGCAGGCAACGACTCCTTATGGGCCGGTGACGGTAACGATTTGCTTCAAGGCGACACTGGCAAAGATTATCAGCAAGGCGGCGCCGGTAACGATGTGTACCTCTACAAACGGGGCGACGGCCAAGACACAATCGACAATACCGATGCCTTAAGTGCGACAGACACCCTAAAGTTTGGTGCTGGCATTGCCGATACCGATGTGTTGGTCCGTCAATCAGGCAATGACATTTACTTTAGTATTAAAGGGGCTAGTGACCAAGTCTGGATTAAGGACTACTATGCGCCAAATACGATGACTGACGGTATAACCCAAGACCATAAAATTGACCGGGTCGAATTCGGCAACAACGTAGCCTGGGATCAATCTCAAATTCAAATCGCCGTAGACCGCGCCAACAACAACCACGCGCCCACGGTCAACAGCTCCCTGCCTGCCTTGCAAGTTCTTACAGGTACGCCTTTCACTTATACGGTCGCTACCAATGCCATCATCGATGCAGACCCGGGCGATGTTGTCACCTATAGCGCAACCATGCCAGACGGTACGTCCTTGCCGTCCTGGCTCAATTTTGATCCGGCCAGCCGCGCATTTAGCGGTACGCCTGGTACGGTTGACCTTGGGGCGAAGCAATTTGTCCTTTGGGGTACGGACAACTATGGTGCTGCTGTCGGCCAGTACCTTATCTTGAACATAGCACAAAACAGGATGCCAGTACTCGATTTGCCTTTAGCTGACCAATTTGCCTATCAAGGCAATGCCTACAGCTATACGATAGCGGCAAATGCGTTTACAGACCCGCACCGGGGGCGGAACTCACGTACACTGTGACAATGGCAAACGGCAGTGCCTTACCCGCCTGGTTGACGTTCGACAGTATGACCCGTACCTTTAACGGCATCCCAACGGCGACCGGGACTGTCAGCATTAAAGTAACGGCAAAAGATACGGGCAACCTGTCGGCATCCGACATTTTCGACCTTGCAGTGAACATACCCGGCCTAACCCTAACGGGTACAGAAGGTTCGGACAATCTTAATGGAGGCGCCTATGACGACACATTGTTTGGTTTGGGCGGCGATGACAGGTTATATGGAGATTCAGGACGGGACACCCTAGATGGTGGGCAAGGCAATGACACTTTATTTGGTGGTGTCGGTGATGACTTGATTAAAGGCGGGCTTGGAGATGACACGCTAAACGGGGACTTCGGTAACGACACCCTGGAAGGTGGTGTAGGCAATGACAACCTCTATGGTGGCCTTGGCAATGATATATTTGAGATAAATGCCGGTGACGGTAACGATACTATCATCGAAACCGGGGGCGATCATGACATCCTTCGTTTTAAGGATGGGATGGCCGCTGCTGACGTGACCATCTCTAGGTATGATGACGATCTCAACTTAACCTATAAAAATAATCAATACATTAACATTGTTGGCTATTTCGCAAGCTCCGACAGCACGAACAGAATTGACCGCATCGAATTCAGTGATGGAACGGCCTGGGCTTATGATGATATAAAATCTAGGGCGCTCGTACCCACTCAAGGTAATGATAGCTTATTGGGATACGCCGACGATGATGTAATTGACGGCCTGGGCGGCAATGACGCGATCAATGGCAAAGCGGGAAATGACTTACTAAAAGGCGGTGCAGGAGATGATGACATCCAGGGTGGTTTAGGTAACGACACCGTAGAAGGTGGGGCTGGAAACGACCGGTTGCTGGGCTATGGTTATTCGCCAACTGACCCGGGCGTTAAAGATGAAATTGGTGACGATACGTTGTACGGGGGTACCGGTAACGATTGGCTGATGGGCGGCAATGGCGCTGACACCTACTTATTTGGCCGGGGGGATGGCTTTGATTTGATTAGTGATGGCGTAAGTAATGCGGAAACTGGGAATTTAAACGACACCTTGCGCTTGGGCGTGGGCGTGTTACCCGGAGATGTCACCCTTTATCAAGGCTACCCTTATAACACGTTAGTCATCAACGGCAGCCATTCCCAAATAGGTTTTTATGATAACTGCATTGAACGGATCGAGTTTGACAATGGCTTGGCCCCGTTTGGTTAGCGGCCGATATTGCTGCCCATAGCGCTGCTACCACGGCAAACAGCATGACCGGCACCACTGGCGATGACAGCTTTATTGTGGACAATACTGCTGACACCATCACTGAAGCTGTAGGCGGCGGTTACGATACCGTCTTTGCATCGGATTCTTACACGCTACCTGTCAATGTCGAGAACATTACCTTGACTGGGGAGCGGTATATTGATGCTACCGGTAACACCCTAAACAACGTCCTCAGGGGCAATGCGAGCGACAATGCCCTGCGCGGCATGGAGGGTTATGACACAGGATACGGCGGCTTGGGCGACGACTGGTACTTTGGGGTAGAAAACATCATCGAAAACCCTGGGCAAGGGATCGACACCATGGTGGGTACAGGAGTATTGCCGGACAACGTAGAAAATCTCTACATGGGGTATTACAACGTAAAAGGTTGGGTCAGCCCTGGGGAAGTGGGCAATACTAGCTGGTATCCGATTCGGTCTGCACTTGGACAGTATAACTATGGCAATGCCCTCGACAACATCATGGTCAGCCCTGGTGGTGGCGCTTACGTCGCTACCACAAACGGACCCAGGCCATAGTTTTAGACGGGAAGGCCGGTGCCGATACCATGGTCGTAAAAGGTACGGATCTCGTCAATGTCTATATAGACAACCCCGGCGATAAAATAATCGGCACGCCAAACATCATTTTTAGCTCGCTTGATTATATCCTTCAACAAGCTCAATTTAAGAACTTAACCTTGATAGGCAACAATGCAATAAATGGCACCGGTAACCTGGTGAACAATATCCTGGATGGCTCGCAAAATTCAGCGGCCAATACTTTAACGGGGGGCTTAGGCGACGATACCTATGTCGTTGGGTTTAACGACAATGTTGTCGAAGCGGCCGGTGAAGGCAACGATACTGTTAAAGTTTACGGCACGGCCACCGACGCAAACCAAGAATATCGCATTGGCGACAAGGCATTCCCAAATATAGAAAACTACATGCTGGCAGGCGAAGGTAAAGGGGCTATCTTAACAGGGACGGCAGCAGCCGATACACTTACCATTAAATTTGTCACCACCATTGATAATTACCAAAACTATTACGGCACCTTGAGAGGCGGTGAAGGGGACGACAAATTATATGGAGGGTTAAGCATCGATACCCTGGATGGCGGCATTGGGGCAGATTTGATGCAAGGCGGAGATGGAAGTGATATTTACTATGTCGACAATGTGGGTGATTCGGTCATTGAGTCCAACGATGTGTTTGGAAATGATAGTGTTTTTGCTGGCATCAGTTATACGTTAACGAACTATGTAGAAAATCTTACCCTAACCGGCGTTGAAGCCATCAACGCGACCGGCAATAATTTGATGAACACGCTGAGTGGCAATGCCGCTGCCAATACGTTGCAAGGGCTTGATGGGAATGACCAGCTCTTCGGCGGCGACGGGACAGACCGTCTGGAAGGTGGCCTAGGCGATGATTATTTAGATGGCCAGCTCGGCAATGACACCTTGGTCGGTGGGGAAGGTAACGACACTTATGTTTTCGGCAAAGGCTCGGGCCAAGACATCATCAATAGCTACGACCTAACCGTTGGCAAGATCGATGCCGTTCAGTTGTCAACTGGCATATTGCCTTCCGAGGTAAGCGCCAGCCGCAGCAACAATGACTTGGTGCTTTCAATTGCCGGCACAACCGACACCCTCACTATCCAACATTATTTCGATAACGGAGGCACAACACCTTATTCGGTAGAAGAGATTAGGTTCAGCAATTACCCGACTAATACTGTTTGGAATTTGGGCACTGTTAATGCGATGGTGAATAATCAAGCGCCGGTGCTTGTCAGCGCAATACCTGACATGGCAGTCGTTGAAGGAAAGTATTTCCAAAACTCAGTCCCCATGACTTTTACCGATGACTTAGACACAACTGCTTCGCTCATTTACACCGCGACACTGGCCGATGGCAGCCCATTGCCAACCTGGTTAAACAGTTACCGTTCGGGCAACGATTTATTGTTTTATGGCCTCCCAACCCAAAGCGGTGCCATCAGCATCCTGGTAACGGCGAGGGACTCAGGCAACCTAACTACCTCAGATACTTTCGATCTGGTGACGTCTTACCAAAACTTGTCGCTTACAGGGACTAACTTGGGTGAATATCTTGAAGGCGGTACCGGTAACGATACGTTGAGTGGACTTGGCGGTAATGACTACCTATATGGTAATGAAGGCAATGATACCCTCAATGGGGGTGTCGGCAATGACGAGATGTATGGCGGACTAGGTAATGATACCTATGTGGTCGACAGCCTTGCTGATTTAATAGCTGAGGATATCGGTTCAGGGATTGATTTAGTCCAAAGCTCCTTGGCGTGGACATTAGGCGATAATTTTGAAAATTTATCGTTAACCGGCACCGCTACCAACGGCACTGGCAATGTCCTCGACAATGTATTGACTGGCAATAGCGCGGTGAATATCTTGATTGGAGGAGCGGGCAACGACCGACTTATTGGCGGTGCAGGCAACGACACCCTGAAGGGCGGACTTGGGAACGACACCTACGTCCTAGATGTCGCCACCGACATCGTCACCGAAAACTTGAATGAAGGCATCGACACGGTCGAAACCAACATCACTTTTGACCTCACCAATAGGGTCAACGTAGAGAACCTGACCTTGACCGGTACCGCCGCCATCAACGGCACGGGCAACACGCTCAGCAATGTGTTGGTTGGCAACGGCGCCTCCAATACCCTAAACGGCGGCACGGGCATCGATACCCTGGTTGGCGGGGCTGGCAACGACACTTATGTCGTCGACAATACGTCAGATGTTGTCACCGAGCAAACGGGAGAAGGCACCGACCTCGTCCAGTCCAGTGCGACCTATACGCTCTCGGCGAACGTCGAAAACCTCACCTTGACTAGCACTGGCGTTATCAACGGCACTGGCAACGACCTGGACAACGTCTTGACCGGCAACGGCGCGGCCAATATCTTGACAGGGGGCGCAGGCAATGACCGCCTAATCGGTGGCTTGGGCAACGACACCATGAAAGGTGGTTTGGGTAACGACACCTATGTGGTCGATGTGGCCACCGATGTCATCACCGAACTTTCCAGTGAAGGCATCGACACGGTCGAATCCAACATCACCTTCGACTTGACCAACAGGGCCAACGTCGAAAACTTGACCCTCATGGGTTCTATTGTCATCAACGGTACGGGCAACGCCCTGGACAATGTGTTGACTGGCAACGGGGCAGCCAACACCTTGACAGGGGGCGCGGGCAACGACCGGCTTATCGGTGGCTTAGGCAACGACACCATGAAGGGCGGCACCGGTAACGACACCTATATGGTCGATGTCGCCACCGACATCATCACCGAGCTTGCCAGTGAAGGCACCGATACGGTCGAATCCGCTATCACCTTCGATCTGACCAACAGGGCCAACGTCGAAAACCTGACCCTCACAGGAACTGGTGCCGCCAATGGTACAGGCAATACATCAGCCAACGTGTTAATCGGCAATAGCGGCATCAACAGCTTGTCCGGCGGAAGCCGGCAACGACACCCTGGACGGAGGTGCAGGCGCGGACACCTTGACGGGTGCTGCCGGTAATGACACCTACAAGCTCGGACGCGGCTACGGCGTTGACACCGTGGTCGATACTGACGCAACCGTCGGCAACACCGACGTTGCCCAGTTCTTGGCGGGGGTCGCCAACGACCAGCTTTGGCTCCGGCACGTCGGCACCAACCTGGAAGTCAGCATCATCGGCACCAGCGACAAGATGACCATCAGCAACTGGTATGGCGGTGCCGCCAACCATGTCGAGCAGTTCAAGACCACCGACGGCGCCAAGACCCTGCTCGACACCAAGGTGGAGAACCTGGTTTCCGCCATGGCCGCGTTCGCACCGCCGGCGGCGGGACAAACCACCCTGCCGACGAACTACCAGACCGCCTTGGCACCGGTGATTGCTGCCAACTGGCAATAAGGACATTAATCACGATGGTTTTTTAAATTAATTCGTCAAATATTGATTCGATAAATCCCCTTCCTTCGCCCCGATCAAGGTAAAGGAAGGTATTTGTTTGGTTTGAATGGCTGATTGCGCCTAACCGAAAGGGCTGGAAGCTGACGATTAAAAGTTACCCAACGGCATTATTTTTATACAAACCTTGCCGTTATCGCTATACTTTCACCTGACAAGTGGATTCTATTTGACCGGATTGGTTGCTTAATATCCGCAACAAAAATGATGTCGACTTAGCTTGAAAACTGGAGCTTTCCAAACATCTCTCCGCATTCGCTTGATCCGACCTTAACGGCATTGTCCGCAAAAAAAGCAATGCGAATGTCAAAATAGTTTACCGGTTTCATTGGTTTGTAAGCCAACCAAAAGAGTGACAGCCCTTCAGTTGATGCTCTAGGTATTTGTACCTATATCAATGACCGATTATTATCCATACACTGCTGCGAAAATGCGATACCCCGACAAAAACAACCCTTATTTTCAACCTAAAGCTTAAAAAACTGTGACGAGCGTCACATTTTTTCTAAAGCCCGGGAAATTGTATTGGGTTCAACTATACTTGTGCATCCTCAAAAATTGCTCGCTTTACCGGCTGATGCCCTACTGCACAACCAGCAGTGTAGGAATAGTGCGCCTGCATCAACAACTTGGATAAAACATGGCAGTTAAGTGCAGTTAAATTAGGTCAGTGCAAAGGTGTAGCCTGAGCCTTACCGGTATAGGCCAAACCAGCGTATCGCGACCACTGCTGACCCTATTAATAATGCGGCATGGCGACAATAGCTCAGGGCGGTGGTTAGATGGCTGACAGGCCGGATTGTCCCGATAGGCGACTGCTATGGCGATTGCAGTTGATAGCAGCATTTGATGAGTTTAAAAAGATTGCAAAGGTGAGTTATGAACAAGAGATTGAATTTGATGTTTGATGGCAGTGGCGGAAAAACCATGCGGTACGCTGCCCGCCGGTTAATAAGCCTTATGGCCTTAATGATAGCGGTGCTATTGGGGGGGTGTTTACAACAAGAAGACGTTGTCATTTCCAAAGAGGGTGACGTTGTAACATGGAAGCAAACCCCACAACTCATCATTAAAGCCAAGTTGGGGCAGCGGCGCGAGCATATTCCGGACACATATTGTGCTCCATGTGAAGCTGATTTTTATCATCCAGAGCTTGAGCATTATGTAGGCCAATTCCCCATTGATTATGTGCCAGAAAAATTTGCCCCCATCAGCAAAGAAGAGGTAGAAAAATTGCCAATGCCCTATAGCGACCACCAATTGGAGTTTAGCTTGATGTTGAACGGGGCTAAGGGGAAGGTGACAGATACCAGCCCTTATGGTGGAGAAGGAATTGATGACTCTAATCAAGTGAAGGTGTTCGTTAGTGTCTACAAGCTAAATATGACACAAGTACGCGCACACGGTGGGCCTGAACGCTACAACACACGCCAATTATTTGAGTTATCGTTGATGAAAGAATTAGATGCTAGCACCAAAGTCAGCGAGAACGGGCTGGATTGTTATGGCTTTAAAGACGGCCATGCTGGTAAGCGGTGCTTTGGCACGTCTGAAAACATATTGGTTTCAGGGTTTCATTTCTACGCTTCGGCAGATACTAAAAACAATATATATGGCCAAAGCCATGAATTTATTTATGGTGGATTAAGCCTAGAATGGTTTACCGATCAAAAGAATTTGCATCGTGCCAAAGAGATTGATGCGGCCATTTGGCGGCTTTTAGACGCTTGGAACGTATCACCCATTCAACACAATCGTTAATATTTAGAGGATTATACAGATGGCAATTACACTAACGGCTGCTCAATTTCAGGAAATGCAAACAAGATTTGGGCTCGACACACCGACTCCCGACTACGCGGGCATGTACCAGTTTATTCATGATAAGGTTGGCAACCAAATGCCGGATGAGCAACGGTATTGGTTTGAACAAGCGGCAAAAATTAATACCTATTTAAATGCTGTCGCAAATAATGATAATCCAGAATCGAAGGTCACGCCATCGGCCTATTTTATTCAGCAAATCAATATATTGAGCTTGGAAGCGGCTCATACTATTCCTGCAACAGATGCGAATATAGCCCTCATTAGTAACAAAATTGGTGAAAAGATTTATCACGATATTAGACAACATGAAGGTTTAATCCCGGAATTATCCTCTCAAGTAGAGAACGACATTCAAGCTGCAATTGATGTGGCTCATTTGAATCTCAGCCAATGGGGCGGCGCGTTTTATTTTTGGGATACGGTGTTGACGGGCGGTACTAAAAAAATAGGTCAAATTATTGCAGAAGCGGGAAATATAGATCAGTTTGTTGATATGACCGGCACGGCAATGGCGAGAACCATTGACAAATTTGGCCTATTTGGAGGTGGTGATGCGACTGGTAGCGCCATTTGGGGTGCAATTGCAACATTTTCTTATGGTTATACATACAGCTTGAATAGTAATGGTTCTTGGATGGCATTGTTACTAGGGGAGCCTGAAATAGCTGCATATCTTGCAGCGGAAAGTGATCAAGATGTAGGTTTGAGCGTGGTATTTAAGGTGATGCAAGAATCGGCGAGCATTAAACTCAACGCCACTCTTAACTTTGCCGAAGTAACGTATGACGATTTTAAGAGCTATTTGAAAGATGTGTCAGAGAATTTAACCGCCGACACCCTAGAAGCAGCAATATCAAATTTGTTTAAAGATACCACGTTCGGCACAAGCGGCGATGATGTCATAAATGGTGGGTTTTTAATTGGTTTAGGCAACGATGTTTTGTTTGGACTAGGCGGCAATGATACGCTGGATGGCGGGCTTGGGAGAGATGCGTTGTATGGTGGCATCGGCGATGACACACTCAAAGGTGGCGGTGGCAACGACACTTTAGTGGGCGGCCAAGGCATCGACACCTACATCTATAATACGGGCGACGGCTTTGACGCCATAGTGGACAGTGACGGCTTGGGGCAAATCAAGGAAGACAACTTTGTCCTTGGCGGAGGTACGCAAATCGGCGACAACCGGGTCTACCAATACATCGACGGCAGCGGAAAAAAGCACGATTATGTGTTTATCACCGGCAATAAGGATACCGGTGGGGATTTGCTTGTTGACGGCAACATGCTCATCCGAGACTTCCAGACTGGAAACCTAGGCCTTACCCTTACTGGGCCAGCACCTTTAACCCCGATTGAAGCCACCATCATCGGCGACCGAATGCCCATCGACACCAACCCAACCACGAATGGGGTACAGGAAGGCTATGATGCCAACGGCAACCTTATTACTGATCCCGGCCAACCTGACCCAGGCCGCCAAGACAACCTCTACGGCACGGTTGGTATTGACCGAATTCAAGGCTTGGGCGGACAAGACAGGCTTTATGGCGGTGACGGCAACGATGTGCTGGAGGGCGGCATCGGCGGCGACATCCTGACTGGCGGCATAGGCAACGACAACCTTTATGCCGACCAACAGGTATCAGTTAGCCAAGCCATTGCCGACGGCAACACCCAAACCGGCAGCGGGCTAAAAGGCGACTGGCTGACTGGCAAAAGCGGGGACGACACACTGATCGGGGGAATAGGCAACGATGCCTTATTCGGCGGGGGCGGCAACGACCTGATTGTTGCTGGCGTAGGCGATGACCTAATATTTGGTGACACAGAATGGGAGACAAACTATATCGGTTGGGTACTTACGAGTAATTTTGCCCCTAGTAGCGGCTTATATTACCCAACAGACCCCGGCGATGACATCATCTATGCAGGCAACGGAAATGACAACGTCTGGGCTGGTAGCGGTAACGACATAATCTTCCTCGAAGACGGCAATGACGGAGCAATGGGAATGAACGGCAATGACATTATCTTTGGCGGCAAGGGTGATGACATACTGAAAGGTGATAGTAGTGTTGATGTTTATATTGGAGGCGTACTTTCCGAAACCGAACAAAGCACGGGCAATGATTACCTGGACGGCGGGGAGGGCAATGATATCCTAAGGGGATATTCCGGCGATGACATACTGATTGGCGGCGTAGGCGATGACCAGCTATTCGGCGATGAAGGCCACGATACTTTTATCGTCAACGCCAACGAAGGCAAGGACACAATAACAGACCTCAACAAGGACAGCACCATTATCTTTGGTGCCGGGGTCAACCAGCAAGACATCAAGCTCCGGCTGGGCTCGCTTATGCTTGACCTGGGCAACGGCAACCAAGTGCATATTGAAGGCTTTAACCAAAACGACGTGTTCAACAGCTCTTCGGTAAGCACCTTCAGCTTTTCGGACGGCAGTACGCTCAGTATCAACCAACTGCTAGAACGTGGCTTTGACCTGGATGGAACTGTAGGCAATGATACCATCAGTGGTACTAACACTACTGACCGCATCAATGGCATGGACGGGAATGACAACTTGTACGGCGGCGTTGGCAACGACAGCCTCTTGGGCGGCGCTGGCGTGGATTTCCTTTCGGGTGGCGACGGCGACGATACCCTGGACGGCGGGGAGGGCGACGACCTGAGCGCGGGTAACGGCAATACGGCTGGTGATGGTGGCCTTAGCGGTGGTGTCGGCAATGACAAGCTATATGGCGGCGCAGGCAGGGACGAGCTGGCCGGTGGCGACGGGAACGATCTGCTTGATGGCGGTACGGGAAATGACCTGTTGTTTGGCGAGGCGGGGAATGACACCTTGGACGGTGGTCTGGGCGCAGACTATTTGGCAGGTGGCGACGGTGATGACACTTATTTGAATGTTGGCGCTGGCGATACACTCTACGACGATGTCGGCAAAAGCACGGTCAAATTTGCCGCTGGCATTACCCTACGCCAAGACAACCCAGTCAGTTATGAGTCCGGCACCACTGCAAACATCCTCCTAAACTTAAGCGACGGCGGTATCGTCAAAATAGAAAATGGCTTGCTGATAGACGCAGCTTTGGAATTTAGTGACGGCAGTAGGATAAGCTTGGAATCGGTTGTGGGGGCAAATTTGGCCGCACCCTTGAACATTGCGCTTCCAAGCGTTAGGAACAAGCTGTTTGGCGGTGCAAGTAACGATATCTTATCCGGCAACACAGGCAACGATACGATCAACGGTTACAATGGCAATGACCAGCTCTACGGTAATGCAGGTGACGATACCTTGGACGGCGGGGCGGGGGAAGATTTACTAATTGGCGGGCCAGGGAATAATATCCTATACGGTGGCATCGGCAATGACGATCTCGTTGGTTATAACGGTAACGATACCCTATATGGGGGTTTCGGTAACGACCAACTTGAAGGCGGTCTTGGAGCAGACACCTACATATTTGACCGGGGTGATGGCCATGATGTAATAAGTGATGATTTGGACAGTTCAATCGACACCTTGCGCTTAGGCGCTGGTGTATTACCAGGGGATGTCACCCTCTACCAAGACTACCCCTCGGTGTTAGTTATCAACGGTAGCCATTCCCAAATAGATTTTTATAACAGCATCGAACGTATCGAGTTTGACAATGGCTTGGGTCCGGTTTGGTTAGCGGCAGATATTGCCGCCCATAGCATTGAAACTACGGCAAATAGCGTGATCGGCACTGCCGGCAATGACAGCTTTGTGGTAGACAATACCGCCGACACCATTACTGAGGCAGCAGATGGTGGAATCGATACCATTTTTGCATCGGATTCTTACACTCTGCCTGTCAATGTCGAGAATATTACCTTGACTGGTGATCGGTATACTGATGCCACTGGGAACGCCCTAAATAACACCCTAAGGGGCAATGCGAGCGACAATATCTTGCGCGGCATGGAAGGCTATGACACCGGTTACGGCGGGTTGGGCGACGACTGGTACTTTGGGGTGGAAAATATCATCGAAAACCCCGGCGAAGGGATAGACACCAAGATTGGCACTGGGACATTGCCGGACAACGTCGAGAACCTCTACATGGGGTATTACAACCTTAAAAACTGGGTCAGCCCTGGAGAGGTATCCAATACTAGCTGGTATCCCAACCCGTCGGAAATAACCCGGTATAACTACGGCAATGACCTCGATAACGTCATGGTCAGCCCTGGCGGAGGCGCTTATATCAGGACTGCTAACGGACACGAAGCCATTGTTTTGGACGGGAAGGCCGGTGCCGATACCATGGTCATAATGGATACGGATTTAGTCAATGTCTATGTGGACAACCCTGGCGATAAAGTGATCGGCACGCCTAACATAATCTTTAGCTCTATTGATTATACCCTTAAACAAGCTAGTCCACTTTATACGCACTTAGCACACAGAAACTTAACCTTGATAGGCAACAATGCAATAAATGGCACCGGTAACCTGGTGAACAATATCCTGGATGGCTCGCAAAATTCAGCGGCCAATACTTTAACGGGGGGCTTAGGCGACGATACCTATGTCGTTGGGTTTAACGACAATGTTGTCGAAGCGGCTGGTGAAGGCAACGATACTGTCAAGGTTTACGGCACAGTCGCCGACGCAAACCAAGAATATCGCATTGCCGATAAGTCATTCCCTAATATAGAAAACTACGTGCTGGCAGGTAAAGGTAAAGGGGCTATCTTAACAGGGACAATAGCAGCCGATACGCTTGCCATCAATTTTGACACCACCAATTCTAATTATCAGAACTATTACGGCACCTTGAAAGGCGGCGAAGGGGACGACAAATTATATGGGGGGTTAAGCCTTGATACCCTGGATGGCGGCATTGGGGCAGATTTGATGCAAGGCGGAAGCGGAAGCGACATTTACTATGTCGACAATGTGGCTGATTCGGTCATTGAGTCCAACGATGTATTTGGGAATGATAGTGTTTTTACCAGCATCGGTTATACCTTAACGAACTACGTAGAAAACCTTACCCTAACCGGCGTTGAAGCCATCAACGCGACCGGCAATAATTTGATGAACATGGTGAGTGGCAATGCCGCTGCCAATACGTTGCAAGGGCTTGACGGGAATGACCAGCTCTTCGGCGGCGACGGGACAGACCGTCTGGAAGGTGGCCTAGGCGATGATTATTTAGATGGCCAGCTCGGCAATGACACCTTGGTCGGTGGGGAAGGTAACGACACTTATGTTTTCGGCAAAGGCTCGGGCCAAGACATCATCAATAGCTACGACCTAACCGTTGGCAAGATCGATGCCGTTCAGTTGTCAACTGGCATATTGCCTTCCGAGGTAAGCGCCAGCCGCAGCAACAATGACTTGGTGCTTTCAATTGCCGGCACAACCGACACCCTCACTATCCAACATTATTTCGATAACGGAGGCACAACACCTTATTCGGTAGAAGAGATTAGGTTCAGCAATTACCCGACTAATACTGTTTGGAATTTGGGCACTGTTAATGCGATGGTGAATAATCAAGCGCCGGTGCTTGTCAGCGCAATACCTGACATGGCAGTCGTTGAAGGAAAGTATTTCCAAAACTCAGTCCCCATGACTTTTACCGATGACTTAGACACAACTGCTTCGCTCATTTACACCGCGACACTGGCCGATGGCAGCCCGCTGCCCACCTGGTTAAACAGTTACCGTTCGGGAAGCGACTTATTGTTTTATGGCCGCCCAACACAAAGCGGTACGCTCAGCATCCTGATAACGGCAAGGGACTCAGGCAACCTGACCACCTCGGACTCTTTCGACTTGGTTACGTCATACCAAAACTTGTCGCTGATAGGGACTAACTTAAGTGAAAACATAGAAGGCGGTTCAGGTAACGACACACTGACGGGGCTTGGCGGCAATGACTACCTGTACGGCAATGAAGGCAATGATACCCTCAATGGCGGTACTGGCAATGACGAGATGTACGGCGATCAAGGGGATGATACCTATGTGGTCGACAGCCTTTCTGATTTTATCGTTGAGGATATCGGGTTAGGGACTGATTTAGTCCAAAGCTCCGTGTCGTGGACATTGGGCGATAATTTTGAAAATTTAACGTTAACCGGCACCGCTACCAACGGCACTGGCAATGTCCTCGACAATGTATTGACTGGCAATAGCGCGGTGAATATCTTGACTGGAGGAGCGGGCAACGACCGGCTTATTGGCGGTGCGGGCAACGATACCATGAAGGGCGGTGCTGGGAACGACACTTATTCCATTGATGTCACCACCGACATCATCACCGAAAACTTGAATGAAGGCATCGACACGGTCGAAACCAACATCACTTTTGACCTCACCAATAGGGTCAACGTAGAGAACCTGACCTTGACCGGTACCGCCGCCATCAACGGCACGGGCAACACGCTCAGCAATGTGTTGGTTGGCAACGGCGCCTCCAATACCCTAAACGGCGGCACGGGCATCGATACCCTGGTTGGCGGGGCTGGCAACGACACTTATGTCGTCGACAATACGTCAGATGTTGTCACCGAGCAAACGGGAGAAGGCACCGACCTCGTCCAGTCCAGTGCGACCTATACGCTCTCGGCGAACGTCGAAAACCTCACCTTGACTAGCACTGGCGTTATCAACGGCACTGGCAACGACCTGGACAACGTCTTGACCGGCAACGGCGCGGCCAATATCTTGACAGGGGGCGCAGGCAATGACCGCCTAATCGGTGGCTTGGGCAACGACACCATGAAAGGTGGTTTGGGTAACGACACCTATGTGGTCGATGTGGCCACCGATGTCATCACCGAACTTTCCAGTGAAGGCATCGACACGGTCGAATCCAACATCACCTTCGACTTGACCAACAGGGCCAACGTCGAAAACTTGACCCTCATGGGTTCTATTGTCATCAACGGTACGGGCAACGCCCTGGACAATGTGTTGACTGGCAACGGGGCAGCCAACACCTTGACAGGGGGCGCGGGCAACGACCGGCTTATCGGTGGCTTAGGCAACGACACCATGAAGGGCGGCACCGGTAACGACACCTATATGGTCGATGTCGCCACCGACATCATCACCGAGCTTGCCAGTGAAGGCACCGATACGGTCGAATCCGCTATCACCTTCGATCTGACCAACAGGGCCAACGTCGAAAACCTGACCCTCACAGGAACTGGTGCCGCCAATGGTACAGGCAATACATCAGCCAACGTGTTAATCGGCAATAGCGGCATCAACAGCTTGTCCGGCGGAGCCGGCAACGACACCCTGGACGGAGGTGCAGGCGCGGACACCTTGACGGGTGCTGCCGGTAATGACACCTACAAGCTCGGACGCGGCTACGGCGTTGACACCGTGGTCGATACTGACGCAACCGTCGGCAACACCGACGTTGCCCAGTTCTTGGCGGGGGTCGCCAACGACCAGCTTTGGTTCCGGCACGTCGGCACCAACCTGGAAGTCAGCATCATCGGCACCAGCGACAAGATGACCATCAGCAACTGGTATGGCGGTGCCGCCAACCATGTCGAGCAGTTCAAGACCACCGACGGCGCCAAGACCCTGCTCGACACCAAGGTGGAGAACCTGGTTTCCGCCATGGCCGCGTTCGCACCGCCGGCGGCGGGACAAACCACCCTGCCGACGAACTACCAGACCGCCTTGGCACCGGTGATTGCTGCCAACTGGCAATAAGGACATTAATCACGATGGTTTTTTAAATTAATTCGTCAAATATTGATTCGATAAATCCCCTTCCTTCGCCCCGATCAAGGTAAAGGAAGGTATTTGTTTGGTTTGAATGGCTGATTGCGCCTAACCGAAAGGGCTGGAAGCTGACGATTAAAAGTTACCCAACGGCATTATTTTTATACAAACCTTGCCGTTATCGCTATACTTTCACCTGACAAGTGGATTCTATTTGACCGGATTGGTTGCTTAATATCCGCAACAAAAATGATGTCGACTTAGCTTGAAAACTGGAGCTTTCCAAACATCTCTCCGCATTCGCTTGATCCGACCTTAACGGCATTGTCCGCAAAAAAAGCAATGCGAATGTCAAAATAGTTTACCGGTTTCATTGGTTTGTAAGCCAACCAAAAGAGTGACAGCCCTTCAGTTGACGCTCTAGGTATTTGTACCTATATCAATGACCGATTATTATCCATACACTGCTGCGAAAATGCGATACCCCGACAAAAACAATCTCGGTTTCAAGTAATAAGTGCAATCAGTTAAGCAGCGAGCAAATCCAGCCGCTGCCCTAAAAATAATTCCCGTGGCGATTTTCCACCCCGGCTGGCACGAGGCCTGTCGTTTAGTCGGCCCATCACAAACGCAACTTCCTCGTCCGTCACCGTGCTGAAATCAGTCCCCTTGGGGAAGTACTGCCGGATCAGCCCGTTGGTGTTTTCATTCGTCCCGCGTTCCCAAGAGCAGTATGGGTGTGCGAAGTAAATGTCCGCACCTACCCCGGCGGCAATCTGTTCATGGCAGGCGAATTCCAGGCCATTATCGAACGTGATGGTATGTACGTGATCCTTGTGCGTCTGCATGCCTTTTACCGCTGCCTGTGCCAGCAAGTCCGCGTGCTTGCCTTCAAGGCGGGCAATCACCGTATACAGTGTCTTGCGCTCCACTAAAGTGAGTAGCGCCCCTTTCCGGCCTTTGCCGATCACCGTATCTCCTTCCCAATCGCCAATACGGTCGCGCGTTTCAACTACCGCCGGACGTGCATCAATAGCGACCCGGTTCTTTATCTTACCCCGGCTATCATAGCTGCCATAACGCTTGCGGTAGGGCTTGGACACGATCCTCAGATGTTTGTATAACCTACCGCCAGCCGCTTTATCAGCATATAACCACTGGTACACTGTCTCGTGGTGCATCCGTACCTGCTTATGTTGCCAAAGGTAGGTCACCACCTGCTGGGGGCTCAATTCCTGTCGTATCAGGCAGGTCATCCACTCAATAACCTCTGCTGTCAACTTGCACGCCTTATGCGCCTGTTTGCGCCGGGTGCTGGCCAATCGCTGCGCTTGTCTTGGCCGGTAGCCCTTTAACCCTTTGTTGCGCTTTAGCTCGCGGCTTATCGTTGATGGATGCCGGTTCAGTTCAGCAGCAATCGCCTTTAGGCTAAAACCCACTTTCAATAAGGTGTAAATCTGGTATCGTTCGTTCTCGGTCAGTTGTTTGTAGTTCATTATGCATTTTCCTTTGGCGAGAAAAATGGCAAACTATATCAGCTGACCACCTTTCTCAGAAAATTGCAGTTATTATCCGAAACCGCCAATCCTTATTTTCAACCTAAAGCTTAAAAAACTGTGACGAGCGTCACATTTTTTCTAAAGCCCGGGAAATTGTATTGGGTTCAACTATACTTGTGCATCCTCAAAAATTGCTCGCTTTACCGGCTGATGCCCTACTGCACAACCAGCAGTGAAGGAATAGTGCGCCTGCATCAACAACGGGGACAAAACATGGCAGTTAAGTGCAGTTAAATTAGGTCAGTGCAAAGGTGTAGCCTGAGCCTTACCGGTATAGGCCAAACCAGCGTATCGCGACCACTGCTGACCCTATTAATAATGCGGCATGGCGGCATTAGCTCAGGGCGGTGGTTAGATGGCTGACAGGCCGGATTGTCCCGATAGGCGACGGCTATGGGGCGGTTGCGGCAGGTGGTGACCGCCACTGATGATTTTAAAATGATTTCAAAGGTTTGAAATGAACAATGGATTAATCAGAGTTTTTATGGCAGGGGTAGAAACCATGTGGTTTACTGCCCGTTGGTTAGTGCCTTACGGCTAACAGTCAAATCAAGTATATAACTCCTTAATACTGCTTAGGAACTGAAATATGAACTGGAAAATTTTATTGCTCATTATAGCTTCTCTTATCCTGTACTGGATATGGGGAAGCCATTGGGAAGAACGTGCACGGGAAAATTTTAACGAGCATTTTCCCGTCTTTGAAAAGCTTGAGCAAATGCAGCACGAAGACATCCACGCATTTTTCATCGGGCATCCAAGAGAAGGTGCTGCATTCGCAGGTCGTGGCTTAAGTAAAGAACGGTGGGCTGAATACCTAAAGCTGCTGGATGAAGCCAATCTTAGTTATATGATTTATGTAAACGATGAACCAAAAAAAAGGATGGTTCGTTTTCATGACGATTTGAAGGGGGATGGTGGTTATGTTTATATGGAATACCCGCCGCCTAAGTTTTTTAATTCTTTCGAAAAATGCGAACCTATTATGCCGAGCGAGTCGTGTTATATCGTATTAAGAAAGAATTGGTATCTGTTCACCGAAAACTACAGGTTGGAACAAACCGACGCAAAGTAGTTTTGATTTGTCTTATTTAACAATCGCCTATTAACTTTAATCTGTGGGATCACAATGACTACAACAGCACCCTATAGCCTTCCTCCATCGCCACAAACCAATGGCTTACCTGTTACGGTCGAGGCCAATATTGCCAAAGCCTTGGTCCAAACCGCCGGCATGACCTTGGCGCAAAAATTCGAATGGTTTTTTTTCCAAGTAATGCCACATGGCCCGATGGACTACAAATACGCCATTAACTACCCAACCTATAATAGTAGCCAAGCCTCGCAGGATTTCGGCAACTTCAATTATGGGGTTGTCGGTACGGCTTTGGGCATACCCATAGAAATATTGGATCGCTTCGCAGGCTATGCACAAGTCGGAGCAGATGTATTTCTTAATCTTAAACTTCCAAATGCTCCTTGGGGCTCTGACTTTGGTGATAACCCGGGAGATCAAGCGAAAATTAATGAAGGCATAGTGTGGGCAGAAAGCAATGGTTACATTAACATTACCAATCTTACCGAAAACGCCCAAGGGACAGAGGGCAACGACGTGCTTTGGATTGGCGATGATTTTCTAGGGTTATTGAATTTACTGAATGGCGTTACCCTCAACGGTGGTGGTGGAAACGACTTTATTGTCGGCAGCAAAGGATCTGACGAATTACAGGGCGGAACAGGCAATGACATCTTATACGGCCAAGGCAACGACGACTTTATGTATGGCGACCAAGGCGATGATGTTTTACATGGCGGCAAGGGCACCGACTGGCTGGAAGGTGGCGAAGGTAACGATACCTTGGAAGGGGGTGAGATAGTCGGTGTAAACGCTGATAACAGTGTCGACACACTAAAGGGCGGTAAAGGCAATGATTTCTTAGCGGGCGGCAACGGCTTTGACACTTATATTTACAATTCCGGCGACGGCTTTGACGCCATAGTGGACAGTGACGGTTCAGGCCAAATCAAAGAAGACGGCATTGTGTTGGGCGAGGGCAAGCTAAACGGTGACAACCGCGTATATCAATTCACCGACGGCAACAACAAAAAGCACACTTACGTGTTCGTCACCGGCAACAAGGACACTGGCGGCGACATAGTGGTTGATGGCAATATGTTGATCAAAAACTTCCAGGCTGGCAACCTTGGCCTAAACCTTACCGGCCCTGAAGCCGACCCCCAACTCAACCTCAACCCGGAAACCGACAACGACATCACCGGCGACTTTGACCCCTTGGACACTGACCCCACCCAGGACGGGGTGCAAAGCCAGCCCGACCAATGGGGCAACCCCCTTCCGGGCAACCCAAACCCGACACATGCCGACTACCTGAACGACAGCCCCGGCAACGACAAAATCACCAGCGGAGGCGGCAACGATGTCGTTAACGCCTTCCGTGGCGGCCACGACCTGATCGAGCTTGGCACCGGCAATGACTTTGCCATGGCGGGGGACGGCAACGACGTCGTCAAGGGCGGTGCAGGCGACGACATCGTGGACGGTGGATTGGGCGACGACATCCTATTGGGCGAGGCCGACAAGGACATCCTGAAAGGCGGCGCTGGCAAGGACACCCTGCTGGGTGGTACCGAGCAGGATATCCTCTCCGGTGGCATCGAAGACGACAAACTGTATGCCGATACGCAAGTCACCGTTGCAGCCGCCATCGCCAACGGCAACGGCCAAACCGGCTCAGGACTCAAAGGCGACTGGCTATCCGGTGAACAAGGCGACGACACACTTATTGGCGGCATTGGCAACGATGTCCTCGCCGGCGGTAGCGGCAACGACCTGTTGATCGGCGGCGCAGGCGATGACCACATCATCGGCGATGCCAACTGGGTGGTGCAGGACTTCAATTGGAACGTGACCAAAACAAACGGTGAATTTATATACAATGGCGCTGTGGGCGAGATGACCCCGGCCGATTTTGGGAATGATGTTGTCTACGCGGGCAAAGGCGACGACTACGTCTGGACTGGGAGCGGCAACGATGTCATCTTTGGCGAAGACGGCATCGACAGCCTCAATGGTCAGGAAGGCAACGACATACTCTTCGGTGGGGAAGGCAATGATACCCTTAGTGGGCAAGTTGGCGATGATGTACTCGTTGGCGGCAATGGGAACGATTTTCTAGCCGGGGATTCAGGCTACGACACTTACATCATCAATGCCAATGAAGGCAAGGATACCATTTTTGAACCCGACCGGGACTCGAACCTCATCTTTGGCGCGGGCATCGATGAAACAACCATCAAGCTCAGCCTTGACCACATTAGCCCTTTCGCCAACGACCCCACTGTGTACACCACCCTAAAACTGGACTTGGGTGACGGCAACACGGTAGATATCGCCGGCATTGACCAGAATGATATATTCAAAACGTCGTCCGTCAACAGCTTTAGCTTTGCCGACGGCACTACCCTGAACATCGGCCAATTGCTGGCACGCGGCATCGACCTCGCCGGTAGCGCCGCTGACGACACGATTTACGGCACCAACACCACCGACCGCATCAGCGGGATGGGCGGCGTTAATAGATTGATAGGCGGCGCGGGCGACGACTTTTATATCAATGTCACAGGCGGGGACACCATCAACGACACCGAAGGCCACAGCACCATCCAATTGGCGCAGGCCAACGGCATTGGCATTGGCGGCTTGGTGGTGACCAATTTCGGCGACCAAGGCCAGTACCGCCGCCTGGATATCGCCCTGGACAGCGGCGAAACCCTAAAGCTTGAGGATGCCTTTTATGGCACCGATGCCACCCTGCAATTTGCCAACGGCAGCCAACTGGACCTGGAGACGCTGGTCGGCACCACGCTGACCACGGCCCTTAACTTGAGCCTGGGCGACGACGGCGGCAAGCTCTACGGCGGCGCAGGCGCTGACACCCTCTACGGCGGTGCGGGTAACGATACCCTGTCGGGCCATAAGGGTAACGATACCCTGACGGGCGGTGCAGGCGATGACACCTATGTGTACAACCTGGGCGATGGTATGGATACCATTTACGAAACTAGCGGCAATAATGATGTACTCCGCTTTGGTGCAGGCATCCTGCCGTCACAGGTCACCCTAAGCCGGAATATATTTTCCAATAATTCAGAGGAAAACATTACTTTCAGCGTCCCCAACCCCAACCAGAGCCAGACCGAAAACCAATATAACCTGCTACACCTCAAAAACTTTTTTAATGCGAACAACAGCGCGAATAGTATAGACCGGGTTGAATTTGCGGACGGCACAGTATGGACCTATGCGGATATCAAAGCGAAAGTCTTTGTTAACCCAACGGAAAGTGGTGAATTCATACGCGGTTTCTTCGAAAATGACGCAATCGACGGCTTGGGCGGCAATGACAATATAAGAGGCTTGTCAGGGGACGACACCTTGAAGGGAGGCGCTGGCAATGACACAATTGAGGGCGGTAAAGGCAACGACATTTTGGAAGGCGGTGACGGGAATGATTCATTGACAGGTTACGGAATCAGTGGCGGAGATGACTCTGGCGCCGATAACGAACCCGGCAACGACACCCTGTATGGCGGCGCAGGTGATGACGTTATGCAAGGCGGGTACGGGGCAGATATGTACCTATTTGGCCGTGGCGATGGCTACGACAAAGCCCTTGATAACGGCCAAGACGGCCTGATCGACACACTCCGTCTTGGCGCCGGTGTTTTGCCTGGACATGTCAAGTTATATGGCTCGACATTGGTCATTGACGGAAGCCGGACACAAATCGAATTTACAGGTATCGAACGCATCGAATTTGACAATGGCGCAGGGCCTGTGTGGTTGGCAGCCGACATTGAGGCCCATAAAGAACCCTTTACCACGGTTACTATGACCGGTACGGCGGGCAATGACACTTTCAACATCGGATTTGGGGACGGCACCATCATAGAAGCAGTAAACGGCGGAATTGATACGGTGCTGGCCTCAACGACTTACAGGCTGCCTGCCAATGTCGAAAACCTTACCTTGACGGGCTCGTTATACAGCGGTGCCTACGGCAATAACCTAGATAACGTACTCATTGGCAATATAGGCGATAATATTTTACAAGGTGAAGCCGGCAACGACACGATGCAGGGCGGTATGGGTGATGATACCTACTACGTGGATAGCGTCAACGACATTGTCATAGAGAATGCCAACGAAGGGATTGATACAATTTACGTTGACCTACTTTACAGCAAATATTCCTACACACTGGAAGCCAACCAAGAGAACCTCTACTTTAAATATCTAGGAAGTGGGGTAAGCTGGCCAACCAGGATATCTGGTACAGGTAATGACCTTGATAATGTCTTGAAGAGTCCGGGCGGAGGCTTTTTGGTCACGTTAGATGGCAAGGCCGGGGCGGACACCATGGTGATCAATGGCTCGGACACGGCCATCGTCTATGTCGATAATCCAGGGGATAAAATCTTTACTGGATATGAACCAGGAATTTTTTCCCCCTACCATAACGGAGCCTATATTATAACCAGCAGTATTGATTATTCTCTCGATCAGCAACTATACAATACAAACAATGATCGCTTTCAGTCCAACGTATCTGACAGACTGGTTTTAAATGGGACTAATGCCACTACTGGTACTGGTAATGCCAGCAATAACTATTTCAACAGTTATGAGAATACTGCGGCCAATATCTTGAAGGGGGGTATGGGCGATGACAAATATTTCATCGGGTTGAATGATACGGTCATTGAAGCCGCTGGTGAAGGTCATGACGTAGTATATCTATCTACCCTTAATTCTATTGATGATAACAAAGATTTTCGGATTTCCGATTTAGGCTTCGCAAATATTGAAGGCTTAGTGCTGACCGGTGGCGCATGGAATACCAGGCTTTTTGGGGATGCCCAAGATAATACTTTGGGTGTGGATTTTAGCTATAACCAAAATCAGTCAGCAAAGCTATACGGGGATGCCGGAAATGACACGCTCAGTGGGAATGCTGGCGACGATCTTCTCGATGGTGGTACCGGCGCAGATATTATGTATGGGGGGGCAGGAAATGATACCTATGTCGTCGATAATGTAGGGGATCTAGTATCCGATGTTAACTCTGAAAAATTTTATAGCATTAGCGCTTGGGACAAGGCCACTTTAATGAGTGCTTACCCATACTCTTATATCAATGCTACTGGTGGCAGCAGCGATACTGTTCTGGCAAGTGTCAGTTATACGCTGTCTTACTATGTCGAAAACCTTACGCTCACCGGAACGGCCAATATCGACGGTATCGGTAATTCACAAAACAATATCCTCATTGGCAATGATTCAGCAAATAGCTTGCTAGGGGACGCTGGATTAGATCAATTGAACGGCAATGGCGGGGACGACTATTTAGATGGCGGTGCGGGAATTGACCAGCTCTTCGGTGGCGGCGGAAATGACACGCTGTCTGGCGGTGCCGGGAATGACGAACTGTATGGCAATGAAGGAGCCGACACCTACCTTTTTGACCGGGGATGGGGACAGGATTACGTATCTGAATTTCTTGTTTCAGCCACGGCGGGGGAAATCGACACCATTCAATTTGGCGCGGGGATTGCGGCATCTGATATAGAAGTTATACGCACTAGCAATGATCTTATATTGACGCTTAGAGGCACTACCGACACGATTACGGTTGGAGGTTACTTTATATATGAAAGCCCTGACTATAACAACCAAATTGAAAAAATACGCTTTGCTGACAATACGGTCTGGGATGTGGCGACTGTAGCCGCTGGGATTATTAGCGTTCCCACCAACTTGGATGACATCTTGTACGGTTCCGCTTTAAACGACGCGATAGATGGCCTAGGTGGTGGTGATGAGATATATGGATTGGGGGGTGATGATACCCTTTATGGTGGCGATGGCGACGATTATCTTGATGGCGACTACGATCCGATCAATTCAGAAAACTATGTTGTTGGCAATGATACGCTTTACGGCGGCAACGGGAATGACATTATCTATGGGGATGGCGGTGATGACATCTTAAATGGTGATGCTGGCAATGATGAGCTTTATGGTGAGCTGGGCAATGACATTCTTAACGGGGGCGATGGGATTGATTACCTGGAGGGAAACGACGGGTACGACAGGCTTAATGGGGGTATCGGTGCCGATGAATTGCTGGGTGGCCTGGGCAACGACACCTATGTCGTTGACACCCTTTTAGACGTGGTTACTGAAGACCTTGGTGAAGGCATCGACACCGTGGAGGCCAACATTACCTATAGCTTGGCTAATATTGCCAACATCGAGAACCTTGCCTTGACGGGCACTGGCCTCATCAACGGCACGGGCAATGCCCTGGACAACGTGCTGATAGGCAACGGCGTGGCCAACACCTTGACCGGTGGCGGTGGCAATGATCGATTGATTGGCGGTGCAGGCAACGACACCCTGAAGGGCGGACTTGGGAACGACACCTACGTCCTAGATGTCGCCACCGACATCGTCACCGAAAACTTGAATGAAGGCATCGACACGGTCGAAACCAACATCACTTTTGACCTCACCAATAGGGTCAACGTAGAGAACCTGACCTTGACCGGTACCGCCGCCATCAACGGCACGGGCAACACGCTCAGCAATGTGTTGGTTGGCAACGGCGCCTCCAATACCCTAAACGGCGGCACGGGCATCGATACCCTGGTTGGCGGGGCTGGCAACGACACTTATGTCGTCGACAATACGTCAGATGTTGTCACCGAGCAAACGGGAGAAGGCACCGACCTCGTCCAGTCCAGTGCGACCTATACGCTCTCGGCGAACGTCGAAAACCTCACCTTGACTAGCACTGGCGTTATCAACGGCACTGGCAACGACCTGGACAACGTCTTGACCGGCAACGGCGCGGCCAATATCTTGACAGGGGGCGCAGGCAATGACCGCCTAATCGGTGGCTTGGGCAACGACACCATGAAAGGTGGTTTGGGTAACGACACCTATGTGGTCGATGTGGCCACCGATGTCATCACCGAACTTTCCAGTGAAGGCATCGACACGGTCGAATCCAACATCACCTTCGACTTGACCAACAGGGCCAACGTCGAAAACTTGACCCTCATGGGTTCTATTGTCATCAACGGTACGGGCAACGCCCTGGACAATGTGTTGACTGGCAACGGGGCAGCCAACACCTTGACAGGGGGCGCGGGCAACGACCGGCTTATCGGTGGCTTAGGCAACGACACCATGAAGGGCGGCACCGGTAACGACACCTATATGGTCGATGTCGCCACCGACATCATCACCGAGCTTGCCAGTGAAGGCACCGATACGGTCGAATCCGCTATCACCTTCGATCTGACCAACAGGGCCAACGTCGAAAACCTGACCCTCACAGGAACTGGTGCCGCCAATGGTACAGGCAATACATCAGCCAACGTGTTAATCGGCAATAGCGGCATCAACAGCTTGTCCGGCGGAGCCGGCAACGACACCCTGGACGGAGGTGCAGGCGCGGACACCTTGACGGGTGCTGCCGGTAATGACACCTACAAGCTCGGACGCGGCTACGGCGTTGACACCGTGGTCGATACTGACGCAACCGTCGGCAACACCGACGTTGCCCAGTTCTTGGCGGGGGTCGCCAACGACCAGCTTTGGTTCCGGCACGTCGGCACCAACCTGGAAGTCAGCATCATCGGCACCAGCGACAAGATGACCATCAGCAACTGGTATGGCGGTGCCGCCAACCATGTCGAGCAGTTCAAGACCACCGACGGCGCCAAGACCCTGCTCGACACCAAGGTGGAGAACCTGGTTTCCGCCATGGCCGCGTTCGCACCGCCGGCGGCGGGACAAACCACCCTGCCGACGAACTACCAGACCGCCTTGGCACCGGTGATTGCTGCCAACTGGCAATAAGGACATTAATCACGATGGTTTTTTAAATTAATTCGTCAAATATTGATTCGATAAATCCCCTTCCTTCGCCCCGATCAAGGTAAAGGAAGGTATTTGTTTGGTTTGAATGGCTGATTGCGCCTAACCGAAAGGGCTGGAAGCTGACGATTAAAAGTTACCCAACGGCATTATTTTTATACAAATCTTGCCGTTATCGCTATACTTTCACCTGACAAGGTGACAAAACCACCCTTAAGACTCATAAAATAAAACATGCAGGAATCCCCTACTACCTGTAAATATCAGGGTAGCATCCTGCCAACCGGACAGCAATGACCCAACAGATAGAGACACCTGAAGAGACAAAGCCTGTTGATTCCGGCCTGGACTGCTTGGTCATTATGGCCCGTATCCATGCCATTGCTGCCGATGCCGACCAACTTTCCCACGAATTCAAGGCCGGCGGACAGCCTTTTGGCCAAACCGAAATCCTGTTGGCCGCTAAAAAGCTGGGGTTGCAAGCTAACATCGTCAAGACCCCTCTTGAACGGCTGGACAAAACCCCACTGCCAGCCATGGCCATTGGCACCGATGGCCGGTTCTTCATCCTCGCCAAAGTCGAGAACCAACAAGTTCTTATCCACGACCCGCTTACAGGCCGTCCAGAATCCCTGACGTTTGACGGTTTGATAGCACGTTTTTTGGGTAATGGAAGGCAAACGACAGGAGAAGGAACAACGTTAGACGGAGAATCCCCAACCAAAGCCAAAAAGCAACCCAGTTCCAATGGCCTCTACCCCCTGATACTGTTCACCTCCCGCGCCTCACTAGCAGGGGAGATGGCCAAGTTCGACTTCACCTGGTTCATCCCGGCGGTGGTCAAGTACCGCAAACTGCTGTTAGAAGTGCTGTTGGTCTCCTTCGTGATCCAGTTCTTTGCCCTGATCACCCCTTTGTTCTTCCAGGTGGTGATGGACAAGGTGCTGGTACACCGGGGTTTCACTACCCTAGATGTCATTGCCGTCGGTTTAACAGTAGTCATCTTGTTTGAAGTCACACTCACAGCCTTACGCAGCTATGTCTTCGCCCACACGACCAGCCGTATTGACGTGGAATTGGGCGCTAGGCTGTTCAGGCACTTGTTGACCTTGCCGTTGGCCTACTTCCAGGCACGGCGGGTGGGCGATTCGGTTGCACGGGTCAGAGAATTGGAGAACATCCGCTCGTTCCTGACCGGCAACGCCATCACCCTAGTGCTGGACTTGCTGTTCTCTGTGGTGTTTATCGCCGTGATGTTCACCTACAGCAAGTCGCTGACCCTGATTGTCATATTGTCCTTGCCCTGTTATGTGATCCTGTCGCTGTCCTTCACGCCCTTGCTCCGCGCCCGGTTGCACGAAAAATTCAACCGAGGCGCAGAAAACCAGGCCTTCCTGGTCGAAACCATCAGCGGTATCGACACCGTCAAGGCGATGGCCGTAGAACCACATTGGACTAGGAAGTGGGACAACCAGTTGGCCGCCTACGTGTCATCAAGCTTCCGCACCGCCACCATCAGCACTTTCGCCAACAGCGGGGTGACGCTGATCAGCAAGCTGGTCACGGTCGCCACCATGTATGTCGGTGCTAAATTGGTCATTGAAGGCAAGATGACCGTCGGCCAACTCATCGCCTTCAACATGTTGGCAGGCCAAGTCGCCCAACCCGTGATGCGCCTAGGGCAGTTGTGGACGGATTTCCAGCAGACCGGCATTTCCGTGCAACGCTTGGGCGACATCCTCAACACCCGCACCGAAGTGGCCGGCAATAAAAGCGCACTGCCACCCTTGGCTGGGCGCATTACTTTAGAAGAAGTCACTTTCCGTTACCGCCCCGACGGTCAGGAAGTGCTTAAAAACATCGACCTGGATATAGCCGCCGGTGAAGTCATCGGCATAGTCGGGCGCTCCGGATCCGGCAAAAGCACCCTGACCAAACTGGTGCAGCGGCTGTATACCCCAGAACGCGGACGTGTTTTAGCTGATGGCATTGATTTAGCTCTTGCAGACGCATCGTCATTGCGGCGGCAAATCGGTGTCGTCCTCCAGGAAAACGTCCTGTTCAGCCGCAGCATCCGTGACAATATAGCCCTGGCCGACCCTGGAGCGCCGCTGGAATCTGTCATCCAGGCCGCTAAGCTGTCCGGGGCGCATGAATTTATCCTGGAATTGGCGGAAGGTTACGACACGATGGTGGGCGAACACGGTTCCACCCTCTCCGGCGGACAACGCCAACGCATCGCCATCGCCCGTGCATTGATGACCAGCCCACGGGTGCTGGTTTTTGACGAGGCCACCAGTGCCCTGGACTATGAGAGCGAACGCATCATCCAGGACAACATGAAGGCAATCTGTAAAGGCCGTACCGTGATTATCATCGCCCACCGCCTCTCAGCCGTGCGCGATGCCAACCGGATCGTGGTCATGGATCACGGCCAGATCGTGGAAACTGGCAGCCATGCCGAGCTATTGCGTAATGACCTTGGCCATTACGCGCGGCTTTACCGCTTGCAGCAAGGATAAGGTAATCACTATGGGTGTACGATTACAAGCCTTCAGCGACTTGGTCAAACGCTACAGCGCGGCATTTGGACTGGCTTGGCAGCACCGCGCCGAGATGGAAACTGTCCAGCGCCTGCCTTATGAAGCCCAATTCCTGCCTGCCGCCCTGTCACTCCAGGAAACCCCGGTGTCTCCAGCCCCACGCATTGCCATGTGGCTGCTGATCGGCTTTGCGGCTTTGACGCTGATCTGGTCAATCTTCGGCCATATTGATGTCGTCGCCACCGCCCAAGGCAAGATTGTCCCCAACGACCGCACCAAAACCATCCAACCGTTCGAGACGGCCACCGTCAAGGCTATCCATGTCGCCGATGGGCAAACCGTCAAGGCCGGTGATGTCCTCATCGAACTGGACGCCACCAGCGCCCAGGCCGACAAGGACAGGATAATTAGCGACCTGGCGATGGCACGGTTGCAGGAACAGCGCGGTAAAGCGCTACTGGAAGCTTTGAAAACGGGCAATCCCCCAAGCTTACAACGGCCTGATAACATCAATAACGCCCAATTTGAGGAAGCCCAGCGCCTGCTGTCCGGCCAATACCATGAATACACTGCCAAGTTGGGCCGCATCGCGTCCGAAATCGCCATGCGCGAGGCTGAATTGCGCTCCACCCAGGAACTGGTGCATAAGCTGGAGCAAACCCTGCCCATCGCCAAACAACGGGCGGACGACTTAAAGGAGATGGTCGATTTGCACTATGTTACCCGCCACGACTACCTGGAACGCAAACAAATCAACATCGAACAACAGGCCGACCTCGCCAATCAGCGCAGCCGCCTCAACGAAATCCAAGCGGCCATCCATGAAGCCAACGGCCAAAGCACAGCCATGACCGCAGAAACCCGCCGAATGAGCCTGGACAGCATCACCGAAGGTCAGCAAAAGGCCGCCACCCAGGCACAGGAACTCAAGAAAGCCGAAACCCACAGCAAACTGATGCAATTGACCGCACCAGTGGCAGGGACGGTGCAGGAATTGGCCGTCCATACCGTTGGCGGCGTGGTTACCCCCGCCCAGCCAGTCATGTTGATCGTACCCCAGGACAATCCCCTGGAGGTGGAAGCCTTTATCGAAAACAAGGACATCGGCTTCGTCAAGCAAAACCAGGAGGCCGAAGTCAAGGTTGAGACCTTCCAGTACACCAAATACGGCACGATCCACGCCAAGGTCACCTCGGTCTCCCACGATGCCACCAACGACGAAAAGAAGGGGCTTATTTACTCCACTCGTGTGAAGATGGACAAGGCCACCATTAACGTGGACGGCACCGATGTCAACCTCAGCCCCGGCATGGCGGTGTCGGTGGAGATCAAGACCGGCAAGCGCCGGGTGATCGAATACTTCCTGAACCCCTTGTTGCAGTACAAGCATGAGAGCCTGACGGAGCGGTGATGTGATGGAGGGTTCAATAGTTAAAATCAAAACCAATACCAGTATCCTGGCTGGAAGACAAGAACAGCAAAAAACGGGCATGCCAGTTGACCCTGCCTTTTGCAACCAGGCAAACAACCAACTAAAAGCCACGGACTGGTTTAAGGTAGGTCTCGTAGTCCTGGCTCTAGCCATAGCCTTAAGCAACACCTGTTATGCCGACGACCTGCTGTCCATTTACCAACAAGCCCTGGAAGCCGATCCCGAACTGAAGTCTTCCGAGACCAAGATCAAGATCGGTACCGCCCAAAAAGGTCAGGCCTTGGGGGAAATGCTGCCCCAAGTCACTGGCACCGGTAACTGGTCAATCAATAGTCAACGGGGCTTAAATCAAGAGAATATCGTAAAAGGGCGCAGGTTAAACAACACCGAAGGGGTCAATGATTATTATGGCACCCGCTATGTGGTGTCGTTGAACCAGACCCTGCTGGATTTCCCAAAGTTCTGGACGTGGCGCAAAGCCCAAGCCACCGAAAGCCAATATACCCTGGAAAATGTCCAAGCCCAGCAAAGCCTGCTGTTCAAGGTGGTAGACACCTACTTTACTGTCTTGGAAGCCGAGGACGAACTGAGTTTCTTCCAGAGCGAGGAAGAAACCACCAGCCAACAACTCGAACAAGTCCAAAAGCTGTTCGACCGGGAATTGGTCAAAATTACCGAGTTGTATGCGCTTGAGGCAAGGCTCGACCAAATCAAGGCCGACAGTATCGAATCCGAAGCCAACTTGGCGACCGCCAGGGAAGGCCTAAGGGCACTGACCGGCACCAGCCCGGCAACCCTCACCAAACTGCGCGACGAAATAGACTACAAGGCACTGGAAGGCAAACTGGACGATTGGCTGGCGGTGGCGAAAAGCGAGAACCCCACCTTGGCCGCCCAACAATATGCCATCGCCGCCGCCGACCTGGACGTTGCCGCCCAAAAAGCCCGGCACTTGCCGGTCGTAGAGTTGCAACTGAACTATTACAACACCAACACCGGCTTCCAGAGCGCCAACCTCGGCACCCAGACCGACACCCAGGTCGCGGCCATCAATGTCAACGTGCCGATCTTCAGCGGCGGCGGCACCACCCAACGGACGCAAGAAGCCCAACACAAGCTCACGCTCAACAAGTACGACAACGAGGCCAAGCTCCGAGCCCTGGTCAAAGAAACCAGCGATGCCTTCCTGACCTCAAACGCCAACGTCAGGCGCATCAAGGCCACTAGAAAAGCCCTGGAATCCTCCGCCAAATCCAGGGAAGCCATGGAAACTGGCTTCGGCTATGGCGTAGAGACCATCAGCGATGTCCTAAAGGCCCAAGAAGAGGTGTTCAAGGCCAAGCGCGACCTGGCCAAGGCCAAATACGGCTACATCAAGAACCGGATGCGCTTTATGCAAGCGATTGGCATGATCAGCGAGGAAAACTTGGCAGAGGTGAATGGGTGGTTGCAAACCACGCCTTCGGTACAACAAAGAAATGGAAGTGGAAAAACATGGAATCCACACAACAAGAAGTGATTGTAGTGCCGAACAATCGTCTTATTTGCGTTGTATGTCTGCTTTATGGGGTGATTTATTGGCTTTACGTTTCGAGTCAGCAGCCAAGTTAATATTGCGCGGCACATTGATAATAGTTGTATCTTTCCTGCAAGATAATCTATAAATAAATAATGGGTATTCGTAAAACGGTGTGGAAAAATCGGTAAAATCTACTTTGGATTTCATTGTCACAATCGCAATATCGTGTGGAAAACGCAATTTTGATCACTATATAGGCGACAAAGCAACATACCTTGCCGAACAACCGTATTGCTGAACTTAGATGGTAGAACATAACGTCTAATTGCAGCCGATACCGCATAGTCAGATAACACCATCAAATCATAATTACTGCTTGATTTAATTGGAAAACATGGCTACGCTTGGTTTAAATCTTCAAAAATTAAGCCAATTTTCACTTTACATCATACAGTTATCAACAAGGGGATAACGTAAGCAAACAAACAATTAGCCTGCAAAGCGGCTAAAACCGCATTGTTACGGCATTCACAGGCCACCAAATTCTAATAATAAGTTACACAGGCTAAGGTACTGCATGAACGTAATCGAAGAAATAGAAAAACTGGCGAAGCTGCGCGAAAAAGGCATACTGACAGATGAAGAGTTTAAGGAACTAAAAGCTGCTACCTTGGCGATGGATGATAATGCGGCCTCGACAAAAGAAACCATCAATACAGGCTCAATTCAAACAAATAGTAACTTAGGCGTTAATAATGCAACTACATCACCCAAGAGTTTCTACATAAATGCTATAGCCTCATTGCTTGCAGTTTTGGCGTGTATTTCACTTGGCCTTTTGCTTGCCCAGAAAAATAATGATGACGGCGCAAGTGGTGAATCTAACCAAAAATCAGAAGCCCAACAAAAACAGGCCGAGGCAGAAGAGCAGTTTGCAAAACAAATGGCCGAAACCCAAAAGGGCGCGGAAGCAATAATCGCCAACAGCCGCAAAAGCGAATCTCAAAGCAATTCTGAAACCAACGCAACGCCTACGCCAGAACCCGTAAGTGAAAAACAAGAAGCACAAACCACACAATCAACAGAGAAAGCACCTGCCCCGGCAACAGAAACTGCCAGCATACCAAAAGAGGAAAGCCCACCTGCAAAATCGTCCACGGATTTAATCAAATACGATTCCCCCGCAACGCCCTTTGTTATCCAGATGATAGATGCGGCGCGGGACACCGAAAAGCTGTTTGCCGCCAAAAACAGCCTGACAGGACTTGGCAGACCCTCCAAAGGCGACCGCAAAGCGGCACGGAAGTTGAACGACACCGCCATTGCGTTAATGAGCGAGAAAAAATACACCGAAGCCATCCCCGTATTGCAAGAAGCGAACAAAACCGATCCATCGGACATTGAAATCATGAACAATCTGGCCTACGCTCGCATAGAAGAAGGCATTACTGAAAACAACTTTACTCAGGCCAAAACAGCTTTGGTGAATACCTTACAGTTAAAGCCGGAACGGGCACAAGCGTGGGCAAACCTGGGCAGGACGTTTGCGCTGGAAGGCAACGAAACTGCCGCCACAAATTGTTACATCAACTTTTTCCGATTTGCGGAAAATAAGGACAAAGCCCTAAGCCGCTTACAAGAAGGCATTAATGAAACTAATCCGGCATTGAGCAAATCCTTAACGAACGCCTACAGCTACGTTAAATCCAACTTGCAAGCGGAAGCTGTCACAGAAAAGGGCGATACAAGCCAATAGAAAAATGTAAGCCCTTATTATTGACAGCGATTGGCAGGTAAACAATGGACGACACACAAACAATGCTTAAAACCACAAACCCAGTATTCGTAATGATTACACTGTTTACTTCCTTGATTTACCCCATTGCCCAAGCACAAACTCCGCAAGCCCAACCCATTGCCAAAACCAGTGCCTGTCCATCGGGTTATGCCACCAGTGGTAACTACTGCAAACCCGGCAATAACGCCCGTTTCTCCATAGAGAAGCAAGGGGCTTGCCCTAGCGGTTATTCCTCCAGCGGCGGTTATTGCTTGGCTGGAAGCTCCGCTAAACCTGCTATCCACAAACAAGGCAGTTGCCCATCGGGTTGGTCAACCAGTGGGGATTTTTGCCTTTTATCGCATTAATCGAACTGCAAACTAATTGAATAAATAACCCTGCAAATTTAAAAACAAACGTAAGGAAAGCTTATGAACATCGCTGACAAATTGGAAAAGCTGGCCAATCTACGTGATACAGGCACATTGACAGAACAAGAGTTTCAGGTGCAAAAAACAAAATTACTGTCGTCGTTCAAAAATGAAAATTTCGAGAAAACCAATACCGCTGAAAAATTGAAGGAGAATAAACCAGAAACACAAAAAAGTTATGGGAAATACATCTATCTTGCCTTACCGCTGTTGGTTGCTGTGGGGTTTGGCATTGGAAAATTAGCGAATAAACCATCATCAATATCTCAGCCAAATTTTGAAGATGGTATGCAAGCTATCAAAAGTGGAGATTATGATAAGGCATTGAAAATATTAGTTCCGCTGGCAAACGAGGGCAAAGCCAATGCCCAGACTAGCCTTGGAACCATGTATTTTAATGGGAATGGTGTGTCTAAAGATTACGTACAAGCAGAACATTGGTACCGTATAGCTGCTGAACAGGGCTTTACGAAGGCGCAGTACAACCTTGGATTAATTTATGGCACTGGTCAAGGTGTGCAGAAAGACCCCGTACAGGCAGTAAACTGGTTTAGCAAAGCAGCAGATAAGGGGCTTGCTGACGCACAGCTTAATCTTGGAAATATCTACAACACTGGCCAAGGCGTACCACAAGACAATACACAAGCAGTTCACTGGTTTCGTAAAGCCGCTGAACAAGGGTTGGCTAATGCCCAGTATAATCTTGGCGTTATGTATCTTAATGGCAAAGGTGTACAGAAAGATCCCGTACAAGCAGCTCAATGGATTGGCAAAGCAGCCGATCAGGGATTTGTTGACGCACAGCATAACCTTGGCGTTATGTATCTTAATGGCGAAGGTGTACAGAAAGATCCCGTACAAGCAGCTCAATGGATTGGCAAAGCAGCCGAAAAGGGGCTTGCTAACGCGCAGAATACCCTTGGGTCAATGTATCAATTTGGACAGGGCGTTACCAAGGACTACAATCAAGCAGTTAATTGGTATCATAAAGCTGCTGAACAAGGACTTGCGGAAGCTCAGCGTAATCTAGGAAGAATGTATAAAAATGGCATAGGCGTATCTGAAGATATTGTTGCAGCAGTAAAGTGGTATCAGAAGGCAGCTGAACAGGGAGATGTTAATGCACAAAATGTACTTAATGAAATCAAAAGAGAGTCAAGTGCCGAGAATAAAGAAACAGCTATAAATAACACCGATCCACAATTAAAGACTGCCGGACAGTTATACGCAAAATGCACACAAAATGACCAAATATGTGATTTATTATTGGATTCCTATCTTAAGTTACTTATTACTGGATTCAAAATTAACTATCATGACTTGGCGATAAATAAATTATGTCTGGATAACGGAAGCGAATTAGATGTAATTTATTTTAAAACTCTTATTGAAAAAGGATATGAAGTAACGCTAAGGAATGATGCTAGTGTCCAGGATAAAAAACCATTAGATTTTATCAAGGAAATGCTTAATATGTTTATAGTATCTCCTTGTTAGTAACTTATTTGCTTATCTTTAATTTACCCTTATTCCCAACGCGGGACGGGGTTTAAACCCCGTCACACATACGTTTTGCAAGTTGCCTTACCTGAACCATGCAGAAACGATACGAATGGGGCAACAAACTCGGTAAGGCGCAATAACTGAATGGCATTGCTCAACATCCCTACATGGGCTGGAGATTATTCAATGCTGGTTGACACAAATGGCAATTACTGCCTTTCGACAAATTTACCTTAACGGAAATAAACTTTTAATTTCAGGAAAAAATAATGAACTCAATTAAAGATGAACTCGCTACGATTGGATTTGAAAAAATAGGTCAGTGGAAGATAGATAAAAATGATATACGTCCTGAATTTGATCCTCCAAATCACGGTGCTATTGATATAGAGAACGCCTTATATGCTTTTGTAGTGGGCGAGGATGAGGATGTCAAATATATTGGAAAAACAACTAGAAGCATTAGAAAAAGATTTAGGGGGTATTCAAACCCTTACAGTAAAACTGCTACAAATGGGAGATGTAATAAATATATTCGAGACTGTATCTGTGATGGTCATACAGTTGAAATATGGGTTTTTGCACCAACAATTCCTTTTCAGGTCTCTGGGTACGATGTGAATTTAGCTGCTGGATTGGAAGATAGCTTAATTTTAAAACTGAAGCCTGATTGGAATGGTGGCAGAAGTGAACTCGCTTCCGCAGAGATTGATCTTGAAGAAATTGATAAGAAAAAAAATGATTCAGACAACTATTTGGACTCCGATGCTTCAAATTCAACACAACAAGTAGATTTTAATAATCCATGCTGTAGATTCGACATTAAGCTTAACGCAACATATTTCAATACGGGTTCAATCAATCCAGGCGTTAGTGCAAGTAAATGTTTGGGGGATAACGGAGAGTTGGTAAGAATCTTTTTGGGTTCTGAAAAACCAGATTCATGTGTCAATTCGACTATAAACAGAACTGCGAATCCTAATGGCAGTGTGCGTGTTAGGGGAAATAACTCTAAGATTGCAGAATGGTTTCAAGCTCGCTTTAAGCTAGGTGATAATGTCGAAGCTTCTGTACTGGATAGAAACACTATTTTTCTCAAATCAGCAAGGAGCTAGATTGGGCGTGGAGAAATCCAAGTACTGGCTGTCCATGTACTTACCCAAAGCGCATAAACGCTACAAATGCCGCAGTTGCGGCGTCACCTTCATCCAGGGCTGCAACGACATTAACGACCGCCACCGTGCAACCAACCGCTTGGTCAAGTATGTCGAGAACAAAGGGCTGGTCATGACCTTTACCAGCGTCGCGGAAGAAATTGGCGTGACCGAAGGCACTGTTCGCAATATTGTTGGCGATTACATCAGCAGGTTGGAAAAGAAATACACCTTTGAAACCCCAGAAATCTTAGGCATTGATGAAGTCCACCTCAACCGCAAGATGCGGCTGGTGTTCACCAACATTGGCGAAAACACCATTGTTGATTTGGTGGGCAGCAGAAAGAAACAGGTGGTTATACAAGCCCTGTACCGATTCAAGAAATTGAAGACTATCAAATTCGTCACAATGGACATGTGGCGGCCTTACTACGATGCCGTCAAAGCCGTAATACCGGATGCTGTAATCGTTATCGACAAGTTCCATGTGGTAAAAATGGCGAACCAGGCGGTCGAGAAAGGCCGTAAAGCCTTAAGGGAGCAAATGACACGGGATGAGGTCAAGCAACTCAAAAAAGACCGTTTCTTAGTACTAAAACGGCAACGAGACCTAAACGCGACCGAAGAGTTCTTGCTTTCAGGCTGGACGGAGAACTATCCACTGCTCCACGATCTTTACTATGCCAAGGAGCGTTTCTATGGTATTTGGGATAGTAAGATAACCAGAGAAGAAGCTGAACTGGCCTATCTGGAGTGGAAGGAGTCCATACCAATTGGTATCAGGGGCTACTTCTCTGATCTGGACAGGGCAATCGACAACTGGCATAAGGAAATCTTCAACTATTTCGATTACCGCATCACCAATGCTTTCACAGAATCAGCCAATAGCTTCATAAAGTCGGTTGCCCGTCAAGGACGGGGTTACAGTTTTGATGTGCTACGAGCCAGGGTGTTATTCACCCATGCCAAGCACAAGGTTAAGAAGCGATCATTTAAGTCTGGTGTTAGAGAGCCAATTCCCCAATATGGCTTACCAAACCAAGATGATTTTTTGAATTATGGTGCCATAATTCCACACGGTGATGAAAATTGAATCTTTTAAAATTTCCACACACTTTTACGAATACCCATAATAATTAGGCGAGTATTTTTTGTCGCCCCACCTGGCATCTGTTGATATTTGCTAAATTATTGATCAACAAACCCAAATTAAAGCCAAAACTGCACAATAGTGATGTACATTATTGGGTAAGTCCTCCTAACGCAAAAAGCATGCAAATAATAAGCAGCCTTGCACCAGTTAACAACAATCCGTTTACGAATAGCATTCAACGCCGTTTGACAAACAATGTTTAACCAATCCAAATTCAACAGAAAAACAGCCTAACTTTCCACTTCTTTTTGTGAAGAGCCATTCACTTACATTTTTCCAATGCGCTCTCACCCTACAAAAAAACCATGGCATGTTAAATTAACCTTACATCCCCATAGTCGAATGGCCACTGTTCATTCTATGTTGATTAAGCGCTTGCACCCGTTCAACATCCTGGCTATTGGCCGACACTTGAAAACCGCTGCGGCCTGCTGATCTTCGGCCATAATGGGTGGTGGCCGTTTCAATACTGGCATGCCCCATCAATGCTGCAATCTCCTCTTTCGACTGGCCATCGAATTTTGCATCGGCCGAAAATTGATGTCTTGGCGTATAAAGGGTGATGTATTTTTTCCTTTTTGGCCATACTTTTCGGGTGGCATAATAGAGGCAACTTCGACAGCTATCATAAAATTGTTCAAATCCTGACCGCCGCTTTTTTTCAGGGGCAAATTTAGCTTGTTGGACATTTTTTAAATGTAACTTAATAATCTCAATTTTATTGCTATCTAAATTGGCTATATTAATATGGCGGTCATTACCGTGGGACCGCCCTTGGGTTGTTTTCGCGTTAAGAACCTTCAATTGATTACCTTCCGTAATTATTGCATGTTCCCACTCAGACGGCCGTAGACCCGTCCAAATTCCTGCATATAGCCAATATAAGGTAGCTAAGCCATTCAGAGGCGTTTTCTTGTCTATATGGTCATGTAATTTAAACAATTCGTCATAATTGATTTTCTTTAGTTTTTGTGCGGATGTTTTAGGCGTTTCAGGAAGGGCCAACGGGTGGGGGTGTTTGCTCTAACCTTTTGATAGCGTCTGTTATAACATCAGACATATTGCCCAATACAAGCTCTTTTTTAAAGACAAATTTCAATGATGCCCGATACTTCCGCCACGTGGATTTGCTAAAACTATCTTTCCTAGCAATCAGCCATTGAGCAATTTCCAGGGCATCCAAATTGACATGACCGATGTCATATTCGGCGCGTAAGATGAGTTTTGAAGCCCTATCTATGTACTCTGCTATTGTCTTTTCTGTGATCATTACAATGACCTCTCCTTATGTTACTGTAGAAATACCCTGTCTAATACCCAAAACCCTACCTAACTTCCAAGATCATTGCTTGCTAGGTTTTTCATTGGCTGTTGGACCAGGAAATAAAGTAATTATTCAACTTTATTTAAAAGGCAACCAGACGGTTAGGAGTTAGAGTAACTGACAAATATCTCTCCCTAACTAAATACAAATAATTTCACACAGCTAAAAATCACCACTACAAAAACGACTCACTTTGTTGCAGGGTTGGGTTACTTTATCTTACGAGTAACTTACAAAAATTAACCTTCGATTTTAATGCCTTTTAAAATCCATGAGTGGAAAACTGATCTTGCCCTGACCTCAAGGCCACTCAACTTTGCGACTATTCGATTTTCAACGCAAGAAGGCTGAGATAACGCGCGCGACTGACAAGTTTCGAACTAGCCAACAGCTATTTCTTCTTCACAAGGTTCAACAACGCATCTAGTTCTGTTAAAGACAACTCTTCCAGCTTTTTCCTCACGTCTGCATCCAGCCCGTTTAAGGCAAATTTCTTGGCGTGGGTGTTCAGAATTTCTTGCAGGAAGTTTTCATCGGTCTCCGCCAGAGCGATCGCCGCCGCAATAAACTCATATTGTTTCAGGCCAATTCTTTTTGCCAACTCACTGGCCTTTTCATGGACTGATAGGGGCAAGGCGATGGTTTTCTTTATTTCCGCTTTTTTTACCATATATATCTTTTTGTTATCATTAATAATGCTAACAATCTTAGCATGAAAATACTTATCTTGCATTTTAAGCGCGGTACTAGGCCTGGTTTTCTAAGTTTTCACAGTTTTAGTTGGTGTTATCACTGTTTTTAAGCCTTGTTTATTTTTAGTAAAAGCCTTTGTTATGGGTTGTTTGACGGCGTGTTGTGCAGTGGATCGGGCGATAAATGACTAAAATATGTGATCTCTGTTGCATATTTTTATAAAAGACATGTTTTTATTATATTTCGTAATCATTTTTTATTATCATTTTGTTATACTAACCCAGTCCTGGTAATTAAGCGAGGACATGTCGATAGAGGACATTATGAAAACCACCCAACCCCCAGGATTTGAATGGCATGCCCTGGACCCTTCCAAAGAGGGCAACTGTTGTTGCCCAGGCTGTTAGTAAAAAAGCTGGCTGAACGTGCCGAGCCGGACGATGATGAAGATCGCTTTCAAGACAAGATCAATACGGTAGTAAAGATGGTGTTGTCACGAGGTGACATGAGCCTAAATCAACTCCATGACAACTTGATCGCCATCTCTAAGCAACCTAAAGCGCCTGAGTTTAGCCCTGTCAAGCCAGGCAAGTCTGGCGATAAGGTCGTCAAGGTATTTGATATGGCGGCGATCCGGCAAATTAAAGCGGACACCAGTACAACGCGTAACGTTAAGGCGGTCATGAACCGGTTTAAGGACGCTGATAGCGGCGAGCGAATTTTAAAGAAAGTACCGGCAAGGTTTTCCAAGCGCATCCAGGCGTTAAAGGCGCAGTACCCTAATTGTACGGGTTTTCTCGACTATGTGGGCTCATTTGCCATGCTAGGCGCAAAGCAGGCCTACCCTGCGTTTTATTTTCCTCCGGTGCTGTTGGTCGGCCTTCCGGGTATTGGTAAGACCGCCGTTGTCAATGCTGTCGCGGACTCTGTCGGCGTGGGCATCCGGCAAGTGGACATGGCTTCGACCACTGCTGGCATGGTGTTGGGTGGGATGAGTACGCAATGGTCGGATGCGAAGGCCGGCGTGGTCATTAATTTGTTGCGTGAGGGTGGGGCCGCCAATCCCATTGTGATCCTGGACGAGATCGACAAGGCATCATCAGATGCCAAATTTGACCCTTTAGGCCCACTGTATAACTTATTGGAACAAGGGACGGCGGCGAAATTTATTGATGAGGCGCTGGATATGCCCACTAATGCGTCGCACGTGTTGTATGTGGCGACGGCAAATACCCTGGAGACGGTACCCACAGCCATCCTGAGCCGATTTATTGTGTTGGAAATCCATGCCATGAGTGAAGGCCAGCATGGTGCCGTTACGCAGTCCATTTATGCGTCCTTGCTTAAGCTGCATGAATGTACCGGTTTGTTCAACCCTGCCCTGCCCCACTCAGTCGTCAATGCCCTGAGGGATAAATCGCCTAGGGAAATCAAGGCGACCCTGCGCCGGGCATTAGCGCAGGCCGCCATGCGCAACCCCAAAACAAAAAAGCGGCTGACTCTCCTGACAGGGGACTTAATCTTTTCTCAGGCGAAAATTTTTACCGAGAAACCCTATGATGGCAGTAACCAGGGTTTCGGATTTGCACATAAATAACCGTTTTATATTAACCTCAACTTTTGGAAAAAAACCATGAAAGCAGCAGTAATTGAATTTAATCAAACTGAAATTAACCCTGTGGTCGAGGGCACCGAACCCATGACCATCCAACACTGCCTGCACTGCGGGGCTGGGTTTTCGGTATCCGCAGTGAAGAAAAAAGGCCGGAAAAGAAAGTATTGCAGCCATAGCTGCGCCTTGAAGTATTACAACGCCCACATCCGTGACAACCCGAAACGTACCCAAGACGTGGCGGACTATTACCGGCAGTACCCGGAGAGACGGTTTTTGGCAAGCATCAAGCAATCGGCAAAACAACGTAAGTTGTCATTTGATTTGACGGAAGGATGGTTTAAGGAGCGTCTTGAAAGTGGCGTCTGTGAAATCAGTGGGTTGCCCATCAAGATTAAGCTGTATAAGAAAAAGGACGTGGGGCAGCGCAATTTTTACAGCCCTTCGGTTGACCGGATCGACAACAACCTCGGTTACATCCCATCCAATTGCCGGATGGTGTGCTGGGGTTACAACATCGGCAAATACAGTTATACCGACCGCGATTTGATGGCGCTGGCCTTGGCGCTGCTCCTGCAAAGCCTGTCGCCAAGTATGAAGCCGGCATTTTTGGAGTTGATGCCGCACACGTTGTTGGCATCGCTGCCTTCTGGCCATCAGCTATTTTAGGCCGGATTCAAGGGAAACGCTGGTGGGTACTGGGCAATACCTAACACTTGGTTGCCCAGTCCCGGCTATCAGTTTACCTGTTTGGGTTTCCTTTAAGAATTTATAGGGTTGGCATAACATCCGGTTTGTGTTTTCTTGGCAGCAAACCGACTAACAGCCCCAGTTACTAGCTAAGTGTTTATATAAATGCTGGACTGGGGAATTAACAATAACTTATTCGACACAATGGACGATAACACAAAAAAACGTGAACCGCTTACCAAGCAAAAATCAGTCGGGGCAACACAAACAGCAACCCAATCCAAGGTGATGCGCATTGTGTGCTTGTCCGATATGCATAGCCTTCCTTATGATGCCGTCATTCCAGATGGTGATGTGCTGGTTGTTGCCGGGGATATCTGTTTACGGGGGCATCCAAATGAGCTTCGGCGGTTCAATGATTTTCTAGGTGATCTGCCGCACCCCAATAAACTGTTCATTGCTGGCAACCATGATTGGCCTATGTACCATGGCACACCCAAGCAAGTCCAAGCCGTGGTCAGCAATGCCATCTATTTGCAGGACAGCGGCGTTGACATTGATGGCGTCAGGTTTTGGGGCTCGCCCTGGCAGCCTGAGTTCATGGGGTGGGCGTTTAATTTGCCCAGGGGGCAGGCTTTGGCGGATAAGTGGGCGTTAATTCCGGACGATACCGATGTCCTGGTTACCCACGGCCCGCCGTTCGGCATCCTGGATCGGGTCATTGAAGGTGAGCATGTCGGTTGCGAAGACCTCCTGGCGGCAGTCCAGCGTATCAAGCCCAAAGTACATGTCTTTGGGCATATCCATGAGGCTTATGGCATGGTGAAACAGGACAACACAGTTTTCATCAATGCGTCGGTGTGTACGGTAAGGTACTGGCCAAATAATTTGCCCATTGTGGTTGAGTTGAATCTGCCCAAAGATAATAGATAATAGTAACCAATAGACTTGAATCGTCCTGGTGGACGCTAGTTTTTAAGGTTGAGGCGCCCATGGCGAACAGCTTTCAGCCCTAGCTGAAACCGAAATCAGATGTTCTCAAATTGATTTAATATAAATTTTGCACTATCTCCTCTTTGGGTCGAAACGCCCCGCTCACAATCTTTCCCACTTTGTTGTACATTAACCTCGATGATATCACTACCCCCACTTTTTATCCAATTGACGCTAGCCCTTTTCAGCTTGAAATAACGAAATTACTACAGATGGGAAAATATATTTTTGTGAATTTAAAATAAAATAAAATAAATTTTCAAAAAAATCCAGAAAAAAACACAATCCTCCAAGCCATTTTGGCTTCAACTCACGAATATCTGAAAATATTTTTCGTTTATTATCAATATCTTATATAAAACCCTGCTGTTCTAGGCAGATAGATTATCTATTATTTTAATTTTTTTTGACCGAAACGGAAATCAATATGAAAATGATATAATAGTTTTAGTCAAGGAATTTATTCTTGACATTACACCAGTTATCAAGGAGTGACTATGGACAAGTCTTAGGGACAAAATTAAAGCGCGGAATTAAGAGTGTTGGCGTAAACCAACACCCTGTAAATTTATTAAATATTAACTTTCGCCTTTGAAAGCGAGCTTTTCTGACAAAGCAAGTGAATACTACAATAAATTGAAATGAAATTCAATTGAAATATTCAATTGTTTCTTAAACAATTTATTTTTTACTGCCCAAAAGCTCTGCAAACGAAGGCCTCAACCTTAAACAGAGAGCCATATTTTGAAAATTTTGAAAACTATAAGCTACGACAAATTAACTTTTGTTAGGCCTTGTCATATAAAGCACCTCTATGGTGTCAGTTCACAAACCGTCTGGCGATGGCGTAAAGATGGGGTTTTTCCTAAGCCCACTCAATTAAGTTCACAAACAATCGGATGGCCTAGACGGGATCTTGATGTTTTTTTTGGGATAGCGAATTAACCCGCTTCCCGAAGACTAACAACTTACCGCAACCGTTAGTATAAATGTTCGCGTGAAAAGCTAGCTCATTTCGAGGTAGCCATTGTCACGTGCAGCGATTTATTAACGAAGCATTACATTAACTTAAAACGGGGTATCCCTATGCCTGTATTTGGACATGGACATGATAAACAATTTTCGCAGGTTGTTTATACATTAAAAATACAGTCATGTATACCCCTAAGGGAACAATTTACATGGATACCATAATTGATCAAAAAAAAGATACTGTCGTAACTGTTAATTACACTGAATTTGAATCGAATTCACTGCTCACCAAAACCTTTACATGCGTAGATGGTAAGATTGAAAAAGCTCCAGCCGCTCAAATGACGAAGGGCATTGCTACTCGCATGACCAGTACCTGGCATGTCTTTTGTACTCAAATGAAAAGAGCAAATAGCAATACCGCATTTGGTTATGGCGTGTTCTCACCTGAACTCCCAGACAAAATGAAAATCGCTGTCAACAAACGTGCGGATGCAGCCAAAGGGACAATTGCAAGAACCAAAGAAAATTTTAATTACCCGCCATCGACTGGGATCATAATGATTGATCATGACCCCAGTCCTTTTGGCCCTAACCTCTCTCCCGCAGATCTCTTAGCCATTTTGATCGAAATTCACCCTGACATTGCAAAATCTGCTAAGTTTTTCCGTGGCTCGGTCTCATCGGGCATCTATAAAAAAGGTGAGAGCCCCCTGCCGAGCAAGGGCTTTCATCTTTATATTGCCGTAGCTTATGCCGCTGATATTCCTCGTTATGGACAGACGATCTTTGAACGATTATGGCTACTGGGGCATGGGTTTATCGCTTTGAGCAACTGCGGCAACGCACTCGTTCGCTCAGTCATTGATGCCACTGTATTTAGCCCTGAAAGAATCGATTTTGTTGGCAAACCTGTAATCCAAGGAGATGGATTATCCTATACCGATCCGGAAGGGGAACTGATCGATGGTTGCTTGCTGGATACCTCGACGCTACCTTCATTGACGGATGCCGAACAGTTACATTTTCAGGAACTTGTCGATGCAGCCAAGGCAAAAATCAAAAGCAAGGCGAATAAGCAAAACAAACTTTGGAAAAATCAAACCGTCGCTTCAATGACTAAGAAAGGCATTCCTGAAAAAGAGGCTCAGCATACCGTCGATAAAATTTGTAGTAACAATGGACAACTGCTTCACGGCTCATTTCCATTGTTTTTTTCCAGTAGCGGCGAAGCAACAGTTGACCAAGTTTTAGCGGCCCATCTGACTATGATGAACAAGCGTTGGCTGATCCCATAGAAGGGGTTGAATACGGCCCGACTACAGCCAAATTTTATTATAACGAGGGCAATCCCGTTATCAACAGCATGGCTCATGGTGGCTGTATTTATTATTTAAAGGGTAAAAAACGAGAGCCTACTGTCTCAAAAAATAAGGCAACTTGGATTGAAGATGGTGATATTTTTTCCCCAAAAGCGACGGAAAACCCGGTATTGGTCGAGTTACGTAATAGGGGTTTTTACCTTAAATCATTAGGCAACGGCCATCATGAGATCACTTGCCCTTGGGCAAATGAACACCAAGCTTCTACGACCACCAACAAAGCAACCTTCATCGAACCGTCCACTGAACTATTTCCAGGCAGTTTTAAGTGTCCGCACTGTAGCAATGCGATGAACTCATTACTTTTGTTTTTAAATATTCAACGACGAGATGCCAAGCACAAGCCTACTATCCGGTGTAAAGGGGGTGAGCTGGACGCAATTATTGACATAGCTGAGCAGCTGATCGCTACTACTGGGCAGTATTTCCAGCAAGCGGGCCTAATCGTTCAGGTATCCACCGATTACGAGCAAACCACCAGGATCAAGCCGTTAAACAAGGCATCCACCCAGCGACTTTTGACGTCTATTGCAGTGTGGACTAAATCTGACAAACGCTCCTCAAATTCGTTTGAAGTGGATTGTCCGCCGATTTATGCGAGCACTTTGCACGATTCAATTGAGTTTAAGCACCTGCCTCCGTTACTGGCGTTGTCAAGGCAGCCTTTTTTCAGAGCCGACGGCTCGCTGTCACAACACAATGGTTATGATGAACAGTCTTTTATTTTTGGCGTTTATGATCCGCATGATTTCACTATTCCAACCAACCCATCTCGGAACGATGCGGAAAAATCATTACAGTTAATAAAAAGCCTATTAACGGAGTTCGCGTTCAAATCGGCGCAGGATGAAGCCGCTGCATTGGCAACTATTTTTAATGCCACTGTGCGATCGTCTTTGCCAACAGCACCAGGAACATTGGCCACCGCCCATAGCTATGGGGGTGGTAAAAGTTATCTGCTAGACATTTTTATTGCATTTGCCACGCCCAGCGTGGTCTCCGGCGCAACTTTCACCAATGATGACACGGAAATGACAAAACAAATTTTAGCGACATTAATGGAAGGTGTCCCTGTAATAAAGTTCGACGAAATGAAAAGTGATTTGTTACCGATTAAAACCTTGTTAACAGCGTTGACTGCATCCAGTATCGAAGGCCGAATATTGGGTGTTTCGAAAATTGCTCGGCCTTCAACTCGGGCTCTAATGCTATTTGCAGGGAACAACGTTTCACCCCTCTCAGATACTACACGTCGCGTCTTAACAGTGGAGCTAGATCCGCAAATTGAACATCCCGCATCTCGATTGTTTAACAACAACCCGTTACAAGAAATACGACAAAATAGAGGGCTATATGTATCAGCAGTTTTAACCATAATTAAGGCATGGATTGATGCAGGTAGACCCAGATCACAAGTAACACCGTTAAACGGCTATGAGCTTTGGTCTGATTATTGCCGACAACCCTTATTATGGCTCGGTATGGCTGACCCTTGTGCACGAATATTCCAAGCTATGGATAAAGATCCTGATCGCCAAACGCTCGGCAGACTGCTTAAAGCTTGGTATGAGGCCTTTAAGGACGAACCAAAAAAGATTAAAGATGTAAGGCAATATATTAATGAAAACAACACTGGCAACTTGTTTGAAATCATTCACTACATTGCCCCTGAACAAAATGGCCATGAAAACAAACATCTTGGTTTTTGGCTTAAAAAACGTATCCGACGAATTGTCTCTGGTCTTCGTTTTGAAAAAGATGATACTGTTGAATGTAATGTAGATCGATGGAAAGTTGTATTAGTTGATCCTGACCTACATATACCCACAGTTTAGAATGGGCTGTCTGTCTAAGGCAATCAAAATCCAAATATTTATAGTGTAGATCATTTGATACTGTTAAATAGGCTCAAAGGGTTTGGTCGATTGATCGAACCCTTTTTAATTTGGGTATTTGATTAGTATCGGGACTAACTGTTACAAATAGGTAACTTATTGTAAACTCTAGAATTTAATGTTGTAACTATTTTTCTAACTTTTCACAGCGAAAAACCAGTTACGATGTGGGCCTAGCAGGCTGGTGAAACAATCTCACGGATATCATAACTTAACACTTGGAAATTACCTTTCGAATGTCTCCGCATTGGCTTAATCAAAGTTATTTTTCTTCATTGGCATGATATCACAAGGTTAGCAGGGGTGTCCGGCTGCTCAACTCCAATCCGAAAAAAACAGCCCAAAACATTGCGTAAGTGACCGATAATAAATCGGCCACTTACCAATCCATTAAGGCTATACTTCTGTTTGTTCCGCCATTTCTAGGGCATCATCGACTTCAATCCCCAGGTAGCGTACCGTACTTTCCAATTTGGTATGGCCTAGCAGGAGTTGGATTGCCCGAAGGTTTTTCGTCCGCCTGTAAATTAACGTAGCTTTGGTGCGACGAATAGAATGCGTGCCATAGTCGGCAGGGTCAAGCCCAATACTGGCGACCCATTGTTCAACAATCCTTGCATATTGCCGAGTGCTAAGGTGAGGTGATACATGGATTCGGCTGGGAAACAGGAAATCCTCGTTTCTTAGCTTGGCTTTCTTTATCCAGTCCGAGACAGAGTTGCGGGTCTGTTCGGTGATTTCAAATTGTACTGGCTGGTTGGTCTTTTGTTGCATGACCATCGCACGTTTCGATACTTGTTCGCCATGGGCAATATCATGGACTTTAAGTTTTACCAAGTCGCAGCTCCGCAGTTTACTGTCTACTGCAAGGTTAAAAAGTGCTAGCTCACGGATGCGCTTAGCCATCAGTAACCGTATCCGGATTTCCCAGACTTCTTTTAGTTTTAAGGGCGGTTTTTGTCCCATCAGCTTGCCTTTGTTCCAGGGTTGTTGGGCAGGTTTTTGTTGGCTTCCAGTTTGGACAATGGGTTGGGCTTCAATTGTCGTATCGGTTTTCATGGCACATACTCCACTTTGGTTGAAGGAGTCTGTTTGACTTAATCGCCGATTAAAATTGCCTATGCCAAGCCTTTGGCGGTTCTCAGTTTATGCTTCCGCCGATTTAGTGCTTAGGCGGCCTTAAGGTCTGCATTGGCGTGAGGCCGTGTAAAAACGAGAACAAACTTGGTGGGGAGGTTAAATTTGTTTTTTGCTTTGCTGTTCAGGTCAATTTTGGCTAACGACAGCTGTTTTCCCTTTTTCTCCGGCCCGTTGTTGTTTGCTTATAGAATCGGGTGGAGACTGTCAGAATGTAAAGATTTCAAGGTGGAAATGGCCTTACGCGGCCACCATCGCTTCCATCAATGCTGGGGTTCCAATAATATTCATCACCCGCTTTAAGTTGTAGGCCAAGACGTGCAGGCTCATCTCAGTACTGACATTTTTCAAAGTCTTAGTTAGAAAATGCGTCGCGCCCATCCAGGCCTTGAGTGTACCAAAGGGATGCTCGACCGTTTGGCTACGTAGCCGCATGATATCTGGGTTGCTATCTAAGCGGTTCTGCATTTCATCAAGTATGCCTTGATGCTCCCAACGGCTAACCCGTCGATTAGCACCGGGCGTGCACTTGGCTTTAATTTCGCATTGTGGACAATGCGAGCTCCAGTAACGGCTCAATTTCAGTCCGCCTTCTACCCTGGCGAATCGCCAGATCAGTCGCTGCCCAGCAGGACAGCTATACTCGTCGGTTTCAGGGTGGTATTTGAACTCCGCTTTATCGAATCGGCCTGCCGCCTTGGCGCCCGATGTCAAGCACTTGGGGACAAATGCGGTAATATCAGTCTCATGACATTGGCGAATTTCCTCGCTGCTGAAATAGCCGCGGTCCGCCAGCACATTAAGGCTATCGGTCGCCAGCGCCGCTTTGGCCTGGCTGGCCATGTTAGCGAGTTGGCTCCGATCGTGACCGACATTGGTTACCTCATGCACTACAATTAAGTGATGCTCAGTGTCGACAGCAACTTGGACGTCATAACCGACCACTCCCTTGCCTCGGCCGCTCGTCGTCATGGACCGGGCATCGGGATCGGTCAAGGAAAGCTGCTTGTCTGGCGATTCCTGCAACTGGACTTCAATCTGATCCAGTTGCGCCATTCGCTCTTTTAATTGGGCGATTTTATCCTGCAGCCGTTCCGTTTTGCTTTGGGCATTATCGGCTCTTTGCAAATCCGCTTTTTCCAAGTCGGCTAAATACCGGTTAATGCTGGCTTCAATCCGTTCCCGTTGACGGGCTAGCTTATGCACGCTGAAATTCCTGCCAATGTTGTTTACCGCCTTAAACTTGCTGCCATCAATTGCGACGGTGGCTTCTGTCAACAAATTCAACTGACGGCAAAGTGAGACAAATTGGCTACACACTTTACAGATGGCCTTGCCATTGTCTTTGCGGAAGTTGGCAATAGTTTTAAAATCCGGTGTCAATCGGTCGAGCAACCACATCAACTCAACGTTGCGTTGCGTCTCCCTCTCTAAACGGCGACTGGACTGGATTCGGTTGAGGTAACCGTAAATATAGAGCTTGAGGAGGAATGACGGATGGTAGGACGGCCTGCCCGTGATGGCGGGCACAGTCCCGTTAAATCCCAGCTTGCCAAGATCAAGTTGCTCGACGAAGGCATCGACAATGCGGACTGGATTATTTTCGGAAACATAGTCTTCCAGATACTCGGGAAACAATGTGCCTTGGTTGCGGTTATTGCCCTGAATAAACCGTTTCATTTAACCCCCAGGGTAAGATTAATCTTAAGGCATATTTTACAAGGTTTCCGACACTGGGAATGACGTTTTTACACAGTCTCGCGTCAAAGCCGTCGCCCGTGGTGTAGAGGTAGGTGTCGTTGCCTGCTCCGCCTTCGAGGTAATCATTGCCGCCGCCAGCTGTTAGCGTGTCATTACCTGCACCGCCGTATAGTCTGTCCCCTTTCAAATCGCCATTGATGCTATCGTCAGCGTTTCCACCGAAGACAATCATTTTCGCGCCAACCGCGCTTCCTAAAACGATAGATTGTTCTGTAGCAAGGTCTTCGTAATAAGTTGAATTTGGAGATTCGCCATACAAAATATTGCTGTCAGGATTTTCACCTGAATAACGCAATTGCATTTTCCAGGCCAGCATATCGGTACGGTCTTGCAGGTATTCGTCGGTAAAATTGTCCCTAAACTCAACGCCGTCTTCATATATGTTATCGAACACAACGAAAGGCCGCAGTTTGACTAATGCTTCGCGATAAGCCGCCCCTAGCGCGTTATCAAGCTTGGCATTGTCAAGCCAAGCCCCCGCATTGCTGATAAATGCAATATCGCCGTAATCCGCCACACCTATCGCAGTTGCGATAGCTGAAGCATTGAAAAGATGGTTTACCCCGCCAGCCGTACCTGCCGCTGGCAAAGGTTCGTAAAAAGGAAGAGTGCCATTGGCGGTTGCCTCGATATAGCGCTCCTCCATTTTGTTATGCCCCAGGTTAGTGTAGGTCACATAAAGCGCGTCCTTCAATTCCTGTGGCAAAGATGCCCAGTCGCTACCGTAAGCATTTTTTGACGTAAACCAAGCATCCGCTTCTTTTATTAACAAGCCGTAAAACTTGGCGGTAATACCTTGGTTGTCAGCAGATAGATGTTGCGCCAAAAGGGAATAATTATTTTGGTAGCCATCCAATCCCAATGTAGCCAACAAACTTGTAGGTGTTTCTTGTATCAAGCGGATAGCAGTCGCCATGTTGAAGTTGGCAGGCCCCAGGTCAACCAGTACCGGGTATTGGTATTTGAGCGCATAGGTTTCCGCAGCATTAAAATCGGTAATGTCGATGTTTTGTGCTACGAAGTCATTGTAGCTGTTTATCCATTCCTGATTGGATCTAAACTGATAATTCGCTTCATTTTCTTGTAACGATGACAGCACGGAATTCCAATTGATGTTGCCTTGACCGGCTAGTAAACCAGACGCAAACGCATCAGCTAAATCAATAAATGGAATATCGTATTTGGCGATATAATCCGTTGCCAAGCCTTTAGCCACATCAAAGCCACTGTGTTCTTCCGCCATCGCGCCAGCAATGGCCGTATTGATGTTAGGAAGGTTAAGGTCATTAGCTGTTTTATTAATGAAAGTCTGTTCTTTATCAATGTAACTAAGTGCCGCCGCATCATACGTGTTTAATGTTGCGCCTGCTCTTAAGTAGTTAATTTGTGTCATTGTTTACTCGCCAAATAAAATTGTTAAGGAATTGGGTGATCGTATGATTTACAGATGGCCATAAACCACTGTGTATCAATGGGTTTTAACAGGCATTCGCCTCGTTTCCAGTCTGAGGGAGAGGTATCTAAGGATTTCAAAATTCGCTCTGCTGGCCTTAGCGAGTCTAGATCGTCAAGACTTAATGTAATCGCGATAATACGATCATTTTGTATCATGGGTGGTTGAGGAAAATGCATAAAAACCTTGCGCTCTTCTATCCTCCAATACCGAGGATCGGCGGGTTCTATTTCCAGGACTTGGGTTAATTCTCCAAGCTGCATCTCGTTCAACATGGGGATGTCTTTCTTGAACAAGCTAGGCATCTCTTTTTTCAGAGTTTCAATAACTTCCTGTGTGGTAGCTGCGTTGCCGGCACTTCTGTTATAGAGCGATCTTAAGGTACGAATGGTATGTTCAGAGTAAGGTTCGGGATACCAATGCCAACCAATAGAGCTACCAATCAGTCGTTGAACCCCCGCCTTTTTCATAAGTGCATTTTGTTCTGCCTTATCTAGCGGGGTTGATCCGGGCTTCAGATTTTCCAAATAAACAAAATCGCGGTGTCTCTTAACGAGCCGTGCTATTTCGGGACGGTGTTGGTTAAAATAAGCGAGCATTTCCTTGTCTGCTGGAAAAGTTCTTTTGGGTTTGCTTTTCATGTACTGACCACGCGCAACCACGTATAAGAGCAAAGCTGCCAAGATAATCATTAGCCATTTAAAAATTTGTTTTATCATCATTAAATTCCTATCAAGTAATCTGTTTCCCGTCGTCGCCTACCGGGACAATCCGGCCTGTCAGCTATCTATCCATTCCCATGAATCATTTTCTATAAGCGCATAAATCTTTGTAGTTGCAGCAATGCCGTTTCGTTGGCTTGTCCAGTAAAACAACTTAGATTTACCTAAAACTTGAAGGTAGGCCATGCGTCATCCTGACCCACATTACCCGTATTCAATTTTATTATGCACCTATGTTGTTGACACAAGCACACATCTCAAGCACAGCTGATCGTGAAGTAAGCTTTATCCAATAAGTCTGGGTATTATTTGATGTTATGCTGTCAGTAGCGCCCAGCCCGTTCACAAATATATTACCAGTACAGGATCTGGACTAAACTCTAATAAATATCAAAGACATTTCATAGCTAGCGAGTATCTTTTGTTAAGTACCTCAACGTTTAAGGGATCCAAGGGCTCTATAGAGCAAACGCTACAGGAAATCGACGGGCTGATTTCTTTGCCCGAGATTTACTTAAAATTTCGTCGCTTGATGGAAGACCCAAACTCAACCATGGAGGATTATAGCTACGTTGTGGGTTGCGACCCTAACTTGGCTTCGGCTGTACTAAAAGTTGTCAACAGTGCATTGTTTGGGTTTCCTGGGGAAGTTGACAGCATCGGCAAGGCCATACATCTTCTGGGCTTAAGGAGTCTGCATGATGTGGTGCTTGGTGTTTCAGCTGTCGCAGCACTGGATTATCCGAACGATATCGTGCCGCTCAAGACATTCTGGCGGTGCAGTTTATTTTCGGGCGATTTTGCGCGGTTGTTGGCAATGCAACTCAATGTCCGCAATAGGGAGTGTTTGTTCTTGGCCGGCTTGTTGCATGAGATCGGCCACTTGGTTATTTATTCAAAATATCCTGGACAAGCAAAGCAAGCCATTGCAAGGTCAAGTGAAGGCAACCCGATGGTGCATGTTGCCGAACAAGATATCTTGGGTTTTCATTATGGCCAATTAGGCGCACGGTTAATGGCAAAATGGCGACTTCCACATGACTTCCAGGCCTTCACCTATTATCAACCGACACCGATTGATGCCCCATTGAACCCTTTGGAAACCGCCCTCTTGCATCTTGCCCACGGTTATGCGTACCAGCTGCACTCCGGTCCGGACAAACGCTTGAGCAGTTAATAGACCCGGATGCCTGGAAGATCCTGAATTTAACGCCCGAACAAATCGAAGCCACCTTGGAAAAGGCGGTACAGGTCAGCTCGGATATGGAAAAGGTCATGCTCAAATAAATAGTTATATATTACGGCCAGAAAACTTCTGTTTTTTACCCGAATGACTAAATGCATCGCTTGAAAGCTGCCGCTCTTAACGAGAGACCCCCTGTTTGTGTTATGTTCAATTTCGGCCACACGACTGCCAATAAGCCCAATGCTAGCGAGGGGCACGAAGAACTGTCCTTCGCAAAGCCAAGTGCAATCAATCTTCAAGGCGAGCAACAAAAAAACAAAGCCGAAAGTGATCAAGTATCCTCAACACCGTGAATTGGATATTTGGGTGTTCCTTGTTTTCTACGCCAACCATATGTTTGCAGCGTTGGGCGACAAATACTGCGGCGTGCGCCCGTTACCGGCCGATTTTTTTACGAGTTTTTATATGTAATTTGATGTGAAATCACGAAGGCCTATAAAATCTTCATCCCTCATATATTATTAAGGGCGGATTCAACTCCGAAGTGCAATCGCCCTTAATAGGATATGAAGAAGGTTAGCTGATATAGTCTCAAGCTTTTTCAATCCGACCAAAGACGAGAAAGCACTTGAAGAACTACAATCAGCTAACACAAGGCCTAAGATACCAGATTGAGATATTAAAGAAAGCAGGTAAGAATCAAAAAGACATAGCGGAGTTAGTCAATGTGTCGGGCAGTACGATATGTCGCGAATTGCAACGGAACACGGGCAAGAGGGGCTATCGTCCCAAACAAGTCGCAACTAAAGGCCGAAAGCCGAAGAAAGCTAACGGATGAAGCCATTGAAGATGACGGCAGTAGCCATTGATTTGATTGAGGCTAAGATCAGCATCAACTGGAGTCCTGAACAGATATCAGGCTGGTTGAAAGACGAGCAAAGCATTTGTTATCAGCCATGAGCGGATATATCAACATATTTGGACAGACAAGCTTAATGGCGGACGGTTACAAGCATCTTCGGCACAGTGGCAAGAAGCGCAAGCAATACGGTTCCAAGGACAAGCGAGGACAGATCAGGAACCGGGTCAGTATTGATGACCGTCCTATGATAGTCAGTGAGAAGACCCGCCTGGGTGATTGGGAGATTGATACCGTCATCGGTAAAAACCATCAAGGCGCATTGGTCACGATAGTTGACCGGGTTTCCAAACTTACCTTAATCAAGAAAGTGGCCAGCAAACATGCTGACGTCGTGACAGAGGCCACCATAACCCTGCTAAGGCCTTATTTGGATAAGACTTTGACCATCACCGCAGACAACGGCAAAGAGTTTGCCGGGCATGAAAAAATCAAGGCGGCGCTGAATGCAGACGTTTACTTTGCGCATCCTTACAGCTCATGGGAACGCGGTTTGAACGAAAACACCAATGGCTTGATCAGGCAGTACTTTACCAAAGGCAGCAGTTTTGAGAACATAACCGACAAGGACGTTGACGAGGTCATGGAAAAACTCAACCACCGACCTCGAAAAACGCTTAATTACAAAACACCCCATTCGGTCTTTTTTGCTGATACGTTGCTAAAGGCCGCATGATAACTAGGATTGCACTTCGGAGTTGAATCCGTCTAGTATTCAGTTTGATGAGTCGGAACAATAGGAAGAATCGGAGCTTTCGAGCGCATCCATTCGAAATAGAAAGGTAATAAAAAGAAGAAACGAACAAATATGCATCGTTAAATCTAATAAAATTATAACAGACACAGCAACGGACACATTTTTAAATTAAATGAAAAATAAACTAAACATATTTCCTATGCTATATTTAAGTTATTGATTTTATGGAGCCAATGATGGGAGTCGAACCCACGACCTACTGATTACGAATCAGTTGCTCTACCAACTGAGCTACATCGGCTTATTAATTTGCCGACCTGGTAACATCCCCGTTTGACCAGTTAATTAACTCAGGATTTATTTTAATTTGTTTATCCAGAATATCAGCCAGTCATTTTTTCAATAAACTTCAACACACCCTATAAAACGATATTTGGATTAGTGCTGACTTCTACTGTAATATTTTGTAGAACAACACTGATTCGCCTTTATTGAGACTATTTTTGATGAATTCGCCATTTTTCAAACTCGAAAGTATTTTTGTGCCAGTCCCACCTGCTAAATAAACACCCGTATTAGTTAATACATTTTAAGGCAAGAGTTCCTGATTCAGCACCATAGCTTCTGCAAAAAATGTTGAGCGCTTCAACGCAAAGTTTATCATTACCTTCCCCCCCAGCCATACCAATTACAGTTGCCGAATCATTTGTTAGCATTTGAGCTTCTGTACTTACATTGGTTGGAGCAAATTGTATCTTTTTTAAGTATCGTAAATGTTAACTATTGATTCGCTCCATCCCAGATCATTATAGCCTTACCCAATACACACCAAAGTAATTGCGAGTGCTACATCCTCTACAAATTTTTTCAGCAGGCGGGCAAATGTATTATGTTAGAACTGGCGTATAACAGTTGTTTCTCGCAAACCCAAGCGTTATCGCTTAATTCGAGCAGCACTAAAATAGTTTTGGCGCCGCCTACGTCACCGACCAGAACCATCACTCTGCCTTGTAGCTGTTAAATACTTGATGCTGATTTTTTTTATCGAAACCAATAACTTGGAAGGCATCTTTTCTGCCACCCATTTCCATGCCCGGCGTACCACTAGGCATTCCAGGTACGGCGATTCCGACAACATCCGGTTTTTTCTTCAAAAGTGTTTTGATGTCGTCAGCGGGTACATGACCTTCAATGGCATAACCGTTAACGATTGCCGTATGGCATGAGGCCAGATCCTGAGTGATGCCATATTGGTTTTTTATGGCTTGCACATCATCCGAAACAATATCTTTTACATTGAAATTGTTTTGTTTTAGATGCTCTACCCACTTTCCACAGCAGCTACAAGTTGGGCTTCGATTTACAACGATATCTATCTTTTCCTCAGATTGAGCAACTTTTACCCAAGCTAAACCGACATTAAACAACAATGCAACGGCTAGTATATTATTCATTTTTTTCATGACAACACCCCTCTAATCTTACTTATTTTATCAGAACTGATGATACGCGGGACTGTATTGGTGTACAGCATCCACCATCGCTTTCACATGGTCGGGATTGATGTCCGGCAGGATACCATGCCCCAAATTGAACACATGCCCTGAACCTTGACCATATTTTTCCAGAATAGTTTTTACTTTTTGCACAATATAGTCTGGCTGCGCATAAAGTGTGACTGGATCCATATTGCCTTGCAGCGCGACTTTATCGCCTACCCTGGCACGAGCCAGTTGAATATCGGTTTGCCAATCCAAGCCCAGCGCATCATAACCCGCGTCAAGCATTGCTTCCAGCCATTGCCCACCGCCTTTTGTAAATAAAATGGTAGGGATTTTGTGTTCGCCTGCTCCTGCATTAAGCAAAGACCGCACTTGTTTGGCATAATATAATGAAAATTCGGCGTAATCTTCGGATGTCAACATTCCGCCCCAAGTATCAAACAACATAACGGCTTGAGCACCTGCGGCAATTTGTGCATTTAAATAAGTTGCAACCGAAATCGCCAGCTTATCCAACATGATGTGCAACTGTTTAGGCTGCTCGTACATTAAACCCTTGGCTTTTTGAAAGCTTTTACTGCTGCCGCCTTCTATCATGTAAGTTGCTAATGTCCAAGGACTGCCGGAAAACCCGATTAATGGCACACTGCCTTGCAATGTTTTTCGAATCAATCGAACCGCATCGACCACATAACGCAATTCAGTTTCAGGATCTGGTATGGGCAAACGATTGATGTCGGCAACCGTCCTAACCGGATTCTTGAATTTTGGCCCTTCCCCTTCGGTGAAATAAAGCCCCAAACCCATTGCATCTGGGATGGTCAAAATATCGGAAAATAGTATTGCGGCATCAAAATCGAATCGACGCAAGGGCTGTAAGGTAACTTCACAGGCCAGTTCAGGATTGGTGCATAAGTTAAGAAAACTACCTGCCTGTTCCCTGACTGCACGGTATTCCGGCAAATACCGTCCTGCTTGGCGCATCATCCAGGTTGGCGTGTATTCGACCGGTTGTTTCAATAACGCTCGTATGAAGGTATCGTTTTTAAGTATTGTCATATTTTATTCGGGCGTATCGGTTGGGATCACAGTATTAATTTCCCCTTGGATCGCACTTATCTTACGCGGCCAGGTTTTCTGTAATTCTGTTGGCAAGTTTTTACTTTCTACATTAGCTTGTTCGGGGCTGGCGAAAGAACCATAGAGCAAGACAAACCTATCCCTGCCCCTTCTGGTTTTGGTCTTCAAATATTTCAAGTTTTGCCCCAACGCCTGATGCCTTTGCAAAACCTCTATGATGGCTTGCTCGTTCGACAATGCCATGAGTTGTAGGGTGATATTTTCAGCAGGCTGTTCCATTAACCAATGCCCCCCTGCATCCAGCGCAACAGTTGAATCAACTTGAATCTGTTTAATAACCGTGTTTGTTTCTGTTAGCTGTGGTGCGCCATTGCTTTTAGGTTGGCTAGTATTTTCAATCAGTTGAGTAGCGCTAGGAGATTGCGAGCCAGTATTATCACGTTTCAATTCTTGCTCAATCATTACCTGACTGTGCGAATCATTTATTACATCATTCCTGATTCTGGCTGATACGCTGGTATTCAATGTCTGGGCAGCTTTCTGTGTTTGTTGAGACACAGGATTTTCTGGTGACTGCACAAGGGAATTCGTCGCGTCTTTTGCTGGCTCAATAGCGGCGTTGCTTTGATTGCTTTCTGCAACCGTCGGCTTAGGGGTAATAGTTTTTGGTCGGGAACTCCACCATTGTGCACCCAGCGCAATAGCGATTAAGCCAATAACAGCACCTATAAGGATAGCCTTGGAATAATCGATTTTATTGCGGATATCGTCTTTGGGTAGTTGGGCAAGTATATTACCGGGAATCCCATGCGTTTCCCGATAAAGTGCTGTCACCATACTTTCATTGATGGCACTGAACTGAATTCTTGGTCTGGGCAATGTCGATAAATACTCCAAGTATTCACTGCATTGTTTTTCTGATAGCGGAGGAATTTCTATTAAATAGCAATCTTCGATAGCCGGATCCGTGCCATTTTTTAAATATAACTCGCTATGAGTCAGCGCAAAAACAACCCTTAGAATAGGCCTGGCATCGGCATAGGTAATGATCTTTTCAATCAAGCCGGGAGCCAGCAAACCAGCATCATCTACCAATAGTACAAGTTTCATATTCCAGCTTGTCATTCTGTCAAAGACATTTTCCAACGACTGGATTTTAATATCTGGCATATTCTGCGTTATTTTTTCGCCCAATATTTCCTGAATCCTTTGAAGACTTAATTGACTATCAGCCTGTACCCAACAAAATATCCAAGACTCTATTACAGCTTCCTGAAAGCTTTTTATTAATAGTGTCTTACCAATTCCTTCTGGACCACAAACAACAATCGCATGCGCTAAATTAGCGATGAGATGATTTAACAGCTCCAGTTTCTCGGTACGTTCTCTGGTTATCAACGGATATCCAGAAACAGATGTTTTTGTTTGAATACTCATTGCCGTTTTCACATTGTAGTTGTCATTAGCTTCGATAGGACTCTAGCGTTGTGTATAACAATTTTTCGTCAACTCCGACAGGTAAAGTCGCCAACCCAATCGCTTTTAGCAAAATTAACCTAATTTCACCATCGACATTTTTTTTATCTACCGACATGAATTGTAAGAATTGCTCAGGGCTTAGGCTATCAGGGGGATAAACCGGAAGCTTGGCTTTTCTGAAAAGGGCAACAATCCTTTCCACATCACTATCTTTCAACCAACCTTTTCGTCTTGACAGGTCTGCTGCCTGACACGTACCGATAGCAACCGCTTCGCCATGCAAGTACTCGCCATAACCCATACCCGTTTCAATGGCATGACCGAAAGTATGGCCTAGATTCAACGTTGCCCTGACACCGGATTCAGTTTCGTCTTCGGCAACAACTTCGGCTTTATTGGTACACGAACGTTCAATAGCGTAAGCCAAAGCGGCCTTATCTTTAGCCAACAAGGCCGACATATTATTTTCTAACCAAACAAAAAATTCAGCATCCCTAATCAACCCATATTTAATAACTTCTGCAAGTCCGGCAGACAATTGGCGACCGTCTAACGTATCGAGGACATTCGTATCGGCTATAACGCATTGCGGCTGGTAAAATGCGCCGATCATATTTTTGCCTAGCGGATGGTTTACACCAGTTTTTCCCCCAACTGATGAGTCCACTTGCGCCAATAAAGTTGTAGGTATTTGGATAAAGAATATTCCACGCTGGTAACAAGCGGCGGCAAAACCGCCCATATCACCAACAACGCCTCCGCCCAGGGCAATCAAAGTGGCATTGCGGCCAAATTTTTTTTTCAATAAAGTATCGAAAATTTGGTTAAGAGTCTCCAGCGATTTATATTGCTCACCGTCAGGAAGTATTACTGTTTCGACATTGTAACCCCGTAAGCTTTCCAAAACCGCCCCCATATACAAAGGTGCAATTTTTTCGTTGGTCACCACCACAACTTGCTTGGATTTAATGTGCCTAGCATAAAGCTGGGTTCTTTCAAGCAAGCCGAAACCTATGTATATAGGATAACTTCGATCACCTAACTCTACTTGTAGTGTGTTCATGACTTATTGATTGACTGCCCTGTATTCTTCAAGAATACGGCTAACCACTGTTTTACTCTTGTGGATTCCCGTGTCTATCTTGAAATCGGCACATGATAAGTATAAGGGCTGGCGTTGTTCAAATAATAGCTGAAGGCGTTCTTTAGGATTACCCGTCTTTAATAAGGGACGCTGGGTATCTCGACGAGTGCGTTCTAAAATCCTTTCCACGGAACATTGCAAATAAACCACATAACCATTGTTTTTTAGTAACTTACGATTTTCTTCACGCAAGACCGCACCTCCACCTGTGGCAAGCACAATACCTTGTAATTGGGTTAGCTTTTGGATCATTTTCTGTTCACGCGCCCTAAAACCCTCTTCGCCTTCAAATTCGAAGATGGTTGGAATATCTACCCCAGTACTTTCCTCAACAGCTTTATCACTGTCATAAAATGGCAGCGACAGGGCTTTTGCCAATTGCCTGCCTATGGTGGTTTTGCCAGCCCCCATCAAGCCTATCAAGTAAATGTTCTCCGATGTCATCTAGCCAAGTGCAGTTATTTCAACGCATTAAAAAGGGGGCATTATGCCCCCTTTTCGCTCTTAGTTGAAGCGGTCAGTTTATCGCCACATTATCCTTAACGATTTTTGGCGTGACAAAAATCAATAATTCAGACTTGTCATCTTGTTTCGTTGTTCTTTTAAACAGGAAACCCACTCCAGGCAAATCAGCAAAGAAAGGTATCTTATTGGCGCTATTAACTAACGTTTCCTCAAAAATCCCTCCCAGTACCACGGTTTCACCATCCATGACATGGACATTGGTTTCTAGTTGCCGCGTATCGATAGCAACACCATCGACAGAAGCCGCTCCCGGAGCATCTTTGGTAACTTTTAACGCCATAACCACACTGCCACTGGGTGTTATTTGTGGCAGTACATCCAATGCCAAAGTAGCATCCTTGTATTCTACAGAGAAAGCCCCTTGCCCTTGTTGTACCCGATAAGGAATCTGGGTACCTTGTTTAATGGTTGCCTGGCAGCGATCCGACGTTAACACCCGTGGATTGGACAACAACTCACCTAACCCTTCATTCTGCAAGGCAGATAACTCAAGGTTTAACACATAATCAGCCGCACGAATCAATGTCATCCCTAATGCTCCATGAGGGGTGGCGACCGCCAGATCAACGAGTGTATCACTCAATTTTCCAATATTCGGGGGAGTTTCTTTATCAGGTTGAGCATTTGAGTTCCCAGCAGTACCCCTACCCCCTATCGCAAAAACTTTACCGGAACCCACAGATGCCTGCTTGCCTGCGCCAAACTTGACACCCAGTTGTTTCGCAAATTGCGTGCTTGCAATCGCTATCCTTACTTCAATCATTACTTGCTTAACAGGAACATCCAATCGGCGGATAAGTTTTTTGGCCTCATCAAGTTTTTTTGCAGTCTCACGCACGATTAAGGTGTTAGTCCGTGCATCGACAACTGCGCTACCACGTGGGGATAAAACCCTTAATTTATCGTCTTGCCCACTGCTACTGCCGCCCTGCCCACCTTGTCCTTGTCCTTGTCCTGTAGAACCTTGTCCACCAGATGAACTTGAAGATGATGATGAGCCGCCGCCACCTGATTTACTCGCGCCACAAGCTCCCAAGGCACCCGTGTCCTGGCCATTCAGTAAATTCCTAAAATTTTCCGCCCTGGCATAGTTAATTTTAATGTATTCGGTGACCAAGGGTTCCAGTTGCTCCACAACCCTTTCTGTCGCCTCCTGCTTTTCTTTATATTCTTTAATTTTTCCAACTGGCGCAATCAAGGTGACATTGCCGGATTCAAACTTTTCCAGGCCTTTGGTCATCATAATAAAATCCAGTGCCTCGTCCCAAGGCACGTCATCCATTTTCAAAGTAATGCTCCCTGTCACTTCGTCGCCAGCCACAATACTCTGTCCGGTGAATTCAGCCAAGATGGCGATTACGCTGCGTATATCAATGTCCTGAAAGTTTAAGGACAACCTATCACCCTTGTATTTTTCCCTTTTACTGTCGAGGATCTCTTTCTCTTCACTAGTCAAAGGCCGAAATTCAACAGTCAACAACCCTTCAGACTGAAACAAGGAATAGTCATAAAGCTTATTTTGCATCCCAACCGCAATCGTAGTTTCCCTGCTTGTTGATGACGCAGCAATGGTCTTGACAGGCGTTGCGAATTCGGAAACATCCAGTCTTTTTGATAAATTATCGGGAAGTCGGGTATTAATAAAACTTAATACGACATTGCCACCTTCTTCCTTCGTATTGACGATCGTGTCAGGGTTAGCCAGCGCTATTAAAATACGGCCTTCACCATTATCGCCACGTTTAAAATCTATGCCACGGATACCTTGCTCAGGCATCAAACCCGCCGCCGTTGAAGACGGTGTTGATTTTCTGACATACGGCCTTGTTACAGTTGAAACAGGCATTGATTTCGCTGGCTGTCCATTATTTAACGACAACAATACTTTGTTGCCTTCAACTTTAGTATCGAACGCTGTCGACTCCATCAAGTTAATCACAACACGCACTCTATCTGCGGCTTCCGCAACGTATATGCTGCTAACCGCCCCTTGATTGATTGGATACATCTTTTTATCAAGGCCATTTGCCACACCTGGAAAATCCAGGGCAATACGTGCTGGGTTGTCGGTTTGAAAGACTTTAGGAGCAATCGCTGGGCCACTCATTTCTAATTGTATTTGAAATTTGTCTCCAGCCACGGAAGCAACATCAACACCTGAAAGAGTAAGGCCTTCCGCCTTAACAAATGCACTTTGAAATAGTAATAACAATAAGCTCAAACTAATGGTGGCAACCCGTAACCGCGCCATTTTGTTCCACATAATATCACCCTGTTTATTATTCATTTTCACCCTCAAAATCACTCTGTTAAAGCTAATGAAGTTTGTTGTTCACGCCAAGTGCCAGGCTTATCAGGAACAATTTCCATTAATTCAATTTTATCGGTCAGTATGCGGATAATTTTTCCATAATTCTTACCCATATAATTCCCAACTTGTACGCGATAAATGGTCTTATCGCTGGCTTTCACCAAACCCCACAAATTGGATTTCATAACAATAGTACCAACCATTCTCAAGCTGTCTAAAGAATATGCCTCTAGCTCCTCTTTACGCCGCGAAGTGTCTGGTTTTATGCCATCGCCAACCGAAATACCGGCATCTTCAGCCTCTTGGGATTCGCTTACCAATTTGAAAGGATCTCGCAAACCTTCCGGTTTAAATACAAAAGGTTCAACTGGTTTCACCTCAGGTAATGGCTGAATGGTTCCTTTTGGCTTAGCCTTGACTTCCGTTATGTATTTTTGTAAATCGGCAAAATCGTCATCACCGCAACCCGTCAGCAATACCGAAAAAAATAGCGATGAAAGTATCAAAAATAATCGGCGGCGACTTATCAAAAGTAAATTTTTGTCAGCCATTATTTACCTCCCCTTGCTGTTCTTACCCCGGGAGTTACTGCCGCGCTTTGCTGTTCGTTATAAGTCTTGACTGTTGCATCCATAACCATTGCATCTTCCGCATCCCCTGCTTTTCCTACAGGTGTAATCTTTACATCGTGTACCGTGACAATTCGGGGTAATGCCGCCAACCCACTGACAAAAAGACTAAGTTCTTCATACTTCCCAACCACCTGTATGGCGATAGGTAACTCTGAATAGAAATCCTTGGCAATTGGGTTGCCCGGTTGAAACAACCTGAATTCGAGACCGCTTGCCAAGCCTGTTTGGGAAATATCAACCAGTAAACTTGCCACTTCCTCTTGGGTAGGCATCTGTTTAATCATGATTGCCAACGATGTTTCAATTTGAGCTAATTGATCGCGATAATCCTGAAGGTTTGCCGACTTCCTTTGTTTTTCTTCAAATTCAGTTTTTAAGTCAAGCTCTTTTTTCTTAAATGCATCAAGCTCTTCTAGTTGCCCGACGGTATCCATGTAAAATCCAGCTCCAATCAAAGCTGCACAAACAATGGCAATAACCAGGGCTTTTACGGGTAATGGCCACGTACCTGATGCATTTATATCCCAATTAATTTCCGACAGGTTCATTGTTTTACCCCTTTCTCGACATCGGTAATTTTCTTACCCAATTTCGCACGCATAGTAAAATCACTGTTTTGTTCGACACCCGTTTTGCCTGGCGACTTGATCACATCAAGTTTGGGTGACTGTAACCATTGCGAAGCTTCGACAGTACGCATGAAAGCAGATACACGTGCATTCGATTGGGTTTTACCCTCAAAAGTCAAATCAGCACCGACCTGGGAGAACTTGGTCAGAAAAACGCCATCAGGCGTAGTTTTGGGAATTTCATCAAATAAATGAACGATTTCAGGTCGGCTTTCCTGCAATCTCTGCACAAGTTCAATCTTGGACAGTAACTTGCTTTTTCTTTCGCCTATGGACTTAACTTCGATAATTTTAGTGTCTAAAACAGCAATTTCGTCTTGTATTAATTTGTTTCTTTGTTCCTGGTATTCCTTCAGCCCAACAATGTACATGTGAACCAACCCTAGAACAATAACTGCACCCAGCGCAGCTAATGCCATCGCGGATAGAAATTCCTTTTTCTTTTGTTGACGCAGCTCCTCGCGCCAAGGGAGTAAATTGATTTTTGCCATTAATCGAAACTCCTTAATGCCAATCCACATGCCAACATCAACGCCGGCGCATCAACACTTAAGGCCTGTGGCTTCACTTTATTGGACAGAGCCATGCTGATAAATGGATTGGCTATGATAGTTGTAATCCCTAGCGTTTGCTCCACCAAGCTGTCAATCCCTGGGATAGAAGCGCAACCACCTGCCAATACTATTCCATCAACAGCCCTGTTAGCACTTGATGATATAAAAAACTGCATAGATCTGGAAATTTGCTGTACCATCGCTCTTTTGAATGGTTCTAACACATCGGCGACGTAACTTTCAGGCAAGCCACCACGCTTTTTTGCTAACCCAGCTTCCTCATAGGAAAAACCATAACGCCGTTGGATCTCTTCAGTTAGCTGCTTTCCGCCGAAACCCTGTTCTCTGGTATAAACAGTATGGCCATTGTGGACAATGCTTAAGGTTGCCATCGTCGCGCCGACATCCGCAACAGCAAACGTCTTGCCTTCAGTCGAACCCTCGAATTGATCTGTCAACAACATAAAAGCATTTTCTATTGCGAACGCCTCAACGTCTACAATCTTTGTTTTTAGACCTGCCTTGGTTAAAGTCTCAACGCGTTCATTTACGTTTTCTTTTCTTGAAGCGACCAATAATACATCAAGCATCTGAGGATTGGCTTCATTAACGCGCTGAACCTCAAAATCAAGATTTACTTCATCTAGCGCGTATGGCACATATTGCGAAGCCTCGTCCAATACTTGATCTTCAATTTCATCATCATCCATGGAAGCAGGGATCATGATGACTTTCGACATAACGGCTGATCCTGAAACCGCAACACAGGCCTCCCTTAACCTCGTCCCTGATTGTTTTGCCGCACTCTTTATTGCTTCAGCAATAATGTCAGTATTGGCGAAACTCTTATCGACAAAAGCCTCTTGCGGCAATGGCGCAACCGCATAGCTCTCAACACGGTAACGAGTGCCTACTTTGCTTAATTCCAGTAACTTGACAGCGGCAGTGCTAATATCCAGACCGAGTACCGCATTCTGTTTCTGATTAAACCAGGTCATGAAACGCCCTTATTTTGTTAAAATTATTCTAAATTGCAATATTGATGTTCCGAATACCATCAAGCAACCCAAATTATCACTCGCAGAAGTATAGTAGTGTTTTTTGTTTTCATCCTAAAAAATATTCAATTTATTTGTTTCTTGTGTTGCTATATACTCGCAAGCTAATTTTTAGAAGTACTCTAAAAAACAAATAACTATACTAAACACTTTAAAGGAAATCTCTAAAAAACCTCTCTCTTTCTGGAATCCCACATGGATGTGTAGGCAGTAGGGTAATACAGGAGCGGTTGCCGATAGAAATAAGGTGAGGAATGTAACTGATTGATCTTACCGCTCACCCGACCCTTCTCCCGAAGGGTTAAGGTGTTTTTTGATTTTTTAGAGACTCCCCATAAAAAATCCTTGCCCTGGCAACTTAAAATGAAAACTCATCCGGATTATTTGTGTCGATAAAAACGCAAAACGGCAGCATATTAAAATGGTTCGCTATTTTTTTTGCAGTTTTAGTTATAGGCATCGCTGGCACGGGCTACTACTTATACGATAAACTCTCAGCAAACCTTCCTGATGTTACATCCTTACGCGATGTCCGCTATGAAATGCCCCTAAGCATTTACAGCAAAGACAAAGTGTTGATAGCTCAATTTGGCGGCAACAAGCGCATCCCCATCAAAATAGAAGAAGTCCCCAAAACATTTGTAAATGCCTTTATTGCCGCTGAAGACGATGCTTTTTTCGAGCATCCCGGCGTTGACTATAAGGGATTGATTAGAGCAGGCATACAGCTTTTACTAACCGGAAAAAAAAGGCAGGGTGGTAGCACCATTACCATGCAGGTGACGCGTAATTTTCTACTCACCAATGAAAAGACCTACACACGTAAGCTTAAAGAAATCATTCTTGCCTTAAAAATTGAGAGTGAATACCCAAAAAGCAAGATTCTTGAATTGTATTTGAATCAAATCTATATGGGCCATAGCGCTTACGGCGTTGCAGCGGCAGCACAAACTTACTATGGCAAATCACTGAAAAACCTAACACTCGCAGAACAAGCCATGATTGCTGGCTTACCAAAAGCGCCCTCTGCTTACAACCCGATCACCAATCAAGACCGCGCTATTGAACGTCGTAACTACGTGTTACAAAGGATGCTGGAACTTAACTATATTTCCCAGACTGACTTTGAATCGGCTAGCAAGGAGGATTCAACCGCAAAATTGCAATATCATTCTTCTGACATCTCGATTCCTTACATTGCAGAAATGGTCAGGCAATTTACTTATGAAAAATATGGTGAAGAAGCCTACACATCAGGGCTGAAAATTTATACAACCATTGACTCAACACTTCAAAAAGCAGCAGACCACGCCCTCTGGAACTCCTTACATGCCTACGATGAACGCCATGGCTATCGAACCAAGAAGCCTGTCTTAGTTGACGATAAAGAAACTCCTCCACCTGTCGGCACTGTAATTGGTGATACGTTAGCTGCCACCGTTACATCCATAAGTGACAATGGTATTGAAGCAAAACTTTATAATGGCAAAGCTATCGAAATTCCCTGGAAAAAAAGCAAATGGGCAGCCGTTAGAGCTCAAAAATACCTAAGCAATAATGATCCTATAAGGGTGCGGTTATCAAAAAATGGGACATGGATGTTGACACAAGTCCCTGAAGTTGAGGGGGCTTTTGTCTCTATGAATCCGTCCAATGGCGCTGTATTAGCACTAGTTGGTGGCTTTGAATTCAATCAGAATAAATTTAACCGCGCGGTTCAAGCCAAAAGACAGCCAGGATCTGGTTTTAAGCCTATTATATACACAACTGCTCTTGAGCAAGGATATACCGCCGCCAGCCTAATAAATGACGCGCCACTGGCAATTTATGACCCTAGTCTTGGCAGAATTTGGAAGCCAGAAAACTCCACTAAGAAATTTTACGGCCCCACAAGTCTTAGAAAAGGCCTGACTTTTTCAAGAAATATGGTTGCGATTCAACTGTTGAAAGAAATGGGCATCGCCAAAGGCATAGAAACCGGCTTACGTTTTGGCTTTAAAAAGGAACAACTACCCCCAGGCTTATCCCTGGCCTTGGGCAGCGGTTACGCGTCTCCGCTGCAAATGGCCCGGATGTACTCGGTATTTGCAAATGGTGGCTTTCTGGTAGACCCTTATTTTATTGAGCACATAGAATCAAATGAAGGCAAGGTGATTTATTTAGCCAACCCCAAAACTGCTTGCTCCTCATGCAAAAAAACTGAGCACGCCGGGCAAAACCAAGCCCCAAGAATTATTTCGCCAGGGATTAATTTCATTATGAATTCATTAATGCGGGATGTTGTGAAACTGGGCACCGCAACAGACGCCAGAGTGCTGGGGCGCAGTGATTTAGCAGGAAAAACTGGAACAACTAACGATCAGCGCGATGCTTGGTTTAATGGCTTTACACCCACCCACGTCGCATCAGCATGGGTGGGTTACGATAACTTTAAACCCCTTGGACATTATGAGACAGGGGGCGCAGCAGCATTGCCGATGTGGATAGAGTATATGCGTACTGCCCTCAAAAACAAGCCGATCGCAACTTTTATTCCACCTAATGACATCTACAAAAAAGGGGCTGATTACGTGCAGAAAGACGTTGTGCTCAAGAAAATTGCAGCTATCCCTTCAACCAAAAAAACACAGAAGGAAACTGCCGCAACGACTGCGACTAAAAAACTGATTAAGGAAAAACCAGTAGAAGCTCTGTTTTAGCCTAAAATACACGCAACTTTTTAAGATTGACTCAGGATAGAAAGACTATTTCCGTACGCTTAACTTAAAGAAACCACTGCGATAAGTTTGACAACCTGCTATTAGCGGAAGATAGCCCATGACCAATCGCTTAAGCTTTTGAATCAATAAGCTATCTCTAAGCAAGAAAACCTTATTTTCCGTATTTTTTACGGAATTTATCAACCCGTCCTGCTGTATCAACAACACGCTGTTTGCCGGTATAAAAAGGATGGCATGAAGAACAAACTTCTATCTGCAAATCCTTGGTAATGACAGAACCAGTCGAGAAAGTATTGCCACAACCGCAGGTCACGGTGATTTGTTTATATTCAGGGTGTATTTCTGGTTTCATAGCTTTTAATCCAGTGGTAAAGTTACTTGCTTTTAATTAACCCAATATCATACGTTTTTCCCCATTAAACTGCAACTTTGGATTATCTCATGCGAATAATTACGCTGATTGTTAATGGCATCCCTTCTGCCGATCGCAAAAATTTTTTCCCTTGGTTGGATGCAAATACAACAGGCTGATATCGACCTGAAAACTTGGGTAGCAACCAAAAAAACTCCGGCTTCTTGCCGGAAGAACGCGCCTGGATGGAAGCTTTATTTTAAGGTCAGGCCATTGGCTGGATGCATTCCGGGAAATCAATAAAGAAGACGAACAATACACCTGGCGGCCAAATCGAGGGCAACCCTGGGCGAAAAACGTTGGCTGGCGGATTGATTACCAAATCGTCAGGGCATCACTTAAAAAAAATCAAAGCAACCAGCATTTATAAGGACGAACGGTTTTCAAACCTTGCGACGCTAATTGTGGATTATTGTTTGAATGTAAGTTAATCAACATCACTTTTAACCGAACGAAATGAATTAAATTCATTCGTGATTTTGCTGTGTTACCATCTGGAATAAACGTGCTTTAACTTCTTGACAGTAATCTGGACGGATGCCTAGCAGTGGGCATTGCTTCTCGAATACCCAATCACCCAATTTTAACTCAATGTTGGCTTTATCGTTAACACCAGCGGCTTGAAAATACTTATAATATTCACAGTGTCCCAATGCATCAGAGAATTCAAATCTGCCACAAGTCGATTGCATTTGACATACTTTGAATGCTTTTTTTTGACTCCAAAAATACTTTAAGCGCTTAACTGAAAAAAGAGAGCCTGCCCCACTAGGCTTAAACTATTGCTATCTAAAATATCTTTTTTCCGCAACGTATTACCCAGGGCTTTTACATGCAATGCTTGATCAATGAATTCAAAGATTAAACCTAGAGTTAAGATATGCAGTTTTTTCATTGTAATCCTGTCTATTTTGTATTTATCTCAATTCGTAATTTGAATCAGCCACATATTATCACGCGTATGCCGCAATTTTTTATTCCTGCTCATTCCACGGAGCAACTTTAATTAACAATAACATCCCAGGAATAGCGATAAAAAAACAAATCAAAAAAAACGATCTCCAGCCCACCCATTCCACCATATAACCCGTGGCAGCATTGGCGAAGGTGCGCGGCACGGCGGCAAGGCTGGTAAACAAGGCGAATTGGGTGGCGGTATAGAGCGGATGTGTGGCACGCGCTATGAAAGCCACAAAAGCCGATGTCCCCAAACCTACGCCCAGGGCTTCAACACCAATTACAATAGCTAGCCATAGCAAGCTATGCCCAACCATCGCTAGATAAGCAAAACCTAGTATGGCAATCATCTGCACTGCACCAAATAGCCATAAGGCACGGTTGATACCTAGGCGGATCATCCAAATTCCGCCTAACAAGCCACCGATAACGCTAGGCCACAGCCCAGCATTTTTGGCGATCAGGCCAATCTCGGTTTTGCTGAAGCCCATATCGAGGTAAAACGGCGTTGCTAATGCCGTCGCCATGCTATCGCCGAGCTTGTAAAAAAAGATGAAGGCTAATATCAATAGCGCGGGTTTTATGCCACGGCTGCGAAATTCCTCAAAGGGCTCTATCACAGCATCCCTAAGGGTTTTAGGTGCGCCCTTAAGCTCCGGCTCATTGACAAAAAGCGTCATAAAAATACCGGGCAACATGAATAAAGCGGTGATGAGATAAACGCTATTCCAGGGCAAATGGTCAGCCAATACGAGAGAAAAAGCCCCGGGTACTAAGCCCGCAATTTTATAAGCATTCACATGGATGGCATTGCCCAGGCCGAGTTCGTTTTCCAACAATAACTCACGACGGTAAGCATCCAGCACGATGTCTTGCGATGCGCTAAAAAAAGCGACAATAATGGACAAATAAGCGATAGCCCATAAATCTAGCTTGGGATGCAAATAGCCAAATGCCGGAATAATCAACAATAAAGCTATTTGGGCAATAATCAACCAACCACGCCGCCGACCTAACGGGGGAATGTAGCGGTCAAACAGGGGCGACCAAAGGAATTTCCAGGTGAATGGCAGTTGGATTAGCGCAAACAAGCCGATGGACTTCAAGTCTACGCCTTCCGTACGCAACCATGCAGGCACTAGACTTATTAGGATGTAAAGCGGCAAACCGGAACTAAAGCCAGTGAATATGCAAATCAGCATTCGCCGATTAAGGAGTGCTTCGCTGATAGTTGATTTATCTGTCATAAAACGTTTTTATTAGCCGATTTGATATTGCTCTCATTAATAAAACGCTTGAAATAACGACGATATTTAATCGTCATCGTCTTCATCATCCTCTTTGTAATCGCAATCGCAAGATAATGCTTGGCCTCTACAGCTTGGGCATCGTTCTACATCGCAACCTGGAACATGGAGTTGACCTTTAATTACTGCACAATCGTGACATGGGCGAGAATCTGCGCCCCAGTCATCACCTTCCTGACCATAAGGAAGACGTCGGTATTCTATACCGCCAATAATGTAAGTGGTTTCATCCTGAGCTGCTTCGATTTTCTCTGGCCAACCTTCGATTACTTGTGTTCCATTGTATTCAACAAATTTTTTTTCCACAGGTTAATCCCGCTTAATTTTTGAATCTAAAGGTACACCTACCAAAACAAATGTTAGTTTTTTTTTAGGAACTGTCCGCGCTTCGCAAATCAAATCCCATCATTGGGGTTCTACAAATAAAAAAGGTCGTAGTCAATCACTATTGACTACGACCTTTATACAAAAATATTTTTACCTAAACAGGCTATTAACCATTAATCAAATAATGGACAAAAATACTACCTGCATAACCTGCCGCAATAGCTGGAGTCCATTTCAAGTGACTGAAAAAGGTATATTTGTGGTCAGATTGCCCCATTAAGGCAACACCCGCAGCAGAACCGACAGACAATAACGATCCACCTACCCCAGCGGTCAACGTAACTAACAGCCATTGGTATAGATCCATATCCAGATTCATATTCAAAACCGCAAACATAACCGGGATATTATCGACAACTGCCGAGATCAAACCGACTAAAATGTTAGCAGTGGTTGGCCCAAGGGTGTCATACATCGCGCCAGACAACAATTCCAGATACCCAATATAACCCAAACCACCGACCGCAAACACCACGCCGAAGAAAAACAACAAGGTGTCCCATTCAGCATGACGGACTTTATCAAAAATATTAAATGCAGTGTCGCCCTCAACGGTAACCTTAACTTTCAAGTAGTAACCGTACAACATCAACACAGACAAGCCGACCATCATGCCCATGAACGGCGGCAAATGCAGGACTTGTTTAAAACTAACCGCTGATGCGATAGTTGCCAAAAACATCAAACAAATGGTAATTGCGCCCGGTTTTAGCTGTACAGCCGCTTCGTTGGTAACCTCTGGCTGTTCGTCTGGTAAGGCAAAATACATCACCGCTGCAGGAATAGCATAATTCACTAGTGACGGGATAAACAACTTAAAGAAATCAAAGAATTCGGCGTATTCGGCTTGCCAAACCATTAAGGTTGTAATGTCACCGAACGGACAGAAAGCGCCACCTGCATTTGCTGCAATAACAAGATTTACAAAACCCATACTAATGAATTTCTCATTGCCTTTTCCCACCGCAGAGACCACCGCGCCAATCAGAAGCGCAGCCGTCAGATTGTCAGCAACAGACGAAAGAAAGAAAGTGGTGATACCTGTGATCAAAAACAGTTTCCGATAGCCGAATTGTTTTCTGACCAGCCAGGAACGTAAGGCTTCAAACACATTACGTTCTGCCATCGAATTGATATAAGTCATTGCCACCAGCAAAAACAACATCAATTCGGCATATTCTTTCAGGTTATATTCGAATGCCTTATGCATATCTTCCGCAGAAACTCCCGCTTCTTTGGAAAGAATAGCCGCATGGGCCCAAATGATACCAGCCGCCAGAATGACCGGCTTGGATTTGCTCAAATGGGTAAATTCTTCAGTCATAACAAAGCCATAGGCAATGATAAATATCAATACCGTATAAATGCCCCGTTGCGTTCCCGTTAACCCAAGCGTTTCAAAATCAGCAGCCATAGCCATTTCTGGCAATAACAGCGCGAATAACAAGACGAATAAAAATCGCAGCACAATCCCCTACCTTTAGTTTGTTATTATAAAAAATGAAAATATCAAAAATTCAAACCCATAATAGTATCACTATCCATTTAATTTTGTCATTTTAAGACGCACAGTATATGATTGAATATCTTAATGACGACCAAAAAGAGCCTTAGACAGAAGCACACTATGTATCAGTACAACGAAATCGACCAAAAACTTGTTGATGAGCGGGTCGCGCAATTCAGGCGACAGACAGAGCGGTTTTTGAAAGGTGAACTTAGCGAGGAGCAATTTCGTCCACTACGGTTGAGAAATGGCCTCTACATCCAAACCCATGCCCCAATGCTACGGATTGCAGGCCCTTACGGCTTGCTTAATACTAAACAATTTAGGATGTTAGCGCATATTGCCCGACAATATGACAAGGGCTATTGCCATTTTACAACGCGACAAAATATCCAGTTTAACTGGCCAAAATTGGAAACAGTGCCTGATATTCTTGCTGAATTGGCAACTGTACAAATGCACGCCATCCAAACCAGCGGCAGTTGCATGCGGAATACGACATCAGACCACTTGGCTGGTGTGTGCGTAGATGAAATCGAAGACCCGCGCCCCTATTGCGAAATCATTCGCCAGTGGACGACTTTACATCCCGAATTTGATTTCCTGCCACGCAAATTCAAGATTGCTGTCAGTGGCTCCCTGAATGACCGTGCAGCAACCCAGCTGCACGACATCGGCGTACATATAGTGAAGAATGAATCGGGGGTTTTGGGTTTCAGGATTCTGGTAGGGGGCGGCTTGGGTCGTACACCTGTTATTGGGCAAGTTATCAAGCCTTATCTGGAAAAGAAATACCTGCTCTCGTATCTGGAAGCCATCCTCCGAATCTACAACCTATATGGTCGTAGGGACAACAAATACAAGGCTCGCATCAAAATCCTGGTCAAAGAAACCGGATTAGCGGAGTTTAGCCGTCAAGTTGAAGAAGAATGGCAATATACCAAAGACACGCTGATTCTGACAGAGGAACGGATTGCTGACATCAAAGCGCATTTCAGCCCACCATCGTACGATAAAGACGCTAAGCCAGATGTTAGTTTTGCTGCCCGTCTAACCGATAATACGGCCTTTGCTACTTGGTACAAATATAATACCGCAGACCATAAAATTGCGGGCTACCGTGCGGTATTTTTGTCGCTCAAAGCACCCGATGTACCGCCAGGCGATATGACGGACACACAACTCGATGCCGTGGCAGATTTGGCAGACCGCTATACTTTCAGCCAAATTCGAATAACGCACCGGCAAAACTTGGTTTTTGCTGATGTTAAGAAAGCAGACTTGTTTTCACTGTGGCAACAATTGGATCAACTGAAACTCGCCACCCCCAACATCGGCACAGTGACCGATATGATCTGCTGCCCTGGCCTAGACTTTTGTTCGTTAGCCAACGCCGGTTCCATCGGTGTCGCCAAAGAAATCAATCAAGCGCTGGATGATATGGACTACATCCACGACATCGGCGAGCTTAAAATCAACATGTCCGGGTGCATGAACGGCTGCGCCCACCAAAGTGTCGGACATATCGGCATTCTGGGGGTCGATAAAAAAGGCACGGAATGGTATCAATTGACATTAGGCGGCTCTTCCGACAATGAAGCCGCCATCGGCGAACGCTTAGGCCCCGCAGTCGCCAAAAACGAAGTCACCAAAGCGATTACCACCATCCTGGATGTATACGTCAAGCAACGCCAGGAGGAAGAATCTTTCCTGGACATGGTAAAACGAGTAGGAATCGATCCATTTAAAGAACAAGTCTATGCAAATCATTAAAGACAACCAGATAACAAACGATGCTTGGGAGTTCACGCCTGATAACACCGAACTCGGTGATGGTGATGTCACCATATCCTTAGCCAGATTGCAACAACAAGGCAAAGCGCTATTCAACCGCACAGGTAAGTTAGGTGTCCGCATTGTCCCGTCCGACTCCATTGAAGGAATCACAGATTTCTTGCCGAAGTTAACGCTTGTCGAACTGTATTTCCCGGAACTTAATGATGGACGCCTGTTTTCCCACGCCTGGTTACTCAGAAACCGCTATCACTACACAGGTGAAATCAGAGCATCCGGTCATTTTTTACCAGATCAAGTATTTTACTTATCTCGTGTAGGAGTTAACTCGTTTTATCCAGAGAATCCTGAATATTTGTCAGCAACGCTGACCAGTTTGAAAGATTTCTCCGTGAACTATCAGCCATCGGTTAATTGAATCGCCATATTTTCATAAATTTGTAGATTCGAGCGACAGGGCGGAGTAGACGGGCAAATTTTTTGAAGAGTTTTCTATAATTATCCCAACGTGTTCCGACTGTTTGATAAAAATAACAAGAGAGCGCTGGGGTTCATAGTACCCAGCGCATCAAACCCATGTTGGAAACAAAAATTTGTTCATCTGCCTAAATATGACGAGCAAGCTTAGGCTTTCTTAAATTGCTCAAGGGGGCATAGAAACTTAAGGTTTAAGTCTGAGCAAAGGCCCTTCTTCATCCGCAAAGGTGCTGGTATTCAATATTTGGATGCCAGCGTTATGCTCACCATTGAACGGTGTTGCAAAGTCCGGACAGCCCGCTTTTTTTGCATCCGCTGGTGAATTAAACCAAATACCAACATGGTAGGTGTGAATCGGCTTTGTAGCAGGGTTCTCTAATGCGTCAGCAAACTGACCGCTATGCACTTGCGGAGCAGGGGCAATACTTGGAGCCACGACAAATGTTTCTTCATTGAAACGACCTACAAACCGGGCATAACCCTTTCCATATCTATTAGTTTGAATATCGCCTTGATACCAAGACATACCGAATGGAAAATTAGGTACTTGAATAACAAAGGCATCAAATTCGGTATTCTTTGGCAATCCTTCTATTTTGACATCCATGACTTCTACATTACCTAATGTAGTAACTCTCACTTTACCACGCGCATAGGGTACGCAGGATTTGCCCAAGACAGCGGGCCGTACAAGTGGAAACTTAATGCTTTCCAAGTCAGTAGCATTTGCTTGAGAACATAACAGCATTGAGCTGACCAGTGCCAAGCTAGCAATAGTTTTAAATGAATTTTGGTTTTTCATGATGGAATCTCCTAGTAATAAATAATAAGTTCTAAGTTCAGGGAGTTTTTTAATCCCTCCCTGACTCATGATTCCGGTCATATGGCGAATTTGTTCAAATTATTTTTTAATAATCCTCGATTTAATAAGCAAACCGTCAATCAACACGCAATAGAAAAAACAGTCAGACATAAAAAACCCCGCACAGAGAGTTAGAGTGCAGGGTTTTGGTTTTGTAACACCCATTATGGTGGATTGATTTTCGGAAAATCCACCATATACGAATTTAAATCTACTGGTCTTGGACTTGCGTTGATTGGGTTCCGACGGCAGGAACGCCAGCATTATTATAACAGTCCATTTTTCTTGTATAACCTTCACCGTCTACAGTGTTTTTCTGAATGGTCACCAAGTAGCTGCCAGATCCACCGCCCAAGATAGCTTCCGATGAAAATGCACCGCCATCCGGGGCGGTTTGCGTGGTCGCACGGCCAAGCGGGTTAATGACCTGGATACTCATCTCGTTTCCTAATGCGATTCCATCATTCAGGCTCGCTTTCACATTTACGGTTCCGATTGGGCAGCTTAAAACGAAAACATCTGTATTACTGGCACTACCTGCTCCCAAAAACCCAGCAGTGGGGCCATCGCCAGCCGCATGGGCTAGCTGGATGCTGGCCAATCCTAAGCCAAGTGAAATCGTCAAAACCAGACTTTTAAATATATGCTTTTTCATGATAATTACTCCTACCTTTAATTGACTAACGGTTACTTGTTAAATTAAGTGTTGCCTAAATCCTTCCAGGAAATGGTCAACTTGATCAGGAAGTTTTTATCCCTCCCTGATTTATAATTCCGGTCATGCTGCGCTTTTGTTCAAATTATTTTTCGGAACAGGCTCTTTTAGGAAAACTGGAGCCTAGGTTAGTCGCTTTATCGCGCAATCTGACTGCCATGCACCAGATTGTTGGCTTGGTTTTACATAAGCCAACGCGCTGACCCTATTGATTTCGTAAGCAAACCGCCATTAAACTAAGTATCAAAAACAATCAGACATAAAAAACCCTATCTGGACATGCCGGACAGGGTTTTGGTTTTGTGACTCAGTTTTTGGCGGATTGCCTAGCGGCGAATACACCTTGTAACGGTTTCCCGGCGCGAGAATCACGGTAGGTTTAATAGCTCGATATCCAAAGCGAAATCGGCATTGTCGGTGAAGGTATCCAGATTGAGATCGACTTTGCCGTTGATGATGTTCCAATCGTCGCTAGCCGGGATACCGCCGCCAGACTCGTTGTTAATCCGGCATCCGGTCAAGTCATCCGTAGCTTCACCGACAACACCATCCTCATCGACGTCGACGAAACCGTTGCGGATGTCGACTTTGATCGGAGTATCCCCAAGGCACCACAATACGACATCAAGCATGTCATCGGCGGCTTCGTTGGGAATACCATCCCGATCAACGTCGATAAATGCGTCGACAACGTCGACATGAGGCATGGTCGCAGCTTTCACTGTAGGAACAGCCACCATAGTCGCTAAACCGAGAATCAACGGTATCGCGGTGAAAAGGCGCGTTGGTACTGAATTTAAACAATTTAACTTTTCCATTTTCGTTCTCCACATAAAAATTAGAATAACAGTCATAAGAATCAAAGAGGCTGACTAGAATGATTATGCCACCATTGATTTTTAGTACGTTTCCACTCTAAGGAAATTTGTAACTTGGGTTAGTTTGACTAGAACCCATGATGGAATCTCCTATTTTGAATGGGGTTGAATTGAGGGTTTTCTTAACCCTCATTCATAATTCCGGTCAGGTATGGAATTTGTTCAAATTTTTTAAAAAAATTTTAAGGAATTTTTGCACAGCCCTCCGACAGAGTTCTTTTGAGCAAAGCCGAAGAGCTCAGAACGAACAATAACTATTAGATGCTTCAGTCGAAAAGGAGGGTAAGAGGTTTGGTCGATTAAGGAAGAAGCCCTTAATTTTTGATATTGAGGGTTTGCAGAATAGCCCAAACATCTAGGGAACGTAGCGGCTTTGCCGATTGCTGCTTACCATTACGCAGGAGCAATCCTTTGATTTGGTCGGGCGAAAGATTGGGCTTTACTTCAAGCAACAGGGCAATAATACCACTGACATGGGCGGCTGCCAGGGAGCTGCCGGATACAAAATCGTAGCCATCATCAGGTACGGTCGTCAAGATTTCAACGCCAGGAGCCACAGCTGCGTTCGGAAATTGCGGCAACCAAGCGGGTTGCTCCACCTGTCCGTCTGGGCCAGTGGAGATCACTGGAATTGCGAATGGCAGTTCTGCGGGGAATCCTGGTTGCTGTTGTTTTTCCAGGCTTGCAGCGACAATGTTAACACCACGGTTATGGGCGGTTTCCAGTAACTTATTCAGCAAATCGTCATGTGGCCCAGCCAAACTTAGGTTTATGATACGCGCTCTTTTGCTGATCGCCGCATCCAGCGCTTTCGCCAGCGACCAGCTGCTGCATTGGGCTTTGGCATCCGAGGTTTCTGGATACCAACACGCTTTTAAAACGCTGACTTTCGCATTCGGTGCTATGCCATAAATACCGACACCATCATTTTCTCTCGCCACGATTACACCGGTTACCGACGTACCATGACGGTCATGGGTAAAAGCATAATCGCTACCATCAACAAAATTGACGGTTTCCAAAAGTTGATCTTTGAAGTCGGGGTGGTCTTTTTCCACGCCCGTGTCCACTACAGCTATATGGATTCCTTTACCCGTGGCAAGATCATGAGCGGTGTCTGCATGGATGAGCTTTGGGGCATAGCTAATAGCTGAAAATTCCTTGCTTACCCTACTTTGTATGCCCTCGAATACTTGGTTTTCTTGCACAAGTGCTACGCGAGAATCCGCATGTAGTTGTTGAATGACTTTACCCATATTTTCCCGGTCTGGCACCTTGTAAACCAAGCAATCCACGCCGATGGAAGGTAGCGGGAATTCACCGGATGTCAGTATGTCATTTTTTTGAGCCAGCTCCTCGCGTATTGTCGCCCAGTCTGACTTGAGGTTTTCTGGTAAAGTCACCAACACTTGACGGCTTACCATCTGTTTGGGTAGTTCGTTTACCCCTTCGAAGAAATGTGGCGATAATTCCGCACAGCCGAGTAGCCACAAGGGTGTGACGATGCATAAATACAAGCTAAGTCTAGTCGCTTTCATGAATTAAACGGAAAGCTATTCGACTGCCTGCGCTAGCCGTACTTTGGGATTTGCTCGTAAGACGGACAACGATGATGCCTCATCCTTAGAAGCTACTTCAACCGTATAACTTCCAACCTCGGATGGGCCTTGGCGAATCTGCGCCTTGGCTTGTTTCAGTAAGTCGAACAATTCCCCTGTGGTCATGTCTTCGGAAAACACCAGTCGAATGGCTTTACCTTTAGTCGTCTGCGACTCGGCATTGGAAAGCGTTTCAAATACCCCATTCGACTTCGGAAAGGGTGAATTTGGTAACACCAAAAATAAGGCCAGCATAGCAAATGCGAGGGTTTCAAATGCCAGCGCCCAACGCACCGGACTGGGCGTTTTCGATAACCAAGCACTTATGCGCCGGAAAAACCCCGGCGCAGCTTTTGTTCGGCTTGCATTCGGCTTAACAGTCGCAGCCTCAAGCTTATCTACATTGGCAAGAATGTCGGCAAAGTGCGCTGGCGTAGGTTTCCAAATTTCTTGAGGAGTTGGAAGTTGGCCTGCCAAACTTTGGCATCGTAACGCTTCGCTTTGGCATTGTTCGCACACCGCCATATGTTGTTCCACAGCCGCGCTTTCGTCGGCAGAAAGCGTGCCATTGACGTACCAGGGTATTAGGCCTTCCATTTCACTATGTTCAGCATCTATTGTAGTGTTTAGTTTATTTTCAGTCATATCATCACCTTACCCTGTTCGGGCAGCGAGAAACCTTTACGTGCCAGCAGTTCCGCCAAACGCTTACGTGCATGGAATAAACGGGTTTTCACCGTGTTAATCGGGCAACCCACAATATCGGCGATTTCCTGATAAGAGCAACCCTCGCCAAAGCACAAGTCAATCACCGCCAGATGGTCGTCGGACAGCTTAGAAAACGCCCAAGTCATGGCATCCCCCAGTTCCCATCCTATAACCACACGTTCCGGCCCGGAAACTGATGGACTGGCGGTATCGAAGGCTACTGCGATATCTTCATCTTCGCTGTCGATCACCCCCAAATACTCATCGAGGGATTCCTCTCTGTGTCGCCCAGCGCGTTCCAATACTTTAAGGCCTTTATTGTGCGCGATACCAAATAACCATGTGGAAAGCCGTCCCCGTTCTGGATCATAACGCTCTGCCGATTGCCAGACGGTAAGCATTACATCGTTGACCGCCTCGTCTGCCCAGTCCCGCTGTTTCAACATTTTCATGAGAAACCTGCCAAAACCTTCCGCGTACAAATAATAAAACTCCTCGAAGGCCTTGCGATCCTTCGCGGCTATAAGCTTGAGTAGCTTTATGCCATGCGTCTCATCCACAGGTTTTGCCAAATTGACCTCCCAACCCAAGTGTTTATGTCTAAACTTTAAGGATACCCTTGGTAAATACTTTCCAGAGCGTCGATGAGGCTCAAGACGAACGACAATAAGTTATTGCCCTCCATGGTGGTCGCGAGCTGATCGAATAATTTAACTTAAATAAAATCAAGTTGTTACGATTTTAGTTAAGTAAAAGTCTCCTTGTTAAATCGCATACATAATTTAATAACGCGATTTGAATCATAACACCATAAACATCCTGGTTTTTATTGAATGCGCTGTTATTTTTGCCTAACCGCCGTTGTATCAACAAACGACAAAGATACGGTTACGGTGTCCAATTTTTCCTATAATAAATTACTTTTTGTTAATTTTTAACAAATTATCTGTTGATTCGGCTCGACTTTGTTTGAATGGCAGAGACTTATCGCTTAGCTATGATTTCTGCGAGAAGCTGAAATGTTCAAATTATTTTAAAACAACCTTTTCCACATAGCCGTGTTTGAAAGGGTTACTGCGTCAACCTGACAGTCGATAACGGTTATTGAGAACCTGGTTTCACCTGATGGGTTGAGGGCTAATAAGACAAAAACGGCGCAGATATGACATAATGTTCAGGATTTTTAATCACTTCCTGCACTATAAGTTTGCCTTACACAATTAGTAAATAATGAAGCTACATGACCAAAAACTGCGCGAACTGGCTCTGGCTGTCATTCAGGTGGAAACCCAGGCGGTTGCGGCATTAGCGGGACAGATTAACGAAAGCTTTGTATGCGCTTGCAAGTTAATGTTTGCCTGCAAGGGACGTGTGGTAGTAATAGGCATGGGCAAATCTGGGCATATTGCCGGTAAGATTGCCGCGACCTTAGCAAGCACAGGAACTCCCGCTTTTTTTGTGCATCCTGGTGAGGCTAGCCACGGCGACCTTGGAATGATTACCAAACAGGATGTGGTTTTGGCGCTATCAAACTCCGGTGAAACGGAAGAGATACTAAAAATACTGCCTATTATCAAACGATTGGCTGTACCTTTAATTGCTATGACGGGAAATCCAAAATCTACACTGGCGGCTTTTGCAACCACGCATATTAACGTATGTGTTGAGCAAGAGGCCTGCCCTTTGGGGCTAGCCCCCACATCCAGCACCACTGCTGCATTGGTAATGGGCGATGCTTTGGCGGTGTCGTTACTTGAAGCACGCGGCTTTACCAAGGATGATTTTGCCATGTCACATCCTGGCGGAAGTTTAGGCAAACAATTATTGTTACGGGTTGGCGATATTATGCACGTTGATGAAGCTATGCCAGTAATCCATAAATCGGCGCTTATCAATGAAGCGCTACTGGAAATGACCGAAAAAAAGCTGGGCATGACGGCGATTGTTGACGCTGATAATCAGCTTATTGGTATTTTCACTGATGGCGATTTGCGCCGGATGCTGGCTAGAAATCTTGATATACGTAACACCTGTATCGTTGAAGTGATGACCTCAAATTGCACTGTCATCAAGGCGGATGCATTGGCCGCTGAAGCCATGCAAATTATGGAACAAAAAAAAATTAACGCACTGATAGTAGTTGACGAGCAGCACCGTGCAATCGGCGCAATAAACATGCACGATTTGATTCGTGCTGGGATCGTATGATGACGAAGATGGGCAGCAATCAGAAATCGATGGCGCAAGCTATGGAAAAAGCCAAAAAACTGAAGTTATTGATCCTGGATGTCGATGGCGTATTGACCGACGGACGGCTTTTTTTTGATAACGAAGGGACTGAATACAAATGTTTTCATGCCCGTGATGGTCATGGCATTAAATTATTACAGCAGACGGGCGTAAAAGTGGCGGTGATTTCAGGCCGAAGTTCAAATTCCGTCGCCTTGCGCATGAAAAACCTGGGTATCGAGCATGTCTTTCAAGGTCATGAAAATAAACGGAGCGCCTTTGCGGAGTTACTGGAGAAAATAAACATAGAGCCTGAGCAAGCCGCGCATATCGGGGATGACCTGCTAGACTTGCCAATTATGATGAGCGTCGGGTTGGCTATCGCTGTTAGTGATGCTAACTTTGCTGTTAAGGAAAAAGCCGATTGGTGTACGACTTTGCCGGGTGGGCAAGGCGCGGTGCGGGAAGTGTGCGATTTGATTATGCAAGCACAAGGGAATTTTGACAAAATTTTGAATGACTATTTGAAATGATGCACTTTAGTGAAAAATTGATTTATGTGTTCCTGGTAGCCTTGGCCGTGCTGAGCTGGTGGCTGTCGGAATATTTAGGATTGGTCGAATCTAATAAAATTGCCGTTTCATCAAAAAGTCCTGATTATTTCAGTAAAGGCTATACCAAATGGGAAATGGATGAAACCGGCAAGCTAAAGAGTAAGTTAGTGGCGGACGAGATGACGCATTATGCCAAATACTGGGCGACCCACATGACAAAGCCGGTCATGCACTTTTTTAACGAAAAAGCCCCCCCTTGGATTGTTGAGGCAGCCACTGGCATTTTATCAACAGATGGAAAAAAACTTCAGTTGAACGGTAAAGTCACGGTTAACCGAGCACAGGCTGAAGGCTTTAGACAGCTTATAATAAACACCTCAAATGTTATGGTTAATCCTAAAACCAGTTATGCAGAAACTAAGGCGTGGGCGGAATTAATCAGTCCACCGAATATCACCACAGGCACAGGAATGAAGTTGACATTTAAGGAACCTATCCATTTGGAGTTGCTTTCAAAAGTGAAGGGTAAATATGAAACTAAATAAAAAAATAAGCTGTTGCTGGGTGCTATTGATAAGCTGTTACAGCGCTGGTTTATGGGCATTGGAGACCGACTCCGATCAACCCATCACCATTGATTCCAATACGGCAACTTATGATGATGTCACGGCTACCAGCACTTATACGGGCAATGTCATTTCTATCCAAGGAAGTATTGTCGTCCATTCGGACAAACTGGTGGTTTATTTTGTTGACGGTGATGCCGAAAAAATGGTCTTCACCGGTAATAGGGCCAAATTTAAGCAAACCCCCAGCGTAGGCGCTGAAGACATAACGGGAGAAGCCTTAACTGGCGAATATTATCCCAAAAAGAATCTTCTGGTTCTCATCGACGAAGCGACCGTATGGCAAGGCAATGCCACTTATTCAAGTAAATGGATAGAATATGACAGCAAACACTCTGTCGTAAAGGCAGGTGAAAAGGCATCAGATGCCAAGCGGGTTCATGTGCTGTTGAAGCCAAAACAAAAAACGGATACCAAAAAAAATGACGACACTGGCAGCAAAGCACCTGATAAAAACCTACAATAAACGCAATGTAGTCAATGGTGTTTCATTACATGTCAATACCGGTGAAGTTGTCGGTCTATTGGGGCCAAATGGTGCGGGGAAGACCACCAGTTTTTATATGATGGTGGGTTTGATCCAAGCTGACGAAGGCCAGATTTTGTTGGATTCACTCGACATAACCCATCACCCTATGCACATGAGAGCTCAGTTGGGAGTGGGTTATTTACCGCAAGAGCCTTCCGTATTTCGTAAACTCACCGTGGCGGATAATTTACGGGCAGTTCTCCAAATTCGTTCAGATCTGACCGAAGGCCAAATGGAATTGATTATTGAGGAGTTGCTGGAAGAATTTCATATCCCCCATATTCGCAATCAACTGGCTTTAAGCTTGTCAGGCGGCGAGCGGCGACGGGTTGAAATTGCCAGGGCGTTGGCGAGCAATCCCCAGTTTATATTGTTGGACGAACCTTTTGCCGGTGTAGACCCTATCTCGGTCGAAGACATACAAACTATTATAGAACACCTCAAGGATAGGGGCATTGGTATACTAATTACCGAACATAATGTTCAGGAAACACTAGGTATTTGCAGCCGTGCGTATATACTTAATGAAGGCAGGGTTATTGCCGAAGGCAGTACGGAATCTATCGTAAAAAATGAGGAAGTACGGAAGGTGTATCTAGGCAATAATTTCAAGTTATGATGCTTACTCACAGGGCAATGTGATGCGTTTATGAAACATTCTATAAATCTCAAGCTAGGCCAAAATTTATCGATGACACCGCAATTGCAGCAGGCCATACGGTTGTTGCAAATGTCTACCTTAGATTTACAACAAGAAATTCAACAAGCGCTTGAATCAAACATGATGCTGGAGGTGGAGGAAGAAGATAGCGGCTTTCAATTCCTCGAAGCGTCACCAGAAAAGAAAACCGAAAATTCCGACACAGTCACCAGCGAGGGTTCGCAAACAGATATGCCTGATGAGCTGCCTATCGATTCGTCTTGGGATGATGTTTACCAGGAAGACTTTGAGCCCAGTGGTAGCACTAACAATGACGCTGTCGAATTTGAATCGCAACGCGGTAACGTCTCAACATTGCTGGATCACTTACTCTGGCAATTAGAATTAACCCCATTTTCCGAACGCGACCACGACATCGCCCTATCAATCATTGATTCTATCAATGATGAGGGTTATTTAACCAGTAACATCGAGGAAATTTTTCAAGGCTTGCAAGGTCAAATAGACGACTTAGAAGAAGATGAGGTGAATGCGGTGCTGCATAGGGTACAAAATTTTGACCCATCGGGTATCGCGGCGATTGATCTTCAGGACTGTCTCAGGCTTCAATTAACACAATTACCTGAACAAACCCCTTATAGAAAAGAAGCGTTGATCGTAGTAACAAACTACCTGGAGCTATTGGCTAGTCATGGCAGGGTAGAGCTGATGAAGAAATTATCTACGACATCGGAACAGTTGGATAAAATCGTTGCACTTATCAGGACGCTTGACCCCAAGCCAGGCTTGCAAATACAACAATCGGAATCGGAGTATGTCATACCTGATGTCTATGTAACCAAGCGGAACAACATCTGGCAAGTTAATCTTAATCCAGAAGTTGCCCCTAAATTACGTATTAATGCCGAATATTCTGCACTAATTAAAAGAGCTGATGACAGCAAAGACAATCAGTGCATGAAAGAACATTATCAAGAAGCCAAATGGTTTATCAAGAGTTTACATGGACGCAATGATACGCTTCTTCGAGTTGCCCGCGCTATCGTAGCCCGCCAAACGGCTTTTCTTGAGCAGGGTTCTATTGCTATGAAACCCATGGTTTTGAAAGTCATAGCCGAAGAATTAGAACTGCATGAATCAACCATATCCCGAGTCACCACCCAAAAATACATGCATACCCCTAACGGGATTGTGGAATTCAAATATTTTTTTTCCAGCCATGTTTCAACCGAAGAAGGAGGTGAATGTTCATCCACGGCCATAAGGGCCTTTATAAAAGAGTTAGTCGGTAATGAAAATCCAGCAAAACCGTTAAGCGACAGTAAAATCGCCGATTTATTGAATGATAAAGGCATAAATGTTGCCAGAAGAACCATCGCAAAATATCGCGAGGCGATGTTTATTGCTTCATCAAGCGAGCGGAGACGTACCCTATGAGGCTAACTCACTTAAAACCATTATCCATCAGTAAAGGAGTATTCCATGCAAGTCATAGTAACAGGCCACCATTTAGAAATTACCGACTCTTTAAGAGCCCACATCAATTCCAGATTCGAAAAATTAGGCCGCCATTTTGATAAAGTTACTGATGTACACGTTATACTAAGCATAGAAAAGCTAATGCAAAAAGCAGAAGCCACAGTGCATATTAATGGGGCAACCCTATTTGCTGAAGACCACCAGGAAGACATGTATTCGGCCATTGACGACATGGTCGATAAACTGGATAGGCAAATTACCAAGCATAAAGAAAAAGTCGGAAGCCATCGTTAATATCAACTAGAACAGGTGCAAAGTATAAATATTTTCATACTTTGCACCATTGTCCTCATTCAAATTTTATGAAGTTACTGATTGTTAGCGGGCTTTCTGGGTCTGGTAAAAGTATTGCGCTAGAAACGCTGGAAGATTGTGGTTATTACTGCATTGATAATCTGCCGTTAACCCTGCTAGAAGACTTTATTAACCACGTCATGCTGATTGATAAAAGCACTTACGCAAAAACCGCAATAGGAATAGATGCCAGGAACCAAAGCAAAAGCTTATCCAATTTTTCTGATAGCCTACGTATGATCCGCAGCAAGGGAATTGATTGCGAAATTATCTTTATGCAGGCCGAAGAGTCAACCTTGTTAAAACGCTACAGCGAAACCCGCCGAAAACATCCGCTTTCGGATTTTAATATCCCATTAAAAGAAGCTATAAAAATTGAAAAGGAAATGCTGGTTCCCATTGCCAGGCATGCAAGCGTGGTTATTGACACTAGCCGAAATCATTACCATCAACTTAGAGACCTGATCAAAGACCAAATTGGTGATCGCGAAATCCGGCATATATCCCTACAGTTTCAGTCGTTTGGATTCAAAAACGGAGTGCCTTTGGACGCTGATTTTGTGTTTGATGCACGCTGTCTGCCTAACCCTTATTGGATACCTGAATTAAGAGGATTAACAGGCAAGGATCAGGCAGTTAGTGATTTTCTGAAGGGCCAAGACCTTGTTGCTGAATTTTTCCAGGATATAACAGAGTTTCTGGAGCGTTGGATTCCAAGGTTTGAAGCAGAAGGCCGAAGCTACCTGACTGTAGCTATCGGTTGTACCGGCGGACAACATCGTTCGGTTTATTTGGTCGATGCACTCTCAAAACAATTTAAAAGCCCGGCTCTCAATGTTATTATCAGGCATCGGGAACTCAAATAAGAAAAAAACCGCGAAAACATGATTATGCGCGTTCACCCTGAGTTTTTCAATGGATGAAACCAGCTGACTCCGATTGAGTGCTTGGGTAAGCTGACAAACCATTTCATCGTGACACAACAGGCTTGGCATACTCTAGTACAGATCCTTGAACGTCTTTGAATGGCGTTGCATAAACCGGAATTCCATAATAGCCACCAACAATGTATTTTTGTCGGTGAAGGGTTGAAAAGTATTTTCAACCACACATCATCCTAATTTGATTGAGCGTAACAACTGGATTTATAGATAACCACGCTATTTCAACGACAGCATTTCAATCCTGCCTTTCAGCTCACAAACCAACTTACCTTCTTTAGCGAGCCAGCCTATCCCGCGTTGGACATCATTCTTGCCTAAGCCCGTATCCGTGGTAATTTTTGTGACGCTAGACGAGCCGTTTTTATCCAAATAATGCCATATTTTTCCTGCGCTTACCCCGATATCTGTATTCTCACTCATTAAAATCTCCTTTTGCTTCATATCATTAACTAAAAACGCTTGGTTTGGTCATCAGGTAACATGACATTTAACTCCAAGGTTTCCTGGTTTCCGTCTTGCTCAAATTTAACGGAGATGGCATCTTTGTCTACATGGACGTATTTCTGGATAACATCCAATAATTCTTGTTGGAGCTGCGGCAAATACATAGGCTGACTTTGCGAGACACGCTCATGCGCCACCAGAATTTGCAACCTTTCTTTGGCAAGTGAAGCTGAACTGGTTTTCGATGTCTTAAAGTAGTCCAGTAAACTCATTATTTACCTCCGAACAGCTTACCAAAGAAGCCTTTCTTATCATCAATAAAGCGATGCGGCTTATTCTCGCCCAAATATCGCGCCACAATATCAGCATAAGCCTGACCTGCATCGCTTTTTTCATCGAGAATGACTGGAATACCTGAGTTTGAGGCATTCAATACCGATTTTGATTCCGGAATGACTCCTAAAAGATGCAAAGATAATATTTCTTGCACATCTTCGACACTCAACATTTCACCTAATTTAACTCGCTCAGGTGAATAGCGGGTTAGTAACAGATATTCTTTGATAGGCTCCTTGTTCTGTTCTGCCCGACGGGACTTGCTCGACAAGATCCCCAGCATGCGGTCAGAGTCCCTTACTGATGAAACTTCGGGGTTAGTTACCACAAAAGCGTCATCGGCAAAGTACATCGCTAAATGCGCTCCTCTCTCGATTCCCGCAGGAGAATCGCAAATAATATACTTAAAGTCCTTGGATAGGTCTTCTAAAACTTTACCGACACCTTCTTGGCTCAATGCATCCTTATCGCGGGTTTGTGATGCAGCCAGGATATGCAGCATGTTGCAGTTTTTATCCTTAATTAAGGCTTGGTTGAGGCTGGCTTCGCCGTTTATGACGTTGATAAAGTCATAGACCACTCGGCGCTCACACCCCATGATTAAGTCCAAGTTCCGTAGGCCCACGTCAAAATCAATAACGACGGTCTTGTGGCCCTTTTTTGCAAGTCCCATAGCGATAGCGGCGCTGGTTGTAGTTTTACCTACGCCTCCTTTACCTGATGTTACGACGATGATTCTTGCCAATTGCTGTTCCTCCAGTGGTGCGGAATGGATTAAATTTCTTTAATGACTAAAGTCTGTTTGTCTAAGTAGATTTGCACGGGGGTATTGCGGATGCCCGGATTAAGATCCTCGCTGATTTTATAGTTTCCGGCGATTGAAATCAGTTCAGCCTGAAGGTCGGTACAAAAAATGCGCGCTTCGGTATTGCCTTGCACACCGGCTAGTGCACGCCCACGTAACGTGCCATAAATATGGATATTGCCTTCTGCCAAAATTTCTGTACCAGCACTTACTTGGGCAATAACGATCAAATCCCCAGCGGCATAAACACGTTGGCCGGAACGGATGGGTTGGGTAATTACAGTCGTTCCAGTTTGCAACAGGTCTTTAGTTTCCGGCTCAGGGGTGGGTGTTTTAGGCCTTTTTGCATCGATCGTAGTACTGCTAGTATGAATCGAGTGGACAGGAATCCCTAAGCTAATTGCTTTTTCGTTCTGTTGTGCGTCCCCACCTCGGATACCGATAGGCAGTAAGCCGAGCTTGCGGATTACCTGAATTACTGCGGCGACATCAACCTCAATACATTGTTTGTTAACTTCTTGAACATCCAAAACCAAAGGGGAGTTTTTGAAAAATTCCGGTGCCAGTTGGATTTTTGCCTGTAACTGTTGCTCAATTACGAGAAGGTCATTACTTGAGATAACCAACACAGGCACAGAAAAAGTGCTGCTCTTGAACTCCAGAGCAGGCGGGTTGTAAGGCGTTCTTTGTGCGTCTTTAGACATCCGTTCAGTCGTTTTTGGTCAATATTGCATCAATCTTAACACTAGTCGTAGAAAAAATCATATTTCAACGACTAAAACTTAGCATAAAAGAAAGACATTTTTTTGGTTTATTATGGGGCGGCTGTATTGCCTCAAAAAGACTACTTTTAAGAGCAGCACCATAGACTTGCAATTTCCCTTTTTTTACTTTAACTTAGCCTAATCCGTAATGGCTAGGGGTGCTTTGATTATTCAAGGCTGAGAAATACCCTTTGAACCTGACCCCGGCTAGTACCGGCGTAGGGAAGCCCACCTTCCCGAGCGCCTTGTCTTATTGATATTTGGAGATAAACATGAGCGCTGTCATCAAAGACGACTCTTTCACCGCTGTAAATAGCGTAAAAATCGATTCCTACCCAGCATCGGAAAAAATCTATGTACAAGGCAGCCGCCCTGACATTCAAGTTCCCATGCGTAAAATCACCTTGTCAGATACGCCCGCCCATTTTGGGACGGAAAAAAACCCGCCGCTTTATGTCTATGACACATCTGGGGTTTATACAGATCCAAATGTGGCGGTGGACTTAAAAAAAGGCCTGGGTTCTGTCCGTTCTGCTTGGATAGCCGAAAGAAACGATACGGAAGAATTATTTGGCCCGAGTTCTGAGTTCGGTCGTCAACGCATGTCAGACCCTGCTACTGCCAGCCTTCGTTTTGAACATATCCGTAAGCCACGACGTGCGAAAGCGGGTACGAATGTATCGCAAATGCATTATGCCAGAAAAGGCATCATCACGCCGGAAATGGAATTTATCGCCATCCGTGAAAATCAAAGCATGGAACTAATGCGGGATTTATGGAAAGACCAACATCCAGGCAATTCTTTCGGCGCATCAATACAATCTGCGATTACCCCAGAATTCGTCCGTGACGAAGTGGCACGAGGACGGGCGATTATTCCTGCCAATATCAATCATCCTGAATTGGAACCGATGATTATCGGGCGCAATTTTTTGGTTAAAATTAACGGCAACTTGGGTAATTCTGCCGTAACTTCGTCGATTGATGAAGAAGTCGAAAAAATGCTTTGGGGCATACGCTGGGGCGGCGACACCATCATGGACTTGTCTACCGGCAAGAATATCCATGAAACCCGTGAATGGATTTTGCGTAATTCGCCAGTGCCAATTGGCACCGTGCCTATTTACCAAGCCTTGGAGAAAGTCAATGGCAAGGCTGAAGAACTGACCTGGGAAATTTACCGAGACACCCTAATTGAGCAAGCGGAACAAGGTGTGGATTACTTTACCATCCATGCTGGAGTGCGTTTGCACCACGTACCGTTAACCGCTAAACGCATGACCGGTATTGTGTCGCGAGGCGGCTCTATCATGGCGAAATGGTGTCTGGCGCACCACACCGAAAGCTTTTTGTACACGCATTTTGAAGAGATTTGCGAAATCATGAAAGCGTATGACGTATCATTTTCACTAGGTGATGGCTTACGTCCTGGGTCAATCTACGATGCTAATGACGCGGCGCAATTTGGCGAACTGGAAACCCTGGGCGAACTCACTAAAATCGCATGGAAACATGATGTCCAAACCATGATTGAAGGCCCAGGGCATGTGCCACTGCACATGATTAAAGTTAACATGGACAAGCAATTGGAAGAATGCGGCGAAGCACCATTTTATACTTTAGGGCCGCTAACAACTGATATTGCACCCGGTTATGACCATATAACCTCGGCAATCGGTGCGGCGAACATCGGCTGGTATGGCTGCGCCATGCTCTGTTACGTTACCCAAAAAGAACACCTGGGCTTACCTAACAAACAAGATGTGCGCGAAGGAATCGTCACTTACAAGATTGCCGCACATGCCGCAGATTTGGCTAAAGGCCATCCTGGAGCGCAAGCCCGCGATAACGCTATGTCCAAAGCACGTTTTGAATTCCGCTGGGAAGATCAATTCAACATTGGGCTTGATCCTGAAAAAGCCCGCGAATTCCATGACGAAACTTTGCCGAAAGATTCAGCCAAAATCGCGCATTTCTGCTCGATGTGCGGCCCGCACTTTTGTTCGATGAAAATCAGCCAGGATGTCCGCAATTACGCCGAAGAAAAGGGCATTAAAGACGAACAAGAAGCGTTGGCTTTGGGAATGGCGGAAAAATCAAAGCAATTTCTTGATGAAGGTGCTGATATTTATCACAAGGTGTGATCTTAAACCAATCCCCTAAAACGATCACCGAAGTAACACTGCATTGCTTCGGTGAAACACTTTGTTGTGTTACTAAGCCGGTTTCGCTGCTATCGCTCGTAGTCGAGCGGTAGCAGCCCGCAATCGCCAAGTGTCTGTTTTAGGTTGATCGGCGGATAGTAATGTGGTTTTCGCTGAACCCGTCCAACCATCATGAATAAACCGCCTGATAAGCAGTGCAACACTTTCTTCAAAATCGACGCTATTAAAATCACCAAGCTGTGTTGTCAGCTTAAACACACAAATCCCGTGAATACCAGCCATAAAAGCTAACGCAGTTTGCTTACATTGTGAAACACACAATTCCGGCTGGATAACGGCGAATTGCGTTTCAAATTTTTTATATACGTTATCGACTTTCTGCTGATACCACGCTGGCGTCTGGACACCATCGTCGGACAAACGATGCTCAAAAATCATGCTCCAAAGATTGATATTTTGGCTGGCATACCTAATATAGACATAGGCCAACTCTTCTAAGCGCTGCTCCTCGTTGGCCGCTTCCACTTGCTCCATTTGTTCAGCGATAGTATCCAACGTCCTACCTTTTACGTGTAGTATTAAATCTGTCATACTCTCAAATACCATGTAGATACTACCTACGGTATAGCCTATCTTTGCTGCAATGTTACGTACCCTTAGCTGAGCCAAACCGCCTTCGATAACCAAATCCTCTGCCGCAACTAGAATCATGTCTTTTATTTGTTCTAGTGTATGGTCTCCCCGTCTTGCCATTTTTGTTTCCTCCGAGTATGGGATGTTTTTTATTTTTCTATAAAGGGCTTATCTGTGCAAAACTCAGAATCTGAGGAGACAAACACGTCGTTGTTTCACATAGTTTATTTATCGCAACATTTGCATTGATGCCGGTAATAGCTCCATCTTTTGATATAAATTTAGATTTCTGCAAAATCGTGTGGGCATCAGCCAAGGTTAAGTCGGATTTAAGTTCTAATAATAATGCTACAACACCTGAGACTTCAGCCGCAGCTATCGAGCTTCCTGAGATAAAATCATAAGTACCATGCGGCAATGTAGTGAGTACTTTATCCCCTGGAGCGGATATTGACTCCGCCAAAGATCCACGCTGCTTGATAGATTGAACAGAAATAACATCTTTTAAGGAAGCCGGGAAATCCTCGGCGGAACCCGTATCAGCGGCTACAACGATAATACCTTTTGCCATTGCTTTATTTAGCAAAACGGTTACCAAAGGATCCTGCGGCCCCGTAAGGCTCATATTCAGCACGTTTACATCAGCCTTGATCGCAGCATTGACGGCTGATGCCAAGGTAAAACTATTGCAGACCGCTTCGATGGAGTCGGTTTTGTCGGGCCAACAGGCTTTTAAGACGACCAGCCTGGCATTAGGCGCAACACCAATAATTCCTTTGGCATTATCTTTTCTAGCGACCATTACACCCGCCACCGCCGTACCGTGCATGTCAGTTGAAAAACTGTCGGAAATGTCCTTTGCGAAATTTTGGTTGTTGCTGATTTGTCCTGCCAAATCGGGATGATCCAGATCTACACCTGTATCGATCATACCAATAATAATATCGCGGCCAGTGGCCCTACCATGGGCCAGATTGATTTCCATTTGGTGCATATTTGTCTGAAGCTTGTAGTAGGGGTCGTCTGTACGACTCGCCTTGGTTTTGAATATATTCATATTCTGCACGACTTCGACACGATCATCCTTTGATAACCGCTCAATAGTGCCACGTAACGCAGTTTTGTCTGCGACTTGATAAACCACACAGTGCATACCCACCGCAGTCATCGGCCATTCGGTTAGTTTGACCAAATCATAATCTTCAGCAAGGCCATTAGTAATTCGCTCACTCCAGGTGGAGTTTTGGTAATCACCGCCACGTTGCCTGTAAGACGTTGGGGACGCACTGTTTTTAATGCTGTTAATCGTATTATCAGTAAAGGCAACCAACAATAACCGATCGGCATTTTGCTGGTTCAACACGCCGTAAATTTGGCTTTCGTTAGTGTTAGTTAAAACCGTTTTGCTTACCGAAACATCAGAAAAAATGGTCAACACAAGGAAAACTAACAATAAATAAATTTTCATTATTGTTTCTCCGGGTGCATTGAAGAAAGCAATGCATAAGCGGGTTCTGCAAATATAACGTTGGAATCATTCCTTAATGCCTCAACAACATCAAGAAGTTGCTTAGAAGGGGTGCTATTTTCTAAACGAACGGTATAAACCCCCTGTGCGGTGGGATTCTCGCCAATAAATTGCCCATGTACGCGTTCAAGGATTTTGCTTTTTTGTTGCTGATCGATATGTTCAGCAAAAACCACCCTTATTTCATTTGCACCTATGGCATCCGGTTGCGTGCTGGATAGCGTCTTGAAATCACTACTTTGTTGTAAGTCGTTTTCAACATAGTGCGGCATCAGTACCGACAAGGTTAGTACCAGCACTGCAGCCATTGCCAACGCAGGGCGTATGTTCGTCCGATTCTGTTTTCTGGCATGTCTGAACAGGGTTACATTGCCTAATACACCAGTTTTATATTGTTCAGGACGAAATTGTTGAGCCAAAGCTTGTAAATCAAGTGATTGACCAGAATGCAGGCGTTTTTTCAGGCGGGAAAAAGAAGCCTGTGCCGCCGAGTCAATCGCACCTTCTTGAATGACAGCCTGCGCCAACTTCTGTAACTGGATCACCTCACGCTTACAGGTAAGGCAAACAGTTAAGTGATTCTCAACCTCTTGTAACTCAACACCTTGCAGTGTTTTGTTGACATACCAAGGTAACAAGTGAAATAGTCCTTGATGTGCTGAATAAGTGTTAATAACTTTGTTTTTCATCATAAACTCCTGAACGTTCAGTTTGTGTGCGACGAACTGTCGTTCGTTAAGGCTAAGATTATCGCCAGCTTTTTACGGGCATGATGCATTCGGGTCTTTACAGTATTTTCAGGGCAATCCATGATGACCGCAATTTCACTGTAGCTTAGGCTTTCGTAATAGGTTAGCTCTATGACTGCCCTATGTTCAGGCGATAACTCACCCAAAGCAGATACCAACCAATCATCAAGCTCCAACTGACTGAACTCGGCATCTTGCTTACCCAACCACGAACTATCTTCATCAATGTCATCAAGCGAAACTTCTTCAAGACGATCAGAATTTCGGAAGGCCTGCCTAGCTTTGTTAAAGGCGATGCCAAAAATCCAAGTAGAAGGCTTACATTGTCTGTCGTAGCTCCCCGCTTTTTCCCAAACAACGTACATTACATCGTTTATGATTTCATCGATAAGTTCTTCACGCCCAGTGATACGCGCAATAAACCGGAACAAACGGGGGTAGTAGTGATGGTAAAGCTGCTCAAGCGCCTGCTCATCTGCATTGCAGAGGCGCTCTATTAAATCGGCATCGCGTAGTTGCTGACCATTTTGTTGCGTGCTCAATGGCGTACCTGCAAAAGATTGTGTGACTACTACATGAGTTTCCATTAAACGTAGACCAATTCAAATTAACTTTGAATGTTAATTCCAAAAAACTTACAAAAGGTTCAAACAAAGATTAAAAAAATCTTAATTTTTTTCATAAAAACATTTCGAAAATAATTGGAGAGTTAATTACATTTTATAACATTGTTTTTTAACGAAAATTTACTTTAAAGGCAAAAGGGAAATTATATCCATTAGGAAATAAATAAAAATAATTTATTTGTTTAGTAAACAACAGCATTAAAAGCAACTGTAATAAATTTATAATGAATATTATCAAGCCACAGGTTGTAGGAAATTTAACTCGCAGCAAAAGGGTAAAGTCCGATTCGATGTGAAAATATTACAAAACCCTTCTATTTAATCTTTAAGCTCAAAGGTAAATTCCCTACTTTTGAAGTTACCAGTGATATGTGCATAGCCATGAAATTTACTTAGGCTAACTTAAGGAAACTCTGAATAAGTTAAAGTGGACCCCATTGTCCAGACAAATATCTGCCTAGTTTAAGATAGAGACCTGTTCACATTACAGCTGGATGGCGCTGTCCCAATTCTTCAGTTGAGGCGAATGTTTCCTGCTTATCACTGAATTTATCCACAATTTTTGCGCCACCGCCCGTGGCTGTCCGGTACACCGTGTTGGGTGTGGCGTAGCCCAGTGATTGATGCAACCTTTCTTCATTATAAAACTGGAAATAGTCGGTCAGGCCTAACAGTAAATCCGGCATGTTGGCGTATTTCTGCAAATACACATCCTCATATTTCACTGTCCGCCACAGCCGTTCGACAAAAATATTGTCCAATGCCCGTCCATGCTGATGGCAATGCCGTTGTCGAGCAGCACCCCCGTGAAGCTGTCACTGGTGAACTGCGAGCCTTGGTCGGTATTGAACACTTCCGGCACACCGTAGGCCTTGATGGCTTCTTCCAGGCAATCCACACAGAACCCGGCATCTATCGTGTTCGACAACCGCCAACCCAATACCTTGCGGCTATACCAATCGATAATGGCGACCAGGTAGACAAAGCCGTGCAGCAGCCGGATGTAGGTGATGTCGGTGCTCCAGACCTGGTTGGGGCGGACGACCTCGACACCCCTGAGCAAATAAGGGTAAACCTTGTGCTGCGGATGCGGCTTGCTGGTGTTGGCCGGGCGACATGCCTGCCAAGCCCAGTTTTTGCATCAAGCGCCGTACCCGCTTGCGGTTCACGGCATACCCACAGCCACATAAATAGAGGGTCATGCGCCGAGAGCCGAAAAAGGGGTGCCGGGTGTATTCTTCATCCACGAGTGACAACAAAATACACTCAAGGCCGTCTCTTTGTCCTGACGGCGCTTTAATTGCGCGTAGACGACCGAACGGGTCACGGCAAGCAACTGACATTGCCTGGACACCGTCAGTACGTCGCCTAGGCCTATCCAACCCTGGCGTTGTGCTATGGGTTGAACCCAGACTTTTTTTTAAGCCAATCCAGTTCCATGTTGAGCTGCCCGATCTTGGCGTACAGACGGTCTGGGTCACCCTGTGCGTCGGCTGGCTTCGGGCCGCGCTTGCCTTCAAACAGGCTGCCCGCATTTTCCAGTAACTCTCGTTTCCATTGGTTGACTTGGGTCGGATGGACACCGTACTCTTGGGCGATCTCATTGATCGTCTTAACACCCTTGACCGCCGCCAGCGCTACCTTCGCCTTCTGTGTACCGGTAAATGTTTTCCGTTTGCTTTCGCTCATTGCGTTCCACTATTTTCCTTAACAGGCTATAGCTTAAACTACTGTCCGGATTTTGGCGTCCACTTTAGGGCTTCCTTACCTGTAAGCGTGAGGTGATCACGCCCAAGAGCAACCGGAAAACGCCCAGGGATTATCTAAAAGACATTTACAAAGAACACAATCTGGTAGAACGGTTGTTCCAAAAGCTGAAAGAATAACGCCGCGCCGCTACCCGCTACGTACGCTTAGCGCTAAATTATATGACCATGCTGAATCTAGTCGGCATTTTGATTTGGCTTCAATGAGAACAGCCCCTAGGTAGCACAAATAAGCTTCACCCATATTACTTAACTGTACAAATTGCTGCAATAGCAGCCACAAATCTATGGGTGGTAGCTTCTCGCAAGTATCCTTCAACTCTTAATTCTTGTATGAACGAAGCAGGTATTTGTGTTGCACCTCCCTCTATCGCATATATATTACTATCAAAATTAAAGACTTGCCCACCATTGATCCTAGTAACTTTAATATTGGACTTGTACGCCTTACCACCCGAAAATACGATTGCATAATTTCTGCCGCTGATACCAGCTGCCGCTAAGGATACACTTGATCGGCTTGTTCCGGTGTCCGTACATCTTAAACTTATGGTCGCAGCATTTACTTTGTTAACAAGGCATAGATTCAAAGTGAATAACCAAACTATAACTAATAATTTTTTTAAGCTCATAAATTATCTCCGCTCAGCGCCCAAGCCTTGTGTAAATTAAAATTTTCATTAATGGTGCTTTTTAATTCTTTAACCTCCTGCTCAGGCACAACAGCGTTACCTAGATCAGGAGCCTCGCTAAGGATATGCAGCAATTACCAGGTCTTATACGGGTTAATAGTCTGATCAAATCCATATTCTTTGCTTCGTATTTCAGGCAGTTACTTTGCTACGCAGGTTGCTTTTAATGCACCCATAAGCACATTGTCCCCGCTACGGCGAATATATCCATATACCGTCCTATTTTTAATAAAAGTAGGCAAGATTTTGGTTGCCCCATCGGCGACATCCGAAGGATTGCTATCAAAATCAAATTCAACATCATGATTTACATCGGATTTTTTGAAATATTTCGATTTAACTGCTGTTCCAGGTGGGGAGTAAACAATTGCATAGAAAGTTCCCGTAAGCCCACCACCATCCACAGATACCTTAGAGCGGCTGATTCCTCTTGTTTCACATTTAATGCTAATAGATGCGGCATTGACATCTTCTAAAATCCCAAAACTTAATGCCAAAATGGGTATCGCTATGCTTAATGCTATTTTAAAAGCCATGAAATATCTCCAATTTTAAATACAATGCTAAATCACCTTGCAAACCATCTACAGGCAGGATTGATTCTTAATTTCAAACTGGTTAATTGCAAAAAAATCCGCAAAGGTTCATTAAAGATGAAATTATTTTTTGAAGATCAGTATGGTAATTTTTTTAGCGAAGTTATGGGCTCCATGTGAGCTACATAATTCTTGAGAGCTAATAAATACCCAGCAAGGGATGGGGTAAAGAGAATGCTCGGATTTACACTGTAAAATTCGAGTATTAATTTGGATTTGTATAATTAGGATCTGACATTGTCAAAGTCGTATGGAGATTTATCAGTATTAAATCAGAAACCAGCCGAAATTGAAAAAACGATTGTATCATTTAGGGTAACCGCATGATCGGCGGGCAGTGCGAGTGGATCTGCGAACTCCAGTTCTCTTGCACCATGGTAACGTAAATCCAGTGATATGAATTTATATGCCCCTGTCAAACCTACATTCCAGTACTGATAATCATCTAACAAGATACCTTGAGTATGAGCGTAGCCTAAAGTACTTGAGATTTGTAAATAATCTGTCAACGGGTATCTACCCGTTAGCTCATAAAAAAAGGCATCTCCTTTAATCCCATAAAAATCTTTTACGTAAGACACTTGACCGGTAAATAAATCCCTATAATGAACGAATAGATAAAATTCGTCATAATCAGATTCTTTCCCATAGATTAAGGCATCGTAAAAATAACGCGAATATTGCATATCTAGTCGCCAGCTTTCAAAAAACTTATAACTCCAGCCTATATAAGGAACCATTTCAACTTGGGCGTTATCAGTAAATCCTAACGAAAATCCACTATCCGATTCAAATTCACTTGGCCCAATTGTAAAACTTGAAACACTAAGACCAGTATAAAAACCTGTTGAATGCTGGTAATCAAGATTGCCCTGAATCGCAGGTTGGTTGTTGCTTTTGGAATACATCCGCCAGACATAGTTGGTCGTGCCAGTTATCGTTCCATGAATTTCAGCATAGGCAAAATTGGTATGCTGCAAAAGTACTGCCATGCAAAGCATTTTTAAAGAAAGATAAAATGTTTTTTGCATAACTATCGGAATATTTGGGTTAAGCGGCATTTATCTTAAGTAAAAGTTTATGTGACCTTATCTGGTCACTTATAAAAAATAAATTATTTATAAGCTGTGCCCTGTGCCCCTATGTATTAGGGAGCTCTGAATAAGTCCTTCGACAGGTTCAGGACGAGCAGTTTGTGTTGATTCCGTTCGTGGTGAGTTTGTCGAACCATGAATGGAATCAACTTATTTAGAGTTTCCTTAACTAGTTATTTAGCCCACTTATTTTTCTTTAGGGGACACTTAAAAAAATCTTTTCCCACATTGGGCGGGACTAAGTAGATCTGCATAGCTGATTACTTTTAAATGATTAACACCAACTTTCTCGGCAATAACCACTGCATCAGCCTACTATACCTAACATCCATATAAGCATCCAGAAGGAAAAATTAAGCTATTGAATATCTTGATATTCTCATCCACAAAAACACAAAATACCCAATAACTCTTACAGTTAACCAGAAAAATTTAACTATGTTAAGGAAGCTCTGAATAAGTTGATTCCATTCATGGTTCGACAAACTCACCACGAACGGAATCAACACAATACCGTTCGTCCTGAACCTGTCGAAGGACTTATTCAGAGCTTCCTTAATTATAAAAAATCGATCCAGTACTGACTGTGTTAAACAGGATGATTTTTCCCACTATTGCTAAAGAAAAAGTCTAGGTAATAGGCTACTGCATGATAATCAATACTGCAATTAGTGACATTACCTATGCTTATTATTCGATAAGAAATTCATGACACTGGATTTTGGCTAGAAAAATAAGTAATTTCAGCTGCCTGCGACGAAGATAATTTTTTCATGAGCCGTTACTACCTACCAGACATACCATCAAAGGTAATAAGCGACAAAAGTGAAGTGTGCCAGTTATTTGGAAGACGAGTTATAATTACCAACAAGTGTCCCCCTGAAACAATATCCTCATGCCAGAACAATCAACAACTTATCTTGAGCCGGAAAAAAAACGACGTCTATTTTTCATTTTTGAAAGGCTGATACCACTAGTGGACAGCCTTGCTGACAAATTGAGGTTAATGTGGGTGCTTGGACTACTGGTGACGGTTTGGCTGATCGTCTGGTGCCACTTTTTGAAACATTATTCCTTGGGCATCACCGTAACTTTAGGAATTGCCGCATTTTTGCCCACACTAATTCTGGCAAGATTCTGGTGGGCATTGGAAGAATTAAAAAACCTACCCGATATTGCTGGGCAAGTGATCGGTGATGCCAAAACTGAACTTCGGGAATCAGTGCAAAATATCCGTACTGGCAAAGCTCCCAAGTTAGGTTTTTTTAGTACGGGGAAAAGCCTATGGTCGGTTGGAGCGATGGCTTCCGAAGCACGTGAACTGGTAGGTTCTTATATTAGCGTCGCAACACTGGTTAACCCATTTATGCTGATTTTGGGCGTAATCTCATTTGTAAGCGTATTTTTGCTGTTTTTGCTTGGCATTATTCTGGCATTTTTTGTTTAGTCGATTTCATTCACCAATCCATAAATATTGCATATGCAAATAATCGCCATTTATCCCGGTACTTTTGACCCGATCACTAATGGCCACCTCGATTTGGTTGCACGGGCGTCCCGACTTTTTCATAAAGTCATCATCGCTGTTGCTGCCAATGCGGGAAAAGCGCCGTTGTTTTCCATGGAAGAGAGGGTGAACCTAGCTAATCAAGCAACTTCAAGCCATGCTAATGTGGACGTTATTGGATTTGATAATTTGTTGGTCAATTGTGCCCGGCAACACGGCGCAACCGTCATTTTGAGGGGGCTTAGGGCGGTCTCGGATTTTGAGTACGAATTTCAAATGGCAGGTATGAACCGTAACTTGGCACCGGAATTGGAAACCCTATTTTTAACGCCGCCAGAGCAATATACCTTTATCTCTTCGAGTGTGATTAAGTCCATTGCCCAGTTGAATGGCGATATTTCCTCATTCGTTCCTGACTGTGTCTACCGGCAGCTACTTAAAAAGTTTAACCAGGATTAATATGTCTTTGATAATTTATGATGAATGTATTAACTGTGATGTCTGCGAGCCGGAATGCCCAAACGGGGCTATCTCGCAAGGCGAGGAAATTTACGTTATCAATCCCGCCTTGTGTACCGAATGTGTCGGGCATTACGACTTGCCACAATGTGTGGAGGTTTGTCCTGTGGATTGCATTACGAAAGACCCAAATTACGTTGAGAATCAGGAAACGTTATACCAAAAATATTTGAAGCTAACACAGAAAAACCCTTAAGAATACTTCCAATCGTTAGGAGTGCCGTAGGTATAAATTGCGGTGATTTAGAAAGGAAGCTCCTGCGATCATCTCCTGTTGAAAACGAGAAGCACAGGAAACAAACGGCATCTGGGCGACCTTTCTTTTGGTTTCTTTCTTTGCCCATGCAAAGAAAGAAATTCGACCCCGGTTGCAACATCGGGTGCGAGAACCCGATTCAATTAACATCACACAAGCGATGCGCTTATAATTGATTCCATAAGATCAATTTATTAATCATAAGCACCTTAAATATGTTAACTATCGATAACATAGAAAAACACATCCAAACCATCCCCCCAGAAATCCAAGCTCCAGTCAAATCCAATCTGGAACATTGGTTAACGCTGCTCAATCAAAATAACCACGTTTTAAACCTAACCGACAAGCTGATCCAATCCATCCCCAAAGTCTGGTGCTCCAGCGAATTCATTGCTGAAAATTGTACGCGTAAACCCGAATTGTTAGTTGATCTGGTCAATTCTGGCGACTTGGATAGCATTTATTTCGAACAAACCTATCAAACCAAGCTGGCAAATCTGGAAATCGCAGATGAAGCCGATTTAATGGCTCAACTGCGCCACTTCCGCCGCCGTGAAATGGTCAGGATTGCCTGGCGGGATTTGGCTGGCTGGGCGGAATTGGCGGAAACGTTGATGGATTTATCGCTGCTTGCCGATGCCTGTATCCAGTATGCGCTGGCTTTTCTTTATCAACAAGCTTGCGAGCTACGCGGAACGCCGATACTTGCCGATGGCAGTCCGCAGCAAATTGTAGTCTTGGGCATGGGTAAGTTGGGTGCTTATGAGCTGAATTATTCCTCGGACATCGACCTGATTTTTGCTTATCCTGAGGATGGCGAATTAGCCGACCGAAAATCCACCAGCTACAGCGAGTTTTTTACCCGCCTGTGCCAAAAGCTGGTCAAGGTGCTGGATGACATTACGGTGGATGGTTTTGTCTTCCGCACCGATATTCGCCTGCGTCCTTTTGGCGATAGCGGAGCGGTCATTATGTCATTCGACGGCATGGAAAATTATTACCTCACCCAAGCCAGGGAGTGGGAACGCTATGCCATGATCAAGGCGCGGCAAGTCGCGGGCGATTTCAGGATGGGCGCGCAATTTATGGCAATGCTGAAACCTTTTGTCTACCGGCGTTACCTTGATTACGGCGCATTTGAAGAATTGCGGGGCTTAAAGCTGCAAATCACCCAAGAATTAAAACGCAAGGATCGCATGGAGAATATCAAGCTCGGACCGGGCGGTATCCGCGAGATTGAATTTATCGGGCAGGCCTTTCAGCTTATTCGCGGCGGCAACGAAAAGGCTTTGCAAACACGGGGCATTCTCGATGTCCTGGCTATATTGGATAACAAAAATTTGCTTCCACACGAAGATACAGAGCAACTTAGCCAGTCTTACCGCTTTCTGCGCCGTGTGGAAAACCATATCCAGCAATATCAGGACAAGCAGACCCACGACCTGCCGTCTTCAGAAACAGCTCAGTTGATACTCGCCTATTCCTTGGATTTTCATGATTGGCACAGCTTTAAAACCGAGCTGGATCGGATCAGAACCAATGTACATGCGGTTTTTGACCAAGTTTTCGCCGTCTCAAAGCAAAATGAGAAGGATAAGTTGAGTCAGAAAATCTGGTCTTGCGTTGCCGAAGATGATGAATTGTATGAAAACTTAAAAAGTTACGGTTTCCAACATACCGATGAAGCCTTAAAAGCCATCAAAGATTTCAAAAACTCGACCGCGCTGAGGCGGATGACAACAAAAGGCGCTGGCATCGTTGACCGTTTGATGCCGCAACTGATTGAGTCCGCGAAACTGGTCGATAATCCTGATGAATCTCTGATGCGGATGGTCAAACTGTTTGAAGCCGTCGCGGGTAGGAATGTCTATCTGGCCTTATTATCAGAAAATCCCGGCGCACTTAGCCAGTTAATCCGCCTTGCCTCTGCCAGCGGTTGGATTTGCGATTATCTGGCGTTGTATCCGGTCTTGTTCGATGAATTGCTGGATACGCGTTCTTTGTATGAGCCGTTGAAACGGGACGATCTTAATCAACAACTCAAAGCGTTGCTCGCTGCCATCGACATCCAAGATTTGGAATCGGTGATGATAGCCCTCCGGCAATTCAAGCATCTCAATGTGCTTAGGGTAGCTGCGGCAGACATTATGGACGTAATTCCCATTATGGTCGTGAGCGATTATTTGACATACATCGCCGAAAGCATTGTTGAGAATGTCATCGAACGTACTTGGTTAATGTTGACGGAAAAACATGGCTTGCCGCCCGGAACGAGCAACGATAATATCAATTTTGCCGTAATCGGCTTCGGTAAGCTAGGTGGCATTGAATTAGGCTACGGCTCCGATCTCGACCTCGTTTTTTTGTACGATTGTCCTGATGGCAATACTATGACTTTGGGAGAAAAGCCGCTGTCGTGCTCGCAATTCTATGGTCGATTGGGTCTAAAAATCCGCCATATACTCGACACCAAGATGCTGTCAGGCGTGCTTTACGAAGTGGATTTACGCTTAAGGCCGAGCGGCGATTCAGGCTTATTGGTTACTCATATCGGCGTTTATGAAGACTACCTGAAAAACCAGGCCTGGACTTGGGAGCATCAGGCCTTGGTACGTGGCCGATTTATCGCTGGCGACCTGCGGCTAAAAGACTTCGTATGAAGGCATTCGTCATAGGATCTTGAGCTTAACTAGGGATGAAAACCAACTGAAAACCGAAGTGCGCGACATGCGGGAAAAAATGCGTGCCGCCTTGGATACCAAAGAAGCCAACAAATTTGATTTAAAACAAAGTAAAGGCGGTATTGCTGACATTGAGTTTATAGTACAATTCGGTGTCTTGGCCAATGCAGCGTCTTTTGCTGCATTAACGACTTATACCGATAATGTCAGGCTACTTGAAGGCTTAGCTGAACAAGGTTTTATCTCCCAAAATGAGGCGGAAATACTGAAGGCTGCCTACTGCACCTATCGTGACTATGGGCATAAGCAAGTGCTACAAGGCGATAAGGCTGTCATTAATGAAATCGAAGTGGATGAGTTGAAAAAGCTAGTCGATGGCATTTGGCATAAGATAATGGAATCTTAGAAATAACTGAAGAATTACGAAATATTTAAAAGGGTTGGTGAGAATGAAAACAATGGACGATAGAGACGGCCTAATTTGGTTTGACGGAAAATGGGTTGACTGGCGGGATGCCAAAGTCCATGTGTTGACGCATACCTTGCATTACGGTTGTGGCGTATTTGAAGGTCTACGTGCTTATCATGCTGAAAAAGGCACGGCGATATTCAAGATGCAGGAACACACCGACCGTTTATTCCGTTCGGCGCATATCATGAACATGCCAATGCCGTTCAGCAAGGACGAAATCAACCAAGCGCAACGCGAAGCAATTTCTAAAAATAATCTGGATAGTGCTTACATCCGTACCATGTGCTTTTATGGCTCCGAAGGTATGGGGCTTAGAGCTGACAACCTGAAAGTCCATGTTATGGTCGCCGCCTGGACATGGGGCGCTTATCTGGGCGCTGAGAATATGGAAAAAGGCATCCGTATCCGCACGTCGTCGTATACCCGCAACCACGTCAACAGCACCATGTGCAAAGCCAAGGCTAACGGCAATTACATCAATTCCATCTTGGCATTGCAGGAAGCGTTATCGACTGGCTATGACGAAGCGTTGTTGCTGGATCATGAAGGTTTCTGTGCGGAAGGCAGCGGCGAGAATTTGTTCATCGTCCGTAATGGCAAGTTATACACACCGGAAACTACGTCTGCATTAGAAGGTATTACCCGTGATACCCTCATGACGATTGCTGCTGACCAAGGGTTAGAAGTTATCGTAAAACGCATTACCCGCGATGAAGTGTATGTGGCTGATGAAGCCTTCTTCACTGGATCGGCCGCAGAAGTCACGCCGATTCGGGAATATGATGGTCGCGCGATTGGTAATGGTGGACGTGGACCTATCACCAAAAAACTGCAGGCCTTATATTTCGATTACGTGCATGGACGTAAACCCGATCATGCAGAATGGTTGACTTACGTAGCCTAACTACTACAAACAAACGGTGAGGATTTTAGTCGTAGGGCCATCTTGGGTTGGCGATATGGTGATGGCACAAAGCCTGTTTATGTCGCTGAAAAAATCTTTCCCAGATTGCCTTATTCACGTATTGGCTCCTGTTTGGTCGTTACCTTTGCTGGAACGAATGCCCGAAGTTGCAAAGGCGATCGTCATGCCTTTGAATCATGGGGAGTTTTGCCTGATGACCCGAATCAAAGTTGGTCGGCAATGTCGGTCGGAAGGCTATGATCAAGCCATTGTCCTGCCAAACTCCTGGAAATCCGCGCTCATTCCATTTTTTGCCAATATTCCCCAGCGTACCGGGTATCGTGGCGAATGCCGCTGGGTCTTACTTAATGATATAAGACGGCTGGATAAAAATGCACTTACGATGACAGTCCAACGCTTTGTTACTTTGGGTATACCCGAAAATGCCCCACAGCCGCCTTATTATCAACAACCTAGTCTACCCAACAACAAAACCGGCCAGGAAAAAGTTATCCAGAAATTTGGTTTAACCCTGACCGACAAGATCCTCGTCTTGTGTCCAGGCGCCGAATACGGCCCTTCCAAACGTTGGCCAGCCGACTATTTTGCCAAAGTTGCCCAGGCAAAAATCCAGCAGGGCTGGCAAGTATGGTTAATGGGGTCGGAGAAAGATAAAGAATCAGCAGTAGCCATTAACACACTAACAAACCAGCAATGTCGAGATTTTATCGGACAAACCTCATTAACTGAGGCCATTGACCTTATGTCTTTAGCAGATACCGTTGTTGCCAACGACTCAGGCCTCATGCACCTAGCCGCAGCATTGGATAAAACTGTCATCGCCATTTATGGCTCAACGCCACCCGAATTTGCACCGCCACTTTGTAATAAAGCCCAAACCGTCACTTTAAACCTCCCCTGCTCGCCTTGTCGGCAACGTATTTGCCCGTTATATCCCGTCGGACACCCAGAACATACACAATGCCTGACTGGCATAACACCCGAACGAATTCTTGAACTTATTGGCGATTGAAACTCTCTATGCGTATCGCCATCGTCAAACTTTCTGCTTTGGGGGACATTATTCACGCTATGGTTGCGCTGCAATTCATCAAACAACATGCGCCTGATATTGAAATTGACTGGATTGTAGAGGAACGGTTCGCTGGTATTTTGCAGCATAACCCAGATATTTCACAGATATTTACCGTCAATCTCAAGGCTTTAAAAAATAATAAACTGGCGATTTTTGAGGAGATAAAAAAAATTCGCCACTATGCCAAAAATAATTATGATTTGGTTATTGATGCCCAGGGGCTAATCAAATCAGCCGTTACCGCCCGATTGTTGGGCAAAACCGTAGCGGGATTTGATGCGGATTCCATCCGAGAAAAAGCAGCCTCTTGGTTTTATGATGTCAAAGTGGCTTGTGCTTATCACGCAAATACCATCGACCGAAATGCGCGCGTGTTATCAGAACCACTCGGTTTTAGCATCACAAACGATCAGATATTGGGTAAAAAACCTTTTTTATATTCCAATAATGCTAATCCGGAACTTGATGAATTTTTTCCAAAAAACCGCAATACGTTTATATTTGTAATCGGATCAACCTGGGAAAGCCGAAACTATCCACCTGAGAAATTTGTGAATATTGCACAGAATTTATCTGAAAATTGCCTCACAATATGGGGCAATGACGCGGAAAAACGCAAAGCAGACTGGATGTCCAAGCAATGTGCTAATATAAAAGTCATGCCAAAGTTAGATTTGAATGATTTAAAGGCGGTAATCGACAGGGCGGATTTGTTGATTGGCAACGATACTGGGCCAACCCATATCGCTTGGGCTTTAAACAAACCTTCAATTACAATTTTCGGCCCTACGCCAACTAGCCGGGTTTATCAAACGGATATAAACAAAGTGATTAAATCCCATTCAACGGTTAATCCTTATAAACTCAACAAAGAGGATTATTCGATCAGGGATATAGACGAACATGACATTATCATTCAGGCAAAACACTTGCTATCTACCTACCAAAACACAAAAAAACGCAATTGCCATGACAAAACAAGCTGAACCTTATCAAACTTTACTTGGCATTCTTAAACAATGGGACAAATTATCCGCTTCAGAGTTAAAAAAAGTAGAACGGGTAAAAAAGACATCCGTTGCCGAAAGTTTACCGCAATTACTGGTAAAACTGGGCTTATGTTCTGAACTTGATGTTGCCGATGCGTTTGTTGAAGCGGGGCATTACGAAAAAATAAAGTCGGAAGAATATCCGCTGGAAGCTCAACTTCCTGAAAGTGTATCTCTGCGTTTTCTCAAACAATACCATGTGATAGGTTTAAGCCAGGATGAACAATCGATCACGGTTGCCATGATGGATCCTGAGGACGAATTCGTAATAGATGCACTAAAGCTGGTGACCGGAAAAAATATCGTTGCCAAAGTGGGCTTACTTTCAGAAATAGATGCCGCACTGGAAGTGCAATACGGAGAAGGCCGCTCGGCAATGGACAAAACCATCGATGACCTGAATGTGGATGACATCGGCGAAGAAGACCTGGAACATCTTAAAGACCTGGCGAGCGAAGCCCCAGTGATCAAGATGGTTAACCTCATTATGCAACGGGCGATAGAAACCCGCGCCTCGGACATCCACATTGAACCTTTCGAACAAACCTTGAAGGTTCGGTTACGCGTGGATGGTGTACTGAAGGAAATTGATGCTCCTTCGGTTAAATCGACTGCTGCTGTTATTTCCCGTATCAAAATCATGGCGAAACTGAATATTGCGGAAAGGAGGCTGCCGCAAGATGGCCGTATCAAGGTTCAAATGTTAGGTAAAGAACTGGATTTGCGGGTTTCTACCATACCGACAATGTACGGGGAAAGCGTCGTTATCCGTCTGCTTGACAAAGAAAACACAGTATTTGATTTTGCTGCCTTGGGTTTTGCCGGACGACATTTGCAACAGTTTATAGATGTATTGTCCCAGCCGCATGGCATTATCCTGATTACCGGCCCGACGGGCAGCGGTAAATCCACCACCATGTATGCAGCATTAAAACAACTTAATACTTCGGAACGAAAAATCATTACGGTTGAAGATCCAGTCGAATATCAAATGGAAGGTGTTAACCAAATCCAGGCCAAACCGCAGATCGGGCTAACGTTTGCATCAGCCTTACGGTCGATTGTCCGGCAGGACCCAGATGTCATAATGATCGGTGAAATGCGCGACCTGGAGACGGCAAGGATCGCCGTGCAATCAGCGCTCACTGGCCATTTGGTATTATCGACCTTACATACAAATGATGCTGCGGGCGGTGTCACCCGGTTGCTAGATATGGGGCTGGAAGAATACCTGCTGACCTCTACTGTTAATGGCATATTGGCGCAACGTCTGGTGCGAAAATTATGCCCAGACTGCAAAAAACCTCATTCGGCAACGCCTGAGGTCATTAAAGAATTGCGCTTGCGCCGTTTTGTTCCTGATGGTGACATTACCTTATATCGGCCAGTGGGTTGTGCTGCCTGTGGTGGCATGGGTTACCGTGGGCGTATGGCAATTATTGAATTCCTGCAAATGACCGACCCCATACGTAAACTTATCATGGCACACGAAGAAGCGGGGGCTATCCAAAAACTTGCCATCGAAGAAGGCATGACAACCATGTTTGAGAATGGACTGACCAAGGCAATCCAAGGTGTCACCACCATAGAAGAAGTCATGCGTGTTACTTCGGAAACCTAAACGGAACTAGCGGAAATCTGAAATGCCCTTGTTCAAATACAAAGCCATCAATAGTTCTGGTGAAACTGAAGAAAACATCAGGGATGCCGCCGATGAGCAAACACTGATTGCATCGTTACAATCTGAAGGCTATATTCCAATAAGCGTAGCGCCTGCCACCAGCCGGTCGTTTTTAGGCTTCGGTTTGGGTGGAAAACAAAGTAAGCTGTCGCAAAAAGACATAGGCTTATTCACTGGTGAGTTGGCAACCTTGCTGGAATCGGGCTTGCCTTTGGACAAATCATTATCCGTTTTGATCGACCTGACTGACGATAATGAACGCCTAAGCAAACTTATCGGTAAAGTGCTGGAAAAAGTCAAAGCTGGTTCCTCGTTGGCAGATGCACTGGAAAAACAGACCGGCATTTTTTCCAAATTCTATTTGAATATGCTGCGTGCGGGCGAAGCAGGCGGTAATTTGGGCGAGGTGTTGACTCGGCTATCAGAATATCTCGAACGCTCCCGTGAACTAAAAGATACCGTAAGTACAGCACTGATCTACCCCGCCATTTTGTTGGTCATGTCTTTGGCTTCATTATTCGTGATGTTAATCTTTGTGGTACCGCAATTTACGGAGATGTTTGAAAGCGCAGGCAAAGAATTACCTGTATCGACACAAATAGTAGTCGGGCTAGCGGAATGGCTGCAAAAATATTGGTGGCTTTTGCTTGGCGCGGTCATTTTTGCTTCCAGTTACATGAAATTCCAAATGGCTGACCCCATAAGAAAAAAAAGATGGGATGGTATTTTTTTAAAACTTCCACTGGCTGACACCATCATCTTACATAAAGAAACCGCAAATATCAGCCGTACGCTGGGAACTTTATTGGGCAATGGTGTTTCCATACTGTCGGCTATGGTTATTGTTCGGGAAACCGTGGACAATCTAGTGCTGGCGGATGCAATACAAAATGCTGAGGTTCAGTTAAAACAAGGTAAACACTTGTACGACGCTTTGCATGATAAAGGCGTATTCCCCAAAATGGCTATGCAAATGATCAAAATGGGCGAAGAAACGGGGCGTTTGGAAGAAATGTTACTTCGCATCGCCACAATTTATGATAAACAGCTCAGGGTATCCATCGCGCGGATGCTGGCATTGCTTGAACCGGCTTTAATCATCACTTTAGGACTCATGATCGCTGGCATTATTGTGTCAATATTACTGGCGATACTGAGCGTTAATGACTTAGCTTTTTAACGGAATTAACCATGAAACAACACACATACCGCAAACAAACAGGTTTTACTTTATTGGAGTTATTGGTCGTACTCGGCATTATTGCCATGCTGGCCGGGTTAGTGGGGCCGCAAGTAATGAAACATATGGTTGAAGCCAAAATCAAGGCTGCAAAGGTACAAATTGAAGATCTCGCCCAAACTTTGGATATGTATAAGCTCGATGTTGGCAGCTACCCCACATCGGAACAAGGTTTGGTTGCTTTGATTGAATCACCTGACGGGGCACAACGTTGGAATGGCGCCTATTTGCGGAAATCCAAAGTGCCGCTTGATCCTTGGAATAACGAATACAAATATACCTCACCGGGCGAGCACGGTAAGTTTGACTTGATATCTATGGGCGCTGATGGCAAAGAAGGCGGCGAAGGTGAAGATAAAGACCTGGTTAGCTGGGAATAACTTAAGTAAAGTTCGAATTGATAAGATGCCTACGCAGTTAAGATCCCTTGCTTTGGTTGGGTGGTTACCGTCATCAGGTCAAAACCCATCAGACTTGGTATAAAGAAGTGCCCATACCATATCTTAATTATGAGCCTATTACGCACAGCATAAAAAAAAACCAGCTAACTGGGGCTATCTCAAGCAAGGGCTTTACCCTGCTTGAAATGCTTTTGGTGCTGTTTGTTGTCATCATAGGTTTTGCTGCCATCGGCCTCAATATATCTTCAGGAAATGATGCGACAAAACTCCAGTCTGCTGCTAGGGATATGGTGTCTGCCTTACGTTTTGCTAAAGGACAAGCGCTTATTTCCCATAAAGAGACGACCATAGATATTGACCTTAACGAAAATGCCTATGCCGTCAGTGACCGAGAAAAAGTGTTCATCATTCCTGACACCATCGCGCTAACCGTGGTCACGGCACAAGAAGAACTAACCGGAAAAGGCTTAGCCAGCATACGGTTTTTCCCTGATGGCTCATCCAGCGGTGGACGCATCAAGCTGGAGATGAATTCAGCTATCTGGCAAATAGACATCAATTGGTTAACTGGGCAGATTGAACTTGAAAATAAGTAAGCTATTAAAGCAACAAGGCTTTTCGCTGCTGGAAATCCTAATTGCCTTTTCGATTTTGGCATTATCCCTGGGTATCTTACTAAAAATATTCTCCGGGGGTGTTAACACCGCGATGGTCGCTGAGGACTACACCGTTGCCATACAAATTGCTGAATCTCTCATCGCCAAAACAGGGTCGGAAATACCTTTGAAAGACTTCCAAAGCACTGGCGATGAAAACGAAAAATACCATTGGTCGCTGGTTATCAGGCCTTTTTTCCTGAGCGGCGAAGGCATTGACCATAAAAACGAAACTGCACAGCTTTTCAAAGTTAATGTGAAAGTAAACTGGGGAGATGGAGAGAGCGATGACCGCCAAATTCAGTTAACTACCTTAAAACTGGTTGGAAAAAATAATGGTACGTCCTAAGGCCGATTCTGGCTTTACCCTCATAGAAGTGCTGATTGCCATGACATTACTCGGCGTAATGGTCGTATTGCTATTCAGTAGCATGAAAATATGTGCAGATAGCTGGCAAAAAGGCGAAGATAAAATCACCGAAGTCAATGATGTTGCTGTCGTCTATCAGTTTTTCCAACACCACCTCAGCACAGCCAAACCGTTATGGGATGATTTCTCTGACGAAAATAAAATTAAGATTTTTGCCTTTCAGGGCAAAAGCCAGGAATTACAGTTTGTCTCTGCATTTCCAGCCAGCGCCAAAAAATCAGGTTTACAACTTTTTTCGCTGAAATTGATTAATGATGGTACTGAACAGATCATCCAAGTATCAATCACACCTTTTTTCCCATCTGCAGAAGGCCAAGAATGGCGACATGAAGAAGTCACCCTGTTACGGCATGTCCGTAATTTTTCGCTAAGTTACTTTGGCTCAGACGATACCCAAGTCGAAGGGTTTTGGCAAGAAGACTGGCTAGCCAAAGGTTCCCAACCCCAGCTGGTTAAAATCAAGATAGAACGCGATGGCGGCAGCTTCTGGCCAGAAATGGTTGTTGAGCTAAAATCAGTAGGTACATCTAATAATGATGAAGGGCAATTGTTAGATGATGAAGAACAGAACGCCGCCGAAGCTGCTTTAAGAGAAAGGTAGTGAGAATGTATACCTCACCGCCTCGGCAGCCGATAGATAGGAAAATCGAAATTAATAGGGTAAAATCCAAACGAAATGGTTTTGCTTTGGTGCTTGTGTTATGGGTATTAAGCCTATTAACCATCATGGCCGGCAGTTTTGCCCTTACAATGCGGAGGGAATCCACCATTGCCGCTGGCATTAAGGACAATGCTGGGGCGGTAGCTGCGGCAGAAGCGGGAATTGCTGTAGCCGAGATGATGTTGCTTAATCCTGATAAAAATAAACGTTGGCGAGCCGATGGCAATATTTATCAGCTAGATTTTGGCAGCACTAAAATCAGATTGCGGCTCGTATCGGAAACTGGAAAAATAGATATTAATAAAGCTGGGCTGCCTTTGCTACAAGCCTTGATGAAGCAAGCGCCGGTAGAAGAAGAGCAGCAAGCCAAACTGATCGGTGCCATAATTGATTGGCGCGACCAGGACGACCTGCTTAGCATAGAGGGCGCAGAAAAAAAAGAATATAAGGACGCAGGGTTAAAATATCAGCCACGCAACAAGCCTTTTCAAACGCTGGAAGAGCTACAAATGGTTTTGGGTGTGGATGAGCGTATTTTCAACTGGATTGCACCCCTGATAACCGTTTATTCAGGCCAAGCACAGGTTGACCTTGAGTACGCCACCAGCAACGTACTCAATCTTGTACCTAATTTGGACGAAAGTTTAATTGAAAATTTTGTGGCAGCTAGACTTGAGAGTGCAAAAAATGGCCAGCCTGCGCCAGAATTCCCGTCAACACAGCTTAGTGGTGGAAGGACGGGGACGGGCAACAATACGGCAGTATCAATTGTTTCTGAAGCAATGATGGCTGACGAAACAAGCGCACTAGTCACTGCTACATTGATGGGGTCAGATTCTACCCAGCCAGGATCAATTGATAACCCTCAGTCAAATCCTTTTAGGGTTTTAAGATGGCAACGTAACCCTGGCAATGAAGAACCTTTATTTACCGACAAAATGAGCGAATTATTAGTAAAACAATATGCCGAACCTGAACTCAGCGATTGACCTGGATTTTAAAAAATTCTTTCGCTGGTGGAAACGTGAACTCAGCTTCCTTATCCCAGATAGAATTAAACAGCTTATTAGTGACCAACACGGCACCATCATCGTGCGCCCGGAAGGAACTCAATTTGCCTTAAGTTACTGGTTTGATGGCCATCAAGAACCGCTTATCAAGTTGGATCGCGATGAAACGGGGATAGCTAAATACAAGGAAATGCTGGCGGCCGACGAACGCCTCGAAAAAGCAGACCTGATCTTCCAGTTAACCAGAAAATACGGCATCCAAAAAGAGCTCTCTTTGCCTGTCGCCGCCAAGGAAAATCTTTACCAAGTCGTTACCTACGAATTATCCCGGTATTCACCTTTTAAAGCCGAACAAGCCTACTATGCCGTCAAAGCCCAAGACGTAGCAAATGAACCTGGACAAATCCGAGTATTGTTAATACTTACCGCCCGACAAGTGCTAGAAACGTTCTTCAGGGATCTTAGCGCTTTTGGCATGATGCCAAAATTTGTGGATTACGAGGATGTCCCCAACGATCTTCAAGACAATGCAGAAAACTACAACTTGTTGCCAGAATGGTTGCAACAAAAGCCAGATAAAACAGCAGCATTAATTCATGCTTCCTTAGCTGGCTTGGTGTTGTTACTAATGCTGGGAGCTTTAGCCTTGCCAGTCTGGTTTGAATCCAGATTAGTCAACGCGCTACAAGCAAAAATTGACTCTATTGAAAAAGAAGCCAAGAGCATCAAAGCATTACAAGCTGAAGTAGACGCATTAGTCGATGAAACCCAACAATTAATTGATAAAAAAACAGAAAAACCGCCGGTTCTGGACGTACTGAATACCTTAAGTGCGCTGATTAAAGATGATACTTGGCTGGCGTATGCACAGTATGCGAGTGGTCAATTGCAAATCCAGGGCGAATCACCCGCAGCGTCATCGTTAATCTCGGTTCTGGAGGCCTCTGAATTTTTTGCCAACGCGAAATTTGTCTCCCCAGTGACTCGTGATAATGTAACCAAGTTGGAACGCTTTCAAATTACTGTTGATGTGACCAAAGCAGGAGATAAAAATGGAACTGGCCAATAATCCACAGGCACAGCGTTGGCTGGCTGTCGGCCTTCTGGCTTTGGTCTTGCTCCTAGTCGGTTCAATACTGCTTATCCCTATTATCAGCAAAGGACTGGAGCTAAATGAAACCAAAGAAAATTTGGCGTTTACTTTAAAAAAATACGAACAAGTACTTGCGGGAAAAGAAGCAATCGTCGGTAATATTGAAGCCATAAAGCGTCAACATCAGGAACAAGGGTATTTTAATGACCAAGGCACTAGCGCCCTTGCCTCTGCCCAAATGCAAGAATTTATCAAACAAGCCATCGTACAAGCCGGCGGCCAACTGAGTAGCACCCAAGTGCTACCATCCACAACCAAAGATAAGTTCAGCCACATTACCGTCAGCGTAAGGATGACCGGAAACAGCGAAATCTTACGGGCGGTGCTGTACACGCTAGAAACCTCTACCCCACTGATTGTTATTGACCAACTGGACATCAGGCCAATGCGTAGCATCAGGAACAGGCAAACCCGCCAGATTGAACCCAGCAATGGGTTGAACGTGAATTTTCAGGCTATCGGCTTCATGAGGGCAGAGCCGCAATGAATATAAAGCTAATCAAGTTCCTCGCTATGCTTTGCGCTGGCTTGTGTTTACTTATCGTGTGTGAATGGCTCTACTCCATCTATGCCCAAAATCATTTAATGTCATCCATTCAGGCCGTAGATAAGCAAAAAAAACCTATCGCAAAACTGCCTTCAATAGAACTGACCAAAAGGCCTGAATCAAGTTACATGGACTTGGTTTCCAGGCCATTGTTCGTCCAAGGAAGAAAACCGGTCAATGAGCCTAGTGCCGAGGCGGTAGCCGTTACGACCGCAACAGGCGTATTTAACTGGGAGCTTAATGGGGTTTACACTCAAAAAAACACCCTGTACGCACTATTTAGCCGAACAAACACCAAAGTCGCCAAAGATAATTACCGAAAAGTCACTAAAGACAGTGATATAGACGGTTGGAAATTGACGGAAATACACAAAGATAAAGTGGTTGTTAACCAGGGCGGCACCAAAAAGAATTACCGTTGAGAAAATCCAAACCGAAAACCCTAGCAAATAATGCCAACAACCCAATGGTTCCGCCACCTATTCCTGGCCAACAACCGGGACAACCGTTCGCACCTAACCAGCAACAGCCGATACCTGTGCCTGAACAGATACCCGAACCCATGATAGAACCTGATCCAGCGGCCGAACCAGAGCTTATACCAGATGAATCCAGTGAACCCTTCTTCGAGAATAATGAGAATGAACAATTTCAATAACATGAACAAGGCTGTCTGTCTAACGGTCTTGGGCTTAATGCTGTCAAGCTGTGAGCTATTAGGCCCAAAACGGGCTGCGAAGATTCCGCTTACGCCTGTACTCAAAGAACGGCCTGACAGTCTCACTGACAGCGTTACTTTTAAGGAACTGCAAAATAAAACACCAGAGAACGATGCCTTAAAGTCGAAAATCGAAATGTATCCGGCACGGGATCGCTTCGCACCTCAAACGGAAACACACAGGCGTAGCACCAAAACCGGGGGCGCTGGCACCTATAGCCTGAATTTCGATGATGCGGATCTAGGCGAGGTCGCCAAAGTCATTTTAAGTGACATACTGGGGCAAAACTACGTCCTAAGCCCTAAAGTAACTGGCAAAGTCACGCTCAATACGAGTGAACCACTAAGCAAGGCCGAACTGTTACCAACTTTGGAAATGGTCTTGGGCATGAATAATGCCGCCTTAGTCAAGGACGGCAAAATCTATCATATCGAACCTAAATCAGAAGCCCTATACAGCTCCACCATAGCCGGAGACAGCACAGGGTTCCAATCTCGGGTCATTCCCATACGCAATGTCGCCGCACAAGAAATTGCCGATATCCTAAAGCCGATTGTGCATGAAAAAACCATCCTGAATGTAGACAATAACCGCAATAGCTTGATGGTACAAGGCACGGCTGACGAGCTGGCACGGGTTATGGACATGGTCAGCACCTTTGACATTGATGTACTAAGAGGCCGGTCTTTCGCCTTGTTCCCGCTCAACCATGTTGAGCCAGAAAAAGTCATCGACGAATTGGAAACCGTTTTTAACACCTCATCCGGTAAGGAAGACAGTGAGTTTTTCCGCTTTATACCCATTGAACGCATGAATGCAATCTTGGCCATTACCCATCAGGCCTCTTACTTACGCGATATTGAAAACTGGGTATTCCGGCTGGACAGGGCGAATACCGAATCCGGCGGCGGCGTTAATGTGTATAAAGTCCAACACATGGATGCCGAAGAACTGGCGGGTACACTCGGTGAAATTTTTACTGGCGCAGGGCCACGGGATAAGTCCGCAAAAGTTGCCGCTGGAAAAAAATCAGCAGAAGTCAGCAATAAAGATTCATTCGATAGCAATAACAGCCAAAAAACTGACAAGACCTCCTCTGTCAGCCGTAAAAAAAGTAAGTCAGAAATTTCAAAGAAAAGCGGCAGTTCTGGCAGCGGCTCAGGTGGTGATAATGACATAAACATTGTTGCCGATGTCGCCAATAACTCCATTATTATCATGGCAACCCCGCAAGACTATGCAAAAATCCTTCCTGTTATCAAACAGCTGGATATTATGCCGTTGCAAGTGTTGATAGATGCGACAATAGTCTCGGTAACGCTTACAGATAAATTACAGTATGGAATTTCTTGGTATCTAAAAAATGGCCAAGGAAATGACTCTATTGGTAGCAATAAGTTCGATGCGTCAAAGCTAGGAACCGCCCTTGCCGCTGCTCAAGCCGCATCCACAGGTGGACTAAGTGCTGTTTATAGCTCTGGTTCTATCAAAGCGCTTTTAAAAGCGCAATCTGATTTAGATAATATCAACGTCATTTCATCTCCCTCCTTAATGGTTTTGAATAATCAAGAGGCGACTATACATGTCGGTGATGAAATTTCCCTAGCAACGGGTACTCTTGGCAGCCTCGCTAACCAAGACCCAGGAAACCCGCAAAACACTAGCAACCTACTTACTCAGAATCAGCAGCGTAAAACCGGATTGACTTTAACCGTTACACCACGGGTAAACGCGAATGGCATGGTTATTATGGATATCGAACAAACGGTTGAGGATGTGGGCGCAGTTCGTGAAGGAGCAGTCAATCCTACCATCCTTTCCAGAGAAATTAAGAGTTCTGTTGCTGTACTCAGTGAAGAGACCCTTGTCCTGGGCGGTTTAATTAGGGAACAAAATCAGAATACAAAAAATGGGATTCCTTTTTTACACGAGGTACCTTTTATAGGCCCATTATTTGGAGCTACAACAAAAAATAAAGACAAAACGGAATTGGTGGTATTGATTACACCTAGAGTTGTAAAGACAAAGCAAGATCTTAGGGTCGTCACCGATGAGTTCAAAAGAAAGCTTTCTGGAATTTACTACGATCCCGCGAAACCAAGGAAAAAAGGCAATTGGTGGAGTACGCGGGACTGGTGATTAGTCTTCCGCCCCCCAGGACGGGGTTTGAAACCCCGTCCCTAACGTTTTATGCAGAATCTGACTAACATCCATGTGCTTAATCAACATGTGAACTCTTACAGACGTGATAACTTCCCGACGAATATGGTGAAAGACATAGGCATCCACTGTTCGTCGAACCAGAAATTAAAACAACTTGGCAGGTTTTAGCTAAGTATTGTTACGGATTGAAAAAACAGTAGGCTTTCGATAACCTAGTGCTGAGGTTTAACCACCAGCATCGGAGTTTTATATTAATGAAAGATTTAAGGTTTTTTTTCACAAAACAACTAACTTTTACCATACTGGCTAACTTGCTGATATTTGTGAACGTAGCAAAAGCCGATGATTACAGCACTATCGATGTATCAGCGTATAGCAAGCAAGCCAGGTTAGAACGGCAGGAAGAAGAAAACCGTGAAATTCAATTGCAACGGTATCAGCAACAAAATTATTTTCATCAGCAGCGGAAATTAGATCAGCAAAATAGCTATAACCAAACCTATCACAGCCGAGAAAAGTTAGACTCGAATTTTGATCAGGGCGACCGTTAGGTGGTTAGCTTGCCGGACACCAAAAACCGGATGCAGCTTAAAGCCAAAACCTCTCGAAAATTTTAATCTTACGCTGGATGGGATGGTAGCAACGTCGGAAATATTTAACGGCATACCAGATCTAGGTTATGACACGGATGCCGGAAAATTTGTGGTACGGGATCAAATCCCGTACCACAATGTTACTAAATTAAAACGTCACAATCTGCTCACCGTCACTTACCAAACAAATATCGGCAGGGCGCATGGCAAAGAGTCCCACTGCAACTACCCCCGTTATGTTATTGATAGTTTGTTCCATTTTGATAGGATCCATAATATCCAGGTTATGGACATCAATAATTTGGTTACCGTTATCGGTAACGCAATTTTCCCGCCACACCGGCTGACCACCTAGTTTGACCATTTCCCTGGCAACATAGCTACGCGCCATCGGAATCACTTCAATGGGTAGCGGAAACTTACCCAACACATCAACGCGCTTTGAACCATCCGCAATACATACAAACTTTTTACTGGCGGCGGCAATGATTTTTTCCCGCGTCAACGCCGCGCCCCCACCTTTAATCAATTGCTTACGGGGATTTATCTCATCCGCGCCATCGACATAGACCTCAATCGTACCTACCGAATTTAAGTCCAGCACCGGAATTCCGGCTTGCTTCAATAGCATTGTCGTGGCTTCAGAACTGGAGACAGTCCCTTCAATATCGGCTTTCATATCCGCCAGATAGTTGATGAAATACTTCACCGTAGACCCCGTACCTACACCGATGACCGGCACATCTTTGATATATTGCAACGCCGCATGGGCAACTTTTTGTTTTAATTCATCTTGTGTCATGACTTTACCGTTGTTGTCGTTAAAATTAAGGGAACTGACAAGAATTTCATGAAGTACCCGTTGGAAAATAAGCGGTAATGATAACCCAGATGAGAACTTTCCTCAGTCGGTTTTTTGTCTATCGGACGAACGGCGATACAAATAATAAACGATCATCGCCAAAACAAGCCACGTGGTCACTAACGGCCCGATAACGCCATCATAGCTGCTTACCAGGTAGAGATAATCAGAACCAGGATTGATATTGAATAAGTCTTTGCTCAATTTAATCTGCCACACCCAACAGGCATGGCAACCGATACATAAGCCTAAACTTGCATTCACCTGGGTTCTAAGCACACCCAAGAATACGCCGACCGCAAATAAAGCAAAAAAAGCTGACAGAATTTCTGGGTTTAGCAAATGCGTAAAGGCTTCAGCCAGCAAGTTGAAACCGCTGAATAGATTAAGTTCTTGTGCAGGAATTTGGGTTTTGCTGTCCAAAAAATGCAATATCGCATAATAAAATGCGCTGATTACTATTGCCGCCCTAACTGAAAGTTTCTTACTTAGGCCTGTTAGCAGTATCCCCCTGAAAACAGGTTCTTCAAATAATGAAATTAGCAGCGCAAGCAATAATTCAATGACTAGTTTTTTGCCCACCCAGAATATGGTCCAAGGCTTGGATTCGTCAATAACATTGACGCCGAGCAGGTAAAGCGCAATAAAAACAGGCAGCAAGGTGATAAAACCCAACCCAACACCTTGCCATAATTGCTTAACAAATACAGGTCTCTGTGAAAATCCCAAATCAAATTTGTTCAGCTTGAGATAGTACATCGTTGGAAAAATGCTCAATACCAAAAATAGCTGGGAAGCTTTTTTGACGATGAATCTAAACGACAAGTCGTGCCATAAAGATACCAAGATGTAGGCCAAAATGCAGGCAAGGAAAGTAGCGGCAAGCAACACCAACAGCGGAACTAAAGCGTAAAATAAACGCTTCATCATGTACGGAAATCGCCCCACAACATCTGTACGGCCGCTAATGCCGCAATGGCTGCGGTTTCTGTCCTTAATATCCGGCTACCTAAACGTACGGGGATAAATCCTGCCGCTTTAGCAATGCTGCGTTCCTGGTCGCTAAAGCCTCCTTCAGGCCCAGTTAATAAAGTCACTTTCATGCCATCAGGCTGTAGCTCTGCCAATGAAAGTTCTGCGTAAGGATCAAGAAACACTTTTAAGCCTTGTTGATTGTTTACCCAGTTTTGCAAAGCCGCTATCTCTATCAATTCAGGTAAAACAGTCCTGCCGCTTTGTTCCGCCGCATGTTGGGCGATTTTTTGCCAATGTATTAAGCGTTGCAGTTTTTTTTCACCCTTAAACTGCACGACACAACGTTCTGTTATTAGCGGTGTAATCTGGTTAACGCCCAATTCCACGGTTTTTTGTACCGATAAATCCATGCGGTCACCACGGGAAATCCCCAACCCTAAGGTAACTGACAATGGCGACTCTACGCTACGATCATTCCAGGATTTGACCGTAACTAGGACGGTTTTCCGGCTGACTTCGCCCAGTACGCAAATATATTCTCCGCCATTGCCGTTAAACAGGATGACCGCATCGTCTTTTTTTAACCGCAGCACCGTCCTGACATAATGTCCGCTGTCATCATCCAGCTCGACCTGCGCGTTCAGTGCAAGTGGCAAATCAACAAATAGCCTGGAAACCCGCATATCAATCCCTTACCGCTTGTTGTATGCCATCCCAGGCAACTTCAGCCATTAACCGCAATTCGTCTTCGTTAATGATATAAGGCGGCATAAAATAAATGACATTGCCCAATGGACGCAGCAACACCCCCTTCGACAGCGCATACTGATAAACCCGCAAACCACGCCGTTCCTGCCAAGGATAAGGCTCGCGAGTTTGTTTGTTTTTGACCATTTCAATCGCCACTATCATGCCCGTTTGCCGTACTTCGGCAACGTGTGGATGGCCATGGAATTGTGCGGCCACTGTTGCAAGTGTCTTTGCCAAGGTTTGGTTTTTTGCAATGATGTCCTGCTGCTGAAAAATCTCCAGCGTTGCAAGCGCAGCCCTACATGCCAACGCGTTACCGGTATAACTGTGGGAATGTAAAAATGCAGTCAACTTTTGATAATCATCATAAAACGCCTGATAAATGTCATTGGTCGTCAATACCGCGGACAAGGGCAAATAACCGCCCGTCAAACCCTTAGATAAACACATAAAGTCGGGTGTGATTGCCGCTTGTTCGCAGGCAAATAAGGTTCCGGTACGACCAAAACCGACAGCGATTTCATCCGCAATAAGATGTACATCATATTTATCGCAAGCCTCACGCAGTAATTTTAAGTATACGGGGTCGTACATCCTCATATTACCGGCGCATTGCACTAAAGGCTCGATAATCACGGCACAAACCGTATCGGCGTGATCCTGTAAGGTATTTTCCATAAGTGCAAAACGGCGCGAGGAATACTCCGCCCAGGATTCGCCAGCTTCACGGTAATAGCAATCGGGACTGGGGACGGAAATCACGTTCATTAACAGCGGGGCGTAGGTCTCCTTATACAACGGCACATTGCCGACCGCCAACGCACCTAAGGTTTCGCCATGATAGCTATTTTCCAGCGTGATGAATTTGGTTTTTTGGATTTGGCCAGATTTGTTCGATTGGTTTCGCCAATAATGGAAACTCATCTTGAGAGCGACTTCCACCGCTGCGGAGCCGTTGTCGGCATAAAAGCAACGGTTAAGCCCATCGGGCGTTACTTCCACCAGTTTTTCCGCCAATTTGATCGCGGATTCGTGAGTAAAACCCGCAAAAATGACATGTTCGAGCGTATCAAGTTGGTCTTTCAGAGCGGCATTTATATAAGTATTGGCATGTCCGAAGAGATTGACCCACCAAGAGCTGATAGCATCCAGATAACGGTTGCCATCGAAATCTTCCAGCCAAACGCCTTGCCCTTTTTTGATGGGGATGATCGGGAAATCCTCGTGGTCTTTCATTTGCGTGCAGGGATGCCACAAAACGGAAAGGTCACGATTGGAGAAGAAATTGTTGGTCATGGGCAATGTACTAAGCTGTAGTCACAACATTCGTTCACAATGCGGTTTAGTGACTCTGGTTTCTTAGAACACAAACCAGGGGCTGAAGATTGTAAGGCAGATGCCGACTTACCGCTGCAAATTTTCTAAAATTGCCAACGTCGGCGCAGATTGGTTCATGGTATAAAAATGCAGCCCTGGCGCACCACCATCCAATAATCGCTGACAAAGATTACTGACCAAATCCTGGCCGAATGCCTGAATTGACGTACGGTCATCGCCAAAGCCTTCTAGCCGTTTACGTAACCAGCGGGGAATGTCCGCACCACACATTTCTGAAAAGCGGAATAGTTGGGCGTATTGGGTAATCGGCATGATGCCAGGAACGATAGGTATCGTTATGCCATTTTTTTCGCATAGATCGACGAAATAAAAATACGCTTCGGCATTGTAAAAATATTGGGTGATCGCCGCATTTGCGCCGGCTTCAACCTTACGCTTGAAGTTTTTGAAATCATCAGCAGCACTAGCCGCTTGTGGATGCACTTCTGGATAGGCAGCAACATGGATTTGGAAATCATCGCCTGTTTCCTGACGGATAAATGCCACGAGTTCATTCGCGTAGCGGAATTCCCCTGCCGACATCATGCCGGACGGCAAGTCGCCGCGTAAAGCAACAATCTTGGAGATACCGTGTTCTTGGTAACTTTTCAGGATTGCTCGGATATTATCCTTGGTTGAAGCTACACAAGATAAATGTGGCGCCGCCGCTATCCCTTTATTTTGGATTTCGACTACAGTATCGAAGGTTTTGTCGCGAGTGGAACCGCCGGCACCAAAAGTGACAGAAAAGAATTCAGGATTTTGTTCGGCCAGCTTAGCGTGGACTAGCTGTAAATTAGCTGCGCCTTCTTCAGTCTTTGGAGGGTAAAACTCAAAGCTGAATTGTTGCGAGTGATTTTGTTTAGATTGCATCGGTACTTGTAAGCTAATGGGTTACGCCTACATCCATGTAGGCATTAGGGCAACGCAGGGAGCGATTGCCGAGCAAAATGTAACCCAGCGGAATGTTATGAAGATCAATCAATACCTATAATGATCTGCTTTATATGGTCCTTCAAGCGGAACATTAATGTATTTTGCCTGTACATCAGTAAGAACAGTCAACTTAACACCTAATTGCTCCAAATGCGATCTTGCTACTTTTTCATCCAGTATTTTAGGCAGAATGTAAACCTTATTTTCATAACTCTTAGCATTTTGCCACAGCTCCATTTGCGCTAACACTTGGTTGCAGAATGAATTTGACATGACGAAACTTGGATGTCCAGTTGCACAACCTAAGTTAACTAAACGACCTTCCGCTAAGATAATCAAGCGCTTGCCGTCTGGAAAAATGACATGGTCAACTTGCGGTTTGATATTTTCCCAGGTGTACTGGCGCAACGATGAAATCTCAATTTCGGAATCAAAATGGCCAATGTTGCAGACAATGGCTTGATCCCGCATAGCTAACAAATGCTTATGAGTAATCACATTGAAATTGCCGGTCGCACTGACAAAAATATTGGCGATAGGTGCGGCATCTTCCATGGTTACCACACGATAACCTTCCATCGCCGCTTGTAACGCACAGATAGGATCTATTTCGGTGATCCATACAGTAGCACCTAAACCACGTAAGGATTGGGCACAGCCTTTACCGACATCACCATAACCACAAACCACGGCGATTTTTCCGGCGATCATGACATCAGTCGCACGTTTGATGCCATCAACCAGGGACTCACGGCAACCGTATAGGTTATCGAATTTTGATTTGGTCACTGAATCATTGACATTAAAGGCTGGGACTTTTAATGTGTTTTTAGCAACCCGCTCATATAAACGCAATACGCCAGTTGTGGTTTCTTCCGACAAACCTTTGATATCCGCCATGAGTTCTGGAAACTTGTCATGCATCATGTTGGTCAAGTCACCGCCATCGTCCAGGATCATATTGGGTCTCCAGCCATTCGGCCCAATAATGGTCTGTTCAATACACCAATCAGCTTCGGCTTCAGTTTCCCCTTTCCAAGCGAATACCGGAATTCCAGCCTCAGCAATAGCTGATGCAGCATGATCTTGGGTAGAGAAAATGTTGCAAGACGACCAACGCACTTCTGCGCCTAATGCAGTCAATGTCTCGATCAACACTGCCGTTTGGATAGTCATGTGCAGGCAACCTGCTATGCGTGCGCCCTTGAGTGGCTTTTTATCGCTGAACTCTTTGCGTAAAGCCATCAAGCCTGGCATTTCAGTTTCGGCGATATTAATTTCTTTTCGTCCCCAATCCGCAAGGGCAATATCCGCTATCTTGTAGTCTTGTTGGCTCATTTGAGTTTCCTTAGTGTTTGAATTAAATGCCAGCTGCATCTTTTAATACCTCGATTTTGTCAGTTTTTTCCCAACTGAATGTGCTTTCCGTCCGCCCAAAATGGCCGTAAGAAGCAGTCGGTTGGTAAATAGGTTTTAGTAAGTCCAGCATGGCAATCAAGCCTTTAGGTCTGAGATCGAAATGTTCCCTGACGATTTGCACCAATCTGTCTTCGGTTAGTTTTCCCGTACCAAAAGTTTCAACCGCAATTGAAGTCGGCTCCGCAACACCAATGGCATAAGACACTTGAATCTCACAGCGATCCGCCAAACCTGCCGCGACAATATTTTTTGCTACATAGCGTGCCATATAAGCGGCTGAACGGTCTACTTTTGACGGATCTTTGCCAGAAAAAGCACCGCCACCGTGTCTTGCCATGCCGCCATAAGAATCTACGATAATTTTACGACCTGTCAATCCGCAATCGCCTACAGGCCCACCAATGATGAACTGACCTGTTGGGTTAATAAAATATTTCGTATCTTTGTGCAGCCAATCCTTAGGCAAAACAGGCAGGATAATTTCATCCATCACTGCTTCATGTAGTGCTTTTTGGCTAATGTCAGGCGAATGCTGGGTAGAAAGCACCACGGCATCAATGGCTACGGGTACGTTGTTTTCGTAACGGAAAGTGACTTGGCTCTTCGCATCAGGGCGTAGCCAAGGCAAAGTCTTATTTTTACGGACTTCTGCTTGCCGTTTGACCAATAAATGCGAATACGTAATGGGAGCTGGCATCAAAACATCGGTTTCATTGCTTGCATAACCAAACATCAAGCCTTGGTCACCCGCACCTTGCTCATGATTTTCGCCTTCATCAACGCCCATCGCAATGTCTGCTGATTGTTTGCCAATCGCATTCAATACAGCACAGCTTTTTCCATCGAAACCAATATCGCCATTATCGTAGCCTATATCGCAAACGACTTTCCTGACCAACTCCTCCATATCCACCCAGGCATCTGTGGTAATTTCACCTGCCAAAACTACCATACCAGTTTTGACTAAGGTTTCACACGCCACACGAGAACGAGGATCTTGCGCCAACAAGGCATCAAGGACGGCATCAGAAATTTGGTCTGCAACCTTGTCTGGATGTCCTTCTGAAACGGATTCTGATGTAAAAATGAAATTATTGCTCACAATACCACCTGTTGTTAATAGTAAACCTAAATAGTCAGAAGGCTGCATTAGGCAGCCTTTTGGTGTACTTAATGGTGGGCCCTGTAGGACTTGAACCTACGACCTGCCGATTATGAGTCGGATGCTCTAACCAACTGAGCTAAGGGCCCTGTATTTATTTACTTGATACCTACTCACCATCCAAAAAGCATCTTAATTGTTCAGATCTCGATGGATGCCGGAGTTTTCTAAGTGCTTTCGCCTCAATTTGACGGATACGCTCACGTGTAACATCAAACTGCTTACCCACTTCTTCCAAAGTGTGGTCAGTATTCATATTGATACCAAAACGCATACGTAGAACTTTTGCTTCCCTTGCTGTTAAACCTGCCAACACATTTTGGGTTGACTCTCGCAACCCAGCAATTGTCGCCGCTTCAACTGGAGACAGCACCCTCGAGTCCTCTATGAAGTCACCTAAGTGAGAGTCTTCATCATCACCAATCGGGGTTTCCATGGAGATAGGCTCTTTAGCGATTTTCAATACCTTTCGGACTTTATCTTCTGGCATTTCCATACGGACGGCAAGCTCTTCTGGAGTCGCCTCACGACCCAATTCCTGAAGAATCTGCCTTGAAATCCGGTTCAGTTTATTGATTGTTTCAATCATATGTACTGGAATTCGGATAGTCCGTGCTTGGTCTGCTATAGACCGGGTAATAGCTTGCCTTATCCACCAAGTGGCATAAGTCGAAAATTTGTATCCACGACGATACTCAAACTTATCAACCGCTTTCATTAGCCCGATATTGCCTTCCTGAATCAAATCCAGGAACTGCAAACCACGATTGGTATACTTTTTTGCAATGGATATGACCAGACGCAAATTCGCTTCGATCATTTCTTTTTTTGCACGCCTTGCTTTGGCCTCACCAATAGAAATACGGCGGTTAATATCCTTTAATCCACCGATAGTCAAACCATAGTGGACTTCTATCTCCGCCAATAGTCTCCGAGCCTTACGCAATTCTTTCTCGTACTCTTTCAAAACAGGCGAGTACGGATTAGTTTTGTCTAAGTATTGGTCTAGCCAATCTGCGCGAGTTTCACTGTCCGCATAAGCAGCAATAAATTCTGAGCGTGGCATTTTGGCTTTTTTCACAAATATATCATGGATCACTTTTTCCTGTTCACGAACAGAAGCGACTCCATCGGGAATGATGGCCGAAAGTTTTTTCAGGTATTGTGGCGCCCATTTCAGCTCTATAAATAAACCTGCCAGCGCTTCAAACGCCTGTTCCGTCTGTTCACTTACATAGCCATGTTGACTGATTGCCGCTGTGGCTTCTTTCAGATGATCCCTTAGTTGGTCAATTTTTTCTTTGACCTCATCAAAATTGAGTCCTTTGACATCTTCTTCTGGGCTAGCTACCTCAGCCACTTCAACCGCCTCAATAGCGGAGGGACTAGTCAGTAAATCATCAGGCTCGCTTAAGTCAGTAAATCCCGAAATCATGTCTGACAACCTGAAGCCGCTCTCTTCTTCTGAAATGGAGTCAAACGATTGCAATACATCTTCAACAACCACACAAGAACGTGAAATAGCTCTGACAAGCTGTTGATTGCCTTCTTCAATGCGTTTCGCAATTTTTAGCTCGTCAGCACGGGTCAACAACTCTACTGAACCCATTTCTCGCATATACATACGTACTGGGTCAGTAGTCCGGCCAAATTCACTATCGACAGACGCTAAAGCAGCAACTTCTTCTGCATCTTCATCATCGGCAGCAACAGTAGCGGAATCGGTAATCAGCGAATCATCATCAGGCGCACTTTCATAGACCTGAATACCTAAATCATTTATTGTTCCAATGAATTCTTCGATTTGTTCAGGATCGGAAATATCACTTGGCAGGTGGTCGTTTACCTCGGCATACGTTAGGTATCCCTGCGCTTTACCTTTGGCTATCAATTGCCTAAGTTGAGAATGCTGATCTTGACTCATATTTCACCCACGCGTTACTTTGTTACAACCCAACTAAAATCAACCGAAAATTATACTATAAAAGTTGCTTGTTTGCACCGCTATGTTTTATAACCAACAGCTTATGCAGAAACTCCTTTTCCGGCTGCACTAATGTTTTTTGTCTTTTGCAATCAATTTTTGGAAATCAGCTTCCTTCTTTGCTTGGGCAAGCAAATTATCCAAGGCATCATTGAATTCTTTTACTATACCATCTGCATCGACTCTCTGATCTTGTACAAATAGATTCAATGATGCCAAATATGTGGCGATTTTTTCATTCGGATGATTTCGGTAATACTCTAATAATATTGCAGTATTTGCTGGCTTTTTTTCTAAAACGTCAGCCAGAATATCTTTGAATAACTGAACACCTGGAAATTCCAAACATTCCCAAAAAATTTCTTTTTGCTCTACTTTGTTAATTAATTCAGGATATTGAATTAGCAAAGCCATAACCCGTCGAGGTAAAGGCAATGGTAATATTCGATTCTCTCGATTCTTATTGCCAGCTGTTTGTTGTGCAAGTCTAGCTGGATTTCCTGAAACATCCAGTAAATTTGAACGGGTTAATTCTTTTAACCTGGCAAACATCATGTCTCGAAACACACCTAGAGGGAGCTTCTCTAAATACGGTTTTGCCTTATTTATCAAGTGTGAACGACCTTCCATTTCATCAAGGTTAAGGTCGTTCGATAAAGTACTAAAAAAATAATCCGATAACGGCTGGGATTGCTGAACACGTTCGCCAAATTTTTCCGCACCTTCCTCTCGCACCAAGGAATCAGGATCATGCTTTTGCGGCAACAACATGATACGGATTTGCCGACCCTCTTTAAGCGAGCTAAAAGAGGGCTCCATTGCTCTCCAAGCCGCCTCGCGCCCTGCACTGTCGCCATCAAAACAAAAAACCAGTTCCGATGAAAACCGGAACAGTAAGTCGAGGTGAGCCTGTGAGGTGGCAGTACCTAAAGTTGCCACCGAATAATGGATTCCGCAACCTGCCAAGGCAATCACATCCATATACCCCTCAACGATCAATATGCGCTTAGGCTTGCCGTCATTGTGCAATAGCTCGAACAGCCCATAGACTTCCCGACCTTTATGGAAAATAGATGTTTCCGGCGAATTCAGGTACTTAGGCAAAGAATCATCCAGGACTCGCCCTCCAAACCCCACAATACGGCCACGTTTGTCGCGTATTGGGAACATGATCCGACCACGGAAGCGGTCATAAGCCCTGCCATCTTTGTCGATCAACATGCCTGTTTGAATTAACTGATTTTGATCAAAGCGATTGGCTAAGGCTTGCCATTCATCGGGAGCGTAACCAAGCATGAATGCCTTGGCACAATCATCATCAACACCCCTAGACTTTAGATAGTTGACCGCTTTTTTTCCAGCTTCGTCAGATCTAAGGCATTTCACATAATAAGCCGCGACTTGTTCCAATAGCTGGTAATGATCGCTGGTGTTTTCGAGCTTTTGCTGACCCCCTTTAAAATCACTCGATTCCCTGGGTACATCAACGCCTACAAATGTGGCAAGATCCTCAACTGCTTCTATGAAATCCAAGTGGCTGAAATCCATTAAAAACCCAATGGCATTGCCGCTTGCGCCACAGCCAAAACAATGAAAGAACTGCTTGTTTCGGTTGACTGAAAAACTTGGGGTTTTTTCGGAATGGAACGGACACCGAGCGACATAGTTTGCGCCGGTTTTTTTTAGGGGGACGTGCGAATCTATCAAATCGACAATATCAACCCTGACCAGAAGATCATCGATAAAATGTTTGGGAATCCTGCCGGACATCGCCAGGGCGAAAAACCTTAGTTAGGGAGCGCGGCCTTGATTTTTGCGCTGACCACAGACATATCGGCACGACCTTGCATTTTTCCCTTTAGCAAAGCCATCACCTTCCCCATATCCTTGACAGACTCAGCGCCTGATTCGGCAACGGCGGCATTTACCATTGCGTCAACTTCTTCTTCAGTCAGGGATTGTGGCATAAAATCCTGAATTACCAGCATTTCCGCCTCTTCAATGGCAACCAGATCATGCCTACCGGCATCGGCAAATTGCCGGATGGACTCACGGCGCTGCTTCATCATTTTATCAAGCACCTGAAGGGTTCTGGTGTCGTCCAGCGTGATCCGCTCATCGACTTCAACCTGCTTGACAGCAGCGAGAATCAACCGAATAACTTGCAACCTAGCTTTCTCACCTCCTTTCATGGAGGCCTTCATATCGTCCTTGATTCGGTCTGTTAGCAACCCTGACATAGCTCTGCTTTAAAGTACGGGACGACCACGACGCAAGTTCTTAAGTGCATAACGCTCGCGAGCCAGCTTCTTCAAATGACGTTTTACTGCCGCAGCGCCTTTACGTTTGCGCTCTGAAGTAGGTTTTTCGTAGAATTCACGACGGCGCACTTCTGCCAACACACCCGCTTTTTCACAAGCGCGTTTGAAACGACGAATAGCAATATCGAAAGGTTCGTTTTCTTTAAGTTTGACTGAAGGCATATCTTCCCAATTATGTTAGTATCTAAAAAAGTCCCATGCGTCGGCTACAATAACCCACGCAATAAAAAGAACCGCCGATTATAACCCTAGTTTTCATATTTTCAAAAACTCAATGTATGTTTTAGGGATAGAAACCTCTTGCGACGAGACAGGCGTTGCTATTTTCCATGCCGAACGTGGCTTGATTTGCCACCATTTATACAGCCAAGTCGATATGCACAACGAATACGGCGGCGTGGTGCCGGAACTGGCATCGCGCGACCATATCCGCAAATTGATCCCGCTCATCAAACAAACGCTACAAGAAAGTTGCCTACAAAAAAGCGATATTGACGGCATTGCTTACACCGCTGGCCCAGGTTTGATGGGCGCATTGCTGGTCGGCGCAGCCACTGCGAGAAGCATAGCTTGGGCTTGGGGAATTCCCGCCATTGCGGTACATCACATGGAAGGCCACTTGCTCGCGCCCATGTTAGAAGCTTATCCGCCCGCATTTCCCTTCGTCGCATTATTGATTTCCGGTGGGCACACCTTATTGGTGCAAGTCAAAGGCATAGGCCGCTATCAATTATTGGGTGAATCACTGGATGATGCCGCTGGCGAAGCCTTTGATAAGACAGCCAAAATGCTAGGTTTAGGTTATCCGGGCGGCCCAAAATTGTCCGCCTTGGCTGAACATGGCAAGCCAACTTTTAAATTTCCACGCCCAATGACAGACAGGCCAGGACTGGATTTCAGCTTTAGCGGCCTAAAAACCTTCACACTTAACACCTTTAACAATAGCCAAAAAACCGACCAAGACAAAGCCGACATCGCTTTCGCTTTTCAACAAGCCGTTGCCGAAACCCTCAGCATCAAATGTAAACGCGCCATTAAACAAACTGGAATTAAACGGCTGGTGGTTGCTGGCGGTGTTAGTGCAAATAAAAAGATTCGCTCCTTGCTAAGCGAAATGGCCGGACAGGAAAACAGTGAAATCTATTTCCCCAGGCCAGAGTTTTGCACTGATAACGGCGCCATGATTGCTTATGCGGGTTGCCAGCGTTTGCTAAGGGGCGAACAACAAAACTTGGAAATATTTGCTAGGCCTCGTTGGCCTATTGGTGAATTGTTATGACAGAAAAATTTTCAGATGTTCATCCCTATCTCTTTCACTACACAAATGAACAAGGATTATATGGCATATTAAAAGAACAATGTCTATGGGCAACGCATTATAAATTTTTGAATGATTCTTCTGAAATTATACTTTCTAAAGAAAAGATTCGGGATATTGTATATCCCTGTACATTAGAGTTTTACAACAATATTGATCCAAAAAATCCAGTCTTACAAGAAACAATATCAACATATGGTAACTTGGAGGCAAAGGCCAAATATGATAGTGAGTTATTTATTGACGCGTGTTACGAAACGTTAACTCCTGAAATCTACATCATTTCATTCTGCACTGAAAGTGAAGATAACTATATCAATCAAAATGGCATTTTAAGCCAATGGCGAGCTTATGGGGGAGACGGTGGTTTTGCTGTCGTACTTAATTCGGAAGGCTTGCAAAACATGCTTGATTTCGAGTATAAGTTTTTCCACTATGGCTATTTAGAACCAGCTACAGTTGTTTATAGTGATGAAGATGAAAAATATAACCTGATGCTCAATGAATTACGCCCTTATCTCACCGATTATTTGAAAAAATTGTTTGAACAAACACTACTTATAAAAAATGAGCCTCCAGATTTAGGAAATGCTTTTAGTTGGTTAATTAAGTGTTTTACACATTACAAACACAAAGGTTTTAAAGAGGAAAATGAAGCGAGAATTATCGCAATGCCTCTTAATGAGGGATTTATTCAGGACGATACCTACAAGTCAAAACCAGAGAAAGAGCGTAAATTTCGCAACAAAAATGGAGGCCAAATACCTTATATAGAACTTTTCAGGTCATTAGGCGAACGGCTTCCACTTCCAATCGAAAAATTAATTGTAGGCCCACATAAAGATAAAGAATTACGCGCCGCTGCTCTACGAATAATGCTCAGAAACACTGATATTGATGTGACGATCTCCGATATTCCTTACATTAATTAGTTAGCGCTTTGTACCTAGCAGAATAGCGAACAACCTTTATTCTTCCCCAGCCAACAACCGCTGTATATTCCCCTTATGCCTAACCAGCAAAAACACCGTCATGACCAAAGCAGCACCGACAATCACCTTGTCACCCAAAATAAACCAAGCGTAAACCGGCGATAAAACCGAAGCGGTAAGCGCAGAAAGCGATGAAATTTTACGAAGCTTGTATACCAACAGCCAAGTTCCGATAACCGCAAGCCCCAAAACCCAAGAAAAGCCCAGTAAAACCCCTAAGGAAGTGGCTACGCCTTTGCCGCCTTTAAGACCAAAAAATATGGGATAAAGATGACCGAAAAATGCAGCCAGGCCGGTCATAGCCAAGATAATTGGTGTCACACCCAACAAATTCGCCAGATAGGCAGGAATAAAACCTTTTAGCATATCCCCCAGCAAAGTGATCCCCGCCGCTTTCTTGCCACCAATCCGCATCACGTTTGTCGCCCCTGGATTACCAGAGCCTTGCTCACGCGGATCAGCCAACCCCATTACGCGACAAGTAATGATCGCGCAAGAGACAGAACCTAATAAATACGCCACAGGAATTAACAACCACTCAACCATTATCCACCTTCACTATCCGAAACTTGTATCAACGGCGCATATCCAGGATACTTACCGATTTAAAAGCGGCACATCATAACCGGAAATTGCTATGGACATTATATTTTTAGGCGGGCTTCAAATTGAGACCATCATCGGTATTTATGACTGGGAACGAGAAACCAAACAAACGGTCATATTAGATATAGAGATGGCTTTTGATATCCAAAAAGCCGCTGAAACAGATAACATTGAATATACGCTGGATTACAAGGCAGTATCCAAAAGGATTATCGCTTTCGTTGAAGCCAGCAATTTTTTTCTGGTTGAAAAACTGACCGTAGAAATTGCCGACATAATACTCAACGAATTTAACGTGCCATGGGTAAAAATCACACTTAACAAAAAAGGTGCAATTCGTGGTGCCAGCGATGTCGGAATCGTCATCGAACGAGGCGCAAAATAACATGCCAACCGGATATATAAGCATCGGCAGCAACATCGACAAGGAAATACACATCCCTGCCAGTATTAGTGCGCTTACCAAGCTTTATGGGCCGCTTACCTTATCTAGCGTTTACGAATCTGAATCCGTCGGCTTTTCTGGCGATGCCTTCTATAATTTGGTGGTCGGTTTTAATTCCGAGCTTGATGTCAAACAAATCGTAGAGCAATTACGCGAGATCGAACTGGTTAATGGCCGCAACCGCGACTGCAAAAAATTCTCTGCCCGTACGTTAGATTTAGACCTTGTCCTCTATGGTGACTTAGTTATCAATGAAGGTCGCATACAGATACCGCGTGATGAAATCGAACGGTATGCCTTCGTGCTAGAGCCTCTGGCAGAAATTGCCGGACATTTACGGCATCCGGTAAGTGGAATACGCTATTCGGAGTTGTGGGAACATTTTGATAAAACCGATTTGAAACAACATCGTGTAGCTGCTTAGCAGAAATTTTAAGCGCCGAAGGTTAGTCAGATAACTTTCTTTCTTATGGAATTTAAAGACCAAAACTCTATTATAATAATCGTGTAATGGATTAAAAAACAAACTTTGATAAAACATTAGCCATACGCCTACTCTTTGAAAACGTAAAACTGATAATTTAGTTTAGCCTTTAGGCGGGTTATGACCCGCAGTTAAAAAAGACGGCACATTCTGTAGGTATGCCGTGCTGAAACATCGGTAATTACTTTGCCCCAGGGATTTAGCAAGAAAACCTAAAACCACCTTCCGCACGGACGTGAATTATGCAAGGTGGTAGGGTTTGATCCCCAACTGCCGGCAACCTACAATTAAAGCCAACTGTGTCAACATAACTTTTTGGTTACTCACTCAGCTCGCCTAGGAAATCGCCAACTCCAAAACAATTATTACTTTTTATCAAAAAAATAATAGTCGCCAAACTTTCCTTTTAGCGTCATATTTTTATCGCTTTTTTCCACAACAGTAAACATATCAAACCTACTGCCGCCTAAAATCTCAACTTTAAGTTTTCCGTCTACGGCATCATAATTTACAGGCGGTTGGTCGTAATACGTACCTTCCCGAGGAATATGTAAGATCGTCACTTTGCCGTCTTTAAATAACCAAGTATCTTCTCGCGTAACAGGCCGCCTGTCGTTTAAAGAGTTTTTGGTAGTTTTTAGCTTCCATTCGCCCTGCACCTCATCTTTGGATTTCAGGATCACATCGGCACGAGCAACAAGTCCAGACAGGGACAATCCCAATAACACCGCGATCAGCATCAATTGTTTCATTAGTATTCCTATATTGAAAAAGCATTATACGCATATCAACCTGTGTTAATGGTACTTAATACGTGGAATATGGGATGTCGACCAGAGCCTTTGCGGTGATAGACATATCCTATTACCTCTGACCACGAGCCAGATCGAACAGAACATGCTTGCCACTTTCAGCGTTACGCTTATATGAATTCCTCTTACAGGAAGGTTGCGTAAGAAAACGTCCAGTTTAACGATAACGTCGTCCGATACCGCATATTTGGACATAAATCCGACATGATATTTGCACTGCAATTTTCAATAGCTTAAGCTTTCATATGCCAGATGATTGACTCGTTTATTTGTTAGCTTCCCCAGACCCGAAAGGCAATCTACTATCATTTAACACAAAATCTAAAACACTTTATTTTCACTATTTGACCAAATACTTCAATAAGCTACCACTAATTATCGACGTTCCAAGTGCCATCACTACTAGAGCCACAAAGATGCGTTGGCCTATTAGTTGATGTTCCAGTGCAACAGAAGCCAGAATAATTTCGATTGCTCCACGGGCGTTCAGCCCGACCCCGACAGATAGTGATTCACGCCAGCACATTCCTCCAAGTCGAGCGCCAAGGCCGGCTCCTAAAATTTTCCCCACACAAGCAATAAGAAACACCGCCAGCACTAAAATGCCATCGAACTGGTCGGAAAAATTCACCTTAAGCCCCACGGAAACAAAATAAAGCGGTGCAAAAAAGTTAAGGGCAAAAAGCTGTATTATTGAGTAAATATACTTTTCCTGTTCTGAAAACCGTCCTTGGCCTTGGCTCTTACCCATTGCCATTCCTACCAGAAAAGCCCCGAAAATGGAGTGGATACCGATTTTTTCAGCACACGCTGCTGCTAACATAACTAGCACTGATACAAATATTAGCAAACCTCCCGGCCAGTCCTTAAAAAAGTGGAAGCGTCGCAGAAAAGGTTGTACCAGCCACCGTCCACTTACTAAAATAAATGCGGCGAATATAAGTGTCATTGCCAGTGTGGGTAGAATATTTCCGCTTTGATGGTCTTGCGCTAAGTTGCGTAAGATGACTGCAAACAATGACCAGCCGATCAAATCATTAATCATTGCCGACGCCATGATCGTCATCCCAGTCTTTGTGCCTATCAAATTCAAATCGATCAATATCCTAGCAATCACCGGGAGAGCTGAAATGGACAGGGCTGTGCCTATGAATAAGGCAAGCAACAAAGGACGATTATTTTGCCCCCATAGCTCTGGAAACAGCAAAACCATACCAAAACCCATTGCAAAAGGCAGCACCCCCCCGAATAAGCTTGTTGATGCGATAGTAAGCTTGTGCTGCCGGAAGTGGATTAGATTGACCTCCAATCCAGCCGCGAACATGAAAAACAACATGCCCACTTTGAGCAAGGCATCAATACTCGTGGCAATGCCATTATCGATTGGAAATAAATTTGCATGGGCATCTGGATAGAGTGCCCCTAGAAGGGTTGGCCAAGGAGAATGCCACCAATCAGTTCGCCCAAGACTACCGGCTGGGCAAGTCTTTTCATCAAATAACCAAATAGCCAAGCTACCGTTAACATTAGGGCTATTTGCACAAAGAATGCATGGAGCTGTGAATGGTTCATTCTGTTGTGGGTCTTGGTCTTGCCTTACTTTGCAGCCATTGGAGGGCTTTAGGAAATTTACTGAAAGTATAAAAATAAATGAAAAGCTATCGATTTTTACAAGATTTTAAAACCAATATCTCCGTATTGAAAATTTTAAAATTAACAGAAAAAATGAGTTGAATTCTGTCGGTAAAGCAGGTGTTCGGTGAATGGGTATATCCAGACACCCACTCACCGAGTGATGTCGATATTACTCTTGCGTATCGTTAACCAAATCGTAAGTAATATCAGGGTTGAATCCCATAGGCCAGTAGATTGCGGCGAAGGGAGGCCAAAACAATGATACGACGCGAAATTTTGTGCGTAACCTACCTTCTTTAGTGGGTTGCCCATTTTGCTCCAAACGGTAGGGAATACCACCGCCTGGGGGCATTCCTGCCGCTGTCCAGAAGAATGGCTTGGTGGTGACTTCGCCATCGGCCTTGATGTCCACTGGCTGTGGCCGTTCATAAATATAAAGCTTTGAGTCCTCTGGCACCTTAAAATGCCCCGTTGTTGTACAACCTGCCATCATTAACAAAATCAACACGATATAAAGTTTTTTCATTGTTATTGTCCTCATTGTGTTACTCGTTTAAAAATTAAAGAGGTGTTTATGCCACCAAAGGCAAAATTATTGCTCATGATATATTTGCAGTCTAATGCGCGAATATCTCCCCTAATATAATCTAACTTAGCACATGCTGGGTCAATATTTTCAAGATTGACCGTGGCATGAAACCAGCCTTCATTCATCATATTGATAGCTACCCAAGCCTCCAGTGCGCCACATGCTCCTAGTGTATGCCCCGTGTAGCTTTTGAAGGCACTAATCGGAGTTTTGTTGCCAAACACTGCCGCCGTCGCATGGCTTTCTGCGACATCACCATGCTCAGTGGCGGTGCCGTGGGCACTTATATACCCTATATCTGATGCATTTAGCTTGGCATCCTGCAAGGCCAATCGCATTGCGGTTTGCATACTTTTACTGTCGGGCTGGGTGACATGCAGCCCGTCCGAATTAGTACCGAATCCTATCAATTCGGCAAAGATGTGTGCACCACGCTCGATTGCATGTTCACGTTCTTCAAGAATTAGTGTCCCCGCACCTTCCCCTATCACTAGACCGTCACGGTCACGGTCAAAGGGTTTTGGGGTTTTCCCCGGCGTATCATTACAGATGCTGGTTGCAAACAAGGTATCGAATACGGCAGCTTCCGATGCGCTAAGTTCTTCTGCTCCCCCCGCTACCATCAGCTTCTGGTATCCGTGCTTAATGGCTTCATAAGCATAGCCAATGCCCTGACTGCTTGATGTACACGCGCTGGAAGTCGTATAAACCCTGCCATTAATACCAAAAAAAAGCCCTATATTGACCGCTGAAGTATGCGCCATCATACGGATATAAGACGTGGCATTGAGTCCGTTGACGGTATGATTAATCAGCATATTGCCAAATTCAGCCACAGCATCAAGACTCCCTGCAGAACTGCCATAAGCAATGCCCATTTGTCCGCTATTTAGGCAAGGATCATTCAATAATCCGGCATCAATTAGCGCCAGTTCTGTTGCAAAGGTTGCCAATAAGGCGATTCGACCCATGCTACGTGTTTGTTTTCTGGAATAATGGGCTGGCCTAATAAAATCAGCAGGAGCGCCTAATCGGGTGTTTAATCCGATATATTTGTCCCATTCCTGCATGTGTTTGATTCCGGTGTGCTGTGCTTTAAGCCTTGCAGAAACTTGTTGCCAATCATTCCCTATCGGCGAAATCCCCGCCATTCCAGTGACGACCACACGCTTCAACACAAACCTCCGTTGACTGATAGGACTTGTCTGGTGATATAGCTGGCATCTTCAGACATTAAAAAGGCAACTGCGGCGGCAACTTCTTTGGGATCACCAACCCGTCGTGCAGGGATCATTTTGGTGATTTCTGCCAGGTTGATTTCACCCAGTGGTAATTCATCCAGCATGTCTGTCGCAATCAAGCCAGGTGCTACGCAATTGACAGTAATGTCGCGTTTTGCCAATTCTAAGGCAAGTGCCTTCGTGGCACCGATGATTCCGGCTTTGGCTGCGCTGTAATTGACTTGCCCACGATTACCCATGATGCCGGAAACCGACGATAAGGTAACGATGCGCCCTGGTTTACGCCGTCTTATCATGGGCATAATGACCGGCTGCAAAACGTTATAGAAGCTGTCGAGATTGGTATGTATCACACTGTCCCAATCTTCGCCAGTCAGCGCTGGGAAGGCGTTGTCAGCGGTAATGCCCGCATTGCAGACTACGCCGTAGTACGCACCATAAGATTCAATATCTTGGTTGAGCTGTTCGGCGCATTGCGCTCGGTCGCTAATATCAAACTGCAATAGTCTTGCCGATTGGCCGAGGCGTTCAATTTCGGTGATTACCTCATCTGCTAACGTCTTCTGGCTACGGCAATGCAGCACCAAATCATAGCCCTGTTTAGCCAAATATAATGCAATGGCTTTACCTATACCTCGACTGGAACCCGTTACCAAAATCGATTTCTTCATGGTATAGTTTCTAGCATTGTATTTATAGGCGGTTGATACACATTCAAGTTGGCGTTGACTTCAATACCTTCTCCCCGAATAGCACAGTCAAAAACCCCCAGTTTTTCATCCTGAATAATAGTTTTTATTTGTACGGTTAATACTGCACCAACAGCAAAACTACCGACATTGCTGTTGTAACGGCGTGTGCCGAGCAAATAGCCCAGTCTAATCGGCTCTCCTGCCAGCGTAGACTTTATACCCGCATAAGCACCTACCGCTTGCGCCATATATTCGATTCCCGCCCATGCGGGCACACCTTGTTCGTTCCCAAATAAGCCATCATCACGGACGACCATTTCGGCAGTGAGGCCATCCTGGTCGAATGCAATAATCCGATCCAGCAATACCATTTGTCCGCCATGGGGAATAAGTCCGGCGACATCAGAATAATCTATCAAGCTAATTTGCCCCCCGTTTGAATGCCCCGCTCTAACCGACAACATAATCTAATGTATGTTTTTACGGATACTGCTGATGGTGAATAAGTTTTCATGATTTTGCAATGATAATTGAGACATTATTACCCCCAAAGGCAAAAGAATTGCTTTGGCATAATTGTAACCTGGCACCTATATTCTCTCCCTTTTCTATAAGATGCAGTGGAGATAAGCTGTTATCTGGCTCGTCATCATTAATATTGGGAATTAAATATCCGTTTTCATTCTCAGCAAGTAACATCCAGCAAAAACCCAATTCTAAAGCCGCCGCCGCACCCAAGGTATGGCCTGTCATGCCTTTGCTGGAACTGGTGGCGGTTTGGTTTCCGAATAAGGCATTGACAGCTTTACTTTCCATCGCATCATTTAAAACTGTCGCCGTACCGTGCAAGTTCAGGTAATCGACATCTTTAGGTTGTTTATCAGCATCGTTCAGTGCCTTCTGCATGGCCAAAATAACAGCCGTTCCGGCAGGATCAGGTGCGGAAAAATGATAAGCATCACTACTGGCACCTATGCCCAATAATTGCACAGGCCCAGGCTCTTTACTCAACACAAAAAGACTGGCTGCTTCACCGATATTGATACCATCACGATTTTTGCCAAACGGTTTGCAATAACTCTTACTGAGCGATTCAAGTGCCGCAAACCCATTGATGGTAAGCCTACATAAACTATCAGCTCCACCGACAATTACAGCATCGCATATATCCAGATTAATTAGGCGACGGGCGGAGGCTAAAGCTTTGCCACTAGATGAACAGGCTGTGGAAATAGTGTAGGCTGGGCCAGTTAAGCTTAAATATGCGCTAAGAAAATCAGCCCCTGCTCCCATTTGCTGTTGCTTATAATGGAATTGCTCGGGCAATGTGCCGTGTTTTGCCTGGTAAGCCAAGGCCAGTTCGGTACTTCTGACACCTGATGTACTGGTTCCCAGCACAACACCGACACGGCTGGAACCAAATTTATCTATCATCAACTGTACCGTGCCGCTTATTTGGCTTAATGCTGCCAGCAATAACTGGTTATTGCGGCACTGGTAAATGCTGTAATGCTGATCTATCTCAGGCAATTCAGCCATACATTCGCCCACAATAGCCGTGATGCCAAAGGAATTTGTTGATCTTAAGCCGGAACGATCCCCTGCCAATAATCGCGCCAGGATTTCTGCCCTAGAACTCCCAACGGCACACAATAACCCTAAGTCATTCAGGTACAGTTTCATAACTGATGGTTGTAATCAGCAATTGGTAATGATAATGGTAATTGGTTAAGCGTACTGTTTTGGACCAATTAGGGTCGGGCTGTAAATAATCGACATCAAAATATTTATCACCGCCAAAATAAAACCGTCGTTGCTTGTCATCCGCTTCTAACCGCCACTGCTTAGGTAGTCTTTTTTGTAGCTCAGCCAGCGGCCAATAAGCCAATTGTAAATCCTTGATCATAAATTCTGGCGAAAAACTCGATGGCATTAACGGACTTTTATCCATCGCTACTTTTTTGCCGTCATAGTTGACATTAAATAGACTGATGCCATCGCCGCTTAATCCGGCAATTGCAATATGCTGGTTATCCAATTCCAACACACACAGCAGGGTTTCTTGTCGATCTTGCCATTTTGCTGTAATTTCTTGCACAATCCTTCTGGCTGGGCCAAGTGGGCGTGCTAATGGAATCCATTCTGGTGATTGGAAATCTTGAGCTGGGCTAAATAATGTACAGCCGCTTAGAAATACCAGCATCAGCAAGAATGCTAATCCGCGCGGCACAGTTCAACCAACGTATCCAGCCTTGAACGGGCGTTTTTAACATACGGATTCGCTTCATCCCAGGCATAACCTGCCAGAATGGAGCAAATCATCTCTTTAACTTCCGGCTGCTGTTTGGGGTGAAAAATCACATCTTGAAAGCGGCTATCGTACCAAGCATCGACAAACACACGAAAGGTATCAACGCCGCGCTGTAAAGGCATAGCATACTCAGTTTGCCAATCGACAACTTCGCCCTTAAATTGACGGTCTAAGACAGCCGCTGCCATACTAGCCGATTTCATCGCAATCGTTACGCCGGATGAAAACACGGGGTCTAAAAATTCACCCGCATTGCCCAGCAGCGCATAACCTTTGCTATGTAGGCTTTTTACGTTTGCCGAATAGCCTGTAATGGCATTGATTTTGTCATCAAAAACAGCGTTTTTCAGTAGCTTCCGTAAATTATCGTCCTGATTCAGGAGGGTTTGTAACACGGTATCATTACTTTCTGACGATGGATAAAAATCCGCTTCGGCAACCACGCCAATACTGCTGCGCCCATTGCTAAACGGAATTAACCAGAACCAAACATCCTTATGTTCGGGGTGGACAGTAATTAGTATCTTGTTACGGTCAAACTGGGGATCGTCAATATTATCTTCAATATGGCCAAACAAGGCTTTTCTAACCGGAAATCCGGAAGGCGATTCCAAATCCAGTAAACGTGGCAAAATGCGGCCAAAACCGCTAGCATCTAAAACAAAATCCGCTTCATATTGTGACATATTGCCGTCTACATCACGCACGTCCAACTTAGGCTTATCATCGGAAAAATCAGCGGCGGTAACTTCCATCTGCCAACGAATATCAACCCCCATTCTGGCAGCTTCGGCAGCTAAGACTTCATCAAACCGGCCACGTTGCACTTGAAAGGTCGTACCTATTCCAGCGGAAAATTTTTCTTCAAAATTAAATGACGTATGTTGTCCACGATACACAAAGTAAGCGCCATTTTTAAATTGGAATCCCGCATTGACGACAGCATCCATCATGCCTGCTTCTTTAATAAATTCCATACATTGGGGCAACAAACTTTCGCCTATGCTGAAACGAGGAAACTGCTGCCGCTCTAGGATGGTGACTTGATAACCCAAATTGGTTAACAAAGCTCCTGCAACACTACCCGAAGGGCCTGCACCTATAATAATAACTTTACGCATTCGACTTGTTTCGTTTGTTATAAAACAACCAGTTAGATATACCATTTCCAAACAACTTAGTTGGCAATGCCAGTGCGTGATTTTAACCGAATTTTGTCAACATCGCGTTGGCAAATATTGTGGTATCTCGTTCAAATAGAACAAAGTACGCATAACTTTATGTATCCGCAAGCTATTGCTCCACCTCTCCGCATTTTTCCAAGTTCACAGTAGACTTCCAGTACTTTGCTGATTATTATGCGAACACTCTCTAAGGTATGCATGAGCTACTTTAAGGTTTTTTGAATAATTGTAATGATATGATCAAAGTCCTTATAAAATTTTTTATCTATATGAATATATTGTGCGTAATGATGGCGTGTGCCGAGTTAAAAGAAGCAGGCCGATCAATCGGACACACAACGCGGAATGTGACGACGGATATTGGCCATGGTTCGCGAGATACCGTTAAAGCCTTAGGCAGAGGTACAAAAAGAGTTGTCAAATCAATTGCGAAAGATCCTGAATAAATTAGAAATTGAGAAAACCAATGTATTGTTCACTCCGCTAAATTCCAGTGCAATCAGATACTATATGAAACAATACCCTATGGGTTTTATATGGTAAGTGGCTATGTCTGATTTTGTCTTATGCAAGTGGAGTGCGTGGGCTCCAGGCCTGGATTATATAGATGCTCGGCTAATCGAATCAGGTAATGTTACCGTACCTGAATACGTACCTAAGATGCTACAACGTAGGCTATCGCCATTGTCACGAGCGGTTTTTAATGCCGCTGATCAATGCATTAAAGACGGAAAAACAGCCCCTGTTGTATTTAGTTCTGCACATGGTGAAATATGTAAATCGCTGGATATGCTCAAAACGATACAGGCGGATGATGAACTTTCACCAACGGCTTTTAGCCTGTCCGTACATAACGCCATTGCCGGTCTATTTTCTATAGCCTACGGCAATAGCCTGGAAATAACAGTGATTGCTCCTGGATTGGATGGTATTGCCCCCGCTTTTATTGAAGCACTTGGGATGTTGCATGAAGGCGCTGAAGAAGTCCTGATTATTTTATACGATGAGCCTATTGCGAATTTTTACCCGATTGCCCCTTTCAACCTCAACGCTGCTTTTCCTTGTGTGCTTGGTTTAAAAATTGCCCTAAATGGCGACGGTTTGCCTATGCAATTTTATTGTTCAACAGAGTCTCGAGATGATGGTGAGCAACCCGTCCAAATAATGGCCTTATTAAAGTTTCTACTTGCTGAAGAACTCGCATTAACCTTAGGCAATCAAGGGCATAGCTGGGCATGGCACAAAAAATAATCCAGCGATTAACCTATGGCTGGCGACTGCTCGCTACCGGTTTCAGTTTTTTTACTTTTGGTGTTGGTGGTTTACTGTTGTGGGCGTTGGTTTTTCCCGCCTTGTCCGTGTTGCCCGGTACTCGCTTACAGCAGATAAGCCGTGGACAGCGCGTTATCCATACGAGTTTTTACGTGTTCATTGGGCTGATGCACAGAATCGGCATCATGACTTACGAAATAAAAGACTTGGAAAAGCTAAACCGTCCTGGACAATTAATCATTGCTAATCATCCGACCCTGGTAGATATTGTGTTTTTAATTAGTCGAGTTAAACAGGCAAACTGTATTGTCAAAGGAAGCTTGTGGCGTAACCCTTTCATGCGCGGGCCTATTTTAAATGCCGGATATATCAGTAACGACGATCCTGAAAAGATGATTGCCGAATGTGTGGCGTGGTTGCAGTCGGGTGGAACGATGATTATTTTTCCTGAAGGAACGCGTTCAGTACCGGACAAACCCTGCCGCTTTCAACGGGGAGCCGCCGCTATTGCGTTGGAAGCTACTGATATTTGTGTAACGCCAGTGACTATTTCTTGTTATCCGAGTACCCTAACGAAAGCCGAGCAATGGTATCAAATCCCTAAGCGCCCTTTTCATTTAGCGATGCATGTGCAGGAGGACATTGCCCTGGATGAATTTACCCGAATTCAACCGAAATCGATTGCTGTACGCCGTTTTAACCAGTACTTACAGGACTACTTTACGCAACAGAGAGAATGCTATAAAGACTATGGAAAATGACTTAAAACAATTAATCATTGATGCGCTTGCCTTGGAAGACATCACTGTTGCCGATATAGACAGCAACGCACCGCTTTTTAATGATGGTCTGGGGCTGGATTCAATAGATGCTCTGGAGCTGGGGCTGGCAATCAGAAAGAAATACAATATTAGAATTGAGGCTGAAAATGAAGAAGTCGTAAAGATATTTACGTCCGTCTCGACGTTGGCCAACTATATAAAATCAGTTCAGAATTAAAGCTGTCATGAATAATCGTGAAGAAATTTTAGTCGCTATCAAAACCATCATGGTCGAAATGTTTGAGATAGATGAAAAGGCAATCACCCTGGAAGCCCGCCTGTACGAAGATCTTGATTTCGATAGCATTGATGCCGTTGATATGATGGTTCAGCTTAAGGAAATGACCGGAAAAGCTGTCAAGCCCGATGATTTCAAGTCGGCCCGTACGATTGGGGATGTAGTTGAGGCTGTTTATAAGATGCTGCATGAGTGAAAAGGGACTTACGGTTTAGTAGAGTGGGCGGAAGAAAAATCCTACCCTTTAATATGCGTATGATTATAAACAGTACAATCAGTTTTTTGACACTGCTCTATCCGTTTGCCGTTTATTTCGGTACGCAGTACTTAGAACCCTGGAAAATAGCGTGCCTGCTATTTGTTTTACTGGGCATCAGATTGATTGCCAGTGTTTCCATAAAGCATTGGAGCTGTCCGTTGTTATTGATAGGTATGGTTTATTGCGGATTTGCAGCCTGGAGTAACGAATTGCTTACCTTACGGTTTTATCCGGCAATTGTTAATGCAGCAATGTTACTGTTTTTCTCATGGAGCTTGTGGTCGCCGCCCACTGTGATTGAACGGATTGCAAGAATCCAGCACCCCAACTTACCACCAGAAGGTATTGTTTATACCAAGCGGGTGACCCAAATTTGGTGTGCATTTTTTATTTTTAACGGCTGCATTGCCTCAGCTACAGCGCTTTGGAGCAGTATTGAGGTCTGGAGCTTATATAACGGTTTAATCGCTTATCTATTGATGGGGCTCTTGTTCGTCGGGGAATATATCGTCAGGATGAAGACACAGAAACATGTCAAATGATTGTATTGCCTTGTCGGATTGCTTACTGACAACAAGACCACCTGAAACACCTATCGCTTATCATGCCGGGGATTACTATTATGCCGACGCATTTTATTCGTCGGTAAACTTTTGGGTCAGGCGATTTAAAGCAGAGCCTTTTCAGCATTATGCCTTATACACAGACGATGCCTATCCCTTTACTGTGCTGTTGTTTGCATTGCTCCATGCCGGAAAGCAGGCCTGGATTGCCGGTAATAACTTACCTGGTACTGCACAACAACTCCGGCAACACGGTTGTCAGTTGATAGGAGACTGGGACGCCAAGTTACCGCTTGATTTTTGCCTGACAGCAACAAACGAACCCGCGTTCTCGTTATTGCCTTTAAATCCGGCAGAAGCCCGTCTGGTGATTTTTACGTCCGGTTCTACTGGACAACCTAAACCAATAGAAAAACGTTTGATCCAGTTTCAGCTGGAAATCGCTGGGTTGGAAAAGAAATGGGGGGCGGTACTTGGCGACTCCGAAGTACTGGCAACCGTCAGCCATCAGCATATTTATGGCTTATTGTTTCGTGTGCTATGGCCGATTTCTACAGGTCGGTGTTTCCACAGTTCGATTTATCTCAATCCTGAAATTCTGGTTAATAATATAAAAAATAGTGCCGCCTTTTGGGTGGCCAGCCCTGCGCATCTCAAACGTTTGGATCAAAGTTCACCTTGGCAGGGTATAGCTGATTTAAAGGCTATTTTCAGTTCTGGAGGAGCCTTATCTGAACATGTAGCACAGCAAATAATAGCCTCTTGCAGACAAGTGGTTATCCAAATTTACGGTAGCTCCGAAACAGGCGGTATTGCATGGAAAACACGAGAAAAAGGTTGGACATTATTTTCTGGAATGACATTAAATGTGGTCGACGGAAACTGGCATTTGAGTTCGCCTTATCTGCCAGATAAATCTTATTACCCTTTAGACGATCAAATCACCTTATTGGACGATGGTAAGTTTGTGCTAAATGGACGTTCAGATCGCATTGTAAAAATTGAAGAAAAACGCTTATCTTTGACTGAATTGGAACAGCACTTGATGACTACGCCATGGTTAGAAGACGCGCATGCGCTAGTGATAACTGAAAAGCGGGAAGTGGTTGCTGTGGTTGCCGTACTAAATCAGCAAGGTTTACGACATTTATTAGATGAAGGTAGAAAACAGCTTATCAAACAGCTACGCAAATCTCTTGAGACAGGATTTGAGGCGGTAGTTTTGCCCAGAAAATGGCTATTTGTAAACACTATACCGTTATCGCCACAGGGCAAAATCAATCTGCCCATGCTAACAAGCCTTTTGAGCGTTGAAAACCGAAAGCTCCCTCAGGCGCTCAATCTTGAAATGACTAAAGATGGTGTCCAGCTTGGCCTTAAAGTACCTGCAGATTTGATCTATTTTCAGGATCATTTTCCCGGTTATCCGATTCTGCCAGGCGTGGTACAGCTGGCGTGGGTAGAACATTTTGGCAAACTTTTTTTTGAGCTATACGATCCAGCTAAAGCTTTCTCACATTTGGAAGTGGTTAAGTTTATCCAAACCATCCGTCCTGGTGATGAACTGACACTTACACTCAGCTGGAAAGCTGCATCGGGAGAATTGCATTTTAATTTCAGTTCGAACGTTGGGGGATGTAGTTCTGGTAGGATGGTGTACAGGCAGTAAAGACGCAACATCTTGCGTCTTTACGCCGTCTTGGGCTAATCCAAGGCATATTTATTTTATGAGGCATGGTTATGAATACTTTTTTTCGCCATATGGTTATCGTGATTGCATTATTTGCCAGTATCGGCGGCATAAAAAAGCAAATCTAAAACGCTGAAGTCATGAACATATGCATCATTATTCCTGTTTATAATCATGAAGAGGCTATAGTCCAAGTGCTTGCAAAATTAAAAGGGCATGGAATACCTTGTTTTTTGGTTAACGATGGCAGCTCAGCACAGTGCTCTCAAGTACTGGAAGATTGCGTCAAACATGAATCAAACTGGCTTACTTTGCTAACACGTCTTGAAAATGGTGGGAAAGGTGCTGCTGTCGTCGACGGTTTTAAAGCTGCAATAGCTCAAGGATATAGCCACGCCATCCAAATTGATGCTGACGGTCAACACGATATTAATGCCATACCGAATTTTCTTGCCGCCAGCACAAAAGATCCTTACGCAATGATTTTAGGCCAACCGATATTTGATGGCTCCGCGCCTAAAAGCCGAATGTATGGGCGACGCGTTACTAATTTTTGGATAGTTATAAACACCTTATCATTTGCGATAGCCGATGGAATGTGCGGTTTTCGGCTATATCCCTTGGCCGCTGTAAGCCAGTTAATCAATAAAACGCAGATCGGCCAAGGCATGAATTTCGATATTGATATTGTCGTACGCTTGTTTTGGCAAGGGGTTAAAGCCATTAATCTTCCTACACATGTAAAATACCCTTACGATGGCGTGTCGCATTTCAAACTATGGCGGGACAATCTCATGATCTCAAAAACACATGCCAAATTATTTTTTGGTATGTTGTTACGCATACAGCAGCTTTTGCTAAGGCATAGCCAGTGAAAACATCCGTACACTGGGCGCAAATAGAAGAACGCGGTGTGATCTGGGGCATGCGCTTTCTATTGCGAATTTATCTCATTTTTGGCCGTACAGTACTGCAAGTATTTTTATATCCAGTAGTTAGTTATTACTGGCTTATTAATCGACCAGCGCGGCAAGCGAGCCAAGCCTATCTGGATAGGTTGGGTAGGTTCGCGCCGTCGTTAAAGTTGCAAGGCAGTTTGTTTTGGAGCCATAAGCATTTTATTTGTTTTGCCAATGCCATTATTGACAAACTCGCCGCCTGGTCAGGGACGCTTTCGCAATCTGATGTGACGTATAACGGCAGGAACGAATTGTTGGCCGAGATCAACAAAGGGCGAGGTGTTTTATTATTGGGAACACATCTGGGTAACCTAGAAGTTTGTCGTATAATCGCGGAATTCGATAAAACACCACCCATTAATGTGTTGGTTCATACCAAGCATGCACAAAAATTTAACACATTATTGAACCAGACCAGCAATAAAAGCCAATTAAATTTAATACAGGTTACCGAAATAACCGCCGCTACTGCCCAATTGTTGAGCGATAAGATAGAGGCCGGAGAATTAGTTATCATGGCCGCAGATAGGACACCCGTAAACAATCAACAACGCGTTAGTAAAGTTAACTTTCTGGGTGCTGAAGCAATGTTTCCTCAAGGGCCGTTCATTTTGGCTAGTTTATTAAAATGCCCAGTTTATACCTTGCTCTGCCTAAGACAGCAGGACAAATTTGTCATTTATATTGAGCCTTTCTGCGAGAGTGTCATATTACAACGAAAAGATCGTGAACTGGCCATACAGCAACTTACCCAGCGCTATGCTGAACGTTTGCAGGCTTATTGCCTGAAAGAGCCGCTCCAATGGTTTAACTTTTTCGACTTTTGGCAAGAGCCTGTTAGCGATGAAAAATAAGAACACCATCGTATTTGACGGACAGCCCTTAACCATAGAGGATATCTGTCAGATAGCCAACCAACAGGCACAAGTGGAACTCGGCACACAAGCTGATTTTATTAAACGCATTGATAAAGGCGCATTGTTTATTGATACCTTGTTGAAAGAACAGGGATATGTATATGGTGTAACTACGGGCTTTGGTGATTCTTGTTCCGTGGCAGTACCGCTTGAATTAGTAGATGCTTTACCCCAAAACCTATACACCTTTCACGGCTGCGGCTTGGGCAATTATTTCGATGCGCAGCAAACACGTGCAATTTTGTCTACGCGCTTAACTAGCCTTGCACGGGGATATTCCGGCGTTCGATATAAATTGCTACAACAACTGGCGACTTTATTGACACATGACATTCTTCCCTTGATGCCCCAGGAAGGCTCGGTCGGTGCCAGTGGTGATTTAACCCCGCTGTCTTACTTGGCTGCGGTGCTGGCAGGGGAACGCGAGGTTTTATATCAAGGCGAACGCCAATCTACTCAAGCTGTTTTTAGTCAGTTAAATATTGAACCCCTGACCCTAAAACCCAAGGAAGGCCTGGCGATTATGAACGGCACAGCGGCGATGACGGGCATTGCTTGCCTTGCCTTTCAACGAGCCACCTACCTATCGCAATTATGCACACGAATCACTAGCCTTGTTTCAATTGCCTTAAAGGGCAATGCCCATCATTTTGATGAAAAACTGTTTTCGGTTAAGCCCCACCCAGGACAAAACCGGGTAGCCGAGCGCATCCGTATGGATTTGCATGTTTCAGGCAATGTGGCCAGTGACGACACCCGTTTACAAGACCGCTATTCGCTGCGCTGTGCGCCTCATATCATAGGCGTGTTGGAAGATGCTCAACCTTGGCTTAGGCAATTTATAGAAACCGAACTCAACAGCGCCAACGACAATCCCATCATTGATGCCGATAATGAGCAGGTCTTGCATGGCGGACATTTTTATGGTGGTCACATTGCTTTTGCCATGGACAGCCTGAAAACAGCAGTAGCCAATCTTGCCGATTTACTGGATCGCCAAATGGCGCAATTGATGGATACCAAATTTAACCACGGACTTTCTGCCAATTTATCAGGTGCAACTGGCGATGCGATGATGGTTAATCACGGCTTTAAAGCCTTACAAATTGCCGTTTCGGCCTGGACTGGCGAAGCACTAAAACTGACTATGCCAGCGAGTGTATTTTCTCGTTCTACAGAATGCCACAACCAAGACAAAGTAAGCATGGGTACAATTGCAGCCAGAGATTGCATACGCATCCTGGAGCTAACTGAGCAAGTCGCGGTGGCAGTTCTATTCGCAGCAGTGCAAGGCGTAGAGCTGCGGGAAAATACAGATGCATTAAGCCCCGCATTAAAAACGACAGTTCAGTCTGTACGCCAATTTAGCCCTTTCTTAAGAACAGACCGCGCATTGGAACAAGAGCTGCGGGAAGGCCTGATATTGATACGCAAACAACACTGGCAACTTTATGGCTAACAACATTCATAAAGCTTCAGTTGATATCGAAATACCTTTCCATGATATTGATGTGATGGAGATAGTCTGGCATGGGCATTACGCAAAATATTTTGAAATTGCCCGTTGCGCCCTACTCGATACCGTTGACTACAACTACCCGCAAATGCGCGATTCCGGTTTCTCCTGGCCGATTATTGACCTTAGAATCCGCTATGTGAAACCAGCAGTATTCGGCCAAACAATTACCGTCAATGCCGCTATTGTTGAATGGGAAAACCGCCTGAAAATTGACTATCTGATAGCCGATAAAGCCACCGGTGCGAAAATAGCCAAAGGCCATAGCATCCAGGTAGCCGTGGATGTAAAGGCTAATGCCATGTGTTTTGAGTCACCCAGGATTTTATTTGAAAAGTTGGGGTTAGCTATTGATTAATTTAACACCAAACTCGATGGCCTGGAACAAACGGTTTTTCATAGAGCTGATAAAACCCCTATTACTGTTTCTACTTTGTCTTAATCACAGCTATGCTGATGATGTATTAACCCGAATTACTTCACGGTTAGTACAAACACCCATTACTCAAGGCACATTTCAACAGGAAAAACACCTTAAGTTTTTACGCAAGCCTTTACTATCCACCGGCACATTTACTTACCATCAAAGCAAAGGCGTTATCTGGAAAACGCTAACGCCGATTCCGTCAGTGTTGATGATTAACGAATCAAAGCTGTTGACTGGGCAAGGCGAGCAAGCCGTACCGGCGACTTTTGGCAATGTGTTTAAAGCGTTGTTGGGCGGGGAGTTGAACAGGTTGGCAGAAGGTTTTGACATGACCGGAACGGAACAAAAAACGTCCTGGCAGTTACAGCTTAAGCCCAAAGATGAATTCTTGAGGAAAATCCTCAGCACTATTTTAATAAGTGGCGATACTGAGCTGCGTTTGTTGAAAATCCAGGAAGTTACTGGCAACCAAACCCAGATTAGTTTTACGCAAATTACCCATCCCTACCACTTAAGCGACGAGCAACAAGCCGATTTTGAACACATATCACCCTAAAGTCTCCGCATGGCTATGGCTGGCGATTATGTTTGTCATTGGTGTGCTGGGCAGCCAGGCATTGACCAAAAACTGGCTGGAAACGGGGTTTTTGGCGTTATTGCCTGCCACAGAACAACAACCAGAGATAGCGAAGGCTATCCAGCAGCATAATGAACAACGCAACCGGAAAGTGATTTGGTTGGTCGGGGCGGCAACCTCCCAAGATGCAATTGCCCAAGTGCGGCAACTTAAACAGCAATTACAGCAAAGCCATCTGTTTAACACGATTTTGCTGGAGTTGCCGCAGAAAAATATGGTCAAACAGTATCAGCACTTATTTCCCTATCGCTATCAGTTGCTGGATGCAAAAACAAAACTCACCATAAGTAACAATCCAAAAGACTTGCTATCCCAAAATCTGGAAACACTTTATAGCCCGATGGGTCAGATGGCGGCAGCTGATCTTGAGCGTGATCCTTTATTATTATTCAGCCGTTATTTTAATGCCCAAAATCCCGTAAAGCTGGCAGTTGAGCAAGGCATTGTCGTTCTGCATGATGCCAACCGATTTTGGGCATTACTGCTGACCGATTTGGAAGATAGCCATTTACAATTGGATAGGCTGGAAACTCTACTTACCTTAGTTAACAGCAGCACGGCTCAATTAAAGGCGGCAGGTGCTGAGTTGATGGTAACTGGAATGCCGCTGTTTACCGCGCAAGGTTCAGATTCTGCAAAACAGGAAATTTCAACCGTGGGTGTTGGATCCAGTGTGGGTATTATTATCTTGATGTTGCTAACTTTTCGCAGTCCAAGGCCGTTGACGCTCTCGTTTTTGGCAATTGGTAGCGGTTTGTGCGCTGCACTGGTTGTGAGTGTGCTTATATTTGGCAAAATCCATATTATTACCTTGGTGTTTGGTGCGAGTTTGATCGGGGTCTCCGATGATTATGCGCTACATTTTGTGTGTGACAGTTTCGGTGCTAAGAACTGGCTGCCTCGTAATGGCTTACGCTACATATTCCCTGGACTGGTTATTGGCTTACTAACCAATTTGTTAAGTTATGCGGGATTGGTTTTTTCGCCTTTCCCTGGCTTACAGGAGGTTGCGCTGTTTTCGGCTGTAGGGCTGTTGGTTGCTTGGCTTACCGTGGTTTTGCTCTTTCCTGTACTACTTACTGGTTTTAAGCCGGATCATAAACCAGTTATCTTGAAAGTCGCAAACTTCTGGCAACAGCATTGGCCGGCTTGGCTGAAAAAAAACAGGCGGTGGTTAATCCCAATTTTGCTGGTTTTTGTCTCTGGCGGACTCTGGCAACTTTCGCCGAATGACGATGTGCGCTTATTGCAATCTGCACCCCCAGAATTACTGAGAACAGCCGATAAAATTAAACAATTATTGCCGGTAAGCCAGGAAAATCAGTTTTTTCTGGTATCAGGCAATGATCTCAATGATTGGCATCAAAATGAACAACAGCTGCTTAAGCAGCTCAAAATATTAACCCGTCAAAATAAGCTTTCGGCTTACAACGGTCTCAGTGATTACTGGCCTGATGAACTTACCCAACAAAGGAATTACCAATTGCTCAACAAAACCCTGTATCAATCCGGTCTGGCAAAGGATTATATGATGGGGCTGGGCTTTAATAATGCGGCCATAAACACCGAATTAAAGCTGTTTAGTGACGCAAAGTATAAATCTATTTCACTGCCTGACTGGCTGGCAACTACTGACGAATCAAAGCAGCAATTATGGATGGGTTGTGACCCAGGTCGCTGCCTAAGCAGAGTTGCATTAACCGGAATCAACGACTTGCCGGCCTTATCCGCCCTGCAAAACCTGCAAGGTGTCGCTTGGGTCGATCAGGTCGAGGAATTGTCTTCACTGTTTGCGCGTTACCGAATTCGGGTTAGTCTGCTTTTAACGGCGGCTTACCTGTTGGTTTTCAATGGCTTAGGATTCAAGTTCGGCTGGCGCAATGCACTTAAGATAACGTCAATTCCCGTCGTTGCGGCACTGGTTTCATTAGCTATGACGGGCTGGTTTAACCAATTGTTCAGCCTATTCAACTTATTTGCGTTGTTACTGGTGTTGGGCATAGGCGTGGACGATGCCATTTTCTTTTTTATGGCCGATAAAGCAGAACATTCAGAAACCGCATCTGATAACGAGGACAGACGTGCCAGTACCTCGTTAGCGGTCACATTGTCTGCATTGACCACATTGCTGGCTTTTGGCTTATTGGCGATCAGTTCAACCGAAATAGTCCATGCCTTTGGCTTTACTGTCGCGACAGGTATTTTAACGGCGCTTTTATGTTCGCCCCTAATTGGGCACAGAATTAACCACCACCGCTTGTAATGACGCAATATTTTGCAATTCTACAATTTTTATAACAGTAGCAAATACACTCTTAATTAACAGAAACACCTCAAATGACCTTTAGATCAACCCGCAGCCACTTTATTATCGCCATCTGTGTTATTGGGTTGTCACACACAGTTTTCGGGATCAATCTGGACTGGCTACTATTGCCAATTGCGTTTTTTCTGGCGCTAATCGTTTACGGTTCGGCAAACATTCAATCCAACTTTTTCGCCCCGGCGCATTGCTATGCCGATATTGCAGATAAAGAGATTGCCCTGTCGTTTGACGATGGGCCACACCAAGAATTCACCCCACAAGTGCTATCAACATTAGCGCAATACAATGCCTTTGCAACTTTTTTTGTCGTCGGAAAAAACATACAGGGTAACGAAAACATTCTGAAACAAATCCATGCGGCCGGTCACAGCATTGGCAACCACAGTCACTCACACTCTTTTTTTATCGATTTTAAAAGCGTACAAGGTTTTAAAGATGAGATTAATCAAACCACAGAAAGTGTTTTTAAGGTTATTGGCAAACGAATGGCATTATTCAGGCCACCCTACGGTGTAATTACACCTAATCTTGCTAAGGCTATTGATAAATTGGATTACCGTGTCATCGGCTGGTCTATACGCTCATTCGATACAACCGCAGGCTCCGCACAAAGCATAGCCCAACGTGTACAGTCACAAATAAAACCGGGGGCTATGATTTTATTTCATGACACTTCGGATAAAACGATTCAAGCATTAAAACAAACGCTTGATTTTGCGAAAAATAATGACTATAAAGTTGTCAGCGTGGAGCAACTTTTGAAGGTCAATGCCTACGAATAGCGGAAAAATCAACGATTTCTTGGCGATCTATTACGGGTCGTTTTTCGCAGATCACAAAGACGACACCTTTAGATCGTATACGTAGTGCGATAAAAAATGACAAAATCCCCAACAACTCCCTATTATTTACACCCTTTTTCAGCTCGATTCACCGTATAACTTACGGAATAAGGTTTAAAACATGTCAATTCGTTATAACTCATCTTTAAAGCTTGGTTTATTGGTCGGCATAGTGTTGGCAGGATGCACTCCAACCCGGCAACTTGCTGTGGATTATCCTACTGGCGAGAGCAATGACCCCAATGCCGCGCAATCAACCAAATCGCACCAATTTCAGGCTTTACCAGGCTTTCAGTCCATTGATGGTGATGATTACTATGTGCGCCTGATTTCCGAATTTGATTTTAGGGGCGACAATGTCTTAAAAAGCGGTTGCGATAGCATCACGCCATCTTTTAAAAAGAGTGACTTATCTTCAGCCCTTGTCTTTAATGTCCGTAACAGTATTCTCAAATTTAATAACGAAGCCATAGGTTATTCCTATCAAGCGACTACTGGGAAATGTAATTTTAAGTTTGATGCTAAAAAACTAAACCTGACCCCGTGGATGCGGCTGGATTCCGGCAAAGAAACACAACTTGATTACAGCGTTTTATCCAGTGCGAATAGTGATGTAGACGTAACAGGACTGATTAACAAGGCCACAGCGGCCAGTAGTTTATTGGCCTTTACCGGCGTGGGCATGGGGGTTGCGGTTTTGGGACAGTTTGCCGGTCAATGGCTGAGTAGCAACCAGCAAAATCTTGCCGCAACCGCACCAACACCTTCAGCAAACCTCAACAAAGAATCACATTCCCTGCCAGCGATTGTCAGGTACTCAGATAAAACCGGAACACTGAATGAAACCTTGTTTAAGGTCTATGCGGTTGCTGAGGGCGGGATCAATATATTAAGCTCTGATACCAAGCCATTAGGTGAATTAAGGGTTTATCCAGAAATCACTCCATCTTTGCTACTCAAGACCAAAACCGATGGCATACCGGATGCGCGTGATTTGTCGCTTTCAGAAATTGGTTCTTCACCGATGAAATCGGCGACGGGTGAAATCAATTTGCAGCAACTCATAGAACAATCAAAACATCCCGAAAAACCCAATCTAAAGCCCGATTGGAAGAGCTACGAAGCAGTGGAAAGTAATTGCCGTAAATTGAAGATTGTCATGAAAGACTTAGGCTTCAACAAATTTGACCGTAACGCTTATATGTATTACTTCTTGGCTAATAACAGTGACTGGAAAAACTACAACATTTCGCCACAAAAAGTACAAAGCAATAACATTGATGCGAAGACTTTACAAAACTACCGCAGCAAAAATTTCGACAATTGCCTTACCGTTGATGATTACACGGTTATGAAAGCAATGGGTTTGCCCGTCAATACAGAATCCGATTGGGTACAAATGGGCGATACCAGCCTGAAAAAAGAACAGTTCTTTATGCCACTTAAGTCAATAGAGCGTCAACTGCTTGCCGTAATTAAAAATCCCACCAAGGCAGAAATGGAAAACCAGATTTTTCCATTGATAAACACAGCAAAAAATGGCGATGGGTCGGTTTTATTGCAAAACCACTTAGGTGATTTTGGCCTAGAAAAATTGCTGCAAGCTGCGCCATCAGTAATAAATTCAGTTCCTGCTGCATCTACAAGCCCAAATCAATCCGTTGTCTTAGCGCCTGTAGTAACACCTGCCCTAACAACTATTTCAGGCGAGGGCTTGATTATCAATGCCCATCAATTAGTGCAGGTCTTTTCTGGATTAGCTATCAACGAATTGAGTTGCGCGCGTGTTACTCCTGAACAACTAGGGAAACCGACTGGCAATGTCGGTATTTTACTGTTTACTACGCAAGCAAACAGTCCACGCGCAAAAGGCGGAGCAATGGAATTTGAATTTTCCGGTGGAAAAATTAATCGTATTGCATTCCAATCACCCAGCTATCGGGATTTTGAGCAGGATGTCATCGACCATCCCGAAGTAGGCGGCTGCCGAATTGATCCAGCTTTTTTGACCAAGCTGCATTAAGTAGAAAACTCAAACAGTAATTATGGTCAAATCACCCTAAACGGTGACCAAGATATAACGCCCTGGATAAATAATGTGGATAACTTCCATGTCAATCTTCGTCCTTGAGTAACGGTATCGCTGAAACACAAAGGAAGCTGAAGTTATAAGCAACGAGTGATAATTTGATCAGATAATCTTTTTACTCAACGCCAACATAAGTTTGTGTTGTGTTTTAAATTATTTTTTAGATGCTTTTGGTATCATAACCTAAAACATAAGCTTCTAATTTCCCGTAAATCCTTAACGTTAGCTTAAGTTTTAACCTATACTGATTGGGGAAATTAATCGGATCTACATTTATACTGGGTTTTTTATGATTCCAAGACACGAAAATTATCTTGTACAGTCCCAAGTTCGCTTCGTTTTATTAGGGATTTTATTGCTGATTTCACCTATCTCGATGGCTGCTGAGCGGATAGGATTGGTTAAAACTTATGAGCCTGTTGCTAAGGTCATACGGCAAGGGACGGAAACTACCCTGCAAGTAGGTGCGGAGGTTTTTGAGGGTGATACGATAGTTACCGATTCAAATGGCGCTGTCGGCATTATCTTTAGTGATGGTGCCGTGCTAACCTTGGGACCCAGCGGAAAATTAATAGTTGAAAATTTTCTGTTTAAACCTGCTGACCAAAAAGTTTCCTTCATTTCGCGGGTCGTAAAAGGCTCGGTTGCCTTCATGTCAGGTGCCATAGGCCGGATATCCCCTGGATCTGTACAATTTAAGACTCCTACTGCAACCCTGGGGTTGCGTGGTACAAAAATTTTAATTAACGTCGATTAACGACCTTTATTCTAATACCAATAGGTGGTGCCTACTCTTATGAACACTCGGATACTATTTGCTGCGTCAGTGGTCAGTTTGTTGGCGGCGTGCTGCTCCACAGGCACGACCGTGGTTTTAGTCCCCGATGCAAACGGTAAAGTCGGAAAAGTGGATGTCAAGACTGCAAGTGGAACGACAGTGTTGTCAAAAGATAAAGAAAGTACTCGGGTGTCAAACGCAAATCAGGCACCTTCAAGACCTGTCCTGTTAAGTAATGATAAAATCCAGGATATGTTTGCTGCCGCTTTAGCCAAGGAACCGGACGCTCCTGTACATACAGTTTTTCATTTTTCATCTGGAAGCGCTGAAATGCAAGCTAATGATCGTGAAGAACTCGAAAAGACAAAAGCAGCAATCGAAACCCGAAAATCTTGTGACATTAGCGTAATTGGGCATAGTGATAGTGTCGGGGATAACAGCACTAACAAAGGCATTTCTATAAAGCGAGCCGAAGCAGTCGCTAAGGCTTTAACTGACATTGGTGTTGCTAAAGAGTGTATGCAGGATATTCGCTATTATGGCGAAAGTGACCCTGCGATACCTACAGGTGACAATGTCGATGAACCACGTAATCGGCGTGTGGAAGTAGAAATCCGGTAATCATTTTGCAAGGATTGCAAGCTAACCGACAGGTAAATACCATATCTGCGCGTTCGGCTTCAAAGGAGCGGACGCAAACCATTCTCGCAGGTACAGCGCTAACGCTATTGCTATTAGCAACAGGAATGAAATTCCCTGCCGCCTTAGAGCCGCTAAATAACGCTGTTACAGATATTCAAATTGGGTTATTGCCAGAAATCAAACTGTCCTCATTGCCCGTCATCGTTGAAGTAGATGAAAAAAGTCTTGCCGCTTTCGGTCAATGGCCATGGCCGCGTTATCAAGTAGCGCGCTTACTCGAGTCCATACAACAATCAGGTGCCGCTGCTACTGGTATAGATGCACTTTTTGTTGAACGTGACAGGACATCGCCGGCAGAAATCAAACGGGTTATGGAGCGGGATTTAAAGCAATCATTCCTTTTAAGTACAATCGAAAAAACGTTTTGGGACTATGACAAGATTCTGGGCGATACCTTAAATAAGGGCCTTTTTGTAGCCAGTTATTTTTTTACCTTTAACGACCCAGACAACACAAGCTGCCAACCAAAATCAGCCAGTGGCGCGTTACTCTCAGCCGTAAACGAAAAACAGGCAACGCAGCACTTGTATCATGCCATCAACGTTGCCTGTAATGTGCCGCCGATACAGGAAGGGGCAAATACAAGCGGGTTTATCAATTCAGCACCCGATGGCGATGGTATCTACCGCAAAACACCATTAGTGATTCAATATCAAGGCCGTCTTTACCCTAGCTTGGCCTTGCAAACTTATTTAACCGCAAATAGGTTAGATAATTTTTTAGTTTCCGCAAATGAAACCAGCTTTACTTTGCAACTAGGGAAAATACAGGTTCCCTTGGATAACGCCGGAAATTTGCGCATAAAATTCCCTGCTTACGGACAAAACTTTAAAAAAATTTCCGCTTACGACCTGCTTTCCGGCAAAATAGAAAAAAACCTGTTACAAAACAAAATCGTTTTTGTGGGTTTTTCTGCTGCTGGGTTGCACGAATTTCGTCCTACTCCTTATGCACCACAATTTCTGGGCGTTGAACTTCATGCTGCTGTCATTGATAACTTGGCACGGCAAGATTTTTTGCAGCGCCCTGGCCATGCCTTAGCAAGTGAATTGATTGTAGCCTCGGTGCTTGGATTGGCTTTGTTCTTGAGTTTGGCTAGTGCGGGGCCAATCGCAATGGTCGTAACGCCCCTCGCGTTGATCGTCTCGCTGTTTACGTTATCACAATTTATTTTAGCCCAGACCGGAATGGTCTTTTCCCCTGCCTTACCTACTATCATGGCGTTATTGGCGCTGATTGTGCTGGCATTGATGAAGTATGCCCGTGAATACCTACACGCCAAACAAATGACGTTACTGGTTTCCCGTACTCAGGACGGCATCATAGGCAGTTTTTGCTCTATGTCAGAATATCGGGACCCTGAAACGGGCGCACATATCCAACGGACGCAAACTTATATAAAGGTTTTGGCGCAATATCTACAAAAAAACCCCAAATTCAAAACACAACTCACAAAAGAAACCATTGAATTGTTGTTTAAAGCTGCGCCGCTCCATGACATAGGCAAAATTGGTATCCGTGACCACATTTTGCTTAAGGTAGGTCGCCTTGGTGATGAAGAGTTTGAAATCATGAAGTTACATCCGCAAATAGGTGCTGAAATGATTGCGTCGGTAGCCAAACAAGCGGGCTGGAATCCTTTTATGCAAATTGCCCATCAAATTTGCTTATGTCATCAAGAAAAATGGGACGGCAGCGGCTATCCACAAGGATTGGCAGGCGAAGCGATTCCCCTTTCCGCACGTTTGATGGCGCTTGCCGATGTTTATGATGCTTTAATCAGCAAACGGGTCTATAAGCCCGCTTTCTCACATAACAAAGCGGTTTCAATCATCAAGAAAGGTGCAGATAACCACTTCGATCCAATATTGGTAGAAGCATTTGAAGTCATACACGAACAATTCCGTGACATCGCCCTGGACTTTTTAGATAGCGATGAACAAAGGGAAACTTTGCTTGCTGATGGGGAGTAACTCACAGGTGCAATCATTAAATAATTATCCGACAAGTCCATCTTTAATTTCAAAAACGCCGCTAGATTAATAAAACCCAATTGATCGCCTCGTTTTTTGTATAATCGGGCAACTTTCCGGTTATTATCAAACCATGCACACATCTTTTAAAACCATAGGCATTTTAGGCAAGCCCAGCGATCCTGGTATTGCTACTACGTTGGCTGTGCTTTACGATTATTTAAAACAACATTACAACGTAATCGTAAGCGCTGAAAGTGCCAAATACATCGATGATAAGTCGGTAGATTTCTGCACGATTGAGCAACTGGGTCAGCGGTGCGATCTCGTAATCGCTGTCGGCGGTGACGGTACGTTTCTGTCGGCTGTTCGGGTAACTGTCGATTATGATGTACCTATCATTGGCATTAATCTCGGACGATTAGGCTTTTTGGTAGATATTTCGCCTAGCGAGTTACCTGACAAATTACATCGTATGTTGCAGGGGCATTTCGTCGAGGAAAAACGTAGCCTTTTGCAAGCAAAAGTCATTCGGGACAATCAGGTCATTAATGAAGAAACGGCGGTAAATGAAGTGGCGATCCACCGCTGGGTTACACCGAGCATGATCGAAATCGTCACCAAGATTAACAACGTTTTTTTGAATTCCCAGCGTTCTGATGGCCTTATCATATCAACACCGACTGGTTCAACCGCCTATTCTTTATCGGCTGGCGGCCCTATCTTGCACCCTTCATTAAATGCCTTGGTGTTAGTGCCACTTAACCCTCATACCTTATCTAACCGCCCTATCGTGATTGATGACTCCGCTGAGATCGAAATTAGTTTTTGCCAGACTAAACAAATCAATGCCTTAGTCACTTGCGACCATATTGAAATCCCCGATGTTTTGATTAGTGATAAAATATTAATAAAAAAATATCCTAAACCTGTCCGTATCCTGCATCCTGAAGGTCATGATTTTTTCCAGATTCTTCGGACAAAATTGAACTGGAGCGGTGGTTATCCCAAAGAGCTAGATGTTAGTCAACCTTAACATTATTGACCTTGCTGTCGTCAAATCGCTAGACTTAGACCTTGCTAAAGGCATGTCAGCACTAACTGGCGAAACGGGCGCTGGCAAGTCTATCTTACTGACCGCATTAGGTCTGGCCTTAGGCGACAGGGCAGATTCTGGCTATGTACGCCCCGATTGCAAACGCGCCGAAATCAATCTTGAATTTGATTTAACGGACATTCCCCAGGCCCAACAGTGGCTAAAAGACCATGACCTGGATGATGAGGGACACTGCCTTATCCGACGGGTGGTGTCGGATGATGGTCGTTCAAAAGCCACTATCAATAATCGACCGGTTACCCTGCAAATCTTGCAAGAGCTAAGCGAAAAACTGGTACAAATCCATGGTCAACACGCACACCTAACGTTGCTTAACAATGACGAGCAGCGCCGTTTACTGGATGCTTTTGCAAAAAACCAACCTTTATTGGATAAGGTAAACGATTGTTATCGACAATGGCATAAAGCCAATCAAGAACTGGAAAACCTGAGCAAATCCAACAATGACCAACTACAACGGGAAGAATTTTTACGTTATCAGATTGAAGAATTGCAGCACCTCGACTTACCCAATTTCAACTACATAGCACTATCGGAAGAACACAGCAGACTCGCCAATTTGGAAAATATTCTTGCCATCGGGCAGCGGCAAGTTGACAGCTTGTATGAGAACGACCAGCTTTCTGTCAACCAAATGCTCAGCCAAAGTGTCAGTGAAATCACCCAGATTGCCCAGTATGCGCCTGAATTGAACGACATCTGCACCATGCTCTCGGAAGCGCAGATCCAAGCGGAGGAAGCCGCCTTACAACTTCGGCGGTTTATCAAAACGCAGGAAGCCGATCCAGGACGAATGGCGATTCTGGAAAATCAGATCGGCGTAATCCAAAAACTCAGCCGTAAACATCACGTCAATCCAGAAGAATTGCCTGAACTGGCGGAAAATCTGGCCCACGAGCTGGATGGCCTTACCCATAGTGGCGAGCGTATAGCTGCCCTGACCTTACAAACAGGGCAATTGCTTAATCAGTATGAGCAATTGGCATCTGAACTGTCTGTGCAGCGCATTCAACAAGCGAAAAAACTTCAGCAACAAATATCAGGCATGATTAAAGAGCTGGGTATGCCTCAAGGCGAATTCCTGGTTGATTGCTCCGCATTGGCGGACATTGCCCCTAAACTGAACGGCAAAGATAAAATTGAATTTCTGGTCTGTGCCAATCCAGGCTTACCGCCCAAACCTTTGGCTAAAGTGGCTTCCGGCGGCGAATTGTCCCGCATCAGCTTAGCAATTCAAGTCACCACCTCCAGCGACAACACCACGCCGACCATGATTTTTGATGAAGTTGACTCCGGCATCGGCGGCGGCATCGCTGAAATCGTCGGACAAAAATTGCGTAGCCTGGGGCTTGGCCGGCAAGTGCTGTGCGTGACCCATTTACCGCAAGTCGCGGCGCAAGCGCATCACCATCTTTATGTGGAAAAAAATAATCAAACCGACATCACTTCGTCCACTGTCAGGTTGCTTGAAAACGAAGAACGTGTCGAAGAAATCGCAAGAATGTTGGGCGGCGTGACCATCACCGAAAACACCCGCGCTCATGCCAGAGAAATGTTAACTACAGGAAATAAAAACCAATGATCCGCTTTCCAGCCGAATGGGAAAAACAATCAGCCGTATTAATCGCTTGGCCTCACAAGACAGGAGATTTTGCCAATCGTCTTGAATCCATTGAAAAGACCTATGCTTTCATTGCCAAAACGATTTCCCAACAGCAAAAATTGATTATCGTTTGCCACGATGATAGTCATCAGCTACATATCAAATCTTTGTTGATTAGCGACCACAACATTGTTTACATACAAGCCGCCGTAAACGATATTTGGGTACGGGACACCGTATTTCTTACCGTAGAAAACAATGGTGAACCACAACTACTTAACTTTCGCTTTAATGGCTGGGGCAACAAATATGTGCATCATGAAGACAATGCGTTGAACCATAAGTTGTTGACGCATAGTCCATTCAAAAGGGCCAGCCATCAGGACATTGACTTGATTCTGGAAGGCGGCAGCGTTGAAAGCGATGGCGTTGACACCATCTTGACCACTCGACAATGCCTGTTGAATCCTAATAGAAACAAAGGCCTGACACAACTTGATATTGAACAGCAACTATTGCTGCTCCTAGGTGCAAAGCGCGTGTTATGGCTGGATCAAGATAACTTGGCTGGTGACGATACCGATGCCCATATCGACACACTGGCGCGGTTCTGCTCGGCAACGACCATCGCTTACACCAGCTGTGATGACAGCAATGACCGCCACTACCACAGCCTAAAACGCATGGAAGACCAACTAAAAGCGTTTCGTACACGAGAAAAAAATCCTTATGAATTAGTTGCTCTGCCGATGCCAAAACCCATTTTTGACGAAGAAGGCCAGCGTTTACCAGCTAATTACGCTAATTTTCTTATTATCAACAATGCCATTATGGTTCCTTATTATGATGACCCCATGGATGCTGTCGCCATGGAACGTCTAGAGGCTTGCTTCCCTGCCCATAAAGTTATCCCAACCCCATGCCGCCCATTGGTTTATCAATACGGTAGCCTGCATTGCATGACCATGCAGTTTCCTGAAAAAGCACTTCTGGAAACTTACTTCTGATTTACAGGTTTATATTTTTTGGGGTATTTTTGCAATACGTTCCGAAAAATAAAGGCCATCAATTGATAGTTATGCGTTTTAGGTATAAAACAAATCCTGCGGACTTAATATACTTAGCCTAATAAATTCTCGTATAGCTCTTTCCCCAGAGGGATGCCTGCACGGATGTAGGCAGTTACTGGGAAAATCATGATGATGGCAGCCTCTAAAATTATTCTGTCAAGCTTGGATTTATTGAATACAACAATGCTTGCACTAACAGAGACACATCATCTTTGACCCGCGCATCAAGGGCAAAAATAGGCGGCTTTAAATCAGACACTTGCATTTGGATATGATAATCGGCGATGGTCGGTGTATTGCTAATATCCATTTTTGTGACACCAATCGCAACATTGGTATCTACGATAAATTTTTTGAATGCTTGCATAAAAAACCACATATCCTCAAAGGGATTGGCCCTGGAGTTGTCCAGCAATATAATTAGGCCAATTCCACCTTTGACCAAGATATCCAACGTAAAATCGAATTGTTCCTGGCCAGGGGTTTCGTACAGGTGAATTTTTTCGCCATTATCAAGGTTAATAATTCCGTAATCCATTGCCACCGTCTTTGCTGGCTTTCTGGTTTTGGCCTTGTCACTAGGCGCGGCATCGATTTTAATAGGCGAAATATCACTAATTGAATGTATGGCGGTAGTTTTTCCTGCGCCTGTAGGCCCGGTAAAAATAATTTTTTGCTGAATCATGTCAACCTATTCCGTTATGCCATTTGCAATAACCCGTTAGACTTTTTTGTTGCTGCGTAATTTATTTGTGATCCGGCCTAATAAAAAAACGTCACTATAGCTCCTTTGCTTAGTCAGTTCCTCCACAAGAACGTCAGACACTCTTCTCGATTGCCCAGCCAATCCAATTGCATATGCCGCACTAATAAATACGAAAACATATTGGGGCTTAATTTGTAGTGTTTGTGCAATATTCACCATCGTCTTTGGGCCTTTGGTTAGTAAGGCAGCAATTCTTAACGCATGAGGCGTAATCAGCAGACGAGTAAAATTAGGCCAGTTTTTCAAATATACAGGTTTTGTATAATCAATATCCTTTGGGTAACGACCCAATGAAGTCCAACAGGCGAGTTTCCACAAAAAAGACTCCATACTCTGAAAATTAGACAACGAAATCCCCATGTTTATGGTTTCTGGATCTACCGGTGTGACCTTTAACTTTGCAGTCATGGTTTTATATTTCATCTTTACTCCTGCAAACGCTTTTAACTCCTCATCACCCGCATCAACCCAGAGTTCGCTAGTACGTGGAAATATAATGATAGGCTGCCAATCGGATTCCAACAGGAATATTTTCTTTTTTGCCTGACAATCAGCTAAAGCAGACTGGATCGCACCTTGATAGAAGTCGTTTGGATTATAATTGGCAATAGCAATCTGCTTGGGGTCATTAACGTCAAGATCTTCAAGTGCATCAATATACTCATTAAAACCTTTCTCATCTTGGCGGTTTAACGCTTTATTTTTAAGAATTTTTTTACTTTTGTCATAGTTGTCAACAAAAGCTTTAAGTTCTGTTATTTCCGATTCGAGCCCTTGTTGCTGAGTTGCTAAAGCAACAATCTTAGGCGTAGTCGTAGCCGTAGGCATCCCAATAGGTGTCGTGTTTTTTGAACGTTCATAGATTAACGTTTTGGCTTGGCCTAACACGCGTAACATATCACTCGCTTTTACCGGTTTTTGTAGATAGAAGATACCTTCCTGTACAAAATCTTGTAAGGAAAGGACAATGACAGGCTTTGTTACCTCATCTAAAAGATGTTTTTCCAATAAAGTTTTGGAAACCAGCGAATCAACATCAAAAATATCAATATCCGCATCGTCTACATTGACAACGACAGTTGCGGCATCTTTGCACGGGCCATGCAAAAACAACATCATAGTTTTGGCAGTCCTGCCATCCACTCCATGCAGTGCAATTTTTAAGTGCCTTTTATTTCGCATCATTGCCCAATCTTTAAAAAACCATTTAGAATGGCGAATTCGAGTTTGAATCTGCCAATGGAATATAGTACAAAAAATCCTATCGCAAAAAACAAATAACACTGTATATCTGAGAATAAGTATATTAAAAAATGCCTTGCCGTTGTGTTAATGAATTACTCCGTTATATTGCCTCGGACAATAATGGATCATCATGATTAGCAAGCCCACAACCCTTAGCTAAAAAGCTCTTAATCAAGATTGTATTTTTTTGCAACATCCAAGCTTTTTAGAGTGATAGTTGTTCAGGATTTGAACCAAAAACATACCTTTGCACTCTACCGACAAACGTTTAATAATTTCTGTTTTATCGTCTACACTTAGAATTAAAATTAACCGTGATCCAATTATTGTACGTGTGTAAGCTATAGCGCCACGACCCTATGCAAAACCCCAATAAATCTTCAGATAAACGTCGCTTCAAACGTCAAGAAACAAAAGTTGAAGCGGTTATGACCATCGGGGAAACCACATCAATTCAGTGCGTTATCCATGACTTTTGTGAACAGGGTCTATATTTACAACTTCAACAGCCGTCTACGATAGGTTTTCAGAAAAGCAAAAATGTAAAAATTTATTTTTCTGCACAAACCGAATCGTCTAAAGAATATTTCCAAATCGACGCGCAAGTAGCCCGTGTGGCTGAAGATGGCATTGGTGTGTCATTCGAAAATATTTCGGATCCAATGTTCGATGCATTGAAGAAATCGACCAGTGTAGGCTCAATTGCAGCCCATTCGAACAATCCCAGGTTTTTCTTGACCTCAACCAATCAGAACCTGTTCAATAGTGCTTTTAAAGACATGGTAAATACAAATTTGCCTGTACTGATGCGTGAATTTTTCAACTATGCTGAAGACGAGCTTGAAAAAACACCTGACCATGTTGAAAATTTCAGGGACGTATCTGATCAGGCAAATTTAATGTCAGTCTTGAGAATGAATAAAGACTCGCTAATCGCCAGCTATTGCAGGTCACTTACAGCGAAAATTGAATTTAGTGGCGATAAAAACGAGCCCAAAGAAAGACTTGATACGCTTGACACAAACCTTTCGTTGGTCGAAAAAGATACGTTTGAAGATTGGCTGAATTTTTCTACTTTGATTAGGAAAAATAACATCCAATACAAAAACCAGCTTTACCAATTGGAACTCAAAATTAGTTATGTCACTTGTTTTCCCCGCTATCTAGTCCACAACCCGCTTGACCCAGAGCAATTGTGCGAACATTTTCGTAAAGAAATTGCGAGCATAGAAGATAGCATCGCGGCAAAAAAGATTTTGTATAAAGCTTTTCAAACTACCTTATCCAATCATTTAACACCTTTATACAACGCTTTTGATGCGCTATTGGTCGAACATGGTGCTCCCAGCGGCATAGCCCACGATATTCTCTGGAAAAAGAACTTTCCTACCAACGCTAGAGAAAAAAACTTTTCCGATGCTTCCAGTCCAGGCCACCAATTACCAACATTCGACAACGATGCTTACCACTATCCTGAAGTACCAAGCATCTCATCCCCATCGGGGGTGGCTCCTCGCCCTAAACACCACCAGACTACCAGCCAAACTGCGGGCAATTTGTTTAACCTTATAAATCAAGGCACGCCCATAACCCGAAGTACGGGCGGGAATTTTGGCCACAATATTAGGTACAGTGAACACAACGAAACGACCGGCCAATTTGCGGGTCATTATGAGTATTCAGCCGATGAACTTTTGGCCGCTTTAACAAAGCTACAGGCTTCCAGATCAGTTCAGCAACTGGCTCAAAATTCGACTTCCCTGCTCCAAACAGAACTCGCTGTAGCATCTGATTCAGACTCGTACTCAAGTGCCAAAACATTTTCATCGTCAGATAAAACCAAGCTCGATATTTATGACGAGCTTTTTCAAGCACTTTCCAATGAACTGACGCTAACACCCAATATTAAATCATACCTAGAGAGCATAAAATTGCCCTTGATGGCATTGACCTTACAGGATCCAAATTTTTTGGATTCAGAAAACCACCCTGCGCGGCACTTATTGAATCAACTTTTCTCATTGGAGAGCGCAGTCGACCAAAACAAGGTCATAAAAAACACGCAGATCAAACAAGTCCTGGATCAACTGGTATCCAGAATTGGGCAGGGATCCATCACCAACCCCGACATTTTCGCCAGGGCCAATGAAGAACTAAAAGAAATTTCTTTGCCCATCGCCAAATCCAGAGAATTAAATATCCGCAGGGTTATTGAAATACACGAAGGCAAACAAAAACTCGAACAAGCAAGACAAAAAATTCAACGTGCCGTAGACAACCGCTTAGCAAACAAATCCATTCCTAATGTGATCCTGTTGCTGCTTGACTCCGGCTGGCAACACCTTATGGTCATCACAGAGTTAAATGATGATGATAGTATCGCCCGGCACAATTATTTGGACGTGCTTGACGATCTACTGGCTTGGTATTCCAATACGGAAAAATTGTCGGATGAACAAACCAGCACCATTGAAATAGAATTAGAATTTATTGACAGCCAATTAAGTTCCGTTTGCACAAACGCTTTCGTCCATAGCAAAATCATGGAAGACCTTAGCGCAACCTTGCTGGGTTCTGGTATCCCTCGCGTACGAAGACCCTTTGAACAGACTTTTGTCGAACCCAAGGCTAAAGAAACAACACATGAATTTATCTCTGATAGTTGGATTCTCCAAGTAGACCAATTTAAAACAGGGGATTGGTTTACCTTTTCCATGGAAAAAGAGGTTTTTGAGCCATTAAACCTGATATGGATCGGTGAAACCCCTGCGAGCTACGTTTTCGTCAATCGTGATGGCTATAAAAAACAGGAACTCACAAGGAATGCGCTGGCAGAACTCCTCGAAAGCGGCGTTGTTACCCAAATTGAGAACCTCGATGAGCCTTTGATGGATAGGGCCACCACCATGATGCTGCAGCAAATGCAGGAAAAGTTAATACGCAGTATTTCCCATGATCCAGTTACCAATTTGCCTAACCGCAAACGGTTCATTAACTTAATTAAAGAACAATTATTCGATGTTAATGCCACGCATGTACTGGGCTTCCTTGAGATAGAAGATTTTCGCATTATCACCAATGTCTGCGGCTTAGTCGGCGGCGACCAACTGCTCTTACAGGTGGCGAAATCGGTCAGCAACAAGCTTGGCAAAGACGGTATAGTGTCTCGGCTTGGCGACCAAGCATTTGGATTTCTAGTGAAAAATGCTTCACCCGATGAAGGCCACGAAACTGCAAAAAGCATACGGGATCTGATTAATAAAACAAATTTTGTTTGGGATGACAAAAGCTATACCATCAGCGTCAGCATTGGTTTAGTACCTACAAACCTAGGCTTATACAATGCGGAAGAACTGCTACAAAAGGCCGATTCAGTCAATATTTCCGCTAATCGGGCAGGACATAACCGTATCCGTATTTATCAAGAGAATGATGAAGGCTTAAAAACACAAACCGACATCCACGAATGGGCGGGACGTATTGACAGGATATTCTCCGAAAAGCGCCTGTTTGCCCGTTGCCAAATGATCGCACCCATAGACCCTGAAAAGAACAGCCATTCCCATTATGAAATCCTGCTGGGAGTTATAGATGAAGTTGGCAAAATTATTGTCCCCGATAAATTTATTCCTGCTGTTGAGCGTTGCCAACGTATGCCGGAAATCGACCGCTGGATCGTTGAACACGTCTTCGAATGGATTATGGACAATCGGTCTTGCTTCGATAAAATCGGCGGTTTCGCTATCAACTTATCGGGCCAATCCCTAAACTCGGAGGAGTTCCTTACCTTCCTCAAAGATCGCTTGTCCATACAGGATGTGCCACCAGAAAAAATTACCTTTGAGGTCACAGAATCCGTCGCTGCGGGCAGCTTGGCTTTTACCAAACGGTTTATTAAGGAAATAAAACAGTTTGGCTGTAAGTTCTCCTTGGATGATTTTGGCACGGGCTACTCTTCCTACTCGTACCTGAAAAGCCTGGATGTCGATTACCTAAAAATTGACGGCTCTTTCATTAAGGACATCGCCAACAGCCCGACAGATGTTGTTATGGTTAACTCGATGAATGAAATCGCACATTCGTTGGAATTGGAAACGATTGCAGAATACGTAGAGAATATGAATATACACGCCATTTTGAAGGAGATTGGTGTAGATTATGCTCAGGGCTATGGAGTCCATAAACCGATGCCGTTAACTGAATTGACGGGGTCGCTGATGGCGCAACCTGGCCTCGGTCTTGGTTCTAATACTGGTCTTAATGCTATTTCTGACCCTAATGTTAAGTCCAATCCAGAATCGAAACCTGATCCTGTGTCCAATCCTGACCTCTATGTTGATCCCGATGATCCTTTTGCCGATTTCTTCAACTAAAGCTAACCTAAGCTCCTGCCGGCATCGTACTTGGTCGCTTAGGTTCACTGAACTGGTAATTTTTTGCTAGGCAATGGTCCAGCCACTTTTCCAGGAAAAAATTTAGCCGCCACTTGTAGTTTAGAATGTCACGACACAAACTTATATCTTTCACGGCACGGTTAACCTCCACCCGGGCGTGATCCTTTAACACCTCCGCCAATTGGGCATCCAGATAAATTCGGATTCTGACAGCAGGCACCAGCAATTCATCCGGCTTAATGCTGAAGCAATGGCTTAATTCTATGGTCATTGTATAAGCCGTCTGCTCGATAATTTGCAAATGTAAGGTCGTGTTATTGGCCGCAAAACCGATAGCAATGTCTTCGACTACACACAGCTCAGGAATTAACCGAAATATCTTCTCGTAATTTGAAGCACAAACTTGCTCCAGGCACTCGGACTTGTTGATGGGGTTTAAAAAACTCATGGCGGTTCGATTTAATCTTCCTTGTAACACGCGTGAGCGCTGGCAGTTTCCCAAAGTACAACTTGGGACACGTTAAAGCCACTTGCTTTCAAGTGCTGATAGATCATCTTGCTCAAGACCTCTGCCGTTGGATGTTCATCCAACGCCCAAAAGCGTTCATTATTTGCTATTAAAGCGGGTATAAGTGGATCATCCTTGTGCAGCAGGCAGTTGTGATCTAAATGTTGATCGACAAAAACTTCAACACACTCCCTTATTTCGGCAAAATCGCACACCATACCTTGCTCGTTCAGCGTTTTCTGCGCAATAGATATAGCTGCTTTGACACTATGTCCGTGTAGGTGTCGGCACTTACCAGAATGATTCATCAGGCGGTGGCCGTAGCAAAAATAAACTTCTTTGGTGATGGTAAACATAGTCCAGTTATTAACAATTAACGTTCAAATTCAAAATTTCAATCCTCATCCGGTATTTGCCCGCGTAACTCCTCTGATAGCAGCATTTGCCCACCCGTTATTACGACTTGCTCACCTGTTGTTATATCATCTTTTACATAATAACCATTTGGAGTAGGCAAAAATTCTTTGATAAGCCTTCTGCTGAACGTGTCTTTGGTAACTTTAATGTAAACATAAACTTGATCCATATACCAGACTAATGCCGATTCTGGAACAATGACCCCAGACTGTCCATGCGTTGGCTCAGGTATCCATGCGGTGACTTTCATGCCCAAGCTAAGCCCGTCACTGTTGGCCTTGAAAAAATAACTTTCCCCTTGCATGGTATTGTCAACCTGGTTAGACCGCGAAATTAAGCTGGCTGAATGCGCTTTACTGCGCTGTGCTGATGATTCTATGGCTATGGTATTAATGCGGCTTGCTAGCTGCTTGTTTGCAGGCAGGGTAATTTGCAACAGTTGTTGCTGCCCCGATAAAAAAGATGCCAAATGATTGGACTTATCTGCCAGCGCCCATTCGGCCAGCGTTTTTCCCCAACCAAGACGGGCTTCATTCGCTATCGCCATAAGCCGCGCACTACCTGCATCAACTAACGCTTGATCTGCTATTCCCTGCGCCGCATGTTCCTGCAATGATCGTTTGGGCGTTATGCCATTACGAAACAATTCCTGCTGCCGCTTAAGAGTTTGCCCAGCCTGTTTCAGCCTGGCTTTCGCACCATTAAGCGCGGCTTGTGCAACTAGATAGCGCTCCCTCAACGCCAGCAAAGGCTGAATACTAATAACTTTACCGATAGCTTCGAATTCTGCCTGATGCTGGTTGGATTCAACAACCATCGTCTTTAGTCCCGATGCGGCTTGGGTCTCACTCGCCATCACAACGCTCGGCTGGTCATTTATCCACTGAATTTTCGGCGCTATCACATAATTGTCATCTGCAATTGCTATCGTAATGAGCCTGATAACCAGCAAAATCAAAACGGCAGTTAGCGATACTTTGTAGCGATTAGAAAAAAGCATGTCACAGACGGGTCGTTAATAAGGGATGCTTAAAGTATAATGCCTAGCAACAATACCAATGAATAAAAAAAGTAGTGCCAAGAGACAACCTAACATAAATTGACACCAAAGCTATTGAGAACTTAAATGACAAAGTTGCCGACAGATTTAAAATACGCCCCATCCCATGAATGGGTACGGTTGGAAAATGATAATATTGTCCGTGTTGGCATTACAGATTTTGCCCAGCAAGAATTAGGCGATCTGGTTTTTATCGACTTACCTGGGTTAGGCCGTAAGTTTGATCAAAATGAGCAATGCGCCGTCGTCGAATCCGTTAAAACAGCATCAGACTTATTCAGTCCAGTTTCTGGAGAAGTTGTGGCTATTAATGAAGCACTCGCCGATAAACCTGAACTCGTCAATGAAGATGCCTTTGGTACGTGGCTTTTTTGTATCAAGGCCGATGACTTATCCGGTTTGGACAAATTAATGAATGCCGAAGAATACCAACAAATGATCGGCGAATAAACGAAAACTAAATCATCCTGCAATCACCCAAAAGCGTGTAATTTACAATGGCTAACCAAAATGTAACGGGCATCAAGCGTATACTTAATGCCTGCGTTTTCTCTTATTACGGTTTCAAGGCAACATGGCAGCACGAAGCCGCTTTCCGGCAGGAAGTTATGCTGTTTTTGGTCACCACGCCAATTGGCTTATGGTTAGGCGAAACCACCATTGAAAAGCTACTTTTAGTTGGCAGCATGATACTGGTGTTGTTGGTAGAACTGCTAAATTCAGCAGTTGAAGCCGTCGTTGACCGCGTTGGTCTTGAACATCATGAATTATCCGGGCGAGCCAAGGACATCGGCTCGGCAGCCGTCATGCTATCGCTGGTTTGGGCGGGAATAACTTGGACATCCATTTTACTTTTACGGGGAATACAATGAGCGCGTTAATCTGTGGTTCCATGGCATACGACACCATCATGGTGTTCCATGATAAATTTGAAAACCACATTCTGCCGGAAAAAGTACATATCCTGAATGTTTCATTTCTCGTCCCTGTTTTACGGCGTGAGTACGGCGGCTGTGCCGGCAATATTGCCTATAACCTGAAATTATTGGGCGAAAAACCATTAATCATGGCTACTGTAGGGCATGATTTTGAACCCTATACACAGTGGCTCGGACAGAACAGCCTGTCCAGCGAATTTATCAAGGTACTGGATAATAGCTATACCGGTCAAGCATATATAACAACAGACGAAGCAGGCAACCAGATCACCGCGTTCCATCCAGGAGCGATGAATTCATCACACTTGAATTCAGTGCCTACGGATGGAAATATCAAGATAGGCATCGTATCGCCTGATGGCAAGGAGGGGATGCAGTTACATGCCGAACAATTTAAAGACTTGGATATACCTTTTATTTTCGATCCCGGCCAAGGTATGCCGATGTTTAATGGCGAAGAATTACTACAATTCATCGAGCAAGCTACTTGGCTAACCTTAAATGATTATGAATCTGAACTGATGCAAGAGCGTACTGGCTTGTCGCTTGAAGACATCGCCAAAAAAGTCGAAGCCTTAATTATAACCCTGGGCGGCAAAGGTTCAAAAATCTATGCTGATGGACAGTGCTTTGACATTCCCGCCGCCAAACCTAAAGCCATACTTGACCCTACAGGTTGCGGAGACGCCTATCGTGCCGGACTTTTATACGGCCTGTTGAATGAATTAGACTGGGCTACCACGGGACGGATTGCTTCGTTAATGGGTGCGATAAAAATTGAACACAATGGCACCCAAAATCATTCTTTTGATATAGAAGGCTTCCAACACCGGTATCGCGAAAATTTTGGCGCTTCCTTCTGAACTTTAAGAGATGCTAAAGAACACCCAACAGCTCTTGAACATCATGGCGCGTTTGCGACAGCCCGAGGATGGCTGCGCTTGGGATGTCAAACAGGACTTTACCAGCCTTATTCCATACGTCATCGAAGAAGCTTATGAAGTCGTTGACGCGATTGAACGCAATGATATGGATGACTTGTGTACTGAATTAGGCGATTTGTTGTTACAGGTTGTCTTTCATGCACAAATCGCAGATGAACTTGGCCACTTCACCTTTGAACAAGTCTCTGAAGCAATTTGTGACAAGCTGATACGACGGCATCCGCATGTGTTTGCTGATGCAGTATATAACAACGACGAAGAACGCCATCAAGCTTGGGAGCAATCCAAGGCCGACGAGCGCCAGGAAAAAAATAAAACATCTGCACGCATCAGCGTTTTGGATGGTGTCCCTGCCAGCCTTCCTGCTCTGCTCGAATGTGAAAAAATACAAGATCGTGCCGCCAACTTTGGCTTTGACTGGACAACCGTAAACCCCGTATTTGATAAGGTGCAAGAAGAACTGGAAGAAGTCAAAGAAGCCTGGTTATCGGGTGATCAAGCGCACATAGAGGAAGAAATTGGCGACTTATTGTTGGTAACTGTTAATTTGGCACGCCATTTAAAGATCAATCCTGAACTCGCGCTCAAACACAGCACAAAAAAATTCTCCCGGCGTTTCCAATACATAGAGCAACAAGTTGCCAGAACAGGCCGTGACTTGAGAGATTGCCAGCTCGCAGAGCTTGATGTTTACTGGGACGAGGCAAAATTGGCACTAAAAAGCCAATAAGATACGCCTTTGTTCCAATTCTTTATTCGGTTGTCGACAGATGTATCATCGAAGCAATAAAGTGGGTGATTTCTGGCTTTAAGATATCATTGTGACCATTCATCAAATCTTTATCGACTCGTATATTCAGATAAGGGCTTCGGGGATTTGACTTCTGTAAGTGCGTTAGGAGCGTTTCTCCAACCTGGATACTGCCACCGTGTTTTTGTTCACTCCAAACAATTTTGTCATCCCCCTTGCTGAGAATCTGATACCCTTTCCGGCTGCCTAGCGGCGTTAAGCGATGGCTAATCAAAGGCTCATAATGACCGACCGTATTGCGGTCTGCCTTGCCTTCATCCAATGTCATGGGGTAAATACATTCATTTCGATTGACTTCATCATGCGTTTCAAAAAAAGTATTGAGTGCCCTTCCTAATGGAAATGCCAAGCCAGTAGCGTAATCCGTTTCTGACGTTAAGATGGCTAATCTGGGCGCTACCGCACCTTTACAACCCTCTTGCGCCATATCAAAGGCTGGTGCATAACGTAATGCTTCAAATGCAGGATTCAAAAGTACGACCAAATCTCCGAAACCATCGGTGTGCTGATCGTTGCTTTTCGATTCACCATCCTTATTGGCATTGATCAGAGGGGTTTTCTGTTTAGTTTCGTAACCTTGGTCATGTTGGCTTTCTATGAACCGGCTTAACAGGATTTGCGCGGTCGCGCTATAAACCACCGCACCGCCAAAGCTATGCCCGATAGTGACCAAACGGCTTTTCTTAGGCGGCAGCAATTCATTCCGGTTATGGGTAATTTTTTCAAGTCTAAGCAGCAGTTCCGTTAACCCAAGATCACCAACATCCTGCGCGGTATTTTTACGATCCCAAAATGTCAGGTATTTGACGAGAGGAGCTTCAATGGATTCACCCCGCCAACCTACATAAATGCCAACTAATTTTCGTTTATTGCTATTTGGTTGTGCTTTGCTCAATTCTTCCAGGATATTCTTAAACCCTTGCACATTCTCGTCTTCGGGATCAGCATTATGATGCCACCCATGAACAAAAACGTTGATTAGTACACTTTCTTTCTCGGCAATACCCGAAAGATATTTAAGGAGCGCCGTCATTTGACGGCGATTTCTTAACTGCCCTTGGTCATCGATTTCCACAAAACTCAGCAAATACTCAGAATTCTTATTTTTGTTGTGTATTTGTAAGGAATAATCTTCACCGTCTTTACCGCACGGAACATTGCAAACCCCAAAAACACTGCGATAGACTTTATTTGGAGCACATCCAATTATCACAAACGGAATAAACAAAATAAGCGTTAATTGCCGAATGGTTATTTGAAACATTTCACTTCTCCGGTTAATAAAGGTAAAAAGGGCAATAACTGTCTAAGCGGCATTATGTAAAGTGTAGTACCTTACATAGCTGGAACTTAGGTAATATTTCACAAATTTTATTTTCCTAACGCCAAAAATACTTTTATCATGACTCATCAAATTCAGAAAAATAACCACGAGGCAACGTTATGCGTCAAGATGATGGACGGGAAAGTGAAAATATAGAAGATCGCCGCAGTACGGGCATGGGACGCAGAGGATTTGTTGGTGGTGGGGTAGGGGTTGCCGTAATGGCTGTTGTCGCGCTGCTCTTGGGTGTCGACCCCCGATTAGTCCTGAATACGGTGGGGCAATTATCTAGTGTTTCGCAGCAATCTGCTCCAGTGGCATCTAATCCGCAGGATGAACGGACGAAAAAATTTATGTCCGTGGTACTAGCAGACACGGAAGATACATGGGGGCAAATTTTTCAGCAATCCGGCGGGCGCTATGAACAACCTAAGTTGGTACTTTTCAGTGGGCAAGTGCAGTCTGCTTGTGGCTATGCACAAGCTGCTATGGGCCGTTCTACTGTCCAGGCGACCATAAGCTCTACCTTGATATGAGCTTTTTTAATGATCTTGCAACCCGCCACAATGCGCCGGGTGATTTTGCCCAAGCATATGTACTCGCCCACGAGGTTGGACACCACGTCCAAAATCTCTTAGGCATTGCCGATCAAGTCCAGGCTGCACAGCAACGCGGCGGACGTGGTCAAGGCAACCCATTACAAGTCCGTATGGAACTGCAAGCCGATTGTTTTGCGGGTGTATGGGCTAATCGTGCCAATCAATTCCGAAAAATTCTTGAACCAGGCGACCTCGAAGAAGCTTTGGCAGCCGCCAGCGGCGTTGGCGATGACCGTATACAAAAGCAATCACAAGGTTATGTCGTTCCAGAATCGTTTACGCATGGCTCATCAGAACAACGAATGCGGTGGTTTACTATTGGGGCAAAAACTGGCGATTTGAATCAGTGTGATACTTTTAAGGCGAATAACCTGTAATTACTGGCCGAAAATAGCTTTTCCAAGCGGAGTAAGCACGATGATACGAGTCTACACAGCCGAAAATCCGGTGGAAGCTTATTTGGTCAAGGGATTACTGGAAGCAAAAGGGATGGATGGCGTCGTTCTCGATGAACACATAGGAGATTTCCCTTCGGTCTGGGTAGAGACGAGCTCCAATGTTGAAATAGCTCGGCAAGTCATTGTTGACTTTCGGTACACAAACACCATAGGCGAAATTCAAACTGGCTTATGGTGTTGCTCAACTTGTGATGAAAAAGTTGAACCTCAATTCACCATGTGTTGGCAATGCGGATCAAATAGATCCTGACTTAATCCTAAAAAACCGCTAATTTACTTTTGCGCCAACAACGTTTTGACGGGATTAAATGTACGCCTGTGTATGTCTAAACAGCCATACTGATGAATTTCGGCGATATGCTGCTTAGTGCCATAGCCTTTGTGAATATGAAAAGAAAAATCAGGGTGTTGGCCGTGGTACTCAACCATAATAGCATCACGGGTGACTTTGGCTAAAATGGATGCCGCGCTGATCGCTTTAATCTTACTGTCTCCTTTGACGATCGCTTTAGCAGGAATGGCTAGATTGGGCAACCTATTGCCATCTACTAGTATCAGATCAGGTTGCAAAGACAATCCATTTACTGCCCGTTGCATCGCCAAAAGCGTGGCTTGCAGGATGTTTATTTGGTCAATTTCAGTAACGCTAGCTTGTGCTATAGAGTAACTTAAAGCGTGTCGTTTGATAAGGACGGCAAAAAAGTCCCGTTGTTTTTCCGAAAGTTTTTTGGAATCAGCTAAGCCTTCAATTGGATTATTGGGATCAAGAATTACCGCAGCAGCGACAACAGACCCAGCAAGTGGTCCTCGACCTGCTTCATCAACACCGGCAATAATGCTAACCCGTTCTGCCTCAATCAAAGAATCATTACCCATCAAAGTGAGTTCAAAGCAAAAGGTTTGATAGTTTTACCGCAATATACCTCGGCTAACACTACGTAGAAAATTGACCATCGCCGATAACTCCTTGCTCTCGCCTGCCAAGTCTTCCATTTGGTCGATCGCATCCTCAAGACGCAAGTTCATTTTATAAATCATTTTGTACGCTTTCCGGATTAAGCGGATGTCCTCGGCAGTAATGCCATTACGTTCCATGCCGACAGAATTGATACCGTGAGGTTTAGTCGGTTTACCGCCGACCATGACAAAGGGTGGAATATCCTGGGTAATAGCACTGCCCATAGCTGCGAAGCTATACTGGCCAATCTTGGTAAACTGATGTACCAAGGTAAATCCGCCCAATATGGCATGGCTGTGGAGTTGTACGTGACCCGCTAAGGACGCGCCATTGGCCATAATGACATGATTGCCGATGACGCAATCATGCGCGACATGGGTATAAGCCATGAACAAATTATCATTGCCTATCTTAGTAACACTTTGGTCTTGCTTGGTGCCTCGGTGGAGAGAAGAAAATTCACGGATCGTGTTTCGGTCACCAATTTCAAGACGCGTTATCTCGGAAGCATATTTTTTGTCTTGCGGGTCTTCACCAATTGAGGAAAACTGATAAATGCGATTATCCTTACCAATTGATGTCGAGCCTTTAATGACGACATGAGGGCCTATCACTGTACCGGAACCAATCTTTACCCCAGCCCCGATGACGCTGTAAGGCCCCACGGTGACATCAGAGGCAAGTTCAGCACTGCTGTCGATAACCGCTGTTGTGTGTATCAAGTTCAGGGTACCACTGCTGCACAACGGATTTCGGCACTGGCGACAAAATCACCCTCAACTTCGGCACGACACTCGAATGCCCAGATATTGCGTTTGCTCCGTACAAACAAAGCCTCCAGCATCAACTGATCCCCGGGTACGACTGGCCTTTTAAATTTTGCCTTATCAATGCCGACCAGATAATAAATCATCCCACCCAATTCATCAGAAGATTCCGATGCCAACAATCCCGTTGCTTGCGCTAATGCTTCCAAAATCAGCACCCCAGGCATGATGGGCTTCTGCGGGAAATGCCCTTGAAAATAAGGTTCGTTATAAGTACAGTTTTTAACTCCTAACAACCTAACACCGGGTTCGCATTCAATCACCTTATCAACCAGTAAAAAAGGATACCTATGCGGCAAAAACGATTGAATCTGTAAAATATCTAATGTGATAGACATAGATTTTAGGGCTTAACAATAAATATGACGGAATAGAGACTAATCAATAGAATCTTGAATTACTCAGGCATTGTTGAAAGCTTTTGTTGCAACTGACTGGTTATGTCCATTTGTGGGCTAGAATAAATAACGCCGTCGGTCAAAATCAAATCGAATTCCTGATCCTTAGCAATAGCCCGGATTGATTCAACAATACGTTTTTGTAATTTGCCTAACTCATCATTACGGCGAGCATTGAAGTCTTCACTGAACTCCTGCTGTGACCGCTTGGCATCCCTCATTTTATTTTGGATATCGGTTTCCATTCTATTACGCTGAGATTCACTCATTACGGATGCATCTTTCTTTAATTTCTCTTGCATCGACTGGATTTCTTTTTGCTGGCTAACCAACTGGTTATCACGAGGTTTAAATTCTTGCTCCAAGCGCTTTTTGGCTTTTTCAGCTTGAGGGGCTTTTTCAAGAACCGCTGGAATGTTGACAACGCCAATTTTTAAGTCAGCAAAGCTGACGTTGGCGACAAGCAGTAATCCTACAAATAGTGCTATTTTTGTTTTCATCGTTGAATCGATCTCCGTGCAGTTAAAAAATTCTTTCTAAAATAAGTGGCTATTGCAAGACTTACAACAACCGAGGGTATTCAATATACCATTAAGATCAAACGCGATAAGCGCATGACGTTTTATCGGATAAAAAAATTGCAGTCTCTATCCTATTGCCCCAAATTAAGTATTAGAAGCCAAATTTATACTTATATAAAAACGTTCTCTATATATATTCGCCTTTAGAATGAAGGCAAAGAAAGCCAATAGCCGTCAAAGTTAATCTAAAATATGTAAAAACGTTGATTTTTACATAGTCTCATTATGAGTGGGTTAAATTATAGGGGATAAGACCATTAAACCAAAAATTTATCCATAAACCAAAGCCAGCTTTGATTATCTTATGACCCTATTACGCCAATAAATTCTTGGGTACACATAAAAATTGCGACTTGACTTGGTAATTACATGATCAAAAATTCTGACCAAAGTTGAATTGGAAAAATTCTGTTTGGTCTGGTTGTTCAGGATCTTGCTTATCCGCATTGAGAGGGACGGCGGCACTGACCGACAACGCCCCAAAGGGAGAGAGCCATTCTCCAGACACGCCTGCTGCATATTTCATTTTGTTCAAACCAAAACCGTTCTGGATTCTTCCCGCATCAAAAAATGTTCCTAAGCGAACTGATTTTGTCTCCGGTAAAAAAGGTACCGGAAAAAATAACTCGGCATTACCTACGATCTTAGTGGAACCCCCAAAGGGTCGGTTGATAACCCCTTTTAAATTATCTCTTGGCCCAATGGTATTGTTTTTGAAGCCGCGCACAGAGCCTGTACCACCACCGTAGTAATTTTCAAAGAATGGCAAGTCATTTGTATCTCCATAGCCATCCCCATAGGCAATATCGGCTTGCAACCTGAAGGTAAAGTCCGATGATAGGGGAAAATATTCCTGATGTTTATAGCTAACTTTGTAATATTCCAGATCACTTATTCCTGGGAGAGTAGCTAACGCAGATAAGCGCTGTTGACCGCCACTACTGGGAAATATTGCACGGTTTAAAGTATCGTGCGTCCAACCTATTGAAGGAGCCAGCGTTAAATATTTATCGCCATTGGCATCAGAAGTCGGCTTGCTTTCCGTACCTCCTTTACCAAATACGAAATCCTTAATCTCATCAGACGAATTCTGTGCCAATTTTAACTTCGTATGCTTCAGGTCAATACCAAACCGTAACTGGTCGAATTCATTCAGCGGAATACCAAAATCCATACCCGCATTGGCCGTCGTCGTTGAATAATTGGCGATATTGATCTGCCCGGCATTTCGGTCTGTGTAACCCAGGTTGTAACCTAAACTAACCCCGTCAGTCGTAAAATAAGGATTAAAAAATCCAAACTGATAACTGGTCAAGAAATCACTATTGTTGAAGGCAAGGTTTACCCGCTTACCAGAACCGAACACGTTGTCTTGGGATAAATTGGCATTTATCACGATACCTTGAACCTGAGAAAAACCGATACCCGCCGATAAGTTACCGGATGATTTCTCAACGACGGAATAATTGACATCAAGCTGGTCTGCCGTACCAGGAACGGGCGGCGTTTCTACAGTTACCGTTTCAAAGTAGCCCAGCCGTTCAAGTCGAGTCTTTGAACGCTCAATTTTGGAACTGGATGCCCAACTCGATTCCATCTGACGCATTTCCCGGCGCAAGACTTCGTCGCGGGTTTTGGTGTTGCCGCTGTAATTGATCCGCCGTACGTAAGCCCGTTTGCCGGGATCAACAAAAAAGGCCATGTCCACGGTTTTATTCGCTTCGTGAATTTCAGGCACCATATTGACGTTAGCAAATGCATACCCATCATCGCCCAAACGATCTTGAATGGCTTTTGAGGTTTCTGTGGCATTTTTTCTGGAAAAAGTTTCCCCTGGCCCGACTGTCATTAACTTAATAAGCTCATCAGGTTTCACGACCAAATTGCCGGTCAGTTTGACTTTTTCAAGCTTATAAACATCGCCTTCCTTAACATTGATGGTGACATAAATGTCCTTCTTATCTGGCGTAATAGCAACCTGAGTCGATTCGATATTGAAGTTGATATAGCCTCTGTCCAGGTAATAAGACCGTAAGGTTTCAAGGTCAGCCTGCAGCTTTTGCTTAGAATACTGGTCATCTTTTGAGTAGAACGACAGAAGGTTGGTGGTGTTCAACTCCAGTTTTTTCAACAAAGTTGCATCATCGAAAGCCTTGTTGCCTACTATATTGATTTCTTTTATTTTTGTAACTCTACCTTCGGAAATATTGATACGGATACCGACCCGATTTCGGGTCAAATTAGCCACTTCCGTTTTGATCTTTAAGCTGTATTTACCGTGACTGAGGTACTGGCGTTTTAATTCAAGCTCGACTTTGTCTAACACTTGTTTGTCAAATATCTTACCTTCGGACAAACCGATCTTATCTAACGCTTTAGTCAAGTCATCCTTGCTTATATCCTTATTGCCTTCAAAAATAATTTTTGCTATTGATGGTCGCTCAACCACATTGACAATCAGCGTCGAGCCTTCCCTTTCCAGAGAAACATCTTTAAAAAATCCGGTCTTGAATAAGGCCTTGATGGCTGGGCCTACATTGCCCAAAGAAAAGCGTTCGCCCACGTTGACTGGCAAGTAATTGAAAACCGTCCCTTCAGAAATGCGTTGCAATCCCTTTACTTGAATATCGCTGACTATGAATTCTTCTTCGCTTTTAACCGACTGGGAAACGAGTAGCAGGCAGATCAGTAAAAAACGTATAAGTATGTGTAATTTCATTTAAACCTAGAGAAACGTCATTGTGCCCACTACAAAAACTGAGTGATTATAATACAGTAAATATTCAATCAGCTTAAGCCTTGCTTATGGAAAAAGCCAAAACATCGTCGATTGTTGGGCTATTCGACAACAACATCAAGATTCGGTCCAATCCTATGGCTATGCCCGAACAGTCCGGCAAACCTAGCTTTAATGCGGCTAATAGGCGTTCATCCTTGACTACATTCGGACATTTATTGGCCTGCCTAATAGCAATCTCTGTATCAAAACGCCGTTCCTGCTCTTTTGCATCACTGAGCTCATAATAGCCATTCCCCAGCTCAACGCCGTTGATAAATAACTCAACACGGTCTGTAATTAAGGGGTTATCCTGATTAATTCTAGCCAATGAAGACATACAAGCAGGGTAGCCATGCACCATATATAGGGCATTTTTCCCCAAATTCGGCTGAATTTGGTGGCTAAAAATAAAATCCAGCCAGACTACATGATCGTGTCCGCAGAGGGCTGTCGCGTCAATTAGTCCGCTATTATGGGCATATTTGGCGTAGTCTTCGTAAGAAAATACTAAAGCATTTAAGCCAGTATGTTGCTGAAAAAGGGCTTGATAACTTACTTTTTGGGTTGTTTGTAGCGGATTCTGATCAAATAATAAAGCAATCAACTCAACCACTTCGTCCATCAATTGCGGCAGGTTAAAGCCAACGCGATACCACTCCAGCAAAGTAAATTCAGGATTATGAAAACGTCCTGATTCACCATTCCTGAAAGCCTTGCAGATCTGATAAATTGACCCGCTGCCTGCGGCAAGCAGCCGTTTCATGGCAAACTCTGGGGAAGTCTGCAAAAACAGTGTTCGTTGCTTAGGTGGCCAATGATATTCCGTGGTGAAAAAATCCAGGTTAGGGTCAGTGCCAATCGCCATACTTATCAGCGGGGTTTCCACCTCCAAGACATCCTTATCTGCAAAAAATTGGCGTATTTTCTGAAGTGTTTGCGCTCGTAAGCAAAGCAACTCTAAGTTGCAGGACGGCTGCCACTCCATCCTTGATTCTTCTATTATCAAACCCTTTGATAACTTTATTCTTTCACCCGAGAGATATATTCACCCGTGCGGGTATCAACCTTAATAACTTCACCAATCTGCACAAACAAAGGTACTCGCACCACTGCTCCGGTATCCAGCTTGGCTGGTTTACCACCGCCACCAGACGTATCGCCTCGCACTCCGGGATCAGTTTCGACAATTGTCAACTCAACAAAATTGGAAGGAGTAACCGCCAGCGGTGCATCGTTCCAAAGGGTGACCATACAAGAATCCTGATCTTTTAACCATTTAGCTGCGTCGCCTACAATTTTCTCATCCGCTTGGTACTGCTCAAACGTATCAGGTTTCATAAAGTGGCGGAATTCGCCGTCACTGTACAGGTATTGCATATCGACATCGACCACATCCGCACCTTCCAACGACTCGCCGGACTTAAACGTGCGTTCGATAACTCGCCCCGTCTTGAGGTTCCTGATTTTGACCCGATTGAACGCCTGTCCTTTGCCCGGTTTGACGAACTCATTCTCAATTATTGCGCACGGATCGTTGTCCAACATAACTTTTAATCCGGCTTTAAATTCACTTGTGCTATAAACAGCCATTCTATCCTCGAATCGAATCAATAAACTAAATGGCGGCATTATATAATAGACGCTGACTTCGACAGAAACCTAAATACGTCCTAAATGCCAGAACGACAATTGGAAGCGCGCCATTTTGCCCTTAACTGGCAACAACAACTTTCAGAAGCCTTCACCTCAATCGAAGATTTATGCGAATATCTTCAGCTAAATCCCGGCGATCTGCCTATTTCACAGTCCGCCAGCAACCAGTTTGCCATGCGAGTCCCGCTAAGTTTTGCCGCCAGTATGGAAAAAGGCAATCCAAACGACCCTTTGTTACGGCAAGTATTGCCTATTGAAAGCGAACTGCTTGATTACCCTGGTTTTAATCTTGATCCAGTGGGTGATATTAAAGCTGCCGTACAACCAGGGCTGTTACATAAATATCAGGGACGGGTTTTATTAATCAACACCGGCAGTTGTGCCATTAACTGCCGATATTGTTTCCGTCGAAACTTCCCCTATAACGAACTACAACTCAGCAAACAGCAAGAAAGCGGCGCAATCGAATACATTAAATCCGACCCAACAATTAACGAAGCCATCTTAAGTGGTGGCGATCCCTTGCTGCTAAGCGATGCACGATTGTCACAACTTATCAGGCAATTGGAAACGATAGATCATATCAAACGGATCAGGATCCATAGCCGTTTACCCATCGTTTTGCCAGCACGAGTGACGGATGAATTGGTCAATCTCTTGGCAAGTTGCAGCAAGCAATTGATCCTGGTTGTCCATGCCAACCACGCTAACGAGCTTAATGAACGGGCTATCACTGCATGTAAGCTATTAAAAAATAATGGCATTACTCTATTCAATCAATCTGTACTGCTAAAAGGGGTCAATGACAACGCGGCAACATTATGTGAACTAAGCGAGCAGCTTTTTGCCAATGGCATCATCCCCTACTATCTACATTTATTGGATAAAGCGACCGGAACAGGCCATTTTGAGGTTCCAGAAGAAGATGCAAGGCGAATCATGACACAAGCTCACGATCGACTACCTGGCTATCTAGTCCCCAAATTAGTTAAAGAAATCGCCGGTGCCAAGTCTAAGCAATACGTCTTTACAGAGTTGTTAAGTCCATAAATCCCTGGAATCTATGATTCTTCCGAACGGCTGCAAAGTCCCGAATGGCGACAGTAAAGCCAAACAACGAAATAAACACATTAATATTGATTTGCGGAATATTTGAAATTAAAAGTGAGAATTGAAAATGAATGACTTAGAGAAAGAAGCCAAGAGGAAAAGACATTTTATTCAAAGACTTGTATTTATCATGCTTTTAATTATAAGTTTTGGATTAATCCTGCGTGCTTCCACTAGTTCCAGTTGGGAAGAAGAAGTCCAATTGCACGATGGATCAAATTTGATCATTGACCGATCATTTTCACGATCTCAAGGCGTACTGCTCGATTTATTCCATTTAATTTTTCGGGTTGGAGTAACAATTACTTCCCAGGACGGGCTTTATGATTTTAAGTCGCCTTCTCCAGTAACGGAGCATGATTTTAGCTTCACAATTCCCGGCACCCAAAAAAAAATTAGCTGGGAAAGTGAATACGATGAGAGCATCGGTAGCACCAATTTTTTGTTAATCCGATTGGATATTCTCAATGGCATGCCTTACATTGCCGTACAGCCAGATCGTTGTAATTCATATAACAAGTGGGGAAGACCCAACCCACCCTATCTTTTTTCAAATATGACAGCAATTGGAAACAAATTCCCATTGAGGAATATCCAGCACAATTTCAAACAGCCAATGTAGTTATCAGCTTGTCGTCAGATGAAAAAAGCCTTTTAAAAGAAGACAGTAAATTCGGTTTTATTTCGGTTGCTAGCGTTAACGAATTAAACCGAAATTTACTGCCGAATCTTAAAATAATTGACCGAATTCCGAAGAAAGATCCAGTGAAAGAAATGGGTTGTATGGAAATGGTTAGAACTAAGTCTGGTTGGGAGTCAACAGATGGGCCTAAAGCGCCTTTTCCCATAGAAAAACCCACCACAAAGAAATAGATTAACGAAACATTACACTTTTAAAGTGAGATTTTATGACAACTAATATTGAATATGCATTGATGGCGGGCGGAAGCTATGTTTCAACCCGCTCTATTTTAAATCAATTTCCTGCTCCTGAAGGTTGGACACCATTCAACCATATAGAGAATAATAGTAACAGTTTCGAAGCAATAGCCTTTCAAAAAGGGAACGAAATCGTAATTTCTTATGCAGGTACGTATCCAAGCTCAGCACGTAGGATGCGGTGAGGTACGAACCGCATCGTTCGAGAAATTCATGAGGTAATCTATAACCATGACTGAATATCGCCGATTTATGCATCCCGGGGCGACTTGGTTTTTCACCGTGAACTTGGCCGAGCGGCGTGGCAATCGGCTTTTGACTGACCGGGTTGATGTGCTGCGGAGGGCTTTTGCCCATGTGAAGGACAAACATCCTTTTGAGATTGATGCGGTTGTGATTTTGCCAGACCACTTACACTGCATCTTGACCTTGCCGGAGGGCGATACTGATTTTTCGACCCGATGGGGGTTGATAAAGGCTTATTTTTCCCGCCGCGTTGAAAAAGGTGAGCGGATTTCAAAAAGCCGCCAAAAACGGGGCGAAAGGGGGCTTGTGGCAGCGGCGCTTTTGGGAACACCTCATCCGCGACGACATCGATTATCGACAACATGTCGATTACATCCATTGGAATCTGGTCAAACATGGCTGGGTAACTAGCGTAAAGGACTGGCCGCATTCCAGCTTTCATGGCTATGTGGCACAAGGGGTTTATCCAGAAAATTGGGGCAATGAAAGCGAATTGCCGGATATTACGGCAGGGGAATGACGCGAACGATGCGGTTCGTACCTCACCGCATCCTACCGGAAATCAACCCACGGCAACGGTTTTGACGCCAGAGCGGACTGTATAGCCGCTTAAGCACCGAGCATGGCAGGATAACCTAAGACTTTGATTTTTTGTTGGTAATTCCATGTGGCACATGCGCGGCAGCCACATGCACTGCCGCCGACTCACAATGGCCTTTTTGGTCATCAAAGAAAATATCTGCACCAAACGCCTTCAAAAATGCGCCCTTGGGCATTCCGCCCAAGAATAGCGCTTCATCTATACGAATATCCCAAGTCCTGAGTGTCCTTACCACCCGTTCGTGCGCGGGTGCTGCCCGCGCAGTAACTAACGCCGTTCGGATAGGGGAACAATCAGGATCAAACAATTTTTGGATGTGGTGCAGACGTGCCAAAAAATCCTTGAACGGCCCGCCCGGTAAGGGGTTTTTGGCTTCATTCCGTTCATTTTCGGCAAATACAGCCAAGCCCTGCTCCTGATAAATACGCTCAGAATCATCGGAAAACAACACCGCATCGCCATCAAAAGCAATACGTAATTGTTGGTTTTGATTGGATGTGGAAGATCCGCTCATAATCGTTGCTGCCGCAAAACCGGCATCCAGGGTTTTGACGACATCGTCGGCATTCGCAGACAAGAACAAATGTGCGCCAAATGCAGGCATGTACGCATAAGGCGAAACACCGCTAGTAAATGCGGCTCGGCTAATGTTTAGTTTATGATGGGCAATGGAATTGAATATCCTAAGCCCCGTATCCGCACTGTTCTGGGAAAGTAAGATGATTTCAAGCAATGGCTCGCCGGGGCTGCTCTCATTGATGGCCAGGAATTTTTTTACCAGGGGAAAACCATAACCTGGCGCTAGAATTTCGTCTTCATGCTCTACTTGGTATTGACAAAAGGCTTCTTTGCCTTGCTTCTCAAAAATCGCATGGGATTCATCCAAATCAAACAAAGCCCTTGAGGATATTGCAACGACTAGCTTTTGCTTTTTCATAATCTGATGATACGCCTAATGTTTAACGCCAAAAAGTCGGTTGTCCTGGCATAGAAAATGATCTTAGTTAATCATGTTTTTCCCGTTTGATGATAGAATTCGGCAAAACAACAACTTAAATAATCATGCAACTAACCATTACCGCTTTAGGAAAGCTAGACACCCATTTTATTGCGGAAATATTGCCCACTATCCGTGATTGTAAATGTAATGTTGTGGAAATAAGGTCGTCCAGCCTAGGCCAGTCTACCGCCAGCTACTTGTTAATACAAGGCAACTGGAACCAGATTGCCAAAGTCGAAAGCGCCCTGGATTTAATTCAGAAGCGCATGGAAATCAAGATTCACACCCTACGGACGGAAGCTAAGGAGAAAGGCAAGGATACTGTGCCTTATACACTGGAGACTATTTCCCTGGATAAGGAAAGCATCATAGAATCCATCGCCACTTTTTTGTTGGGACGTGATATTGAGATTGAAGAGATTACGGGCAGTTCTTATTTGGCACCTTATGCCCAAACACCAGTATTTTCAACCAAACTGGTGATTTTAATTCCCCCGCAACTGCATCTTTTATCGTTGCGTGAGGAATTTTTAGATTTTTGCGATCATCTAAACATCGATGCAATTCTTGAACCCATAAAACGATAGGTGTAACTATGGCTAAGCCCAATATTAGCGACCTTGTACCAGACTTCGAAGCTAAAGCGACTAGCGATAAAACCATAAAATTAGGTGATTATCGCGGCAGCTTTGTCGTGCTGTATTTTTACCCCAAAGACAGTACGCCCGGCTGCACCCAGGAAGGACAAGATTTTCGGGATAATATCGAACAGTTTAGTGCGTTAAATGCTGTTGTGCTGGGCGTATCCAGAGACTCACTCAAATCCCATGAAAACTTCAAATGCAAACAGGAATTTCCGTTTGATTTGATTTCCGATACGGACGAAACACTCTGTCAGATATTTGATGTCATCAAAATGAAAAACATGTACGGCAAACAAGTCCAAGGGATCGAACGCAGCACTTTTATTATTGATCCACAAGGTGTATTGGTAAGGGAGTGGCGCAAGGTCAGCGTCAAGGGACATTGCGAACAGGTGTTGTTGGCATTAAAGGACTTATCGGGCAATTGAGGTAAAATCGGCTCATTCGGATAGGGGGAACCCACAAGGGTTGTCCCCTATCCGATGTTAATTTTCCGTCTCAGATAAGAACATATCGTCATTATCAAACCCACCTGCCTGGGCAGCACCCAGCTTAATCATGAGGCGTACTTCGTTTCTGGAATCCGCCGAATTCAACGCATCCTCGTAACTTATCTTTCCTGCGGTATATAAATCGAATAGTGCCTGGTCGAAGGTTTGCATACCTTGTTCGCGGGACGATTTCATCAATTCCTTAAGCTTATTCACTTCGCCTTTGCGGATATAGTCTTTCGCCAAGGGAGTGTTCAACAATATTTCAATCGCCGGATAACGTCCTTTACCGTCGGCGCGCTTAATCAATTGTTGGGCGACGATGCCGCGCAAGTTCAATGACAAGTCCATGCACAACTGATCGTGCATCTCATCAGGAAAGAAATGTAAGATTCTGTCCAATGCCTGGTTGGCGTTGTTGGCATGCAAGGTGGACAAACACAAATGCCCAGTTTCGGCAAAAGTGATCGCATTCTGCATGGTCTCCCGTGTCCTGATTTCACCGATCAAAATGACATCAGGGGCTTGCCGCAGGGTATTTTTTAAAGCAACTTCATAGGATTCGGTATCAATACCCACTTCACGTTGAGTAACAATACAACCCAAATGCGGATGTTGAAATTCTATCGGATCTTCGATAGTAATAATGTGGCCGGTACTGTTTTGGTTTCGGTGTTTTATCAGGGAAGCCAATGAGGTTGATTTACCCGTACCTGTCGCACCAACAAATATAACCAATCCCCGTTTTTCCATAATCAAGTCTTTTAGGATGGGCGGCAAATGCAGGTCTTCAGAATCAGGAATCTGGTTTTCAATTCGTCGTAACACCATGCCAGCAGCATCACGCTGGGTAAATGCGCTAATCCTGAATCGACCCAAGCCGGGGTAACCGACGGCAAATTGACATTCCTTGGTATTTTCAAACTCGCTTTTTTGCCGTTGATCCATGAGGCTCTGAACAACCATCAGGGATTGCTCATTGGTCAATACGGTTTTGGAAACTTCAATCAGAGTTCCATCAACTTTAATGGTGGGTGGCCTGCCGGCAGTAATAAAAAGATCAGATGCCTTTCGTTTCACCATCAATTCTAACAACGCTTTAAAATCCATACCCTGTACTCAGCTTATCGGAACATGTCTTTATTAACGGCTTTGCTCATCGCCATCTTGGAATGTATCAAACCTTGATCGACCAATTCTTTCAGGTTTTGATCTAGGGTTTGCATACCATCCTTACGACCGGTTTGGATAGCCGAATACATCTGGGCGACCTTAGCTTCACGGATCAAGTTTCTGATGGCAGATGTACCCACCATGATTTCATGGGCGGCAACCCTGCCACCGCCTGTTTTCTTGAGCAGTGTTTGAGAAATTACCGCTTGCAAGGATTCTGATAACATCGACCTTATCATATCTTTCTCTGCGGCAGGAAATACATCGATAATACGATCGATTGTTTTGGCTGCCGAGGTGGTATGCAAGGTACCGAATACTAAGTGACCGGTTTCTGCTGCTGTTAACGCTAAGCGAATGGTTTCCAAATCCCGCATTTCGCCGACCAGAATAATATCGGGATCTTCCCGCAACGCTGAACGTAAAGCCTCATTAAAACCATGGGTGTCCCGATGCACTTCGCGTTGGTTAATCAAGCATTTTTGGCTTTCATGTACAAATTCGATAGGGTCTTCTACCGTTAGTATATGGGCATAATCATTCTGATTGATGTGATTAACCATAGCCGCCAAAGTGGTTGATTTGCCCGACCCGGTAGGCCCAGTGACCAAGATAAGCCCACGCGATTTGGTGGTTAACTCGGCAAAAAACTTGGGCGCTTTTAATTCCTCCAGTGACAACACTTTTGATGGAATTGTTCTGAACACGCCTGCTGCGCCACGTTCCTGATTGAACGCATTCACCCGAAACCGAGCGATGCCAGGCAACTCAAAAGAAAAATCGGTTTCCAGAAACTCCTCATAATCCCGGCGTTGCTTGTCGTTCATGATGTCATAAATCAGTGCGTGGACTTCTTTATGCTCTAACGCGGGAATGTTGATTCGCCGAATATCACCATCAACCCGTATCATGGGCGGCAAACCTGCCGACAAATGCAAATCCGAGGCATTGTTTTTGACTGAAAAAGCTAGCAATTCGGCGATATCCACAGTTTACTCCTGGAACACAAAAGGAAGGTTACAATTTATCGTTTAACAATAGTTCAACTCTTCGCTTTTTTAAAGCGATATTGTTTAATAAACAAAGACCACTTTTAAATCTAATGTCGTTAACTCAACATCATATGACCATCCCGCAAAGAATAAATATTATCCGCAGTCAAATAGAAGAATATTGCCAAGACTGCGACCGCTCGCCAGAAACGGTCTTGTTACTGGCAGTAAGTAAAACCAAACCCGCAAGCGATATTGCCATGGCATATCAATCTGGGCTTCGACATTTTGGCGAGAATTATTGTCAAGAGGCACTATCAAAGCAGCAAGCCCTCGGTGCTTATGACATCACCTGGCATTTTATAGGCCCAATCCAATCTAATAAGACAAAATTGATCGCCCAGCATTTTAGTTGGATACACAGTGTTGATAACTTAAGGATTGCCACGCGATTAAATGAGCAACGCCCTACTAACTTACCGCGCTTAAATATCTGTCTGCAAGTTAACGTCAGCGGTGAAGAGAGCAAATCGGGTGTTAGCCTGACTGAGTTACCGGAATTATGCTCGGCAGTAGCCGCATTGCCTCGATTGAAACTGCGCGGTGTCATGGCAATTCCTGCGCCACAGGACGATTACCATCAGCAACGCTTACCTTATAGCGCACTTGTAAAAGCGGTTGTGAAACTAAATCGCCCAGAACTGGACACTTACTCGTTTGGTATGACGGGAGATTTAAAAGCCGCAATAACTGAAGGCTCTACGATAATCAGGATTGGGACGGCGTTATTTGGTAACCGTAGTTAAAATTTACGCCGCCAAACGGGATTCAAGCAAGGAAATAACTTCTTCGCACTGAATAATGTCTGTTGGATCCACTTTGGGCGTATCCAAAATAAAATTTGCAAGGGCAGAGATGGCTCGCCAGTTTGACCGTTTATTGACGAAATTATAAGCCGCCAAAAACAGCTCTGCCAATTTCCGGTCGCGCTCTGCCTTATGAAGCATAAAACACTCCAAGTACTCGGCAATGACCTCCAAGTCCGTATTCCCACCATAGAACTTTAGCGCACCCAAATAAACCAAATTGGGATTGAACACTTCATTATCGCGTACTGCGACATATTTTGCCTCTGCCAACGACCCAGCCAGCAAATTGATAACATCTGCCTCAAAAGCGCACAAACACTCTTCTTGTTCGGGCCAGGAAAGGTATTGTGTGGCTTCAGTAAAAGACATTGGCAAGCTTTGAATTAAGCGGCCACCTTCAACCTTAGCGGTGTATTTACCCTGATTACGCATGAATCGACTTGATTTTTGCCCTTCCCATACCTGTGGTTTGATGATGATTTGAAAATGCACTGCGGGTAACTGCTTTTGCTTATTGCCAAGATAAATGGCGGCGGCATGTCCTGCCTGATGATAAGCGATACGCTCGTCAATTTTGATACGAGATTCTGGCTGGGTATTCATAGCTGTGTCGCCGCTTTTCATGATGATCTCGCTAAAAAGATGCGGGCTAAACAAAAGCCCGCATTAGAGGGGAAGGATGCTAACTGGTGTAACTAACGAACGCCTACAAAAGTTAAGATTAGTCTAACGGATTTTCACAGTCCTTGGAATGCGGCAAATTGTCGCACCTTAAAAGGCGCGGTTATCTTACATAAATCAATATCCTGCCTGATTGTCTTAACACCAAAATGTGAAAATATTAATCTAAACGGATTTTTAATAGTTGTTAGTTATAGGGGCATCATCAGCGCCAAAAATCTCACAGAGACATTGCTAAATTTATTTTTATTTATAAATATCAATTGCATATAATAATATCTTGGAATAAGTATTTCCCTTGACAAAATAAGACAACCGGTCGTATTATAACTCATGGTCATCGCTAAAAAACAAATCAACAAAGAAAACCTTCTGTCTCAAGGGGTGCAGCTATTGATGCAGCAGGGTTACCATGGCACGGGGCTTAAGGAAATTCTGGATGCGGTGCAAATCCCTAAAGGCTCGTTCTACAACTACTTTACCAGTAAGGAAAGTTTTGCCGCCGAGGTCATCCAGCATTACATCGACCCTTTCATAATTGAACTCGATCGCTATATTCAAAACCCTGAACTCGATGGATTGACTGCATTAAAAAACTATTTTAATGAATTGATCGTTGCTTTGGAAAAAGCGGAGTTTAAAGGCGGTTGTCTGCTGGGTAACTTGATGGGCGAAATCGGTGATACCAGCGACTTATGCCAACAGTCATTGCAATTAGCCGTTCACCGATACAGGGATTTGCTGGCAGCTGGCCTGAAAAAGGCACAAATGGAACATACTGTCCGCATTGATAAACCGGCGGATGATATGGCTGATTTATTAGTGAATATGTGGCAGGGTGCGTTGCTACGAATGAAAATCGAGCAATCTGTCACCCCCTTAAAGCAATGTTGTCATGATTTACTGGATGATTATTTCAGCGTTTGATGTTGATCTCACAACATAAGATGCTGGTCGTTTTTATATATTTTAGGAGGAGACGTTATGCCCAAATACCTTATAGAACGTGAAATTCCCGGCGCGGGTGCTTTAACGCCTGAGCAGTTACAAGGCATTTCACAAAAATCCTGTGGTGTCCTGAGCGGAATGGGTCCGAAAATCCAGTGGCTGGAAAGCTATGTGACCGATAATAAAGTCTATTGCGTTTACATTGCACCGGATGAAGCCACCGTAAGATCGCATGCCGAACAAGGCGGTTTTCCGGCCAATAAAATTTCGCAGATCCTTACCATCATCGACCCAACGACTGCGGAAAGTTAATCGCGGTTAATTCATCCACCCATAGGAGGTGTAACATGCAAGTCAACTGGGATTCAAGTAAATGTTGTCATGCTGGCGTTTGTGTTAAATCATTGCCCGAAGTATTTAAAGTTGAAGATGGTCAATTTGTCATTGACCCATCCAAAGCCAGCGAAGAAGAAGTAAAAGATGTTATCTGCCAATGCCCTTCAGGAGCGCTGGCTTTAGCGGATTGATCTTAATCGGGTACAACAACAATAATAATTACAAAATCAGAGAGGAAGCTATGAATACAACAACAAACTTGCGTAACAGGTTAAAAACCTTCTGCGCCGTGAGCTTAGCCGCTGCTGCTTTAACAGGAATTGCGACTAATTCAGTACTGGCCGATGAGACCTGCTTATCGCCTTATGCCCCAAAAATCACAGGGCAAGAAGATTTTGTCTACATTTGGACGTTAGGTGTTGAAGGCTTGGGCGACGAACAGGACAAATTAGTGACTGTTGATGCCAGACCAAAATCAAAAACTTACGGCAAAGTCATTAATGCCCTTTCGGTCGGTGGCCGCAACGAAGCGCATCATTCCGGGGTTACAGACGACCGCCAGTATTTATGGGCAGGTGGGCTGGATACCAATAAACTCTTTGTGTTCGATATTCATACCGATCCGGCAAAACCAGCATTAACCAACACCATTACTGATTTTGTCGCTAAAAGTGGTGGTGTGGTCGGCCCGCATACCACTTACGCCTTGCCTGGGCGCATGATTATGACTGGGCTGTCTAATAACAAAGATCACGGAGGCCGCACCGGACTAGTCGAATACACCAATGACGGCAAATATATCGACACGCATTGGATGCCTACCGACAGCGATTTGGGCGGCGCAGTAAAAACCGGTAAATATGCCGACGGTTATGGCTACGATTTACGCGTCATGCCCCGCCATAATGTCATGTTCACATCATCCTTTACAGGGTGGTCGAATTACATGATGGATTTCGGTAAAATGCTCGCCGATCCGGAAGCGATGAAACACTTCGGCAATACGGTGGTGCAATGGGATTTACACACCAAACAGCCAAAAAAAGTGTTCGACGTGCCGGGTGCGCCTTTGGAAATCCGCTGTGCCTGGGATGAAAAACATGATTACTGTTTCACCAGCACCGCCTTGACCTCAAAAATCTGGCTGATCCACAAAGATAAAAAAGGCGAATGGCAAGCCAAAGAAGTTGCCGACATTGGCGAACCGGCTAAAATTCCATTGCCTGTCGACATTTCAATTTCTAGTGATGACAAACTGTTGTGGGTTAACACCTTTATGGACGGCATGACCCGCGCCTTCAACATTACTGACCCCTTCAAACCGAAACAAGTATACGAGCATAAAATCGGCGCACAGGTGAATATGGTGTCTTCAAGCTGGGACGGCAAACGCGTTTACTATACCTCTTCACTCCTGGCAAACTGGGATAAAAAAGGCAAAGATAACGAACAATTCTTTAAAGCTTACGGCTGGAATGGCAAACAGCTAAAAGAGAAAATTGCTATTGATTTCACTAAAGAAAAGCTTGGCCGTCCGCATCAAATGGTATTTGGGGCTTATAGTCTTTATGGTGGAGATAAGGCAGCTAAAAAAGATAAGAAATAAGCATTTTCGGATTATAGCTGGGTTTAAAAACCCAGCTACGAGCTTCAAGCAAAAATTTTTTCATACGCCTCTTTCTAGTCTCGGCAAATTTTGTGCAGGGTAAAATCTTGCTTTAATTTTTGTCGGCAGTAAGGAAGACACCAGCTTATAAATAACGCGATGAAACTATCAAAAAATATTAAGACTATTGGTATTATCGGTGCGGGTGTATCTGGGCTTGCCGCCGGAAGAATGCTTAATCAAGCTGGTTTTGATGTCGAGCTTTTAGAAAATGGCGACCAAGTCGGTGGCGTTTGGACATCCGGTTATCATACGTTTGGATTGCAAACGCCAAAGTCGCTTTACGAAGTTCCCGATTACCCTATGCCTGATAGTTTCCCCCGCGTTCCCAGCGGCGAAGAGTTACAGGCTTATTTCGAGAATTACGCCAAAGATTTCAATATCTACGACAAAATCCTGTTTAACGTCGAAATCAATAGCCTTAAGCAATCAAATGACGGCCATTGGACAGTCAATTATACCGATTGTGTTACGTCAAAACCCAAAAGCAAAACCTACGACTTTATTGTCGTTGCCAGTGGACTTTATTTTGATCCCTATTTGCCCGAATTTCCAAAACAGAAAAGCTTCAAGGGCAAGATCATGCACTCATCGGAATATCGAAGCCCATCGGAAGTTATCGGCAAAAAAGTAGCCGTTGTAGGCTTCGGTAAAAGCGCGCTCGATGTGGCGGGAGAAGTCGCCAAATTCGCCAAATCGACCACATTGATTTACCGAAAAGCGCATTGGCCGATTCCTATGGATATTTTAGATTTCCTGGATGTCCGCCGAATCTACCTAACCCGGTTTATCTGTGCTTTTCTCCCGCTTTATCACCGCCCAGGACGTTTGGCAAAAGGCTTACATAAACTAACGCCTTGGCTGGTTTCAGGGTTTTGGCGATTGACAGAAGCCATTATCAAATTCCAATATCCGCTAAAGGCCTGCAATGCACTGCCGGATGAACCGTTTGAAACGGATATATTCAATCTGGATTTTCTGCCCAGAAAACAAGTTTATCAGCTTATGAAGCAGGGGGTTATAAACAACCAGAACTCCAACATCAAAGAATATACCAGTGATGGGATAATCCTTGAAAACGGCGAAAAAATCACTTGCGATGTCATTATTTTAGGCACTGGATACCGCGCCAATACCTCATTTTTACCCGATGCTTACCATAACACCCAGGAAACCGATGGCGTTTATCTCTATCGGCATATTATTCATCCACATATCGATAACTTGGCATTTATTGGCCGTGCTGCAACTTTTTCCAATTGCTTGACCGCTCATTTGGCATCGTTTTGGTTGGTTAACTTGTTGACAGGTAAGCTAAAGCTGCCAGAACAGGATGAAATATTGGCAGAAGTTGAAGCCATGAAACAATGGAAACGTGGTTTTATGCCGCAACTGAGTAGCCGAAGCACCGTTGTTAAGCTTCATATGACGCATTACCACGATGAATTATTGAAGGATGCGGCGATTAATCCGCATCGGAAAAACAATGTGTTTGCGGAGTGGTTTCAGGATTATCGGCCTAAAGACTATCAGGCAATTTTTAGCGACATGCAGATTGATAGTGCTATATAAAGGTCAGACTGCGGTGTTTTCTCCACGCGCTAAAACAAATGGCACAGGCGTTTGTAGGTATGAAGAGGAGTAAACGCAGATGCAGTTCTTAAGTTTGCATTAGGAATAGGCACGGTGGCACGAGAACGGCCAATACCAAAGCTATAAATGCCCACCGACGTGCGCCAATGCTCTGAAGAACGACTGAGGCTGAGATAGTTGCCAAGAGCAAGAATAGGTAAGCCATAAACACGGCACCTGCCCCGTTTACATATGTCGTTTCCCTCGAGTATTTGTAGGTCTTGTGGAATCCGCCCTGGAGTAAGACGAACCAGCCCGATGCCGCCCAGAAAACACTGAGTATGAAGAAAGCGAAGCGAGCCCAAGGGGAGCGGATATTCGAAGAATTCATGATGCTTAATACATATCCCTTATGTTGGATGTATTGTAAGTTTGAGTGAGGTACGAAGTCCAACAATTCGAGGCATCAAACGTTGGGGTTCGTTCCTCACCCCAACCTACCGAGCTACAAGGATTTGACGCATAGTCTTACGGTAAGGAGGAGCGTAGGATGCGGTGAATATAGTGAACCGCATCAATCGCGAAACTCGAACGATGCGGTTCGTACCTCACCACATCCTACATTTAAGCACCTTACGGGTTTTGGGCATCCCCTCGATGGAAGGGTTAGGGCTCACCGAGTAACGTTGCCGAATGAAAGCCGATCCCCGAGTTAAACAGGATGTCACGATTGTTCTTCCGCGCGGCATCGAGCGTTCGAATGACCGCCTCAACATCTTCACGTGCACATTCTGCAAATTCCGAAGTTTGGATGCGGCTCTCCCAATCGGTGCGTAGCCGGAAGCCAACAAGATCGCTGTTCTCCTTTTCGAATTCGTCAATTGACTGGTGCTTCTCGCTCCGTAGCTCGTGCGACCTTCCGTGGGCGAGGGAGTCTCGAAAGAAGAAGAGATCAGAGACCGTTTTCAACGGGCGGACGCTCTTTCCGCGAGGGAATGTAACGCCGAGAGCTTTCCGGAGAAGCTTGAACTTTGACCAGACTGAGAAGCGCTCCTTCCTGTCCCAGTCATCGACCGTTTGAGGGCCAATGTGATTGAGATACGCCTCAAACGTAAACGCGGTGAGAACTGCACTAGAGAGAAACTGCCATGAACTTCCAACTGGATTGCGCAGACCAACGTCCAACACGCAATACGATGCGTGCCAAAGCTCAGCGTAAGAATGTAAAGGACGTTGCTTGCTTACGAGCAGCTTGAGTTTGCGCGGCATTTGTGAACCCTTAGCTTGGCGTTAGGCATGCGCCACAATTTGTTGAACCGCTTGAGCAGAGAAACCAACTTGCTGAAGTTCATTTTCAAGCTCTTGCGCTGTATTGGCATCCACTTCAATTGTGTCACCCTCCGAGATGACTACAGGAAATATGTGAGTTACACCATCGCTAATCGCCTCAGTGGCTTCTGTGTTTTGTTGAGTCGTTGTTACCCTTAACTCTCCGCTTGAGTAACGAGACAGAGTTACGCTACGTCCTTCAACTATTCCTGAAAATATTGGTGTCCAAACATCATTCATTTTTTGCTCCTTTGTTAAAGATTGCCTATATAAAGCTAACCGGGCGCGGCACGGAAAGCTGACAAATAAAACCGTATATAACAGCGCTCCGGTTGAGCACCATGTTGTTGTTATTCATGCTTTTTCGAAAAGCCGACAGAAACCCAACGAAAGGTTCTAAGCGTGATTAACACTACGAGCCATCCGGCTATAACTGAGCCAAATGCATAAAAAGCAACGTCTGGCCAATAGGCAGTGCCATCCATGGCAACTTGAAGTGAAACATTGTCGTGACAATTTTTCACTTCATCTGCTTGCTCCAGACACATTCGATACTGTGATTGGAACAGCTCATGTGCGGCGTTCACCTGCTTGTTTCTTTCATGTATTGCTGCCCCTAATACCCAGAGTACCGATAAGACCAATCCAATTCTCTGCCAACCATTTAGACGCATGATTCCTCCGCTTACTGTTGCCTAACTGTAATTAGACCAATAAAACTTAATTTTTTATTTAGATTAGGTTGTTAAATTCACACCGAAAAACATAATTTAAATAAAATCAAGCTATAAGCAATATTATGACACCTGTTTTTTTCTGAGTAGACAATACAAACACACCTGTTCGATCACAACCGCCCTAATTTTTTCGAATCATTGAGTGCAGATTCCAGTTATTCATAAAAATTTTAACCACTGTGTCGAATAGTTACGATGCACAAAAGAAGTCGAGATAACTATATCCCGTATGCTGGGTGTTTTGTAGGTTGGTATTGAGGTACGAAGCCCAAACTACCGAGCTGGCAAAGAAAACTCACATGGGTGGTTAATTTTAAAAGGAGTTAAATGCCCGCTTCTTTCTTGAGGCGCATGATTGCTACGCCCACCGCACCGGATGCGACGGCATAAGACGTACCCGAACCAAGCATTGCTTCAGCTTCGGTGTATTTTTTAGAATTGATCACAGACGCAACCTTGCCCGCCTCCACATGAAATACGGAGTGTTTGTTGACGCATTCGGTATAACTGGCTAGCCTACTAAACTTTGTCTTAGCCTCACCATGAAGCCATTTTCCGAGTTCGCAGCAATTGTCTTTTGAAATAGTAGCTGCATCCATTGATTCTTTCATTGAAATAGCGGAACGAAACTTTAATTTCCACTCGGCATGTTTACCAATAGCACTATCTAAATCCATGTTGCTCTCATCATTGTGGGGTGATTGTGAAAAGGCTTGGAGTAATACATACGACGTAAAATGTCATTCAATCCTAATTAAATTGTTAACTTACAAGCCATAGTGAGTAGATAAGATGCTAAATAGCATCCGAGATAAATATAGCTTAAATTCGCGATTCAGTTAGGCTTCATCGCAGTTAATTCTTTAACCAACCTAAGCTTTCAGTAGTCACCCCAACAGGCTTGTATTCCGCCCCACACCAGCCTGAATGACTTGATTGTTGGATGGCAGCAAAAACCTGCTGAAAATCAATCTCGCCCGTCCCGGGCTGGCCACGGCCTGGACAATCGGCAAACTGGATATGGCCGATCTTATCGGCATAATGGCCAATAAAATCCGCCACGTTTTCACCCATACGGTGCATGTGGTAAATGTCGTATTGCATGAACAGATTGGGGTGCTTAAGTTGCTTGACGATGTTAAGCATCTGCTTACCGCTGTGGACTATGAAGCCCGGCATATCGTAAGTATTGATGGCCTCAAATACAGCCTTAATCCCTAACGGTGCTAAGGTGTCTGCCGCCAGCAACAGGTTTTCCTTGAAGGTTTCCAGGTAATGCGGTTTTTGGCGCTTATCTAAACACCGCCCAGGGAGAATATTTATGGCTTCCGGTTTTACATAATGGGCATAAGCGATTGCTTGCGCCAAGGCTTCTTCAAATTGCGCTTTTTTTTCCGGCACACAAGCAAGACCTTCACCGCCTTGCAGTAGGTCGCCTGCGGCAATGTTAAACAATACCAGTTTCAACTGCTGCTCTGCCAATAAGCCAGCGAAGATTTCAGGATGAATACTGTAAGGAAATTGCATTTCAACTGCTGAAAAACCGCTTTGTTTGGCGGCTTTAAAGCGGTTAATTAGCTCATATTCAGTGAATAACAGGCTTAAGTTGGCACTGAATTTGAGCGGTAAATTATGTCCTTCGACAAGCTCAGGTTGGTCGGCATGTACCATTTTATTTAGAATACAGCTTGATTAAGGTGGATGGGTCTTGTTCAACAAAGCCATTGTTACCGTGCAATTGCATCATCTGTGCCGCGAGGCCGGACATGGGGACAGCGTTGCCGCACTTTTTGGCGATATCTACCGCCATATTCAGGTCTTTCAATAAAGTTTTGACCCGCCATTTAACAGGCTCGAATTGTTCCAAAGCCATTTCCGTGCCGATAATTTGCAAGGGTTTGGAGTCCGCAAAGCCACCTGCCAAGGCTTGCGGTATTTTTGCCACATCGACTCCGGCCTGTTTCGCCAACGCCATCATTTCAGCAATGACCATGACATTGCAACTAACAATCATCTGGTTGCAGATTTTGGTGATCTGCCCACTGCCGACTTCGCCCATGTGCGTTAGTTGTCGGTACAATGGCACTAAGACTTCCCTTGCGACAGCAATATCGGCTTCGTTGCCGCCAGCCATAATCGCCAGATTGCCTTGTTCAGCCCCTGCCACACCGCCGGATACTGGAGCATCTACCCAACCCATGCCACATTGTTTACGCAACAGTGCCGCTAATTGTTTGGTGTTTTCAGGATGGATGCTGGATAAATCAATCAGCAGCTTGCCAGAGGAACCATTGCTGACAATATCGTTACGGACAATCGACTCGACGACTTCGGTATCGGCAAGGCACAGGATAATCACATCGACCGCTTTCACCAGTTCTGCAACTGACGAACAGGCAATAGCTCCGGCTTCAGTGACTGTTTGCAATTTTTCTGGGCTGCGGTTCCAAACAAAAACTGTATTACCCGCATTGAGCAGACGTAAGGTCATGGGTTCACCCATTAAACCGATGCCGATAAAGCCGAGAATAAGGTTATGTGAAGTCATTGGATTTAGTTGGTTGGTATTTTTGGATAAAGTATCCGGATGTCTATTTTGCCCATTTTTAGAGGGTTTGCCGATAATTTCGAGTCCATTAATGTGTTACCATTCGTGATAAATAAAAAGCGACCAGCCCAGCCGGAAAACATTGCATGAACATTATTCCCAAACATTTTACCCGAATTAAAAACCCAGATTATGCAAAACCGAATGGCTTTTTTCATTCGTATTATGCGGTTGTTACTGTTCTACTGGTCTGTTGCAATTCCGTCGGTTTTGCGGCAAAAATGCCTCCAGCAGCAAAGCTAACTTTAAATGACATCGAACATATTATCGTCATCTATGCTGAAAACCGCAGTTTCGATAACCTTTATGGCTTATTCCCAGGTGCAAATGGTGTCAAGCAGGCTACGAAGGAACAATATACCCAAGTTGATCACGACGGCAAACCATTCAAGGAGTTGCCTCCGATTTGGGCAAGCCAATTAGATAAGCCACCACTGGCTGAACGCCTGCCAAATAAGCCGTTTCAAATTGATAAGCCTTCCTTGAATTTGCCTTTGTCTGCCAGGACGCGGGACCTTGTACACAGTTATTATCAAAATATAGAACAAATCAACGGCGGTAAAAATAATAAATTCGCCGCCATATCCGATGCTGGCGGCCTTGTTATGGGCTATTACGATGGCTCAAAATTGCCGCTTTGGCAATGGGCGCAAGATTACGTACTCGCCGATAACTTTTTTATGGGCGCATTTGGCGGCTCTTTCTTGAACCATCAATGGCTGATTTGTGCCTGCACCCCGCAGATTCCAGAAGCGCCCGAAGAAGAGCGCGTAACACTGGATGAACATGGGCTACTTAAGCGTAGATACGATTCACCCCCTTCGGCCATGTATGGTGCACCTAAATTTGAAGGCAGTGGATTGCCATTTACGCCAGACGGTTATCTTGTTGCACCCAAGCAACCGCCTTATCAACCCTCAAAAATTGCGCCTCCAAAAGACGGTGACCCTCGCATTGCTGATCCAGATAAGCAACCGCTGTCACCCCTAACCACGAAAACAATAGGCGATACCCTAAGCGCCAAAAATATCTCATGGGTATGGTATGCCGGCGCGTGGAAACAAGCCTTAGCTGATGGCGGACAAGCACCTGATGTGAAACGCAGTGTGATTTATTCAGATAAAGCGGGAACAATCAACTTCCAGCCACACCACCAGCCTTTTAATTATTATGCCCGTTTTGCACCTGGGACGCCGGATAGAGAACAGCATTTGCAGGATGGTGACGATTTCCTATTGGCAATAGACAATGGCACATTGCCGCAAGTCGCCTTTTACAAACCCACTGGGCAATTTAATGAACATCCTGGTTACACCGATGTGTTGACCGGTGACCAACACTTAGTCGAGATACTCAATAAAATCAAAAAAAGTCCTGCCTGGGAAAATACCGTTGTAATTATCACTTACGACGAGAATGGTGGGTTTTGGGATCACGTTGCGCCGCCTAAGGGCGACCGCTGGGGCCTGGTACCCGCATACCGGCCATCATTATCTCGCCTTTTGCCAAAAAGCATTTTGTAGACCATACCTCTTACGACACCACTTCAATCATCAAATTTATTACACGGCGATTTGAGTTAGAACCGTTGCCGGGGGTACGTGCTAATGCGGGTGATTTGGTGGGTGCGTTTGATTTCCAATCAGAAAGCGACGCATTGCAAGCTGAGCCTAAAGTGACCAAGACGGTTAACACATTACCTATCACTAAGCGTGTAAAGGTTAAAAAATCACACCGTAAACCAAAACAATAAAAATTGCGTATTCTCAATGTTTTTGGACTTTATGTTTAAAACGTACACAAACTTTGCCGTATCTAAGCTTCAAAAAAATCCAGGATGATAACGCTAACAAGATATACGGCAATCAGCAGCCTGTTCGCTTTACTCTGGACTGTTCAGGTTTATGCAACTAGTCCCAAAGTTGCCATAGCTTCTGCCCATCCCTTAGCGACTGAAGCAGGATTCGAGATCATCGCCAAGGGCGGCAATGTGTTTGATGCGGCGGTGGCAGTGAGTGCGGCGCTGGCCGTAGTTGAACCGGCGGGTTCAGGTTTGGGTGGTGGCGGTTACTGGTTATTGCATCGGGTGGAGGATCATGCTGAAACCCTCATTGATGGCCGTGAAAAAGCACCATTAGCCTCGCGCAAGGATATGTTCCTGGATAAATCCGGCAAAGTGGTACCGAAATTATCGCTTGATGGGGCATTGTCGGCGGCGATTCCTGGTCTACCTGCAGGATTAGTGCATTTGTCGGAAAAATATGGCCGACTGTCTCTGGGAGAAAGTTTAGCCCCTGCCATCCGACATGCCAAAAACGGTTTTGCTATCACTGAGCGGCACAGAAAAATGCTCATATCCCGCGCCGATGTACTCAAAAGAGAACACTCTACCGGAGCTATTTTCCTATCTCATGGTTCAGTACCCCAACCCTTCTCAATACTTAAACAACCTGATCTGGCCGAAACCCTAAAACAACTTGCCGAATCTGGTAGGAATGGATTTTACAGCGGGGAGATTGCTGAAAAATTGGTCAATGGCGTTCGTAAAGCTGGAGGGGTATGGAGCCAAGAAGACCTTGATGCCTATCAAGTTATCGAGCGGACTCCAATTAAAGGAAACTATCAAGGCATAACTATAACTAGCGCGCCTCCGTCATCGTCCGGCGGAATTGTCTTACTCGAAGCCTTGAATATACTCTCAGGTTTTGATTTGCAGCACTCGGACGATATCACCCGCAAACACCTCATAACAGAAGCGATGCGCCGTGCTTACCATGACCGCGCCTTATATCTGGGTGATGCTGACTTTATCGACATTCCAGTCCAGCGCCTACTCAGCTTAGATTACGCCGCAGGGTTACGTAGCTCCATAAGGCCAGACAAAGTTTTACCCAGCGATTTTTTATCCGGCGACCTGCCGGAACAAGCGCAAGGGATACAAACCACGCATTTTTCAATTATTGACGAAGACGGCAACCGTGTTGCCGCAACCCTTAGCATCAATATGCCATTTGGTTCAGGATTTGCACCAGAAGGTACAGGCGTTTTGCTAAATGATGAAATGGATGATTTTGCTAGCCTTCCGGGCGCTATGAACGGTTATGGACTGGTGGGTGGCATCGCTAATTCGATTGCGCCAGGAAAGCGCATGCTCTCCAGTATGACTCCTACCTTTCTGGAAACGCCTGATCGTATCGCCGTATTAGGCACCCCCGGCGGTAGCCGGATTATCTCGATGGTTTTGCTGGGTGTGTTGGATTTTGCCAAAAGTAACACCCCTGATTCCTGGGTTAGCATCCCGCGCTTTCACCACCAATACTTGCCCGATGTTATCGAATATGAGAAAGCGGCATTTTCTCATAATGAAATTACAAAGCTATTAGCGCTAGGCCATCACTTAAAAGAAACCAAACGTAATTATGGCGATATGCAAGCCGTGCAGCTGGATAAAATCAAGAAGCAATTAACCGCCGCCAGTGATCCGCGCGGTGTGGGCAGAGCATGGGTAAGTCCTTAGTGGATGGTCTAACAATCAAGCTTTGGAAAGGAAAAATTGCCGAAACAGAATCCGATTACCCCTATTATTGGCAAATTCTTGACCAAGCAGAACAATACCATGCTAACGTTTTTAAAAACGAGCAATTACGCAGACGCTATGTGGAAATCCATGCTCGGTTAAGAATTCTACTGGGAAACGCCGTTAATGCTGCACCGAAACAACTGCGTATCCATAAGGCAGAATATGGCAAACCTTATCTCGCCGATTATCCTGAGCTGGCTTTTAATTTATCGCATACTGCCAATACGTTGTTGCTGGCAATCGCACATAACTGTGAGCTGGGCGTTGATATTGAACAGTGTAAACCCAGAACAAATTTGGCGGCACTGGTTGATAAGTGCTTTGCTGAAGAAGAAAAAAGCTATTGGCAACAATTACCTAAATCCCAGCAAACACTAGCTTTCTACCAGTTCTGGACACGCAAAGAAGCGTTTGTGAAGGCAACAGGGAGAGGAATTGCGCTAGGATTGAAAGAATGTAGCATCAATCCAGAAAATCCCAACAAGCTATTAAGAATTCCTGTGGCTTATGGATTGGCTAGTGATTGGCTAATCCAGGACTTTGATTTAGGAGAAATTATCTGTGGTGCTTTAGCAGTAAAAGATAAGGCATTTAATCGTATTACACAGATAGATATATCCTGGAATTCACTCGCAACAATACCATCGCAAGAACGTTAAATTAAGTTCGGTTATTACCAGATATAAAAACCGCCCAGAAAGACGGCACTATCAAGAAAATTTTTAAATCAAACCACCGTTTCTTTAGGCCCTTGCACATCGGCAGGGTCGCCTTCATAAGGTGTGGCGTACTTGCAGTCTTTTTGTGGGCAGACTTTTTCGACACCACGGGATTTGGTTTGCTTAACCACCAGGACGGGCCAATGGCATTCTGGACAGCTTTCATGGACAGGTGCGTCCCACAGTGCGTAGTTGCATTTAGGGTATCCAGAACAAGAATAAAATACCTTGCCATTACGTGATTTGCGCTTGAGGATGCTGCCTTTTTTGCACTGTGGACACTCGACTTTTGTATCCTGGGGCTTTTCCAACGGTTCTATGTGTTTGCACTTGGGATAAGCGCTGCACCCGATAAATTTGCCGTAACGACCAACTTTAAAAACTAAAGGCGATTCACAACTAGGGCAAACTCGACCTTCGACAGTTTCTGGCTCAGTGCTGGCGGAAGCATCGTCATTTAAGTTACGGGTATACGAGCATTCAGGATAATTTGTGCAGCCGATAAAACGTCCATTCCTTCCCAATCGTATAGATAAGGGGCTGGCACAGAGCGGGCATTTTTCGTCAATTGCTTCTTGGGTGACATCTTTGCGTTGGACTTGTTCTTCCTTTTCTATAATCAAGTTGCTGAATGGTTTCCAGAATTTAGTCATAAGCGGAATCCAGTCCTGCTCGCCGCGCGATACCGCATCCAGTTCATCTTCCAGATTGGCGGTGAAGTCGTAGTCCACGTATTTAGTGAAATGCTCGGTCAGGAATTTGTTGACGATTCTGCCAACATCGGTCGGATAGAAACGTTTACTTTCCAGAGTGACGTATTCGCGGTTTTGTAAGGTCGAAATAATCGAAGCATACGTAGACGGACGGCCTATGCCGTGTTCTTCTAAGGATTTGACCAAACTGGCTTCGCCGTATCTCGGCGGCGGTTCGGTAAAATGTTGTCCGGCGAGAATATCATTGAGCTTAACGGGACGACCCTCTTCCATAGAAGGCAAAAAGTTTTCCTTATCGTCGCTTTCTTTGGTGTCGTCTTTTCCTTCCAGATACACCGCCATAAACCCTGGGTTGGCAATACTGGAACCTGTTGCCCTAAACACATGCTTGCCATCCTCGCCACAAATTAAATCAACGGCTACCAGATTGAGCGTTGCATGGATCATCTGACAGGCAATGGAACGCTTCCAGATTAAATCGTAAAGTTTGAATTGTTCCGCGCTTAGGTGGGCTTTTAGCTGATTGGGTAAGTAACGCGGGTAAGTGGGGCGTATCGCTTCATGCGCTTCCTGGGCGTTTTTAGACTTGGTTTTGAACAGCCGAGGTTCTTTTGGTACGTTATCTGCCCCGTAAGTTTCTGCAATCAATGCACGGATTTCCTGCACGGCATCTACGGACAGGTTCACGGAATCAGTACGCATGTAAGTAATCAAGCCAGCCGTTTCACCACCTATGTCGATACCTTCGTACAATTGCTGGGCTACCATCATGGTGCGCTTGGTAGTGAAGCCCAATTTACGTGAGGCTTCTTGTTGTAACGTTGAAGTGATGAAAGGCGGAGCAGGATTGCGGTTTTGCTGCTTTTTTTCCAGCTTGCTGACGACTAGCTGACCGTCGGCGGCATCCAGTAAGGTTTGTTTGGTTTTTTCTGCCAATTCGCCATCGGTTATGCTGAATTGGTTGAGTTTTTCGCCATTGAAATGCGTCAGCTTTGCTTTAAAAGCCTGTTCCTGGGCGGTTAAGGCAGCATCAATCGTCCAGTACTCACGGGTTTTAAAGGCCTCTATTTCCAGTTCGCGCTCGACAATCATACGTAAGGCGGGACTTTGTACACGACCTGCAGATAAGCCTCGGCGGATTTTTTTCCACAACAGTGGCGATAGCTTAAAACCAACCAGATAATCCAAAGCCCGACGCGCTTGTTGGGCATTGATTAAATTGATGGCGAGTTCTGAAGGGTTAGCAATGGCTTCAGTAACGGCTTTTTTGGTGATTTCATGGAACACGACCCGATGCACTGGCTTATCTTTTAGCAGCTTTTTTTCTTTCAGCAGTTCGTATAAATGCCAAGAAATGGCTTCCCCTTCGCGGTCAGGGTCGGTAGCGAGATATAAGGCATCAGCCGATTTAAGCGCCTTACTAATGGTTTGCACATGCTTCTGGTTACGCTCAATCAGCTCATATTTCATGGCAAAATTATTATCGGGATCGACTGCGCCTTCCTTAGGGACAAGGTCACGGACATGACCGTAGGAAGCCAGGACATGGAAGTCTTTGCCTAAATACTTCTCAATAGTTTTGGCTTTGGCCGGGGATTCTACAATAACGAGGTTCTTGCTCATTCGGTCTACAATGCGAGCGGAGGAATTAATTTAGATAAGTGGGCACGAGGTCGTAAACCATATCTTCCATTCTGGAAAAGGCAATTTCTTCGTCCGGCTGACTCAGTAGCACCAGCATAACAATCCACTTGAGCTTTTCTATGGTCAATTCCTCATCTTCCAGAGCCAACGCACGGTCGATAACGACTTCCCTATTAGCGGAATTCAAAATACCACTACGCTCAAGAAACATAAGCAGGTCGCGGCATTCCAAGTCTAATTTGGATTGTTCTTCATGGCTGAAAATACGGAAAGAAGTGGCTATGGTGGGTCGTATTCCACGTTGCAGGCTGAGTGACTCCAACCAAACAAAAGCTTTATTGACCTCGGATTGCTCAAAACCCGCAGCCAATAACTCTGTCCTGACGCTTTCACTGTCGGGAAGAATTTCAAGCTCATCTTCCATATAGTGTTCAAAAAGGTACATCAGGACATCAAAAATAGTTTCTTTCATAGTTTCTTCAGTTTATTTCAAACGGGTATAACTACCGCCAGCGTTTGCCTCTACGTATCCAGATAGCTCCAGGATCAATAGCATGGATGAGATAATCTCAACCGAAGTTCCGGATTCTTCAACCAATGTATCGATGGATGTTGGGCTGAACATGATGCGATTCAATAGTGTTTGTTGTTCCAGGTCAAGTATTGTTTGCAATGTTGACGGAGTATTATTTGTATCCTTTTGAATATAATGATGAAATTCCTCAAGAATATCTTGGGTAGTTTCGACCAGTTTCGCACCCTCACGTATCAGTGCGTTACAACCGCGCGCCAGTGGGTTATGGATGGAACCTGGGATAGCAAAAACTTCACGGTTTTGCTCCATTGCCATCCGTGCCGTAATTAGTGAGCCGCTCTCTTTAGCAGCTTCTACGACCAATAAACCCTGGCTTAACCCGCTGATGATCCGGTTACGTCTGGGAAAATGGTTGGCTTTTGCCAAAGTGCCGGGTGGGAATTCGGACACCATTGCGCCGGTATTGACGATTTCGGTTGCCAGATCGATATGCCGCGCGGGATATACTCGATCCAAGCCAGTACCTGCGACTGCAATGGTATAGCCTTTAGCATTCAGAGCACCTTGGTGGCTGGCGGCATCAATGCCCAATGCCAAGCCGCTGGTGATGACAAATCCATGTTGACTTAAGTTTTTGGCGAAAGCCATGGCGGTTTCGATGCCTGATGTCGAAGGATTACGGCTACCGACGATGGCAATTTGGGGAAATGATAATAATTCTGGGTTACCCCGCACGAATAAGAGTGGCGGTGGATCTGAAATTTCTTTCAGTAACGCGGGGTAATTGAAATCATAAAGAGTAAGGACAGAGTTATTGTTTTGCTCTATCCAAGCTAGGTCAGTGTCAACAATCGACCAGTCTGGATTTTTAATGGCCTGTACGATGTCGCTTTTTAGGCCTAAAGCAGAAAGTGCGGCGTTGGTTTCCGCAAATAACTGGGATGGTGTATGGGTTTCTAACAGCTTAAGGAAAGTCCTGCCGCCAACACCTGGCGTACGCAGTAGCGCAAGCCAGTATTTGATGTCGCCGTTATTTGCTGGGTCGGAAGTATTCAGGGGGTTTGGACTTTATCGAATACATGAACCGCTTGCGAGGCTTTCATGACCAGCGCGTAACTTACACGTTCGAAGGGTCGAAACACCATCAAAGTTCCAGCTATTTCATCAGGGAGCTTCACCTGATCGTTCCTGATCACACTGTAAGAGTCCCTGGCGATCCTGCCACGCTTATAAATATCGAGCTCGTGGCCTGGCAACAAGCCATCTTTGCTGCCTTTATCAAGAACAACGACATTATATTTACCAATTTGGTTTACACCATCAAGTACATAGATAATATTACCTTTGATGCTCTCTTCGGGTGGTCTGGGGAAATAATTCAAAGTGAATTGTTCTTCAGGTTTCGGCATGAGCCGGTCACCCAGCATAATTTCACTGATTGATTTGTCGATAACAACAGTGGCTGGATCGCCTTCTTGCACTAGGGATGTATCGGCAATATATTTGGCTTCATAGCCCAATACTTCTCCAGTTTCAGGACTCTTAAACGTCTCACCAGCCCGATATAAGGTATATGTAGAGGTTTGCGGCTCGATAATAGAACGCACATAAAGTTTGTCACCGGTTGCAGCAATCAGATGCTCCCCAGCAAAATCGACTACATAAGGTGCTGTATTCAGTTCGTTAACCCCAACCACCCTAGGAGAAGTCAGGTATTTTGCTATGGTTTCCGTAGGAATCAACTGGATAGCATTTTTCTGGCTAGTTTCTCGGATACAAGGTGACAATTTGCCGCCTTGCGCCATCGCAAAGCTAGTTCGGCCATTGTGGACATCCTCCTCGCTAACTACACAAGTGTCGCTGGACGGCATGGCACCAGAATCTTGATAAGGCTCGTTTCCCCTTGAAAAACTCAATCTTGGTTTGCCATCAACGACAGAAAAGTAAACTGTTTGTCCGGGATATATAAGGTGCGGGTTTTTAATTTGGGAGTTGTAACTCCAAAGTTGTGGCCACTGCGTAGGATGATTTAGAAACTTTCCTGAGATATCCCAAAGGGTATCGCCTTCGACAACAGTATATTGGTTGGGATGGGATGGATTGATCGATAATTCACCTGTTCCGTATGCCCATACTGATGCGCTTACAAAAAAAGAAACTACTAATCCTAAAAGTGTTCTAAAAACCATAGTGTATTCCCGTGGTGTCTTTTTAATCATTATGAATTCAAAGTTTAGATGAATTCATATAGAATTCCAGTATTGCTTAATTATAGTGGAGAGTTTGTTGAGCGTTTTAACTATTCTCGAATTTCCTGACGACCGTTTGCGTAAAAAAGCGGCTGAAGTCCAGGTCGTTGATGGCAGCATCAGAAAACTGGTCGATGACATGCTGGAAACAATGTATCTGGCGAAAGGGGTCGGCTTGGCCGCAACTCAAGTCAATGTCCACCAACGTATTGTCGTCATTGATGTCAGCGAGGAGAAAGATAAACCTTTGTGTTTGATTAATCCAGAAATTATTGCAAAAGATGGCATAGAAGAATCCGAGGAAGGATGTTTGTCGGTGCCGGGCTTTTTTGAAACGGTGAAACGCGCAGAACGTATTAAGGTTAAGGCGTTAAATAAAGAAGGCCAGCCTTTTGAGTTTGAAGCCGATGAATTACTGGCTGTGTGCGTACAACACGAGCTGGATCATCTGGAGGGCAAGCTGTTTGTGGACTATATTTCCTCCCTCAAGCGACAACGGATCAAGAAAAAGTTGGAGAAAATCCACAAACTGGAACAAAACTGACGTGCGAATTATTTTTGCGGGAACTCCCGAATTCGCCGTTCCGAGCCTAGAGTGTACTACTAGCCTCCAAACACGAGGTCTGCGCCGTCTACACCCAACCTGACCGGCCTTCTGGTAGAGGGCGTAAGTTGCAGCCCAGCCCAGTGAAAGAACTGGCGTTGAGCGCCGGAATCCCCGTGCTTCAGCCATTAAACCTAAAGTCAGAATCTGATTTGCAACACATGCGCGATTTGAATCCTGACCTTATGGTAGTGGTCGCTTATGGCATGATCCTTCCGCAAACCGTTCTGGACATCCCAAAATTCGGTTGCATCAATGTACATGGCTCATTGTTGCCACGTTGGCGGGGTGCGGCACCTATCCAAAGGGCGGTGATGGCGGGCGACAAAAAAACCGGTGTCACTATCATGAACATCATCCATAAACTTGATGCTGGCGATATGTTGCATAAGGAGGAATGCGCGATAACAGCACAAGATACCTCGGCAGATTTGTATGGAAAGCTGGCAGAACTAGGCGCTGTTGGTTTGGGGAAAGTGCTTACACAGATCGAATCCGGCACGGTAAAGCCCGAAGTACAGAATGAAAGCTTGGTCACTTATGCGGAAAAATTGAGCAAAACAGAAGCTCAACTCGATTGGACGCAATCGGCGGAACAATTGGCGAGGAATGTAATGGGACTTAATCCTTGGCCTGTCGCCCAAACCTTTTATGAAGGCCAAGTGTTACGGATTTGGCAAGCAGAAGCGATTGCATCTGGCCTAAAAGCTGTCGCTGGCACTGTTGTTAGCGCCAATAAAACACTTGATATAGCAACCGGAAACGGTTTGCTACGCTTGCATGAAGTGCAACTGCCGGGCGGAAAACGAATGCCTATTCAGGCTTTTTTAAATTCGCATCATACACAGGGAGTAAAACTCGGATGATTGTATTTTGAACACACGATGGGTTGCCGCCCGTGTCATTACACGGGTGCTGCAAGATGGGCAGTCTTTGACATTGGCATTAGACAATGCGCTTAAAGCCGTTGAATCTGCCCAGGACAAAGCCTTTGTACAAGCTTTATCTTATGGCGTATGCCGATATTATCACCGCTTAGATTTCATTTTAAACACATTGCTTGATAAGCCGTTAAAAAGCCTGGAGGTAAAGGCGCTGATATTAATCGGTTTGTATCAGCTAAAATATATGAGGGTAAAACCTCATGCAGCCGTTTCGGAAACCGTGCAAGCGGGGCGCAAAATAGTTTGGGCAAAGGCATTGATTAATGCCGTACTCAGAGGTTATTTAAGGAAACAGGATGAACTTGAGCTACAGGCTGACAAGGTAAAAACGGTATCTTTAAGCCATCCTGACTGGTTGACTCGACAGATACAACACGATTGGCCAGAGCAGGCTGAAACGCTATTGTTTGAAAACAATCAACCACCACCAATGGTTTTGCGTGTGAATCTGGCAAAAACCTCCAGGGACAGCTATCTCCAGTTGCTTTTGGAACAGACAATATCAGCAAAAACTGTTAATTTTATTCCTGCTGGAATTATTCTGGATAAGCCCGTGCCGATTGAAGCCTTACCCAAATTTGCAGAAGGCTGGGTGTCTGTGCAAGACGGTGCCGCGCAATTGGCAGCCCACCTACTTGATGTGCAACCTGGGCATCGGGTGTTGGATGTCTGTGCCGCACCAGGTGGAAAAGCCGCGCATATACTGGAACTTCAATCCAATATTGGAGAATTGGTCGCTGTTGATATTGATGAAAACAGAATGCTGCGGGTAAGTGAAAATCTTCGACGTTTAGATCTACAAGCAACGTTAGTTCATCGCCGATGCTACTAAACCTGAAGATTGGTGGGATGGTAAGCCGTTTGACCGAATTTTGCTGGATGCACCGTGTTCGGCAACTGGGGTAATCCGTCGCCATCCTGACATCAAATTATTGAGGAGGGATACCGATATTGCGGCATTGACAATCCTGCAAAAGACCATCCTAAACGCCATCTGGCCTTTGTTAGCGCCAAGTGGCATGCTTCTCTACGCCACTTGTTCAGTGATAAAGCAAGAAAATGAAGATAGGATGCTTGAGTTTTTATCGACACATGAAGATGCTTCCGAATTACGGATCGATTCATCGGAATGGGGGGTTTCCAGAGAATGCGGAAGACAGATTTTGACAGGCAAATCCTCAATGGATGGCTTTTATTATGCGCGTATCATTAAACAATAATACAGGCATTGTACTGTGGTTATTATTACTGATGCCCGCATCAGCTTACCCGAACGACACTGGGGTTAAAGTAACGAGCACGGAAACTGCTTTGCTGGATAATGATTACGTATTGACAGCTTACATAGACTACCAATTGAGCGAAAAAGCCATAGAAGCACTGAACAATGGCGTTTCCTTGTACTGGACATACCAATTCAAAGTCCAGCAACACCGTGATTATGTTTGGGATAACACGTTGATGGAAAAAAGTTTCCGCTATCGTATACAGTACCATGCCTTACTGAAGATGTACCGGGTAACCAATGAAAGCAACGGCGCGGTGGACAACTTTTCCTCCCTACAAGCGGCGCTGGATTTTCTCTCAACACTGCGTGATTATCGGCTCATTGAAAAATCCAGGATTTCTGAAAAAGAATCTTATCTCATAGGCATAAAAATCACCTTCGAGCGAGACGCACTGCCGCTGCCGTTGCGCCCAATTGCTTATACAAATCCACAGTGGTATTTATCCAGCGACTGGTATTTATGGCCACTAAAAAAATAAAGCTGCCTATTGGGGTGTCAGTAGCCATCTTATTTGGCCTGATTCTGTTGTCCCTACAACTGATGAGCTCAGCCCAGCAGGAATCATCAAAACTAAGTGCCATGTCCTCATGGCTTTTGCTTATCAACGCCTTAGGTTCAGTTATCTTATTGGGTTTGGTCGGGGCGAATATTTATTCCTTAGTCCGGCAATTAAAAAAACGCGAGGCCGGTTCAAAACTAACCACTCGTATGGTGTCATTGTTCGTTTTGCTCGCCTTGGCTCCGGCCGCCATCGTGTTTTATTTTTCCATGCAATTCTTGCATCAAGGTATTGATAGCTGGTTCAACGTCGAAATAGACCGGGCCATGGAAGATGCGCTGGAGTTGAGCCAAGCCTCGCTGGACCAGAGAATGCGTTGGCATTTAAGGCAAACTCAACAATTGGCTGAGAACCTGGATTATTCATCTGAAGCCATGGCAACTTTGGAAATTGAAAATCTGCTTATGCTTTCAGGGGCTTCTGAAGTGACCCTTTTTTCAAAGCAAGGCCGGATTATCGCCTCCAGCAGTATAAATCCTGGCGACATATTGCCCAGCCTACCTGATGAACATATCCGCTTACAACTCCGCAGCAACAATGATTATGTGGCTCTTGCACCCGTCAGGGAAGATGAATTGATGATTCGGGCAATTGTTGTCATCAAAGGCCAAGAACCCCAATATTTACAAGCACTTTATCCTGTACCGGTACGGATTGCCGATTTGGCAGATTCCGTAGAATTTGCCTTCCAAAGGTATCAGGAGATGCATTACTTAAGGAACTCCCTGAAACGGAGTTTTTCTTTAACCTTATCCCTCGTCCTGCTGATGAGCTTGCTGGCGGCCATCTGGGTGGCATTTATCAGCATCCGCAATATTGTTGCACCGGTAAAAAACCTTGTCAAAGGCACGCAAGCAGTGGCTTCTGGGCTTTATGACCAGCAGTTGCCGGTCATGGTGCATGATGATTTAGGGTTTCTGGTGGAATCATTCAATGTAATGACGCGCCGTATTGCCGAAGCGCGTAATGAAATAAGGCGAACGGGTGTTGAAGTAGAAAATCAACGGGCTTACCTGGAAACAATACTTGCTAATTTAACGGCAGGAGTTATAAGTTTTGATGCGGATTATAAAATCCGTACAGCTAATCAAGCTGCTTACCGGATTTTTCATATCCATGTCAATCACTTTATTGGCCAAACTTTATTGGAGCTAGTTGAAATTTATAAAGACTTGTCTGAGCCTTTAAAATCAATCCAGCGCTTATTGGAGCAAGCCGATGACATTTGGCAGCAACGAATCGCATTTTTAGGGCCTAATGGGCGTCAAGAGCTATTGTGCCGTGGAACGCCGTTGTTTTCGCAAGAAGGGCAACGGGTAGGTGCGGTCGTCGTATTTGACGATGTGACGGATTTGATCCAGGCACAAAAAAGTGCCGCCTGGGGCGAGGTGGCAAGACGTTTGGCCCATGAAATCAAAAATCCACTGACCCCTATCCAGCTATCAGCGGAACGCTTACAAGTGAAATTGGCGGCAAAACTGGAAACCAACGATGCCGAGATGTTACAAAAATCAACCCGTACTATAGTGCAACAGGTTGAGGCACTGAAAGAAATGGTGGACGACTTTTCCCAATACGCCAAACCGGCCAAAAAACAAGCGACCGATATAGACTTGGCTGTATTAGTGCAAGAAGTGTTAGCATTGTACTCAGCAAAACAAGGCGTACAATTCAAAAATGAGTTTGAAACAGGCGAGTTGTTAATAAAGGGTGATCCAGTCAGCATCCGGCAGGTGGTGCATAATTTGATCATTAACGCCCTGGAAGCCATAGGCACTGAAGGGCAAATCGAAGTCCACTTATCCAGGGTGCAAAAAAACTATTCTGATTTTATCGAGATGGCGTTTTATGATGATGGCCCAGGCATCAAGGAAGAGCAAATTGAACAAATTTTTGAGCCTTATGTCACCACTAAGACCAAAGGCACTGGCTTAGGCTTGGCGATTGTGAAAAAAATCATTGAAGAACACGGTGGATCTATCTGGGTTGATACCCGCCGAAAAATTGGGGCGGGTTTTATCATCCAACTCCCCACAATTTAATGTTGAAGCAAAAAAACTATGAAAGAGCAAACTCCCCGACTACTAGTGGTAGATGATGAACCCGAAATTCGCCGTTTAGTGTGCGAAATCCTCGAAGATGAAGGTTATCAGGTCACAACGGCAGAAAATGCCACAGAAGCAAGAACGCTTAAGGGTTCAGTAAACCCGCATCTTATCCTGTTGGATATTTGGATGCCCGATACCGATGGTATAACCTTATTGAAAGAATGGGTTGCAGAAGACTCATTGCTGTGCCCGGTTGTAATGATGTCGGGGCATGGTTCGGTAGAATCCGCTGTGGAAGCCACCAAGCTCGGCGCTTATGATTTCTTGGAAAAACCCTTGTCTTTGGCGAAACTGTTGCTGATCGTGGCAAGGGCATTGGAAGCCAGCAACTTACAAAGGGAAAATGCCGGACTTAAGCAACAATTGGTGACCGACATAGAGCCAGTCGGCAAAAGTGCCGCTGTCGCCCGCACTAAAGACCAGCTCAAACGTCTAGCTCAGCATGATGCCAGGGTATTGTTCGTTGGTGAAGCAGGGGTGGGTAAAGAGCTGTATGCCCGTTACCTGCACAACAATAGTGCCCGACGGGAAGGTTCATTTGTAGATGTCGCGGTAGGCAGCATTTCACCGGAAAACGCCGCCGTGGAATTTTTTGGAAAGGAACATGACGGCAGGGTTTTCCCCGGCCTGCTGGAACGAGCAAACAGAGGAACCTTATTCTTAAGCGAAATTGCCGGAATGGATCAGGAAACCCAGCTAAGACTGCTCAGTGCCTTAGCATCAAGCTCGTTCTTGCGTGTAGGCGGCAGCGAGGCAGTGCGGGTGGACGTTCGCGTACTGGCATCAACACGAATCGACTTGGCGGACGAAGTTAAATCGGGGCGCTTTCGTCACGACCTCTACTACTTGCTGAACGAAGTCACTTTAAACATTCAACCGCTAAGGGAACACAGCGAAGACACTCCAGGTTTGTTGAGTTTTTACGTTGACTATTTCGTCAGCCACGACAAATTGCCATTCAGGAAGTTTTCGATGTCTGCGCAGAATTTTTTACGCAACTACAGTTGGCGCGGAAATGTCAGAGAGCTGAAAAATCTGGTACAGCGACTGATGATTCTGGGTGTAGGCGAAGAAATCGAACTGGATGAAGTAAAACAGGCATTGGGAACTGTTATTAGTGATTCAGCACCTTCAGCATCCATACCGGACTTTTATAACTTACCCTTAAAAGATGCCAGGGATCAATTTGAAAAAGCTTACCTAGAGTACCATTATGAGCGTTCAGGTGGCAGCGTAGCAAAATTATCCTTAGCCGTCGGTATCGAGCGCACCCATTTGTATAGGAAATTGCATTCCCTGAACATCAAACTTTAACTAAATAAAATTAACTTAACACTCCAATTAAACCTTTCCAGCAAATAAGCTTGATAAAAGCCTAAATATTTAGTAAGATTCCGCTTCTTTTTTTAAGCCTTTAACAGCAAGACAAAGTAACGATGAAAACATTTAGTGCAAAGCCCGCAGAAGTTAAGCGCGATTGGTATGTGGTAGACGCGGAAGGCAAGACCTTGGGTCGTTTAGCATCTGAAATTGCAAGCCGTCTACGTGGCAAACACAAGCCTGAATATACCCCGCATGTTGATACAGGGGATTATATCATTGTGGTTAATGCTGAAAAGATCGGTGTTACCGGCACCAAAGAAAAAAATAAGCTATACCAGCACCACACAGGTTATATCGGAAATCTCAAAACTGTTAACTTAGGCAAATTAAGAAAAACATTTCCTGATCGCATACTTAATACAGCGATCAAAGGCATGTTACCAAATAACCCACTAGGTCGTGCAATGTTCAAGAAATTGAAAGTTTATGCAGGCCCTGAACACGAACATCAGGCGCAACAGCCTAAAGTTTTAGACATTTAAGCAGGAAGACCATGGCAGCAGCAGCTCAATATTATGGAACAGGTCGTCGTAAATGTGCGATAGCTCGCGTTTACGCAACTAAAGGTACCGGAAAAATTACGATTAACACAAAATCGATTGAGGATTATTTTGGTCGTAAAACTGACCAAATGGTGTCCCGTCAGCCATTGGAGTGTGTTGATATGGAAACCAAATTTGATGTCAACGTAATCGTTAAAGGCGGGGGTCCATCTGGACAAGCTGGCGCTATTCGGCACGGCTTGACTCGTGCATTGATGGAATATGACGAAACGTTACGTCCAGCACTTAGACAAGCTGGTTACGTTACCCGAGATTCACGTATTGTTGAACGAAAGAAGGTCGGCTTACATAAAGCTAGAAAACGTCCACAGTACTCAAAACGTTAATTGTTGTCTTTATTCTGAAAAAAGCCTGTGTTTACAAAAACACAGGCTTTTTTTGTTTTATCAAATAAATATTCCTGTTGTTAATCAGTATTTTCCTGTCTAAATGCGGATACTACTGGATTAATATGTCTTGTTTTGCAATTGCATAACCAAACAGTACGTATGGTTTGTTACTGCCAATAACTGATTTCTGGTTGATTAATACTTTTGTGGATTCTTCGTCACTTAAGCCATAGAACATGGCAAAAAATACGAAGAGGCCGCTACCTGACTCCACTGGAACAGGACTCGAGCCATAGGCCGCATTGCATATGATGCTCAAAAATCTGTTGCTGATTATTCCATATTAAAACCTCATACCAGTTGACCATTCTTGTAATCGGCAATAGCTTGTTCGATTTCTTCCCTGGTATTCATCACAAATGGCCCGTACTGGACGACGGGTTCTTTCAATGGCTTGGCAGCAAGTAACAAAAAGGCTACGCCCTTATTTCCAGCATGAACCTCAAGTTGCTCTCCTAAAGTAAGAACACCTACCGATTGTGATTCCAGTGGGCGTGCTTTCTGTAAACCAATGTCACATTCGCCTTCGTAAGGATAAACAAAGGCATTGTGGCCTGTAACAAGCGGATGAACAAACCTCGCTCCTGGCTGAATACGGATGTCTAAGAACAACAACTCTGTGCTTAATCCTTGAATCGGTCCGGCAGTGATCTTGCCATCAATATCTGCGTGCCCGGCAATAACCTTAACGTGTCCGCCGTGTGGTAAGTTCACGACTGGAATATCTTCCGCTTGAATGTCACGGTATGCGGCCGGTTTCATTTTTTTGATACCGGGCAAATTCAACCAAAGTTGAAAACCATGCAATCGCCCACTGTCTTGCTGCGGCATTTCCGAATGGATAATGCCGCGCCCTGCGTTCATCCATTGCACACCGCCACTCTTGAGATGGCCTTGGTTGCCGAGATGGTCACGGTGTAGCATGTGCCCATCCAACATATAGGTTATGGTCTCGAAGCCACGATGTGGATGGTCAGGAAAGCCAGCAATATAGTCGTCAGGATTCATGGAAGAAAATTCGTCCAGCATCAAAAATGGATCGAGGCGCAATTCCTGTGATTGCCCAATGCTACGACGCAGTTTGACACCACCGCCATCAGTGGTAGGTATGGATTGAATGACGTTTTGTAAGGTTCGTGTACTCATGTGTTACTCCATAAGCCAGCCATAATTAGGATTGCTTGCGCCGGTAAAAATTCAAGCTCAAAACAATAGTGGTCAGTCAGAATAAATCTTTTGTCGCCTCGACAGGGATATCGATAGTGACCTCGTCGCTGACGTTAGGTGCATATTTGCCCATATCAAAATCCGTACGCTTGATGACAGTTGTCGCGTTTGCCCCACAAGCTGCTTTGAGATAGATGGGGTGAGGCATACAGTGAAAGGAAGTGATCTTCAAAGAAACTGGCTTGCTGATACCTTTCAAGGTAAGCGTACCGTCAACGGCCACAAGCTGATCGCCAGCAAACTTAAGTTGGGTCGATTTGAATGTTGCTGTCGGGTATTTAGCGGTATCGAGAAAATCTTTGCCCTGGATATGCTCGTTAAACAGGGCGTAGCCGGTGTCAACTGACGTGGTATCAACGGAGACATCCACCGAACCTGTTTTGGCGGCGCGATCAATGACGATTTTGCCGGATGTTTTATCGAAACGACTTAGCTGCGTTGAATAACCAAAATGGCTGTATGAAAAACGGGGCAAGGTATGATTACCGTCGATAGTATAGGTTTCGGAAGCGGCCAATGCTGCACCAGAGATTACGGTTGTTAAAGTAATAAAAATAATGTATTTCATGAGAATACTCCTGAGTTAATATTTAAAGCGTGTTATTGATAGTTGAGTGCTTAAGCGGCTAATTCAACAAGACGTATATTGGCTTTCGTTAAGGCTGTTTCTTTGCTGGATTCCCCCTTAATAAGCCCTTCCGCATAAATGAATTCGACATTGCTTATGCCCAGAAAATTGAAAAAATTTCGTACATAACTGGTTTGGGTATCCAACGGCGTACCGACGTACATGCCTCCGCGCGTTGCGAACACGACGGCTTTTTTGCCAGTCAGCAGTCCGATGGGACCGTTTTCGGTATAGCGAAAAGTCACCCCAGCCCGGGCAATGTAATCAAAGTAAACCTTCAAGGTCGATGGAATCCCAAAATTGTACATGGGAAGCCCCACAACGATCATGTCCGCCCTCTGGATTTCTGCTATCAACCTGTCCGACACATCTACAAACGCCTGTTGCTCAGATGTCTGTAATTCGGGCGTTGTAGAAAAAGCTAAAACTCGTTGCATATCGAGATGTGGTAAAGGTTCATTAGCAAGGTCGCGGACAATAACCTGCGTATCAGGATGATTGGTTTGCCATGATGTGACAAAATTATTGGCAAGCTTGCTGGAATGCCCATTTGCCGAGAAAATACTCGTATTAAGTTGTAGTAAGTTTTTCATGTTTGTACCTCGAAAAATTAGCGTGATGCCATTAAACTCCTTAATGAGTAGATTAAAAAGTATAATATTGCACTAATAATAATCTATTATTTAGATAGGTATGGATCATGCCCTACATTACATTAGAGCAATGGCAATCTTTGATTGCGGTCGTAGATGCTGGTGGCTATGCCCGAGCGGCTGAAAAACTCTGCAAAAGCCAATCAGCTATTACTTATGCGGTAAAAAAAATAGAATCTCTCTTAGGGATTAAAGCTTTCGAAATTCAAGGTCGTAAGGCGATCCTTACCTCTACCGGACAGATGCTATATCGGCGTGCCCTGGCTTTGATTGATGAAGCCAATGATTTGGAACGGGCGACGCATCGATTGTCAGCGGGATGGGAACCTGTTATCCATATTGCCGTCGAAGTGTTATTTCCTACGCCGTTATTACTCAATTGCTTAGAGCGTTTTGGTCAGGAAAGTCCACATACACGAATTGAATTGATTGAGTCGGTACTCGGTGGCACTTCGGATGCGCTGATGAAAGGTGAGGTTGACTTGGCCATTTCACCACAATTACCTCCAGGATTTTTGGGCGATCTATTGACACGGATAAAATTAGTCGCCGTAGCACATGCCGACCATCCCTTACATCAACTAAACAGGCAACTAAGCTATTTAGACTTGGAAGCATACGCCACATCGTGGTAAGGGATTCAGGTAGCAAACGTGACCAACGTGCGGTCACAGTCGAAGTCAATCAGCGTTGGACAGTGGGGCATGTCGCTACCTCAATACAAGCAGTTACCAAAGGCTATGGCTTTGCCTGGTTGCCGGAGCAGCACATAGGTGAAGAATTACGAACGGGCATACTAAAACCGTTACCTTTAAGAGAAGGTGGTATGCGTGAAATCCCGCTCTATATGATTATCGCCAGCCCTGATTTTGCTGGCCCCGGTGTTAGGCGTTTAAATGAAATTATCAGGGAATTGGTCTCTTGTTAGAGGCAACCCTTGATCTTACCAAGGAATAAATATTGATTTCAAAAAAAGCTAAGCCATAAGTGGCAGGCTTTAGTAGTTTCGATGAGTTAGGGCTAAGCATACAATTTACAAAACTCTTAGTCACACCAAACTCGCGATGCCATGATGAGAAAAAACTTAATTTAACAACGAGGCTAGCGAATCGCGGCAAATCTAAACCCAAGCAAAGCAAAGCAAAAAACCAATAACCCATAAAATTCTAAACCTCCGAAAACAAGACCACCATTAAAAAGCGATTTGCGACGTTTTCGGAAGCCCAATATGAATATTTGACCGACATTTTTACTGCCCGGATACCAAATCAAATTCATGAGCCCAGCCTGGTATCCCTAATTCTGCTCGAGAGTTTTTGCCGAGGTAAAACTTGTGTTGCAATAATGGCTACGGGTATATTTTGTTCGTTCATAGCTAAAACGCGCCGCGCTCTATTTCTTGTAGATAGAAAAAATTTGGGGCTTTTACACCAGCCTTTTTCCTGATTTCTACCAATTCAGAGGATTCAAAGAATCTACGGGCTTTATCTAACGACGACCATTCTGAGAAATGGACAATGTTATTGGCATCATTGGCGTACCTTAATAACTGGTAACTGATTTCTCCAGCATTTTTTCTGATGTCTGCCGCTTCATCAAAAACAGCTTTCCATACAAGATAGGCATCGACTTCATGAATTATTAAAACGTATTGCATGTAAATTCCAATTGCTATTTGTCGATAAACCTAATTTTTGTGTTAGAAACGTTTGAACTCCCCAACCAACTGGCGACTGAAGAGCGGCTAGAAGCATATATTCAGCGACTGAGTGGATTTGCTCGCTTGCATGGGCATGACTCAGTACTTGCCAGCGAGCATGAAGGCCAACCCGAGTACAGCAATGCTCACACCAACTGCGATTTGAGTGGCCTTAGACTCACGGTGTAAATCACCTCGGGCGATAGCCAGGGTAGTAATGCCCGCAACTAGGGGCGAAACACCAAGCAGAAAGAGTGACAGACCACCGAAGTGAAATTGCCGTGGCGGTTGCCTAGTGGGCAGCGTAACTCCACCGCTAAGCAGCACAAAAACGCCAACCAGAGCTAGGCTTATACCAAAGACTACGATGGCGAGTTTGGTAAGAACGGACACCTGATTATCCAATTTTTCCCTTGAAGGGTCTAACTATATAGCCTCATTGCCCCTCCGGCCTGACAATCGCCTTAGACGCTCCCGTTTCCTTAACCTCAGCCGCATCTTTAAGATAATATTGTTTTAACCGATTGAACGCCGACCATAGCGTCGTATCCATAACCACTCTGTTACCTATGGCTACAATGACGCGGCTTAATTCAGGAATTTTGGTTTTGGTTGAGGTTAGGTAAATGGGCTGTACGTACAAGACCGTATTCCCCATCGGCAGGATAATCATCCGACCCATTTCAACAGAAGATCCTGATTGCCCCCAGAGGGTGAAATTGGCTGATATATCTGGATCTTGATTGATTAAGGCTTCAACTTGAGCCGGACCGTTGACCTGTACATCTTTACCCAATTTATAGACGGTAATTCCAGGTTTGTAATTAACCCCGCATTTGGTTTTATCCATGACTCCCGCCACGCCAATCATGCTCAGGTTATCTCGGTTGACGGGAGTCATAGGGTTAATCATGACGAATTCTTCCTTGTCGGTGCAATTTCCGAAATCCATGGTCTGGTAATAAGGCATAACGGGATTGTCGCGCACCGTCGCAAATTGCCAGGTTTCGCCTTGCTCATAGAAGGCTTCGGGCGTTTGTTGATGATATTTGGCAAATACGTTCATCTGCAATTGATAAAGATCACGTGGATAGCGCAAATGTTTGCGTAACTCTTCAGGCATCTCGTTCAGGTTTTTAAACAGGCCCGGATAAGCGCTATCGTAGGCTTGGATAATGGCATCGGACGGGTCGGATATATAATAATCGACATCGCCATCGTAAGCATCGACGATAACTTTGACCGAATTTCGGATGTAATTAAAGCGGTGTTTATCTTTGCCAAACTCGAATTCTTGCGGTTTGGCGACCGGGTATTTGTCCGATAAGGTGTACGCATCCAGAATCCAATAGAACCTGTCCTTGCCAACAACCAGATACGGGTCATTATCCAGGTGCAAAAACGGCGTTAACTTGTTAATACGGTCAGCGATATTCCGGTATATCTTGAGTTTACTCTCATCGCTTATATTGGTTGAAAAGAAGATTTTTTCTTCTTTCTGATAGATCGCCAGCAGGGCTTTTCTGAACAATGAATTGATCCGTATCCCGCCATCGCCGTGGTAGGCCTTGGAAATCCCAGGATCCTCACCTGAGTTACTGCCTGAAATATCGGCAATTTTAAGCTTATTAGGTACAATGACATAACTGTACTCGCCCTCACCATAATAGATGTCAGGGAGCTTGACATCAAGCCCTGCCAACGAAGACATGTTAAGGTCGCGCAAATACCAAACCAAGGGCTTATCCGCATCTTGGGCAGCAGAGGTGACGACAGCGCCATAGCCGTGGGTGTAACGTAAATGCTTGTTCTCCCAATTCTGCGCTTCATTCGGCAGCTTTGAGATATTTATCTCTCTTGCCGCTAGATTAACTTGGCGTGTGTGGTCAAGAATATAGTACCGGTCTTCATCAATATTCATAATTTGATAATACGGTCTTATTTCCTGCAACTGTTTGTAACTGCTGATTAGATGCTCCCTATCCCATACAGGGATATTTTCGAAGCGCTTTTGGCTGCCCCAGGTGGCAATGTCCTCAGCGGCGTTCAGTTTTACCGGCAACTCGACGGTGTTGATATTTTTTAAATCGTATGCATCCAGGGTTGCGTCGATGTTGTGTTGGATAAACGGCTTTTCTGTCCTTACTGGATTCGGGTTAACAACATATTTCGCAATAAATTCGGGAATAAAATCAACATTCGGTAATCCCCAAATAACCAGAAATGTTGCCAGTGCTATTAAAAAAGGTGACTTGCTCCGATGCTGTTCTGAAAAAATGAATACCCCTGCAATAGTCGCCATCGCCAGGAAAGAAATTATCCCCAACCAGATTAACGGCAACTGGTAGCGGATTTCAATCGTGCCAGGGCCATAATACACAGGTTCATGGGAGTCGGTATACAGCAATGAAAAACGCTGTAGCAAAAATCCCCACACAACAAAAAGAACCACAAAACCGATCAGGATTCCCAGGTGTATTTTTGCGCCTGGGTGAAATTCTTTGTTCTGGTTGGGAACAAATATATGTTCCAGCCAATACAAAGCGCCTACCATTACAAATATCAATATGGCTGTGCTTAATAGTTCTGGCTGGATTAGCTGGTAGATGGGGTAAGACAGCAGATAAAAGCTGATGTCATTGCCATAAACCGATTCCGTAACGCCCGACCGACCGCCAAAAAAGTAAAGTAAGGTCGTTTCCCATTGGTCATAAAACGGGATTGCTATGAAGATCGCCAAGATCAAAGCAACAGGCGTATAAATTTTTGCTGAGCCATACAGGAATTTTTCCGAAAATTTCTGAAACTTCACGTTCTGGTCAAAGTTACTTAAGACCTCGTCCTGCGGGTTCAAGCCTAGATAGCGCGACGCAATCCAGAAATGGAAAAAGAATATGGTGAAGAAAAATAGGGTGACTGCGCCAGACAGGAAAAACTTGTAAAGCAAGCGCAACCAAAAATAATGTTCGAGATTGATGGATTGAAACCACCATAAATCGACAAACAAATCGAGAAAGATAAAATGGAAGGCGACAAACAGGACAAACGAAATGGCGATTGTCGCAATAATGACTGCGGGGATAAGGTTTAGATTCCGCATAAGTTCCTCATGTGAATGGACATGGCTTTTGCTAATGTGCTTGGGTATTTTGCCAGCTTATAGAAGCATGATTGTTATATCGTTTAACCCAAGCGATGAAAAGCAATTATTTTAATTTTTGTAAATGTTGCGCTAATGAGGCCCCCAACTTGAGGACTGTATCTTGCTTGCTTTCTTCCAACAAATGCCCTTCGTCATCAAACGACCTGTCAGCTTGAGCTACCGCGAATTGTTCAGGCAACACGATAATGCCAATATTAGCCAACAACATCCGTAAAAACACCAACCCCCGCAATCCACCCAACGCACCTGGAGAGGCCGCCATAATCACGGCAACCTTACCCCGAAAAGCTAACAGTGGTGCTTCGTCACCTTCCCGTCGCGAAGCCCAGTCGATAGCGTTTTTTAGCAATGGGCTGAATGCGCTGTTATATTCTGGCGAGGCTATCAGGAAGCCATCGTGTTCAATCAAATGCTCTTTAAATACCCGTGCTGCCTTTGGCATTCCTTCCGCCAATTCAAGGTCTTGGTTAAAAATAGGCATGGGATAATCTGACAGATTCAAGACGGTAACATTCGCACCCGCTTGCTGCGCGCCTTGCGCGGCAATATTCACCAATTTTTGATTGTAGGATTCTTTCCTGGCACTGCCGGAAAAAGCGAGTATTTTAGGCATTTTATTTATCAAATAATTAGTGCGATTAAGGCAACTTAAGCATTTCTTTGGCTTTATCGTAATCAACGCCAACACTCACGATAAAGCTAGTGGCATCTTCAATATCCATGTCAGATTCGACCACTTTCGATTTATCGACGATCACGGTAAAGCCTGATGTAGGGTTAGGTGAGGTCGGAATAAACAGCACCACTTTGTTTTCGTAGCGGTTAGTCACATAAGCAGGCACCCAAATACCTTCTTTGGGGTATTCGACATAGACGACTTCCTTGGCAATAGAGCCATTATCGCTGGTAAACAGGGAGATCACTTTTGTTATCACCCGGTAAATGGTGTTTAAGAATGGGATTCTGTCGATAATTTGCTCAAACGCGGTAATAAGCAGTGGACGGCCTTTTTTGACGATTTTATGTCCAATGTAGACCAGCACAAAAAAACTGATCACAAAGAACACAACAGTATAAAAGTAGTTGTCGGCATAGCCATGAACTAAGCCAAACATGCTCATTAACAGACTTTTGATAAACAAAATAATCTGTAAAACGACGACAATGGGGATTACTGCCAAAATACCAATCAGGAAGTAATTCAACACTGTTTTGGTTACGGCTTGCATGGTTCCTCCGTTTGGTTAAGATCTACACAAAAAGTTTGTCATTTTAGTTTAGCTTTCAGCATCTTATTCACTTCGGCAGGGTTTGCCTTGCCCTGCATCTCTTTCATGACTTGTCCGACAAAAAAACCGAACACCTTATCTTTACCACTGAGATATTGCTCAACCTGCTCTGGGTTGTCGGCGATGATTTTATCAATGATGGCCTCGATTGCACCTGTGTCGGTGATTTGTTTTAGGCTTTTTTCGGCGATTATCTCATCGGCAGTGGCGTTGGATTGCCACATCAGGTCAAAGACTTGCTTGGCGATTTTGCCATTTATTTCTCCGTGAAAATATTCCAATAACAACCCAGCTAACCTATCAGGTGTAATAGGCGATTTTTCGATTGATAAGTTATTTTTATTAAGGCGATAAAATAATTCTTCCAGTATCCAGTTGGCGATTAATTTTGATTTTATAGTGGCAACTTCTTTCTGCATATATTCGGCAGACATATCATCATAAGGTATAAAAATCTTTCGAGCCTTTTCTACGTTAAGCTCTGATGAAACTGCTTTATGAGTATCAAGGAAGTATTGAGCGATTGCCCTGCTAGATGTTAGGTAATTTGCCGTGTCTGGAACAACGAAATAGTCCACAACGAAATGATTTTTCAATACTTCGCGTTTTTCTGGCATACCGTTCGCGGTATGCTCTTTAAATGTCTCATCAACCACCACTGGTAACAGGTCAGGATCAGGGAAATACCGGTAGTCGTTAGCTTCTTCCTTACTTCTCATCGCTCTAGTTACTCCGGTGTCAGGATCAAATAACACCGTAGCTTGTTGAATTGTGCCGCCTGATTCCAGTTGTTCAATTTGCCATTGTGTCTCATATTCAATTGCTTGTTGCATGAATTTAAAAGAATTGAGATTTTTTATTTCCCTACGTGTCCCATAGTAATCCACACCTTTTGGTCGTACCGATACGTTTACATCGCAACGGAATGAACCTTCTTGCATATTGCCGTCACAAATGCCAATCCATTGCACAAGCTCGTGTATTTTTTTAGCGTAAGCAATTGCATCTTCAGCCGAGCGCATGTCCGGTTCAGACACGATTTCCAACAGTGGCGTACCAGCACGGTTTAAGTCTATGCCGCTCATGCCGTGAAAGTTTTCGTGCAGCGATTTTCCGGCATCTTCTTCCAGATGTGCGCGGGTTATGCCGATGCGTTTTGTGATACCGTCCACTTCAATATCCAAATGTCCGTTGCCGACGATAGGTAATTCGAACTGGCTGATTTGATAACCCTTAGGCAAGTCAGGATAAAAATAATTTTTACGGGCAAAGACCGAATACGGGGCTATTTGGGCATCTATCGCCAAGCCGAATTTCACTGCCATCGTTACCGCTTGTTCGTTCAAAACAGGCAATACGCCGGGCAAACCTAAATCGACTGCACAGGCTTGGGTGTTTGGTTCAGCTCCGTAGGCAGTTGCTGCACCTGAAAATATCTTCGACTTAGTCGCAAGCTGGGTATGGATTTCCAGCCCGATCACTGTTTCCCACTCATGTTTTTGAGAAGTTTCCATGTGCTGCTCCTATTCAAAACCTTTAGGTATTTGCTGATGCCAATCAGTTACTAGCTGATACTTGTGCGCTATGTTCAATAACTTGTCTTCAGCAAAATAATTACCAATGACTTGTAAGCCCACCGGCATTCCTTCCGCAAACCCAGCAGGAATCGACATGGCGGGCAAACCGGCCAAATTGATTGCGATGGTATAAATATCAGACAAATACATTTCGATTGGGTTGCCAATCTTTTCGCCGATACCGAAGGCCGTGCTAGGCGTGACTGGTCCCATGATGACATCGACTTCCGCCAAGGCTTTCTTGAAATCCTCACTTATAAGGCGGCGAATTTTTTGCGCCTTGATGTAATAAGCATCGTAGTAACCCGCCGATAATGCGTAAGTACCCATGAGGATACGGCGCTTGACTTCCTTACCGAAACCTTCGCCTCGGGAACGGGTATATAAATCTGTCAAATCCTGGGGATTTTCACAGCGGTAACCAAAGCGAACACCGTCAAAACGCGATAAATTAGCAGAACATTCCGCTGGCGCGATGACGTAATAAGCCGGTATTGCAAGCTTAAGATTAGGCATAGAAACTTCTTTTACAATAGCACCCATGCCCCGGTATTCCTGAATGGCTTTCTCAATGACTGTTGCAACATTGTTGCTTAAACCATCCCCAAAAAACTCTTTCGGCAAGCCGATAGTTAAGCCTTTGATATCGTTTGCCAATCCAACTTGGTAATCCGGTACTGGCATATCAACACTGGTGGAATCCTTTTCATCAAAACCCGCCATTGCTTGCATTAAGATAGCGGCATCTTCCGCACTACGAGCCATTGGCCCGCCTTGATCGAGACTGGAAGCATAAGCAATCATGCCATAACGGGAAACGCGCCCGTAAGTCGGCTTTAACCCAGTGATACCACAATGTGCTGCTGGCTGGCGGATTGACCCACCAGTATCGGTACCGGTCGCACAGACCGACAACCTTGCTGCTACGGCGGCAGCCGAGCCACCCGACGAACCGCCAGGAACTGATTCTGTGTGCCAGGGATTTTTGACCGCACCGTAATAGCTGGTTTCATTGGATGAACCCATGGCAAATTCATCCATATTGAGTTTGCCCAGCATGACCGCTCCTGCACCGTTTAATTTTTCAATCACCGTGGCATTGTAAGGTGAAATAAAATTATCCAGCATCTTAGATCCGCAGGAAGTCTTAACGCCTTGCGTACAAAAAATATCTTTTTGTGCGATTGGTATTCCTGTAAGCAAGCTGGCATCGCCTTTGGCAATTTTTGCATCGGCTCGTAGGGCAGCTTGCAACGCAAAATCTTCGGTGACAGAGATGAAGCAATTCAACGATTGATGTTGTTTGATTCTATTCAAAAATGTTTGGGTCAATTCCACGCTGGAAAATTCGCCGGATCGTAAGCCTTCGGCTAACTCTTTGATTGATTTGTTATACACGCGATATACCTTCACTCAATAACTTTAGGAACCAAGTAAAGACCTTCTTCAACTTGGGGCGCAATCGCCTGAAAATTATTGCGGTTATCACTTTCCGTCACTTCATCAGCCCTTAGGCGCTGTTGTTGATCCATGGGATGCGCCATCGGCATAACACCATCGGTGTTAGTTTCGCCCATTTGCGTCATAAGCTCCAACATTCCCGATAAATCATGGGTGTAAGACGCAATATCCTGTTGATTAATTCCAAGTCGTGCCAAATGCGCAATCTTTTTTACATCGTCTGCCGTTAAGGTCATTTTCTACCCTATTAAAACCAAAGCCGTAAACTATAATACTTTATAACTTGCCCGAATACCCGCATGATTGATAAAGTATGACGGTTTAATCCCTTCTCTCTGGACGCAGGTAAAAAATGTTCAAAAGATTTCGCGGCCTTTTTTCAAACGATCTCTCAATTGATCTTGGAACCGCCAACACCCTGATATACATTCCCGGTCAGGGCATAGTGCTTAACGAACCGTCAGTTGTTGCAATTAAAGAAGACAAAGTACGTGGCACAAAAAGTATTGCTGCTGTGGGTACCGAAGCAAAGATGATGTTAGGACGGACACCCGGCAACATCACGGCAATTCGACCATTGAAAGATGGTGTGATTGCCGATTTTGCGGTCACTGAAAGAATGTTGCGGTTTTTTATTGAAAAAGTCCACAAAAGCAAATTGCTACGTCCCAGTCCGCGAATATTAATCTGTGTTCCTTGTGGGTCAACCCAAGTGGAGCGCCGCGCTATTCGTGAATCAGCGGCAATGGCAGGTGCCCGCGAGGTATTTTTAATTGAAGAACCGATGTCAGCGGCGATTGGCGCAGGCTTGCCGGTCGATGAACCTAGCGGTTCAATGGTGCTGGACATCGGTGGCGGTACATCCGAGGTGGCAATTATTTCGATCAACGGGATTGTCTATTCCAACTCGGTACGTATTGGCGGCGACCGTTTTGATGAAGCAATTATCAATTATGTACGCAGGAACTATGGCACATTAATTGGTGAAGCGACTGCCGAAAGAATTAAAATTGAAATTGGCACCGCTTACCCCGGTAGCGAAGTCAGGGAGATAGAAGTCAGAGGCCGCAACTTGGCCGAAGGTGTTCCACGCAGCTTTGCGTTAAACAGCAACGAAATTCTTGAAGCCTTGCAAGAGCCGCTGTCCGGCATCATCAGCGCGGTAAAATTTGCCCTGGAACAAACGCCACCTGAACTTGGCTCCGACGTTGCTAATCGAGGTATTTATCTAACCGGAGGTGGTGCATTGTTAACGGATATAGACCGACTTATTACGGAAGAAACCGGCCTGCCAGTGCATATCGCCGACGACCCTTTAACCTGTGTGGCGAGGGGCGGTGGCATGGTGTTAGAAATGATTGATAAAAAAGGAATGTCCGCTTACTCTTTTGAGTAATATGCTATCTGACAAAATATTCTATGTAGGCGGCAACTTAATCTAGTAAGGCCGCCCTTGCAATCTTTGGGTATAGTGATAACCTTCGCAAACGCAGCCCACTTTATAACCTGATAAGAGACCTCCGCTATAAAACTGTTATTTGCCGAAGGCCCATCCATCCACACGCGTCTGTTCATTGCGGTTTTGGCCTCAATCGCCTTATTGACAACCGAACACATCGGATCTCGCCTGGATCCGGTTCGCGCGATATTGTCCTTAGCGATCGATCCAGTCAAATACCTCGTTGACTTACCTTCGGAAACAGCGAGTAAATTTAGAAATTCATTCAGTTCTTACTCGTCTTTAAAAGAAGACAACAAAAAACTGCGCGAAACCCAGTTTCTCAACCAAATCCGCCTACTCAAATTTGAAGCATTGGAACAGGAAAATATACGGTTAAGGGCTTTGCTGGAAAACTCTTTTAAGCTGGGCGAACAAGTATTGGTAACCGAACTGTTATCAGTCAATATCGTTCCCCCTTACGAGAATATAGTTGTGGTTAACAAAGGCACCCGTTTTGGCGTACATCCACAACAGCCGGTAGTCGATGCAAATGGTGTAGTCGGGCAGGTTTTTCGGGCGCTACCAAACAGCTCGGAAATTATACTTATTACTGACCCAAACCATGCCATCCCAGTGCAGGTCAATCGTAATGGACTGTTAACCATCGCAGTTGGCAGTGGGGAATTAAATCGGCTTAAGTTACCTTTTTTGCCGGATAATGCAGACATACGCCCCGGGGATTTACTAATCACATCAGGACTGGGTGGAACTTTTCCTCAAGGCTATCCGGTAGCAGTTGTTGACAAGTTCACCCCGCCCGCCAACAAGCGGATTACAGCAACCCCAAAAGCATCGCTTGATCTTAACAGGGAATTGATGATTGTATGGAGCGACAAAAAATCGGTTTCCCTTGCGCCTACTGAAACGCCAATGCAGAATGAAGTACAGGAAAACATAAATGAATAGCGGTTATGGCTTCGGTCGTATTATCCTGACAATTACCTTCGCAATGTGCTTAAAAATTGCGCCATTGCCTATTGCGTTTGCAGTTTACAATCCTGATTGGGTGCTATTGACCCTCATCTACTGGTCGCTCGCCGTGCCTGAGCGCGTAGGCATTTTTCATGCTTGGACATTCGGCTTGCTCACTGATGTATTGACTGGGAGAATGTTTGGGCAATATGCTTTGGCTTATTCGTTGGTCATCTACCTTTGCCTGTCGCTGCACAGGCGCTTGCGCCAGTTACCTTTTATCCAGCAAGCGCTATTCATCTTCTTTTGCTTACTGTTATCGCAGCTTTTGTTATTTTTCATTAAGAATATCCAAGATACCGCGCAATTAAAACCCACTTTCTGGCTTTCCGTTTTCGTTGGCACGCTGTGTTGGCCATTGGTTTATACCGTATTGCGGTTTGTCCGATTAGTAAAACCAATCAGAACCGACTAAACCCCATTATTAATTTGGCCGTTAATCGTTGCTATGCCCGGTAATATCACCATTAAAGACAGCCCCGTAGAGAGCCAACTGTTTCTGGGTCGCATTATCTCTGCCTTTATTGTTGTCGCAGTATTGACCACCAGCCTAATTTTTCGGCTGGTTTATCTGCAAATTGACGGCCACCAACACTATTCGACCCTAGCCAAAGAAAACAGCATTAAACTCGAACCAACCGTTCCCTCCCGCGGCATCATATATGACAACCGTGGCAACATCTTGGCTGAAAATACACAAACTTACAGCCTGGAACTTGTTCCCGATCAAATCAGCGATTTGGACGACACATTATTAAGATTAAAAAAAATACTCGCTATACCGGATGAAAAAATAGAACAATTTCAAAAGCTACGTAAACGTCAAAAACGATTTACAGGCATTCCACTGCTATCCAATATGACTGAAGAGGAAATGGCACAATTTGCCGTGGTAAGACCCTTTTTTCGTGGCGTTGATGTCCATATTCGCCAGTCAAGAAACTATCCTTATGGCGATCTGACTTCCCATGTCGTCGGTTATGTCGGGCGTATTAACGAAGACGAACTGAAAGAACTGCCTATAGCCGAATACCGCGGTTCTAATTTTGTTGGAAAACTAGGTATCGAAGGTTCTTACGAAGCAGAATTACATGGGAAAACTGGGTATTCGGAAATAGAAACCAATGTTCAAGGCCGTCCCCTAAAAACACTCAAGGAAGTTGATCCAGTCGCGGGAGCTAATCTTTATTTAACGCTGGACATGGAATTACAGAAAACGGCTTATGATGCCCTGGATACCTATACCGGCGCTATTGTTGCCATCGAAATTAAAACTGGGGGCGTTTTAACTTTTGTCAGCCGCCCTGGTTTTGACCCTAATCCGTTTGTTGTCGGCATAAGCAACGCGGCTTACCAAGCCTTGCAAACTTCACCGGACCAACCTTTGTACAACCGCGCACTGCGTGGGGTGTATCCGCCCGGCTCCACTATTAAGCCTTTTATGGCAATGGCGGGCCTTGAATACGACACCGTCAGTGCTAAACAACAATTGTTCTGTCCAGGGTACTATCAATTGCCCAATGACCCCCACCGTTATCGGGATTGGAAAAAAAGTGGTCACGGCGGGGTGAATGTAACTGAAGCCATTACCCAATCTTGTGATGTTTATTTTTATCGACTAGCTGGCATGTTGGGCATAGACCGTATCCATAGTTTTTTACAGCAATTCGGTTTTGGTGAAAAAACAGGCATAGATTTGGATGAAGAAAAGTCAGGGTTGCTGCCTTCCAGGGAATGGAAAATGGGTAAAAAAAATCTGAACTGGTTTCCAGGCGAAACATTAATCGCAGGAATAGGCCAAGGCTATCATCAGGTCACTCCGCTTCAACTTGCCAAAGCTACTGCTACATTAGCGAATAATGGTGAAATCGTAACGCCTCACCTAATAGGCAAGCTTGTTCCTGAACCATCGAATGAGTTAAACCAAAATAAACCAAAAAAAACAATTCCACTAAAATCTGCAAACCTAAAGACTGTCACTGCTGCCATGATTAATGTTATCCACAGCAACAGGGGTACGGCAAGAAGCATAGGGCTGGACGTCAATTATCAAATCGCCGGTAAAACTGGAACCGCCCAAGTAATAAACATCAAACAAAACGCTAGCTATAACGAACATCAAATCGATAAGAAAAACCGTGACCATGCCTTATTTATTGCGTTCGCACCTGCCGATGACCCAAAAATTGCAATTGCCGTGATTGTTGAAAATGGCGGACATGGTGGCTCAGTGGCAGCCCCTATTGCAGCCAAGGTTATTAAACAATATCTGCGCGATAAGCAAGTGCCGCAACCATGAAAAACGAATCCCGGCGCGAACAATTTCATACGCCTTCGCTTGCAGAGCGCATACTCGGCAAGTTGCATATTGATTTGCCCTTATTCATCTGTTTGCTGCTTATCTCTCTGTTGAGCTTTGTCATACTTTACAGCGCAGGAAACCAAGAGACGGCCTTACTGGTGCGACAAGCTTTTCGAGTAGGGTTGGCTTACTTGCTTATGGCTGTGTTGGCGCACATCAATCCTTATCAATTTAAACGCTATTCAGCAGTATTATTTGGTATTGGTATTGTCCTGCTTATTGCGGTATTCATTATGGGCCATACCGGTAAAGGTGCAACGCGCTGGTTGGATCTTGGCAGTTTCCGATTTCAACCATCGGAAATGCTGAAAATCACTACGCCTATGATGGTTGCCTGGTATCTTGCTGATTATGCTTTGCCACCCAAACCGCAGCAACTTTTAATCGCCAGCATACTCATACTTATACCTGCACTATTAATAGCCAAGCAGCCAGATTTGGGAACGGCAATATTGGTGGCTAGTTCCGGCGCCGCGGTACTGTTTTTTGCGGGCTTATCTTGGCGCTTTATCCTGGCAATTTTGGCATTACTGTCCGCCGTAGCACCCATAGTATGGAATTATTTTCTCCATGATTATCAACGCGCACGCATTATTACACTTTTGGATCCCGAAGCTGATCCATTAGGCAAGGGCTACCACATCATCCAGTCGAAAATTGCCATTGGCTCTGGTGGTGTATATGGTAAAGGCTGGTTGGGCAGTAAGCAGTCAGAGCTGGAATTTCTACCGGAAAGCTCCACCGATTTCATTTTTGCCGTATTTGCCGAAGAATTTGGCTTATTTGGCTGTTTAGGCTTATTGACCCTTTACCTGCTGGTGATCGGGCGTTGTTTGTATATCGCATCGCAAGCCCAAGACACATTTGGTCGCTTGTTGGCAGGCAGTTTGGCCTTCACCTTTTTTGTCTATGTGTTCGTCAACATCGGCATGGTCATCGGTGTTCTGCCAGTTGTTGGTGTGCCATTACCTATGATTAGCTATGGCGGCACCTCGGTTGTCACCTTGTTGGCAGGATTTGGCATTCTCATGTCTATTCATACCCATAAAAAATTTATCCCAGAATAACGACCATGAAATCTATAAGATTGTTGCACCGTCCTTTAATTATATTCGCTTGTTTTTTCATTTTGTCCTGCGCGGAACGGCTAAAGGATCAAGAAGCAATGAATGGGTTTATTAAGCAAATGACTACAACCCACCAATTTACAGAAGCTGCTCTTATTGATTTATTTAGCAAGGTGGAACTAAAAGAAGAGATCATCAAAAGAATTTCATCGCCCTCGGAAGGTTTGCCTTGGTACAAATACCGAAAAATATTCCTAAAACAACCCAGAATCCAAGCAGGCGTACAATTTTGGAATCAAAATGCAGTAACTTTAGCAACTGTCGAGAAAAATACAGGCGTTCCTGCGGCAATTATTGTCGCTATCATTGGTGTTGAAACCCAATATGGACAGCATACAGGGCATCATCGAATCATTGATGCCTTATCAACTCTTGCCTTTGCATATCCACCCCGCAGCCACTTTTTTCGCAGCGAATTGGAAAATTTTTTATTGTTATGCCGGGAAGAAAATATCGACCCGCTAAATCCAACGGGTTCTTATGCCGGCGCAATGGGAATACCACAATTTATGCCCAGCAGCTATAGAAATTATGCCGTTGATTTTAATGGAGATAATCATCGAGATATTTGGCATAACTCCAGCGATGCGATTGCCAGTGTGGCAAATTATTTTGCCAAACATGGTTGGGAAGCGGGCAAATCCGTTGCTCTTCAAATTCGTGACATAGATCACAATTCCTCACAATCCTTCCTGCCTCTTAAGGAATCCTTAAGCTTCATAAAGTCTAATTCAATAAACCCAAACATAAGTACACATTTACTTTCAACCAAAAAAGCGAAAATTATCGCTTTTGAACAAGAGAATGGCGAAGAATTATGGGACACATTAGACAACTTCTACGTGATTACCCGCTACAACCACAGTCCGTTATATGCAATGGCTGTTTATCAGTTAAGCCTTGCCATTTCTAATCAAAGAGTTTCCTCCATTTATGAACAAAATCATCACCTTACCTCTCATCCTGGTTCTTAGCAGTTGTTCTAGTAATCAGATAAAAACAAGCGAAGCACAGATCCCAACCCCATTCATTTCTCAACAAGCTTCACCACCAAAGGCAGGTCTTGTAGCGCTACAACTACCTTCTCAAGCCGCTCACCAAACTAGGCATCACTCGATAATCGAGTTGAAAGAAAAGCCTTTTTCGCATGAAAATGCCAAAGAGAGCTTCAAAGAATCCGCGCAACGGGAAAGTTGGTTGCCTCGTATAGCCCGATACATAAAAAAAGGTGTTGCTTCTTGGTATGGTCCAGGATTCCACGGCAGAAAAACAGCAACTGGCGAAATATTCAATATGTATGAAATGACCGCTGCTCACAAAACCTTGCCTATTCCGTCGTATGCACAGGTAACTAACCTGGAAAACAATAAAACTGTCGTCGTTAAAATTAATGACAGAGGACCTTATATAGGCAATCGGCTTTTGGACTTGTCCTTTGCAGCGGCAAAAAAACTGGGTATTCAGCATGAAGGCACCGGTAATGTAGAAATCAAAGCCATTACCCCTCTGCAAGCATTGCCACAAATCCAGAAAACTGCAGAGAGCGAGCATAAGAAAGTTTACTTGCAAGTGGGTAGCTTTGGCAGCCAAAGAAAAGCATTAAAATTACAAGACAAAATCGCTTCTAATAACCTGCCTGAACCTACCATATTGACTTCAACGCACAAAAAAAACACGACTTACAAAGTCCAGATGGGCCAATAAAATCTACTGAAAATGCTGAAAAATTGAGCTATCAACTCGCCCGCATCGGCATTAAAACCCCTCAGTTTGTCACTCAGACAGCGCAAAATTGAAATAACGCATGGTACAATAAAACATCGTATTTATTGTACCCATGCTTAATACATGACTTATTTCAAAAGTTTTACCCGTAATTGCTTTTTTTTTCTATTCTTAACCCTTACATTTCTAACGGTCAACGCTGAAGAAGCTGAAATAACTACTCCTTCAGCCCCCACAATTGCAGCTAGCAGTTACATTCTGCTGGACTTCAATACTGGCAAAGTCCTTGCAGAAAATAATGCTGATGCTAAATTAGCCCCCGCCAGCCTCACCAAAATCCTGACGGTTTACGTAGTTTTCAAAGAAATCAAAAATGGCCACTTACATCTGGAAGATAAAGTAACCATCAGCCAGAATGCCTGGAAAACCAGCGGCTCTAAGATGTTTATCAAAGTCAACGACCAAGTTAAAGTCGAAGACCTTATCAAAGGCGTCATCATCCAATCAGGAAATGATGCCAGCGTTGCCCTAGCCGAGCATGTGGCCGGAAACGAAGCCACCTTTGCAGAATTGATGAATCAACACGCTGCTCGTTTGGGTATGGTCAACAGCCATTTCGAAAACAGCGACGGTTTGCCAAGTGATGGACACTACACAACCGCAAGGGATCTCACTATTGTCACCACCGCATTGATAAAAGAATTTCCTGATTTCTATCCTTGGTTTTCACAAAAAGAATTTACTTACAACAAAATCACCCAACAAAACAGAAACCTATTGTTGGATCGTGATAAATCAGTCGATGGTGTAAAAACCGGACATACTGATGAAGCTGGTTATTGTCTGGTTGCCTCAGCTATACGTAATGGAATGCGATTAATTTCAGTGGTCATGGGGACTGAAAGCATGGCTGCACGGGCCAATGAAAACCAAACCTTACTCAACTACGGATTTCGCTTTTTTGAATCGCACCGCCTCTACCAAGGCGGAACATCGATCAAAGAAGCCAGGATATGGAAGGGCGCAACTGAAAATGTGACATTGGGCTTAGCGGATGACCTTTACGTCACCATTCCTCGCCGTGCTTATAACGATCTGAAAGCCTCGGTCAATGTCGATAAACAAATTATTGCCCCCGTAAAAGCAGGTGATAAATTAGGCTCAGTTACAGTCAAGCTTAAAGATGAGGTGATTGCCACCAAAAACTTAATCGCGCTAAAAGAAGTTGAAAAAGGCGGCATATTAAGAAGGCTTTATGATAGCGTTTTGATGATGATAAATAAAAATAATGGATAATGAAACTGTCTACCTAAATGGCCAATACTTACCGCTAGCCGATGCCAAAATCTCGGTTATGGATAGGGGGTTTTTGTTCGGTGATGGCGTTTATGAAGTCATTCCGGCCTATTTCGGGCAACTATTCCGTCTCGAAGATCACCTGGAACGCCTGGATAACAGCCTTAAGTCGATCCGCTTACAGAATCCGCATAGCCATGAACAATGGCGCAATCTGCTGACACCGCTGCTCAAAAAAGGACTGGATCAATCCGTTTATCTCCAGGTTACCCGTGGTGCCGCACCCAAAAGAGACCATGCGTTTCCCCAACATATCACGGCTACCGTGTTTGTAATGGTGTCGGGCATTGCTCCACACTCTGACCCAGACAACGGCGTTAAAGCTCTCAGCATCGAAGACAGCCGCTGGAAACTTTGTCATACCAAGGCGATCACCTTGCTGGCTAATGTCCTACTTAGGCAAGCGGCCGTTGACAAAGGTTGTGCTGAGGCCATCTTATTCAAAGACGGTTATTTGACTGAAGGTGCAGCTAGCAATGTTTTCGCTGTAATCGACGGTGTGTTGATGACCCCGCCTAAAAGCCCTGCCATTTTGCCGGGCATAACCCGCGATGTCATTCTGGAAATTGCCAGAAAAAATAATATCCCGTGCAGTGAGCAAGCCATTCCTATGGACAAGTTAAGGAAAGCAAGCGAAATATGGATAACCAGCTCCACCCGTGAAATCATTCCCGTAGTGGAACTGGACGATGAAAAGATCGGAGACGGCAAGCCTGGCGCGCTTTGGAAAACCCTTTACAAGCTTTTCCAGGAATACAAGCTTTCACTACGATGAGCGAGGAAACCAATTTTGAATTCCCTTGCCAATTTGCCATTAAGGCAATGGGCAAAAGTGATTTTGAGTTTGATCTGCTGGTCATTGAAATTGTCCGTCGCCACGTACCCGATAACGAAAAGGCAGTGACTACTAGACCGAGCAAAGATGGTAATTATCTGGCTGTGACGGTATTGATAGAAGCGTCCAGCAAAAAACAATTGGATGCCATCTATCAGGATTTAACAGATCATCCGTTGGTTTTAATGGCCTTATAATTCAAACTTAGGTTAGTCGGTTTCCTAAGTTAGCAGCTCTGACATAAAACCCACCTTTACTAATGCCAGCGATAATCCGTGAACTTGGCTTACAACCTTACGAAGCCATTTGGCGTGACATGCAACAATTCACCCAGGAACGAACAGAAGAAACTCCGGATGAAATCTGGGTTTTGGAACACCTGCCCATTTACACTTTGGGCTTGAATGGTAAACAGGAACATATATTGAACCCTGGCGACATTCCCGTCATTAAAAGTGACCGAGGTGGACAAGTGACTTATCATGGGCCAGGACAACTGGTTATTTATACCTTACTGGACATCAAACGCCTAAAACTTGGAATACGGCAATTGGTCACGCTTTTGGAGCAGTCTATGGTGACGGCTTTAGCGCAATTTGGCATTGTAGCCATTGCCAAACCTGAAGCACCAGGGGTTTACGTGAATAACAAAAAAATCGGTTCCATCGGCATACGCATCAAAAACAACGCGAGTTACCATGGCATTAGTCTTAACAATAACATGGACTTAACCCCTTTTGACCATATCAACACTTGCGGCTTTCGGGATTTACAAGTGACCCAACTGGCGGACTTTGGTGTTTCTGTCAACACCGCTGAACTCGCTATTCCCGTCGTACAAGCGATTAACTCGACCCTCACTTCATGAATACTAAAGCCCCGTCCCGCTCCACTCCCGAATCGCATCAACGTAATGCGGAAAAGCTGGCACGCATACCCATCAAGGTCGAACAGCCTGAAACGGTGTTGCGTAAGCCGGACTGGATACGCATCAAGCTATCAACCAGTGACGAAATCACCCGCGTCAAACAACTGTTGCGTGAACATAAGCTGCATACCGTTTGCGAAGAAGCGGCCTGCCCTAACTTAGCGGAATGCTTCCAGCACGGCACAGCTACCTTTATGATTATGGGTGATTTATGCACCCGCCGCTGCCCGTTTTGCGATGTCGCACACGGCAAACCGTTGCCACTCGACAAGGACGAACCGGAACATTTGGCGAATGCCATCAAAGCGATGGCGCTAAAATACGTGGTGATTACCTCGGTAGATCGGGATGATTTACGGGACGGCGGAGCTGGGCATTTTGCCGACTGCATCAAACAAATCCGCCAGCAAACACCTAGTACAAAAATAGAAATCCTGGTGCCTGACTTTCGGGGGCGAATCGAAAAAGCCGTTGCCATTTTGGCTGACGAACCTTGTGATGTGTTCAATCATAATCTGGAAACAGTACCAAGATTGTACAAACAGGTTCGCCCAGGCTCCGATTATCAAGGCTCATTGAACCTGCTCAAGCAATTTCACGAAGCCCAACCAACTGTTCCTACTAAATCAGGCTTAATGCTAGGAGTGGGTGAAGAGCACAAAGAAGTCCATCAAGTCATGCGGGATTTACTGGCACACGGTTGTACCATGTTGACATTGGGTCAGTATTTGCAGCCCAGCAAAGCTCACCTTTCAGTTAAAGCTTATATCACCCCCGCTGAATTCGATGAATACGGCAAGATTGCAAAAGAGATGGGCTTTAAACAAGTCGCCAGTGCGCCGATGGTTAGGTCATCCTATCATGCCGATTTACAAGCTAAAGAAATAGTCGGTTAGCTTAGGCAATTAAAACTTTTGTATTGCCAGTACCTTATCGTTGAATCGTAAGATTATTCTTCACGGAGACCGTTATGCCCAGGCCGGAAACGCCAGCCCTTGCCGCTGACATCATTATTGAATTAATCGACTTTCCTGGCCGTCCTATTGTTCTTATCGAGCGGGCGTTTCCACCTTATGGCTGGGCAATACCCGGCGGGTTTGTCGATGTTGGCGAAATGGTTGAAATTGCTGCTATACGAGAAGCCAAGGAAGAAGTCAGCCTGGACATTAAACTTATCGCTTTGTTGGGCATTTACTCCGACCCCAGCCGCGACAATCGCGGCCATACCGTCACCGCCTGTTACGTTGCGGAAGCGTACGGCAAACCAATTGCCGCGGACGATGCCAAAAACTGCCAGATATTCAATCTGGACGCACTACCTGAACTGTTAGCCTTCGATCACGCCCAGGTTCTTACTGATTACAAAAAATATCGCCAAACAGGGCTGGTAACGCCGCTACGGGGCATTTTATCTTAAAAGCATCATAGAAAATCTTTCATTCAACCTCACTTCATTAATCGTATTTAATGTATTTAAAGCGTGGATCATCCGGCGTGCCTTCCAGTGCGCCGCCCTCCTTACCTGGTTGCCACATGACAACCTCTTCAATTTTACGGGCCAGTTCAAAATCCTTATTGGTAATCCCTTTGGCGGCATGGTTCATTAATTTTACAATGACAAAAGCATAGGATACCGTCAGGTCGGGGTGATGAAATGCTGCTTCTGCAAGATGCCCGACCGTATTAACTACCATCAATGTCCCTTTCCAACCGCTAGTCTTGTATTTGCGCCGAATCCAGCCATTTTCCAAATACCAGTGCGGCAACTCTTCTTTTAATCTTTCCTCCACCTCCGCGTCGACATAGGTTTCTTCTTGTTTGCGTTCTCTCCAGCCCATAATGGTTCACCTCTTGATTGAATGTAAGTCTAAAGCGACAGGGATTGGTACGCTTAAAGTGCTAAAGCACTTTAGCTTCAGCCAGACTCATTTTACGCCATGCACCACGCTTTATCGCGATCTACAAAAATATCTGGCAGTGCACATCGAAAACATAGACTGCATCAAACATGCAAAGAAAACCACTAGAGTTTGTTCGTAGGCTCGGTGGATTTATTTTGATGGCATCTTACTTAAGGAAGCTTTGAGCAAAGTTCATTTCGTTACAGTTAGACGAGGCTTTCATAGGAATGTCTCGCGCAGCCCCCTTTAGTTTTTCGGTATTCTCAAAGTAAATGAGCATTCCTAATGTTTTTGTAGCTATTGCTGAAAAACAGCCGTCATCGCATTCGAAGACTTTAAGGCATTTTCGAATATTTTATCTCGGTTACGTTGCGCTAGTTGTGCGGAGACCAGGGTTGACCGTTCTGGTACATGTGCAGTAAATGCGCGTGGCGGAACGGTAGACAAGGCTTCTACAATACCAATGCGTTCATTATCTAAGCGTTCAAAACAAATACGCCCCGCATGTCCAGGCTTACTCCAGTCAAACAGTAAATGGTAGATTAATGGATCACCTTTGGGTAAGCGCTTGACCTGTATTTTTATATTCTGATGATTTTTCTTAAACCGCCAGACCAGTTGAGAATCTGAAAGACGTTTGCCATCGACGGCCTGCCAATTGAGTTGACTGGCTAACCAACCCGTCAATAACCAAGTCATCGGTAATGCGTGCGGGCCGTGGGCTATTTCGATGGTATGCAAATCCTCAAGAGCATCTGGTGCCACCTGTGGATCAAGTACTTGGCTAATTAATTTGCGCCAACCTGCAAAGCGTCGCCAGGCAAGATTATGGACAATTTGTGTGTTTTGCTTTGCGGCAACCCAGCGTGTCATGATAGCGACACCCTGGGCAGGGTTTAGCCAGCCGACATTGTCGTAGATAATCTGATTTGCTAATTCAGCCAGCTGAAAGAACACTTCACCGGCGGTGGGTGGTGGCCGCTGAGATGCCCACCATAAGGTAGTCGGTAAATCACCGACTAGCTGTGACCTAGCCACGGAAGGTAAACGATCAGCCCCAGCGGTTGTCGATATAACGTCTATCCGTTCCCCGCACACCTGCCAGCCGTCGTCGAGTGCGGTGTAATAAATAGCAATACTGGCTTCAAGAGGGCCTGCACTCGGATTAGCATTTCCTACTAGCAGCAATATTCTCGCCGGATGAATATCCACAATATGAGCAATTTCTTGGCCGATCATTTCCGCTTCTTGGGGCTTGTCGCAGTAGATAATCAGATTGGACATGCAGGCGCGCATGACCACGGCGTGTCCGCCACTATTTGCCTGATTAAACTGCGCCCATAACGCGGCCAATCCTGATTCAATCTGGGCTATTTTGATTCGTTTTGGGGGCTGGGTCACTACATTTGAAGCGCCATTTTTTGGGATCATAACATTCGCCACTTACGGTTATCGGATTCAATCAACCGATCCGCCTCAAGCGGCCCCAGGTTCCCGCACTGTACTCAGGAATCCAGCGGGTTCTGCTACTTGCCCAAACATTAAGAATATTATCTACCCACGCCCATGACGATTCGACAGAATCCCGGCGCATAAACAGGGTGGCATCACCCGCCATGACATCCAGGAGCAAGCGTTCATAAGCTTCAGGTGATTGTTCGCCAAAGGTTGAACCGTAGCGGAAATCCATTTTAACCGGGAAAATTTTGAGTTTAGTGCCTGGTAATTTGGTCGCAATACGTAGCGATAAACCTTCATTGGGTTGAATGCTCAAGGCTAATACATTAGGTTCTAAGGGTTGGTCATGATTGGCATTGAACAAAATCGGCGGCACACTTTTAAATTGGATGGCTATTTCACTGGCTCGTTTGGGCATGCGCTTGCCGGTACGTATGTAAAAAGGCACGCCTGCCCACCGCCAGTTATCGATAAACAACTTGAGAGCGATGTAAGTTTCCGTGATGGAATCTTGTGCAACACCCGCTTCCCGGCGGTAACCGGGTACATCTTCACCATGATGAAAGCCCGGCCCATATTGGGCGCGAACGACGTGTTGATCGAAATTTTCACTGGTGATTGGTCTGAGACAATTGAGAATGTCTTGCCGATGATCTCGTATCACGTCGGCATCCATAATCCAGGGCGGTTCCATGGCGATGAGGGTTAATAATTGCAGGATATGGTTTTGAATCATATCGCGCAGCGCACCGGCACTGTCGTAATAACCGGCTCGGGTACCCACGCCTTCTTCTTCGGCAACCGTGATTTGTACGTGGTCAATGTGCTTGGCGTTCCATAATGGCTCAAAGATGGCGTTGCCAAAACGCATCGCCAAAATATTCTGTACTGTTTCCTTGCCCAGATAATGATCGATGCGGTATATCTGTTGCTCGTGGAAATTTTGTGACAAGGTTGCATTGACCTTACGAGCGCTCTCAAGATCCCTACCGATGGGTTTTTCTACGATGATCCGTGAAAAGGGGCTGTTCTCGTCAATCGGCATCACTAAGCCAGCAGCCTTGAGTTGGCAAACGCAGGTTTCGATGAGCGCGGGTGGAATCGCCAGATAAAATACGCGATTGCCAGGAATACCGAAGTTGGACTCGATTTCTTTTAGCCGTTGTGCAAGTTGCACATAAGCATCGGCATTATCAAAAGAGCCTTGTAAATAATGTAGGCAGCGCTCAAAGTCCGGCCAGTAATCAGGCTCCAAAGGTTGCCTGGAAAACTGCTCAATACCTTTACGGGCAAAGTCTCGGTACTGACCATCATCCATTTGCTCAATCGCAAAACCAAGTACCGCAAAATTAGCAGGTAATTCACCTTCCAGTGCTTGATTGTAAATAGCGGGCAGCAGTTTGCGCCGAGTCAAGTCACCGCCGCCCCCAAAGATCACCAATGTGCAAGGTTGTGGTGCATGAGTTATATTAATTCCGGCAGTGAGTGGATTATCGTTTTTTGTATCCGGCACTTATATGCTCCAATAATGATACGGCAAGTAGGCAATACACTCTCATTACGCCCCCCAGAGATGAAGTAAGAGCCGCAATAGGCGGCATATATAGAGAGATAAAATTACATTATAGCGTCAAAGAGCTGACCTTATTTTTTCTCGACATGACCGCCAAATTGCTTACGCATAGCCGAAATAATCTTGTCGGAAAAAGTATTCTGATGCCGTGAACGAAAACGGGAATAAAGGGCTGCCGTTAAAACATGGGCGGGGACTGCCTCTTCAACAGCGGCCATTACCGTCCAGCGGCCTTCTCCGGAGTCTTCTACATAACCCGTGTAGCCCGATAAATCAGGGTCTTCAACCAGGGAAATGGCGGTTAAGTCCAACAGCCAGGATTCGATTACACTGCCCCTGCGCCAGACTTCGGCAATTTCTGTCAGATCGAGGTTGTAACGGTGTTCTGCAGGTAAATTTGTGGAAGTAGCATTGCGCATGATGTCGAAGCCTTCTGCATAGGCCTTCATCATGCCATATTCGATACCGTTATGGATCATTTTGACAAAGTGCCCTGAACCGACCGGGCCGCAATGCAGATAACCTTGTTCAGACGTGCCGGCTATATTGTCGCGGCCTGGTGTTAACGGTATTTCACCTTTGCCAGGCGCAAGTGTTTTGAAAATGGGATCTAACAATTGAACGGCCTGTTTTGGGCCACCAATCATTAGGCAATAACCTCTTTCCAACCCCCATACTCCGCCACTGGTGCCTACATCAAGATAATGAATGCCCTTAGCCGCAAGGATTTTTCCTCGACGCACACCATCTTTGTAGAAGGAATTACCACCATCAATAATAATGTCATCCTTATCCAAAAGCTCATACAATGCCATGACGGTTTTTTCGGTCAAATCACCTGCGGGTACCATGCACCAAATAATACGGGGAGGTTGTAGCATGGCGACAAGTTCTTCTAAAGATGTCGCACCTTGCGCACCTTCATTCTTTAGTTTTTCCACGCTGGCCATGTTGACATCAAACCCGACACAGCTATGACCTCCAGCCATTAACCGTTTCACCATATTGGCACCCATCTTGCCTAGACCGACCATTCCTAACTGCATAATTTCCTCGTATAGTTTATTGTGTAATTGGATCGCTTCATATTGGTGCAAAACAACAAAAGCTTGCACTTAAATAGTTATTTTTAACTCTTGAGATCGTAATTTCTAAAGCAATCTGAAAGTATAAGCAATATGCATACCATATTTAAGCTTATTTGCCTTTCATTACTGATAACTTTTTCCCAGATAGCCATCTTTTAAACTTGACGTTATTATTGCTTAATCATTTATTACCTCATTCCGAAATAAAACGTATGGATATCGATCAACTGAACATTGATTACGGCATTGCAAATCACCTTACGTTTGTAGCTGGAAACGGTGGACTGCCGTTTATTGCCATCCGCAATCAAAGTGCTACCGCATTGATTTCCTTGCATGGCGGACAAATACTGTCGTTTAAGCCCATTGATAAAAATATCGATCTGCTTTTTCTAAGCGGCAAGTCACTTTACGAAGATGGCAAAGCTATCCGTGGTGGGATTCCCGTGTGCTGGCCTTGGTTTGGGCCGGATCCGAAAGGCTTACAACGGCCAAACCACGGCTTTGTCCGTACCCACCTGTGGAAAGTATTAAGCACGACCAACACAGATACTGAAACCAAGGTCAGCCTACAATTTATAGAAAGCCAAAAAAAGGAAAAAACCTGGAAAAAACCTTTTACCCTAAAACTTAAATTTACCATCGGCGAAACCCTAAGTTTAGAACTGATTACCCATAATACAGGAGACAACCCGTTTTCGATCACCCAAGCATTCCATACCTATTTCCATGTGGGGGACATCAAACAAGTTCAGGTTTTGGGATTAGAAGGGTGCGATTATTTTGATAAATTAGACCAAGGCAAGGAAAAAAACCAAACAGGCATAGTCGCCATTGCCGAGGAAATTGACCGTATTTACATGAATGTCGACAATCTATTGACTGTTATTGATCCCGTGTTTAAACGCCGAATTGAAATCGCATCACAACATTGTAAAACCGGTGTAGTCTGGAATCCCTGGCAAAAAACATCAAGGAAAATGGCGGACTTAGCAAATCAGGATTATAAGCATTTTGTCTGCGTTGAAACGGGAAATATCGCTTTCGATCTTATCCAAATTCAACCGGGTGGCGAACACCGTTTGCACTCGAATTTTAAAATTTTACGCGATTAAAAACTCAGCCTGTTAGCCAATTGATATTCTGCAAACGCTAACCGCATTCGCCACATCCTATAATGCAAAATAAAAACCCCCATCGCCCCTGCACCTATCTAAAACCGCACGGTTATTTCGGGTTTAAAGATTGCTCCCTTAGCCGAGTATCCGCAAAAATGGGGTAAAATCAATTACGCATTTAGGATGTTTAAGTATTCGTTTAAATGGTAAATGGCTGCATTATCATGGATAATGCAGGGTTATTATTTGAGTCAACCTAAGCCCAAAAGCAATGAAAAAGAAGTTAGAGGCGCTTATCCAGCAAGCCGTAATAACCATTAAGAACGAAGGGGTTATCTCTGAGGACTTTGGCGCCAACATAACCCTGGAACGTACACGCGACGTGCAGCATGGTGATTTTGCGACCAATCTGGCGATGATGCTGGCAAAGTCTGCGAAAATGAACCCCCGCCAGTTGGCAGAAAAATTAGTTGCTGCCCTGCCCGAAGATAGCGCAGTAACAAAAGTGGAAATTGCAGGCCCTGGGTTTATCAATTTTTTTATGGATTCAAGCTCACAGTCTGACATTGTCAAACAAATACACGAACTAGGTGCAGCTTTTGGCCTTAGCCAAGTCGGTGCAGGCAAAAAAATCCAGGTTGAGTTTGTTTCTGCCAATCCTACCGGCCCTTTGCATGTTGGGCATGGTCGTGGTGCGGCCTATGGGTCGGTGGTTGCCGACCTACTGGAAGCCGTCGGCTTTTCGGTGCATCGGGAATATTACGTCAACGATGCCGGACGGCAAATGGACATTCTTGCCACCAGCGTTTGGCTTAGGTATTTGGAAGAGTGCGGCGAACCAGTGCGTTTTCCCGACAATGGCTATCGTGGCGATTATGTCAGCGATATTGCGCGAGACGTTTATAAAAATGCCAAAAATGAATACCGCCGCCCGTTTGAGCTGGTGCTGGAAGATATTCCCAAAGATGAATCGCAAGGAGGCGACAAGGAACTTCATATTGACGCGCTGATAAGAAGAACTAAAACCTTGCTGGGAACAACCGGTTACCGAGATATTTTCCACGCGGGAATAGATAACATTCTTGAAGACATTAAGACTGATTTACACGAATTCGGCGTTGAATATCAAGAATGGTTTTCAGAACAGCACTTGATGGACGATGGTTCGGTACAAAAAGCCCTGAAAAGATTACAAGCTTCCGGGCATTTGTACGAAAAAGAGGGCGCGACTTGGTTTGCCTCCAGCACGTTAGGGGATGAAAAAGACCGCGTGGTACGCCGGGAAAACGGTCAATATACCTACTTTGCCTCTGATATTGCCTACCATATGAACAAGCTGGATCGGGGATTCGACCAGATCATCGACATTTGGGGTGCAGACCATCACGGTTACATCCCACGAGTTAAAGCAGCAATTCAGGCCTTGGGGGCAGATGCCAGCAAGCTGAAAGTGTTGCTGGTGCAATTTGCTACGCTTTACCGTGGTGAAGAAAAAGTGCAAATGTCGACCCGTTCCGGAGAGTTTGTCACTTTGCGGCAATTACGGGATGAAGTCGGCAAGGATGCAGCGCGGTTTTTTTATGTCATGCGCCGGTCAGAACAGCATATGGATTTTGACTTACAGTTGGCAACATCCAAGACCAGTGAAAATCCGGTTTATTACGTGCAATACGCCCATGCCAGGGTATGCAGCGTATTAAGGCAGTTAGTTGAAAAAGGATTTGTTCGAGATATACAATCCGGCATGGAATCGCTCAACCAATTGACTGAAGAACATGAGATTAGCCTATTAAGCACTCTTGAACGTTATCCTGAAATGTTGGAACGCGCTGCTTTGACCCATGAGCCGCATCAGCTGATTTTATATTTACGGGAGTTGGCGAACGATTTTCATACCTACTATAATGCACATCAGTTTCTTGTGGATGATGATAGGATGCGTGATGCCAGACTTAACCTTATCTGCGCTGTTAAACAGGTTCTGGCAAACGGCTTGAAACTGCTTAACATTAATACGCCTGAATCAATGTAATGGCCAAAGATTATAAACACCGTGCACACAGTCGAGATGCCAACACCCGTAGGCGCAATCCCCAGGAATCCAGTGGTGTAGGCTTGTTTAAATGGATGCTGATAACAGCATTGGTTATCGGCTTTGCGGTGTTTTTGGTGTATTTAAAAAGCCCTGGATTGCAAAAATCAGCCGCGCTTGCTCAGAACCAGGAAACGTTCCCCCCAACCAAACCCCTTAATAAGACTGAAGCTACTGATAAAGCAAGCTCAGCCGAAGTAAAAAAAGACCAAAAACCGCAGCCGCCACAATTCGACTTTTATACCATCTTGCCGAAAAAAGAAATGATCGTGCCGGATCACGAGATCAAAACCCGTACCCGTGAAGAACGCGTTGGCAAAAACAAAAAAGCCAGTTACGTGATCCAGGCCGGATCATCCCAAGACTTCAAAGATGCCGATCAACTCAAAGCAAAGCTGGCGTTGATGGGCATTGAATCCAAGATCCAAAAAGCCAAAGTCGAAAGCGTGATCTGGTATCGCGTTAAGATAGGCCCTTACAGCCAAATGGGTAGCGTCAATACAATTATGTCCAGGCTGCAAAAGCACGGCATGAAACCGGTTATTACTGAGGTGGATGGGTGGTAAATTAAATGTACCCGTCCACATTACGCCATTGATTTTGTTAAAGACTTGTAATAAGAAGTCAAAGCTGGTAAAAAACTTAAGAAATCTCGGAACACAGTAAGACTGTACTGCGTTATCGCAACTTTGCCCTCCGATGGAGGGTTTAGTTAGATTGATTCGGGCACTAACAAAAACAACTAATCCCTAAAATTCTCAAATTGCAACGGCATTTCCAGCTTTTCTTCCCTTAGCATTTGGATAACCTCTTGCAAGTCGTCTCTTTTTTTTCCGGTCACCCTGACTTGGTCGCCCTGGATAGCGGCTTGTACTTTCAGTTTTTTGTCTTTAATCAGTTTTACGATTTTTTTAGCAAACGCGCTATCCAGCCCTTGCTTCAAGGTAATTTCCTGGCGCATGAGCTTACCGCTGCCTTTGGCATCGCCAACCTCCATACAGGCAATATCCACACCTCGGCGGCTCAATTTCGCGCATACGATACTGAACATTTGCTGTAGCTGGAAAGTAGACTCGGAAATCATGATGACTTTGTTGTCGGTCAGCTCGAAGCTGGAATCTGTACCTTTAAAATCGAAGCGAGTGCCGACTTCCTTACTGGCTTGGTCGATTGCGTTTTTAACTTCGTGGGGATCGAATTCGGAAATAATATCAAAGGATGGCATGGCTCAATATCGTCGTGTTAGTTAGTGTTAAATTGTTGTTCAGGTTTAGTTAGTACGGCAATTGCCTGGATTCGCAATCGGCGGATCGCTTCACCAATTTCTGGGCCTTGCAGGCCACCATTCATCAAAGAAGTTGCATCTACTGATGCAGCGGTTTTTGCTGCCGCAAGCAAATACGCCGCTTGAGGGTATGGTTTATTTTCAAGCCCCGTACGGCCTTTGGCATCTGCCTCACAAGCCAGTAGAAACTCTGGCAAATGATTGTGCTGTTTAAACGCACCTAATGTGTTTAACAAATCAATGAGGGTTGAGGACTTCAATTCCGCCACTTTATGACAATGGGTATGGTATTGCATAACATGCAATGCCAGTGCCTTGAATGCATTAGGCACACGTAAGCGGTAACACAACGCTTCAAGGACAGGGAGACCATTAGTTTCGTGCCCGTAATGATGGGGCAGATTGTCTTTGGGCGACAATGCCTTGCCCAAATCATGCACCAAGGCGGCAAACCTGACTTCTGGTTTGGTGGATAGCAAGGCGGCTTGCTCAAGACACATCAGGCTATGCAAGCCCGTATCAATTTCTGGGTGGTATTTTTCCGGTTGCGGCACACCAAACAGCTTGTAAATTTCTGGGAATATCTTCTTCAACGCCCCGCAGTCCATCAAAGTATAGAAAAACGCCGAGGGAGAAGTCTCATTAAGGGCTTTGTATAGTTCCGCCCAAACCCGCTCCGGTACCAGGTGATTGACCTCCCCAGCATTCACCATCGCTCGCATAAGTTCTTGTGTATCAGGAGCGAGCTTAAATCCCAAATGATGATAACGGGCTGCGAACCGTGCCACACGCAGTATACGTACGGGATCTTCCGCAAAGGCGGGCGAGACATGGCGGAAAAGTCTTTCTTCCAAGTCAACACGACCACCATAAGGGTCGATGTATTCGCCCTCCGGTGTCATGGCAATAGCATTGATGGTTAAATCCCGACGCTGTAAATCCTGCTCCAAAGTAATATCGACATCTGCGTGAACAACAAAGCCCTTATAACCGGGAGCTGTTTTCCGTTCAGTTCTGGCGAGGGCGTATTCCTCGTGAGTATTTGGATGGAGAAATACGGGGAAGTCTTTACCAACTGGACGAAAGCCTTGCTTTGTCATGGATTCTGGTGTTTCCCCGATGACCACCCAATCGCGCTCGTTTACTGGATAACCGAGGAGTTGGTCACGTACAGCTCCGCCAACGAGGTATTTTTCCATCGAATTAATAAGCAATTTTGAAGGCTTTAGGATAGCATAAACCACTCCAAAAACGCATAATGGCGACTAGTTGCGAATTTGCAGTTTAGCGAATTAAGGGGATAAATTTGATAGGCATTATCTTTGCCAGTTTATTGTTAGGAATGGTGTCTGGCGTATTGGCTGGGCTTTTTGGCATTGGAGGGGGCATGGTTATCGTACCTGTTCTGGTATTTCTATTTACAGCACACGGACTGCCTGCCGAACTGGTCATGATTATGGCAATCGCAACCTCATTAGCCACTATCATCCTTACGGCCATCTCTTCCGTACTGGCTCATCACCGACTCGGCTCTGTGATATGGGATAAGGTATTTAAGTTGGTTCCTGGGGTAATCTTCGGTGCCGTCGTCGGTGCCGCCGTTGCCGGGCATATAAACGCCGGATTCTTAAAGGTTATTTTTATCATCTTTTTGCTGTATGTAGGCGTACAAATGGCATTAGAAATACAACCCAAAACAGGTTCTGCCGATTATTCCAGCAAGATTGATTTCTGGGTTGCAGGGGCAATCGGGCTGCTATCTTCATTACTAGGCATAGGAGGGGGAACGTTAACCGTACCTTATTTAGTGCATTGCCGATACCCGATGCGGAATGCGGTCGCCATTGCCAGTGCCTGTGGGCTACCAATAGCCGTCGCTGGCACAATAAGTTACATGGTTTTGGGCATGAGCGCCCCCAACTTACCGACGGGGAGCTTTGGCTATGTGTATTTGCCGTCTTTCTTCGGGGTTGCAATAGGGAGTGTTTTTACCGCATCATTTGGCGCAAAGCTGGCTCACAAACTACCTTCAAAACATATAAAACGCTATTTTTCGTTGTTGATTTTTGTTTTGGCGGCTAAGTTAATGTGGTATTGAAGTCAGATTTAGTAGTTATTGCGTTTATATAAGCTAATCCTGGGCGTAACCTTATAGTATAGCCCAGCCATCTTTTATAGCGCGTCAAAGGCTCAAAAAATTGAGCCCTCAAACATCAGGCAACCACGTGGCTTTCAAGATTAATCGGAGCTGTTATTTATTTGATGTCTTGCTTAATATTGTTTCTACGAAAATGCCCAAAATACGCCTTGCCTGAACCAATAATTCGCCGATAATTGAAAGCAGTTTTTTTAGCTTTTCTTGATAACCACCTGCAGCCAATTCCGATTTTATGCGCTGATAATGAATCCAGATACCATCAACATAAACTGGCTTATACAGCCACATTTCCAGGATGGAAGTTACCCACATGAACATGAACGAAACAGCCATGCCCATGCCCGCAAAAATCACCAACCAGGCAAACATCGGGAAGAATTTGGTCAACCACCAGGACAGAATGTCAGCAATCAGGAAGGCATACGGCATACCGACGGCAATACATTTGTATTTGATGCTGGTCGTTTCCGCAAAACTGAAAATAATCCCGACAAACATAAAGATAAAGCTGATACCAAACATGTGGATATGTGACCCGCGCGTCAGAGACGCAAGCGTGGCACCCTCATCTTGGGTAGTCAACGCTTTCAACTGGGCAAAATCATTGAAATTAGGGAGACCGGAAGCCTCTTTGTTGTGGCACATCACACAGCGTTCTTGGATGATCTTTTCGATACCGTCAGCTTTATAGTCATCAATATCGGCACCATCCCTAACCCATTGGATGATATCAAAACGCTGCTGTTCAGAAGCATTCTCCTTCATGGCACCGTTAAGTTGTTGCTCTAACACTGTACCGGAACGATTGCCGTAATAACTGTAAACAATATCGTCAACAGACAAGCCGAACTTACCGTCCGCCATGCCGTGGGTCAGCAATATCTGGATTAGTGCAAACATATAACCGATACCGACGGTAATCAGGTAGCCGGAAAACAGTACCTTGATGGGGGTGTCTTGGTCTTTTAAGCGGGCGATGTTTGATGGCATGAATTTCCTAATTGTTTGAAAAGCGGTTCAGGGTGCATTTCACGCACCCTCAGTATTGTTGATAAATTGAGATAACTGCCAAATTAATTTTCTTTGGTTCGTATAACACACGCCATTTGGCTTCTATTGGCATATCGTAACTTTGTAAACGCATATATAAATTTGCTAACAATTCTCCATAAAACGCTTTGCTGCCTTTTAGGGACAACAGTGGAAGTTTAAAAGTTCTGCAACCAATAGGATACGATTAATTGCCTCTTAGTTGCGCAAAGCATGAAGTGAAACTTATCAAGCGCAAACTAAAAAATACTGCTCAAGGCTATCAAAAGACCCGAAATAGTTTAGTGTCCGCTTAATTCGCCCTAACCTGCGAATATTGATACCGGTTCTTAATTGCCTGCGCCAATTGATGCACCGCCATCGCGTACTTGTTGCTGTTATTGTAGCGCTTGATAACTTTGAAATTGGGGTGGACGCGCCAGTATTCATTGCCTTCATAGGTGCTTAGTTCTATCACCCCTGAACCGTAAGAATCGCCCGCCGATTGAGCTACAGGGTTTTTATAGTTCCAGCCGTTGCGGGAGAAATAATGTGCTACGCTACCTATCGCATCGTTTGGATGCCAAAGGTCGCGTTGTCCATTATGATCGAAATCGACGGCGAGTTTACGGAAGCTGCTGGGCATAAACTGCCCTAAGCCCATTGCACCCGCCCAGGAACCGACGGGTTGACGCGGGTTGTAGCCTTCTTCGCGGGTCATAAGCAGGAAGTTTTCCAACTCAGACATAAAGTATTTAGAGCGCCGGTAAGTGTGGAAGGATAAGGTGGACAAGGCATCAAACACGCAGGTTTTACCGATGTTTTTGCCGAAATACGTTTCTACTCCGATGATGCCGACGATATATTCGGGATCAACACCGTAGGCAGAGCTTGCCTTGCTGATGGCATCGGCATTGCTACGCCAGAATTCAACGCCATTGCTGATGTGTTGCTCGGTGAGGAACTTGCCACGATAGCGCGACCAACTGCCAGGACGGACGGGGCCGGAATTACTGGACGAAGGGCCTTCCAATTTAATTACCGAATCCAGTCGATTGGCTTGTGAGAATAAGCTTTCGAGATAGCTTTCCGAAAAACCATGCGTATTAACCATGTGCTGGATAAAGCTTTTAACGGATGGAGAATTGGAATAACTGCCTGACGTCCCGAAAGAATCACCATACATACTACTGTAAGAATCGTACGGAGTAGTGGATGGCACTTTGGGCTTAGGTTGTACAGGTTGAGTTGGCGTATACGGTTTGATGGGTGCGGTTGCCTGCGGGTAGTTGCTTACGTCAGGATAACTACTGTATTCAGTGGCAGGATCACTCGCACAACCCGCCAATATTGTTACGAGAGCCGCTCTGATTAAGTTTTGATTTATTGATTTTTTCACGGGAACACCTTACCACTGTAAAATTGTTTAAACTGTTATACCCTATTTGGAAAGCCCAAAGGCATATCTAAAAATAAAAGCTGTCTACTTCCCTTGGGGAAAGCAACAAAGCACCTCTCTTGATATACTACCTACATCCATATAGGCATTCCTCGAATGTGAAGTGGCAGATACCTATGCTCCCCTAGGGAGCGATGATAGTAACAGTCGTTGCAAAATAGTTATGTCTAACGACTGGCAAGACCTTGCGCAATCTCATCCTGTAATTTTTTAATGGTGCTGATAGGGTCTTCCGCTGTACGGATAGGCCTTCCTATAACGACATGATTCGCACCATTAATAATTGCACACCGCGCCGTGGCAATACGTTTTTGATCATCTTCACCTTTCGCACTGGATTCAGGACGTATCCCAGGTGTTACGACAAAAAAATCGTTGCCCAACTCATCACGTAAGGGTTTGGCTTCTAGCGCAGAAGACACAACACCATCACATCCTAACGCTAGGGCTTTCTTGGCACGGATTAGCACCAAATCCTCAACCGAACCAGTCATCCCCATTTGCCGCATGTCAGACTCGTCAAAGCTGGTCAATACGGTAACAGCCAATACTTTGACATTGCCACGGTCAGAAACTGCCGCTTTGATGATCGCATCGTTACCGTGTATGGTGGTGAGGCTAACGCCGCGATCCTTGACTTGCTGAATAGCAAGATGGACGGTTTCCGGAATATCAAAAAACTTCAAATCCAACATGACCTGATTGCCACGGTCAATGATGAAATCGACAATATCCCACCAGCCCGACAAAAACAATTCCAGCCCGACTTTGAAAAACTTGATGTCTCCATCTAACTTTCTAACCCATTGTTTTGCTTCATCTGGATGAGGTACATCCAGCGCGAAGATTATGCGCTCGTTTAAGTTGATGTTTTTCACAAGTCGTAATATGTAAGAATTAATTATAGTTAAAGAATCCTACCACACAACGTAAACATAAGAAATTGGCAAAAAGGAGCGATTCCCTTTATTTTTGGGCAGTTGTCAAGCAATCGCATGTAAAATGCTAATAGTTGCAAAGCTCAAAGCTAAGGTCGCAAAACAGCAGCCATCTTTGTGTATTTCGTCTTTTACCTTTTGCCTTACCTATGCACATAACCCAACACTGGCTTAATGAGGCCAACCAAATTCCATCCCCAAATTTCGATGACCGTCCTGACTCAGACGATATTTCCTTGCTCGTCATCCACTGCATTAGCCTTCCGCCGGGGGAGTTCGGCAATGACTGCATCGGCCAGTTATTTTGTAACCATCTAAACCCCAATGAACATCCTTATTTTAACGAAATTCATCAACTTACGGTTTCATCCCATCTAGTCATCAAAAGATCAGGAGAGATCGAGCAATATGTACCGTTTGACAAACGCGCTTGGCATGCCGGACAGTCTAGCTATGATGGGCGTGAGCGTTGCAATGATTTTTCTATTGGGATAGAACTTGAAGGCACTGAGACTGTAGCCTATACAGAAGCACAATACCTTGAACTTGCCGCCATTGTTAAGACTCTACTGAACACTTACCCGAAGTTGACTGCCGAACGAATAGCTGGCCATAGTGACATTGCCCCCGGACGCAAAACTGACCCGGGCGAATCATTTGACTGGCAGAATTTTTATTGTTTATTGGGAAAATAATGTCACATTGATTAAGATAGTAAAAAAAGAACAAACTAACAGTTTTGAGCATGTAAAGTGCGTACCCCCTGTAACTTGTTTCTTTTTTCAAATTGAAAACGCTGATTATTTACAGAATCTCTGCCATAAATTTTGAATCGTAAAAAGTTAGGCGGAATCCTTAATTTAAATTGACTTATGTTAGATAAATTACAAATACCAATGTTTTACAAAAATGTGAGCGTAGTATTACTCGCCCTGCTTCTGCCATCGCTAGCGATGGCAGAAGCAGAATTGGGAAAAGTCACCCCACAGCCCATGGATCTGACTGGGGAATGGGTGGGAACTATCGCCCTGATTTTATTCGCTGTTGCCTACTTTTTGGCGATGGTTGAAGAATCTACCGAATTACGAAAATCAAAGCCAATGGTATTTGCGGCTAGCCTTATCTGGGTGTTAATTGCTGCCGTTTATGCCAATAAGGGTATCAGCGAACAAGCGGGGCAGGCGTTTCGTGCTACTCTGGAGGGCTATGCTGAACTGTTTTTGTTTATCATGGTTTCGATGACTTATCTGAACGCCATGGAAGATCGGAGCGTATTCGAAAGATTACGAGTATGGCTGTTGAGCAAAAATTTCAGTTACCGCCAATTATTCTGGATAACCGGCTTCCAGGCATTTTTTATTTCGTCTGTCTGCAATAATTTAACGACTGCCTTGCTGATGGGTTCAGTGATTGTCGCTATGGGCAAGGACAGCCCTCGTTTTGTGACTTTATCCTGCATAAATGTTGTAGTGGCTGCCAATGCCGGAGGCTCGTTCAGTCCTTTTGGCGATATTACGACACTTTTGGTCTGGCAAAAAGGCGTAGTGCCATTTAACGATTTCTTTTCACTGTTAGTTCCAGCACTGGTCAACTTGGTCGTACCGGCTGCCATTATGCATTTCTTCATTCCCAAGGAAAGTCCGGCAGCGCTCATTGAATCTCAACCTATGAAGCGTGGCGGTTGGGTGATTATTGGTTTATTTGCATTAACCATCATTACCTCTGCCTGTTTCGAGAACTTCCTGAGCTTGCCACCTGCGGCCGGTATGATGCTTGGTCTCACCTACCTTAAATTTTTCAGTTTTTACATGGAACAAGTCCCTGCAAATACAGCCGATATTGAAGATGAGCAATCCATTATCAAGGTTTCAGGCAAACAAAACCAGCAAAACTCAGTTGCCACAGACGAAAGGGAAGCCAAGTCTAGCTACATAGATTATTTTGCCCCCATGAAGGTAATGAATAAGCAAAAGAAGCCACAGGCTATTGATCAACCTTTTGATGTATTCCATACAGTTGCGAATTTAGAATGGGACACGCTGCTGTTTTTCTACGGTGTTATGGTGGCTGTTGGCGGATTAAGCTTTATCGGTTACCTGAGTTTGGCATCCGAGCTTTTATACGTTGGGGTTGATCCGACAGTGGCCAATATTTTGGTCGGAATTGCCTCAGCTTTCGTAGACAACGGTACCATCATGCTGGCTGTGTTGACCATGGCACCCGATATTTCCCAAGGGCAATGGTTGTTAGTTACATTGACCGCTGGTGTTGGCGGCAGTTTACTGGCAGTTGGTTCAGCAGCTGGAGTCGGTTTGATGGGACAAGCTAAGGGTATATATACCTTTACCAGCCATTTAAAGTGGACACCTGCAATCGCATTAGGCTACATGGCAAGCATTGCCACTCATTTCCTTATAAATGGGCGTTATTTCTAAAAAAGTAAATATTCCTGGTTCATACAGCATTCAGCCTCCTGTTGATATTCTTTAATCAAGAATTTTAATCATTGGAGAAAACCATGAATATGCTGACTAAAAGAATCGTTTTGTCGATTATAGTGTTGTTGCTGTCTGCTTGCGCCTATCATCCAAATCATTACAATTCTTATCCAGGGAATGGCCCTATTACCGCAGTTCCGGCTATGGTAATTATCAACAGCCGTATCCTCATAACCACAGAAGACCTACCACCTCTCCTGGGTATTGGGGTCAAGGTAGGCCGCAAGGCGATCATCATTCCAATAATAATTATTATAATCAAAACAATTATTACAACCGTCCCCAGCCCAACCAAGGCCGCGGTTGGTCGGACTATCATGGAGACCATAACAACCGCTCTAATCACGGTGGCTCGCAAAGACATAATGATCAACCAAGGAATGAGCATGGTGGCTATGGCAACAGCCAAAAAAATGGTTGGAATCAACGCCACTTTTTTGGCAGATAAGCTAAATCTTAAAACTTAATCACGTTTCTCCCTCGCCACCTAGCCAAATCACAAATAAAAGACCCGCTGAAAACGGGTTTTTTATTATGTAAGCATCAGTTGAATAGCGAGTAATGAGACATCAAAATAAGGTGAGTTTTTGGCAGACAATATCATCACCTCTACTTTTTCCTAATGGGTAATAAGATAACCCATTGTTCTGAAATAGTTTTCAATATCATAAATAAGGCATTTGCATTTGACAGACGTATCGCCTAAACTTCGGAGCTGGTTTAAAACGTCATTATAAATTCGAGTTACTCAAATGACTGATTTATCAGATCGCTTTAATAACAACTATAAAAAACACGCGATGGAAAATCGACTCATAACACAACTAAAAAGTGGCGGTATTGGTCGTTTGATCAATATTGTCCAGACCCTGTTTGTCAGTTTTTTGCGAATCTGGTCGATTCCCATTGTTTTGCTACTTAGTCTGGCATCAGGATTTACTACGTTTTATGGTATGTCCTACTTTATTACGCCCTGGATTGCGCTGATTATTACCGTCGCGATTCAATCCATTATCGTCATTTGCTCGTTTGAACTTGCCGGGATTCACCTTAAGGCCAACAAGCTACGTTATTTCAGTGTATTGGCCTCACTGGTTATTGCATTTACTGCCTCAATGGCGTTCTCATATTTCAAATTCTACGAAATATCGGAACATGACACCATCCGTATTGACCGTATCAATGAGGTGGGCAATCAGGTCGATGATTATTTAAAGAAATTGGTCAAAGTCAAAAGTAGCTTGTTAGCGCAACAAAAAGGTGAACTGGAAAAGCTTACCAAAGAAATGTCTCGAGCGTATTTCGGCACCCATCCAGAAATTCCGCCCCAATACAAAAACCAAGTTGGTGAAGGCCCTGTGTGGAGGCATATCAAATCAGTCCATCAAGAAAAACAGACGCAATTATCGCAATTGGAACAACAATTCAGCCAAGTTGACCAATCCATTGCTACCCTACAGATGGCTCTTAACAAGCTGGACAGTGATCCCGCCCATAGCGAAAAAGCCTACCAGGAAATCTCCCAAGGCTTGCATAAGGTGCAACTGGAATTTAACCAGTTGACCGCAAAGTACCGTACCGATTTGCCTTCTGCGCCTGTCCTGATGACGTATTCAGAGTTTACTGAAACGGTAAAACCTTCGGTCAATAACCTGCCAAAATTCACCTTATTTCCACTGATTATTGCCGGAATGGTGGATTTCTTTACCGTTTTACTCTCCTATCGCCTGGAATTTTCAGCTCCAGGGCCGTTAACCGAACAGGAAGAAGAACTGGTGTTTGAATGCCTTAAGCAATTCAGCGAATTCCGCATCAATGAAAATGATGCCGTAGAAATCATCATAGAAAAGACAGACATCGAACGCGCCCGACATTATGTCGATTGGCCACGAATGTTTGCTGTGGGGCTGTTGTTAAGCCGTGGTTTTTTACGTAAGGTGGATGAGCGGCGCGTGGAGTTCGCCCCCAATCTTTATCCATTGATTGCCGAAAAAATGGGCGATAAGTTACAGAAAATCAAACGGCTGCAGGCAATCGCAGAACATAATGCTCGCAACGGATAAGCTATGGATGTCGATCAGTTAAACCCACTAAAACAGCTACCAGTAAAGTCCCCACTGGAGCAATGGCTGGCGGAAATCAGTGCGGAAGGCCATGCCCTAAGCCAGACATGGGATCCAGGCTTTGATGTTGGGCGGCAAATCGTCATCGCACAGCTTGGGCCTTTTCAAAAAACCTTTCAACGCCTACCTGAATTTACATCGCGTTTTTATCACCGCACTTTCCCTTTGCCAATAGACGAATGGCGTTTTAACAGCCACATAAAACTATATGGGGATTTTTGTACGATAGACGCAATTATTACCATTCGGTTTCAAGCCACTATAAAGTACGCACAGGCTAATCTGGAAGCCTTGCCAACTATCAACCAGCACGTCAAATCGCGTTGCGAAGGATTGGTTAAGGATGCTGTCGATCAAGAGTTGCATAAACTGTTAAATGGCGATTGGGTGGATCAAGGCTTGTCTCCCGTGGAAAGACGGATCGAGATGCAGATCAACGAAACCCTGACTTTACAGAACATCCAATGCCGTGCCTTATGTGAAATGCTGACAACTTTTTCTGAGCTTCATGACCCCAACAAATTGGATAGCCGTTTTGCCCATGACGATATCTATCTGAAGATATTGCGGAAAAATTTTGAAATTCAAGAAAAGCAAAACAACGAGCGTTTACGGCAAGAGTTAGTTTTGGAGCAACAACGCCTGGAACGCCAGCAGCGTTTGATTGACCAGTACAACCAAGAACAAGCCCTGAATCGCATTGAACAAGAACAAACTGCACTTAATCTCAAACGTCGCCTGGAAGAACAAGAGCGGCAACTGAGCGAACAATTCATAATAGAAGAACGTGTACATCGTGAGCAGGTTTATCACGAACAAAATCTAAAACGGATGGAGCAGGAAGCCGTTGCACAAACACAGAAGGAAATCCACTCTAAACAACTCGAAATAGAACAACAATCCCTGCAAGAACGTCTTGAGCAACAGCAGCGGCTCAAGGAAATTCAGCTCGCCGCCGAAATATATGACTTTGAAAAAAATCAGGAAGCCTGGAATGCCACCCATGAACGCCTAAGGGTAGAGAAAATTGAACAGGAAAAACGGCTTAAACAGCTTGAAAACGAAGCAGAACTGGCCTTGCTCGACAGCAAACAGAACGAGGAACAAAAATTGCAAGAACGCCTCCTGACCGAAAGGCTCATGCACGAAGCGCGGTTGAAAGATATGGAGCTGGAGATGCAGATTCAGGAACACGAAAAGCGCTTCGCCGCCACCCAACAACTCGATAACTACCTACGCCGCGATATTGAGTTATTGATCCTGGAAAAACACCGGGGCGAGTTAGTTCAGGATGTTAAAAAATCCAAACATGATGAACTTCCCGCCATCTCAGCGCCTGTTGTACGTCCAGAAAATTTTGGTGATGAGTAAAAGACTTGCATGGATCATGTTTTTTGAGTGTGTGCTATGCCAGCAATAGAGACGTAACATTGAAATTAATTTGTTGGTTTATCTTATTATTTAGTTATTAGTGCTTTGCCAGGATGCCAAGAATTACTTGGCGAATTCGAAGTATCGGGAGAAGCGCAGGGAACTACTTATCACATCAAACTAGTTTTGGATGGTAAATCACGTCGTTGGAGAAAATTCAGAACTAAGTCACAGCGAGCCATTGCGGCTTCACAATGACCTGCTGGACAACCACGCAGCGATACTTTTTTATACCAGAGGTTTTCAAATCCCCTGATAGGCCTAGTTAACGTAGTTTACCTCGACCTTTGTGGTCAAAAGCTTCTTTCGTTACTTTGAAATGGTAATGGCGGGTGCGCTCTGCCTCGCCAGATCGGTCATGGTCATTTGAAAGATTTGGCACAAAAGCCTGAATCCCTCACGATTCCATTGATAACCCACTTCCGGTTTGAGTGTGTAATAGTGATCGTCAAACTGTACACTAATATTTTCACCCGATGGTTCGTCCTCGCTAACCAGCAACGCCATAGCTTGAACCGGATTCTCGCTAACATTGGGAGTTTGCGGATACTTGCCAACGGCGTATTCTGGATCGTCGCTGATGGACTGACCAATAAAATTCAGGACATTATGAAAACTGCGTAAGCGAAAAACCCCATGTATCGGCCAATCACCGCCAGGATATCCGTGTCGGATATCGACACTGAGATCGTTAACCGCATATTGTTCAGCTTCTTCCTGTAAGCGGATACGCTCCTCATTAGTCAGTGTGGCCGGATCGTAATTAGTCAATAAAAATCGTCCAATCACCCTTTTAGTTAGTACGACTTGCTTGCGTTCAGCCTGATACACAACCTTGTACTCTTTCTGCAATGCTGACAATTGTTCCGCCGACAAGGTTTCAGCAGGTAATGTCGATTGCTGGTCAAACATGAGGGGTTCTACGAAAAGTTTATTTTTATCCTGGATGGACGACAAATGCAGCACCGCTTGACGGAACAATTGATAACCTTTTGCATCGCGGGGTTTATTGAGATAAATGCCACTTTGTTCCCCATCGTAAAGTCGCAGTTCGCTGGCAAGAAGGCGCAGTATTAAATCCACATCAACGCCTTGCCGCAGGAGCATGGTCAGTTTGTTTTCCTGAAACGGGGCCAGCAAACGGCGGGTAAATTCCTCTCCTTCAATAGGGACGATACTGATGGTCGGGTTTTCGGAAACCGTTCCGCCAAATACCGGTGTCAATAACGAGCCACTATTGCCGGTAAACGCCGGAGTCGCCCCGGCATTGAATTGAAAATTAAAGGTCGCAGCAATATTGGAAACACCGGTGAAATGTAAAGGTTGATGCTGATGGGAGCGGGCAATATTCAACAATATCAGTTTGGACAGAATGTCTGTTGTTGTCTTGTCATATTCGATGACCGCGTGATCCAGTGCCATCGGTGAAAAACAACCTTGCAGACTGCATAAAACCAGCATCGCAAAACATGTCGTAGAGGCCTTTTCTAACACAAAAAATTGATGGAACTTAAAAATCATGTGTTTCCTTTAAATGTAATGACCTTAACGAATTTTAAGCACGACTAATAGTATTAGTAATTGTAGTAATTGGCAGCGACAGCTCACAACCACCCTTTTCGCTTAAAAAACCAATATGGTGCAATCCCCGCCAAAACTATTAAAACCAGTGCACCTGGATAGCCCAGTTTTAGATCGAGTTCTGGCATGTGTTCGAAATTCATGCCATAAATACTGGCCACCAGGGTAGGTGGCAAAAACACCACGGCGGCAATAGAAAAGATTTTAATGATTTTGTTCTGGGCAATATTGATAAAACCCTGGGTCGAGTCCATCAAGAAATTGATCTTATCAAACAAAAAGGTCGTGTGTGACATCAGTGTGTCCACGTCACGCATGATCTCCCGTGCTGTTTCCTGCTGGTCAGGATGATTGCGCAGATGCCTTTGCAGAAAGGAGATGGAGCGTTGCGTATCCATCAGGCATAACCGAATCTTGCCATTACTGTCTTCCAGTTTGGCAAGTTGATCGATCGCATCTTCAAGATCGGAGTCCAGAACCTCCAGTACCATATAGCTAACGTCTTCAAGCTTACGATGAATGTCCTCCAAGGCATCGGCGAGATTTTCTACTTTCTGCTCAAACATGATAACCAGCAACTCTTGAGGTGAACGAGCCTTCACCTGTCCATGCCGGGCACGCATACGTAACAGGCGAAAGTCGGCCAGATTGCCTTCACGCAGTGTTATTAGACGCTCATTTTGCAAAATAAAAGCAACAGTAACGGTATAGTGCCGCCCCTCACTTTGTGCAATAAACAATGAACGTACATGAATTCCGATATTGTCGGTAAAGTAGCGCGCCGAAGACTCAATTTCCTCCACATCTTCCGATTCGGGTAAAGTGGTACGCAGAAATGCTTGTAGTTGGGAGCGTTCATTATCGCTGGGATCGTGAGCATCAATCCAGCTGGCACTAGCCACAGCTAGTTTGAACTGGTCTTCGGGAAGAGTTTGCTCTTTAAGCATCCCGTTGTCGAAATTGAATAGTCTTAACATTGACGCTTTTTCTTATTATTAGGGGTTAAGGGGCAGGAGCAATAGAACTTAAAACGAATTAGGGACTTGCTAAAGTGCCTTTTCGGTTATTTCATATAAATAAAAAAATAACGGGCGTTAATCTACAAATGCAGGGAGCGGCTGTATTGACAACCTACACATGCAAAGACAGGAGCAGGCAAAAACAATGACGCAATCAGTAACAATATGCCGTTCAAAGGATTTCCCCTAAATCAGAATGAATACGAAAAATTAATTCCTAAGAATTATCACCAAAAGACCGTAATAGCACTACATTTTTCGAAGTGCTTTCTAAGCTTTAGTTCAGCTCCAATTTGTCGTTACAATTCAACTCGAATCCCAAGCTCAATAACCCGATCCACCGGGATTTTGAAGAACTCGATTGCGCTGGACGAGTTCTGGAACAGGAAGCGGGACAAAGGCCTGCGCCAGACAGGCATAAGGCTGCTGCGACGGAACGAGATAAATTCCCTACCGACAAAAAACGATACCTTTTTAGGATCGGTGTCCAGGCCTTGCTGCATACATAATTCCAACGCCCGGCGCACGTCTTGTGGCTGCTTGAAGCCAAAATAAAGTTTTACACGGTAAAACTGGCTGTTTTCTCCATACGAACGAATTTTAACCCGGTGCGCTTCATCAACATAAGGTTCGTCTTTGGTGACGATGGTGAGCACAATGATCTGCTTATGCAAAACATGGTTGTGTTCGAAAGTTATGCAAGAAGACTTGCGGTACGCCATGTAAGCTTCGGGTCAAATAAATGGCGGTGCCTGGTACTGTCGCTGGCGGATTTTTTTGCAATGCTGCTTCAAAATCCTCAAACAGTACACGCTTTTCGTTCTGACGTTCTGTTAACAGTTCACGGCCTTTAATCCAGGTTGTCATCACCAGGAACAACACCGTAGCAATCGCCAATGGCAGCCAGCCACCCGTCGGGATTTTTAGGCTATTGGAGGAGAAAAACAGCACATCGACAGCCAAAAAGCTCGACAAAAAAACCACGCTAGCGGTTGTTTTCCATTTCCAAACCGCGTTCATGATGATGAATGCTAATATGGTGTCGATAATCATGGTTCCGGTGACCGCGATACCGTAAGCCGATGCAAGTGCGGACGAGGATTGAAAACTTAACACCAGCATGAATACAGAAAACATCAGCAGCCAATTGACGGCGGGGACATACACTTGCCCCATTTCATCGCCGGACGTATGAAAAACGTCCATACGCGGACAGTATCCTAATTGTATCGCCTGACGCGTTATCGAAAATGCTCCTGAAATGACCGCTTGCGAAGCGATAACGGTCGCCAACGTCGATAAGATCAACAGCGGATACAACGCCCAAGTTGGGGCAAGTAAATAGAAGGGATTTTGTATCGCTTCAGGATGAGCAATCAACAACGCGCCTTGTCCGAAATAATTCAGCAACAACGCCGGAAACACGAAACCGAACCAAGCGTAACGGATCGGTATTAGGCCGAAATGCCCCATATCGGCATACAACGCTTCAGCGCCGGTGATCGCAAGCACCACCGCACCCATAATCAAAAATCCGCGCCAACCCAATTCCCACAGCAAATGCACCGCATAATAAGGGTTGATAGCCATCAACACGCCCGGTTCGTGGATAATATTGACTACGCCCATGACCGCCAACGTAACGAACCAGAAACACATCACGGGTGCGAATATTTTACCAACCGCGCCAGTACCCCTGGCTTGAATGATAAACAACACACTCAATACCGCTATCGTTATAGGTAGCACGTAATGTTCCAGTTTTGGGGCGACGATTTGCAAACCTTCCACCGCACTGAGTACAGAAATTGCCGGCGTGATAATACTGTCACCGTAAAACAGAGCCGCACCGAGCAAGTCCGATGGTAACGATAAAACGCATCTTGCCGGGATTGTCGTGCGAACCGTGCAACGCCAACGTCATTAGCGCCATGATGCCGCCTTCGCCTTTGTTGTCGGCACGCATGATGAAGGTCGCGTATTTGATAGTCACCACCAGCGTCAACGACCAAAAAATCAGTGATAACACACCCAACACATGGTCTTTATCAATCGGCAATCCGCCGTGGAAGACTTCTTTAAGTGCATATAACGGGCTAGTGCCAATATCCCCGAAGACGACACCAATTGCTCCTAATGCGAGCGTAGCTAGCTGTTCTTTGGAATGATTTTCTTGATTTTTGGACATTAGTTTTTGATTATAAAGATATTTAAAAATGTATGCGTAATTTCAATTATAAGTTAAAAAGAAAACCGGCTTCAAACAAGTTGCTAGTGCGCCAAAAGAACGTTCGTCTCATCATGATGATTTACGATTAAATGGGAGTTGAGTAAATCGTACCTTTTGCTTTACGTATTTTTATTGTTGGCAGAACTCAGCTATCTAAGTTGCTCAGGATATTTAATCATCACCGAAGTAAATAAATTCGATGATAACAACCCGTTTAACCAGTTATTGAGATAGCCATATTCCGAAGATTGAAACCATTGCCTATCCACAGCAGCAAACTGCCTCATAAAAGGAAAAATTGCGGCATCCACTATTGAAAAATGACTGCCAGATAAATATGTAGCTTGGCTAAGTTTACTTTCCAACTCTGATAAAAATTTTTCGCCTTCGCTTCGATAATAACATTCTGGAAAGTCGGGATAGCGGTCGGCGTATTTATAGCGATCCAGATAATATTTGAATTCGCCGTCGTTCCATTGGATTAGCTTTTCCGCATCTTCACCCGCATCCAACCAGCGTTCTGGGTCGTTTTGTGCCAACGCCCAATGCATGATGTCCAGGCTTTCGTCGATCACCTTACCATCTGGCAATTGCAATATCGGCACTGTGCCTTTAGGCGAGATGGCCAACATTTGCTCAGGCTTCTGTTTTAACTGCACTTCCCTGATTTCGACGGGAATGCTTGCATAAGCGATAGCCAGCCTAGCCCTGATTGCATAAGGGCAGCGACGGAAGCTGTATAAGATGGGTAAGAAATTTTTCATTTTGGCATTCTTTAACAATCTTTATGACCTGGATTCCGGCAACCATCCATAGCTGAAGGAAGTGCGGAAGATGACATGGAATCCTTGCCGCCAATCCATGCTGAAATGACGAAGAAAGAAATCCCATTAATAAACTTTCATTCCATTTGTCCTGCGACAAAATAGCTATCACTAACGGATACTAAGGATGCCAGTGTAGTTTTATTTTCCAGGGACTTATCTTTGCTGATTACGGAAGCGACCTTGAGGTAATTGGGTGTGTAACCAAATACGCGCTGCCTATCTGTGCCAACGGGTTCGGAATAGCCTTCCCACAACACCTGAAATTGCTTACCGAGATTGGCTTCATAAAACGTTAACCGCATCTTATCGCCAAGTTTGTGCAATTGTTGGCTACGTTGTTTTTTTATAGTCTCTTGAACTGGATTAGGTAAAGTTGCTGCTTTTGTTCCTTCCCGTGACGAATAAGTGAAAATATGTAGCTGACCAAAACCAACCTGTTGGATAAATTCCAGGCTTTCCTGCCATTCCTGTTCAGTCTCGCCTGGAAAACCGACGATAATATCAGTGGTGATATTAAACAACGGATTGCCCTGCCTTAATCGAGCAATAATTGTGGCAAATTCTTCGGTTTTGCAGCGCCTCGCCATCCGCCGTAGCACGGAATCGGAACCGCTTTGCAAGGGCAAATGCAGGTGTGGCATGATCCTGGGGTTGTCGAAGAGCTGATAAAACTCTTCATTCAGTTCCCAAGGTTCAAGTGAACCCAGCCTGATACGTGGCACTTCAGTTTGTTCAAGTATCGCCTTAATTAAATCGACGAGGTTTAGTCCTAAATCGCTGCCATAACCGCCCAGATGCACGCCGGTTAAGATAATTTCGTTGATGTTTTGCTGATGTAAGGCATTGATTTCAGATACCACTTCTTGCACAGTCCGGCTAAGTTCTTCCCCGCGCGCCACGGTGACGATGCAAAACGTACAGCGGTAGCGGCAACCATCTTGCACTTTGACGAAGGCACGTTGCCGTCCGCGGGTGAATAGCGAAATGGCTCCTGGCTCTGTAGACATGCTGGGCATGGTATCCAGGTTCAGTTCGGTCAGGGTAAGTTCAACCAGTTGATCCTTGTCTTTATTGCTGACCACCAGATCAACACCCAGTAATTGCTCGGCTTCTTCTTTGTTTAAGGTGGCGTAGCAACCGCTTACAACCAACTTGGCAGCAGGATTTTCCCGATGGACATTGACGAATTAAATGGCGGGATTTTCTGGCCGCATCCTGGGTTACTGCGCAGGAGTTAATGACGATCAGGTTGGCATTTTCAGCTTGGCGGGTAACTTGGTGCCCAGATTTTTGAAAAGCCTGCGCCCAGGTTTCCAATTCCGCCTCGTTAAGGCGGCAACCTAATGTTTTAAGGTGTACTTTCATGAATCATCCAAAGAACCAGTAAGCGACGAAAATAGCGGCGATAATGCCGCCAAAATCGGCTATTATCCCACAAGCGGCGGCATGGCGAATATGCTTGATGCCGACCGAGCCGAAGTAAATCGCCAACACGTAAAACGTGGTTTCCGTACTGCCCTGCACGATAGACGATAACCGTCCGGCAAACGAATCCGCGCCGTGGGTTTTCATGGTATCGATCATCATCGCCCTGGCACCGCTGCCGCTAAAGGGTTTCATCAGTGCGGTGGGCAACGCATCGACAAATCGGTCATCCATCTTGAAGAAATGCACGATGGTACGCGCACCATCCGCCAGTAAATCCAACGCGCCGCTTGCGCGGAACACGCCGATCGCCACCAACATGGCGACAAGGTAAGGAATAATCGTAACGGCGGTCTGGAAGCCTTCTTTTGCGCCGTCAATAAAGGCATCGTAAGCATTCACTTTTTTGTAAATCGCGCCGCAAATAAAGGTGATAACCAAAGAAAACAGGATGACATTGCTCATCAATGCCGATTGCGCCAGCATTTCTTGCTGCGGCAAGTGGGTAAAATAGCTCAGTAAGCCACCCACAATTAGCTGTAAATCCAGCCAGATAAGCCAGGACGACTTTATCCAGCAAGATTGATTTTTTGCACCCAAGCCACTGCCAACAAGCCCGTTAAGGTAGACATATAAGTAGCGATCAAGATAGGGATAAACACATCGCTTGGGTTGGCTGCACCCAATTGGGCGCGATACGTCAAAATCGTCACGGGAAATAAGGTCACGCCCGCCGTATTAATGACCAGAAACAGGATTTGGGCATTGCTGGCGGTATCTGGGCTTGGATTTAAGGTCTGCAACTCTTTCATCGCCTTAATGCCCAAGGGCGTGGCGGCATTATCCAAACCCAGCATATTGGCGGAGATATTCATGACGATTGCGCCCAAGGCAGGATGGCCTTTCGGTACATCGGGCATTAAGCGGCTAAACAAGGGCGTAAGAAATTGGGTTAACAGGTGGATAAAGCCGCTGCGTTCGCCAATTTGCATAATGCCTAACCATAAGGATAACACGCCCGTTAATCCTAATGAAATTTCAAATGCGGATTTGGATTGGCTGAAAACAGGCTTCCATTAGCAAGGTGAAAACTTGCTGGTCGCCAAAAACAAGGAGTTTGATTAATGCGGTGCAAAAAGCGGCGAGGAAAAAGCAAATCCAGATGATATTTAGCACGGTAGGAATAGGTCGAGAGATTTCAGCCTATTTTAAACCCTATTGCCCTTAGCGTCCTGGCCTTAAGCAAAAAAAGCCTTCCCATCCATTGGGTCGGCTTTTAAATGTAGCTTACTAACAAAGTGGGAACTTAAAAAAAACTCCCAGGTAAATTTTTACATAATCAAGTATCTGTTGTTGTGAAGCAGCGCACATTTTAGGTTTAGACCTCTTACAAAAAACTATAATTGTGATGCAATTCGCGCTTTTTGGAACGGGTATTTTCTGGCCAACATTATTGGAGCTTATACAGCGGCTAAAGCGCTATCGTAATCAGGCTCATTGGCAAGTTCATCAACCAGTTGTGTGTATACGACGTTGTTATCCTCGTTAATGATAACTATCGCACGGGCGGTCAACCCAGCTAGAAAAGTATCGGTCAATTTGACACCATAGTCCTCGGCAAATCTAGAGCGGAAAGTGGACAAAGGTATCACGTCTGTTAGTCCTTCTGTTTCACAAAAGCGACATTGGGCAAATGGCAGGTCGGCAGATATGACTAAAACAACAGTGTTTTCGAGTTTGCTGGCCTTTTCGTTGAATTTGCGGGTAGACATGGCGCAAGTAGGCGTGTCCAGGCTAGGGACAATATTTAACACTTTTTTCTTCCCAGAATAAGTTGCCAGGGTAACGTCTGCCAATTTACCATTGACTAGGTTGAAGTCAGGAGCTTTGCTGCCTACTGCAGGCAGTTCACCAGATGTGTGGAGTGGGTTGCCTTGAAATTTGATGTTAGCCATGATGTATTCCTCTTGTTTTGAAAGACTTATGCCTATTGGCTTATTCTTTACTTTTCCTTCGCCTAATTAGACGGTTACGTTTTTCTACTTGCCGGTCACTTAGCTTGTTCTTTTGTCCATGGAATGGGTTTACAGGTGATTTAAATTCCAACCGTATAGGTGTGCCGGACAAGTGTAATTTAGTCCTGTAATAATTGGTCAGATAACGCTTATACGAAATCGGCAACGCATCGGTTTGTACACCGTGGATGATGACTACGGGAGGATTGCGACCACCTTGATGTGCGTACTTTAGTTTGATACGGCGATTGCCGACTAGGGGCGGCTGGTGAGCATCAGTCGCTTCTTTGAGGATTCTGGTCAACATTGGTGTGGACATATTGACCATCGCCGAATCATACAAGGTATGAACAACATCAAACAATTTGCCGACACCGCTACCGTGCAAGGCCGAGATAGGATGTTTTTCAGCAAATTCCAGAAAGGAGAGCTTTATGTCGAGCTGCCGTTGTATCGTCGTTTTTTGGTCGGCACTTAAACCGTCCCATTTGTTCAAGCCGATAATCAATGCACGGCCCGCTTCCAACACCAAGCCCAGCAAATGCGCGTCCTGGTCGGTAATGGCTTCGCTGGCATCAATCAAATAAATGACGACGTGCGATTTTTCAATGGCTTGCAAGGACTTGATGATACTGAATTTTTCGATAGTCTCTGAAACCTTGGCTCGACGGCGCATACCCGCCGTATCCACCAGCGTAAACCGCTTACCGTTGCGTTCAAAAGGAATGTAAATGCTGTCCCGGGTTGTACCGGGTTCATCGAAAACGATAACCCGTTCTTCACCTAATAGTCGATTAACTAAGGTTGATTTACCGACATTTGGCCTACCCACTACAGCAATACCAATGCCGCTTTGATTATCATCAACCGCTTCTTCATCGGGAGGCAGTAATTGATAGGCCCGTTCCAATAATTCGGGAATACCGCGCCCGTGAGCAGCCGAACAGGCAATGGGTTCGCCCAAAGCCAAAGAATAAAAATCCGACATGACGATGTTGGCATCGAGGCCATCAATCTTGTTCGTCACCAAGACAACGGGCTTGGCGAGCTTTCGTAAGGTCTCGGCAATCACCTTATCGGAGGCACTTAAACCTTCACGTGCATCGACCATAAAAAATACGATATCAGCTTCTTCCAGCGCTATTTGAACCTGCTTTCTAGCGAGGCTTTCAATGCCTTCGGCATCATCTGCAATACCGCCAGTATCGACGATCAGGCACGGCCTGTTACCATGTTTTAGGCGGCCATACTGTCTGTCTCGGGTCAGGCCGGGGAAGTCGGCTACCAGCGCTTCACGGGTACGGGTTAAATAATTGAATAAGGTGGATTTGCCCACATTGGGGCGGCCTACTAAGGCAATGACTGGCAACATAAACTACTGGGCTTTTAAGGCGGCCAAGGTACCGTCTTTGGCATAAATATAAACGGTATCCCCAACTACAATAGGCTTGGCATCAATCGCATCTCCTGCGACTTTTACACGGGCTAGCTGTCTTCCATCCGTACTGCTTAACCAATGCACATAACCATCGAAATCACCGACGACAACATTGCCTTGATAAACTACAGGAGAAGTCAGCCTACGTCCGTGCAAGTCTTTTTGTTCCCACAACGACGAGCCAGTGCGTTTATCTAATTGCAACACATGTCCGTCAGAGTTCGAAATATATAAATATTGCTCATCCTGACTTAAACCAGTGTAGGAGGAAACGGCTTCATTCCGCCATAAAACATCGCCGTCCAAAATCGAAACAGCGGCACAACCGCCGTTATAACTGGCCGTATAGATAACGCCCCGTGATTCGATAGGATCAACGTCTATATCAACCAGGCGTTCTACTTCGGATCGGCCTTTGGGGATAGCCACGCTGGACTCCCAGACATATTTGCCGTCTTCCAAACGCAATGCCATTAATTTGCCGTTGTCGTAGCCTTCTATAAGGGTGTCTTCAATGATTAACGGAGTACCTGTGCCGCGTACCGTTAAGGCAGGTACATTGTGTTCGTAACTCCAAACTTTTTGGCCAGTTTTTTCATTCAGCGCAATAACCGATCCATCCGTTGTACGTACGACAGCGATGCCATTGGCAACTACAGGAACAGACATTACTTCGCTTGATACCGGCGTTTTCCAAAGTACGGCACCACTTTCAATGCTAAGCGCGATAACCTCGCCATTGTTGCTGCCCAAAATTACAGCAGTAGCCCCTAAACCAGCGCCACCGGAAAAATGGATGGCATCCTCGTTTTGGTCTTCAATTTCAACTTCCCACGCCAGATTGCCCGTAGTCAATTCCCTAGCCTGTACCAACCCATCCCTATCGGCGGCATAAATCTTGCCATTACCGATTGCCGGAACCAGTTTTAAGGTTTGCTCATCCGTACCTACGCCTACGCTTTCTTCCCAAATTACTTGAGCCTGAATTTCTGGCGTATATTCGACTAATGGACTCGGTGGTTCTGAATTATCAGCCCCGCCGGTGAAATAATCTTTGACACCTGATAGAGACTCGCTAGCCCAATCCATTGCGGAGCAGCCGGAAAGAATCAGTACGGCCAACAAGGGCAGAATAGGTAAAGGAATTTTAAAACGCATTATTTTTTAGTTTCGATTTTTTCTGGCGACGTTAAATCGTCGATTTTAAGCTGTAACAAAGGAGACTGATAGCCGTTCTTCAAAGCTTTTTGGTAGGAGCTACGGGCTTCATCTAAGCGATCCAACGCCACATATAAATCGCCTACCAATTCATCATAATTATCGGAAAATTTTGCCGCCGAGGCTTGATCGACACCATTGATAACCTGTAAGCCTTGCTCATATTCACCGCTTGCCAACATTAATTTGACCAATCTGATTTTGGCTATATGGCTCAAATCTTTTTTAGGATTATCGGCAATTTTTTTCAATATTTCTTTTGCGGCTGGGATATCGCCCTGCTGAACCTTCATTTTCGCCTGGAACAATCCGCCAAAAGCGGCATAATCCGTATTTACAAATTGTTCCTGTAAGCGCTTAGCCAACTTATCAACCGAATCTTTCTGGTCGGTTTCTGCCGCTTTAAGCAACTGGTCATAGATTGCAGAAGCCTGATTTGCCTGGTCTTTCTTATGTTGTTGCCAGTAGTTCCATCCGACAATAACGGCAATGCCTAAGGCTATGCCCAAGACCGTTGAGGTACCGTTTTCCTTCCACCAGCTTTTTAATGCTTCAAGTTGCTCTTCTTCTGTATCGTAAATTGCCACTGCTGTTCTCTTCTTAATTTATTGAATTAATTGGATTTTATTTTTCATTTTTAACTGCGACGGTTTTTTTCAGGCAGAAAAAATGTTATCGTTATTTTTCGTATATATAAGATGTTGTTAGGTTGATTTTGTTCACTGGCATTTCTGGCAATGTTGTTTCAAAAAACTAATCGCCTGATTTTGCGGCATTGCCATCTGTTCCATGTCATTTCTTAAACATTTTATGCCAACTTCGCCACGCGCAGCTTCGTCATCACCAAGAATAATGGCAAATTCGGCACCTGCTTTATCCGCCTTTTTGAACTGACTTTTAAAATTGCCGCCATCGACTGCAATTTGCAGCTTAAGTGCAGGTATTTCATCCCTGATTCTTTCTGCAAAGCGCAAACCTTCGCGTTCGGCTTTTTCTCCCACCCTTATCATATAAGCATCAACCGACTTTGCTACAGGAATATCATCACGCAATTCCAGTAAAGCCAACAAGCGTTCCATGCCCATTGCAAAACCCACGGCATGGTTTGCTTTTCCACCTAATTGTTCGATAAGCCCGTCATAACGTCCGCCCGCACAAACTGTACCTTGCGAACCCAGCTCATCCGTGACCCATTCAAAAACCGTTTTACTGTAATAATCCAAGCCACGCACTAACCTGGGATTGATTTCGTAAGCGACACCCAAATCGTCTAAAGTCGAAGTGATGGCCTTGAAATGCGCCAAACTGTCATCACCCAAATAGGCCATCAATTCAGGCGCTTTGCCAATAACGTCTTTCATTTCAGGATTTTTGCTGTCCAAAATACGCAATGGATTGGTATTCAACCGACGTAGGCTGTCTTCATCCAAGGTATCTTGATGTTGCTGAAAATAAGCCACCAAGACTTCTCGGTAAGACAAGCGCTCAGCAATTGTTCCCAAAGAGTTCAATTGCAATCTAACTTTTCCCCGTATGCCAAGCTTTTGCCATAAGCGGTGCATCAGCAGGATTAATTCGGCATCAATATCGGGGTCAGCCATGCCGTAGGTTTCCACGCCCAGTTGTATAAACTGACGATAACGGCCTTTTTGTGGCCTTTCGTGCCGATACATCGGGCCGTAATACCATAAGCGATGGGTTTGATGATGCAACAAACCATGCTCCAAACAAGCCCGTAAGCAACCCGCCGTTCCTTCTGGCCTAAGCGTTAAGGAATCTCCATTACGGTCATCAAAGGTGTACATTTCCTTTTCAACAATATCAGTAACTTCACCGATAGAGCGTTTAAATAATTCGGTTTTTTCTACAAGGGGTAAGCGGATTTCGCTGTAACCATAACTGGACAGGACTTCCCTAATAACACGCTCGGCATACTGCCAACGTGGCGTTTGATGTGGAAGTACGTCGTGCATCCCACGAACTGCTTGAATATTTGCTGCCATCTATACAGTTATGTGGTTAACGAATGCCAGCCACTTGTTTGGCTTCATTAGAGTTTGGAAATTTATCCAGCAACAAATTCCGGTATTCATTGGCAAGTGACATATTGCCCAAGGCTTGTTCTGTTTGGATGCCTATCCATAAGGTTTCGGGAGTATGATTTGTTTCACTCAAATAACGCTGCAAATAATCCTCTGCGGCTTTGTAATCGCCCATTTGATAGCTGATTTTCTGCATTTCGAACAAGGCAGCCGTATATTCGCCATTCATGTCCAACGCTTGCTTGAGGTAAGTGACTGCTTGCGGTTGCTGCCCCATGCCCAGATGACAACGTGCAGCATTGGTTAATGACAACCACTGCCGATCATTCAGCAAATTAGTCATGGATTGTTTTAGCAGAGCCAATCCTTTGTCGAATTGCCTACGGTCGCACAGAAACTTACCATAATTATTCTGTATGCCAATATCATCGGGCGATAAGTCAAGGGCGGTTTCATAGTGCTGTTTCGCCTCATCGAAATGATTGATTTTTTCATAGAGGAACGCCAACGCACTGTGTGCACGTGCATTGTTCGGTTCCTTATCTAACGCCTTGAGTAAATTTTCCTTAGCCAGTTTCAGCTTGTTAAGTTCCATGTACCGGATACCTAACTGTAGATAAATATCCGTGGGCTTTTCAGAAGCATCATTTGAAAACCAGGAACAGGCTGACAGGCTTATTGACAGCAGTACAATCAAAATTTTTGTCATCTTATAGGCTGATTTACGCGGCATGTTCAGCACTCATAGTTTTTAATTTAAGATGTCTACGACTTTTATCTGCCACTTGCCCGACCAATTGTCCGCAAGCCGCATCAATATCTTCGCCACGCGTTTTTCTCACGGTAGTCACAATTCCGGCATCGTTCAGCAAGGTCTTAAAACGATGGATGGCATTGTTACTTGAACAGGTGTAATTGGAATTAGGAAAAGGGTTAAAGGGTATCAAGTTCAGCTTTGATGGCACAGTTTTGAGCAATTCAATCAGTCCATTCGCGTCCTCAATTGAATCATTGATACCATTCAGCATGACGTACTCAAACGTAATCGTACGCCTAGGAGCAATTTTCGCATTATCCCGACAAGCATCCAATAATTCTTTCAATGGATATTTTTTGTTAATAGGAACAAGTACATCCCGCAATTCATCAGTGACTGCATGTAAGGATACCGCCAGGCTGACATCGCAGACTTCGGTCAAGCGATACATGGCAGGCACTACACCGGAAGTGCTGATGGTGACACGCCGCTTGGAAAGCCCGTAGGCAAAGTCATCCATCATTAAATTCATGGCCGCTACAACATTGTCAAAATTAAGCAGCGGCTCACCCATGCCCATCATAACCACATTAGTGATCTTTTTGGCTTCACCCAAACGCTGTTGGGCAACCATGACTTGACCGATAATTTCCGCCGTCGTCAAATTGCGGTTAAAGCCTTGTTGGGCAGTTGAACAAAATGTACAGGCCAACGCACAACCTACTTGCGATGATACGCATAAGGTGCCACGATTTTCTTCAGGAATGAATACTGTTTCTATTTGATTGCCGCAGCTAGTCTGCACTACCCACTTACGTGTCCCGTCTGTGGCAATTTTTTCCAGCGCAATTTCAGGCGTAGCAATGAGACAGTTTTCTTTTAGGTGAGAACGAAGCGATTTGCTGAAATTAGTCATTAAGTCGAAGTCACGCACACCTTCTTGATAAATCCATTTCAGACATTGCGTGGCGCGAAAAGGTTTTTCACCTAATCCGACAAAGAAGGCCGCTAAGCCTGCTCTGTCAAAATCCAGCAAATTTATTGATTTTTGTTTAACGAGTACGGGCGCAGAGTTCATTGTCTGAGAAAAAATAAGCAATTTCTCTTTGGGCTGTGGCGAGCGCATCAGAACCATGTACTGCATTTTCGTCGATACTGTTAGCAAAGTCAGCGCGTATTGTGCCAACCGCTGCTTCTTTAGGGTTGGTTGCACCCATAATTTCACGATGCTTAAGTACAGCATTTTCGCCTTCCAAGACTTGCATGATGACTGGGCCTGAAATCATGAAAGCGACTAAATCCTTAAAAAATCCGCGCTCTTTGTGTTCTGCGTAAAAGCCTTCGGCTTGAGCTTGTGTCAGATGCAACATTTTTGCAGCTACAATGCTTAACCCGTTTTTTTCAAAACGACTATAAATTTCACCGATAACATTTTTTGCTACTGCATCAGGCTTGATGATCGAGAATGTGCGTTCTATCGCCATGTGTTTTTGAAACTCCGAAAAAATAATTAATTAAATAGTTTTATTATAACCGAACCACTAACGCCGAGTGGCTATGAATTAAGGCATTCTATCCAATTCCGCACCTTCTTTCTCAGGTATCATAAGATCTTCAGGGCTGATACCCAACATTAAGGCAGCGGGACTAGCGATAAAAATTGATGAATAAGTACCAAAAACCACCCCGAACAACAAGGCAATGGAGAAATTATGGATGACTTCCCCACCCAGAAAAAATAGAGAAATCAGCACTAAAAATACAGTCATTGATATCATGATAGTCCGGCTTAGGGTTTCATTAACAGCAATGTTCATAATATCTTCAGTTGAGGTTTTCCTCATATTTCTAAAGTTTTCCCGAATCCGGTCATAAATAACAATGGTATCGTTTAAAGAATAACCAATCAGTGCAAGGATTGCGGCCAAAACTGTCAGATCAAACTCCAAGCCTAACACAGAAAACACACCCAACGTGACGATAGCATCATGAAAGGTTGCAATGATCGCACCAACAGAAAACTTCCATTCAAAACGTAACGAAATATAAATCAAAATAGCTATCGTTGAATACAACAAGGCCAGAAAACCATCCTGTGCCAGATCGTCACCGACTTGCGGACCGACAAACTCGACCCGGCGCAAACTGGCCGACGTAGCCGCATTTTTGTTTATGGCTTCCAGCACTTTTGTGCTCAAATCCGCGCTACTCAAACCTTGTTCAAGTTTCAAGCGAATCAGGACATCTTTGGTCGTGCCAAAATTCTGCACAGTCGCATTAGCAAATCCCGACTCACTTAAAGTCTTGCGTAATGCAGTCAGGTCGGCAGCTTGTTCATATCCCACTTCAATAAGTGTGCCGCCGGTGAAATCGATACCCATATGCAAGCCACGTACGGACAGAGAGATGATTGCTATCACCATCAAAATGCCTGAAAAGGTCATTGCAATTTTTCGGTTGCCAATAAAATTAATATGTGTAGTCTGCATTTTTTAATCTTCTAATGTAGGGGCAATCCCTTGTGGCTGTCCTTTTGGGTTAGCTTTTTTATTGTCCTGAACCCTTAATTTAGGGCAACCATAGGGAATTTTATTACTATGGTTGTTAAATTGATAGTTTCTCAACCCTGCGGTTACCGTAAATCCAGTTAATCACCATCCGTGTGCCAGTAATAGCAGTAAACATGGACGACAAAATACCAATAATGAGAGTCACTGCAAAACCTTTTATCGAACCAGTACCAAATGCGAATAAGACAACCGCCACCACAAGGTTCGTGACATGCGAATCCAGAATCGTCGCAAAAGCCTTGTCATAACCCATGTAAATAGCAGATTGCGGCGTGTTGCCATTTTTGAGCTCTTCTCTAATGCGCTCAAAAATCAATACGTTAGCATCAACCGACATACCCACAGTCAAGATAATCCCTGCAATACCCGGCAACGTCAGGGTTGCCTGCAACAGGGACAAAACCGCAACGACAATGACCACGTTAAAAGCAAGTGCAACATCGGCAATCATACCGAATATCTTGTAATAACCCGCCATCAATAAAACGACCAGCACAAAGCCCACCACAAACGATAAAACGCCTTTATTGATATTATCTTGCCCCAAGCTTGGCCCTACCGTGCGCTCTTCGACAATATCAACTGGTGCTGCCAACGCCCCGGCACGGAGCAATAATGACAGATTACGCGCTTCTTGCGGACTATCTAATCCAGTTGTTTGAAACCGCTTGCTAAAAACACCCTGAATAGTGGCCACGCTGATAACTTTTTCAATTTTTTCCTTGTGGCGTATTTTTTGCCCATCGACAATCTTTGTTTCGACCTTATTTTCGATAAACACTACAGCCATCGGCTTACCGACATTGGCTTGGGTCAATTTTCCCATTTTTGCTGCGCCAACGCCATTTAAAGAAATGAATACCGCAGGCCGCCCATCTTGATCCATACCGGAAGAGGCATCAACAATCTGGTCGCCGGTGACGATAACGCGCTTATCCAGCAAGACCGGGCTTTTGTTTTTATCGTAGTACAGCCTGCTACCCACCGGAACATGGCCTTCTACCGCTTTTTGCACATCATGCTCGACATCCACCAGGCGGTATTCCAAGGTAGCAGTCGTACCCAAAATTTCTTTGGCACGGGTAGTATCTTGCACGCCAGGCAGTTGCACAACAATCCGGTTATCACCTTGCTGCTGGATAACGGGTTCGGCGACACCTAACTCGTTGACACGATTACGTAAGGTGGTCATGTTTTGCGCGACCGCAAATTTTTTCACTTCGCGTGCATCTGTTTCGGACATCTTCAGCCAAAGCTGATCTTGCTCATTCGGCTCAGTGACTTGCAGCCCCCTGAAATCTTTACCCAACATTGTGATTACCGCAGCTTTATCATCCGCAGACTTTAATTTGAGTTTTATAAAACCAGCATCCTTAGCCACAGAAAGATAACGAATTTTTGCGTCACGCATTGCTAATCGTAGGTCTTCCGTGTACCGCTCTTCTGCTTGACTTACTGCTGCATCCATATCGACTTCGAGCAAGAAGTGTACGCCACCGCGCAAATCCAAGCCCAAATACATGGCATCTGCGCCTATATTCTGTAACCAAGCTGGTGTTGTGGGCGCAAGATTTAAAGCAACCGTCGCATCATTACCCATTTGATCCCGGAGCAAGTCAGCGATTTTCAACTGATCGTCGGTATTTTTAAAACGCGCCAGAATCCTGCCGTCTTTAAATTCAAATGCTTTTGAAATTACGCCACTCGTTTTTATAGTGGATTCAACCTTACTGGCTTGTTCCTGGGTTAAGGCACTGGTGGATGACACTTGAACGGAAGGGTCTTCGCCAAACAGGTTGGGTAACGAATAAATTAGGCTTATAAGGAAAATACCCAGTATCAATAGATTTTTCCAAAGGGGGTAATGATTTTGCATGCGTTATTCCATCAATTAATCTGCGCGGGGGGCTTTACGGTTATTCCTGGGCAAACCCGCAACTTAAATACCTACTGCTTAAACATTGGCCTTTTTGGTGACTGCCTTATATGTGCCTTTAGGCATCATGCTTTCTATGCTTTGGCGTTGTACCTGTATAAAAATATTGTCGCCAACTTCCAACTTAACGAAATTATCGTCAAGATCGACAACTTTCCCCAAAATACCACCTGACGTGACGACTTCTACGCCTTTACCCATAGCTGCTAACATTTGTTTTTTTTCTTTTGAACGCTGAGCTTGTGGACGTAGGAACAGGAAATAAAAAAACACCAAAATACCTGCAGGAAACAACAATCCTTCCATGCCAGGTGATTGCGCGGCAGGCGCAGCTGCTAATGCGTCAGAGATAAAGAAACTCATTGTTACCCTCAGTTTTTATTCGTATAGTTAGATAATTTCCCATTATGCCACAACTGGAACAACTTTTCCTCGTTGTTGGTAAAACCGCTTGACAAATATATCCAGCTCTTTTGTTGCGATGGCATCACGCAGTTCTTGCATGAGATTAAGATAGTAATGGAGGTTATGTAGCGTATTTAGCCTGGAACCCAGCATTTCCTTACATTTGTCGAGATGGCGCAGGTAAGCTCTGGAGTAATTTCGGCAGGTGTAGCAGGCACAACTTTCGTCGATGGGGTTGATATCGAATTCGTACTGGCTATTCCTTATCTTGACGACCCCAAAAGTGGTGAACAGATGACCGTTACGGGCATTGCGCGTGGGCATCACACAATCGAACATGTCGATGCCACGCCTGACCGCCTCGACCAAATCTTCTGGAGTACCCACACCCATCAAATAACGGGGTTTATCTACGGGCATTTTGGTATGAACCACATCCAGCGTCTGCATCATTTCTTCTTTCGGTTCACCTACCGACAAACCGCCGATAGCATAACCATCAAAGCCTATATCAACTAACCCGGCGATAGATTCTGTACGAAGATGTTCATACATTCCACCTTGTACAATACCAAATAAAGCATTTGGATTATCGCGATGAGCAATTTTGCTACGTTGCGCCCAACGTAAGGACAAACGCATGGATGTTGCTGCCTCGTCTACAGTTGCCGGATACGGGGTGCATTCATCAAATATCATCACAATATCGGATCCCAAATCCCGCTGAACTTGCATGGACTCTTCCGGCCCCATAAATATAGCACTGCCATTGATAGGTGATTTAAACGTCACGCCTTGCTCGGTGATTTTCCTTAAGGCGCCAAGACTGAACACTTGGAAACCGCCAGAATCGGTAAGGATGGGTTTTTTCCAACTCATAAAGCCATGTAAATCCTTATGCACTTTTATTACGTCCGTACCTGGTCGTAGCATCAGGTGGAAGGTATTACCCAGGATAATTTGTGCACCCAGGCTTAACAGGTCGTCTGGAGTAAGTGCTTTTACAGCGCCATAAGTGCCAACTGGCATAAAAACGGGGGTTTCTATTGTACCGTGGGCTAAGGTTAGTTGGCCTCGGCGGGCATGGCCATCCTGGTTAATGAGTTTGAATTCCATATAAATGAACAGAGAATGAATTTAAGGAAGCATTGAATTTTAGACCCGCCGCAACCTGTCTTTAATAGCAAATTGACTAACCCCCAATCCAACGATTGCAACTCCATAGATATGGCGCAATTCGTCGAACAATATCCCAAATGCACTACTCGATGAAAAACTCGAACGTGTTCATTATGCCTTTTGGGTAAAAAAGGTAATTTTACTTACCAAACCACGTTTGGTTCGATTGTTATGGGCATATTCAAGATGTTGGTCAAAATCAGATTGGTCACGAATGACAGCTTTTGTTCGCATAATTCTCGATAAAGGCATTCAGTATTATACATCACTGTCCCTCAGCACCCGCTTGTTCCAGTATAATTCCAACCAAACCTCTTTGTGATCCAGTGTTGAAAAGGCAATCAATGAAATCAAAAACCGCCATAATACTTTTAAATTTAGGCACCCCCGATAGCCCAAGTCGCTGGGATGTGGGACGGTATCTAAGCGAATTTCTCAATGACCCAAGAGTTATCGACATTCCTTGGTTGGCCAGAAAAATATTGGTCAACTGCATTATTGTACCGTTTCGATCAGGTAATTCGTCAAAGCTCTACAAAGCTATTTGGGATAAAGAATCGGGCTCACCGTTGCTAATGAATACCTTAGCGTTGCAAAAAAAATTGCAAATAGCCGTAGGTGACGACATCACGGTAGAAATGGCTATGCGTTACAAAAATCCCAGCATGGATGTTGTTTTGGAACGAATGCACCAGCAGGGCTATCATAAGATTATTGTGTTCCCATTATTCCCGCAATATGCGTCGAGTAGTACTGGCAGTGCATTACAGCGTTTTATGGAGATTGTGAGCCAATGGTGGGTTATTCCCGAAATTAAAATCATTTCGCAATATTTTGATAACGACGATTTTATCAATTGCATCGTAAATCGCGCTAAAAAATACGATTTGGCACAATACGATCATATAATTTTTAGCTACCATGGCTTACCGGAAAGGCAGGTAGATAAGGTCTATACCGATGGCGTTTTATGTAAACATCATGATTGCGAAGAGGCTTTAACCGAGAGCAATTATTACTGTTATAAAGCCGCGTGTTATCAAACCACGAAAGCTATCGTAGAAAAGCTCGCGATACCACAAGATAGATACACATTGAGCTTTCAAAGTCGCTTGAATAATAAATGGTTAATGCCATTCACCGACAAGGTAATCGAAGAACTGGCAGTAAAAGGCGCTAAAAAAGTGCTGGTTTTTTCGCCCGCGTTTACCGCAGATTGCTTAGAAACCCTGTATGAAATTGGCATTGAATACCAAGAAATTTTCCATAAACACGGGGGCGAAAAAATACAGTTGGTAGAAAGTTTAAACAGTGGCGATGACTGGGTGGAAACCATTAAAAAGATTACGCTGTAGGGCGGGTTAAGAAGCGCCGCCTTACGCTTATTTCAACATTAGCCAGCACGCATCAATTTTCTTCTATACGCTTACGAAGTCCAGCAGGCATTTCCAGTTTGGTTTTGTCCCAACCTTCCATATCCAAGACTTCATCCAAACATTGTTCCATGAGATGATGGGCCTCCTTGGTCACCTCGGCAATGCGCTGATGTACCTGCATTTGCAGATTGTTTTCGGGCGAGATATCCATGCTCATACACTCTTTTTGATAATCGAATAATTTCCGCAAGTTGGTGATTTGTAGGCTGACATGAACTGGACAAGCACATTCATAAAGGATGCCTTGATCATTGATAATTGCAAGTTGCAGTGCTGTAAATTTACTGTCAAGATTCATAGTACACTCCTCATAATATTATAATTTTTATATGGTTAAGGTCTTTTTAGTTGATCCAGCGGGATCGGGCATATTCCTCACCAACTAAGTTGCAATGTACTCAGAAGTAACAAGCAACACACGCAAAATTTAGGCCAAGACTTCAACTCCCTTCCCGCTTTGAATCAGAGGCATCAGCAACATACCAAACGGAATAATGTCATTTTTTCGATTTTCAGGCAACACAAGTTCTCATAGCCATTTTGTAAGCAATTTATATCTGCTTATGGGTGAGCCTGTACAAAACCAGGTAAAATCAGCAAAGCAAATAACAAATATAGAAAAAGGACAGCCATGAAGTACTGGTTAATGAAATCTGAGCCGGATACATTCAGCATCAATGACCTGAAAAATAGGCCGAATCAAACCGAACATTGGGATGGCGTGCGCAATTATCAGGCGCGGAATATGATGCGGGATGAAATGAAGCAGGGTGACCAGGTGTTCTTCTATCATTCCAACTGTGCTGAGCCCGGTATAGTTGGAATTATGGAGGTGGTTAAGGAAGGTTATCCCGATTTCCTTGCGTTTGCCCCTGGCGATGTACACTTCGACCCCAAAAGCGATCCCGCCAAGCCCACCTGGATAATGGTAGATATTAAATACGTCAGGACTTTATCCCGTACCATTACCTTACAAGAACTCAAGCAAAAACAGGAGCTTTCCGACCTAGCTTTGGTGCGGCGTGGTAACCGCCTATCCATCATGCCTGTCAACAAGATGCAATGGGATTTTATACTTTCGTTAGAATAATGAAGTCCATAACTGTATGTATTTACAAATAAGACATATTTTCAAATAGTTACAGTAAACGGCTCAACCAGCACTTTTTCGCCGCTAATTACCCGTTTGCTTTCACTTGGCAAAATAATATAGCAGTTGCTCCGGCTCATTGAACTGAGGATATGTGAGCCTTGCCGTCCAGTAGAAGCTACAAAAAAGTTACCGTTTACATCTTGGGTAAGAATGCCACGCTGAAACTCTTGCCTACCTGGTGCTTTTTTCAGGGCTGTGGTGCAGGTTGCAAGCAATCGCAAAGGTTTGTTTGCGTCCGCGCCAGAAAGTTGCTTAAGCGCGGGGGCAACTATTTGTTGAAAAGTTATCATGACCGAAACCGGATTGCCAGGCAAACCGAAAAAGTAACTTGCCCCTATTTTGCCAAAAGCCAGCGGCTTACCTGGCTTGATGGCAACCTTCCAGAAATTGACTTCGCCGCAGCTTTCCAAAATATCTTTAATATAGTCGGCATCGCCCACTGAAGCACCGCCAGTGGTGATAATCACGTCATTGTTTTCAGCTGCATACTTAAAACTATCCTCAAGTAATTCTCTATCATCGGGTATCGCCCCCATATCGGTTGCGTTGTAGCAAGGATCGGCGAGCAATGCCGCTAATGCATACCGATTGCTGTCGTAGATTTTTCCTGATTCCGGCTGTTGTCCTATGCTTATCAATTCATCGCCCGTAGAAAAAAAGGCGATATTTAGCTTACGCCGCACGGAAACATCATAAATACCAGCAGCAGCCAGTAAGCCAATGTCGGAAGGCATTAGTTTTTTTTGCCGGGGACAGAGCAAACCGCCTTGTTCAACATCTTCGCCTGCTTCCCGGATATTTTGAAAAGCCGGGATATTTGCTGGAAACGTAATGATTTCACCGTCCGTGCTTACTTGCTCCTGGATAACTACAGAATCCGCTAGATTTGGCACCACAGCGCCAGTAAAAATCCGTACACATTGTCCTGCTTGCAACGAACCCAGGAATGGCTTGCCCGCCCACGAAGTACCCGACAAAGTAAGATTAAAAGGTAGTGTAGTATCAATATCCTTACTGGATAAGGCATAACCATCCATGGCTGAATTTCTGTCATAAGGAATATTGATTGGCGAAACAATGTCTTCCGCCACGATTCGCCCCAAAGCGTTTTTTAACACCACCCGCTCCGAAGTCTTGATCGGTTGTATGGCTGACTTGATTTTTGCTAGCGCGTCATCAACACTCAATAATGGCGAGGGTTCAAGGCTACATAGATCAATCATGTCAACCCCATAAATTGCTGGGAAATAAAATCTGCGATCAGCTTAGGCTGGTTAAGATCAAGCTGCACCAATGTTGAGGGAACGTCTAATATAGAATCGCTGGCGACGGCAATAATGCTAGGGTCGTTGGGATAAAGCAAAGGTGTACCCATTGAGTGCCTGTGTAATTCAATCTTTGGGAATTGTGCCGCCTTGAAGCCTTCAACCAAGATCAAATCTAGGTTTGACTGATCCAATGCCGATAACTGCTCATCCAACACGGGTTCAGTTATAGTATGAAATTCCGTAATAATTGCCCGCCTGTGTGTGGACACGAGCATGACTGGAGATGCACCGGCTTCGCGCAAACGGAAACTGTCCTTGCCAGGTTGGTCTATCTGAAAATTGTGGTGGCTGTGTTTTATCAATCCAATCCGTATGCCTTGGTGTTTTAGGATCGGGATGAGTTGCGTGAGCAAAGTGGTTTTCCCAGTGCCACTATAAGCAGCAAAGCCTAAAATTGGAACTTTGGCATTTCTCATAGTCATCAAAGCCATTAAATAAAGGTGCAAGTCTCGTTAGCAGCGGTATTCTAAGGTATTATTTAAACTACAGCTAAGAAATAGCGACCTAAATCGGTCATGTGCCAGAGAAAAGTGTGATTCGAATTTACCTGTTTTTATTATTAATAATAATTGCATTTTACGCTTTGCGTGCTTTTCAGAAAGCATCGCCAGCGTTTATAGCTCGCGTTATTAGAATCCTGGCTTTCTCCTTTACTGGCGTTGTGTTCATTTATCTGGGAGCTACTGGTCGTTTAAATGGGTTATTTGCGCTGATGGGTATTACCATTGCTTTTGCAGTTAGAATGTTGCCGGTGCTGATTCGCTATTCACCTTATCTTCATCGGTTATGGTTGGAGTATGTAACCGCCAAGCAGCAGTCATCAGGTCAGCAAGGTGATAAGGTTAGCCCCAAAGGAGCTATGAGCAGAGAGGAGGCTTATGAGGTGTTAGGATTAAAACCCGGTGCACCAGAGCTAGACATCATTGCCGCACACCGTAAACTTATGCAAAAAATTCATCCTGATCGTGGTGGCTCAGATTATCTGGCTGCCAAAATAAATTTGGCAAAGAAAATTTTACTGCATAAATAATAAAACCATGGTTTTTCAGCTTTCAAAGCCAATCATACTAACTATATTGGTGCTATTCGTGATATTGACTGGCTGCACTCAAACTCCCAATTACGCACCAGTAAAAACCGTTAATCAAGCTATTGAACCTAATAATGGTTATTATTTCCGCAAAAAAATACCCGTTAAGCCGCTAAATAATCCAGATAATCCGCAAGAATCCACTAAAGATATACGTAATGTGCAGCAAAATAACCCTGTCCAGCAAAATCCTGCCATTGATAGCTCATCTTATTCCAATCCTTATCAAAATCACCCTACCCAAAACCATTCCGTAGCCCCAGCTATAAAACAAAAGATGCCACGACTTTCAAGTCCCGAAAATACAAATAATATAGATAAAATTCAAATAATTAGTAAAGATAGGCTTCTGGCTACCCGGGTAGAACCTTACATGAAAAACAAATTGGCCAGTCCCGATATTGGCAAAATTAGGCCGCCAAAACAGCAAAAAACACAAAACGCAACCCAACAAACAAGTGATTATTTAGCAAATAAGCAACTGATTCCTTCAACCCACAATAGGGTTGCTTTACCAAAAAAACCAACACACAACGTACAAGATACTGACAAAAATCTAGTAATTTCAAAAAATGTTAAAGAAAAAACACCAATTATTTCAATTGATAATAAAAAAATGTTAAAGTTAAACTTTCAGTGGCCGATATACGGTAAAATTTTCAGAAATTTTGCACAAACTGATAGTAAAGGGATCGAAATTACGGGAAAAACTGGGCAAGCGGTTAAAGCCGCTGAATCAGGTAAAGCCGTTTATTGTGGGCAGGGACTCGCAGGTTACGGGAATCTAGTGATTATCAAACATAACGCCAATTATTTAAGTGCTTACGCCAATAACAGCAAGCTGTACATTAAAGAAGGACAGCAAATTGATAAAGGCCAAACTATTGGACAAATCGGTTTAACAAGATTAAAAAAAGCATTGTTACATTTTGAAATAAGAAAAAATGGCAAACCCATTAATCCATTAACATTAATGCCAAAACATTAGAGCCTCTTTCGGTCAGGCAGACCAACCTGGGAGTTAATATGAGCGAAGAAATATTTGAACCCACAGATGATGATATGTCGGTCATCTTTGACGAGGATCTAACCCTTGAAGAAGAGCTGGATGTAGAAGCCACTGACCATGATAAACCCGTATTCGTGGATGGCAGCCTTCTGGAAGCGCGCAGTGATAGCGGTTTTGATGCGACACGGATTTATTTAAACGAACTTAGCCGATCAAAGCTACTCACCGCCGACCAAGAAAAGATTTACGGCAAACTCGCTCTCAAGGGTGACCGAGAGGCTCGTAAAATCATGATCGAAAGCAATTTGCGGCTGGTTGTAAAAATTTCCAGACGCTATCTCAATAGGGGATTACCGCTGCTAGATTTGATTGAAGAAGGCAATCTTGGCTTAATCCGTGCGGTCGAAAAATTCGACCCTGATCGGGGCTTTCGCTTTTCAACTTACGCGACTTGGTGGATTCGGCAGACCATAGAACGCGCCATCATGAACCAAACCCGCACTATACGCTTGCCGATACACATCGTAAAAGAGATGAACACGTATCTGAAAGCCCAGCGTCATTTGGCACAATTATTGGATTATGAACCCAGTGCGGAAGATGTCGCAAAACATCTGGACAAGCCAGTCAGCAAAGTAGAAAAAATGCTTAAACTGAACGAGCGGGTAACATCCATTGATATTCCTGGCGGCAAGGATTTTGACCAACCGCTAATTGATTCGCTTACCGATAGCGAAAGCGCATCGCCTGCGGAGCAATTGCAAGAAGACGGGATGAAGCAAAATGTCGCCACTTGGGTATTTCAATTGCCCGAAAAGCAGCGCGAAGTCATTTGCCGTAGATATGGCCTCTGCGGTTACGAAGATTCGACACTAGAAGAAGTCGCCCAGGAATTAAGCGTAACGAGGGAACGCGTTAGGCAAATTCAAATGGACGGATTAAAAAGATTGAAGGAGATCTTGGAAGTTAACGGCTATTCTTTTGAATCGATTTTTAGCTAAAAAATTCAATTATATCAAAGCGTTTTGTAATGGCCAGTCCCGATAATTAAACACTTGCCCCTGCTCGCGCACAACTGAACACGCACTTGGCGATACCTCGCCAATTACCCATTGCACGGCATTCAATTCGCCAGAGACTAGCACTCCGTTATCAGGAAAACCACGATCCACAGGTGTATAAATACCCGCCGCGCCAATATTTACATCGACAGCTTCTGACCAAGACGCATTACCAACTAAGCAAGACTGCACCACGTAGCACTGATTTTCCATTGCCCTTGCCTGACAACCGATTTTGACGCGATGAAAACCCGCTAAGGTATCCGTGCAGCTGGGTACGAGTATCAAATTAGCACCCATTTCCACCTGTTTTCTCGCCAGCAACGGAAATTCGCTGTCGTAGCAGATATTAATGGCGATTTTGCCATACTCAGTGTCAAAGCATTTTAGCTCCTTGCCACCATTAATAAACCATTGCTCATTCTCAAAGCGCGTCATCATCAGCTTATCTTGGTAATCAACCTTGCCATCTGGCATAAACAAGTAGGCACGATTGCGATAAACGCCTGACTCACAACTTACCGGAAAACTGCCTGACTGAATAATGCACTGGTGCTGCTTTGCCAAGGTCTTGAACAAATCAAGGTAATCGTCATGCACGGATTGCATAGAGGCAAGCTGCTTAGTCAGCGACGAATACACTTCCTGTCCGAATAAGGAAGCCAGTTCCATGCTGGCGTATTCTGGAAAAAGCAGTATCCGCGCATCGTCCTGCGCTGCTTCAACTATCCAGCGTCCGATTTTGTCCTGGTAATCCTGCCAACTTGCCAGAAAACTGATGTCGTATTGGGCGGTTGCTATTTTAACTTTCATGTTTTAGCCAGAATGTCATGGGTTTTTCAGTTTCATCTTCATCATCTAGGTCTTTCCAAAGATAAGTGGTTTTTAGCTCAGGATGCTTGAAATACCCACGTTTATTCCAAAATTTATCCAAAGGCGCATAATCTGCGGGTCGCCTCGGATGGTCGGCAGGACGTTCCACACAGCAAAATGTAATATGCTTAAAGCCGCCCAACTCTTCTGCGTGGGCTTCCCGTTCCTCAAAAAAACGGACACCCAAACCCAAGCCCCGATACGCCTTATTCAGCACAGATTCACTGCAATAGAACACCTCGTTTAAGTCATAACCCTGCTCAATAAACGGCCTTTTCAGCTCGTAGGTTTCATATTTCATGGGAATGGCGGTGGACGCACCGACGATTTTATCTTCATCAAAAGCCAGCACAATTACGCTTTCAGGGTGGTCTATGTAAGTTTGTAGATACTTGTTCTCGTATTCTAGCGTACCGTCGTACAAATACGGAAAATCTCGGAACACTTCTATCCGAAGGCGGGCAAGTTCTAAGATATAAGGAAGTAGCGCGATACCGCTCTTTCTTTCGACATTGATGTTTTTGGTCATGGAAATTATCAGATTAGGTAAATAGGGCTATTTTATCCGAAGCTATTATGTTTAAGGGATGATGAAATATAAAAAAATATATAAGGGGTTGGCTTATCCCGTTCAGCATCATTACTCATGTTGTTAATGGGGCCTGGATACAACAGTAGTAATTATTCTAAGCTAGAAGAATATCAAGCGTCGTTGACGGTAAGTCAGGAAAATGCTGTAAATAAATGTACATAAACGGACGACGCAACTTATTGCGCCGCATCAAAACTTTTAAAAATAATTATTAGTCTATCTTGACTTTTTAATGAGAATTGTTATCATTCGTATAACACTTAACTACTCAGGAAACACTCCATGTACGTGTGCGTTTGCAAGGCTGTAACGGATACCCAAATTAAGCAAGCCATTAATGAGGGCTCAAGTTCTCGGCGTGAGCTGTTCAAATGCCTGGGTGTTGGTGGAAGTTGCGGCAAATGCAATCCTTATGTTAGAGGATTACTGGAAGATCATAACCAATCATTGATGCAAAATCTGCCAAATCCCTCTATACTCGCGGCTTAAATAGTTAGCGAGATAAACCAATGAAAGGTGACCCTAAAGTTATTGAATTCCTCAATAAAGCCCTGACCAATGAACTGACGGCGGTAAACCAGTACTTTCTGCATGCCAGGATGTACAAAAATTGGGGTTTTAGTAAGCTCAATGAGAAGGAATACCACGAATCCATCGACGAAATGAAACATGCCGACCAATTGATTGAGCGTATCCTGTTTCTTGAAGGGTTGCCTAATCTGCAAAACCTCGGCAAACTTATGATCGGCGAAAACCCAGAGGAAATGTTGCGGTGTGATTTAAAACTGGAACTTGAAGCTATTCCGCCACTCAGAGAAGCCATCGCCTACTGCGAACAGACCAAAGACTACATTTCCAGAGAAGTGTTCCAACATATCCTTGAAAATGAAGAAGAGCATGTTGATTGGCTGGAGACCCAGTTTGAGTTAATTGGTAAGATTGGCATCCAAAATTACCTGCAATCACAAGTATAAAAACGTCTCGTATCAAGTTTCTTCAATCATCACCCTGTTTTCTAGCTCAGTCTTACCCACTATGCCAAAAATAATCGTCTGCGCCCTCTATAAATTTGTTACCTTGCCTGATTATCAACAATTACGGCAGCCCCTATTTGATGTTATGGTCAACAACCAGGTCAGGGGGACGTTATTACTTGCCCGTGAAGGTATAAACGGCACAATTGCAGGCTCACGAATTGCAATTGACAATACACTGAATTGGTTAAGATCTGATCCTCGCTTGGCAGAGATCGACTGCAAGGAGTCTTATACTGATATACCACCTTTTAACCGAACCAAAGTTAAGCTCAAAAACGAAATCGTCACGATGGGTATTGAAGGCATCGACCCTAAACAGGTCGTGGGTACTTACGTTGATCCTAAAGATTGGAATCGTGTGATCTCAGACCCAGATGTCCTGCTTATTGATACACGCAATGATTATGAATATCAGGTCGGCACATTTCACAATGCGATCAACCCAAATACCGAGAGTTTCCGCGAGTTTCCCCAGTACGTAAAAGATCATCTCGATCCATTAAAACACAAAAAAGTAGCCATGTTTTGTACCGGCGGAATTCGATGCGAAAAATCAACCGCTTACCTTAAGGGGCAGGGTTTTGAAGAAGTTTACCATCTCAAGGGCGGCATTCTAAAGTATCTTGAAGAAGTGCCTGAGCATGAAACACTCTGGCAAGGCGAATGTTTTGTCTTTGACGAGCGGGTGACGGTTAATCTCAGACTGGAAAAAGGCGGTTACGACCAGTGCAACGCCTGTCGTATGCCGATCACCGAGTCTGACAAAGCCAGAGATATCTACGAAAAAGGTGTCAGTTGTCCGTATTGTCATGACAAAAAAACACCAGCACAGAAACAGGGGTTTGCCGAGCGGGAAAAACAAATAGCGCTGGCAAAACTTCGTGGCGAAGCCCATATTGGTTCGGATGCAGCCAAAACGTTATTAGACAAACGGGAAGCCAAATTAATCCGTAGACAACAACCGGAACAGCATAACAATCCAACATCACCGAGCAATACCTTCAACCAAACAAACCGTCAAGCGTCTTGATAAAAGCGATTATCGGCAAAAAATCGCCCTTATTTTCGGTATCCGACTGGGTTCAAGGTGAGCCGACTAATTTCGATCAACTTACTGGCAAAGTCGTCTTACTGGAAATCTTTCAGGTCAATTGCCCCGGCTGTTTTCTATACGCCCTGCCGCAAGCAATAGATTTGCATCAACGCTATTCAGGCAAAGGCTTAACCGTGCTAGGCATAGCTACAGCATTTGAAGATTTCGATAAAAACACCCTGGAAAATTTGCTTAGGCTGGTTAAAACCCAAGAGGTTATAGGCGAAACACTGCACATGCTAAACCAATACGGCATCTTGATAGATGGGCGTTTACCTTTTAGTATCCCTTTTCCTTTAGCGATGGATTATTTGGTAAAGCGCGAAATTGGGGTAAGTGAAGATGAAATCACTGCCTTTATTAAAGAACATATCCCAGATTTTGGTCAAAAAGCCAATACGTACCAAGAAAACGTCAAGCAACAAGTTCGAGATTACTTGCAAAAACTGGAATATCACGCGCAAACTTTTGAACTGTTTAACCTGAAAGGAACGCCTTCCCACGTTTTGGTCGATAAAAAAGGCATCCTCCGAGAATGCGCTTTCGGTTCGTATCCTGAATTGGAACAGCAAGTGCAGCGTTTGTTACAGGAATAAGTGCGTCCTTTTGCAGTCGACATTGAAATTACTTTAAGGCGATTTGAGATTTATTAATCATGGCAGTCGTCGATTGCCCTTCCACAAAGGACAATATTTTTACCTCGCCACCCGCTTTGATGACACAATCTCCGCCTGCCACTTGCTCTGGACGGTAATCTCCGCCCTTAACGATCACATCGGGTAATACGGTACAGTACAAACGCTCAGGGGTTTCTTCGGTGAACGGTACTACCCAATCTACGCAAGACAAAGCGGCTAAGACCGTCATCCTTGATTGTAAGCCATTGATGGGGCGTGATTCGCCCTTGAGTTGTTTAACCGATTCGTCTGAATTTACCGCCACACACAAGCGATCACCCAAGGCCTTGGCCTGTTCTAAATAGGTTACATGCCCCACATGCAGCAAATCAAAGCAGCCATTGGTCATAATGATCTTTTCCCCATTGGCTTTAGCTGTGGCTATGAGCGGTATCAATTCAGCTGCTGAAACCACACCATATTGCGAGTCTTTGTCGCCGTGCATGGCACGAGTAAGCTCTGCAATAGAAACAGTTGAGGTGCCTAATTTGCCGACGACTATGCCACCTGCTAAATTGCCCAAATACATGGCATCGTACCAATCCATGCCGATGGCCACACAGGCTGCCAACACAGCGATGACGGTGTCCCCCGCGCCAGTTACGTCGAATACATCTTTGGCTTGCGCGGAAATAGAATGTGCTTGGTTTTTTTGTAACATCGTCATACCCGCTTCACCGCGAGTCACTAACAGGTTTGGAATCTGGTGGGTGTTGATGAGTTCGCGGCCTTTTATAACCAAATCTTCTTCATTGTCACAAATCCCCATAACGGCCTGGAATTCAGACCAATTAGGTGTAATAAGGTCTGCTTGGGCATAACGCTGGTAATCTATACCCTTGGGATCGACCAATACCTTTACTGCTAGTTGTTTAGCTTGATGTATATACTGTTTTACATGCGACAAAGTCCCTTTGCCGTAGTCTGAAAAAACGACAACGTCATTTTTGGGCAGATGTGCGGATAAGCGAGACTCCATTTCACGCTGGGCAAACTCGATAGGCGTTTCTTCGAAATCGACCCGAATCAATTGTTGGTGCTGTGCCACGATACGTAATTTGCAGATACTACGGACAGATTTCTCAACAATCAAATCACACACAACGCCAGCAGCTTCCAGTAACTGTTTAACGATTCGCCCTTCTTCATCATCGCCAACCACGCCTAATAAAGTCACCTTACCGCCAAGTTTGGCGATATTGAGGGCAACATTAGCTGCCCCACCGACACGGTCTTCAATGGTTTTGATTTGCACTACAGGCACAGGTGCTTCGGGCGAGATTCGCGCTGCTTTGCCTGACCAATAGCGGTCAAGCATCACGTCGCCGACTACCAAAACACGGGCTTTGAAAAAATCAGGCGTTGTTGCCAGCATCAAGCGCCTCCTGACTGAACGCTTCTTCAACAACCGCACACCACCAATGCCCGATTAGGATGTGGGCTTCTTGAATCCTTGCGGTTATGTTTGATGGGACTTTGATCGTTACGGATGCTAACTGACTGAATTCGCTCTCTTCACTTCCGGTCATGCCAATCACAACCATGCCCTTAGCTTTTGCCGCTTTTATGGCAGCAATGACATTGCCGCTACGGCCAGAGGTAGAAATGGCTATCAGACAATCATTAGCATTGCCCAACGCCTCAACTTGACGGGAAAAAATAGAGTCAAAGTCGAAATCGTTGGCAGAGGCAGTTAATATGGAAGTATCCGTGGTTAAAGCGATAGCGGCTAAGGCCTTACGTTTTTTTTCATATCGGACGACGAATTCGGCCGCGATGTGCTGGCAATCTGCGGCGCTGCCACCATTACCGCAGAGCAAGATTTTTCCACCTTGTTTCAAGGTGTTAATCAGCAATGCTCCAACTGCTTCAATTTCATCGCTGCTATTTGCGAGCTGAGCCAGTACAGCCTGATGCTGGACAAGCGCAGACAAAAATGTCTTCACATTAAACTCCTTTGACTTATGCCGAGTTTTTACGCCTGAACTTGGGTAACATTAACGATGTTGCGGGTAGGTTCGGCATCCTGCTCGAATTGTATATGATGCAATCGGGCATACGCGCCATTTTTTTCTATCAATTCCTTATGCGTTCCTCTTTCCACAATTCGACCACGCTCCATTACTAAAATAATATCAGCTTTCTCAATGGTCGATAGCCTATGGGCAATGACTAATGTAGTCCTGTTGCTCATCACCTTTTGGAGGGCTTTCTGTATATAGCGTTCCGAGGCAGTATCCAGTGCCGATGTCGCCTCATCAAGAATAAGAATTGGCGCATCCTTAAGCAACGCTCTCGCTAAAGCCAGGCGTTGCCTCTGTCCACCCGAAAGTTTTACGCCATTTTCACCAATTTCCGTGTCCAGCCCATGCTCCATCTTACTAATAAATTCCATAGCATACGCATCAGTGGCTGCGGCAATTATCTGGTCGCGACTGGCGGATGCCAAAGCACCATAGGCGATATTATTGGCTATCGTATCATTGAACAGGGTGACATTCTGAGTAACCAACGCCTGCTGTTTCCTCAAGTTTGCCAGTTGATAGGTATTGATTTCAACACCATCCAACAATATTTCACCTGCTTCATGGGGATAAAAACGCGACACCAAATTAACTAGCGTACTTTTCCCGCCTCCCGAAGAGCCAACCAGAGCGATAGTTTGTCCAGGCTCGACCTTAAAACTGATATCCATCAGTGCGGGCTTCTTTGGATCCTGCATAACTAAAAGATAGATTTTTGAATTCCAATGCGCCCTTAGCTTTTTTGAACCTGATAGCTACCTTCATCAAGCTCACCTGGCTCATCCAAAATCTCAAATAATGATTGTGCAGCAGCTATACCCTTCTGAATATCGCTGTTGGCATCACTCAACTGCCTTATTGGACGCTGCAATAAAAATGCCGCTGTCAGGTAAGCTATAAATTCACCGACGCTGGCTTGCTTCATAAACATCAGCGCCATATACATTAGAAATGATAAGGCTATGGCAATAATAAACTGCATGATGGGGTTGTGTATCGCCGTTGTGGTGGCGAGTTTTAACGATTGCCTGCGATTATACAAACTGCTTTCCAAAAAGCGTCGGCGTTCATATTCCTCGCCGCCATAACCACGCACGATCCGATGCCCGGTAACCAGTTCCGAGGTGATATGGGTTATGTCGCCAATGGAGTCTTGTATTCGTTTGCTGATCATTCTGAGCCGTTTACTGACGTATTTGACCAACAATACGATAATTGGAGTAATACCAACAAAAACGAGAGATAGCATCCAATTTGAATAGAACAGGTAAATTAACAGACCCAAGACAGTTAACCCTTCCCGCGCAAAAGTACGTACCGCATCGGTACTTGCTTTCGTCACTTCGCCAACATTATTGGTAATCCTGGAAATCAGATAACCGCTGTTATTGGCATCGAAAAAAGCAGTCGGCAATTCCGTATACTTATCGAATATCTCGCACCTTAAGCTGTGAACGACATTGGTCGATACTTTCGCCAGAAAATAATTGCCCAAATAAGTGCCGATACCGTGAACGACAATCAAGCCGCTAAAAAACAACGGCAAATAAACCATGCCATCGCGTGCTTCAGTTTGCAAGGTATCAATAATATGTTTGATTAAAGCCGCAAACAGGGATTGGGTAGCGGAATAGATGGAAAAACCAAAAATGCTGATCGCAAAAAGACCACGATGAGGCGTTACATAAGTTAATAATCGCTTATATACCTGCACGCTCGGATTAGATTTTTTTTTCATATTTTCTTATATATTTCATTGAACCACTGCCATTGGCAGTCATTTTGCTATCTGTTTAATTTAGGCACGAGGAAGGTTGGCGATGCCTAGCGCGGTAAAGCCCATCTTAACAAGCATGTGCGCGGAGTTGAAAAAGTAGCCCAGAATCCATCACTATTTCCTTCTGATGCTCAACAAACCCTTTTCTTTATGGCGCGACTAAATTTTTTTGCAATAAGGGCATCGATAAAGGAAAATACAGGTCAGTTATAATAATTGGCGGTATTTTATATCAAAAAACCTTTTGTTAAGCATTCCAGCAATATTTCATTGAGAACACGGCCTACCCATACCTATGCATTTTTACTGAGTTCGCCTCTTCATGATTCGTTTCGTACATCGTGACCCAACTTAACATCAAAACCCCTTTTTCAGGTTCACTTGGAATTCAGTCGTTATGCCTTCTGGCTATGATTCTAGCCCTTCCTTCATGGGAAACTCCTAAAACAATTTTTTTAATTTTATTTATTACATTAACTTTAGCTCTGTTATGGCGGCAAAAGGTATTATCGTTTAAAACACTGGTAGCCAGTGATTATCTGCTTTTTACTTGGATGTTAATTGGCTTTGTAGTGGCTGTATTTGTAGATATACACCATAAAGAATGGAGTGGGGCACGCAGTGCAATGCTAATCCCATTGCTGCTTTTTTGCTTAAAAAACTCCCATTTTAATAGTAAAGAAATAATGTTATTTTTAATAACGGCAATTATTTCCACGTTATTGGCTTCCGCAGAAGGACTGTGGCAATTATATAGCCATCAAAAAAATTCTTTAGAACTTAACTCCGTCGGACATGTAAATCATTCTGCCATTTATCTTTGTATAACTTACGCAATTGCTCTGTCTTTTACGCTTACGCAAAGCACCTCCAAGCACTGGTCTATCCGGTTTTTACTTATTATCTTTGTAATTATTTTTGGTTCCCTAGTCATCATTTCTGATAGCCGGGGATCTGCGTTGGCAATGGGTATAATTACCCTATCCTATGGCTTGATTTGGACAAAAAAATCAAAAAAACCTCTATTAATGGTGCTGTTGGCCGCCCTATTTGTAACTGGGGGGCTTTATTTAACGAATGCCCACATAATAAAAAAAACTTTAATCCAAACAACTTCGCAACGATCTTTAAATTCATTAAGCGGGAGGTGTCAATCTGGGACAGTGCCTCCTTGGCTTGGAGGCATAACCCGGTCTTTGGCCTAGGCATTAAGAATTTTAATCAGGCAACACGGGAAAGGCATGAAATTTGGTTGACCGAAGAAAACAAGATTTATTCTGATAAAATATATCATCCTTACGCACATGGACACAGCCTTTATTTTAATACCTTGGCGGAACAAGGAATAGTGGGCTTTTGTGTGGTTTTTCTTAACCTGTTCTACATCTGCTACCTGTTATATCTCAATACGCCTAAGCGTGAAGCTGCCCGGAATTATTGGCTGCTATGGCTGTCTGCAACTGGCGCTATGCAAGTCGTGCTAATCAATGGCATTTTTAATACAACTTTGCACCATGAACACGGATTATTAAGCGCACTGCTAATTGGCTTATGGTGGTCTCGTTTAAAAGTACCGATTATTGAGCAGCACGGGTAAAAATAGCCTCCATTTTATCCAGCATTACTTTTTCGGAAAAGTTAGCGGCTGCCTGTTCGGCGGCTGCAAGTCCCATCTGGATACGTTTGTTTTCGTCACTGATCAAAACATTAAGTGCATCCGCCAATGAATTCACATCTTTTGGCTGTACAATCAAGGCTGATTGACCGGGTACGATTGCCTCGTCAATACTACCGACAAGTGTCGTAATGGCAGGCAGTCCACACGCCTGGGATTGCATTAAAGATTGCGGCACACCTTCATTAGCGTAAGAAGGGAGGCAAAAAATATCCATTGCCTTCATCCAGTTTTCCACATTATTTTGCCTGCCGACAAACGAAACATGTTCGCCCAAGCCCAACTCAGCCACTTTCTGCCTCAAAGCCTGATCCTGTGGGCCATCACCGACAATCAACAGTTTCAAATTAGCAGCATAAGGCACTGTTGCGAAGGCATCGATCAAATAACTATGCCCTTTCCAGCTTCTTAATGTCGCCACGATACCGACGATGACATCGTCTTCGTTTAGCCCTAATTCCTTCCGAACCTTAAACTTATCTCCGGGCTTAAATCGAAAAAGATCAATGCCAGTACGAACTGAGGTAATATGCGACAAAAGATAAGCATTTTCTTCGGCAAGGACTTTGCGCAACTTTTCCCCAGTCGTTACCAGATGGTCACACGACTTAGTATATAACCATCGGCTCATGATGCTTTTTGAGACCGGCACAGAAACATGCCGGGTTCGCACAACGGCTGGGCGATTGTTTATAAACCGTGTCGCTATAGCCACCAGCCATGAATCTGTCGAGCTATGGGTATTGATCACATCGGGCCGATGCTGCCTTATCCAGTTACGAAGAGCAATTACGCCTTTCCAATTTTTTTTGCCTATCGGCATGGCAACAACATCCAGCCCTCGGCTCTTTCCAATCTGGTATATTTCTGCTTCCTCTGGGCAAATCAAAGTTAATTCATGTCCTCGGTTTTTTAAGCCATCGGCCTCATTAAGAATACGCAATTCTTGACCTCCAAAACCTAGCGATGCTTCTGTATGGACTATTTTCATATCTTTGTTAATAAATTTTTATACAATGCTGTCAACTGTTCAGCCATAGAGTTCAAGTCATACTTTTCAGCAACGGCCCTTGCTTGCGCCCCCATGTCTTTGGCGACATCTTTATGACATAGGACTTGCATTGCATTTTGCAAACCTTGCAAATCGTAGACATCACAGATAAAGCCATTTTGGTGTTCGGTAATGACTTCAGCTGCACCGGACTTGGTGCTGGTAATGACGGGCAAACCGCAAGCCATGGCTTCTAAAACAACGTTGGGGAATGGGTCGTAAAGCGTGGGCAATATAAGCGCATCAGCAACCGCATAACAAGGTAGCACGTCTTTTTGTGGGCCCAGAAATTTGACTCGATCCTTGATTCCCAAGCGATTTGCCTCTTCCCGATAAAAATGTTCGCGCTTGTCATAACCCGCCACCAATAAATAACAGTTTTCCGCTAACCCTGTAAATGCCCTGAGCACCTGCGGCAAGCCTTTACGTTCAAACCCGGAACCACCACAAAAGCAAAGACATTGGCATCGGCTGGCAAATCCCATTGTGTTCTTAAATTATTTTTCTGCTGTTTAATTTGCGGGTGAAACCGTGCAGTATCGACTCCATTATAAATAACATGAATTTTCGACTCTTCTAGTGCAAAGTGCCCCAGAATTTCACAGCGAACCATGTTCGAGTTGCAAATGACAGCACGTAATCGGGAACTTTCAAACAGTTGTTTTTCTGCGCTTTTAATATAGTTGTGGTATGGGCTAAAGCGGACACACAGTTGGGCGAGCCAAGACTGATTCCTTGTTTTTTGCTCCAGCCACACCCTGTGCACGCCATCACCTGCGCGATAAATATCGCAACACGCAACGCGTTCATGGCTTTGTACCAAGTCTGCTCCCATGGTATTAACCTGCCTACAAACTTTGTGGGCAAAACTCCAATCACGCCATAAACGCCCTAAATAAAAGGGGTTGCAACGAAAAAACTCAATATCCTGTATAGGCTTCCCAATCTCTGGCGACCAAGCTGACTTTTACGTCGGCATTTTCAAGAGCCGTCAAGGCGCGGCTTAGAAAGCGTTCAGCACCACCGTAAGGGCTATAACGCTGTCGAATTAAGGCAATGTGCATTTTATTGGCTACCTTTAATTAATTTGAGTTATTCGGTTTCGAACACCTACGTCGAAATCAAAGGTTTCTACATTGGACGAAAGTTAGGCATGTGGTTTATTCGCTATAAGCATAAGGCTACGTGATGTCATCAAAAGCCTTGAGTTGATAAAGGACAAAGCCCGTCGTGATTCATTGTAGACTGAGGCATCATATTTTTTTACATGTTTATGGCTTGCCCACGATGCTATCTTAACCAACGGGTAAAGCATAAAACACAAAAACTTAGAAAGTGATTTTCTTTATCACAAAACAACTCAAGCCCAGAAAAACCACAAAGCCGCAAGCCATAGCCATAATAAGCAATATACAAATGCATAATGTGTCCACAAATCGGACTCCCATTTGCTGGAGAAATTGAGGGCGACTCGTACAGGTCATAGAAACCATAAAACAAAAACCTAAATTGCGTCGACAGATGGAGAATATTTGGTTTTGACAAAATCAAGACACCGCGCCCGGTTTCAACAGCCTGAAACATTCAGCCAATAAACCATAGGGATTAGGAATATGCTCAAAAACCTCAATTGAATAGATGGCATCAAACACACTGTTTGAAAACGGCAATTTATGATTAAAATCCACCGTCAGAAATGGAATTTCTTTGGCTTGAAAGCCGTCCTCAACAATATCAGACACAACTAAATAGTATTTCAGATCTAATCCGAGGTTAGATAACTTCTCACTAATCCTGCGGGCCAAATGCCCTCTGCCAGCCCCTAATCCAATATATTTAAGTTTCTATGGATTCGGGACGAAACCAATTCTAAAGCCTTATCGTTAGTAAGTTTGTATGAAGCAGATTCATTTATTGCTGCCTTTTTTTAAATAGCACAATTTTAAATACCTGTAATAGGTTTCCTCTGCTTTGCTAACAGCTGCGATGAAGCCTGCCTGACCATCCAACATACCCAATCTAATGAAATAAGCTCTAAAAAATATCCATTTCGCTTTAGCTATGGCCTTAATTAAACTACCGCTTTTTCCATTTTTATAAGCTTTAAATGCTCCCGCCGAAGAATACTGGTTCATTTTTGCCATCAGTTGATCTAGGCTTGTATAGCTATAATGCAGCAGGGGGGCTGAAAGTTTTATGGCAGTATCATTAACGAGAATTCTTTCATGAACGATGTCCTCACTAAAAACACCTGCGTCACGACGAAATAACCTGACCACATAATCCGGCCACCATCCTCCATGCCTCATAGCCCGACCCAAAAAATATGCCTGTCGTGGAATTGCAAATGCCGAAGATGCGGACTTATTAATAACATTTTCTATTTCTATTCTTAAGGTAGGTGTCACCCTTTCATCGGCATCAAGCGATAAAACCCAATCTTGGGTTGCGTATTGCAAAGCCAAATTTTTTTGCACACCAAAGCCTTGCCAATCATTATGGATAAAAACATTATCCGTATACTCCTTGCAAATAGCTACAGTAGCATCTTCGCTCCCAGAATCTACGATAATTATTTCATCAGCCCACGCTACGGACTCCAGGCAGTCACGGACATTGCTTGCTTCATTTTTAGTGATTATCGTTACGCTCAAGCCCATAGTGAACCTATCAATTTTTATCCACGACCATGACAAACTTCAGCGTACCCGGCCTAAAAATGAAGCACCAGGTGGATTCATATTTTCTTGGGCTTACCTTACAAAGAAATCGCCCGATGTTGCCTAAAACGCCGCCAAATGAAATTCTCCTTTCCAGAACTTTAAAGCCTCCACCCGTATAATGCTGGACACCTGTTTTTTCAAAATGATCCATTGAAAAATAAGATAAATGATGGACATGCGTAGGATCACGCCAAGAATCGGCACTGGCGAAATGTGGGGTTAATATAGTGACTAACGCACCTTCTTTACAAATTCGCTGGATTTCTTTCATTAATCTGGGTATATCTTGAATATGTTCGATGACATTATCCATCCAAATCTCATCAATAGAAGAATCTTCAAATGGCAATTTATTCGTTAGGTCGGCAATCACATCAACTGCTACGCAATCAAAAGCATCAACGCCAATAAATCCGGCTTTCTTTTTATTGCCGCAACCCAAATTTAACTTTATGCCACAACCCAATTTATCCCCAGCCTTGCAAACACTAATCACCCTATTAATTTAAAAATGCAACGGCTAGCTAAGCTTCATTGCTACCCCGAGATTCAGGAATATTGTACAACAAACTCTGAATAAATCCTTCGACACGCTCAGGACAAACGGTAACTGGTAATTCCATTTGTGGTTAGCTGGTCGTACTATGAGCGGAATCAACTTGTTCAGGGCTTCCTATACATTTAGAAAAATATACGACAGAAGCAAAGAAACGCATGAGGGATATTAACGTATTGCTCTTATACGGTTGCAGAACTTAACCACAGATCATGTTTATTGCACATGCTTAATGCGTAAATAGCCCCACTGTATTTTTCCAATGTGAATGTCGAGATTGCGGCCTTGTCTTTGTCTGGATTAAACATGTGTTCTTCAAGGAATTTGTAGTCTTGATCTAACAAAACATGCTTGACGATGTAGTGTTCATAACCTTTCATTTCGTGCGATGTAACAACTCTTATTGTCGTTTTATTGCCAGTCTTCTCTATTCCGATACTGGGCAAATGCCCGGCAACCTTGTCTTTCCAACGCCCTGGCGATTCTTTGGTGTAATAAATATCGCTTACTGGCAACTGTGCTACATTTTTTGCTAAAACCAGTGTCGGTGTAATGAGGGTTGTACCTAAGCCGACTGTGCTTAATCTGATAAAATCACGACGTTCCATAGCATTTCCTCTTGGTTAATGATCCCACCATCACTAGCAGTGATGGATATTGCCTTGTAATTGCTTTCATACACGATTCTTGATGTCCCAGCGCGACAATTCTCATAGAATTGTTGTTCTTCAGGAGGAAATTAAGAATCCATCGTAGTTAATTTTAACCCAGTTGCTATCATCGTTCGCGTTTATTCGCTTCCTACACCTTGATAAGCATTTTTGCTGGATTTTTCTGATTTCACCCACTCATGGGCGTTTTTCAATCCATTCATTACCGGCTCGGCTCCGCCTATGGCTACGGCATCCACCAAGCAGTACCAAGCTGCCACGCCGCTAGGGGGATTGCCTTGCGTCCAACCAAGAACGGGATCTATGGCTGCCCATTTCCAAGTACCAACGGCTGTGCCGATAAGTTCTAACCACGTTGTAATAAAGAAAGCGGCAAGATAGACCATAGGCGAACGACCTTTAAATAGGTAAGCCAAAAAGACGCAAAACAACATGGCACCTACGGCATCGCCCTGATCTGGAATGCCGCTAATCCCCCATAATGACCATGCTCCGCAGACTATAACTACGAGCTTAGTAATTTCCCGCGCGTATGTTTGAAAAAATCCTGACCGAGCCAACGCAACCGCAGTTAAGTAAACCATACCGTGACCAGGCGGGACATAAGCCGGTACATTGCCAAAGCGATAGGTATAACCGCCCATATAAGGCGATGCGAAATGCTCGCCAATGGTAGCAAAAATCACCGCTATGCCGACTTGCACCCTAACTTCAATTGGCTCGCCCAACAGTAAACCAATAAGAAATACCCATCCGCACACTCCCAAGGCATTTTGTTTTTCTATCGCAGCATGTGCGTCGCTCAATAAACAGATGGCTACACACACAAAGGTGAACGCGGCGATGAAATAATCCCGTTTTTTATGAAGATAAGTTATGTTTTGTTGTGGAAAATGACGTAGCACAATGAGTATTAAATATAAGGATTAAGTAAAGCATTTGTTAATGCCAGTGTCGATTTGTGCCAGTTTAAATAAATATCCAAGCAACAACTAAATATCGACAAAGTTTACCCGACATTATAATTAAAAAAGCTGACAATAAAGGCAACTTTAACCAGCCTCCAGCAAAACATAAAACATCACCAACAACAGGCAACCAGGAAAAAAATAATGTCCATAAGCCTCTTGTTTTAACGACATTCAGCGCTTTTTGCTTGTCCGCCGACAATACCGTTGCAACAGGATACTTTTTTGCCGCCAACAAGCCTAGCACCCACGTGGTCATTGCACCTAAGGTATTGCCTACTGTTGCAGCTAAAAGCAGATTTTCGATGCGATAAGTCCCCGTCGATGCCATATAAGCCAAAACTGCTTCCGAACCACCCGGAGCAATGGTCGAAGAGATAAAAGCACTTAAAAATAACTCCCAAAGCCCCATGATTGATTATTGTTCTCAACTATCCTAAAAAAAGGTCTACCCAAAAAAAAGCCCCACAAACGATTGCAGGGCTTTTCTGTGCGAGTTATGGCTATTTGCCCGGTAACGTTTTATTTTTAGATGAAAAAATAAGGTTAACTAATCGTGAAATCATGTTTTTTACTAACCCTATAAACACTCTTAATAAATCAAAACCATAAGCTGTAACCTCGGCAATGCTTCTGCCCTGAAACTTTCTACCCATTACAGCGGATACTATCAGACCAATCGCCAATCCAATCACGGTGATACCCGATACAAAAGAATCAGCTTGAGCGGCGGCGGCTTTTTTCCCCGCCTTTTTAACAGCTTCAGCTGCTGCCAATGCTACATTCGCAGTTTCTATTTCCGACTCTGTAATTTTTGCCGCAGCAAAAACTTCCGCCAGTCCAGCATTGTAATCATCCTGGTTTACAGGTGCTGTAACGCCTGGAATGCTAGGTAAATCACCATCACCGTCACCGACCTTTAACTGTGCCTTCATGCCCTTTTCCATGTGCTGGGCTATGTCGCAGTGAACCAAGTAAGTTTTATCGCCAGGAGGAAGGATCAACGTTCCAGAAATCATTGCAGGCCCTGAAACTTCCAAGTGGAACATCCCTTTCGGGTACAAATATTTCGGCAATCCGTGCATCATCCATTGATGCCGGATTTTATCTTCATTGACGAAGTGGATAGTAAGCTTTGTGCACGGCTTGAAATGGAACTCCTGCGTATCAAAGGCGTACATCCTGCCTGGAAATTTTTCGGCATATTTGTGACCTGCATGCACGGTAACTTCCTTGGTTTCCGATATACTGTCACAACCGCCAGGCAATATATCAGCATTCTGCCCCATCACCATACCACCCGACATTTCCATTAAATGCCCATCACCATGATCCATAAGCATTTTGGTATGATCTTCTATCTCCTCAGCCATTGCTGGCATTGAAAACAAAATAGACAATATCCCGACCGATAAAAACTTCACCATTGTTTTGTAACCTCTACTACCCTCTGTTTTGGTTTGGCTCAGCTCGATTTGCCGTAAATCGCTAGACAATCTAATCTGAGCCAAATACTTAAAAAACTAAGCTTTTACCTTCTTGCCTATGAGCTTATCCACTTCTCTCCTGAATGTTGCATTGTAAAGGTACAACACATATAGTCCGCCACTTATACCGATTAGGTAAAGGAACATCTTGCTTTTTGACGCAGCAGGGCCACCGCCCGCCGAAAAGCTCATGTGGACGTCTTTTCTTTCGCCTTGGTCAGGAACCAAGGTTATGTGAATCAGATATTTACCTGGTTCTGGCACGCCATTAGGCAATTTCAGCTCGACAGTACCTTTTTTATGTTTCGCGCCTTCAAGAAAAAATACCCTGGTACCTTCAGGTTCTTTGGTCACTTCAAACTCGACGGTGTCGTCTTTGTATTTTTGGTCTTGATAATCAAACACTAAAATAGTCGCTTCTTTTTCTCTAGGGAGACTGGCACAAAACTCTTCAGCAGGAAAAGCGACAGGTTGATAAGCCGTGTAGTGTATCCAGTGGTCTGGCTCTAATTCAAATTTACATTGGTCCGTATCTGTACCCTTAGCACCACCGTGAGCCCACACTGACGCAGAAAAAAGTGCCGCAAGCACCCCAAGGGAAATCTTTTTAAATAATTGTGACGTGTTCATAATGTCTCGCACCTTCCAGTCTTATTATAATGAATATGTTTTTTTAAAAAAACATCGGCCTTGTCCGTAAATCTAAGTTTACATTAAACAAAATACCTGCCATTTTCTGTTCGTCAATAGCGAGCTTGCACTCTAGCACATCAATCACTACAAATAAAGAACCCTAGCTAAAGTATTAATCCCTCCTTGATCTATATCAATTCTGTAGCCCCGTCTTGCCATCTTCCCGCCCATCTCGTAGACTTAACTTTGAAATAATTAAACGGAGCTTCCAATATATGTCATCCCTGACAACTTCAAAAGCCTGGATCGCGTTACAAGAACATTATCAAGAAATCCAAAACCATTCGATGCGTGATGCTTTTGCACAGGAACCAGATCGTTTTAACAAATATTCACTGCATTTGAATGACATACTGTTTGATTATTCAAAAAACAGGATCACAGACCAGACCTTGCCATTATTGATTAACCTCGCCAAACATGCAGAGCTTGAAGCAAAAATACAAGCGATGTTTTCGGGTGCAGAAATCAACACGACCGAACACCGCTCGGTACTGCATACAGCACTAAGAAACCGCAGCAACCGCCCAGTTTACGTGAATGGGCACGATGTCATGCCGGATGTCAATCGGGTACTGGAAAAAATGCGCGGCTTCTGTCATAAAGTCCGTTCTGGCGAATGGAAGGGTTATACCGGCAAGGCTATCACGGACATAATTAATATCGGCATAGGTGGTTCCAGCCTTGGCCCGAAGATGGTTTCCGCCGCACTGACACCGTATTGCTCACCTGATTTAAATGTGTATTTTGTATCCAACATTGATGCGGCTGACCACATCAGAATGTTAAAGAGCAAATCCCCCGAAACCACGCTGTTCATCATCGCCTCTAAGTCTTTCGGAACACAAGAAGCGATGGTCAATGCGAAATCGGCGCGGAAATGGTTTCTTGACCGCGTCAACAACGACAAGACAGCGATTGCCAAGCATTTTGTGGCTATCTCCACCAACACTGAGCTCGTGAAGGAATTCGGCATCGACACAGACAATATGTTTGAACTGTGGGATTGGGTCGGCGGACGTTATTCGCTGTGGTCTGCAGTCGGTTTGTCAATCGCATTGCACGTAGGTATGGATTACTTTGAAGAACTTTTGCAAGGTGCTTTTGAAGCTGACGAGCATTTCCGAAACACGCCTTTTGAAAAAAATATCCCCGTTATCATGGGCTTGCTAGGCATTTGGTACAACAATTTTTTTGGCGCGCAATCTTACGCGCTGCTGCCTTATGACTACTCCATGCGCTACTTTTCCGATTACTTACAACAAGGTGATATGGAAAGTAACGGTAAAAGCGTCGATATGAATGGCAAAAAAATCGATTACGACACAGGTCAGATCATTTGGGGGCAGCAAGGCACCAACGGTCAACATGCCTTTTATCAATTAATCCACCAAGGCACCAAGCTGATTCCTTGCGATTTTCATGCGGCGGCAAATAGTTTTTATAATATGCCCGAACATCATGAAATCTTGGTTTCAAATTTCCTTGCCCAACCGGAAGCCCTAATGCGAGGCAAAACTGCCGAGGAAGTCATCCACGAACTGCCCCCAGAACAGCGTACTGATGCCGTACTGGTTGCATCGAAAGAATTTGACGGTAACAAGCCTTCTAATTCATTCTTATATAAGCAGTTAACCCCAAAAACATTGGGTTCGTTACTTGCGTTTTATGAGCATAAAATCTTTGTGCAAGGCATCATCTGGAACATTAACTCGTTCGACCAAATGGGCGTAGAACTCGGAAAAGTGCTTGCCAAAGTCATCCAGCCCGAACTTAAGAATAATGACGTTATCAATAGCCATGACTGTTCGACTAATGGCCTTATCAACGCCTATAAGAAATTACGGCAAACTTGACCCGGCAAAGCCAGCTCACTACTGGCTGCATCGCTTTACTTATTGTCATTGTCGCCAGCTTATTTATTTACATCCCCAAAAATAAGCTGGAGAAGATCAAGCGTTCTGGTGTTTTGCACGTACTGACCCGCGTTGATCCCACCACCTATTTCCAAAGTCCTCAAGGCTTTTCTGGCCTCGAATACGACTTGGTTATGCTATTTGCCGAACAACTTGGCGTTGAAGCCAAGTTCGAAGCACCCAACACCTTCAGTAAAATCATAGGCGACATAAGCGCTGGCAAAGCCGATATTGCTGCTGCTGGGTTAACTGTTACCCAGCATCGAAAGCAGCAAATGCGCTTCGCCACCGCCTACCATAAAGTCACAGAGCAGCTTGTATACCACGCCGATAATCGCCGTCCTAAGACGGTAAATGACTTGAACAAAGGCATCTTAGAGGTAACCAAAGGCACCAGCCATATTGACAGCCTGACTTTCCTAAAAACAAGCAATCCCAACCTCAACTGGACAGTCAACGACGAACTGGATACCAATGGATTGCTATACTTACTGCATGAAGGGTTAATCGATTATACCATTGCAGACTCCAACCAAATATTGCTTATCCGCCGTTTTTATCCTGCCTTAAATATCGCCTTCGATGTCAGCAAGCCACAGCAATTGGCCTGGGCATTGCCACTTTCAGAAGATACCAGCTTGTTTAAGGAAGTTGAGCGCTTTTTCCAGCGCATTACTGCCGACAAAACCCTGGAACAGCTCATCGAAAAATATTACGGTCACGCCAGCAGCCTCGACTATGTCGATAACTGCACCTTCAGGGAACACCGTAAAAACAGGTTACCCCAGTATCAACAATATTTCGACACCGCCTCCAAAGAGCATGACATAGACTGGCGCTTATTGGCCGCCATTGGCTATCAGGAATCACATTGGCTTGATAAAGCTGTTTCTCCTACTGGCGTTGAAGGCATCATGATGCTCACCAACGATACCGCCAAGCTGCTTAACATTAAACACCGCAGCGACCCTGTCGAGAGCATTAAAGGTGGTGCGCGTTACTTTAAGCAACGTATCCAAGTGATGTCCGACCAGATACCGGAACCGGATCGCACTTGGTTTGCCCTGGCTTCTTATAATGTGGGAACCGGACACTTACAAGATGCCCGTCTAATCACCCAGAAACAGGGTGGTGACCCCAATAAATGGATGGACGTAAAAAAACGTTTGCCCTTGTTAAGTGAGCCTAAATGGTACGAACAGACCCAATACGGCCAAGCCCGTGGCTATGAACCTGTGCAATACGTCGAAAACATCCGCGGTTATTATGACTTACTGGTTTGGCTAACGGAAGAAAACCAGATCAAGAAGAATGCGATGGAAACTGAAAAAATGCCGGTTGAAAACCAAACGGCGGAAGTAATTCCAACTCCATTATATTGAATATAAGCCCCTAATTATCATTAACCACGCCAGTCTTGGAAATGTCACCAAGAACCCTCTCTAAGTCCCGCACCTGTAGCGATTAAGTATCCGTTTCCACACTTCGGAGCGTGACAACGATAATTACAAAACATTAGCGCTCTAACTCTGGTTTCAAACCAAGTGTTTGATACAGATATCTCCAATATTGTGGAAATTTACCGTTATTTTTGTGAAAAAAATAACAGAGTACAAAACAAATAAATCGGAGAATTTAATTCGACATCGCTATTCTGTTTTTTTACCTTCAGGTCATAAACTGATTTTCGTGTCATGAGTTGATTATTTTCACAAATTATCTTGAGGAGAAAAAAATGGACGCAATTTTATATTGGAATGACGTTTCGCTCGAAGCCAATCGTATAAGCCACACCAACGGAAAAGATGAGCAAACTGGACCAACCTTAAGCTCTAGGGCTTTAGCGATTGTGCATTTAGCAATGTACGACGCTTATGCTGGCGCATCAGGGTATCCAGGCGATTTGCCAGCTTATTTTGGCGAACCCGCCCCTACTGGAGTGCCTTTTGCCGATAATGTAAAAGATGCCGCCGTTGCGGCGGCGGCTCATGCTACATTGTCTAAGCTATTTCCAAGTCAAAAATCTTTTTTTGACTTAAAGCACCAACAAGCAGGACTAACCGGCTCAAACCTGAAAGCAGGGCATGATTTTGGCTTGCTAATTGCCCAAAAACTCTTGGATGATCGTAAAAAGGATCCCGATGCCAAAGATGATGGCCATGCCTCATCCATGATGCGTGGCGCTCATAGACCTGATCCTGACAATCCTGGGCAAGGCTACCATGCGCCATTTTACGGAGCTAGGTCCAAATGTTTTTCTGTAACGGATCCATTGAGGCATCAACTAGATGCACCGCCGCAACCACCAACTCCAGGCAATCCGGTCGATCCAAAATACACCAGTGCGCTTAAGGAAGTACTAGGGAAAGGAATAGCGCCTGAGCTTATGGGTACCGTGCCTTCAAATAGTCGCCGTAATGTCGATCAGACTCTGATTGGTGTTTTTTGGGGCTACGACGGGGCATCGGGTTTGGGTACTCCCCCGCGCCTTTACAACCAAATAGTGCGGGAAGTAGCCAAAGCTCAAAACAATACAGTCGCCCAAAACGCGCGGTTATTTGCGTTGGTTAATGTGGCCATGGGAGATGCAGGAATATTGGCGTGGGAACAAAAATACATACATGACTTCTGGCGTCCTGTTGTTGGCATTCGTGAGCATGATATATCCATGGGGCCCACAGGCACAGGTAACAACAATATCCATAACGATTGCCATACACTCTGGTTGCCATTCGGAGCGCCTAAAACCAATTCTACTACTATGGAGAAAAATTTTACGCCCCCGTTTCCGGCTTATCCGTCTGGACACGCGACCTTTGGGGCAGCGGCGTTTCATATTACAAGGCTATTTTATGGTGTACCGTTAGGTGACCGTACCCAAGACGATCTTTTTGATGGTTTAACTTTTGTGTCGGATGAATTTAATGGTGTAAACAAGGATAATAAAGGTACTGTGAGGCCGCGCCATGTCCGTAACTTTAACCACGGGTTGTGGCAAATGATTGAAGAAAATGGACGTAGCCGTGTTTATCTAGGTGTGCATTGGGTGTTTGATGCCTTTGCCGTAAATAACAACAACCAACCCGACTTTAACCAAAATGTAGGCGGCGTACCGTTGGGTCTTGCGATTGCGGAAGATATTTACAGTACCGGGATGACTAAATCCACCGTAATGGGCAATGGTCTTTAGATGACATTTAAATTCTCCTGATGCCGCACTCAAAATTAGGCTATCAATCCCCGCTGCAATTTGAGCGGGATTTTTATAGGAAGGCTGTCTAAAAAAGTGTCCGGTTTTACTTGATCATTACACAGGAAAAGCACGGCTGGAGGTGATAAATTCTTCAATGCGTACCAGCTCTAAAGTCGTCACCAATACCTGTTGCTTAGCCGTAAACGACCCCAATTCTCCTGTTCATATGTCGATAATTATTGGTTCTTTAGAAGCTTCAACTTTATCACAAGGGGCAGGTTATTTTCTTTTTTGGCTTATACGCCAACTAATTCCGTTCGCTTTGATGGGTTTTACAAGTTCCTCTAATCAATCTCTAATATAATTGCTGCAAACAGTTCTTACTCCTTTAAAAAATTATCGCAAATAGTTTTTAAAATGAGCATCTACTAGTTTTGTTCCTATCCTGGTCTATATCAGGAATAAACCGACCAGATCGTTGTTCCACTTACTATAAAACTTAATAAAAGCCCCTTTTTATAGTACCTAATACACTCCTTAGCATCCATATAGATATAAATGCATAGTGCGATAGAAATTAGTCTGCCAATAATTGAAAATAGGAATTTCTCCTTACGATAAGCATTTTCTTCCGTAAGGATTTTTAGTAAAGCAGCAAAACTTCCTTTTCATATTTAGCTTTACCATCTGCTTACATATAGCCCATTGGTTCAGTATAACTATTTGTTTACAATACTAATGCCCTTCAACAAGGTTAATGCCTGGTAAAGAGGGTAATCCTTATATTCACTTGCTTCCTTAGCTTTTTCTGCTTCGGCTTCTTTCGCCAGTTCCTTTGCTTTACCGTTCTGTAAGTGGTGCGAAAGGTCAGCTTCTTTGACCGGATCGAACTCGCTCTTATCCAGGGATTCCAGCTTAACATTTGCCAATGCGATGTCTGGTTCTATGCCTTCCGCCTGAATTGACCTACCAGATGGCGTGTAATAACGGGCGGTGGTTAATTTAACTGCAGCACCATTGCTGGTCGGCAAGATGGTTTGCACCGATCCTTTACCAAAGGATTTTTCACCCATAATTACCGCACGTTTTTGGTCTTGCAACGCGCCTGCCACAATTTCGGATGCTGATGCTGAACCAGCATTAATTAGCACCACCATCGGCGCACCATCAAGAAGATCATCAGGAGCGGCATTAAAACGCATTTCGGAATTTTCAATGCGCCCTTCGGTGTAGACAATCAGTCCTGATTTTAAGAATGCATCGCTAACATCAACCGCAGCATTCAATACACCACCTGGATTGTTTCTTAGATCGAGCACTAAGCCTTTGAGGTGGCCATTATTTTCTTTTTTGAGGTTAGCCAAAGCTTCTTTCAAACTTTCGCCTGTACCGGATTGGAAACTGCTGATCCGTAAGTAACCGTAGTTCTTCTCTAACAAACGGCTTTTTACGCTTTGCACCTTAATAACGGCACGCACCAAGGTCAGTTTGAGTGGCGCTTCGGCACCTTCACGGACGACAGTCAATTCAATTTTGCTGCCCGGCTCACCGCGCATTTTCTTGACGGCATCGGCCAATGACATGCCTTTAACGGGTTCGTCATCAAGCCTGACTATGAGATCACCTGTTTTTATTCCGGCTTTCTGGGCTGGGGTGTCATCGATTGGCGATACGACTTTGATGAAGCCATTTTCCATGGTCACTTCAATGCCCAAACCGCCAAACTGGCCAGTTGTGCCTTCTTTTAATTCTTGGTATTCCTCAGAAATAAGATAGGCAGAATGGGGGTCAAGCCCAGACAACATGCCCCGAATAGCATCTTCGAGCAGTTTTTTGTCCGATACAGGTTCGACATAATCACGTTTGATCCTGCCAAAAATTTCGGTAAATGTGCGCAGATCTTCGAAAGGCAACGCTTCATTTTCTAACGCAACATCATTTTTGTCCTTTTCGGCAACGACGCTACCGCAGATGCCCATAAAAACGCCCAACATAATCCCTAGGGACAAAATAAACAGACTCTTCTTTTTTAGCATGTGCCTTTAAACTCCAACCACCACAATATCTTTAATTTTTTTGGATAACCCAAAGCGGCTAAAATACCTGCTTTGTATCCGTCTATGTAAAGCCCAAAACAATTGCCGCTTAACCCACTCCGCACCCTGCCTAATTGGCAAAAATGCAGTTCCCATTTAGTTATGGCACCAAATAAGTGGATCAACGGCCTTACCATTCTGACGTATTTCAAAATATAGCCCAGGCTTGCTGCGCCCACCACTTTGCCCCACCGATGCTATAGCATCACCTGCATTCACCCAATCCCCTTTGTGCTTGTAGAGGCTTTGGTTGAAGGCATATAACGTCATGAATTCTTTATCATGTTCAACAATAATCAGCAGCCCGTAGCCTTTTAGCGTACCTGCATAGGCGACTTTTCCTTTACTTACTGCCTTAATTGCAACGCCCTCCTTAGCATTGATTAACACTCCTTTAGACCGCTCTTCTGCTGGTAACGACTCGCCAGACATAGGCACTGTCTTGCCATTTACTGGCAGGGGCAATTGGCCTTTTAGCGATGAAAAACTTCCTATCAATTTGGGAAAACTGTCTGTACTTCTTGGACTGCTTTCTTCGCCACTACCTTGGATTTCAAATTCCTGATTGGCTTCATCCGTGTCGTTTTCTAAATTTTGGATAAGGTTTATCAGTTTATTTTCACTTTCTTTTAAAAGGCTTAACTGTTCTTCTTGCGAAGAAAAATCATCGTGTAGCTTAGCTACCAGCACACCCCTCTGCTTTTTTACTTCATCAAGGGATGCTTGTTCTGATTTTTTTTGCCTTAAATTTTTTTCTAATAACTCCGTTTCCTTTTGCTTATCTTTGTCTAACTGATCCAGATAAATGACAATTTGCTGTAGATTGGTAAGTTTTTCTAAACGGGACTTATTCAAGTATTCATAATATACCATCATTCGGCTTGATAATGCCGGATCTTGTTGATTAAGCATCAATTTTAATTTATCTTGCTGCCCCATTGCAAAAGCAGCCCTGACTTGTCCGGCTAACTCTTTATCCAATTTGTCGATTTGACCTTGATAACTGCTTATTTTTTTCCGAATTTTATCAAGACTCTTAGCTGTCAATGTAATCTGATCTTCAACCAATTTCAATGAAGCGGCAACATCGCCGTAACGTTCATCGACTTGAGCCAGCAAGCCCAACAATTCATCTTTTTGCCGCTCTAGTTCTTGCTTACTGGCATTTATGGCCACATCCGATTCGGTATCCGCTTGCTGTTCTTCGCCATTAACCGTTCCAACTAACAAGTTTAGCAGAAAACAAAAAACCTGAAGTCTACGCATAACTGCATCAAGCAGTTGCGAGAAGCGATTTACCGTTCATTTCTGCTGGTTGAGCTACGCCTAATATCGCCAGGAGAGTAGGAGCCAAATCCTTCAAGCTGCCGCCGGAAGCCAATTTACCTTCCCCGCAAACATAAATCAGCGGCACTGGGTTGGTGCTGTGGGCAGTCTGAACTAAACCATCATCATCGACCATTTGCTCGATATTACCGTGATCGGCTGTTACCAACATTTTTCCGCCGACGCTTTTTAACGCAGCAACGACGCGCAGTAAAGAAGCGTCAATTGTCTCTACTGCCTTGATGGCTGCGGGGATGATTCCAGTATGCCCAACCATATCGCCATTGGCATAATTACAGATAATGACATCGTATTTGCCGCCGGTGATGGCTTCAACCAAACGATCGGTAACTTCGGGCAAGCTCATTTCAGGTTGCAAATCATATGTCCTGACATTGGGCGAGGGCACGAGTATTCGGTCTTCGCCGGGAAAACTAGCATCGACCCCGCCATTAAAGAAAAAGGTTACATGGGCATATTTTTCAGTTTCTGCGAGACGTAGTTGGGTCATGCCTAAATTCGACAAATATTCGCCCAGGCTGTTTTTGATGTCTACGGACGGGAATGCCACTGGATAATCAAACGCTTCATGATATTCGGTTAAGGTTGCGTACACACCCTTGTGCGGTTCATGCCCACGATCGAATCCAGCAAAATCAGCATCAGTGATGGCTTGTGATATTTCCCTTGCCCTATCGGCGCGGAAATTCATAAATACTATGGAATCTTCAGGATCGAGTGTCGCGGCCTTGCCTTGAGCATCCAAAACCACTGTAGGCAGTACAAACTCATCGTTCTCGCCTCGGTCATATGATGCGTATAAACCCTCAAGAGCAGAACTTACGCGATAACTGCCCTCGCCTTTTACGATCAAATCGTAACCTTGCTTAACCCGATCCCAGCGTTTGTCCCTGTCCATGGCATAAAAACGACCGACAATGGAAGCAATCCTGCCTACGCCCAATGCTTTGAATTTTGCTTCCAATAATGCAATGGAGGACGCAGCGCTTTGTGGCGGAACATCCCGTCCATCCAAAAATGCATGCAGGTAGATATTCCGAAGCCCACGTTTTGCGGCCAATTCGATCATAGCTATAATTTGGGTTTCATGGCTATGTACTCCGCCTGGAGACAATAAACCCATTATGTGTAACGCCTTGCCTTTTTCCTTAGCCGAATCAACCGCTTGGCATAACACCGGATTGGTGAAAAAACTGCCGTCTTTAATCGCATCATTGACCTTGGAAAAATCCTGCGGTACGTAACGGCCTGTGCCGATGTGAATATGCCCAACTTCTGAATTGCCCATTTGCCCATCGGGCAAACCGACTACTTCGCCGGCACAATCCAACAACGTCATGGGGTAGTCTTTTTGCAAACTGTCCCAGCAGGGGGTATTCGCCATCGCAATGGCATTGTTCTCTTTTTCCGTGGAATATCCAAATCCATCCAGGATCAATAATACAACAGGTTTAGGGCGGCTCGACATCTTACTTTTTTTCTCCAGACACTTACAATCACAACTCCCGTAATCGAAACGGGGTAGGCATTAATACGAACGATCTACATTCCGTTACCCAAAACAACCGAAAATAAGGTATCATTCCGCCAAATTTATAGGCTTTACTGGTCTTAGGTTAAGGGCAAAAACGCTCAAACAGCAGCATTATACTAAAATATGCATAGCGATGGGGTAATAGTACCTACCCTAAACCCTACTAATGTAAACGCCAATAAAGCAGATACCCTATTCTTCACCACTAAAAGACCATAATCGATAAACCATGGATCGTTACATAGAATTCATTTTAAACCATTATATTTTATCGCTCGCACTGGTTGTTGTGACCTATCTTTTAATTCAGGAGCTATTCGACTCCGCATTGAAAAAATTTGGTTTCATATCACCTTTGCTGGCCGTAACCAAAATGAACAACGGCAATACCGTGGTAATTGACGTACGCGAACACGATGAGTTCAATAAAGGCCATATCGACAGTGCAATAAATCTTCCTTTCAGTAAAATGAAAGAAGATACTTCCAGCCTTGAACCTTACAAGAATAATCAACTTTTGATTATTTGCCAGGACGGCACACGCTCATCTTCGGCAGGAAAGTTAACCACTAAAGCTGGACTTAAGGACGTTTTTGTTATCACTGGCGGGATGCAATCTTGGCAGGAAGATTATAAATTGCCCATTAAAGTAAACCGTAAAAACAAGACTGCCGCTTAACAGCTGCAAGCAAGCTTAATCACATAACCCATATCATAAACAACAATCATGGCCGAAGAAAACAACGCCCAAGAAAAACAATTCTCAATACAAAAGGTTTACACCAAAGACTTATCTTTTGAAACACCCAACGCGCCGAAAATTTTTCGCGAAAAATGGGAGCCTGCGGTAGATTTTAACCTTGGTACACACGTTGACAAGCTAGACGAAAACATCTTTGAAGTCACCCTAACAGTAACAATAACAGTCAAAAGCGTAGACACCACCGCTTACCTAGTCGAAGTCAACCAAGCCGGTATCTTTACATTGGATAATTTCACCGAACAAGAAATGGGGCCTATGCTGGGCAGCTTTTGTCCAAACATCTTATTCCCTTATGCACGGGAAGTCGTCTCTGATCTGGTCGCAAAAGGCGGTTTTCCCCAGTTGTTGTTAGCGCCCGTCAACTTTGATGCGCTGTATGGTCAACATCTACAACAAGCACAACAACAATCGGCTGGATCAAACACCATCAACTAAATGCGTGGTCAATAAGCTTGAGCCAAAAAATAAGCCTGCTTGGCGCAGGCTCCTGGGGTACCGCACTTGCACTACTGGCTGCCAGAAATGGTTGCCAGGTCTTATTGTGGGGACATAACGAAGAGCACATGGCGGCTCTTGCCAAAGAAAGAAAAAATCAGCGCTACCTGCCTAACCTGGAATTTCCAGAAGCAATTTCTGTTACCTCGGATCTGAAAAAAGCCGCTGAATTCAGCGGGCTTATCCTAATATCCGTACCCAGCCATGCCTTCAAAAGCACCTTGGCTAAACTCAAGCCCCTTATCTCAGTTAAAGACCTAAAAATAGCTTGGGCAACCAAAGGCTTTAACCCTGAAGATGGCTCCTTGCTGCATCAAGTTGTGGCTGATGTCTTCTCACCAAGCGTACCTGCTGCCATACTTTCCGGCCCTACTTTTGCCCGTGAGGTCGCCGCAAACCTTCCTACTGCAATCACTATCGCCTCAAAGCAAGCCGAATTTGCAGCACAACTGGCTGACATATTGCACAGTGACCGTTTTCGAGCGTATACCAGTCCTGACATCATTGGTGTAGAAGTTGGCGGAGCAGTCAAAAATGTGCTGGCAATTGCAGCCGGTATAGCCGACGGCCTGGGCTTTGGTGCCAATACCCGCGCGGCCTTGATTACACGAGGCCTTAATGAAATTATGCGGTTAGGCATTAAACTGGGGGGAAAGCAGGAGACTTTCATCGGTTTGGCTGGTTTGGGCGATTTGGTGTTGACCTGCACCGACAACCAATCCAGAAATCGCCGTTTCGGTCTCGCTTTGGGTCAGGGCAGAAGCAGGGACGACATCGTTAAAGAAATCGGGCAAGAAATTGAAGGTATTTCTGCTGCTAAAGAAACCTTATTGCTTGCCCAACGACATGGTATTGATATGCCGATAACAGAACAGACTTATAAGGTTTTGTACGAAAACTTGAACCCTTTGACCGCCGTACAGAACCTGTTGACCCGCGACCAAAAGCCAGAGTCCTAGGTGTTATTTGAGCGCTAAAACTAAAAACCCCAGCCTTAATTAATAGGGTTGGGGTTCACACTTCAGAAAGCGTTAGCTACAAAATTAATTTTTAGATTTCAGAATATCCCTGATTTCAGTCAACAGCAATTCTTCTTTAGTAGGTGCAGGCGGGGCTTCTGGTGCTGGTGGTTCCGTTTTTTTCAATTTGTTCATCAACTTGATCGCCATAAAGATAGCAAATGCAACAATAGTAAAATCAACAATAGATTGAACAAAATTCCCATAATTCAACATTACGGCAGGCGTTTTTTCATCGACGGCTTCTTTCAATACCACCCCAAGCTTGGTGAAATCAACACCGCCCATTAGCACCCCAATCGGCGGCATGATTACATCTGCGACTAAGGACGAAACTATTTTGCCAAATGCGCCCCCAATGATAACGCCGACAGCCAAATCGACTACATTACCTTTCATGGCAAATTCTTTAAATTCTTGTAACATACTCATAATCAATTTCCCTCATTCTCATGATAAAAAGTTTACTAAAAATTGCGCGCGGTAAGTTCAATGCTAGACAGCCATCCTTACAACGACCGTCAATTATCAACCGAATACATTGAAATGTATAGTTTTTTGGCAATTATCAATCGCTAAGTTTACTATTTACCCTTCTCATTTTCCTGTTTGTCATCTAATCGTCATATTCAAACAGCTAAAATACTGTGCCTAAATTCGAGCATTAATTATGACTAAAATAAATATCCTGATTGTTGAAGACGAAGCCGCTATACGGGGAATGCTGATGATCGTCTTGGAACAAGCAGGCTTTACGCCCATAGCAGCGGCAGAAGTCGATTCTGCACAAAAAATATTGGCAGACAACTTCCCAGACCTTATTTTACTGGACTGGATGTTACCCGGTATAAGTGGCGTTGAATGGGCAAGACGTTTGAAAAAAGATCCCAGTTATCGGGAATTGCCCATCATCCTACTGACCGCCAGAGGCGAGGAAGAGGATAAGGTCAGGGGGCTAGAAATTGGCGCAGACGATTACCTGACCAAGCCCTTTTCGCCAAAAGAACTGGTGGCACGAATACGTGCCGTCCTTCGTAGGAGTGGTAAAATTCAGGGGAGCACTCAAATCACTCTTGGGACACTTATCTTGGATACTGAGCAACATCGACTTACCATCGGTGATAAGCAACTGGATGTCAGCCCCACCGAATTCCGTTTAATGCAGTTTTTTATGACCCATCCCGATAAAGTGTTCAGCCGCACCCAATTACTCGACCAAGTCTGGGGACGCAGCGTATATATTGAAGAACGTACCGTTGATGTCCATATCCGCCGCTTACGCAAAATTCTCGGCGATTATGGCAAAGAAGACATGGTGCAAACGGTGCGCGGTTTCGGTTACCGATTTTCATTGCTAGATTAACTGACCCAAATGGCTGCTTGGAAAAAAGAACTTGGCTGGATGCTCCTGCTGTTACTGGGCGTAATTGTAATTGGCAGCATAACGGGATTATTTCTCCCCTTACTATTTTTATTAATAGTCGGAATGTTAGCTTGGCAACTTACCCAGATCAACCGTTTTGAACGATGGATTAGTAACGGTGGACGAGGAAAATACCCCAAAGCAAAAGGTATTTGGGAAGATATTTATTACCACGTTTACCAGATAAAAAAGAGCGAAAAAAAACGCAAAAAGAAGCTAGGTAAAATCATCGACCAATTCAGGAAATCAACGGATGCACTGCCTGATGCCGGCGTTGTATTAGGCAAAGATGATGAAATCGAGTGGGCGAATACCGCCGCAAAAAATGTCCTTGGTTTGCAACCTTCAGACCGTGGACAACGTATCCCTAACCTTATCCGTTTCCCCATTTTTGTCCGTTACCTCAAGTCCGGTAACTTCAACGAAACAATTATTATGCCCTCGCCGACTAACAGCCATATCACGTTGGCAGTACGAGTCGTGAGCTATGGTGCTGGCCTACGCCTGCTGTTAGCGCAAGATGTCACACAACTGCGGAAAATGGAACAGATGCGTAAAGATTTTGTCGCTAATGTTTCCCACGAATTAAGGACACCTTTGACAGTGTTAAAAGGCTACCTGGAAACACTGCAAGAATTGGATGAACCGCTATCGCCCCTACTGAGCCATTCGTTCCAACAAATGCAAGAGCAGACTGAACGGATGCAATATCTGGTTGATGACTTGCTGCTACTGTCTAATCTGGAAACACAACCTAAGAAAACTCATTGTGTTGACATCCCCACACTCCTGAGCAAGATTTGTAAAGAAAGTGAAAACCTGTACAACGTTACAGGACGCATCGAACTAACACTGGAAACAGCTGCCCACATCTACGGCGATGAACAAGAGCTACGTAGCGCATTTTCCAATCTGCTCGGTAACGCGCTGAAATATTCGCCTAAAGAATCCGCCGTTAAAGTACGCTGGTATCAAATTAAGGAAAGCCTTATATTGGACGTAGTGGACAAAGGCGAAGGCATTAGCGACACCGAAATCCCAAGGATTACCGAACGTTTTTACCGCATTGATGTGCGGCGCACCAACAAAATAGCGGGCACCGGATTAGGCCTTGCTATCGTCAAACATGTACTACTGAGGCATGATGCTCGCTTAGTGATTACTAGCGAACTTTACAAGGGCAGTACGTTTAGCTGCTATTTTCCAGTGGAAAGGATATGTTAATGGATTTTCTTGCCAGAGTGATTGCCGCTTAAGATCACAAAAACAACTCCCACAAGATATTAACTGCATAAATGCTATATCCATATTTACTGCTTGCTTGACTTATGTCAAGAACCTAACTTTACCAGGGTGGTAAACTGCAAATCCTTTTTTCTGATATGCCTATAACATGCAACACAAGGAATACAAAATGGAAACGCCAAAATTAATCAAAGTATGGGATCTCCCCATTAGAATTTTTCACTGGTTACTGGTTGTTGGTTTTTTTGTTGCCTATCTGACGGAAGACGAGCTACTGACCCTCCATGTTTGGGCTGGTTATTTGGTGCTTGGCTTACTCATCTTCCGATTATTCTGGGGATTTGTCGGTAACGATTACGCACGTTTTTCCAACTTTTTATGCGGTCCAGCAAAGTCCTTCAACTATGTTAAGGATGCAATCGCGCTAAAATCTAAACGTTATCTCGGCCATAATCCGGCGGGAGCAGCCATGATAGCGTTGTTGATTATCAGTTTATTTATGACCGTTATATCAGGCCTGGTTGTTTATGCCGCCGACCAAAACTTAGGGCCACTCGCCGGCATTGTAGGCTCAAGCAACGAAAAGTTCTGGGAGGAAGCACATGAAATCGCAGCTAACTTTACTTTGCTATTGGTTTTTGTGCATGTAGTGGGCGTGGCCTTTGAAAGTGTTATACATAACGAAAACCTGGTAAAAGCCATGTGGAATGGGTATAAAAAACCGGATAAGGCGGATGTTGAGCAATAATTTACCAGCATCCTAACCGTTACCTATTTCCCTAAAATCCTTCCTTTACGTGGAACGCCTATATGGATGTAGTTAGTAGGTGGAACGACGTTGCCCGTTTGCTGCATTAAATTCAGTAAATCCTGCACTTCAGCGACTACCAAGAGGGATAGACGACAGCATGGATCCCGTGGGTGATGCCAATGCCGTTAAGCTAAGAAAGCAAACACCGTCTCCTTGATCTTGATATGGACAAACATGTCTTTGGCTGAATTTTCTTGATGGTGGTAATCAATTCGTCCATATTTGAACGATTTGTACGGATTATGTGAAATGAACTTAAATATTATCAGCCCTCCTTCAACATGGACTCACGAGCTTTACAATCCACTGTCTGATTTATCTATCAATGTCCATAATCTCGTCCTTATGGCTATTCCAGCCGGTATTGCCTTATTGGGCGGCATCATGGCATCACTTTGGCGGCCTAGCCCGCTTATCTCATGATTACAGGAAAACTTCTGTTAGAAAGTTGCCGAAGATAGAATTGAGTATGTATTGTTCCTAAATTGAGGCTATAGGTCTGTAATGAATGGCATTTGCCTTTTTTCAGGCACAGCTTCCCCTTACCCCATTCTTTAACGTGCCGGGAACAGCACACTTTAGGATTATTCAGGGCATAGTTTTTGGCAGACCGATAGAAATAACACTTGATAAGGATAACTGCTGCTAAGCAATAGTTTCACCCGCCGGGTGTTCCGGATCACCACCGCTCCGACCTTAAAGAGTTTCAGCCGAATTGTGCCGCAAGTGGCGTGTGCCAGTTCGGTATTGCGTAGGGCTACCCTGCGAATGGCCGCCATTAACGTATAAGCGAGCGTCGATAGCAACAAGCGAAATTGATTCGGCCACCACAGGCTGCAACTGGTGCGGTCGGCAAACAAATCCAACTGTTGTTCTTTGATCCGGTTTTCCATCTCGCCCCGGGCGCAATACACTTTTTCGTAAAGGTGTTGCGGGTCACCCGTTAAATTGGTCACCACATAGCGTGGATTGCTGCCTTGGCTCATGTGTTCGGCTTTGAGGGGATCACCCGGCGTTGGCGCTTCCATGATCCTGCTTGGTAGTGTAGTTCGGTAAACAGGCGTTGCGTTTGTTGCTGGGCTTCAAATTGACTTTTGGCCTGATCTGCCCAGGGCTGGCTTAACCGGTTGATGCGTGGGTTTTTGGCCAAGCCAACAATATAGTTGACACCGTTGCGCTCGCACCAGCCCAGCATTTTATGCCGGCAAAAGCCGCTGTCCCCGCGTAAGGTAATCGAAACGTCTGGCCAAGCACAGCGTAAGCGTTTAACGAGCAGAGCCAAGATCGCCCAGCTGTGTTTGGCACCGTCAATGTTGCTGGGACGCAGATAACTGACCAGGCACTGGTCGCCACAAAAGACATAGAGCGGCAGGAAACAATAACGCCGGTAGTAACCATGAAAAAACCGGCCTTCCTGCTGACCGTGCACCGGATCGTCGGTGGCGTCAAAGTCCAGGATTAATGACGCCGGCGGTGCCTCAAAAGACGCGATAAACTGTTCCACCATCTGTTCATGAATCCGCCACATGAGCGCCCGATCCGCCTGTTGTTCAAACCGGCATAAAGTGGAACGGCTACCCAGGACCTGATCTTTTTCGACCGCGGTCTGGAAGGCAATGTCGTTGCGCAGGGTATCGTGGTCATTTAAGTCTTCGTAACCGCACGCCAACCCATAAACCCGTTGCCGCAGCAAATCAACCACCTGATGCCGGATCTTGTCCGGATCCTGGGGTCGGTGATCTGGGCAGCAACCTGCTCGGTTAGTTTTAAACGCTGGTCAATGCTCCTCAACAGCAGCACACCGCCGTCACTGGTGATAGCTCCGCCACTGAATTGAGCTTCAATTTCTCGACGTTTTAAGGCTGGAAATTCTATTTTGGTTGCGGTACAGTTTGTCATGGGCAAGTCCTTGTTCAAATTCAATGTAAGCAACTGAATTTTATCGAACTCTATAGGACTTGTCCGCCTTTTTTATGTGATATTCAGGCTAGTCACGCCACACGCAGTCTTATTCAGCACTTTGCCGCTGGAGTGGTATTAGCGGCGTTGGCAGTCGAATTACTGCCTGAAATTGAGCGCGAACACGCACCGGGGATGGTGTTGATAGGGTCATTCGCGTCAGGCTCCCTGTTTATGTACGCGCTAAAACTGTGGACTATCAAATTAGAGCATCAAGCCTCGCTCACACCGTCATCAACCGGAGTCAATATAGGCTTAATGTTGGCAACTTTTATCGATGTCTCAATGGATGGCTTTATCATTGGCGCTGGATTTGCGGCGAGTGGCGCAACGGGTATGATATTAGCGTTGGGCTTGTCGGTCGAGTTACTGTTTCTCGGTTTGGCGCTCACTTCCGAGGCAACGAAAGGTTGGCGGATTATCGGGATTTCGGGCTTATTAGGAGCAACGGTATTCCTATTTGCGTTCCTGGGTAATTTTTTGCTGGCCGATGCTTCCCATGCTGTCATCGGCGGTGTATTGGCGTTTAGTGCCGCCGCTTTACTCTATCTGGTGACCGAAGAATTGCTGATGGAAGCCCATGAGGTCGAAGAAAAAAACATTTCAACACTGGTGCTGTTTAGCGGCTTTTTGGTATTTTGGAGCATTCAGATTTTAGGCAGTCAATAAGATTACCCATGCTTAACAAATCAACGTTCAAGCCCGCCTGGTGGCTAAGCAATTGCCACTTACAAACGATTTATCCAGCGCTATTCAGAAAAACGCCCAATCCTCCCGAATACCATCGTGAAAGAATCACAACGCCCGATCATGATTTTATCGATGTCGATTTCTGTGGTAAAGGCAATCAACCACTCGTTCTCTTGCTACACGGCTTAACCGGCAGCTCGCAATCGGGTTACATCAAAGGCCTGCAACGTGCCTTATACAAACAAGGCTTTCGCAGTGCAGCACTTAATTTTCGTGGTTGCAGCGGCCCTGTCAACAACAGGGCACGCAGTTATCATTCAGGCGAAACAGAAGATGTTCACACGCTTTATCAAACCTTGCGGCAACGCGAACCCGACACACCAATAGCAGCCATAGGGTTTTCTTTAGGTGGCAATGTTCTATTAAAGTGGCTAGGCGAACAAGGACAAAACGTAAACTTGTTTGCCGCTGTGGCTGTTTCTGTTCCTTTGCTACTGGGAATTTGCGCGACAAAACTGGATAACGGTTTTGCAAAGCTTTATCGTGGCAATTTATTGAAGGAACTTAAAGAATACATGCACAACAAATTGGCGCATTTGGAAAATATAGGCCACACGGAAGACGCAGTGAAGATTAATGGATTGGGCGATTTATCGGCTATCAATTCATTCTGGGAATATGACGACCGTGTTGTCGCCAAATTGCACGGGTTTGTGGATGTCCACGACTATTACAACCGATCCAGTTCCAGGCAATATTTGAAATCCATCACCGTACCAACGCTTTTGATTCAAGCGGCTGATGATCCCTTTATGACCCTGGAAGTTTTACCCAGACTCGACGAAATATCATCTAGTATACAGCTGGAATTTACCCAACACGGTGGTCATGTCGGTTTCATAACCGGACACATTCCACTTAGGCCACAGTATTGGCTGGAACAACGGATACCGGAATTTTTGCTTGAAAACCTCAAGCACCACAAGAAATCCTAACAATCACTTACCCCTCTGCGAAAAAGCAAGAGGCGAAGTATATAATTGATTGGTGTTGTATGGAGAATTGCTTCATCTGTTCTTGTAGCAACTAAACATTGAAACTATTCTTCTTTATACAGAGTAGCTTGAACGGAATTTCACCAAATCCGCGATAAATTTCTGACCCAAGCCGGACACCACTATTTTTCTCGATGATTATTAAGTTTAATGTCTTTTTAGACAAACTAATGATTTTTTGCTTCTTTTAGGATGCCTAAGAGAGGGAGGATTTTATTTCTATGACTGACCAAGCCGACTATCGAGACGCAGCGAGTCACGCGCTGGCAGGATTTCAACTTATTGAGGCAAGCCTCAAGCAATACATAGGCTACTACCATGATGCCGTGAGACATTTGGTTTGTGGCAAACTCTCATACAAGCACAAACAATCCGACATAGATGAAGCACCTATCGAAAGGCTTCTCAAAGTATTTGCAAAAATTAATTCAAATGATCTACTAATTCGAAATTTACGCAAATTGGTGAAACACCGCAATGAAATAGCGCATAAGGCATTGGTTCATCTATACCACCCGACGAAGTCGGATGAAGAGTTTGAGAAGTTGAAAGGAGAAATGATCCAGGTTGCGGAACAGTTAAGTCGTTTACTCGGAGAGCTAAATGGTGAACTCCTGAAGGTCGGCTTAGTTTTGCACACAAACGATCCTTGTGCCAAAAAGCTGAATGGCAATTAGTGATGAAAAATTCTATTTGTTCGCCAAGTGTGCAGGGCGGAATAAAACAGTGTCTTCCGCCGATCGATTAGTGCCGCTATTTGTCCGGCGCATAACGGCTAATACACCAACAACCAGGGTTAAATCGGAAAATTTTATTTTACAGCCGGAATTAAACTTGAGGCCGGTTGAGCCTGCCAAGGCAAAATAGGCACTGCCGTTATACTGTTGTCTGGCGAACCTTTGAAAACTCGATCGCTATACACCATGTAAACTAGGGTGTTGTGCTTTTTGTCATAGAAACGCACCACCTGCATGGATTTAAAAACTAATGACGTGCGTTTTTTAAAGACATCATCACCATCTTCTTTACCGGATTTTATTTTTTCATTGAGGCTTATCGAGCCGGTTTGATGGCATGTCAGCGAAGCATCGGCCCTATCTTCGGCTATGCCTACAGCGCCTTTGACCCCGCCGGTTTTTGCTCGGCTGATATAGCAGGTAACGCCGGATACCCCTTCGTCTTCGAATGACTCGATTTCAATTTTGTTATCTGGGCCGATGAATCTAAAGTCGGTGTCGACAGAGCCAATTTTTTCCGCAAAGACGGAAGTACTAAAGACCATCAACAACATGCTTGAAAGGATTATGCTTTTCATGAGTAAACTTAACATAAGTTGGATCGAAAATTGGCATTATAGCGCTATACCATAACAAAATTTATTTTCTAATGGATCCATATAAAAATATGGGGCGGCCGTGTACCTTAATCGATAGATTGTTTTTCTATTAGGAGCCTTTTTCAACGTCCATTACCCGCTTACGGTATAATCCGCGCAGAAAGAGTCGGCTGAGCAGTCGCTGTTTTATCGCAAGATGAAATGGAGGAAAGTCCGGGCTCCATTGGGCAGGGTGCCAGGTAACGCCTGGGAGGTGTGAACCTACGGAAAGTGCCACAGAAAATATACCGCCCCAACACTTGCAAGAGTGCTGGGGTAAGGGTGAAAAGGTGCGGTAAGAGCGCACCGCGCAACTGGTAACAGGAGCGGCACGGTAAACCCCACCCGGAGCAAGATCAAATAGAGGAATATACGCGTGGCCCGCGCGGTTCCTGGGTAGATTGCTTGAGCTGCAAGGTGACTTGTAGCCTAGATGAATGGCTGTTCTCGACAGAACCCGGCTTATAGGCCGACTTTTTCTATTTTAATGATGTGCGTTAATCATTGTCGTCATCAGGACAATACGGACGCTGCTGGTTGCCAGAATATCCATAGGGCGATTGTTGATACCCCGAATTACCATATCCGTAAGCAGGTTGCCGATAACCGGAATAGCCATAATCCGGGTTTCCATAACGTGAATTCTGACTGTAACCTTGCCCGTAATAGTTGTTAGACGAACTATAGCCGCCTGCTGCCGGGTCATAAGCGCAAGCACTCAAAAAACCAAGCAATAGCATTGCAATAATAGCTTTGGCCAACATATTCATGATTCATCCTCTTTTTAATAAACGCATACAAAGTTTATCTTTCAAGCCTGAATACAGGATGAATTTAAATCGTTGTTTAATGGTTTTTTTAATCCAGTTGCCTGACCAAACGAAACCCTAAATCATGTGTACGGGTTATTGGCATTGCGCTAAAACGCACGGCTGAACGCAGATTGGCGGCTTTACCGATATAACTGCCGCCACGGTAGGTACGGTATTTTCCTGTTTCTGGCCCTGAAGGATTATTTGTTGGACTGTTGCTGTAATAAGTGCCGTCATACCAATCTTGCACCCATTCCCAGACATTGCCGTGCATGTCATACAATCCCCAGTGGTTAGGTTGTTTCTGTGCCACTTCATGAGGGCTGCCGTTGTAGCCCAAGTTGCCAAACCAGGCGTATGTTGCCAATGAGCTTGGGCTATTACCAAACGAATAATCGTCGTCGCTGCCTGCCCTTGCGGCATATTCCCATTCGGCTTCAGTTGGCAAGCGGAAGTAGTTGCCGCCTTCTTTGGCATTCAGCTTTTTGATAAATTCCTGGGCATCATTCCAGCTTACCCTGTCCACAGGCTTATCTTCGACTTTGTTTTTGCTGGGGTTATTGCCCATGACATCTTGCCATTGCTTTTGGGTAACCTCAGTTTCGCCCATATAGAACGGCTTTTCTATGCACACGCGATGACTGGGTGTTTCGCCAACGGTTCGGTCTGTTGCAGGTTTATCATTACCCATTTGAAAACAGCCGGGTTGGATGAAGATAAATTTAATGCCCGCGAAATTCTTACTATCTATTGCGCTTGCGGATTGCATGTAGAATACACAAAAAAGAATGGTAACGATTGAGCCTAGGGTTTTATGTTTAGTTTTCATGGTGTTTATCCTCATCGGTCGTTGATTTGTCAGGTGTTGCATCTGCCTTTGACGATCAAAATGTATTGTTTAGCCACATAATCATGCGGTAGGACAATCTTTGTTAGATACCTTTAATTCTCTACCTTTTCTAGCAAGATTGTCCACTTTTTGTATAATTTGAATTATTGTAAAATGGAAAACTTAAGCGATTGCCGCCATCTGTCTTTCTGGGATTAGCTCATCAGAATAAGTGCCGACGGATTAAACGAACCAAGTCCACTATATTGCTAAATTACCTACAAGCCAACATGACAAATAAGCCGTTTAAAATCTTTTTCAGTGCCGGCGAATCATCTGGCGACCAACATGCCGCCAATATGTTCATGGAGCTAAAAAAACACCAACCTACTATTGAAGGTATCGGCATGGGTGGCACAAAAATGGCGCAGGCGGGTATTGATATTCGTTACGATTCATCCGCTATTGCGGTAATCGGTGTTATTGAGGTCATCAAGCATTTTGGAGAAATCCTCCGAACCTTAAAATCCATGCAGCAACTGTTGCTTAGGGAACGGCCAGACTTACTGGTTTGCGTAGATTACAAGGAGTTCAACTTCAAATTGGCGCGGTTTGCCAAGAAAAACGGCATCAAAATCCTATTTTATGTCAGCCCACAGGTATGGGCGTGGCGACCAGGCCGCGTAAAAAAATACGGCGCAGTCATTGACATGATGGCGGTAATCTTCCCTTTTGAAGCCCCTTATTATGAAGCAAAACGTATTCCAGTACGGTATGTGGGACATCCCTCTGTGGATAAAGTCCACCCTCTGCGAAGCAAGGAGGAAGATAGCAAGAATTTTTCATTGAATAAAACAAAACCCGTCGTTGGAATTTTACCCGGCAGTCGTAGCAATGAGATAGAACGCATGTTGCCCGTGATGTTAGCCGCTGCCCATGAGCTACAAAACAGCTTTCCTGGCATCCATTTTTTATTGCCGCAAGCAGATTCTATTCCCGATACCCTGTTAGATAATCATTTAAAGTCTGCTCGGTTAATGATTACCGTCATCAAACATAAACCCTACGATGCCATCCAATGCTGCGATGCCATCATGACGACCTCTGGCACCGCAAGCCTGGAAATTGCGCTACTGGGCGTGCCTATGGTGATTGCTTATAAACTGTCTCCTTTGACCTACTGGCTGGGTCGTTGGCTGGTAAAAACTCCTTATATCGGTTTGCCCAATATTATCCTCGGAAAACCTGTGGTCAAGGAACTGATCCAGCATAAGGCAAACGCAGAAAACCTGACAGCAGAAATCAGCAAGATACTGAAAGATAAGCCTTATACCGAACAAATTCGCCAAGATTTACTTCAGGTAAAACAACAGCTTGGTGAGGGCGGCGGCTCAAAAAACATGGCTTTGCTGGCACTGGAGATGCTAGGCGTAGAGAAACCAACTTATTATGAATCTGTTGATTTTAATGAACTACTAAAGTTCTGAGCCTAGCTGCTACAAAATCCAATTTCATGAGGTTTCAAAAACTTATATAAACCTCTAAAAATATTTGGACATGCATTTCAAAAGTTTTATGCTTATCGGTTGGGCGGTTAAATCAACACTACCCGAAGCCATGTCTCTATGTGATAATAATCAATTACTAACCGATGTTTCTATGCCCACACGCAACCTAAAGGTCATTAATAATGGATGAGAACAAAAAGAAAGCGTTAGGCGCTGCGCTGATGCAGATAGAAAAGCAGTTTGGCAAAGGTTCTGTCATGCGTATGGGCGATGTTGCTGCATCCCGTGATATTGATGTCGTTTCTACAGGTTCTTTAGGTTTGGATATTGCGTTGGGCTGCGGTGGCCTTCCGCGTGGTCGGGTGGTCGAAATCTATGGCCCAGAATCTTCCGGTAAAACCACACTTACGTTGCAAGTTATTGCGGAAATGCAAAAGCTGGGCGGCACGGCGGCTTTTGTTGATGCTGAACATGCACTCGACCCAGGATATGCTGAGAAAATCGGTGTGAATGTCGATGATCTGTTGGTTTCGCAACCGGATACGGGTGAGCAAGCGCTTGAAATTACGGACATGCTGGTGCGCTCTGGCGCGGTCGATATTGTAGTGGTGGATTCAGTTGCTGCGTTAACACCGAAAGCCGAAATTGAAGGCGATATGGGTGATTCCCACATGGGTCTGCAAGCACGGTTGATGTCACAGGCATTAAGAAAGCTTACCGGAAACATCAAGCGTTCCAATACCTTGGTTATCTTTATCAATCAAATTCGCATGAAAATTGGGGTTATGTTTGGCAACCCTGAAACCACCACTGGCGGTAATGCGCTTAAGTTTTATGCTTCAGTAAGGTTGGATATCCGGCGTATTGGGTCGGTAAAAAAAGGCGATGAAGTCATCGGTAATGAAACCCGCGTCAAAGTAGTGAAAAACAAGGTTGCGCCGCCGTTCCGGCAAGCCGAATTCGAGATTTTGTATGGTGAAGGCATTTCCTTTTTGGGTGAAATAGTCGATCTCGGCGTTAACTATGGTTTTATCCAGAAAGCAGGTTCCTGGTATAGCTATGGCAATGAGAAAATAGGTCAAGGTAAGGACAATGTCAAAGCCTTCTTGAAAGAACATCCGGAAAAAGCCAAAGAAATTGAAACAAAGATAAGGGCAGAGGCTTTTAGCAGGACTGTACCTTTCATAGAGCCAGCGGTCATTGATGAGGAATAAAGATATCCTGCTTAACCCTGGTTCTATTGATGGTGTACAAATTCACCAGGACAGCAAACAAATTAAGAAAGCCTGCTTGCGGCTGTTAGCTCGAAGGGAGCATAGCCGCAAAGAAATACAGAATAAATTGGCTGTAAAAGGTTACGAATCTAGCCGAGTTTCTGCGGTTGTAAACGATTTGGCGCAACAAAGTTGGCAAGATGATACGAGATATGCGGAAAGCTATGCCAGAGTCCGAAGCCAGAAGGGTTTTGGCCACTGTTCGTATTGCTTATGAACTTCAGCAACAAGGGATCGATTCAACCAAGGTAATTGATGTATTGCGGACGACAACTGATGATTGGATGAATCTGCTGACACAAGCCTACTATAAAAAATATCCTGATGCAGCTGCAATGGATAACACCGAACAAGCCAAGCGGAGCCGATTTTTATTACAGCGCGGGTTTTCCAGCACCATGATCCAAGATTTCTTCAAGCATACAACCACAAAATCAACCTAAGTTTTACCTGATATGAAAAAAATGACTAGCGCCGAATTGCGCTCCGCTTTTCTGGAGTTTTTTCGCGAGCGCGGGCATTCCGTGCAGCCTTCCAGCTCCCTGGTGCCGGGCAATGACCCGACCTTGCTGTTTACCAATGCCGGCATGGTGCAATTTAAGGATGTCTTTCTAGGGCGAGAACAGCGCGACTACGTTACAGCTGCAACCAGCCAACGCTGCGTGCGTGCCGGTGGCAAACATAACGACCTGGAAAATGTCGGCTATACCGCACGTCACCACACCTTTTTTGAAATGCTGGGCAATTTCAGTTTTGGCGATTATTTCAAAACGGATGCCATCCGTTACGCTTGGGAATTTTTAACCAAAGAACTCGCATTCCTGCTGAAAAACTTTGGGTAACAGTATTTGAAGAAGACGATGAAGCGGAACAATATCTGGCTGAAAGAAATTGGGGTCGATCCGACGCGGCTTTCCCAAATCGGTGCTAAAGATAACTTCTGGTCGATGGGCGACACCGGCCCTTGCGGACCTTGCACGGAAATTTTTTACGATCACGGCCCAGACATTCCGGGTGGCCCACCTGGAACGCCGGATGAAGACGGCGATCGTTACATCGAAATCTGGAACCTAGTGTTCATGCAGTATGACCGTGCCAATGATGGCACGTTAACTCCGTTACCAAAACCATCCGTCGATACCGGCATGGGGCTGGAACGCATTGCCGCGATTTTGCAAGGAGTGCACAGCAATTACGAAATCGATCTATTCCAAAACCTATTAAAAGCCGCTGCCAAGCTGGCTGGTACGACAAATCTTACCAACAGCTCCCTACGCGTCATTGCCGACCATATCCGCTCCTGTGCCTTTTTAATTGTCGATGGCGTGATGCCCTCGAATGAAGGCCGTGGTTATGTGTTACGGCGTATCATTCGTCGCGCAATCAGACACGGCTATCGTTTAGGTATCCAGGACACTTTTTTTTATAAATTGGTCGCGCCGTTGGCCGACGGAAATGGGTGCTGCGTATCCCGAATTAATGACTGCACAAGAACAAGTCGAACGCGTCTTGAAAAAGAAGAACAACGTTTTGCAGAAACGTTGGAACAAGGCATGAAAATTCTGGAAGCATGCGTCGCAAAACTAGACGGCAGCGTAATTCCGGGCGATACGGTGTTTCAACTGTACGACACTTACGGTTTTCCGGTCGACTTAACCGCCGATTTTGCGCGTGAAAACAATCTGACTGTCGATCATGCTGGCTTTGAAATGGCCATGTCAGCACAACGCGAACGCGCGCGATCCGCGAGCAGCTTTGGTACGGATTACAGCCAAGAACTCAAACTCGAAGGCCAAACTGAATTTACGGGTTATGGCATTTGAACGATCAAGCGCACATTGTTGCACTGTACCTGCAAGGCAAAGAAGTCGATAGCTTAAATACTGGCGAAGAAGCATTGGTCGTTTTGGACAAAACCCCGTTTTATGCCGAATCCGGCGGTCAAATCGGTGATAGTGGTCAGAATTGTCGCAGATGGCGCGGTATTTGAGGTTATCGATACCCAAAAACAAGGTGGAAACCTGTTTTTACATAAAGGTAAGTTAGTTTCAGGTACGTTTGCCAAAGGCCAATCCTGTACTGCCCAAGTTGATGCGACTAACGAAAAGCAACCGAACTTAATCATTCAGCAACCCACTTGCTACATGCCGCACTTAGACAAATTCTGGGCGATCATGTTACGCAAAAAGGTTCGTTGGTGAATCCCGAACGTTTACGTTTCGATTTTTCGCATTTTGAACCAATGACCAACGATCAAATCAATGTGCTTGAGCGTATGGTCAACGAACAAATTCGCCTGAATAACCCCGTTTCCGCAACCGTCATGGCAAAAGACGATGCGGTTAAGGCTGGGGCAATGGCCTTGTTTGGCGAAAAATATGGCGATGAAGTCAGGGTCTTAAAAATCGGTGCGTTTTCAACCGAATTGTGCGGCAGGTACGCACGTTGACCGTGCGGGCGACATCGGTTGTTTCAAGATCATCAGCGAAACCGGCGTTGCTGCGGGAGTAAGGCGTATTGAAGCCGTCACCGGCAGTGGTGCGATGGAATGGCTAGCCAGTCGCGAAAAAGCGCTCGCTATTATTGCAGGATTGCTGAAAAGCGCACCGGAAAAAGCGCTGGAAAAACTGGAACAATTACTCGATAAAACCCGAAGCCTCGAAAAGCAACTGGATAAACTTCAGTCGCAACTGGCCAGTTCTGCGGGAAGTGAACTAAGTAGCCAAGCTATTGATGTCGCAGGAATCAAGGTATTAGCCGTTAAATTAGATCAGGTTGATCCTAAATCGCTGCGTGACTTGGTCGATCAACTAAAAAACAAATTGGGCAGTTCCGCTATCGTTTTGGCGGTCGTTGAAGGCGATAAAGTCAGCTTAGTCGCTGGCGTTTCCAAAGACCAAATAAACAAGATTAAAGCTGGGGATCTAGTCAATGTCGTCGCCACCAAAGTGGGCGGTAAAGGTGGGGGCGGCTGATATGGCGATGGCGGGCGGCAACGATCCTTCGGGTTTGGCCGATGCTTTAGCCCAGGTTCCAGCTTGGGTGCAATCACAATTAACACAATAGGTTTTATCGAGTGGCACTTTTCGTTTATAAATTTGGCGGTACATCGGTCGGTTCAGTTGAGCGGATTAAGACAGTTGCGGAAAAAGTCAAAATTGCGCAAAAAGCGGGTAACCAGATCGTCGTTGTAGTTTCCGCCATGAGCGGTGAAACCAATCGGCTAATTGCTCTGGCAAAAGAAATCCAGCAACAGCCGACTGAACGAGAGCTGGATGTTGTAATCTCCACGGGCGAGCAAGTCACTGTGGCATTGTTAAGCATGGCGCTCCATAATATCGATTGCCAGGCTTGTTCTTATACTGGGGGGCAGGTAAAAATCCTGACTGACAGCAGCCATACCAAAGCCCGCATCCTAAGCATAGAAGACCAGCGTATGCGCTCTGATTTAAATCAAGGTAAGGTGGTTGTGGTCGCTGGTTTTCAGGGTGTTGATGAAGACGGTAATATCACTACCTTGGGGCGTGGTGGTTCCGACACTACGGCTGTGGCTTTAGCTGCTGCATTAAAAGCCGATGAATGTCATATTTATACCGATGTAGACGGTGTTTATACCACCGACCCGCGCGTCGAACCAAAAGCCCGCCGATTGGATAAAATTACTTTTGAAGAAATGCTGGAAATGGCCAGCCTGGGATTCAAAAGTCTTACAAATTCGTTCGGTAGAATTTGCCGGAAAATACAATGTCCCTTTACGAGTATTATCTTCATTTGCTGAAGGCACGGGGACGCTTATTACCTACGAGGAATCAGAAGTGGAAAGTGCGTTAATTTCAGGAATTGCATTCAACAGAGATGAAGCAAAATTAACTATCAGCGGGGTTCCCGACCGACCTGGGATCGCTTCCAAAATACTAGGGCCAATTGCAGATGCTAATATTGAAGTCGATATGATCATCCAGAATATTGCCGATGATAAAACTACCGATTTTACTTTTACTGTCCATCGTAATGATTATCAACGCGCTAAAGCCGCGTTGGAACTTACCTGTGTCGAATTGGGTGCTAAAAAAGTGACGGGGGACGATGGCATTGTTAAAGTTTCTATTGTTGGTGTCGGTATGCGATCTCATGCAGGCATTGCTAACACAATGTTTAAGGCTTTAGCTGATGAAGGTATAAATATCAAGATGATTTCTACCTCAGAGATTAAAATTTCGGTAGTTGTCGAAGAAAAATATTTAGAGTTAGCTGTTCGGGCATTACACTCCGTTTTCAAACTAGACCAAAAATCGTGACAAGCATCCGAGTTTCTAAAAGATACTTTAGTTACACTTAACCTAAACAACTGCGTATAAATTTATAGCAAAGTTTTGAATGGGTAATGTAGTGCTAAAATAGGGAAAAAAATTTAGCCTATTCATATGTCACTATAAAATTAAATAAAGAGCCGGATGAGTTGGGCGAATTATTTTATAAATAACACTATATTGTTGATAATAAATTAATTTTTAATTAAAGATTAGTCGTTAAAAATAAGTAATCTTACGTATTTTAAACAATAGCTTAAGCTTCTATGCTATTAGCCTTGCTAAGTTTAGTTGTAACCAAATCCTTTGGGCAAGCAAAGGTAAAATCTATTTAATTAATAATAACAACAGGTTATTATTTATATGTTTTAGGTTATTTAGTTAAGTTCAACGAAAAAAGTATTTTATTTTTAAACCATATTTAAAATATGGAAAATTCTCAAATTTTCGAGAGATTATATGCAACGATTTTTTGACATATTATTTTCAGGGTTTGCCTTGTTAATTTTATCTCCTTTACTTATTCCTATTGCCATAGCGCTAAAGTTTTCGGGCGAAGGTGAAGTGTTTTTTGCTCAAAGCCGGGTAGGGTTAAATGGCAAGATGTTTAATTTGCTTAAATTTGCAACTATGTTGAAAGATAGTCCCAACATATCTACTGGCACAGTCACGGTTAAGGACGATCCGCGGATATTGCCATTAGGCAAATTTTTACGGAAATCGAAAATCAACGAATTGCCGCAGTTAATTAATATTTTCTTAGGTGATATGAGTGTCGTCGGTCCTCGGCCACAAACTCTACGTTGTTTCGAGGCATTTTCACCAGAAGTACAAGAACAGGTTAAACAAGTACGTCCTGGGCTTTCCGGCATTGGTTCAATCATTTTTCGCGATGAAGAAAATCTTCTTCATGCAGCAAAAGATCCTGCGGCATTTTATGACAATGTCATCATGCCTTACAAAGGGAATGTTGAAAATTGGTATATTCAGAATCAAAATATAAAAAATTATTTTCTTATTATATTTGCCACAGTTTGGGTTGTATTATTTTCTGGTAGCCGATTAATTTGGAAGTTGTTTCCCGATTTACCTGTGCCGCCCTCTGAATTAAGTGAAATATAAACTAAGATTGCTGGTAACAGATATTTTCTTAAATGAAAGTGCAGCGTTGGTAAAAAGGTATTTACGTTCTTGAAGTGTCTCTTGAGTTTGTCAAAGTTTTAATAAGTATTTTCTTTGGTTTTAAAAAGCAAAAATTAATACTAAATTTATACAATATGGCTAAATATATTAAACAGTTAGGAAATTAAAGTGCATAAAAATATTGTCGCGGTAGTTGGTTTAGGATATGTCGGATTGCCTTTAGCGGTAGAGTTCGGTAAAAAATTCGAAACTATTGGTTATGATTTGTCCGAAAGCAAAATAGAAAACTATAAGAAGTTTTGCGACCCTACTGGTGAAGTCTCCAAAGAGGATTTACAAGCTGCCAAAGGTTTAACTTATAGCACCGACCCAGCAAATTTAGCCAAGGCCGATTTTATAATTATTGCTGTGCCAACACCTGTTGATAATGCTCACCAGCCTGATTTCTCACCGTTAGTGTCATCGTCAATTACGGTTGGTAAACACATGAAGCGTGGAGCGATAGTTGTTTATGAATCGACAGTTTATCCTGGAGCTACTGAAGAATCCTGCATACCAGTCCTAGAAAGGGAGTCGGGTATGAAATGGAAACAGGATTTTCACGTGGGTTACTCGCCGGAACGGGTAAATCCAGGTGATAAGGAAAGGACGATAACTAAGATAACTAAAGTAGTATCCGGTGATGATGCTGAAACTTTACACAAAGTAGCTCAACTGTATGAAAGTGTAATTACTGCGGGTGTTCATCAGGCTAGTTCAATTAAAGTGGCCGAGGCGGCTAAAGTAATAGAAAACACGCAACGCGACTTAAATATTGCGTTAATGAATGAATTGGCGATTATTTTTGACCGTATAGGCATAGATACCTTGGAAGTGTTAAAAGCCGCAGGTACTAAATGGAATTTTCTGCCTTTTCGTCCGGGTTTGGTAGGTGGGCATTGTATCGGTGTCGATCCCTATTATTTGACTCATAAAGCTGAAATGGTGGGGTATCACCCCGAAGTAATTCTTGCAGGCCGCCGAATTAACGATAGCATGGCGGCGTTTATTGCCCGTCAAACTTCTATGGAATTGGTTAAATCGGGTGCTAGTGTTAAATCTGCCAAAATAATCGTTTTAGGCTTAACCTTCAAAGAAAATTGTCCTGACTTGCGTAATTCGAAAGTTGCCGATGTGGTGTATGAACTAAAGAATTTCGGCTGGGATGTGTCTGTTCATGATCCTGTTGCGGAATCGAGTGAAGCTGTTCATGAATATGGTATTCCGCTAGAAAATTGGAATGACCTTTCTCAAGCCGATGCTATTGTGGCTGCAGTTGCGCACAACGAATACATGGCTATGCCACTTAACGGTATTTTAGAAAAACTAAAACCAGGTGGAGTTTTTGTCGATGTGAAATCGGCTTACGACCCGGTCTCTATCAAAGCATTAGGCTATAAATTATGGCGGTTATAAACCTGACTTTCAGGACTGTGCTTAGTTAAGCTAAATAATATATTTTTATGCGGGTTCTCAGTGTGAACTGTTATATGAAATCTGTTTGTAGCACTGTTTGGCATCAGCCTGCATAATTAAATCCCATTTGCAGGGCTAGTCTTAAATTACCCATTTTAATAAACCAAGAAATATTATGACTTTTACACATCCAGCACTAGCGTGTTTGAACGAAAAACCCGCCACATGGCTAGTTACCGGCGTTGCTGGTTTTATTGGTTCCAATTTGCTAGAAGCTTTATTAAAAAATGGGCAGCACGTTGTTGGGCTCGATAATTTTGCGACTGGTCACCAACATAATCTAGACCAAGTACAAGAACTGGTTGGTCAGCATTTGTGGCAAAATTTTAAATTCATTAATGGCGACATACGTAATATTGATGATTGTCACAATGCTTGTGAGGGTGTTCAATATGTTCTCCATCAAGCTGCGTTAGGTAGTGTGCCACGCTCGATTGAAGATCCAATCCGCACCAATTCCTCGAATATTGATGGTTTCATTAATATGCTAGTAGCTGCACGTGATGCTAAAGTAAAACGATTTGTTTATGCTGCTTCTTCTTCAACGTATGGCGATCATCCGGGGCTTCCGAAGGTTGAAGATACTATTGGTAAACCGCTTTCGCCATATGCTGTCACCAAATATGTTAATGAACTGTATGCCGACGTGTTTGGCCGTTGTTACGGCTTGAAATCTATGGGTTTACGATATTTCAACGTATTTGGCCAAGACAAGATCCAAATGGTGCCTATGCAGCTGTTATCCCAAAATGGATAGCTGCATTAGTTAAAAACGAAAATGTACATATAAATGGCGACGGTGAAACCAGTCGTGACTTTTGTTATATAAAAAATGTAGTGCAAGCCAATTTGCTGGCGGCAACCACAGAAAATCCAGCAGCCGTTAACCAAGTCTATAATATTGCTGTTGGAGACCGCACCACCTTAAATGAACTGTTGGAGTATTTAAGGGAAAACTTGGTTAAACATTTCGAAGCGCTGGAGAACTTTAAACCGGTTTATAGGGATTTTCGTAATGGCGATGTTAGGCATTCTTTGGCGGATATAAGTAAAGCGAAGGATTTAATAGGTTATAACCCCAATTATCGGGTTAGGGAAGGTTTAGTCGAAGCATTGGACTGGTATCTTGATAATTTGGAAATACCTACTAATTAAGGGCTACATTGTTAGTCAATAACCTTGTGACACTTTGCATTTAAACTTTAGAAAAAGTTAACCGTAGGTAAGTTGCACACTTAAATTGTTGTAGTTAACTTGCGGAAGCACTGAATAAGTTGTATTTTAATATGTTTATATTACTATATTAATCATCGCTTTACCGTTCGTATTCATGCCTTTAAGGTATTAAGTCTGTTGAAAATACAGTAAGCTTTAACAGCCTCTATCTGCCATTAACTCTAAGTATGGTGCAACCACTTTTATCAAATTATTACTGGGATCATTTTGTTGATTTTATAAGTTGATAATGGATTGTGTGGTAAATGTTAGTCAGCACTGCGATAGGTATAAAATCCTTGGGGAAATCAGCTTTGTATCTACGTATATTTAGTCAGTCAACAGCTGGGTGCATATTGTTTATAGACTTATTTCTCTGATATCCAATAGCAGTAGAGGGCTTACAGTTTATGCACAAAATACTCTACCGTCCGATTATTGTTATAAGCTTGGTATTGGGGTTGCTAGTCGTCATAGAGTTGCTAGCTTTGGGTAGTATTACTTGGCGTAATCTTAACCGTATTGATAATATTAGGCAGGATATTGTCCAAGGCCATGAAGTGGAGCAACTCACTTTTGACCTTTTGCGGGTACCCGAACAACCTCGAGGCTAATTCCAGCCAACCTCTGACAACTGAGGATTTTCACAAAAAAATACGTCATTTAATTTCTAACTTACAAACCAGTGGCAATGGTGCTGATACATTACTCTCACAAATAAAAACGTTATTCATCAATATTGAAGAAGGCAAGCCGCAAGACATTATGCAAGTATTAGCCGTGTCGAGAGCGTTACATTCATTACAACGCGATAATGAGGAAAAGCTTTTGACTCAGGTTTATAAAGACAGTCGCCTGGAGCTTAATTTTGCGGTATTGATCCCTATTGCTTTCTTGTTACCAGCGTTTATCTTAGGCGTATTATTGCTCAGGCGGCAAATCTTAGCGCCACTGAATGCGCTGGAGCAGTTGCTACAGCGGTTAACTGAGGGGGAAATGCAGCCGATAACCGAGCCCCGTAAAGAACCATTAATGCAGCCTTTATTCAATAGCTATAACAGGCTCATTGGTCGCTTAAGGGAATTAGAAGAAGAGCATCTTTCCCATACCCAAACGTTAGAACGAGAAGTTCGTCATGCCACTCATGCTTTACTAGAACAAAGTCATACTTTGGCGCGTTCTGAGCGCCTAGCGGCTGTAGGTGAATTGGCGGCTAGCGCAGCCCATGAATTACGCAATCCATTAGCCGGTATTCAAGCTGCTTTGGAAAATATGCGTAGTGAATGCGACAATCAGGAAATGACTGAGCGTTTACAGCTTGTCGGTGCAGAAGTGAAGCGTTTAACTGGCCATCTAAATGATCTGTTAGCTTATCCCAAACAGCAGCCAGAAGCTGCTAAACAGGTAGATATTCCAAAATTACTCAATGAATTGTTAACCTTATTGAAATATCAGGTGGCTGAAAACATTATTTTTGAGCAAATAGTTCCTTTTGATTTACAAGCTGTTTTGCCGGAAACGGAGTTTCGTCAGGCGATTCTTAATCTTTTGCTAAATTCTGCTCAAGAGTTAGGTGTCGAAGGTGGTAAGGTCAAGCTTGTGGTCAGTCGGCAGGATAATAATTTGGTGATTACAGTAAGCGATACTGGACATGGTTTTCCCCAGGTTATGTTGCAATCGGGCATTCGGCCTTTTGCCAGTTACCATGAACATGGTACTGGATTGGGGTTGGCAATGGTGCAGCGTTTTGTACGTTCGCTGGATGGGCAATTGCTGTTACAAAATGATGTTGATAGCCACGCTTGCGTTACGTTAACTCTGCCGGGTTGTATATGAAAGACCAGCTCTTGATTATTGAAGATGAAGTCCTGTTAGGTAACGAATTAGTTAGGTTTTTCCGCAAGCAAGATTGGGAAGTTGCTTTGGCTGCTGATCTTGTTGCAGCTAAAAAATTATTAAGTAGTGATGAATGTGATCCGATTGTCATATTATCAGATATGAATTTACCCGACGGTAATGCACTTGATTTTCTTGAACTTATGCAGCCGCAATTGTTTCGTTGCGAATGGATTTTATTAACAGGATACGGTAGCGTCACTGATTCTGTGCGGGCATTACGCTTGGGCGCTTATGATTTTCTTGAAAAGCCATTTGATTTAAATAGGTTACTTATGCTGGTGGAAGGCGCTGCTCGAAGTGCCCGGGCACAACGCAAGGTAGACCAGGAAACCCATCAGCTTTTCAACCGTTATAGCCTGGAAACAATAATAGGTCGCAGTCATAAAATTAAGACGTTACGGGACATGGTCAAGCAAGTTTCGCAGGTTCCGTTTTCAAGTGTGGTAATAACAGGCGAAACAGGTACTGGCAAGGGTTTGCTAACCCGTGTTTTGCACTACTGTGGTAGCCGTGCCAGTAAGCCCTTGGTTGAAGTCAATTGTGCCGCCATCCCCAAGGATTTGTTGGAGTCGGAACTCTTCGGCTATGAAGCAGGTGCCTTTACCGGTGCAAAAAAACGCCATCGGGGCTTAATGGAACAAGCCGATACTGGCACCATTTTCCTCGATGAAATTGGTGAAATGGATATTGATTTGCAAGGCAAGCTATTGAAAGCGGTTGAAGAACTGCGTTTTCGTCGTTTGGGTGGTGAGTCCACGATAGAAGTCGATGTACAAATTGTTGCAGCTACTAATCTGGATTTGTTGCAAAAAGTTAAAAGCGGGGAGTTTAGACAGGATTTGTATCATCGTTTAAGCGTAATCAACTTACATATCCCGCCCTTACGTGAGCGGTTGGAAGATCTGGACGATTTGGTTTTGCAATTTATAACGGCTTGTAACCGGAAAATGGTAAAAAATGTAAAAACTATTCCTGATAATGTTTGGGCTCAACTAAGATCTTACAATTGGCCTGGAAATGTCCGTGAATTGCACAATGTTATCGAGCGTTGCGTATTGCTTGCCGACAATGAGGTTTTTCCTGCACATTGGTTACAACTGCTCAATCAGGGTACATCGGTTTCTGCCACCACAAGCAGTGGAATGTTTATTCCCTTAGATGGTAGCCTTTCATTGCAAGATATTGAAAAACATATTTTGCAGGAAGCTTTGCACCGAGCGAATAATAATGTCACTGCTGCTGCCCGGATGCTCCGTGCTACTCGTGAAACTATGCGCTACCGGGTGCAGAAGCATCATCTAAAGTATGAAAATGATTAGGGTTTGTTAATAGTGGCTAGGCTAAATTGCCATCGGTGCTTGCCCCCAAAATATTTGTAAGAAATGGCTTCCGTTTGTTGGTATTTCAAACGGAAATAATTGATAAGATGTTCGCAATTTTCCGCATAAAACTAATATGGGTTCATTAGTGTTTATTGTTATGGATTATAATGCGATCTCAAGTAAACCGCAGTATGTGCTTCAAGATGACGTTGAACTATTAAGATGTAATGTCTCCATTATTGGTTTTAGACGGCAGCTAGAAACTCAACTGGCATGCGTAGTTCCCTCAACTTCACAGAAAATTAGATTATGAGACAAGATCACGGCGTTTTTACCATATCCTTGGACTTCGAGCTTTACTGGGGGGTGCGCGACAAAAGAAGCCTTGATCAATACGGTGAAAATTTGCGCGGTGTAAGGAATGCAATCCGCGAAATGATAAAAACATTTAGCGCCAATGACATTCATGCCACGTGGGCGACAGTGGGTTTTTTGTTTTTTAAAGATGCTGAAGAATTAAGGGGAAGTATCCCTAATCACATACCAAGCTATATGTTGGACAATTTATCGCCCTACAAATATCTTGAAGTAACCAGCAACCTTGATGCCGAGTGCCATTTCGCGCCAGATATGGTTGATTTGATTTGTCAGCACCAAGGACAGGAGGTGGGTACACATACATTTTCTCATTACTACTGCCTGGAAAATGGGCAATCACTGGCAGAATTTAAGGAAGACTTGGTTGCTGCGGTCAAGGTTGCAAAAAACCGAGGTTTATCGGTAAATAGCTTGGTTTTTCCAAGAAACCAGTGGAATCAAGATTATCTTGCTGTACTGAACGAGTTAGGAGTAAGTTGCTATCGAGGTAATGAATCTAGTTGGATCTGATAAGGCTTCCCATAATGAAGGTCAGGGTAAGATCCAACGGCTTGTTCGCCTTTTAGATTCATATATTAATTTAAGTGGACATCACACCTACGAGTTAGACGCGTGTCTAACCAATAAGCCTTACAACATTCCAGCAAGCCGTTTTCTGAGGCCGTATTCAAAAAAGCTGGCAGCTCTGGATGGTTTGCGTTTAAAGCGTATAACCAATGCTATGGAAGATGCCGCTATTAATAAAAGGATTTTTCATTTGTGGTGGCATCCGCATAATTTTGGCAAAAATACTTCACAAAATATCGATTTTCTTAACAGAATAATTGAACACTATAAATTCCTACAGGAGAAATATGCCATGAAATCGTTAAACATGGGTGAGATTGCATTAATGGCAGGAGTTGCTAATGGGTAATCCCCTAAAGACAGTAATACTTTGCAACGGCAAACAATCTTCCCGGATTATGTACCATGGTATAGCTTCTGAGGTGGACATCATTGGTATTATTGTGGAAAACAAACCTGATGCAAAACTAATGCTCAAACGTAGGATAAAAAAGCTGGGTCTTTTTAGGTGTTTTGGACAATTGCTATTTGTACTTTTTAACAGGTTTTTTTATAAGCTTTCCATGTCAAGGGTTCACCAGTTAATTGAGCTCTATCAACTTCAAGATTTGGATTTTCCTAGTGAAATTGTAACGAAAGTGGAAAGCGTAAACAGTGAAGAGACGATTAATCTATTGAAAAAATTAAACCCCGATCTCATCATAGTAAATGGAACCCGCATTATTTCGGCTACAGTGCTGGCATCAATAAAAGCACCATTTATTAACACTCATATGGGGATTACGCCACGTTATCGCGGTGTCCACGGCGGTTATTGGGCGTTAGCGAGTGGGGACAGTGAAAATTGTGGCGTTACTGTGCATATTGTGGATCAGGGAATAGATACTGGAGGTGTTTTATACCAAGATCGGATTCAAATTGAAAAGCAGGATAATTTCAATACGTATCCTATACATCAGATCGCCAAAGCTATTCCGTTAATGAAAGCGGTGTTACGAGATGCCCGTGAGAATAAGCTAACGGTTACTCAAGGCGTACAGCCATCAAACATATGGTTTCATCCGACAATCTGGCAATATGTTGCAAATCGCATTTTTAAAGGCGTGAAGTAGTTCTGTGCGCGGTTTTTGGGTTACATTAACTCCCACAAACCATACGACAACAAGTTTATATTTAAGCAATAAATTATTGTTGTGAATTGGGAGGATGGAGAGATATAAATTGTTTTTCCATTATCCCGGCTGGCGATTTTAATAACGGAATCGTTACAAAAATTTTTAAGACTTGCTCTAACAATAATGCATCTCCCGCCTGTGCCGTTATGCACTTTCGTCCTTGAACCGGAAGTTCAAGTGGGGGCGGGGCCGATAAATCAGGCTTCTCGTCTTGACGGGCATGCACACCATTAACGGTTTAATGCCCCCGGGGCAAAAATAGGTTCAGGAAACACCCAGTACACTCTCGAACACCGCAGGAGATGCAGTAAGATAGTATAACCTTGCTTTAGCGTTTGTCTAAGACGTTTTCGATTTTAGTTAACATTCCGGACAGGCAGTCTTTCCAGCCTTGGTTGATTACAGGAATTGGGTTTGTTTTTAACGCCTGCAATTCATGGCTCAAATTAAGTGCTGCCATCACGGCAATACGTTCGGGGCCTATGACTTTGCCGGAGTCCCGCATCTTGCACATTTGTTCATTTAAGTCATGAGCTGATTTTAAAAGATTTTCTTGTTCGTGCGGTTCGCAAGCAATCTTATATTCCTTACCCATAATAGTGACAAGAACTGTCTGTAGTCTTTTGTTCATCAGTTTTGCCCCATAGCCCGTAGGCGGGAAATCATGGCTTCCACCCGGTTTCTGGCTAAAGCTGTTTTTTCGACAAGTTGGGCTTTTTCTCGAATTAGGCTATCTTGTTTATTCTTTAATGTTTCGTTTTCACTTTTTACAGCGGTATACAATTCGATTAGTTGGTCCAGCTTGTTTTCCAACTCCTTGAGATTTGGAGCTTGGCAGGATTCGTTTTGAGTCATTGCATCACTATGATAATTTTGAACCAATGTTACGGGCGACAAGCATGTGAGGATTTTTGCCGTTGCCAGACAGTTTTTAGCTAAAACAAACAGCTATCCACTTAAATCATAAATAAATTCATATTAAATGTTAGCATAAGCTAATTATATTTTAGTACAGTTAAATAATTTTGATGACATGCTTTACCACGCTATCGATACAATTGTAACCCGAACCAATTCAGAACTAACTGCAGCAGAAGCACACGGCATGGCAACAGGGATGATTTGCGTCAATAACCGCACAAAAACCGATATTTGGCTTCAAGAAGTTTTACAGGATGCCAAGGTTAGTGATACTAACGACGAGGCCGTTCTGGAGGCCTTGTTTGAACAGACCAGGAATCTGCTTCTCAACGAGGAATTTAGTTTCAACTTATTGTTGCCAGATGAAAATTCTCTGATAAACCTTCAGCTTGAAGGTTTGCGGCAATGGTGCCAAGGTTTTTTGTATGGGTTAGGCGCTAATTCCCTAGGTTCGGATTATCCCGCTGATTTTCTTGAAGTCATAAGGGACATAACCGAATTCACTAGACTGGACACAGAGGTGGTTGGGGAAGGCGCTGAAAATGACTTTATGGAAATTACCGAATATATCAGGACTGCAGTTATTTACTTGAATTCTGAACTAAACATCAGTAATAACGATACAATCCATTAACTCATGAGATCTGTATGAAACAAAGCGAATTTAAAAAACGCCGAAAGCAATTGATGCAATGTGTCGGGCAAGGGAATATCGCCTTGCTTATTAGTTCAGACACAAAAATCCGTAATCGTGACGTGCATTATCCATTCCGGCAAGATAGCGACTTTTATTATCTCACCGGTTTTAGCGAACCTGATGCTTTAGCTGTATTTATTCCTGGGCGGGAACAAGGGGAGTACATCTTGTTTTGCCGTGAGTACGATAAAACAAAAGCCTTATGGGAAGGTGCTCATGCAGGCTTAGAAGGTGCTACTGGTCATTTTCAGGCAGATGATGCGTTTCCTATCGATGATATGGATGAAATTTTGCCAGGAATGCTGGAAAATAAGAATAAAGTTTTCTATCCAATGGGTCGTGACTCCGATTTCGACCATCGTTTACTCGACTGGATCAATTATCTCAAAAGCCAGTCGAGATCGGGTCTAGTTGCGCCTGGTGAACTGGTTTCTTTGGAGCATGTTCTCCATGAGATGCGCTTATTCAAAAGCGCGGAAGAAATCAAGCTAATGCGTCGTGCTGCTGAAGTATCTGCCTTAGGCCATGTCAGGGCGATGCAAATTTGCAAGGCCGGATTATACGAATATCAGATTGAAGCTGAGCTAATTCATTACTTTATGTCTGAGGGGCTTAGGTCGGTGGCCTACCCATCTATAGTTGCGGGTGGTAAAAATGCTTGTGTACTTCATTACACCCAAAACAAAGATAAACTTAAAAATGGCGACCTTCTACTGATCGACGCGGGTGCTGAATGCGACCATTATGCTGCTGACATTACTAGGACTTTCCCCGTATCAGGACGATTCACCGAACCGCAAAAACAGCTTTACCAACTAGTGTTGGATGCGCAATTGGCCGCTATGGAAGAAATCAAACCAGGAAAACCTTGGCATAACTCGCACGATGCTTCGGTTGAAGTGTTAACTAAAGGTTTGGTAGCGTTAGGTTTGCTTAGCGGTAAAGTTAAAGCACTTATCAAAAAAGAAAAATTCAAACAGTTTTACATGCACCGTATTGGGCATTGGTTAGGGATGGATGTCCACGATGTTGGCGATTATAAAGTTGAGCAAAAATGGCGTTTGCTGGAACCCGGCATGGTACTTACTGTTGAACCCGGACTATACATACCACCTGATTGTAAAACAGTAGAGGAAAAATGGCGGGGTATCGGCATTCGTATTGAAGACGATCTTCTGGTTACTGAACAGGGCTATGACATTTTAACAACTGGTGTACCGAAAACTATTTCAGAAATTGAAGCCTTAATGCAAGCTACTTGATGGACATTGAAAGCACTATATTCGATATCATTATTGTTGGCGGTGGCTTAGTCGGAAATTCACTGGCGCTGGCTTTACGCAGTAGCGGTTTGAAGATTGCCCTTATTGAAGCCAATACGCGGGAACAACTATTCGACTCACCTGCGGGTGACCGCGCGTTAGCCTTATCTGCGGGGACTGTTGATGCTTTGGAGCGTTTGAATATTTGGCAACGTATTGCCGCAAAAGCGACACCGATCACGGAAATTCATGTGTCAGACCGCGGGCATTTCGGTAAGGTAAGGATTTCAGCTAGAAAAGAAAATGTTGCAGCGTTGGGCTACGTCATCAATGCCCGTGACATTGAAAATCACGTTGCCATATTGCTTGAAGCCACTGACTTCGAGCTTCTTTGTCCTGCCCGTATTGTCGGCCTGTCTTCGGACGGAGAATATGCCAATGTAAGCGTCAAATTTCAAGATCAGTCTCTTTGTTTAAGATCAAAACTATTGGTCGGAGCCGATGGTGGCAACT
>CAWDOO010000007.1:0-28217 GCA_963804035.1 uncultured Gammaproteobacteria bacterium | reverse complement strand
GTAGTTTCTTGATTTCATAATCACCATTTCTTGCACTTATCTGTCTTTTTCTTCTCAAATTAATTGACTCTATAACATCATTTTTTCTCACATTAATTGCACACAGTATTTTTCCTGCTCACATTAAGTGATTTTATCTGGCGGAATTTCTCACTTTAGTTGATTTTATCCAGTACTTTAAAATTGAGGTTCCGGAGAAAAACCATTATCCATTATCCATTATCGTTCACGTTTAACGACCAGTACGGCAGGTGAGAATGCCAGTCGTTGCTCATCACTTGATGCCGAATGACTTGACCAGCGAAGCCATTTGTGACGAAGTATCATCGCCTTTTTCAAGCAAGCCAGTGATAACACTGTTCTGATTCTGTATTGGCTGATTTTGGCTGACCTTCCATTTGCCCTGAATCCTTTTAACCGAGAACGCTACCCCAACTATGTTGCCAAGAAGTCTTTCTGTGAAATCAGCCGGTGCGTCTGCAACCTTCCATTGGTGTGCTTGCGAGGCCTCGTGCTGGTCAGTGAGCTTTGTGATGATGGAAAGGATGTCCTTTGGATCGTGAAGTGCCGTGAGTGTAACGTAGGCATGCACTACAGCGTAGTTCCATGTTGGAACAACTTTCCCTGCCTCTTGTTTGGTGGAGTACCAGTTTGGAGATATGTAGGTTGATGGGCCTTGAAACACTAACAGTAGTTCTTGTTCCGGTGGGTGCTGCCAAACCTGGTTGCTCTTAGCAACATGGCCAATGAGTTTTCCGAATGGACCATTGGTTGGTTCATGGAGCAAAGGAATATGGTCAGCGATCAAGCCCAACGGCCCATTAGCGATAACAGTGGCCAGTGGGAATTGCTCGATAAGGCCTAGCAATACAGCTAGCCTGTCCTCTTCGAAGTGTGCAGGGCAGTACATATGTTTTTTGTGAGCTTAGGACAAACGAATTTAAAGTTTCCGATTATCATCCTTGATTACCAATCACAAAACAATGGGCTTATCCTATTTGCTCAGAACCATGGGTATATCACCCCATATGAAGATATGCGGTTTCTTTTTACCTTTCCTGTTGTCAGTTGTGCGGCATAAAATTGGTTTACTCTGAAAAAGTGCATTAAAAACGAACGTTTTTAATGACGGTTTTTGATAAAGAAAAGCGCTGTGTTTTCGATTCATTTTTGGTTATTATAAAACCTTTTTTAGGGTTTTCATTATCCCCAATGGTTTTATAGGCATTTTTGGCAAGGTGATGGCACAAACTATAGGTTATTTGCGGGTATCGACCGCAGATCAGGACTTGGAGAAAAACAAGGCGGATATTTTGACGTTGGCGAACCACCATAATCTGGGGCAAGTTAAATTCTTGGAGGAAAAAGTCTCCGGCAAAATTTCATGGCATAAACGCCGGATTGCCCAGGTTATTGAAGACCTCAAGAAAGGCGATAGCCTGGTCGTTAGTGAAATGTCCCGCTTAGGACGGAGTATGCTGGAATGTATGGAGATCCTGTCGATCGCCATGGAACGGGGTATCCATGTTTATTCGGTGAAGGGCAATTGGCGGCTTGACCAAAGCATCCAGAGCAAGATCATTGCAATGGCGTTTTCGATGGCCGCCGAAATCGAACGGGACTTGATCTCACAGCGTACCAAGGAAGCCTTACGCGCAAAGAAAGCCTCTGGTATGTCGCTAGGCCGTCCCAAAGGGCCAGGCAAGAGCAAGCTCGACCCGTTCCGCCCCGAAATAGAAGCCTTGCTTGCAAATGGCGCAACCCTGTTTTTTATTGCCGGCCGCTATGGCACGACTTCCGCCAATTTACGCAACTGGATGGGTAAACACGGCATCGCCCGTTCTAAACAGGACAGCATTCGTGCCGCGTAAACGCATCCCTTTTGAAATGCTTGTGGTGCTTCAAAACCAACTGGATGCGCTGTCGCCCAGAAACGCCCAACGCAAAGAACTTGTTGCGGTAACCTGCGAAGCGTTTGGGATTTCTGCATCCACCGTCCGGCGGCAATTACGGGATCACCAACTGCCGTATTTACTGTTTCGTAGCGATTACAATAAATCAAGAAGCCTGCCAGAAGCGGACATGCGCCGTTATTGCGAATTGATTGCCGCACTAAAACTACGGACAACCAGCAAAAAGGGGCGGCACTTATCGACTAAAGCATGTATTGAACTCCTCGAAAAGTCCGGCATTGAAACCGCAGAAGGGTTGATTAAAGTTGAACCCGGCCTGCTCAAACTCAGCACGGTCAGCCGCTATTTAACACAATGGGGTTACGGCAACCGTACCCTAACCATTGAACCGCCCTGGACTCCCTTTCAGGCAACCCATAGCAATGAGTGCTGGCAGTTTGATTTCTCGCCGTCAGACTTGAAAAAACCAGAATTTTTCGGCAAAGCGTTAAAAGAGGGTTCGGAATACCTGGCCTTGGCCGGTGTCACCGATGACCGGAGCGGGTTTTGTTACCAAGAATACCATGTGGTCAAAGGTGAAGACGCAATGACCGCACTGCTGTTCCTGTTTAATGCAATGTCCGCCAAGAAAGACAATGGCTGCCCATTCCAAGGCATCCCTTCGGTTATTTACATGGATGCCGGGCCGGTGTCAAAAAGCCGGGTATTTTTGTGGGTCATGAAACAATTGGGCGTTGAAGTAAGGGTACATATGCCAAAGGGTAGTGATGGCCGCCGCACCACCGCACGTTCTAAGGGCAAGGTGGAACGCTCATTCCTGACGATCAAATCCTCCTTGGAAACCCTGTACCATCTCCAGCAACCGGAAACGCTGGAAGAAGCCAATGCCTGGTTACACAAGTATTTACAGGAATATAACGCGATGGATCACCGGCATGAAGAACATTCCCGCATGGAGGATTGGTTGCAGAACCTTCCACCCTACGGGTTCAAGGAAATGTGCTCTTGGGATCGATTCCGCACGTTTGCCCGCGAGCCGGAACAGCGCAAGGCGGACAGCAACGCCTGTGTCGGTATTGACGGCATCCGTTATCAATTGAGCCATGATATGGCGGGGCAAGACATCACCTTGCTTTGGGGGATATTTGATAACGAACTCTATGTTGAGTTCAATAATGAGAAGCAGGGGCCTTTTTATCCCGAAGAAGGGCCAATCCCGTTCGGCAAGTTCCGTAAACACAAAAAAAGCAGCGTTGAACTTAAGGCGGATCGGATTGGGCAATTGGCCAAATCGATCCGCCTGCCACGTTCGGCATTGTCCGGCATCAACAGCAGTGACCAAGCCCTGTTGAACCAAGCCAATATTGTTCAGATGGAAAAACCGAAATCCATGCCGTTTGATGACAGTCCTTTCCTGCAAGCAGCCACGTTTAAAAACAAGCTGGATGCCAAGACTGCCATTGCCGATTATCTCGGCAAACCGCTGTCCAGGTTGACCGACCAGAAAATTGTCGCCATCAATACGATTCTCGATGAAACATTGGACAAAAAGACAGTACTGGAGAAAATTCGCGCGTATTTTACTTTAAGCTCGGTCGAGCGTTCAGGAGGTGACTGATGTACGGTGAAATGATGCAATACTATGGTTTGGTTAAGGATTTTGACAAAGCCGATTATTTTGAGACCGAAGCCTTTAAAAGTGTTTTGAATAGCCTTGAAGCGGCGGTCATGTCTGGCGGCATTATTACCCTTACCGGCATCGTCGGAGTCGGCAAGACCAGGGTTATCCGGCATTTTCAGGATGGCTTAAAAAAGAACAACCAAGTGATCGTCGCCAAATCGTTGGCGACCGATAAACGCCGCGTCAACATCAACACCCTTTATGCCGCATTATTCGCTGATTTGCCTACCCCCAAGGATTTTAAAGTGCCTACCCAAGCCGAAATCAGGGAAAGGAAGCTTCAGGAATTGATCCGTAAAATCAATAAGCCTATCGCCTTCTTTATCGATGGTGCCCATGACCTCCATTGGCGCACCTTGATTGGCCTTAAACAATTGATTGAAACGATTGAAGATGCCAAAGGCATCTTGACCATTATCATGGTTGGCCACCCCAAACTGGGCAATGACCTCAATAAGCCGACCATGGAAGAAATCGGTGCGCGGGCTAAATTGTTTAGCTTGGACAGTTGGGGACAACAGAAAGAACGCTATATTGAATGGGCATTGACGCATTGCAGCAAACCGAAAACTACTATTCATGACATAGTGACGCCCGATGCTGTTAATCTCCTGGCGGAACGGCTGATCACGCCGTTACAAATCTGTCATTACCTGACGCTCGCCTTAATAAAGGGAGCCACCACAGGTACAAAACCGGTTGATACTGAAATCGTCGAGGCGGTGTTGTCCCCGGACTTAAACACCCTGGAACCGAAATTAGCCAGGCACGGCTATAATACCGCGGCTTTATGCGAACACTTGAATGCCAGGAGAAGCGAAATTAAGGCGTATTTCAATGGGCAATTGCCAGCGGCCAAGGCTGATGAGTTCAACAAGGAAATACACAAGCTTGGGATTTTGTAAACCTGACATGCCTATAGCTGTAATAACGTAATGCTATAATTTAAATAGCTAAATTATTGAAAATTTAAAAGAGAACGATCGATGTATGATCCACTTTGCTTTCGTGAAGCATTTCAGTCCGACTTGCCTGAAGTGTTACGCCTATATTCACAGCCAGAGATGGACGACGGGAAAATCCTTTCCGTATTTGAAGCGGAGCGAATATTTGAACGTATGTCGAGCTACCCCAATTATAAGGTATATATTGCAGTTTCTGGCAAACACGTGGTGGGTACATTTGCACTTCTCATCATGGATAATTTAGGACACTTGGGTGCGCCGTCGGCCATCATTGAAGATGTTGCGGTCGATTCAACTCTTCAAAGACAAGGTATTGGTAAGAAAATGATGCAGCATGCAATTCAGCTTGCGACCGAGTATGGTTGTTACAAAGCCGTGCTTTCCTCGAATATAAAACGTGAAGGTGCACATGCCTTTTACGAATCTTTGGACTTCGAACGCCATGGCTATAGCTTTCACCTTGTCACTAAATAAAGCGACCAAGACAAAGTTAATACTTTAGTTTTTGACTTGGGATAAAATCAATTAAAGTGAGAATTTCCACCCGATAAAATCACTTAATTCGAGAAGACAAAACGCCGTGTGCAATTAATGTGAGAAAAAGTGAATTTATAGAACCAATTAATTCGAGATGAAAAAGGCGGATAAGTGCAAGAAATTGTGAATATGAAATCAAGAAACTACAAATAGCTAACGCCGATAAGCTGAGAATATCCCGCTACGATAATTGCCCGGAAGTCCAAAGCCAATCAAATACTTGATAAGCATTTTTAGCATCTATAGATTCTAAAGTTTTCAATTGAAATCCCCTGTTTGTGAGTAATCGACACTCAAATTGAACTTGAAGGTTTTACCCCCGCCTTAACCAATTCAGCCATTGTTAATTCGTCATTTTGTCCACTTGCACTCAGCCCTTGTATCACACTCACCTGATTTTTATCCGGTTGGTTTTGGCTGACTTTCCACTTGCCATCGAGTCGCGTAATCAATATTTCAATACCCACAATGGCTTCGATCAGCTTTTCGGTAAAGTCATGTGGCGCATCTGAAACAGCCCAGGGTTCAGGAAAAACTGCTTCGTTATGGTTGGTGAGCGCTTCAAGTTGATTACGAACCCAAGCTGCATCATCAATGATGCGAAGGGAGCCGTAAGCATGAACAACCGTGTAATTCCAGGTGGGCACAACTTTCCCCGTCTCCTGCTTGGTCGCATACCAAGACGGGCTGATGTAAGCATCTGAGCCGTGGAATATAGCCAACACTTCGATGTCAGAATTCAGGTCATTCCAGATTGGATTAGCACGGGCAACATGGCCTTGCAATGTACCAAACGGCATAGGCTGCTCCGAAAACTGCAAGGGAATATGATTTGCGTTAATACCCGTTGACGACAGCGTAACCAAAGTAGCCAACGGACGACTACGCATCAGTTCGTGCACGGCCTCGATATTGGGTTGTTCAAAATGGGTTGGGATATACATGTGTGTATTTCATTGTTAAGAGATCGCTAACTCTGGATAAGGCAAGGCCTTATCTTTTACATCAAAGCGACATCGGTTATTAATTTCTATTTTATCGCACCACTGTGGCAATTGCCTTAAGTCGGATTCATCAATATTTCCCCAATTAGACGGAAATTTCCCCCTCCATAAACATAACCGCATAGCCTGAAAGCAGCACACGGTCAACTTTAACCTCGCAGGTGATACTGCCACCTCGTTTGGAAATCTGTTTGGCGGTTAGGATGTTCTTACCCAATTTTTTAGCCCAATAAGGCGCAAGCATGCAATGGGCAGAGCCAGTAACAGGATCTTCAGGAATGCCGTACTTAGGGGCAAAGAAACGGCTGACAAAATCAACTTCCACTCCCGGTGCGGTGATGATAACACCCCGCAAATCCAATTGACTTAGCAGCGTTTGGTTAGGCGTGATAGAACGAATTATTTCTTCATTGCCAAATACTGCCATGTAATCATCTGCCGCAAACACTTCAATTGGTTGATGGCCGAGGGCTTGAATCAAGTTTTCCGGCATCTGACAAGGTGAAGGTGGACATGCTGGGAAATCCATTTCTAGTAATTCACCCTTTCTTTCTACTAACAGGTCGCCGCCACGCGTTTCAAAGGTGATAACTTGTTTAGGGTAATTCAGAATCTCGAAAATCACATGCGCCGTAGCCAGAGTTGCGTGACCGCACAGGCCAACTTCCTTTACTGGCGTAAACCAGCGCAACTTGAAGCCTTTTTCCGTTGGAACAAAAAACGCCGTTTCGGATAAGTTATTTTCCTCTGCGATGGCTTGCAGTAACAGATCGTCCAGCCAGTTTTCCAGTGGACATACCGCCGCCGGATTGCCTTCGAATACTCGGTTTGCAAAAGCATCGACTTGATATTGTTTTATTTTCAAATATCCACTTCCATATCCTCTGTTATAAAATCTTGGCTACTCGCTATTCTGCCTTGTATTTATAAGGCATCTGAAAACCGCCAATAATTTTTTCGATAATTTTACAATTTTCAAGCAACGCTTCATCTTGCCAGCGCTTACCCACTATCTGAATGCCGACAGGTAAGTCACTTATTACGCCAACGGGCAGTGTAACCACCGGATTTCCTGTCAAAGAAAAAGGGGTCGTCATGCTAATCGTGCCTTCAAGATAAGGCAAGGTTTGTTCGTCTACGGCTATCACCGGTGGCTTGCTAAACTTTCTGGGTTGAGAATGTGGAAAAGCAACGCTAGGCGTTACCGGACATAGCCAAACATCCCAGCTATCCAGAAAATTTTCGAGATGAGCAATCATGCGTTCACGCCTATTGAGTGCCTGGTTATATTGCCGCCAATTGAAAGATAAGCCTTTGGCGAAAGCACGCGAAAGCGGCTGTGACTTGGGTAAAAATCGTCCAACCAAGGAGATTGGCAACCGCTCTATCATAGGCATACCAAGACCGACCTCTGCACCCATTATGATTCCAAAAGTATACCAAACTTCTTCAAAATCAAAACTGTTTGGACAGCAGCGCTCAACCAGCATATCTGCTTGCTCCAATTGGGCTATCGCACGATTTAAGCCTGTTCTTGTCCGGCTGCAAAGCGGCAGGCCACCAAAATCATCCCACCATGCCACACATAGCGGCCTATCTTCGGTCGGAACGGTTTTTGAGATTGGCAAGCAGGGTACTTCGGCATCCCTACCGTCGTAACCCGCTATCGTTTCGAAACCTAACTGGAGGTCATCCACGTAGCGAGCGAGTACCCCAAAAGACAATAAATGCCGTACAGAGCGATCAGACCCAGGAAGATGCGGGATATGCCCGGTACGGGGTATCCGGTTTTCTGTCGATTTAAGTCCTGCCACACCGCAATAAGCCGCAGGAATCCGTATTGAACCCGCAAGATCGCTACCGATATCCATATAAGAAAAACCCATGGTGACTGCAACCGCACTACCGCCGGAACTTCCACCGCTGGTCAATGATAAATCCCAGGGGTTATTGGTCCGGCCAAATAACGGACTCCAACATTGGAGATTGGCGGCGAGTTGCGGCAAATTGGTTTTACCCAGGACAATAGACCCCGCTTCTTTCAGCCGAGCAACGACAGTGGCATCTTCTGTTGGCACAAAGTCTTTAAGTGCTGGATGACTGCTGGTTGTTCTAATGCCTTGGGTTTGAAAGGCATCTTTGATGGTTATAGGCACACCAAAAAGCGGCGGCAAATCGCCGTCTTGACCAACACGCCCATCTGAATTTTTTGCAGCATCCAACGCGGCTTGTTTATTTAAGGTAACAATGGCGTTTATCTCAGGGTTATATCGGTCAATCCGATCCAGGCAGACTTGAACTGTATCAGTTACATTGATACTTCCTATCCTTATGGACTGGACTAATGCTTTCGCTGATTTATGCATATAATTTTTATCAAATGAATTGACCGTTCTATACAAAATGTCACTTTCTTTTATAACGACAGAACATGCCAATTGCCGAGAAGAAGTAAACAATATTTAGCCATCCGATCCAGTTAAAAATACCTGGAGAGGCCAGCATGTACCAGCCAATCGGACAAAAAGACAGCAAGGAAACGATCAGCATTATCATGGGTTTGCTTTTTGTTGCCGCTACAAATCCCGCTATGCAAAACAAAACCATTAACACGCCAGGCGATGTTATGATTTCGCTGGGCTTTTCTGTCGTGTAAGGATTGTCAAACCATAGAATTAGCCAAAGCAGGAATGCTAGGATACAAGCCATAGACCCCATATACATAGGCCATTTTTTTGCTGCATTCAAAAATATGCCATTCTTCATAGTAAAAATATTCGAATTTAGGCGTAATACAAATTAGAAAAGCACTGACTGGTAGGTTAAATCAAACATTGATTTTGTAATTTAACTTAACTTCGTCACCATGCAGACCACGAAAACCCCAGTTACAGGCTGGACTTTCCTGTATACATATTTCGATGTCTTGATGTTGAATGTTGACTTTGTTCCGAATGTTGTCGAAAAGTAGCCGAATCAACTTTTTCTTCGCCTCGACGGAACGGCCTTCGATCATGGTTATTTCTATGATCGTGTAAGCGTCCGTGCGGCCTTCAGGATAGAAGAAATCTTCTTTTTCCATTAAGAAAAAACGGTGTGCCCTTTTGTCGGCTGGAAATTGTAATGCTTCCATCACGCATTCATGGATAACATCCGACAAAAGCATTCGGACTTGAGATAGTTTTTCTTTAATACCGTAAATTTTTATTTGAGCCATTGTTTATCCCCTATTCATACCCCCTGAAAAAAACACTGAGGGTAGAAAATACAAACCTAAAATAATCGATTAGAAACATGTAGATTACACACTACCCATAGTATTTTTTTGCCATTTTGACCAATTCAAAAGTTTCTCCATTCGACAAAATTTGGTTAAATCTATGAAATCCAGAAAAACCCTTTTTTTTATAAAAAGGCTCTCCAGCAAGAGTAGCTGTCAAATATAGTGACTTGATACCTCTACGCAAGCATTCATTCTCGCATGCGTCCAGGATATGCGTGGCAACTCCTTTTCGAGCGAAATCAGGATGTACGAAAAAGGCCCTTATTTCTGCCTTTTGAGGCTCATAAACATCAGCTATCCAACCACCACAACCGATTATTTTCTTTTTGTACTCAGCGACAAAGAAATTGCCTGCGACAATCAATTCTTCTATTCCATTTATCAACTCCAAAGCCGCTTCAATTTTTGGTTTTTCATAATATTGCACCTGAAGTTTTCGGGCAGATTTTGAAATTAGTATTTGGATACAAGCTGAATCATTCAAAATAGCTTTTCTGTATTCTAACGGCATCTGGACTATTGGCTTAATACACTTCATCTATGGTCTGCTTTGCGCCGCTAATACGCCGCACCGTCTTTATGAACAAACGTCCACTCGTCTGCAACCAGCAACGCTTTCAGATCTTCATCTGGATAGTATCCTTCGTCACCCGGGGATCTGTCGCCAATTTCGAGATACACAACTTCTTCTGTTGTTTCGTTGATCAGACAATGCCCATTACCCGTTCCGGCCTTGAAACCAGCGCACATACCGGGAGATAGGCGGATACGGCCCTCGTCAGTATGTAGCGTCGGATGCCCTTCCAAAATATAGACAAACTCATCCTGCTTGCTATGGGTATGACGAAGCGCTGATATGGCCTTTGGTGCCAACCTTGTCAAATTCACACCAAAGTTTGTGAGCCCGAATAGCTCGCCAAGTGGATGTTTTGTTCTCCCTACCATACGAGAAGCAAACGGTTCCGGATAATTCGTGAGTTTCGTTTTCGGCGGGGTTTCTGCGGCAATAACCGCAATTGGTTTAGTTTGATCTGACATGGAATCATCTTCTATATATGTTTGATTATTTTGATTAAATACTTTTCAGATGCATTAGGGCGGTAGCCCTGAATATTCGGCATTTAACTGGATTTTGAGGTTCATTTGCTGCTCACCGAATTGGAAATGATGCATTCGTTGATGTTTTGTACAGACTGGCCGCTTGGCAAAGCGCAACTAGCGCTTCACGAATGGGCGTTGCAATTGATGGAGTTGATATTATGCTGTCTTCATCAAGCTTAGCCCCGAGAAGTGGAATTTTGATAGACGCTGGTTCTACTATCTCAGCAGCCATCGTTTTTAAGGTTTCACGTAAAGCCGCATCGGAGTGATAAGCACGCGGTGACGTATTGATTACAGCAACCGGTTTATTGGCGAATGATTCAAGACTCACGAGCCAATCCAAAGCATTCTTGATTGTTCCAGTGACGCCGTGAGCGTATTCAGGGCTAGCGATAATCAACGCATCCGCCTCCGCCACTTCGGAGCGAAAATTTGTGACGATGCTCGGTGGGCTGGTTTCGTAATCGGGATTGAACAAAGGCAAATCACCTAACCTGAGAAATACTGTTATCGACACTTCCGGCGGCGCAAGCCTTGCTGCCGCACGAAGTAACGCGGAATTGATAGATGCGGCACGCAGGCTACCGGATAGGGCAAGTATTTTAGTCATAGCCGATTTAATGAATAAAAATAATCGAGTTTGCTAGAACACGGAGTTAAACGCTTTGAGTATAGTGAGCATAGGCTTTGGTAACCTTTCCTTCTTGGTTGAAATGAAAAACCTCTGCCGAAAGGCCACGCACACCTTGGTAATACAAGGTTATGCTGTCTACCCCAATCAGCGTAGTCACCAATTCAAAATGCAGTTCGGGTGATAATTGCAACGCTTTAGCCCAATATGCTCCTACGTCTTTTTTACCCTTTAGGATACCTGATTGTTCTCCTGCCATTTTTATAATGACTGGCGATGTCATTTCAAAATCATCGGCATAGTGCGATAAAATGCGACTAAGGTCATGGCTGTTCCAGGAATCAATCCAGTCGGCCGCAAAATGCTCGGCGAAGGTTCTATCAAGCATGATTATTTCCCTTTAAATATAAAGTACAAATCGCCTGATATACCATTTTGAATAGACGTTTCAAATTCAGGACAATATTTAGTCGATTAAAGCAAAACATGATAGCTGTATCCGTGGCGTTCAAAGCCTAACGATTCGTAAAAAGCATGAGCCCGCTCACGCTTGAGGTTGGATGAAAGTACAGCTTTATAGCAACCTTTCTCCTTACATAACTCTAGCGCATGTTGCATCATCTTTTTTCCGATTCCATGCCCCTGCCATCGCGAATCAACCGCTACATCTTCAATGATCGCGGAAGGTGTACCCAGATGACCTAAGTTATCCATGACAAGAAGAGCAAAGGTTCCGACAATCTGCTCTTCACAGAGGGCGACGTAGATTTTGTAATCGGGATAATGCGCCATGCGTTCGAAAAGACGCTCGGCCTCGGAGAGTGAAAGTATCTTCCCATCATCGAAGTCAGGTTGCGCATACAGGCCAAGAACTTCCTCAAGGTCTTCCTTAGATGCTTCACGACAAAAAATTAATCCGCTCATTTTCTGTATTTTGTTATGCCCAATGCACGCGCTAATAAACCAGTTGGTTATGTGATTTTCTCAGCTTCAACTTCAATTTGTACCATAGCCATATGCGCTTTACCCTCGGAGTCTAGCGGCACTTTGCCGAGATAGTTTGAAGAAACTTCTTCAATAAAAGCTTCTCTTTTTTCTGTTGGAATTCGCAAGGTGTAAGGTAGCCATGTGGTTCGAATCCATCCTTTCAGCCCTGATTTGCCATCATGCACCATATCTTTGGGTATAAGTTCGACGCGTTTTTCAGAAAATCCGGCAGCCCTCAATAACACTTGATAGTCATCGACACCTAGAAAAGTAAATGGAAATTCAAATTCGGTAAAATACTGCGCCCATTTATTGGATGACTTAAGGTCATCCATAACCGAAAGAATGCCGGCGGCATCGCCTTTTCCTCCCATACGAAGAAGAATTTTCCCACCAGCCCTAAGGCTTTGGTAAAGCCCTTCAACAACTGGCTGATGATTCTTAACCCAATGCAGCACCGCATTTGAGAAAACCACATCAAAACAGTTTTCAAATAATAAGTTACTCGCGTTCATGACTTGAAATGAAAGCCTTGGATGCTGGTTTTGTGGATATTTTTCTTTTGCCAGTTCTATCATTTGCATCGAGTTATCAACGCCGATAACCGATCCAGAACCGGCTAATTGCGCGATTTCTGCCGTTACTTTGCCATCGCCACAACCCAAATCAAGAATATCTTCTTCACCTCTTAAGTTTAGATTTGCAATCAGTTCTCTTGCCCATTTTTGTTGGGCTTGAGAATTTCTTTCGTAATCTTTGGCATTCCAGTTGTAGGTGGTCATAATTTTCTTTTGATATATTTTCTGAGCTGTACGAAATATTTACTTGTTAACATTAACGGATTAAGGTTCTAAAAACCTATTTTCAGTATTTTTCCCACGGATTTGCTAATTCCGGTTGTGCGGTGTGCTGTCATTGTCCCAGGATAACCACCCCGCTTGATCGCTAAATTAGGCTCTTTTTATGACTAGCATTTCATTGCCACCTTTTTGAAACTCATAAGGTACGCGTTCGATTTCAATATGGTATCCATCCCGTGTAAACTGATCTTCTATAAAGGAAAAGTGAGGCGACGGCAAACTGGCGAGCGTAAGCAGAGGAAATACACGGACTTCATGGGCAACCCGTAACATTTCTTGAAGTGCTTGAAGATGAAACTCCGCTGATAAATGGTCGCTGTATAGAAACAGGAAATGGGAGGATAAGACCATATTGAATTGCCCTCGCTCGAATGGTAAAGAGGGCAATTCTCCAGCAATATATCGGCCTTCTTGTTTTCCAGCATCATAATCAGCAAGGAAAATCTCCATTGCTGACATACGAACACGGCCAAGGTGTTCCACCGATTTAATAGTTTCCCAATTAAACTCGTTTTGGTTTTTTCGAGTTTGATCCAACACAGTGTCGTACGTATCTTCAATACGGCTTTTTATTTGGTTCGCTTCAAAATGATAAATGGGGTCAATCGATATTACATTTCCACCCTGCTTATTGAGTTCGGCATTAAATGAGGCTGGCCCATCGCCACAACCCAGTATGCGAAGCCCTAATTCGGCTTCGGTAAGGGCAAACATGGCAACGTATTCTTCATAGGAGCGCCCCCAAGGGACTATTTTTTCTAACGTAAAACTCATCTTAAACTTCTCGCGAACCGGTAATGTCATACGCTGTAAACTTGCGTTCTAGTAGGCCACAATTTCTCGCAGCAGCCCGCCAAGGTTCGATGTGGGATGCCTGGAGATGTTTTGCCAGACTTTCCTGATTTGGCCATAATTCTGAGAATCGAATAAAGCCAGGGTTGAAAGGGTCTTCGGCTACATCATAAGCAATGCAACCATCATTTCGGTATGTCGTCTCAACCAACTGCTGTAAATGTGGTCGGATTTCTGGTATGCGTTCAGGAGGAAATCTGAGTATTCCAAATACGGCTACCGTTGGTTGCATAAAATTACCTCTTTGACTGTTAAAGTTGTGGTAGCAAATAAAGCCTAGTGTAACTCTAAAGATCGGTCGCAATAGCAAACGACACGCTTATGCATTAGGGTAGGCATTTTGTTCAATAACCAACTCATAATGCTCTACTGTGGGAAATGGACTGTAAAAATGATGAAGCAACTTTTTCCATTCCTGATACTGAGGTGATGCGCGAAAGCCAATAGTATGATCTTCAAGGGTTTGCCAATTAACGAGCAGAATATAACGGCTTTGGTTTTCCACGCAACGTTGGAGTTGATGCGAGATATAACCCGTCATGCTGGAAATTATGGTTGATGCGACACGAAATGCAGCTTCGAATTCCATTTCCTTGCCGGGGATAATATCAAGGACAGCAACTTCTAACAAACCGTTCTCCAAAAACGTAATATTGAGGAATGTTGTGTTTAACGCTCCGGCGTAGGTGAATTATTGAATTAATGCACCCAGGATAAGCCGTCAGGAATTATTACTCCGGATGGTAATTGGTTTCTGGCCAAATTTCATTGATTTCATCGGCTTGGTGCTGGGCGGCAAATCTTTCCCACACAATACCATTAACATCGGCCTCTTTCGAGAACTCTGTTGCAGAGGTGTCTTCCCAACCTAAATGCCGAAGCGAGCCTGGGGCACATAAAGCATCTTGACGGATAGATACATTGAGGGTCTCTGTGCGCCACAGCGCATACTCACCGATTACATAGGCGCATGGCTCCATACCAAACCGAAGGCTGTAATCTTTAATGGTTTCCTCAATTTTATTGGTAGAAATTGCCAAATGGAGTTTTTTCAAGAAATCACCTTTTAAGTTCAAATGTAATGCTAAACATGCGCAACATGGACAGCATAGATATAAAACCTAAGCACTCTTCTCTGGTTGAGAGAAATTTTAGCCATTTATTTTTGCTGGGAATTAAATAGCTCTCATCATAATAAAACCCTAACGAAAAAGCCAATGAGCAAAACAAAGAAACCGCCTATTTCTGCAACTGCCAAAGATCCCATGATCATTTTATCGGCAGCGGGATTTTCAGAATCACGCAGTTGGTTATTCGTCGTATTTTTGATGCCCAGCTTGATGTAATTGAAAATGGCAATAGCAAAGAACAGTAACGGTGCAATTGTTGCCGGAATATTTACCCAATCTGCAAAGATACTGAAATAGGCAAACACAGCAATCAACATAGCCGCATAGGAATAGAGCAATGCTGACCGGTGGGCAATGTCCACATAGTAAGGGGCTACAAATTCTTTGCTCTTCATCATACATGAAAATTTCCATGCGCCCGTCAATAAGCCTGTCATAAAAAATATGCCTGCGCATGAAATAGCGATTATGGGCGCTGTTTGGTTTAATATTACATCCATCGTTCTTCTCCTAAGCAAGTAAGTTAAAGACTTTCAATTCATTCCATCGCTATTTTAACCATGTCGAATAACAATAAATTGTACAAACCGGCTATCCCTGAATTGCAATATCGTTTCCGACCTAATCTTTTTATGTGGCCGAACCGCACCTTGTTTTTGGGGTCGCTACAACAATTGGAATTCCATGCCATGGGATCGGTAGCTATCAACGTGGGACTCTACCAACCATTTTTAATGAAGACGATGAACGGGGCTTATAAAGCCTATCGTTGTGCCGTTATCCCGGCAGGATGCAAGCATGAATTGAATGCATACGGGAATATCGTTGCTTGTTTGACGATTGAAAAAAACTCAACTGATTTTATTGATTTCAGGAAACGCATTCCCTTTCAAGCGTCAACTATTACAAACATAATCGATACGGAGTGGATCGGATGTTTTCAAAAAATTTACGAAGAAAAGCCCTCAAAGATAGAAATTAACCAGATGATCAATCAGTTACTGAATGCCGATAGAACCGCTGAAAGCGAAGTCGATCCGCGCATTGCCAGCATCATGCACACTATTAAGCTTGACCCAGGAAATGATTTTAGCCAGGAATTTCTGGCATCTTCCGTAGGCCTTTCCGCTTCCAGGTTCAGGCATTTGTTTATGGAACACTCGGATATCCCCTTCCGCCGCTATCGAATGTGGCGGCGAATAGTCTCGGCGATGGACATGCTCCATAAAGTAGACAATCTGACCTATGCCGCTATGGAGGCTGGGTTTACCGATTCTGCCCATTTTAACCGCTGTTTTCGCGATACTTTTGGCGTGAACCCGTCACTGGTTTTCAGGAACATCGACAGGTTCGAGGTTTAAAGGCCTAATGCAGGGTTAACTGGCGACTGGCTTTGGTGCACCCTTTTAGGCTTCTTGGTTTTCTCGGCCACCTGCATGGATTCATTGGCCCATTGCCGCAGGTGTTCCGAATCGGTAAGCACCTCTTCGGGAACTTCAAAATACCGGTTCACTTGGACACGGCCTTTCTTGGTCAGATACGAAAACGGCTGCATCCCAGCCTGTTCGTATTTCTTCCGCGAGTCGTCATCGACCACAAAATACAGGCTATTACCCATCATCATGGCAAACTGGACATAACCATTGGAAATCCCCACTCCACCAAAGAACCGGCTTGTCTGTAATGGTGCGATGGATTGCAAATGCTCTAAAACATAGTCTACGTATTCGGCGCTGGGAATCGTCAAAGCGTTCAGTCTGCGTTAGGTAATTCAAAGAACCCAGTCATTTGCAGTAATCTGCCATCAGACCCGTACAAGCCATAGCTTGCGCCTTGGGAAAGTACGTTGCCATTACCATAAACCATATTCCAATGTGTAAGGCTGCGGTCATGGTGGCTTTTGAAATCAGTGCTTATAAATCTTACTCCCGGCACGTTCTTGTGAAGCTCGCCATGTATTCGGCCAATTGGCTGTATCCCGTAGCTTGGATCAGCGGGTCGGAATACACGCAATCAGGGTTTAAACATTGCCCGAACAATTGCAGCCGCTTGAATGCGTCCGCCTCAGACCACGATTGTGTGTAAATTTCCCAGATGTCTTGATGTGAATTCATTGTCATTTCCGTGGATAAATGGTTTTAAGAGATTGATTGCATCGATTTAAAGAAAGGCTCGAGCCTGACACGTTCGCCCAATAATCCATTGCCATATCAACGTCATCAGCAATAAATGCAATTTGACATCTTTCACTAAAGATGTGGCTCACAAGTTATTCCTTAAGGCTGTTGGTTTTTGAATTAAGAATATGGGGGACAGAAACAGGTTTTCCACTGGAATCAAAAAAAGCGGACGGCCTATTTAGCCCTTTTAATTTCCACAGAATAAACTTGGAAAGGCTTCTCATAATTATTCTTACAAAAAAGGCAGCTTTATTTAGTCCAGATGGGAGGGCTTTTTTCGCAAACTTGGTTTGTGTATACCCAAGCACCGGGCCAAAATAATTTTCACGTTGATCTGGGTCTTTTATAAAGTTATGAATCAGACCAATAAAAGGCCATCCAGCGGAAAGAGTATTACCGATTGGAGTTTTACAACAGGCTGTATACCATCGAAATATACCTTTTGAGCTTAATCTCACACAACGAATTTTTTCAGCCCCTTCCGTGATTTTCAAATGGGAAATGGGCATTTGAAATAGCGCAGTACCGCCATATTCGTCTAACACAACATCATCACGATCAAGATAATGTGCGAAAGCTTGGCAATCGTCACAGCAGCAGACGACGTGAGTCCCGGAGTTTGCTGTAACGTTGTTGGCAATCCCTCGTACAGAACCACAATGACATTGCAAATATATTTCAGTCATAGCTTAATTCTCTAATTAACCCGGAAACTTACCGACAGCACTGACACTTGCATGTCTGCGTTCAGGGCATTATTAAACATTATCATTTTCTTGGGTTACCGCTTTTCAGGCGGTATTGATTTTATTTCTGCCACGAACCTGGCATGGGCTTCCTGGTCAACCGGCCTATGCTTGATTTTGACACTCGCAGGATCTTTGCCCAGGTAGTTATCACCCTTCCAGTTCTTGGCTGGCCTGATGGGTCTGGGTACAAAGCCACCACCACAATTCGGGCAGACGTTACCCAAAACAGTACTGACGCAAGATGCACAGAACGTACACTCATAGCTACAGATACGAGCATTTGATTGTTCAAATAGTGAAGGGCTTGTTGCAATGTTCACACGTTGGCTGAAAAATAAAACTGACATTATTAACCACGTCCCGGTTGAGCGTGTTTGTTAGCTTTTTTGAATGTCGATGTAATTTTCTTGGCTCTCAACCCGTTTAAACCATGCCTTTATTCCACTGTATCCCGACAAATCAAAATTCCCTTCTTCTGCAACATGGGTATAAGCATACAAGGCAATATCCGCAATACTGTACTGATTAGCCACAAAATAACGTGTTGTTTGCCAAATGCTGTTCCATGACATCCAATGCAGCATAGCCGAGCTTCATTTTTGCTGTCAGCTGTTCCCTGTATTCTTCTTCGGCCTTCAGTATTGACACCCAATATCGTGGGGTTGCGATATTAGGCTCATGACTATATTGCTCAAAGAACATCCACTGCAAAACCAGGGCTTGCTCATATTTGCCTTTAGGTAAAAAGTGGGTATCTGAAGCCAAATACCCTAAAATCGCATTGGACTCAGCAAGATACTTCCCGTCATGATACAGAACAGGCGTGCGGCCATTAGGGTTAATTTTTAGGAACTCCGGCGTACGCGATTCTTTATTTAAAATATCAACATTGACCCGCTCATAGTCAATGCCTAATTGATTAAGCAATAGCCGAATTTTGTAGCAATTTCCTGATGGTAAAAAGTCATAAAGTTTGTACATGTTCGTTCTCGATTTCCTTGAAATGCTGCCGAAAAGGTAAGAGCATTGATTGTATTTTAAGCCTTGCCCAATTGCCTGCATATTTTTGGCACGGCTTCATACAGACATGAGTAATGCGACAAACCTTCCATTATTTCGATATGTGAGCAACCCGGAATCGCTGATTTCAAGTAGCCAGCCATCGGCGTTGGCGACCAGTTATCCTCCGCCCCATGCCAGATGTGCGTATTGACGGAAATGTCAGAAAGTGTGGTTTCCCAAGGTTGTACATACGCTTTTATGTCACGCACATAGCCTTGGATGTGGCCAATAAAACACGACCGCAATATGTTGGTGATACTGGCTTGGAACTCACGGTCGTTGACCAATGCTTTGTCAGCAACAGCGGCACTGGCAAACAACAAATTAAATAGTGTCTTGGCGGAAAATAGAGCTAGCAAGCTTTGCCAGTATGACAACAAAACGAACAATCCTGGAAATGCCTTGGCTAGTTTAAAAACCTGTTTACCTGTCATTGCGTTTATAAAATCACCCGCTTCCAACGGTGCAGCCGCAGAAATCAAATGCAAACTCCTGACACCATCAGTCATATAACGGCTGGTTTGCAAGGCAATAAACGAACCGACGGAGAAGCCAATAAAATCTACCGGCTTACCGTCTGCCAATGCTGAAATCTCTCTGGCCAAAAACTGATAATATGTTTCTCCGCTTATCTCGGAAGCGATAGAAAATCGCGCTAAACAAATAATCGTCAAACCCTGATCTTTTGCATAAGAATCAAAAATGGCACATTCTTCCGTAGATCCTGGCACACCGTGGAAGTAAATCACTATCTGCCCATTATCGGAACCGAACTGGCTATATTTCACTGGCTTAGTGGGCATATTGGTAAGTCATCATCTTCAACAATCATGCGCGGACAGGCAACGAACAGAATTCAGTAGTTCCAATACATTGCTTTCCAACAGGTCAGGCTGGTCGTACATAATGAAATGCCCACTCCTATCCGCTATGACATGCTTACTGTTTGATGAAAGGGCGGCCAATTCTTCATGCGACGTGCGTTCAATACGGGCAACAGCCACGGCATTTTCTACCGAACCATTCGATGTCTTGGCTTCACGTTCAGCTAACACAATGTCTATTCCGTTGCCAGCAGTCAACACCACCAGCGGCAGGTTGCCCAGTGAAGCTGGCGGTGGTGTGGATGGATCCAAGCCTTTCCGCATTTCGGTTATTTCGTTGATGACGGCAAGGGTGGTGTCAGTACGGTTTTGAACGGCTGATTTTGCCGCCAAAATGTCGTCAGGCAAAGGCGATGGTAGGCGGTCGGCGTTTGCCCAGCCCATCAAGCGAATAACCCCGATACGGGAAAGCAAAGGCGCAATGGCAATCTGGATTCCTTGTTTAAGATAGTCTGCTTGCACATAAGGATACTCCCGAAAAGCGCCTTGTTCGTGCGTAGAATCAACAAGTACTAGGCCTTTAACTTCCTGGGTAAACTGGTGATAATAGTGACGGCAAAATATGCCGCCGCGTGAATGGCAAACCAGCACAAAAGGTGGAGTAATTGGCGCATTGCGAAGCAAGGTATGCAAGTTTGTTGCGACTTGCTCAGGTGACATGGGTTCGTCCGCCGGATCACTCCATCCAAGCCCGGCGCGATCATATGCGCAAACTTGGGTTGTTTGGGAGAGCTTAGCTTGAACCGGATACCAGCTTAACGAGCTTTCACCCAAACCAGCTTCCAAAATAATCGTTGGCGAACCTGTTCCTGTGCAGTTCAAGTGATAGATCAGCCCATTGACGTTTACCATGCGCCCCGGTGCAGGATGTGACTTTAAGTCGGCGGCGGTTGCCTGCATTTGATAAACGCTGCCCAATATCGCAGCCAGGCAGCAAATCCCAGAGAAAACCAATAGGCCACGTATCAAGAGACTACGCGGCATCATTTGTGAAATATCTTAAGTGTGCCAAATGACTGTGTTCCGTTAGGTGCCATATTAGAGAGAAACACGGTACTCACGGATAATTTCCGCCACCTGCACAGTATAAGACTCATACCAACACTCCCTACCTAGTTGTTGCGCCATCATATGTTCCGAATGTGACTTCCAAGCCAAAATGCTTGCTTCGTTTGCCCAATAGGAGAGGGCAATTTCATTTTCTCCCTCGGTGACGGCCTGAAAATCAAGACACCCAAACTGGCCTAATGCCAATTCACGCAACCTTGCTGCAACCGTTGAATACTCGCTGTCAACGCTACGCACTTTTGCCTGGAATATGACGACAAACAATGCATCCTCCTGTTTTTTCATGGCTATTAACACCCAACACCTTATAATTTTTTATAGATTAAACGCTAAGCAAACCGCATTTAATCAAACCCCTTAAATTGATTAACGAAATGCCTACAACCCCAGTTTTACGACTGCTACACTAACATTCTCTAACCGATGCTGGCGAATAAAATGCTAAACACCCCAGAAATTACTCCTGATTCCGTGCGGGAAAGGTTGCTCAAAGCGGCGCTCGACAGCTTTTTGTCTGACGACTACCATCGGGTCACAACCCGCTTGATTGCAGAAAAAGCTGATACCAACATTTCCATGATCCGTTATTACTTTGGAAACAAGGAAGGCTTGTACGAAGAAATGATACGCGAAACCCTCGATCCTTTGTTAAAGGTTTTGGATGGCCAGATGCTGGATTCTCCTGATGGGTTTAAGGATTTTCTTTTGCTGTATTACGAAACCATGACCCTACAACCTGAATTTCCAAAGCTGATCTTAAAGGTACTGGCACTCAATCAAAGCCCTGGGCGACGCTTTATCCAACAGTTACTGGAACGTGGACGCACACGCGGCGCACAGAAAATGGCTGAGCTAAAATCCGGTGGACAAATCCCATCTTCATTAGATCCTGATATTGTCCGTATGGCGTTTGTCAGCCTGGCCATGATGCCGATGCTGCTCAAAGACATTTTTGAGGAGCAACTTGGGCGCAAGATGGATGACGCTTTTTTTGAAAAATTGGCCGTCTTCAATGGCCTTTTGTTTTCGGCTGGTTTGGTATCCCAACAACAGGTTTTAGGCGATAAACGATGAAACTACAAAAAAACGCCGTTTCGGTTTACCTGTTTGCAAAGCTGATGAAGTTTACCCTTTGGCTACAATCCATTTCCAATAAGCTAACCCCAGCACCTTTTCGATTAATCCAGATTGGCTCAGCCTTTTGGCAATCCCGTGCGCTTTATGTTGCAACCCGCCTTAATATCGCCACTTTATTAGGCGATGGACAACTGACGAGTGAGTCCATTGCAAAGCAAGTATCGGCGCAACCGGAGGCGATTTACCGTTTGTTGCGTCTGCTGGCGGCAATGGGCATCTTTGAAGAAGTGTCGCCCCATGTCTTTAAGAACAATAGCCTTTCTGCTTATTTAAGGGATGACCATACGAAAAATGTTAGGGCCATGATTTTGATGCATAACTCCATGGAGATGAGTCAGCCTTGGTATGAGCCATTGGAACAAGGCATTCGCTCAGACAATGTTCCCTTTGAACTTGCCCACGGTCAAGAACTGTACACTTACATGGATGGCCACGCTGAATTTGATACTTTATTCTCCCTGGCAATGGACAATATCGAAGCATTGGCAGGAAATAGCTTTGTCACGGATTTCAACTGGGGACAATTTGGGCGCATTATAGATATGGGTGGATCAAAAGGCTGTAAATCCCTGGCGATCTTGAAACAATACCCACACCTGACTGCACAGGTGTTCGACCGGGATCAGATCATTAAAACAGCAGCAACGTTTTGGGTTGGCAAAGAATCGGCCGATCTACTTGCCCGAATAAGTTACCAGGCTGGAAACATGCTTGAATCCATTCCGGCCGCCAAAGACGACAAGGACATCTATTTATTAAGTGCCGTACTGCATAGCCTGGATGACCAGGACTGTATCAAGATACTGGGTAATCTGGCCGCTGCCATTGCCGATACCGGTGCCCATATTGCCCTCATGGAGTTAGTTGTGCCGGAATTTAAGGCCGATATGTCCAGCGCCGCCTTCGACATGCAGATGTTTATGGCCACTCGAGGTAAAGAAAGGACGCTTGCAGAGTGGCAAAGCCTGTTCGACCAGGCAGGATTGATGTTTGAAGAGTTGGTACAGCTTAGACCCATTGGAAATATATTGGTACTCAGGCAAAGATAGCTCAACGCTGTTTGACCAATGCGAGTAATTTTGAATTCCAACACCAGCTGTTTTCAGTGGTCAAATGAACCCCGCCTATCCAGTGATCCAGGGTAACGGTATCCAACCAGTTCTGTTTGCCGGCAAGTACTTTTTCACCTGCCGGAGTAATTGTCAGCTGTTGCTCTGGGCAAGGTGGTGTAGTGATTTGCAGGTCTGATGTTGACGTTATTAATGCAGAATTGGATGTCAACAATTGCCGCAATATGGCCCAAAAGCTCAAATCACCCAGAAAGAGCCTCTCTTCCGTTTCCTGGTATTTGCCAAATAATTCGCCAAACGTATATTGGCCTTGCGATAGTATCTTTAACGCCGTTTGCGCTGTCCGCGATAAACCACAATTATAGTCAGGGTATTCTTCCAGTAGCCGGAGAACTGCACCGTTTAAAAAGGGCAGCCGTGAAGTATCATCCTGCAATAACTCTTGCCAATTTTCTGGGTCGTGTGATCTAAACGCTGACCAAGCATTCTTTGCAAGCATAAGGTGGCTTTCAGTAATAAGTTCTTCATACTGAAGTAACGTCCTTATTTGCTCAGGGCTTGCCAACCCGAGATATTGCTCTGTGCAAATAATACTTAAGTTTGTCGTTCCTGGGGAATTTTCACGAAACCAGTCCAATATCTGCAACACCTGTAACTGGTCATACAAGTCATGTTCAAACCATAATCTGACTTTTGAATAGTTTCTAAAGAATAAAAGCTCTCTGTCTCGTCCCTTAAAACTATTCATGACGACCGCTAGTTCTCCCCAACCTTGATCGCTAATAAATTGAGCTCGAACTTCGGATAGTTGCTCTAGCGAAAGGAAGGCAGGGACTGGCCCATCATGCAGTACATCACGCCAAGGAAGAAAATCACCGGGGATTTCCGCTAGCTGCATGGCCATAACTGCACTATCACCGTTGGTGATATTCAAGATTGTTTCCATGCTTATTTTCTAGTTTAACGGTTGAAAATTCGAAATAGGTTTCAAGAAAAGCGACATAGTCATTTTTGAGCTGGCCGACAAGTTGGTTAGAAGGCTTTGGCATTTTTGTCCATATGCCATTATCGATATCCCCCCGGTAAGCCAAAATGATGGGGCATGATATTACGCAAGTTATCGATTCGGCATTTGGAAAGTGGATTTTAAATGATAAGCAGATAAGTTCGTAAGGGCTTATCAATTTCCAACTTACCTTGTTCCAAAAACTGCATCACCAACGTATCGGTAAACAGCTTGGAGATTGAACCGACTCGGCAAAACGTTTCGGGTATTGCTGTAATCTTATTGGCTTTCTCAGGATAGCCGAAACCTTACGTTCACACGATTTATTGATCGTCCGCGACTGCAATGATCAACTTTTCAACATCCTGCTTAGCCATTCCTACCTCAATCAGCCAAGTCAGAAAGATTTTTTTAGATAGCTGTAATCACCGTTTTGGTTATTAACGGGTCAGAGCGATTTATTTTTATTAATTCGGCCCTTTAATGATTGAACCGTTCGTGCTGAGAGAGTCGAAGCACGCAAAGCCTTTCGACAGGCTCAAAGCGAACGGAGATTAAAACCTCAGAAGGCCGAATCAATAATACACTGAAGACGATAAGGTATCTTTATGAACATTCGGATTTGCAAATATTATACTACTTTTTTCATAATAGCCCCATGTCAATGCCCTTGAATACAGCTTGCACCCGGTCGCGGACTCCCAGTTTGGAAATAATATTGGAAACGTGGTTTTTAATCGTGCCTTCCGCCGTACCAAGCGCCCCGGCGATTTCAACATTGTTATAACCGCCAGCTATCAAGGCAAGCACTTCATTTTCCCTTGGCGTTAAGGGGTCTGGCGGATCAAGGCTATCAAACTCATGGGCTATGTTTTTAACGCCCTCCAAGCTACGTTCTGTCAGAGCCGGACGAAAATAGCGCTCACCTGACATGATCCGCCGAATAGCGTCCACTAAGCGCTCCAATGAAATGTCTTTCAGCAAAAAGCCCTTGGCACCAAAACGCATGCCTTGCAACAAGGCTTCGTCGTCATCGAAAGTGGTCAACAAGATAGTGGCTGGTAAGATGCCTTGGTCGTTCAGGGTTTTCAGCACTTGTAAACCAGAAAACTTAGGCAGACGGATGTCCAGCAAGACCAAATCCGGTTTGGTTTCGGTGATGACTTGCATGGCTTGTTCGCCATCCCCGGCTTCAGCGATGACAGCAATATCATCGGTCAGTGCAAGCAGGCCACGGATGCCGCTACGCATTAAGGTATGGTCATCGACAATGACGACACGGATCATGGTAAAGGCCTGTCCGATTTTGGAAGAAGGGCTTTAAGCATAAAACCTTGGCGGGAGTCATTAATAATCTCTAGGCGACCGTTATGCGCTTCTAGGCGTTCACGCATACCGTTCAAGCCGTGGCCTGGATGCAATAGGGAACAACCTTTGCCATCATCTCGCACCGTAAGAGTTGTTGACTGCTGATCTTCCTTGAATTCAACCCAGAGATTTTTTGCGTTCGCATGTTTTAAAGTGTTTGTCACCGCTTCTTGTACACAGCGAAATAGTAGATGGGCATAGGCCGGTTCACCAATCTTTAACTCAACTGGAAAAGTTAAATGAATTGAGAGGTTTTTGATTCCCGCCAGCAGGGTTTCAATAGCTTTGCATAAATCAATTATTGCCGGTTTCTTTACTTCACTAACAACTTCGCGCACATCATTGAGCAACTCCTTAACCAGTGCTAAGGCATCGTCCAGCGGTACTTTGGCTTTTCCTTCGGTTGCCAAGTGATGGGCGAGTTCCAGCTGCACTTTCAAGGCTACCAAATGGTGGCCTAAAGTGTCATGCAATTCCCGGGCGACATACGTCCGTTCCGCCACACGGCTGCTTTGCTCCAGCAATTCCTGCGTCGCCAACAATTCCGCATTCAGCCGCTCGGCAGCACGTCGGCCCCGTGATTCGGAAGTGGCAAGGTAGCCCATAAAGAACGCGAAAGCATGGACGGCGAACACCCCAATATCTGTCAAGATTACAACTAAGGTATGTGGTAGCTGGGGCAACGGCAAAAAGGTAAGGTTGCCTGTACCTGTTTGATCTAGCCAAAATATCCAGGCAGTCAGAAGCGTGGTTTGCCCAATTATCCACATAAATGCGGCTCGCGCTGGCAACACCAAAGGGATTTCAGCGGCGACGATGTACAGCAAATCAGTACTGGCCGTAAAACCACAAGCGGATTGAAAGGCCAGTAATAGAATAGAACGCCAACCCAGAGACTGAAAAGCAATGTCGCGGGTGTTAAACCAAAAAGCCGCACCAAAACCTAAAAAAGCAACAACTGAGAAAGCAAAGGGAGGCACAGAATTTTCGGTGCCTTCCGGGATTGGAGCAGCTAGGTTTTGCACGGCCAAAATCAGCCAAAAAACCATTGCCGAAATCCGCAACAAGGTTTCAGTGGTTATGCGAGATACACTGGGTTGTTTCGATTGGATTGCCATTGTCTTACCTGTAAATGCGGAATCTAAATGGTTAGTCAAACTTCAGGCATTACATTTACTATTCAAAAGCTGTCTGAATGATAAAGCCAAAGTGCGGCGTGGGACGACTTATAATTATTTTTCGTCCTGCCGCATTTACGATGACATAGCCATCAAAAATGTTCTCTTCTCCACCCTGTAAATTTCCGCATACTCTTATATTTTCGCCCGGTATAATCGGCAATGATTTTTCGCTTGGCAATTTCGCCCTAACGAAAATCGAACCGGACAGGTCTTTAAGGTAAAAGCCATTTTTATTAACCTGGGTGACGGTGCCTTCTATAGAAGTCACAGGCGGCAAGGCCAAATGATTGATAGGCGTAATAGCACTGCAACCATTCAATAGTAACGCCGATACTGCGCCAAGGAGCATTTTAAATTCCGGATTCATTGTTTATTCCTAATATTTGTAGAAAATTAAAGACTCTCGACTTTTATAATGAATTATTGGCTATGGTTAACATTTTTATAATACTCATTATCTCTCGACTCTTTACCGTCATCATAGTTTACCCGTTTGTGGCTAAGTACACTGTTGACCACAGACCGGACTGCCGCTATGACCACATCCGGCCGATCGATATGGATATGATGGCCAGCATCAGGAACAATCAGATGCTGGCTGTTGCTTGACCAAGTAGCCATGTCCGCCTGTAACAGCCTCCAACCTATACGGTATTGTTTATATTCTTCCGGTGTCATGCCTACCAGGCTTGTTCCTCGGCAGAAATTGGTGCGCCTGCCGTTAAAACGATAGCCGGACGCTCACCTAACTGGCGAATTGTGCCTGCTTCAGCAAAAGATTTTGTACGAGAGCTTCACCCTCTCTTACTGATGCCGCTTCCGACTTTGAAGCAAGCGCAAATACCGTACCGAACACAATTTGCAGTTGGTTCCCACGGTCAGCAGTTTATGGGAAGGCCTTACCTTTTCCAAACGGGATGGTGTCGATTGGTATTTGGCGACAATGTCTTCAAATTCCGAAAGTTGATCGGGATGGGAGGAGTCAACAAACACCAAGCCCGCCACCTCTGCACCAAAATACTTGGTGTAAATCATGTTGTACGGGCCGCCCAAAGAATGGCCAACCAAAACAAACGGTCCTTTTTCTCCCGCTTTGCTTAGGGTTGTATGCAAGTCTTCTGCTATGGTTTTTGCAACCTCTGGCGCATCATACGGGTCGCTCCACATGATCCCAGCGCGGCTGTAGGCGCAAGTCCGCGTGGTTTTGGCAATCTGGTTATGGACAAAGCTCCAGTCCAAAGAACCCGATGTACCCAGTCCAGACTCCAATACTACGGTAGGCTTGCCATCTCCACGGCAGTCAATCTGCATTTTCCGTCCACCAATATCCACTAATTTTCCTGGCGGCGGAATGTCGGGGATGTTGGTGTCGCTCAATGTATTGGCTAATACTGGATTGGGATTGGCATATACTTGGGCAGATAAGGCGAAAAAAGCAAAAGCAATCAAATAATAAACTGTGTTCGTGAGTTTACTCAATTTAGGTTTCATCATATTCTCTTTCATAGTCAATAAAGAAGGGATGCTGGCAATCAGCGTTGCCTATGTTAGAGAAAGTCATTTCCATT